>CAWAZV010000005.1:0-230627 GCA_963786635.1 uncultured beta proteobacterium | reverse complement strand
ACGGAAAACCACCTGCCTCGGCACTCCAGCCATCGCGGCCACCATCGACAGCGAACTGCCCGCGAGCAACAGCCTGCCCGCACGCTCCCGCCGCTCGGCGGCCGCTTCGAGTCGTAATTCCCCAGATTGCCCTTCGTCCCCATGCTCGCTCCTCAATGTCATCCAGCATCAATGCCGATGCAACGCCCGAAAGAAGCAGAAGCCGCCATGAGTCCCGGTATTCCCCGCCAGGGCGGCGCCCTGGGGTGGGGGTAGCGGTACTTTCGAGGCCAGCGCCCCTAAACCGGTCCCCTTACTGGAGCCGGTTTTCGCGGCGCCAGCGGGCTTCGAAGTCGCTGATCTGCCTCTCGGCTTCGTCCCTGCGGATTCCACGGGTTTCCTGGAGCCTGCCGGCGAGCTGTTCGCGCTTGCCGTCGAACCGTTCGAGCGCGTCGTCGGTGAGCTTGCCCCATAGCTCGCGGACCTTGCCCTTGAGCTGCTTCCAGTTGCCTTCGATGCGGTCCCGGTTCATGGACTCGTCTCCAGTGGGTTGGCGGAATTGCGCGGCCAGCTTGCGGAGCGCTCGCCGCGAGGGATGCAGGAGCGTGTCGGACAGCTTGTCGGAGGAGTCCGAAATGGGCGTGCGTGCGGTCCTACTCGCCGGCGGGGACCGTGGCGGCGCCGGACGGCGAACGCGGGAGGTCGCGGCCGGAAAGGAACTCGGCGGCGGGCGCGAAGGGGCCCACGTAGTCGCACACGCTCTTCACGATCGCGACCACGGGAGAGGCGAGGAACAGGCCCCACGCGCCCCACAGCCAGCCGAAGAAAAGCATGGCCACGAAGAGCACGGTGGTGTTCACCCGCGAGGCGCGGCTCAGGAGCCAGGTGGTGAGCACGGTGCCGATGGTGAGCGAGATGGCCAGCGTCGTGGCCGCGACCACGGCGGCATATCCGGCCGATCCGAACTGCACGTACGCGGCCGCCGTGCTCGCGGCGGTGACGATGGCCTGCCCGACGTAGGGCACGAAGTGCAGCACGCCCGCGATCACGCCCCAGAGCACGGCCTGCTCGACGCCCAGGATCGTGAAGGCGATGGCCGTGGACACGCCGATCAGGCCGTTGATCACGAAGATGGCGAGCATGTGGCGCTGCACCTGCCGGTTGATGTCCTCGAGGATGCGCACGGTGGTTGCGCGGTTCGACGAGGAAGGACTCACGACTCGCAGGATCTTCAGTCCTGAAGGTGTCGCCCTCGCTCAGCACGTACCAGGCGAGGAGCAGGGCGAAGAGCACCTGCACCAGCAGGCCGAAGAGCGACTGGCCCTTGGCGACGACGTAATCCTGCAACCGGGTTCCCAGGGAGGGCGCGGGCGCGGGAGGCGCGGATGGCCGCCCGGCCGCGGCGGCGGCGGCCTTGTCGAGCTCGCGCGCGGCCTCGTTCACTTTCGTGATCGCCTTCGGCTGCTCGGCGCGCCCCTCCTGGAACGCCAGGCGCAGGGTGCGCGCCGCCTTGGGCAAGCGTCTCGAGGAGCTGCACGGCGTCGTCGGCGAGCGCGTAGATCCCGTAGGCCGTCAGGCCGCAGGCCGCAGTCACGACGACGAGCGCGGCGATGACGCGCGGCAGGCGCAGGCCCGCCAGGGCCTCGACCGCGGGACGCAGCATGTAGGCGATGGCGATCCCGACCAGCAGCGGGATGAAGAAATCGCGGGCGGCGTGGAGGAGCGCGAGCGCGCCGATCGCGACCAGCATCCATGCGGCCCAGATGAGCGGGCGAAGGTTGTTGCCGGGAGCGCCTGGTCCGATGGCCATCGTTCTTCTTCCCGTGCGTGGAGGTGCCCCATTGTCGGGTTGCCGCGACGCCGCTTCCGTCGGCAGCCGCCGCTTGCGCCTGTCGGCTGGCTCCTACGGCGCAGGCTGTCGGAGCCAACCTACTCGGCGGCGCGGCAGCGTCCGATGGATTCTCCCGGGTCGTGACCCCTAACCTGACCTCATGACCATCCACGCTCCAGGCAGGGAGACGGCAATGACGACTCTCGAGTACCAGCCCTTCATCGACGCCGAACTCCCGGCCCCCCTTGCCGCCGGCGATGACGGGCACTCCCATGGCCGCGCGACGGTCCCGCTCGCCGCGCCCGGGGTGGCGTGGAGGAGAGGGGAATCGCAATGAACGCTTCCGACCGGATTTCCCTCGACGAGGAGGCGCGGGGCCCCGACGGGCACTTCCTGCTGCCGCCCCTGCCCTGGCTGGCCGGCAGCCCTGGAGCCCGTGATCTCGGCCGGCGCAGTGATCGTGCACCACCAGGGGCACCTTCGCGGCTACGTGGACAAGCTCAACGACCTGGTCATCGGAACGAGCCATGCCGAACTGACGCTCGAGGCGCTGATCCGAAATACCGCTGCCGACCCCATGAAGAAGGACATCTTCAACAATGCGAGCCAGGTGTGGAACCACGCTTTCTACTTCCGGTGCCTCAAGCCTCCCGGTCCGGCGAAGGTCCCGAAACGGCTACGCGCGCTCATCGACCTCGAATTCGGCTCGCCGGAGGCGCTCGTCGAACAGGTCGCCAGGATCGCCGTCGACCGCTTCGGCAGCGGCTGGGCATGGCTCGTCCGTCGCGGCTGGCGCCTGGAGATCCTGAGCACGCCCAATGCGGTCTCGCCGCTCATCACCGACGCGATTCCGCTGCTCGCGGTGGACCTGTGGGAGCACGCCTACTGCCTCGACTACCGCGATCGCCGCGAAGCCTACGTGCGTGCCGTGCTGGGGATGCTCGTCGACTGGGATGCGGTCGCGCGCCGCGCCGGCCTCGAGGACCAGGCACCGCGATGAACCCGTCCTGCCGGGCTCGCGTCGACCTGCGCAAATCCGTGATGCTCGACCCCGCAAACCGCCCTCAAACATTGCCCTAGGCCGGCTCGCGGTCAGGGGCAGCCGGATGCGGATGGCGAGGCGGCGGGCGGGCCCGCGCTCCTCGGCAAGAATTCTCCGCCAGCGATTCCACGTTCTGCCGCGCGATGCGAAGCGCAATCGTGGCCAGGGTGTATTCGCCCGGCGCCGCGGACCACCGCCCCGTCCGCGGGAGATTCGTCGCTCATGTCGATCACGGCCCGGTCGCCGTCGACGCGAACGGTCGCTTCCGCGCGGCCGCCGGCCGGCAACTGGTCGAGCACTGCGACGATGCAGCCGAGGATGGCCTGGGCGATCTCGCCGCGCGCGGCGCGCACGTGCACCGGCTCCGGGCGGCACGTACACGACGAGCCGCACGTTGCGCATGGCCGCGTCGGTGACGAAGTGGCGCACCGGTCTCCTTGGCGAGGTCGGCGAGGTCGAAGCGCGCTTCGCTCGTCCTCGACGATGCCCGCGTCGGCGAGCAAGGTGCGCGAGGTGCGCTCCAGGCGCGCGAGCTCCTTGCGCGCCATGCGTCACCGCCTTCTCGACCTGGGCGCGCGGCCTCGCCCTCGACGAGCTCGCCCGACACGCCCTTCAGCGCCAGATCGAGCACCAGTAGAGGCCCTGGACGGGGCTCTTCAGGTCGTGCTGCAGGGCGTGGCCCATGCGCCTGCAGCAGGCGCGCGCGCAGCGCGTCGCGGTAGATCGCCTCGAGGTCGCTCATTGGGTCTCCACGGATGCGCTGGCGCGACCCGATGCACGCGCGGCCATGAGCACCTGCACGTTGACGGGCTTCACGAGGTGGTGGTCGAAGCCCGCCTCGAGCGCGCGGCGGCGGTCGCGCTCCTGGCCGTAGCCGGTGACCGCGACCAGCAGGCACGAGCGCGCGCGCAGTCGAGCTGGCGCAGGCGCCGCGCGATCTCGAAGCCGTCCATGCCGGGCAGGCCGATGTCGAGCAGCACCACGTCGGGCCGGAACCCGGCCGCCACCTCGAGCGCCTGGAAGCCGTCGTGCGCGATGCGCACCTCGTGGCCGTCGAGCGCGAGCAGCGTGGCGAGCGTCTGCGCGGTGTCGGCGTTGTCCTCGACGATGAGCACGCGACGGCGCGCGATCTTGCGCGCGCGGCGCGCGCGCGGCGTCGCGGGCTCGCGGCGCTCCGTGGCGAGCGGCAGGCGCACGGTGAACTCGCTACCCTGGTCCACGCCGGCGCTCGCGGCCTGCACGCGCCCGCCGTGCACCTCGACCAGGCGCTTGACGAGCGTGAGGCCGATGCCGAGCCCGCCCTGCGCGCGGTCGAGCGTCGTGTCGACCTGCGTGAAGAGATCGAAGATGCCGGCGAGCATCGGCGCCGGGATGCCGAGCCCGGTGTCGGCGACGCGGAAGACGACGTGGCCCTTCTCCTCGGCTCGCCGGCGATCGAGACCTTGCCCGCCGGGCGGCGTGTACTTGGCGGCGTTGTTGAGCAGGTTCGCGAGCACCTGCGCGAGGCGCGCCGAATCGCCGCGCACGTGCAGCGGCCCGGCGGGCGGCGTCACCGCGAGCTCGTGGCGGCGCTCCTCGATCAGCGGCCGGCTGGTCTCGACGGCGGCGGCGAGCACGGTCGGCCACGTCCACGTCCTCGGTCTTGCAGCTGGATCTTGCCGCTGGTGATGCGCGAGACGTCGAGCAGGTCGTCGACGAGGCGCACCAGCTGGCGCGACTGCCGGTCGATCACGTCCGCGCGCCCAGGGCCATGCGCTCCTCGTCCGCGCCCGGCACGCGCAGCACCTCGATCGCGTTGCGGATCGGCGCGAGCGGGTTGCGCAGCTCGTGCGCGAGCATGGCGAGGAACTCGTCCTTGCGCCGGTCGTTGTCGCGTACCTGCGGTAGCAGGAGCGCGTTGTCGAGCGCGATGCCGACGCGCCCGGCGAGCTCCTCGCCGAGCGCGAGCTCCGCCGGCGGTGAAGCGCTCGCGCGGCGGCGCGAGCGCCACGGCGAGCGCGCCGAGCGTGCGGCCGCGCGCCGACGAGCGGGTGCACGGCGATCGACTGGCGGGTGGAACGCGAGCGCCAGGCGCTCTCGCTCCTGCCCGTCGTCGAGGCGCTCGACGCAGCACGCCGCTCCTCTCGCCGACGGGGCCGTCCAGCACTTCGCGCCGGGCGCTGGCCAGCGCGCGCGCGATGGCGCGCGGCGATCGCCGGCTCGGCGATACGGCGCACGCGCGGAGGTCGCGCGCCGCCCGGTGGTGGTGTCAGGGTCGCGACCAGGCGATCTCCGTGCGCACGATGCGCTGGTGGTCGTCCACCAGGGCGATCACGGCGAGGCTGCCCAGGAACGGCACGGCGAAGTGCGTGAGGTCGCGCGCCAGCGCCTCGGGGTCGAGCGAGCTGGTGAGCAGGCGCCCGCCCTCGGCGAGGAACGCCGAGCGGCGCACCGCCTCCTCGGCGGCCGCGCGCGCCGCCTGCTCGCGCGCGAGCGCGACGCGCTGGTCGGTCTGGCGCCTGCACCTGCTCGGCCATCTGGTGCAGGTCGACGAACACGCGCACCTTGGTGCGCAGCACGTCGGGCACGACCGGCGAGAGGATGTAGTCGACCGCGCCCAGCGAGTAGCCCTGCGCGGCGTGCATCTCGTCGGCGTACGCGGTGATGAAGATGATCGGCGTGTGCGCGCTGCGCTTGCGCTTGCGGATCAGCGCCGCCGTCTCGAAGCCGTCCATGCCCGGCATGTTGACGTCGAGCAGGATCACCGCGAACTCGCGCTCGAGCACCTGCTGCAGCGCCTCCTCGCCCGAGCCGACCGTGACGAGGTCCTGGCCGAGCTCCTCGAGGACCGAGCGGAAGACGAGCAGCTTGTCGGGCAGGTCGTCGACGACCAGGATCGCCGCCGGCTCGCCGGGCGGTTCGAGCCCCTCGGGCGAGCCCGGCGGCTCGTTCACGGCTTGAGCCAGGCGCGCAGCGCGGCCAGCAGCTGCTGCGTGTCCACCGGCTTGGACAGGTAGTCCCAGGCGCCGGCCTCGATGCACTTCTCGCGGTCGCCCTTCATCGCCTTGGCCGTCACCGCGATGATCGGCAGGTCCTTGCAGTCGCGGCGAGCTTGCGGATCTCGCGCATGGTCTCCATGCCGTCCATCTCCGGCATCATGATGTCCATCAGCACGATGTCGATGTCGGGCTCGGCCTTGCACGATCTCGATCGCGTCGCGGCCGTTGTCGGCGGAGAGGATCTCCATGTCGTACTCCTCGAGCACGGTGGACAGCGCGAAGATGTTGCGCATGTCGTCGTCGACGATCAGCACCTTGCGGCCGGCGAGCCAGCTGGTTGGACTGGTAGATGTCCTCGAGCGCGCCGCGCTGCTCCTCGGGCAGGCGCGCTCGCGTCGCGGTGCAGGAACACGGTCGTCTGGTCGAGCAGGCGCTCGAGCGAATGCGACCCAGCACACCGGACCGGCGCGCGAGAGCTGCTGCCACGTCGCCTCGTCGCGGCACGTCGCGGCCTTCCTCGGCGTGGACGATGACCGGCACCGGCTGCGCCTGCGGTCGCGCGCCTCCTCGATCAGCGCCTCGGGCGACGAGGCCCGGCGCTTCCGGATCGAGCACCAGGCAGTCGACGTCGCCCGCGCGCAGCGCCTTGAGCGCCGAGCGCGCGTCGCGCGCGCCCGTGACCTTCACGTCGCTCCGCCTGCTCGAGGAAGCCCGACCACGTCCTTCAGCTTGCGCGGCGTCGGGCTGCACCACGAGCAGGTTCTTCACGTCGCGCGAGGCGTAGGCCTTGATGCTGTCCAGCAGCCGGTCGACGCCGTCCTTGCTCTGCAGCGGCTTGGCGACGAAGTGCAGCGCCCCGGACTGCAGCGCCTGCTCGCGCGCCTCGTCGGTCGAGATCACGCACACCGGGATGTGGCGCGTCGTCGATGTCGCTCTTCAGCCGGTCGAGCACGCGCCAGCCCTCGATGTCGGGCAGGAAGATGTCGAGCGTGATCGCCGACGGGCTGGTACTCGCGCGCCAGCGCCAGCGCCGCGGCGCCCAGCGTGGTGACGATGCCCTTGAAGCCGTGCTCGCGCGCCGCCTCCAGCAGCACGCGCGGCGAACGCGAGGTCGTTCTCGACGATCAGCAGCACCGGGTCGCCGGGCGCGATCGGCGTCGCGGTCGTCGTCGGCGTCGTTGACCGCCGCGGCGGCTCCGCGGCGGCCTCGAGCGGCCTCGCGCGGCGGGCGATGCCGCGTCGGCGCGCGGCGCGTTGCGCGCCGCCCGGATCGCGGCGTTCGCCACCGCGGCCGCGTCGGCGCGCCCTTGCGGGCCGCGCGCGGCGGCGCGTAGCGCTCCGGCAGGTACAGCGTGAAGGTGCTGCCCTCGCCCGGCGCGCTCGACAGGCGGATCTCGCCGCCCAGCAGGCGCGAGAGCTCGCGGCTGATCGCCAGGCCCAGGCCCGTGCCGCCGTACTTGCGGCTGGTGGAGCCGTCGGCCTGCTGGAACGCCTCGAAGATGATCTGCTGCTTGTCGGGCGGGATGCCGATGCCGGTGTCGCGCACCGTGAAGGCGATCACGCCGGCGGCGCGGTTCAGGTCCTCGTTGTCCGGGTTCCAGCCGGCAGCGGCGCGGCTCGATCGCGAGCGTCACCTGGCCGTGGTGCGTGAACTTGAACGCGTTGGACAGCAGGTTCTTGATGATCTGCTGCAGGCGCTTGGCGTCGGTGGAGATCGACGGCGGCAGCTCGGCGTCGCTGCGGATGAAGAAGTCGAGGCGCTTCGGCTTCGGCCACGTGGCGGAAGGTGCGCTCGACGTAGCGGCGCAGCTCGTCCAGGCGCAGCTCGCCCACGTCCACCGCGACCGTGCCCGACTCGATCTTCGACAGGTCGAGGATGTCGTTGATGAGCATCAGCAGGTCGTTGCCGGACGAGTGGATGGTCTTGGCGAACTCCACCTGCTTGTCGGTGAGGTTGCCGTGCGGGTTGGCGCACAGCTGGTCGGACAGGATCAGCAGGCTGTTGAGCGGCGTGCGCAGCTCGTGCGACATGTTGGCGAGGAACTCCGACTTGTACTTCGAGGTGAGCGCCAGCTGGTGCGCCTTCTCCTCCAGGGCCTGGCGGGCCTGCTCCACCTCGCGGTTCTTGCGCTCGACTTCCTCGTTCTGGTGCGCGAGCAGGCGCGCCTTCTCCTGCAGCTCCTGGTTGGTGTTCTGCAGCTCCTCCTGGCGGCTCTGCAGCTCCTGCGCGAGCGACTGCGACTGCGTGAGCAGGTCCTCCGTGCGCATGTTGGCCTCGATCGTGTTGATCACGATGCCGATCGACTCCATGAGCTGCTCGAGGAACGCCTGGTGCGTGTCGGAGAAGCCCTCGAAGGAGCCCGAGCTCGAGCACGCCCTTCACCTGGCCCTCGAAGACGACCGGCAGCACCAGGATGTTGCGCGGCGCCGAGCCGCCCAGGCCCGAGGAGACGTCGAGGTAGCCCTCGGGGACGTTCGTCAGCAGGATCTTGCGCTTCTCGATGCGCGCACTGGCCGACGAGGCCCTTCGCCCAGCGCCAGCGCTGCCGGCCGTGCGCCTTCTGGCCCTCGGCGCCGTAGGAGGCGAGCAGGCGAAGCTGCGGCTGCTCGAACGAGGTGTCCAGCACGTAGAACCGCGCGGCCTGCGCGGCCACCACGGGCGCCAGCTCCGACAGGATCAGGCTGCCCACGGTGTTGAGGTCCTTCTGGCCCTGCAGCATGCGGCTGAACTTCGCGAGGTTGGTCTTCAGCCAGTCCTGCTCGGTGTTCTTCTGCGTCGTGTCCTTGCAGGTTGCGGATCATCTCGTTGATCGTGTCCTTGAGGACCGCGACCTCGCCCTGCGCTGCCACCGTGATCGAGCGCGTCAGGTCGCCCTGGGTCACGGCCGTGGCCACCTGCGCGATCGCGCGCACCTGGGTCGTGAGGTTGGCCGCGAGCTGGTTCACGTTCTCGGTGAGGTCCTTCCACGTGCCCGAGGCGCCCGGCACCTTCGCCTGGCCGCCGAGCTTGCCTTCCACGCCCACCTCGCGCGCCACGCCCGTCACCTGGTCGGCGAACGTCGCGAGCGTGTCGATCATGCTGTTGATGGTGTTGGCGAGGGCCGCGATCTCGCCCTTGGCCTCCACGGTGAGCTTCTGCTCGCAGGTCGCCGTTGGCCACCGCCGTCACCACCTGCGCGATGCCGCGCACCTGCGAGGTGAGGTTGCCGGCCATGAAGTTCACGTTGTCCGTGAGGTCCTTCCACGTGCCCGAGACGCCTTCGACGCGCGCCTGGCCGCCGAGCTGGCCCTCGGTGCCCACCTCGCGCGCCACGCGCGTGACTTCCGCGCCGAAGGAGCGACAGCTGGTCCACCATCGTGTTGATGGTGTTCTTCAGCTCGAGGATCTCGCCCTTCACGTCCACCGTGATCTTCTTCGACAGGTCGCCCGCGCGCCACGGCCGTCGTCACTTCGGCGATGTTGCGCACCTGGGCCGTGAGGTTGCCGGCCATCGAGTTCACCGAGTCGGTCAGGTCCTTCCACGTGCCCGGCCACGCCCTTCACCCGCGCCTGGCCGCCCGAGCTTGCCGTCGGTGCCCACCTCGCGCGCCACCCGCGTCACCTCCGCGGCGAAGGACGAGAGCTGGTCCACCATCGTGTTCACCGTGTTCTTCAGCTCGAGGATCTCGCCCTTCACGTCCACCGTGATCTTCTTCGAGAGGTCGCCTCGCGCCACGGCCGTCGTCACCTCGGCGATGTTGCGCACCTGGGCGGTCAGGTTGCGAGGCCATGGAGTTCACCGAGTCGGTCAGGTCCTTCCACGTGCCCGCGACGCCCTGCACCCGCGCCTGGCCGCCGAGCTTGCCGTCGGTGCCCACCTCGCGCGCCACGCGCGTCACCTCCGCGGCGAAGGACGAGAGCTGGTCCACCATCGTGTTCACGGTGTTCTTCAGCTCGAGGATCTCGCCCTTCACGTCCACCGTGATCTTCTTCGAGAGGTCGCCCGCGCGCCACCGCCGTGGTCACCTCCGCGATGTTGCGCACCTGGGAGGTGAGGTTGCCGGCCATGAAGTTCACGTAGTCGGTCAGGTCCTTCCACGTGCCCGAGACGCCCTCCACCTGCGCCTGGCCGCCCGAGCTTGCCGTCGGTGCCCACCTCGCGCGCCACGCGCGTGACCTCCGCGGCGAACGACGAGAGCTGGTCCACCATCGTGTTCACGGTGTTCTTCAGCTCGAGGATCTCGCCCTTCACGTCCACCGTGATCTTCTTCGAGAGGTCGCCGCGCGCCACCGCCGTGGTCACCTCGGCGATGTTGCGCACCTGGCGCGTGAGGTTCGCCGGCCATGAAGTTCACGGTGTCGGTCAGGTCCTTCCACGTGCCCGAGACGCCCTCCACCTGCGCCTGGCCGCCCGAGCTTGCCGTCGGTGCCCACCTCGCGCGCCACGCGCGTGACCTCCGAGGCGAAGGACGAGAGCTGGTCCACCATCGTGTTCACCGTGTTCTTCACCTCGAGGATCTCGCCCTTCACGTCCACGGTGATCTTCTTCGAGAGGTCCCCGCGCGCGACCGCCGTCGTCACTTCCGCGATGTTGCGCACCTGGCGAGGTGAGGTTCGAGGCCATGAAGTTCACCGAGTCGGTGAGGTCCTTCCAGGTGCCCGACACGCCCCGCACCTGCGCCTGGCCGCCGAGCTTGCCGTCGGTGCCCACCTCGCGCGCCACGCGCGTCACCTCCGCGGCGAAGGACGAGAGCTGGTCCACCATCGTGTTCACCGTGTTCTTCACCTCCAGGATCTCGCCCTTCACGTCCACGGTGATCTTCTTCGAGAGGTCCCCGCGCGCGACGGCCGTCGTCACTTCGGCGATGTTGCGCACCTGGCGAGTGAGGTTGCGAGGCCATGAAGTTCACCGAGTCGGTGAGGTCCTTCCACGTGCCCGAGACGCCCTCCACCCGCGCCTGTCCCCCGAGCTTGCCCTCGGTGCCCACCTCGCGCGCCACGCGCGACACCTCGGAACCGAAGGAGCGAAGCTGGTCCACCATCGTGTTGATGGTGTTCTTCAGCTCCAGGAACTCGCCCTTCACGTCCACCGTGATCTTCTTCGACAGGTCGCCGCGCGCGACCGCCGTGCTCACCTCGGCGATGTTGCGCACCTGGCCCGTGAGGTTTCCGGCCATCGAGTTCACCGAGTCCGTGAGGTCCTTCCACGTGCCCGCGACCGCCCTTCACCTTGGCCTGTCCGCCGAGCTTGCCTTCGGTGCCCACCTCGCGCGCCACGCGCGTCACCTCGGAGGCGAACGAGCCGAGCTGGTCCACCATCTTGTTGATCGTCCTGGCCTGCTTCAGGAATTCGCCCTGCAGGGGCTGGCCCTCGATCTCGAGCGCCATGGTCTGCGAAAGGTCGCCCTGGGCGACCGCGCCGATCACGCGCGAGGTTTCCGAGGTCGGCAGGACGAGGTCGTCGACCAGCATGTTCACGCTGTCGATCTTGGTCTTCCAGAAGCCGCGCACGTCGCCCATGGACCCGCGGTAGCGCAGCTTGCCTTCCTTGCCGACCTTGCGGTTCATGGTCGCGAGCTCGTCGGCCATGCGCAGGCTCAGGTCCTGCAGCTCGCGATAGACGTCGGCGACCTTGCCGGCGGTGCCTTCCCAGTCGTCGGGAAGCTCGAAGGAGCCGTCGCCCTTCCTGAGCGCAGTGAGCGCCGCCAGGAGCACGGTCATCCTGTCGTCGGACGTTGGACGGGAAACCTTGGATTTCAGGACTTCTCATGGTGACCTCGCACGGTCAGATACGGTGGCGCGCACCCGGGACGGGGTGCCGACGGGTCGAAGTTACCGTGCCAATGCCCGGGCGAGAGTCGGACTTGTCCTACAGCCGGCTATCCGCCCGTCCCACGGGAATGTCCCGCACCCGCCCGGCTGTCGCCGGCGACCCGGTCTTCCCGGGTATCGCTGGCATCCATGACGCTACATCATCCAGCACTACAGCATATTGGGCGCCTTGCGGCGATTCGGTCGCCTTCGGTTGCTGAGATATGGCACTCTCCGACACGTGCCCACACCCTGCTGGTTTGGCGCCGGCACGGGCACACGATTTCCGCCTGCGCGGGGATGACGGAGCGAAAATGAAAGACAACGTGGTGATCATCACCGGGGCATCGAAGGGCATCGGGGCGGAGCTGGCGCGGCAGTTGGCGGCGCAAGGCGCGATGCTCGCGCTCGCGGCGCGCGACCGGCCGGCGCTGGAGAAAGTCGCCGCCGAATGCGTGGCGCTGGGCGCACGGGCCGAGGTGATCGTGGCCGACGTCGCCGTGGAAGACGATTGCCGCCGCATGGTGGAACGCACGGTCGCCGCCTTCGGGCGCATCGACACGCTGGTCAACAACGCCGGCGCGACGATGTGGGCGCGCTTCGCGGACATCGGCGACATGGCGATCCTCGCGCGGATCATGCAGGTGAACTACATGGGCGCGGTCTATTGCACGCACCATGCGCTGCCGCACCTCCAGGCTACGCGCGGCCGTCTCGTGGGCATCGCGAGCCTCACGGCCCTCACCGGCGTGCCGACGCGCTCCGGGTACGCGGCGTCCAAGCACGCCATGCGCGGCTTCTTCGACTCGGTGCGCATCGAGCTGGCTGGTTCCGGCGTGACGGTGACGATGATCTATCCCGGCTTCGTGTCCACCGGCATCCGCGAGAACGCGAGCGGCCCCGATGGCAAGCCCATCGAGGTGAGCCCGGTCAAGGAAGGCGAGGTGATGAGCGTGGAGGAATGCGCGCGCATCACGCTCGCGGCCATCACGGAGCGCAGGCGGGAAGTGGTGATGACGGCGCGCGGGCGGCTCGCGATGCTTCTCAAGGTGATCGCCCCGGGGCTGGTCGACGACATCGCCCGGCGCGCCATCGAAAAGGGCCGCTGAGCGCGGCCCTGTCGGTCAGGCTGCGGTTTCGCCGCCGGCTATTTCTTCGACGCGGCCTCGAGCTTCGCGAGCGTTCGCCTTGTCGGTGCGGGGTTGCACGCCAGGTACAGATCCTGCTTCCGCACGACGAGCACCTCCTTGATGTCCTTGACTCCGCCTTAGCCGCCATTTCCTTGGCCGTCGACTCGGCGGTGATCCAGAGGTCGATCGCGTGGGGATCCGTCTTCGGCAGGGCGAGACGGGCGGGGTTGTCGGCATCCTTGTCCGACTCGCGGATGCTGGACGCACCCTCCTTGCGCATGAAGTCGACCTTGGCGTCGTTCTTCACCGCGCCGATCTTGAAGAAGCGCGCATCGCGCGCCACCTTGATCGGCTTGTCGAAGGTCGGAGCCGCATAGAGCGACCAGTGGTTGGTGGCGATCGGGCCGAACCACTTGAACAGCTTCTCGCGGTTCTCCACGCGCGCCGTGCTGTAGATGCAGGTGTTGGCCGAGGCCTGCGCCTTGGCGTAGGCGTCGTCCCACTTCAGCACGGTGATGTTCGCCTCGCAGGCCGGCCTTGGCGAGCAGGGCGCGAACGGCGTCCGTGGAGGTGCCCTTCACGTCCTTGCCGTCGGCGAAGTTGAACGGAGGATTGTTCTCGGTCACCAGTTGCAGGGGCGCCGCCACGGCTACCGGGGCCGGCGCGAGGGTCGGCGCATGCGAGGAGCCGTTTCATCGTGTTCTCCCTGATTTCAGAGGCAAAGAGTAGCGCAAACCCCCTGCACCCGTCCAACCGGGGCGGTGGCCAGTCCGAGTTACAATGCCCCACCTTCGGCCGCCTCGCCGAGCCCCGATACCGCGTCACCGGCATCCGACCCCATGGACCTGTCCGTCTGGCTCACCTACCTCGTCGCCACGATCATCCTGTCGGTCTCGCCGGGGCCGGGCGTCTTCTCGAGCCTCGCGGCGGGCCTGAACCACGGGTTCCGCCGCGGCATGTGGAACGCGGTGGGCATGCAGGTGGCCAACTTCGCCCTGATGATCCTCGTTTCGGTCGGCCTGGGGGCGATCCTCCTCGCCTCCGAGACGCTCTTCACGGCGGTGAAGTGGGGGGGCGTCGCCTACCTCGTCTGGCTGGGCTTCGTCACCTGGCGTTCCGAGCCGCATCACTTCGACGCGCGGGCCGACGCGCCGCAGGGCAGGGATTCGCGCGAGGTGTTCCTCAAGGGGTTCCTGGTGAACATCACCAACCCCAAGGGCATCATCTTCTACGTGGCCGTGCTGCCGCAGTTCATCGACGTGGCGCGGCCGCAGTTCACGCAGTACGCCATCCTCGGGCTCACCACGCTGGTGGTGGACATGATCGTGATGGCGGGCTACATCGGGCTCGCGGCGCGCGTGCTGGCCGTGATGAAGGATCCCGTCGCACCTGCGCTGGGTGAACCGCATCCTCGGCAGTGCCTTCGTGGCCGCGGGCCTCGCCCTCGCCGCCTTCCGCCGCTCGCACGCGGCACCCTGATCCCTTCGCACCACCCCCAACAACGAGAGGAGTTGCAACCATGACCATCAAAGTCGGCGACCGCCTGCCCGCGGGCACGGTCCAGGAGTTCATCGAAGTGGAAGGCAACGGCTGCTCGCTCGGCCCCAACACCTTCAAGGTCGAGGACCTGACCAAGGGCAAGAAGATCGCGATCTTCGGCCTGCCGGGCGCCTACACGCCCACCTGCTCGGCCAAGCACGTGCCGAGCTACCTCAGCAACCACGACGCGCTGAAGGCCAAGGGTGTCGACGAGATCTGGTGCTTCGCCGTCAACGACCCCTTCGTCATGGGCGCCTGGTGCCGCGACCAGAAGGCCAGCGGCAAGATCCGCTTCATGGGGGACGGCAGCGCCGCCTACACGAAGCAGCTCGGCCTGGAACTGGACCTCAACGCGCGCGGCATGGGCATGCGCTGCCAGCGTTTCTCGATGCTGGTGGACGACGGCGTCGTGAAGACGCTCAACATCGAGGGCCCCGGCAAGTTCGAGGTCTCCGACGGCGACACGATGCTCAAGCAGGCGGGCGGCTAGCGCCCCCCGCCCGCCATGGCGAACACGACGAGCACGACGAGTATGGCGAGCACCAGGAAGGCGATCTTCCACCACGACTTCGGGCTCTCGCCGGAAACCTCTCCCGTCTGCCCGTTGATGAGGAAGCGGTAGACCTTGTCGCGGTAGCGGTAGGCGGAGATCCAGACCGGCAGCAGCACGTGCTTGAACTTCACGTCGCCGTAGCGCGTGGAGACGGAGTGGATGCGCTGCTGGTCGCCGCCGATGTCGCGGCGGATGAGCGCGTGGACGGCTTCGTCGATGGACTGCTTCGCGACCGGGAACCCCTCGCGCAGCGTCACCTGGTAGGCCTCGGCCTGGAAGCCGCTCACGAACTCCGCCTGGTAGGGCACCAGCCCCGCGAGGTTGAAGCGCATCACGGCGCCGGTGATGTTGGCGGGAAGAGACTTCGAGGCCATCACCAGCACGTCGTCGTGATGGCGCTCCACGTGGCCCGACACCGGAGTCCAGCGCGTCTGCTTCACGCGCCGCGTCGCCGTGACCGTTTCCCCGGCGGAATTCTTCGTCGTGTAGGTCTCGGTCGTGTAGTAGTCGTCGCCACGCTCCGCGGAATAGTCGCTCGCCGTCAGGCAGTCGTAGGTCCAGTACGGCAGATAGACGCCGGTGAGCCCCGCGTCGCTTTGCGCGTACCTCTTCAGGTCGCCGGGCGCGAGCCAGAGTGACTTCACCCAGCGGCGGAAGGCGTCCGCCGCCCGGTTGCGGTCGACCTGGAAGGGCACGATCGACCGGGGCCTGATGCGCCGGCTGGCGTAGCTCTCCGAGACGATGGCCGCACCGCAGAAGGTGCAGTGGCCGGCGAAGAGGCTGCCGACCATCGACTGCTCCGCCCCGCATTTTTCGCAGCGGACCTGCTCGACCTCCGCCACCTCCATCTTGCCCTCGAGGGCGGCGAGGTAGGTGTCGAAGTCGAGCTCCTCGACGCGAGCGTCGCTCTCCGCGATCGCGTTGGCCGTGCCGCAATACTCGCACTTGAGCTCCCCCGTGCCCGGGGCAAAGGAGAGCCTTGCCCCGCACCCGGTGCAGGGAAAGGTCCTGACGAATGCGGAATCAGGCGGCAGGGGGAACCGGCGGCGGAACGCTGGCGAAGAGCGGCGCAAGCTCGGGCACTTCGCCCGCCGCGACCCATTGCGCCATGCCGGCTTTCCAGACCAGGGAGGCGCGCGTGAGGCTCCCGCCATTCACCTGCTGCTGCAGGACCGCCATGTCGAACGGGCCGGCCTGCTGCCCGTTGATCGCGACGTGGAAGGCGGCCGCGCCGGGAATCGGCGGCGGCACCGCTGCGCCGGCCGCAGCCCCGCCGCCCGCGACGGCCCCCATCGCATTCATCATCTGCGCACCCATCGCAACACCGGCGCCCAGTCCCACCGCAGCGCCGGCAACGCCGCCCGGATTGTTGGCCGCGTCGCGGATGGACGACGCCGCCTCGTACTGCGTGTAGGCCTGCAGGTTGCCGATGGCGGCCATGGCGCCGCGCTTGTCCATCGCCTTTTCCACTTCCTCGGGCAGGCCGATGTCCTGCACCTGCACCTCGACCAGCTCGATGCCCATGCCCTCGAATTCGGAGCCGAGACGGTCGCGCAGGCGCGTGCCCATCTCCGTGACCTTGCCCTCCATGTCCATGACGGGAATGCCCAGCTCCGGCATCACCTCCTTGATGCGCATCCCGATCTTGCCGCGCAGGTTCTCGTGGATCTCGTCGGTGGTGAAGCGGCCGTCCGTGCCGACCAGGTCCTTCACGAAGGTGCCGGCGTCCTTGACGCGGATGGCGTAGATGCCGAAGGCGGTGGCGCGAACGACGCCGAAGTCCTTGTCGCGCATCGTCGCCGGTCCGGGCGTGCCCCACTTGAGGTTGGTGAACTTGCGCGTCGAGCAGAAGTACACCTCGGCCTTGAACGGGCTGTTGAAGCCGTACTTCCAGCCCCTGAGGGTGGCGAGAATCGGCATGTTCTGCGTGGTCAGGGTGTAGGTGCCCGGCTTGAAGACGTCGGCAAGCTGGCCCTCGTTGATGAACACCGCCGTCTGGCCCTCGCGGACGACCAGCTTGGCGCCGTACTTGATCTCGTTCTGGTGGCGCTCGAAGCGGTACGCCAGCGTGTCGTTCGTGTCGTCGATCCACTCGACGATGTCGATCAATTCGGCCAGCAGCTTGTCGGTCAGCGTCTTTTCGCCCATCAGCTTGTCCCACAGCGCCATGGCGTCCCCTTTCAGGAAAGGAAGGCTGCCGGAGATCCCCCGGCCGGGACGGGTAAAGTAACGCCGATCCCCCCCCAATTCAATCCCGATCGACAATGGCCATCATCGTTTCCCAGCTGAATGTCTACCCCGTCAAGGGCCTCAAGGGCATCGCGGTCGACTCCTCGCTTGCCACCAGCCGCGGCCTGGCGCACGACCGGCGCTTCATGGTGGTCGATCCCGCCGGGGAATTCCTGTCGCAGCGCGAGTTCCCGCGCATGGCCACGGTCTGGACGGAGATCGCCGGGAGCGCAACTGCTCCTGGCGGCACCGGACTGCGACGAGGTTGCCGTTCCCGCTGGAGCCCGCCGAGGGAGAACCGGTGCGCGCCGAGGTCTGGGACAGCGTCTGCAGCGCCATCGCCCCCTCTCCCGCGGCGGACCGCTGGCTCACCGAGTATCTCGGCAGGCCTTGCCGGCTCGTGTACATGCCCGATTCGACCCGGCGCCTGTCGAATGCCCGCCATGCGGGCGGTCGACAAGCTGGTCGGCTTCGCGGATGGCTACGCCTTCCTGGTCGTCTCCGAAGCCTCTCTCGCCGACCTGAACGGAAGGCTCGCGAACCCGGTGCCCATGGACCGCTTCCGCGCCAATATCGTGGTGCAGGGAACGCAACCCTATGCGGAAGACGGCTGGAGCGACTTCTCCGTTGGCGGCGCGACGCTGCGCATGGCGAAGCCTTGCGGACGTTGCCAGGTCACCACCACCGACCAGTCCACGGGCGAGGTGACCGGGCCGGAGCCGTTGGCCACGCTTGCCGGCTACCGCGACAGCAAGGAATTCGGCGCCCGGTTCGGCATGAACGCCGTCACCGTGCGAACCGGGGAAATCCGCGTCGGCGATCCGGTGCTTCCGGGTTAACCGCGCTCGGCCACCATCGCGTGCACGGCCAGGAGTACCCATCCTGCAATGAAGGACGAGCCGCCCAGGGGTGCCACGATTCCTGCTGAAGTACCCGTAAACGCCAGCCAGTACAGGGATCCGCAGAAGCAGGCGATCCCCAGCAGGAACGACGCTCCCGCGATGGCCAGCCAGCGCGTCGTCGCGAAACGGGCCAGCACGCCCGCGAGCACCAACGCGATGCCGTGCACCAGCTGGTAGAGGACGGCGGTCTGCAGGAGCCGCGCGGCATCCGGGTGGGTCGCGCGCCCGGCCGCGTGCGAGGAGATGGCGCCCAGCGCCACGCCAGCCGCAAGCAACAGCGCGCCCGCGACGAGGAACCGCGCGCGCCAGCCCGCTCACTCGGCGGTCGCGGGCGCTTGCGCCGGCTGGTGCGGCTTGATCAGGAAGGCGGCCAAGCGCCGGCAGCAGGAAGATCGCGCCCAGCATGTTCAGGAAGAACATGAAGGCCAGCAGGATTCCCATGTCGGCCTGGAACTTGAGCGCCGACATCGCCCAGGTGCCCACGCCGAGAGTCATCGTCACCGCCGTGAACACCATGGCCGTGCCGCGCTCCTTCAGCGCCTCGAAGAAGGAGGTCGCCAGCGACTTGCCCTCCTCCAGGTGCACTTCGATCCGGTCGTAGAGGTAGATGCCGTAGTCGACACCGACGCCGACGCCGAGAGCGATCACCGGCAGCGTGGAGACCTTGAGGCCGATCCCCAGCAGCGGCATGAGCGCCTCGCAAAGCACCGAGACGAGCGCCAGCGGCAGGAGGATGCAGAGTGTGGCGCGCACGCTGCGGAAGGTGATCATGCACATCACCATCAGCGCGCCGAAGATGGCGAAGTTCATCTCCCAGCGCGCCGAATCCACGGCCTCGTTGGTCGCCGCCGTGACGCCCATGTTGTTGGTGGCGAGCTTGAACTCGAGCTTGTCGGAATTGTTCTTCGCCGCGAAGTCCTTGACGTTGGCAACCAGCGAGGCGATCGTCTCGCCCTGCTGGTCCGTCGTGAAGATCGAGCACCTGCATCGCGCTGCAGTCGGGGTTCAGGAGCCCGGTGGCCGTGTCGATCGGCGTGACGCTCTGCGCCATCACCTGCGGGTCGCGCGGCAGCTGGCGCCACTTGACGTTGCCCTCGTTGAAGCCGGCGTTCACGCCCTTGGCGAGCCCCGGCAGCGAGATCACCGACTGCGTCCCGGGCGCGTTCTGCATGAACCAGTCGAACTTCTCGATGACGCTCATGAGCTCGTAGTTGGTGCACGCGCCCTGCACCCCCTTCGTCTGGGCGACCACGCCCAGCGTGTTGGTGCCCATCGCGAACTTCTCGATGATCTTCGCGTTGTCCCTGTTGTAGCGCGACTCGGGGCGCAGCTCCGGAACGCCGATGCCGTAGTCGCCCACGCGCAGGTCGTGCGCCCCGTAGACCCCGACCGCGAGGATGACGAGCGGAAATCGACGATGATGGTCGTCGCCTTGCCCTTCTCCACGCAGCCCGAGGCGGCGCCCCAGATTCGCTCGACGCGGCTTTCCTGGTAGGCGTCCTTCGTGGCCGAGTGCTTGGAGATCTGCAGGTGCGACAGCAGGATCGGCAGCAGCATCTTGTTGGTGATGATCATCCACGCCACGCCCAGCGAGGCGGTGATGCCCAGCTCGCGCACGATGTCGATCGGGATCAGCATGATCACCGCGAAACCGAGCACGTTGGTGAGGAGGGCGAAGGTGCCGGGAATGAAGAGCCTCGCGAAGGCGCGCTTGGCGGCGGTGAGGCTGTCGGTGCCGGAGACCACCTCGCGCTCCCACGTCTTCGACATCTGCACCGCGTGCGAGACGCCGATGGAAAAGATCAGGAAGGGCACGAGGATCGAGAGCGGGTCGATGCCGTAGCCGAGTATCGGCAGGGTGCCCAGGAGCCACAGCACCGGCATCATGGCGACGACCAGCGCCACCAGCGTGAGCTTCAGGTCCTTCACGAAGAAGAGCATCAGCGCGGCGGTGATCACGAACGCGATGCCGAAGAAGATGAGCACGCCGCGCGCGCCGTCGCGGATGTCGCCCACCGCCTTGGCGAAGCCGATGATGTGCATCGTGTGCTGCGGGCCTTCGTACTTCTGGCGCAGCTGTTCGAGCTTCGTGGAGACCTCGAAGTAGTTCAGGCGCTTGCCGGTCTGCGGGTCGATCTCGAGGAGCCCCGCCACGACCAGCGCGCCGGTGAAGTCCGTCGCCACCGTGCGGCCGATCTCGCTCGACTTCTGCACGTTGGAGCGCACCTGCTTCAGGTCGGCGTCGCGTGCCCTGGAAGGTCGCGGGGATGACGTTGCCGCCCGCGAACCCCTCCTCGATCACCTCGATGAAGCGCGTGTTGGGCGTGAAGAGCGACTTGACCGACGGCCGGTCGACGCCGTTCAGCAGGAAGACGTCGTCGGTGAGCGCCTTCAGCTTCGCCATGTACTCCTTGTTGAAGATGTCGCCGTCCTTCTGCACCAGGGCGATGGCCACGCGGTTCGCACCCCCGAACACCTTCTCGTAGTCGCGATAGACCTTCATGTAGGGGTGCTCGAGGGGCACCATCTTCGCGAAGCCCGCATCCACGTGCAGGCGCGAGGCCGATGCCGCGAAGAGCACGGTGAGTATCGTGAAGACGATCAGCAGGGCCCTGCGTTGCCCGAAGACGAAGTTGGATACGGCCTGGATCAGTGCGTCGAGATTCATGGCCCGTCCCTAGCGCTTGGCCGACGGCAGCGCGACTTCGCGCGCGCCGGTCTCGCCGATGAGGATCACCGCGTTGGGCGACCCGAGGATCGCCCTGGCGAATGCCTTCGTGCTGCCGGTGGCGAGCGGCACGAACGACTGGCCGTTGTCGCGCGAGACGAGCACGGTTCCGCCATTGCCGGCAATGACCAGGCCGCCGTCGGGGAGCTTCGAGCCGCCCATGAGCGTGGCCACGGACGGGTTGTCGATCGCCACCCAGCGACTTGCCGGCATCCTTCGAGCGGAAGATGCGCCCGCGCAGGCCGAAGGCGACGACCGCGCCGTCGTCCGCCACCAGCCCGCCGAAGAGCGAGCCCTTGTAAGGCGACGGGACCGCCGTCCAGGTCTTGCCCGAGTCGGAGGACAGAAGAATTGCTCCAGCCTCGCCCGAGGATGATCAGCTTGCCTTCGGGAAGCCGGATGAACGCGTTCAGGTGCTTGTCGTCCTCGATCACCTTGCGCGGATTCCAGCTCTTGCCCCCGTCGGCGGTTTCGAGGAACGCCCCGTAGGCGCCAATTGCGTAGCCCAGGTTCGTGTCCACGAACAGCACGTCGAGGAGCGGCCGCTGCTCCGCCGGAGCGGAATGCTGCTGCGACCAGGTTTCGCCGCCGTCCGCCGTGGCGAGAATGACCGAATCGTGGCCGACCGCCCAGCCGCTCTTCGCGTCGACGAACTCGACGGCGGTGAGCAAGCGGCGCGGCAGGCGACTTCGCGCGGCGCCAGGTCTTGCCGCTGTCGTCGGAGAGCACGATGTAGCCACGATCGCCGACGGCGACGACGCGGCTGCCCCGATGCGTCGCATCGATCAGGAGCAGGCGCTCCATCGTCACTTTCGGCAGCGGTCCGGATTCCGGCAGTACTTCCGCCGCCATTGCCGGCAGGGCGCCGGACGCAAGGGCCATCGCGAGCGCCGCGGTCACCGTGATCTTCCTCATTTCCCTCTCCCCAAGAGAAAAGGGGCAGTCCCAGCGCCACCGGGCGCGCGAAACTGCCCCCTGCCCGGCCAGTCGCCGGGACGGTCGCTAGCGCGTGCCGAGGCCGCGCAGGCTGTTCGGGTTGTAGTCGCGCGCCCGAGCGCTTGATCGGCTCGAAGATCTTCGCTTCCTCGTTGCGCAGTCCCATGGCGAGGTAGCGGCCGGACTGCAGGTCGTTGTGGACCTCGACGGTGCCGAAGCGTCATCGGGACGTTGTACCAGTTCTCGTTGTGCATCTCGGAGAAGCGCCACAGCTCGCCGCGCCCGTCGTACTTGTCGGTGGCGAGCACCCCCCAGCTGTCCTCGTCGATGAAGAACACGCGCTTGGCGTAGATGTGGCTGGTGCCGGGCTTGAGCGTCGCTTCGACGATCCAGACGCGGTGCAGCTCATAGCGCGCGTGATCCTGGTTGATGTGGCCCGCCTTGAGGATGTCCGCGTACTTGGTCTTGGGATCCGACAGCTTGTAGGAGTTGTACGGCATGTACATCTCCTTCTTGCCGACCAGCTTCCAGTTGTAGCGGTCGGTGGCGCCGTTGAACATGCCGAAGTCGTCGTTGGTGCGCAGGCCGTCGGCCGCGGTGCCGGGGTTGTCGTAGGCGACGTTGGGCGCCAGGCGCACGCGACGCTGGCCGGGGTTGTAGGTCCAGGCCGAGCGCGGCTCCTTCGCCTGGTCCACGGTCTCGTGCACCAGCAGGATCTGGCCCGCGAGGCGCGCCGGGGCGGTCGTGACCTGCAGGTAGTTCAGGATCTTGTTCGGCTCGCGTTCGGCCACCGGCTTGGAGCAGTTGCCGTACTGGAAGTCGTACTCGTACTCGAACTTCACCAGCGCGTAGTCGCCGGTGCGCGTGACCGAGGCCTGCGCGTAGTGCATGGCGAACGTGTCGCCGCGATAGCGCAGCGTCGAATTCCAGATGGCCTCGTTGCCGTCCTTCGGGATCGGGAACGGAATGCCGCCCGTGCAGCCGACGACGCCGTTGCCGCCGGGAGCGAGCTTGGCCTTGGCGGCGCAATCCTTGGTCTCGTTGTAGATGGCACTGCGGGAACGAGGCGCTGCGGCGCGTCGGGTACACGACCATCTTGTAGGTCGGGTACTTCTTCAGCATCGCCATCTGGCCGGCGGAGAGCTGGTCCTTGTAGCTGGTCGGCGTTCTTGCCGTCGATGGTGAAGAGCGGCTTGTCGGCGGCGTAGGGATCGGGATAGTGGCCGCCGACCTTGAAGCCGGCGACCGGCTTGGTGATGCCGCCGTCCCAGGCGGGAATGGTGCCGGCCGCGTTGCCGGCCTTTTCCGCGCCGACCGGCGTGAGGGTCGTGCCGAGCTTGGCAATGTCGGCGGCGGACATTTCAGCGGCCGCCGGAATGGCGAAGGCCGCGCCCACAGCGAGGAGTGCCGTAGCCTTCTTCGAGATGGCGAACATGTTGGGTTTCCTCCGATTATGTTTTTTGGGAGCGGGAACGGGAGCGCCGGCGAGGCTCCCCCGGTTCGCCATCAGAACGAGTAGCTCACGCTGAGCGAGTAGAAGTCGCGGTCCCTGAGCGGGTTGGCGGCCGAACAGTAGTCTGGCGCTCTGGCCCGGAGGCACGACCTGCCCGGCGGGCGGGACGTCGGTTCCGCAGTACGTGCGGCCACCCATGTAGGCGGTGTACTGGAGGTCGACCACCCATTGGCGCTGGTAGTCCCAGGCCGCGCCGACGGAGACGGACTTCACCCCTTCGTTGAAGGTCGGGCCTACGCCACGCACGTCGTGCGCCCACGCGAGGCGCGGCGACACGTTGCCGCTGAGGAAGGCGTTGTTGTACTCGAGACGGCCGACCAGCCGGTATCCCCAGGACGTGCTGGTGAGGAAGCCATCGGTCTGCACCGAGCCGAGCGATGCCGGCATTGGCGCCGGCCTGCGTTGCCGGCAGGAGCACGCCGGGGCCGTTGAACTTGAGGTTGCTCGGCAGGTCGTGGAACCAGGTGTAGCCGAACTCGCCCACGAGCACGAGCTGGTCCGAGTTCGCGAAGGCGGGAATGCTCTTCGTTCCCGTCATCTGGAACTGGCTCATCTTGGTCCGCGCGTAACCCTGGATGTAGGTCCCGTTGGGCACCGTCGGCGCCGTCGCAAGTCCGGTAATCAGGTTCGGCGCGCCCAGTGCGGCCAGCAGCAGTTCCGGCGTGGCGTACTGCACCGGCTGGTTGGAACGGTAGGAGTACTCGCCCTGCAGCGCGACTCCCGCCGGTCCGGCCGTGTTGAAGCTCACGCCGTAGAGCTTGATGTCTTCCGGGTACTCGGCGAAGTAGGTGGCCGAGCCGGTATGCCCGACCGGCCCTCCGAGGGGCCCGCCCGTCAGGACCGAGGTGACCGTGCCCTTGATGCCCGAGAAGAGCGGGATGCGGCTGTGGTAATTCATGAAGTAGAGCCCGAACTCGGTGTTGTTCAGTTCCGGCGTCAACAGGCGCAAGGCGAGGCCGTATTGCCCGTCGTCGTCCGGGTTGCGATCCGGCTGAGCGCGGCGCCCACACCGAGGCGGCCGGGTCGAACGGGCCGTAAAGAGCCTGCGCGATCCCGCCGATCTGCGGCGTGTTCGGGGGCAGCGGGTTGGACGGCGGCTTGTTCTGGTCGTTGCGGCGGCCGAAGCCGACGATGACGCGGGTGGCGTCGTCCGAGGCGAAGTCGTTGTTGGAGAAATACGTCCCGCGCGGGTCGATGCTGATCTTGTCGTGGTTGGTGAGGTAGAAGCCTTCCGCGCTCAGGTTCTTGGTGAGCTCCATGTTGGCCCACAGCGCGGCGGTGGGCAGGAAGGCCTCCTTGAGCTCGGAACCCGGAACGCGCAGCTTCGAGACATCCACCGGGTTGACCACGTTGATGCCGTTCGGCAGGAACGTGCTCTCGCCCCAGCTGATCACCTGGCGGCCGGCGCGCAGGCGCAGGTTCTTGCCGCCCGGCTCGAACGACGCATAGAAGTAGCCGTCGAGGCCGACGAAGTCCTTGCCCAGGCGATCCTTGGCGGTGTCGCCCAACTGGTCCTTCTTCATGATGGTCCAGTCGTAATACGCCGTTCCGCGCCCGAAGAACCCGTAGTTGCGCCACTTGAGCTCGAGGTCGGCGGTGGCCTTGGCGATGTTGGCGAAGGGCTTGTTCTTGTCGAAGTAGAGGTTGCCGTCGTCCTCGTTCACCGAACGCTGCGTGCCGCCGTTGACGATGCCGACGAGGGCGGAATCGCGGTCGCTGGCGCGCACCGAAATGCCATAGGAAACGGTGGTGTCGAGGCTGGCTTTCAGCTCGGTGCCCGTGTCGAACTGGAACGCGAGCACCGGGCCCGCGCCGGCCAGGGCACAGGGCCAGCACGAGGGGCTTCAGCATGGGTCGGGAGGCGGATGTCATGTGACGTTTCTCCTGTTGATCTTGTTCGTTATTCGCTGATCGTCGACGTGCGGTAGCCCGGGTCGCCGGTGATCGCGGCTTCCGTGAAGGGCAGCGTGATCCACTGCTTGGCCGAGAAGCGCGCGGTCTGGTCCGCGAAATTGGGCGAGGCCGGGTTCGACGACTGCGAGTAGGTCAGGAACGCCTGCGCGTTCACGCCGCTGTCGTTGAACTGCACCGTCTGGATGTAGCTCGAGCCGGTCGTCACCATGTAGCCCACGCCCTGGAACGATCGTCGAATCGATCTTGTTGTAGATCCCGAGGATGTCGCCGCCGTTGCCGTGCACGGGGACGATCGTCCTGCCGCCCGAGAGCAGGAGCTGGCTGCCGAACTGGATGGTGCCCAGCGGCGCATCGATCGCGATGCCGGCATCGGTGATCTTCTTGCCGGCTGCCGTCAGGGCCCCGACCAGGGCGGTGGCGACCGTCGCATTCGTCACGTTGAGTCCGCGCGGGGTCGTGAGCGGATTGTTCTGGTCGAACGGAACGGTGTAGACGTTCGGGATCGCATTCGCCAGCGGCATGAACTCCTTGAACACGTGCGCGCCGCGGCTCGTCAGGTCGAACTTGCGGTCCCAGGCCTTCAGAACGTCGCAAAGCGACGGTGACGGAAGCCGCCGCCGGCGTCGCGCAGAGCGTGACCACGTCGGGCATGAAGATGTCCGCCGCGTAGCTGCGGTTCGACAGCGCGATCTGCTGCAGCTGCGCCAGGGTGAACTTGTCGCCGCCCAGATTATCGGCGCCGGAAAGCCGCGCGAGAGCCTGCGAGACGCCCAGGCGCGTGCGGTTGTTCTGCTGCTGCGGCACGATCCCGACGACGGCGGGCACGTACCAGCTGTACAGGTTGTACGCCGGGTTGGTCAGCCAGTAGTTGTCGTTCGAGTTCTGGACGTAGCTCTGCGTGTGCAGCCTCGGCATCATCTTGCCGGGCAGCAGCCCGGGCTGCGGCGCGGCCGCGTCGACCGGCGGCAGGCAGCTGACGACTTCG
Source organism: uncultured beta proteobacterium (assembly GCA_963786635.1). Taxonomy (GTDB): domain Bacteria; phylum Pseudomonadota; class Gammaproteobacteria; order Burkholderiales; family Usitatibacteraceae; genus FEB-7. The sequence continues at coordinate 204,577 of CAWAZV010000005.1, read as the reverse complement.
AGCCGTCCAGGACGGGGAACCCGTTCTGCGCGAAGACGCCCAGGGAGGTCGGGTCCGGCGTGCAGACCGACTGCAGGAAGCGGTCGATGTTCGCCGGTCGGGGTGATGTCGGCGTAGAGCGCGTTGCCGTCCTTGTCGGTGGCGATCGTGTTGGTCCAGGGATTGCCGATGTTGCGCTCGAGGGCCGACTCGATGTCGAGGGTGCTCGTGGCGCGGTTGATGTCGAACCACTGGTCGCCCATGCGCCAGTTTTCCAGGTTGTAGTCGGCCAGCGCGTAGGCGTTCGCCGCGTCCAGACCAGGGCGGCGGTGAGGCTGATGATCGGGCCGTGCACGGTCGAGTAGAACGTCTTGCTCATCGGCACCAGCCCGTTGGGCGTGATCACCTGGATGGTGACGGTCTTCGTCGTCATGTCGCGCGTCTGCCCGTCGTAGATGTAGCGGCGCGGGTTGGTCGGGTCGAGGTTCAGCTTGTACAGCGAGAAGTGGCTGACCTTGTCGACCGTGTGGCTCCAGGCCACGTCCTTGTTGAAGCCGATGTTGACGAAGGGGCAAGCCGGACAGCGAGGCCCCCATCACGTCCAGCTGGCCGGGCACCGTGACGTGGAACTGGAAGAAGCGCAGCACGCCGAGCCAGGGGAAGTGCGGGTTGCCCAGGAGCATGCCGCGGCGGTTGTCCGTCGCCTCGGAGCCGAGCGCGACCGCGTTGCTGCCGAGCGTTTCGCGACGCTGGTTGTATTCGCGCCAGAACTCGTTGTCCCAGTTGCCGTCCCACTTCCTCGGTCGACTTTTCCGTCGCGCAGAGCTGGCCGCGGACGCCGCCGGCGGGTTCGTGACGTAGAACGCCCCGATGAACTGGCCGTTGCCGGCGCTCGAGGCGCGGATCGCATAGGAGCGGACCAGCCGCATCATGTCCACTTCGTCGATGGGTCGCACCCAGGCCGCCCCTTTGCAGGGCGCGGGCAGGTTGGCCACGCCCGTGTCCTTGAGGTAGCGGTTGTAGCCCGCCGCCCAGCCCCGGAACGCGGCCTGCACTTCCGGCTTCATCTTGGCCAGGCCCGCGGTGAGCACCGCGGCATCGCCGTTGAAGAAGGCGTAGAAGAAGTCGCTCGTGATGTTGACGACGCCGTAGGTGTCCGTGCTCGTGGCGGGGTTGTAGCGGGACCGCTCCCCGCGCACCGTCATGAACGTCGTCCGCCATCATGCAGAAGTTGTCCTGGGCGAACGCGTAGCCGACGCCGTAGCCGATGCTGCCGTAATCGTTGGCCTTGACGTGCGCGATGCCGTAGGAGGTGCGCCGGACTTCCGCGCTGTATTTCGTTTGTGCGGCGGTATCGACTGCGCCGAGCGTGGCAGTGACGGCAACAGCTGCCGTGATCGCCTTGAGGACGAAGCGGGTCATGCGTGTCTCCTCCAGAGAATTGGCGCCGGGTGGTCCCGGCGGCGGTTCGTGGTCAGCTGCTGTTTTTTGCTAGTGTACCGCTTCAAACAGTCCGGCGGCACCCATCCCGGTGCCGATGCACATGGTCACCATCCCGTAGCGGCCCTTGGTGCGGCGCAGCCCGTGCACCATGGTCGCCGCGCGGATCGCGCCGGTCGCTCCCAGCGGGTGGCCCAGCGCAATCGCGCCGCCATTCGGGTTTACCCTAGCCGGGTCGAGCCCCAGGTCCTTCACGACCGCCAGCGCCTGGGCGGCGAAGGCCTCGTTCAGCTCGATCCAGTCCGAGGTCCGCCTGGTTCACGCCGGCCAGCTTCAGCACCTTGGGGATCGCCTTGATCGGGCCGATGCCCATGATCTCCGGCGGCACGCCGGCCACGGAGAAGGCCACGAAGCGCGCGAGCGGCTGCACGCCGTACTTCTTCATCGCCTTCTCGCTCATCAGGATCACGGCGCCGGCGCCATCGGACATCTGCGAGCTGTTGCCGGCCGTGACCGAGCCGCGGGCCGCGAACGCCGGCCGCAGCTTGCCGAGGCTTTCCAGCGAGGAGTCCGGCCGCGGACCTTCGTCCGTGTCGGCCACCTTCTTGCGGTGCACCACCTTGCCGCTGGCGAGGTCGGGCGACGCCGAGTGGATCTCGTAGGGGAGGATCTCCTCCCGGAAGTGACCGGCGGCGATCGCGGCGGCGGCCTTCTGGTGGCTCGCAACTGCGAATGCATCCTGTTCCTCGCGCGTGACCTTCCACTGCTTCGCGACGTTCTCCGCCGTGATGCCCATGCCGTAGGCGATGGCGACGTTCTCGTCCTTGGCGAAGACGGCGCTGTTCAGGGCGATCTTGTTGCCCATCATCGGCACCATCGACATCGATTCCGTCCCGGCGGCGATCACCACGTCGTCGTCGCCCGTGCGGATGCGGTCGGCGGCCAGCGCGATGGCCTGCACCCCGGAGGAGCAGAAGCGGTTGATGGTCATGGCGGGCACGCTGTCGGGCAGCCCGGCCAGCAGCACGCCGATGCGGGCCACGTTCATGCCCTGCTCGCCTTCCGGCATGGCGCAGCCGACGATCACGTCGGCGATGTCGTGCGGGTCGAGGCCCGGCACCTTGGCGATGACGCCCTTCAGCACGTGGGCGAGCAGGTCGTCGGGACGCACGGTGCGGAACATGCCGCGCGGGGCCTTGCCCACGGGGGTGCGGACGGCGGCGACGATGTAGGCGTCCTGGATCTGGCGGGTCATGGTCGTTCTCCTGTCCTAGTTGCGCAGCGGCTTGCCGGTCTTGAGCATGTGCTCGATCCGCGCCTGGGTCTTTTCCGTCTTCGCGAGCTCCAGGAAATGGTGGCGCTCGAGGTCCAGCAGCCACTTCTCGTCGACCAGGCTGCCGGGCTCCAGCTCGCCGCCGCAGAGGATGGTGGCGATGCGCGAGCCGATCTCGTAGTCGTGGTCGGAGATGAAGCCGCCCTCCTTCATGTTCACCAGCATCATCTTGAGGGTGGCGATGCCGGTCGCTCCCGCGACCGCGATGCGCGCCGGGGCGAGCGGCGGACGGTGGCCCGACTCGGCCATGGCGCGCGCCTGCTGCTTGGCGACGTAGAGCAGTTCGGCCGGGTGGAACACGACCACGTCGGAAGGCTTGAGGTAGCCCATCTCGCGCGCGTGCTCGGCGCTCTTCGACACTTCGCCCATGGCGATCTGCTTGAAGACGCGGCCGCAGTTCCGGGAAGGCATCCCCGCCCTTGGCCCACGCCTGCGTGCGCTGGGCGATCTCCTTGCAGTCCCGCGCCGGCGGGCAGCAGGCCGACACCCACTTCGACCAGGCCGATGTAGCTTTCGAGAGCCGCCACGACGCGCTGCGAGTGCATCACGAACTCGCAGCCGCCGCCCAGCGCCAGGCCCTCGACCGCGGCAACCGTGGGAACGAGGCTGTACTTGAGGCGCTGCGACGTCTGCTGGAAGAGGGCGACCATCTGCTCGAACTCGTCGAACTTGCCGGCCTTGAGCGATTCCAGCGCCGCCTTGAGGTTGGCGCCCACGGCGAAGGGCGCCTCGTGCCAGATGACCAGCGCGTCGATAGTTCTTCTCCGCCTCGTCGATGGCGCGGTTGAGGCCGGCCAGCACTTCGGAGCCGAGCGAGTGCATCTTGCTCTTGATGGAAACGATGGCGATGCCGTCGCCCTGGTGCCACAGGCGCACGCCCTCGTCCTCGAAGACCGTGGTGCCCTTGTCGGCCGGCTTCTCGCCGAGAACCAGCTCCGGGAAGAGCTGGCGCGCGTAGACCGGCAGCGTCGAGCGCGAGTGCATCGTGTCGTCTGCGGCCGAAAAGGAACCCTGCGGCCCGTGCACGCCCTGGCGGCCGTCGGTCACCCAGCCGGGCAGCGGCACGCTTGGCCATCGTCTTGCCTGCGGCGATGTCCTCGGCGATCCAGCCGGCCACCTGCTGCCAGCCGGCTGCCTGCCACAGCTCGAACGGCCCCATCTTCCAGCCGAACCCCCAGCGGATGGCGAAGTCCACGTCGCGCGCGCAATGGGCGATTTCGGCCAGGTGCACGGCGCAGTAGTGGAACAGGTCGCGGAAGATGGCCCACAGGAACTGCGCCTGCGGATGCTGGGAGGCGCGCAACCTGGCGAACTGCTGCGCCGGCGACTTCTCCTTGAGAATCGCCTGCACTTCCTCGGCGATGGCGCCGGCGGAGAGGCGATAGTCCTGCTTCGCGAGATCGAGGACGATGGATCTCCTTGCCCTTCTTCACGAAGATGCCGGCCTTGGTCTTCTGGCCCAGCGCGCCCTTGGCGATCAGCGCCGCCAGCCACTCCGGCGCCTTGTAGTACGGGTGCCACGGGTCGGAGGCCAGCGTGTCGTGCATGGTCTTCACCACGTGCGCCATGGTGTCGAGGCCGACCACGTCGGCGGTGCGGTAGGTGGCGCTCTTGGCGCGGCCGATGGCCGGGCCCGTCAGCGCATCCACCTCGTCGAAGCCCGAGCTTGAAGGCGAGCGTGTGATGCATCGTCGCCAGCATCGAGAAGACGCCGACGCGGTTGGCGACGAAGTTGGGCGTGTCCTTGGCGCGCACCACGCCCTTGCCCAGCGTCGTGGTGAGGAAGGCCTCGAGGTCGTCGACGATGGCCGGATCGGTCGCGGCCGTCGGGATGATCTCCACCAGGCGCATGTAGCGCGGCGGGTTGAAGAAGTGGATGCCGCAGAAGCGCGGGCGGATCGCCTCCGGCAGCACCTTCGACAGCTCGGTGATGGAAAGCCCGGAGGTGTTGGAGGCGAAGATCGCGTGCGGGGCGAGGTGCGGCGCCACCTTGTCGAAGAGCGACTTCTTCCAGTCCATGCGCTCGCTGATCGCCTCGATCACGAGGTCGCACTCGGAAAGCAGCGCCAGGTGCTCGTCGTAGTTGGCGGCGGTGATCCGCTCCAGCACGGCCTTGGTCGCGAGCGGGCTCGGCTCGAGCTTGGCCAGGCCGTCGAGCGCCTTCCTGACGATGGCGTTCTTGTCGCGGCCCTCGGCGGCGAGGTCGAAGAGGACCGGCTGCACGCCGGCATTGGCGAGGTGCGCGGCGATCTGCGCGCCCATGACGCCGGCGCCGAGGACGGCAGCCTTGCGGACGAGGAACTTGGACACGGTGTTCTCCTGGAGCATGCCCGCCGCAGCGGGCCGGTTATCGAAGAGGAGTCAGGCCTGTTGCATGCCGCCCGGGACCGGGCGCGGATGGCGCTGGGCGTCGATGGCGACGTAGGTGAGCTGCGCTTCGGTGACCTTCACGGCCTCCGAGCGGCCGACGCGGCCGCGCTGCGCGAAGACCTCGACGTCGACGGTGATCGACGTGCGCCCGACCTTCGTCACGCGGGCATAGAAGCTCACGAGGTCGCCGACGAACACCGGCTCCTTGAACAGGAACGAGTTGACGGCGAGCGTGACGACCGGGCCCTGCGCCCGCTCGTAGGCGGGGACGCTGCCCGCGAGGTCGACCTGCGCCATCACCCATCCCCCGAAAATGGTGCCGTGGGCGTTCGTGTCCGCCGGCATGGGGATGATGCGAAGGACGGGCTGCTCGCCCTGCGGGAGTTCGGCTGGCATGGGGAGTTTCAAACGGTCGTTTGATTCTACACGGGGACAGGTCGGTGGGCGCCGGTCGGCGCACTGCGACCTGTCCCCGCTTCAGTAGCCGCGGTAGATCGCGGAGATGCCGTCGCGATGCTGCTCGACGATGCGGTTGCGCTTGAGCTTGAGCGTGGGCGTGAGGAAGCCGTTGTCCACCGACCACTTGTCGGTCGAAATGGAAACGCGCCGCACCTGCGCGTAACCGGGAAACGCCGCCATCTGCTTCGCGATGCGGGCCGCGACGAACTTCTCGGCGCGCTCGCGGCCCTCGCCGCGCGGGTCGGCCGGCAGGCCGTTTTCCCGGGCGACCCGGGCCCACTCGTCCATGTTCAGGGAGACGATGGCGCCGAGGAAAGGCCTGGACTCGCCGACGATGATGGCCTGTTCGAAGAGCGGGTCGAGCAGGATGGCGAGCTCCATGTCCACCGGCGGCACCTTCTCGCCGTTGGCCATGACGATGATCTCCTTGAGGCGGCCGGTGATCGTGAGGAGCCCGTTCTCGAGCTTTGCCTGGTCGCCGGTGTCGAGCCAGCCGTTCTCGTCCAGCACGCGGGCGGTCGCCTCGGGATTGTTCCAGTAACCCAGCATCACGTTGGGGCCCTTCACCAGCAGCACGCCTTGCGCGCCGAAGGCGACCTCGATGCCCGGCAGGACGGCGCCGATGGACGCCGGGTCGTTGTGGTCGAGGCGGTTCACCGACACGACCGGCGCGGCCTCGGTGAGCCCGTAGCCCTGGCATATCGGCAGGCCCAGCCCGAGGAAGGTGTGCGCGATCTGCGGACTGAGCGCCGCGCCGCCGCTGATCGCGAGCCGCAGCCGGCCGCCGAGGCGCTCGAGGAGTTTCGCCGCCACCAGCCGCTGCAGCACCGGCCACAGCAGGAACGCGGGCCGCCACGGCCCCCGGCCCTGGCGCCATTCGAAGAGGCTCCAGCCGGTGCGGTGGGCGAAGTCGAAGAGCCAGCGCTTCGCGCCGGACGCCTCGCGCAGCTGCGACTGGATCGCCGCATGCAGGCGCTCGTAGATGCGCGGCACGGAGACGATCACTGTCGGCCGCACGCTGCGGAAGTCCTCGGCGAGCTGCGGGATCGAACGGGCGAACGCCACCTCCGAACCCGCCACCATCGTGAGGTAGTAGCCGACCGTGCGCTCGAACATGTGCGACAGCGGCAGGAAGGACAGGAAGACGTCGTCGGTGTACACGTCGAACGCGCCCAGGCAGGACTTCACGTTCTGCAGCATGTTCTGGTGCGAGAGCATCACGCCCTTGGGCCTCCCGGTCGTGCCGGAGGTGTAGACGATCGTGGCGAGCGCGTGGCCGTCGGTGGCGGCGGGGGGCGCTTCGATCCCTTCGGCCGGCAACCAGTCGGCCAGCGCGCGCACGCCGGCATCCCCCGCCGCCCCGGCCGCCTTCAGCGAGACGATGCGCGCCACGCCCGGCATCTGTCCGCGTACCCCGGCCAGGCGCTTCAGGTGTTCCTCGCCCTCGACGACGAGCAGCTTCACCCCGGCGTCGTTGAGGCAATAGGCGATGTTGTCCGGCCGGTCGTCGATGTACACCGGCACCGTCACGAGCCCCTGCGCGTAGGCGCCCTGGTCGAACCAGACCCATTCCTGGCAGTTGCGCAGCATGATGGCGATGCGGTCGCCGGGTACCAGCCCTTCGGCGTCGAGCGCGGCCCGCACCCGGCCGACCACGTGCGCGACCTCGGCCCAGGTGGTCGGCTTCCAGGACTTCGCGGCGGCGTCGTACTCCCGGTACGCGACGGCGTCCGGAGAGAGCGCCACGCGCCGGGCGAAGGTGGCCGCTATCGCGTCACGCTCGCCGATGGGGACATATTGCTGCTCGCTCGATGGCACGCGGGAACCGCTCCGGGATCCGGGGATCGACCCCGTGGGCTATCCCGCAATCTTACCGGCCGGCGCTCGCCTGCGTCTTCGTCCGCAGCCAGTCGAGCGTGTCGCGCCAAAGGTTGTCGCGGCTCTCGGGCAGGAAGTACCCCATGTGACCGATGTGCCGACGGCCCGCCTCCGCCGGCGCGACGTGACGCCGCTCGGCGCGGGCGTTGCGATAGAAGCCGTGCAGCTCGTCGACCGACTGCCGCGTGAGCATCGCATCGTCCTCGAACGAGTAACCCAGCACCGGCACGGTCACGCCTTCGTAGCGACGCCGCATCGCCTCGCCCTCGCAAAGCAGGTAGTCGCGGTGGGTACACCAGCGCCGCCATTGCCAGGCGACGCCGGCCGGCAGGTCGCCCACCATGCGCAGGCGCTTGCCGGGGAAGTAGCCGAACAGAGGCGTGAGCAGCGGAATGGCCACGAACCAGAGGAAACGCACCTGCAATGGCATGCGCTCATTGTGCCCGTACCACCCCGATCCGGCAGTCACGGTGACGAAGGCACGCAGCCCCGCGCACTCGGGCACCGCGCCGAAGAGCTGCCCTCCGAGGCTGTGGCCGACCGCGAGCGCCGGCAGGCCGGGACCCATGGCGCGCGCCTCGCGCAGCATCGCATCGAGGTCGCATTGCGCCCAGGTCGTGACGTCGGTGCGGAACCCGCGCAGGCCGCCCTCGCGGGAGGACCCCATGCCGCGGTAGTCGAAGGTGAGCATGTGCACGCCGTTCTCCGCGAGGAAGCGCGCCAGCGGCTCGTAGAAATCCTGGCGCACGCCCATCGCGCCCGCGAGGAGCGCGGTGGCCCACGCCTGGCCTTCAGCGGGAAAGCGGGTGACGGCAAGGTCGAACCCGTCGGCCGCCTTCGCCGTGTCGCGCAGCTCCATGGCGCCTCAGGCCTTGCGCCGCGGCGAGACCCACATGGTGATGACGGCGCGGCAGACGATCTCGCCCGCCGGTCCTTCACTTCCACCGTCACCGGCACGTCGCGGCCCGGTCCTGCGGCGATCTCCGCCACGCTTGCATGCGCCTCGACGTCCGACTCGGCCTTCTTGAGATACTCGACCGTCATGCCCTTGGGCAGCCAGCGCATCGACGCCGGGATGGTGATCTCCGTCATCGTCCCCGCCGCCAGCTCCGCGAGGTTGCACATCGCGATCGCGTGCACCGTGCCGATGTGGTTCGTCACCGCCCGGCGCTTGCGCATCGACACCCGCGCATACCCGGGCCGGAACTCCTCGAAGCGCGGGCTGATGGACCCGAAGTACGGCGCCTTCCAGCAGATGATCCTCGAGAAGATCGCCTTCCCGAACGGCAACCTTTCGCACCGCTTCCACAGATCGAGGGCCGCACTCATTTCAGCCGATCGGCGTTCATCCGCGTTGCATCGGCGTTCATCGGCGTTTCCAACGCCTTTCGCCCGCATCACTCTCAAAGCGTGTCCCAGCCGGTATCCGGCACGAACCGGTCCCCATGCTTCGCGCGCAACTCCGCCATCACCTTGAGCCAGGCATCCTTGCCGCGTTCCCGGATCGCCGAGATCGGCCCGCCGCGATGCGGCGCGAAGCCCGTCCCGAAGATCACCCCCGCATCGCAAAGATCGGCGTCGGCCACGATCTTCTCGCGCAGGCAGGCCACCGCCTCGTTCAGCGCCGGCACCACGAGACGGTCCGCGATCGGCCTCAGGTCCACCGTGCCGCTGCCGTTCGCCTTGCGGGGCTTGCCCTTCACCCAGGTGTAGAAGCCCTTGCCGGTCTTCTTGCCGAGGTTCTTCGCCTCGATGTTGGCCTGCAGCTTCCTGGGGATCGGCGTGCCGGGCTTCGCCAGTTCCTGTCCCACCGCCCAGCAGATGTCGAGGCCGACCATGTCCGCCAGCTCGATCGGGCCCATGGGCATGCCGAAGTCCTTCGCCGCGGCGTCGATCGTCTCGCCGGGCACGCCCTCGTCGAGCATCAGCATGGCTTCCATGAGGTAGGGCGAGAGCACGCGGTTCACCAGGAAGCCCGGCGCGCTCTTGCAGGGCAGCGGCAGCTTGTCGATCTGCTTCGCGAACGCCTGCCCGGCCTGCATCACGGCGGGCGAGGTCTGCGGCCCCTCGACGATCTCCACCAGCATCATCTGCGCGACCGGGTTGAAGAAGTGCAGCCCCACCAGCTGTTCCGGCTTCGCCAGCACGCCGGAGAGCTCCTGCAGGGGAATGCTCGAGGTGTTGGAGGCGAGGATGGCACCTTCCTTCATCCTCGGCTCGATGGAGGCGAAGAGCTTCCTCTTGATCTCGGCGTTCTCGACGATGGCCTCGATGACGAGGTCGGCCTTGGCGATGCCGTGGCCATGCACGTCGGGGATGAGGCGGTCGAAGGCGGCCTGCACCAGGTGCGGCTGCTTCAGGCGCTTCTTGTAGAGCGCGTGCGGCGCGCTGGATGGCGGGCGAGATGCGCTCGGGCGCCAGGTCCTGCAGCGTGACGGTCATGCCCTTGAGCGCGCACCACGCCGCGATGTCGCCGCCCATGGCGCCGGCGCCGATCACGTGCAGGTGGCGGATCGGTTCGCCGCCCTCCTTCCCCAGGGCCTTCATGCGGTCCTGCAGCTTGAAGAGGCGGATCAGGTTGCGCGTGGTCGAGTGCGCGAAGAGGCTCGCCATCGACGCCGGGTGCTCGCGCGGGATGTTGCGCACGTCCCCGCCGAAGTCCTTCCACAGGTCGATGATCGCGTAGGGCGCCGGATAGTGGTCCTGGCGCACCTTCTCGGCCACCTTCTTCCTCGACATCGACGCCACGATCGAGCGGATGCCCGGCCAGTCGGTGATGGCGGCGGAAAACGGCGGCTTGTGCGGCGACGGCGGCTTGGCGAGGAACATGCGCACGGCATTCGCGAAGTGACGCCTGGGCGTGGCGTCGTCGACCAGGCCCAGCTTCTTCGCGCGCCGGCCGTCCACCCCGCGTCCGGAGAGCATGAGGTCGAGCGCGTTGGCCGCGCCGATCAGGGGCGGCATGCGCTTCGCGCCCCCCCAGCCCGGCACGATGCCGATCAGCACCTCGGGCAGTGCCATGCGCGTCTTCGGCCCGTCGTCGGCGATGCGGTAGCGGCAGGCGAGCGCCAGCTCCGTGCCGCCGCCCATGCAGAAGCCGTGGATCATCGCGAGCGTCGGAAAGGGCAACGCCGCGATCTTGTCGAAGACGACGTTGCCGAGCGTGGTGAACGCCATCGCCTGCTCGGCGCTGGAAATCGTCGTGAACTCGTCGATGTCCGCGCCGGCCGCGAAGCCGTTCTCCTTGGCCGAGAGGATGGCGAGCCCCTTGGGCGGCATGGCCGCGAGATGGTCGGCGATCCTGCCCAGTTCCTCCAGTACCTCGGTGGAAAAGGTGTTGGTCGCGGTCCCGGCGCGGTCGAACCACAGCCAGGCGAGGCTCTGCGCGTCCGTCTCGAGCTTCCAGTGCTTCAGGTCCATGGTTCTTCTTTCAGAAAATTAGGGACAGTCCCTAATTTCTAGGGGCGTTCGAGGAGCATGGCGCCGCCCTGGCCGCCGCCGATGCACAGCGACGCAACGGCACGCCGGCCGCCGGTGCGCTCGAGCACCTTGAGCGCATGCAGGACGACGCGCGCGCCCGAGGCGCCGATCGGATGCCCGATCCCGATCGCACCGCCGTCCATGTTGAGCTTGCCGCGATCCAGCCGCCCGAAGGCGTGGTCGAGCCCGAAGTGCTGCTTGCAGTATTCGTCGCTCTCCCAGGCGCCCAGGCAGCCGAGCACCTGCGCGGCGAAGGCCTCGTTCACTTCCACGCAGTCGATGTCGTCCCAGCCGAGGCGGTTTCGCTGCAGCATCGGCGTGATCGCGTGGACGGGACCGAGCCCCATTTCCGCGGGATCGAGCGCGCCCCAGTTGGCGTCCACCACTCGCCCCAGGGACTTCAGTCCGTACTCCTCCACGACCTCCTCGGCCGCCAGGATCACGAGCGCCGCGCCGTCGGTGATCTGCGAGCTGTTGCCCGCCGTCACGTTGCCGTAGGTGCGGTCGAACACCGGCTTCAGCTTGCCCAGCCTCTCCACGCTCGAATCGCGGCGCAGGCCGTCGTCCGACGCATACACGTGGCCGTCCGGTCCGTAGATCGGCTCGATCTCCCCCAGGTGCCCGTTGTCCTGCGCGAAGGCGAGGCGACGATGCGACTCCACGGTGTACTCGTCCATCATCTGCCGCGTGACGCCGAAGCGCTTGGCGACGATCTCCGCCGTCGATCCCATGGAGAGCTTCACGACCGGATCGGTGAGCCCGCGCAGGATCGCGATCACCGGCGCGAGGTAGGAGAGGCGGAACTTCGCGGCGGTTGCAGCCCTCTGGCCGAAGGACTTGGCGGCATACCAGTCCGCCAGCCAGTTCACCATGGCCGGGCCGAACAGCAGCGGCGCGTGGCTCATCGCATCCGTGCCGCCGGCGAGCACGAGGCTCGAGCGTCCGGCCTGGATGTTGAGGTAGGCCGTGTCGATGGCCTGCATCCCCGAGGCGCAGTTGCGCATGACCGTCCACGCCGGCACCTTGTCGCCGCAGCCCAGGCGCAGCGAGATCACGCGGCCGATGTTGGCCTCGTCGGCGGAGGGCATCGCCGCGCCGATGATGACTTCGTCGAAGGCGGTGGCGTCGAACGGCTGGCGCGCGATGAGCGGGCGCCCGGCCGCCACCGCGAGATCGGAGCCGGTGAAGGGTCCGAGCCCCTTCTTCGCCTTGAGGAACGGGGTGCGCGCCCCGTCGACTACATGGACGCTGCGCGTGGCCATAGCCCGTCCTCCTGCGACTTGCCGCGCGAAAGGTCGTTCGGGAAGTCGTCGACCATGATCACGGCGCGCCTGAGGCGGTCGGTGCGCACCAGGTGCTCGAACTCGGCGAGCGTGATGATGCCGCTCTTCACGGCCGCGTCGCGCCGCTCGGCGAGCGTGCGCTGCGGGAGCTTGCCTTCCTTCTGCGCGGCGCGCAGCTTCGCCTCGATCGGCTCCGACTTGATCACCGCCTCCATGGCGAATTCGAGGCGGCCGATGAGGTCGTCCTCGTTGCGCGGCAGGTAGATGCCGGCCGTCAGGCGGTCGCGCGACGGGTCCGGGCTCGATGAGGAGCCGCGCCACGCGCGACACCCACTTGTCGTGCGGCGCGGTGAGGGTGAGGCCCTTGGGAAAGGCGACGAGCCGCAGCAGCCACGCGATCGGCCGGTTGGGGAAGTTCGCGAGCACGCCGTCCATGGCGACCTGCAGCTTGAAGGAGCTGTCGTACATCGCCCAGGTCAGCAAGCGGCAGGTCCTCCTTCGGGCAGCCGTCGTCGTGGAAGCGCTTCACCGTCGCCGACATCATGTAGAGGTGGGAGAGGATGTCCCCCAGCCGGGCGGAGAGCATCTCCTTGCGCTTGAGGCTGCCGCCGATCACGAACATCGACATGTCCGCAAGCAGCGCGAAGGCCGAGGAGAAGCGCGTGAGGATCTGCAGGTAGCGGCGCGTCTCCGGCGACCCCGGCACCGCGATGCCCTTGCCGCCCGTGAGGCCGAGCCACAGGGCGCGCGCGCCGTTCGAGACCGTGAACCACACGTGTCCCCACAGCGCCAGGTCGAATGCCGCGAGGTCGTCGTCGCCGGCAGCGCGCATCTCCTTCAGCACCCACGGATGGCAGCGGATGGCGCCCTGCCCGAAGATGATGAGCGAGCGCGTGAGGATGTTGGCGCCTTCCACCGTGATGGCGATGGGCACGGTCTGGTAGGCGCGGCCGAGGTAGTTGTTCGGGCCCATGCAGATGCCCTTGCCGCCATGGACGTCCATCGCGTCGTTGATGATGGAGCGCATGCGCTCGGTCATGTGGTACTTGGAGATGGCCGAGATGACGCTCGGCTTCTCGCCCATGTCGAGCGCGGCCATCGTCATGCGGCGCATGCCGTCCATCAGGTAGGTCGAGCCGCCGATGCGGGCGAGCGGCTCCTCGATGCCCTCGAACCTGCCGATCGGCGTCTTGAACTGCGAACGGATGCGCGCGTACGCGCCCGTGGTGCGCGTGCCCAGCTTGCCCGCGGCCATCGCCATCGACGGCAGCGAGATCGAGCGGCCCGCGGCCAGGCACTCCATCAGCATGCGCCAGCCGGTGCCGACCTGCGCGGCCCCGCCGATCACCCAGTCGATGGGGATGAAGACGTCCTTGCCGGTGGTCGGTCCGTTCATGAACGCGCAGCCGAGCGGGTTGTGGCGGCGACCGGTGTTCACGCCGGCGTGCGCGGTCGGCACGAGAGCGAGCGTGATGCCGATGTCCTCCTCGCCGCCGAGGAGCCTGTCGGGGTCGTGGAGCTTGAAGGCGAGCCCGAGGAGGGTCGCCACGGGAGCGAGGGTGATGTAGCGCTTCTCCCACGTGAGGCGGATGCCGAGCACCTCGCGCCCTTCGTGCAGGCCCTTGCAGACGATGCCGAAGTCGGGGATCGAGGCCGCATCCGATCCGGCCTCCGGGTTGGTGAGCGCGAAGCACGGGATCTCCTGCCCCTTGGCCAGGCGCGGCAGGTAATGGTTCTTCTGCTCGTCCGTGCCGTAATGGATGAGGAGCTCGGCCGGCCCCAGGGAATTGGGCACCATGACCGTCACCGCCGCGGCGCCGCTGCGCGTGGAGATCTTGGTCACGATCTCCGAGTGCGCGAAGGCGGAGAAGCCCAGTCCGCCGTAGGACTTCGGGATGATGATGCCGAGGAAGCCGTTGTCGCGGATGTACTTCCAGGCTTCCGGCGACAGGTCCATGCGCTCGTGGTTGATGTCCCACTCGTCGAGCAGCGCGCAGAGCTTCTCCACCGGCCCGTCGAAGAAGGCCTGTTCCTCGGCGGTGAGTCTGGGCGCGGGGTAGGCGAGCAGCTTCTTCCAGTCGGGCCTGCCCGAGAACAGGTCGGCATCCCACCAGATGCTGCCGGCGTCGAGCGCCTCGCGCTCCGTCTGCGACATCTGCGGCAGCACGCGCTTGAAGAGTCCGAAGAGCGGCTTCGTGACGACCGCGCGGCGGATCGGCCTGACCCCGAGCAGCAGGGTCGCCAGCGCGATCACCGCCAGGACGGAAAGGATGATGGTCTGCATCGTCATGCTCCTTTGCTATTCGCCCGAGACGAGCTCGAGCTTCTTCGGGTCGCCGAGCGGCGCCTTGAGTCCGGCGGCGAGGAACGGCGCCAGGCGCTGCAACAGCAATTCGTCGTTGTCTTCCTCGTGGGAGAGGACCTGCATCATGAGCTTGAGCGAATCCGTTCCGGCCAGCGTGTAGGAGAGCGCTCCCATCACGAAGTGCAGCCTCCAGGTGAGTTCCTGCTTGGTGAGGTGCGGCAACGCCTTCTGGAACGCTTCCTTGAACCGGCCGATCATTTCGGCGTACTGCGCCGAGAGGAAATTGCGGATGAAGGGAGCGGGGTCCGCGTAGGCGCGCCCCAGCACGCGCAGGAAGTTCTTGCCGCCGCGCTTCTCGTCCCGCGACAGCCTGAGCGCCGGGATGAGCATGGCGGAGAGGATCCGCTCGCAGGTGAGCGGCCGCGCGCCCGCCTCCTGTTCGTAGCGGGCGAGCAGATCGATGCGCTCCTGGTTCATCGGGTCGAGGCGGCGGGTGAGCACGGCCTGGAAGAGTTCCTCCTTGCTGCCGAAGTGGTAGTTCACGGCGGCCAGGTTCACTCCCGCCGCGGCGGTGAGCTGCCTCAGGCTCGTCGCCTCGAAGCCGTGCTCCATGAACAGCGACTCCGCCGCATCGAGAATGCGCGACTTGGTGTCCTGGGACAGGGCATCCATCGCAAGGGCGCGGCGGGCCGGGCGCTGCGCGGTCATCAATTGGGCCTCCCGGAATGTGGGAAAGGCGCCCGAACCGTGTCAAACGCACGATTCAAACGCCCGTTTGAAACTATCCTAGGGTGCGCGGCCCGCCGCTGTCAAATCCCACGCGGTCCCGCATGGGCTACCATTGCCGTGCCCCATGAAACTCATTCCTTCCCTCGTCGCCGTGTTCGCCGCGGGCATGCTGGCCTTCCCCTCTGCCGCGATCCTGACCCGCCCCGACCGGGACGACGAGGAATACCGCGAACTGGCCACCCGCTACCCCGCTGCCGTCCCCCTGGGCGCGGCGGCCGGCACCGGCACGCTGATCGCTCCACGCTGGGTGCTCACCTCCGCGCGGTCCGCCAGCCCGTTGCGGTCGTCCAGGACTGCCCTGCAGCTTGCCGGTCGCTCGGTCGAGATCCAGGAAGTCTTCCTCCATCCCGACTGGCGGGCGGGCGAGGATGCGGACATCGCGCTCCTGTTCCTGCGCCAGCCGGTCGATGGCCTGGAGCCCGTGGCCACCTACCGCGAGTCGGACGAGGCGGCGCAGACGGCCCGCATCGTGGGCTACGGCGAAACGGGGCGCATCGGCGCGGCGGCGAGCCAGCGCCGGGCCGACGGCCAGGCGCGCGCCGCCATCAACACCGTGGACCGCGTGGCTCCCCGCACCTTCGGCATGCGCATCAAGGGCCCGGAGGACGCGTCCGACCTGCAGGGGGCGCTCGCGAACGGCGACGGCGGTGCGCCGGCGTTCTTCGAGGCCGGCGGCCGGACCTGGGTGGCAGGCGTGGCCTCCAGTCCGGGCGAGTGGGAAACGTACGTGCGCGTCTCCGCGTTCAACGCGTGGATCGAGGAGGTGATGTTCCGCGCGGCACTCCAGGAGGCGGCTCGCGACGAAGCGGCCCGCCAGCGCAAGGCGCTGCCATGAGCCCGGCCGACAAGCCCAACGCTCCGGAAGGGCAGGACAAGCTGCTCGCGTCGGTCCGCGAGGCGTCCGCGCGGGCGCTCGCGCACGCGGGGGCGTACGAAGTCGTGATGACGCTGGAAGAGGCCCGCTACGCAACGGGGATCGCCCGCCGCCTCGGCCGGCTGGAGGAGTCGGCAAAGGCGCTTTCCGCCGCGGGACTTGCGCACTACTTCCAGGCGGACCTGGTCGAGGCGGTCATCCGTTCGCTCGACGCCGCGCGCCGCAGCAACAACGAGACCGACCGGGCGCGGGCGTGGTTCGTGGTGACTCTCGCCTTCCTCGGCGTGCAGGCGCGGGACGTGGCCGCCGTCGCGGCGCAGCGGGCACTCGAGCTTGCCGCCAGGACGGGAGACGACGGACTCGTCGCGCGCGCCCACTCGTGCATCGGTTTCGTCGCCTCCGAGAACGGCAGGCACGAGGAGGCGGTGCTCGCCCTCTACACGGCCACCAGGCTCACGCAGGGTTCTGGCGATCGTGCGCTGTACATGAAGACGCTGTGCAACCTCGCGCGCGCGCTGCGCGGCGGTGGCGATGCGCAGGCACAGGCGGGCGATCCCGCCGCAGGCCGGCAATCGTGGCGGCATTCGGCGCGACTCCTCGGCCTCGCCCTGCATGTGCCGGCACCCGCGGGCGACGTCATCATCGCCAAGGGCATACTGGGGCAGACCCTGTTGCGGCTCGGCGCGGCGCCACTCGCGGTCGCCACGCTCGCAGGAAGCCGTTGCGATGCTCGGGCCGGACAGCGTGCCCTGGGTGGCGGCCGAAGCTCTCGTCAGCCTCGCCCAGGCGCAAATTGCGGCGGGCGACGTGACGGACGCCGCGGCAACGCTGGAACGGGCCGCATTGATCTGCAAGGATCCGGGTGCGGCGCAGTCGCGTGAATCCTGTCACCTGCTCAATGCCGAGTTGGCCGGACGGCTCGGACGCAGCGACAAGGTCGGGGTCTTCCAGGCCTACGCGCGCACCGCGAAGCACCACCGCGACAACGAGATGGAGTCGGCTCGCCGCCAGGCGCTCACGCTCTGGCAGCGGTTCGAGGAAGGCGTGGCGCTGCCCCAGACCTAGGCGCGCGCCAGCGCCTGGTCGAGGTCCCAGAGGATATCGTCCAGGGTCTCGAGCCCGATCGACAGGCGCACCATGTCCGGCGGCACGCCGGCCTTCACCTGGTCGGCTTCCGAGAGCTGGCGATGCGTGGTCGATGCCGGATGGATCACCAGCGACTTCGCGTCCCCGATGTTGGCGAGATGGCTCACGAACTGCAGCGCCTCGATGAACCTGACTCCGGCCGCGAATCCGCCCTTGATGCCGAACGACAGCAGCGCGCCCGCCCCTTTCGGCATGTAGCGCCTGGTGAGGGCGTGGTAGGGGTCGTCGGCGAGGCCGGGGTACTTCACCCAGGCGACCTTCGGATGGTCGCGCAGGAAGTGCGCCACGCCCATCGTGTTGGCGCAGTGCCGGTCCATGCGCACCGGCAGCGTTTCCAGCCCCTGCAGCAGCAGCCACGCGTTGAACGGGGCGATGGCCGGGCCGAAGACGCGCAGGATCTCCATGCGCGCCTTCATCGTGTAGCCGAAGTCGCCGAAGGTCTCGAAGAAGCGCACGCCGTGATAGCCGGCCGAAGGCTCCGTCATCGACGGGAAGCGGCCGTTGTCCCAGGGAAAGCGGCCGCTCTCCACCACCACGCCCCCCATCGTCGTGCCGTGGCCGCCGATGAACTTGGTGGCCGAGTGCACGACGATGTCGGCGCCATGGTTCAGGGGCTGGCACAGGTAGGGCGAGGCGGCGGTATTGTCGACCACGAAGGGCACCCCGGCCTCGCGCGCGATCGCCCCGACCGCGGCGATGTCGACCATGTTGATGGCGGGGTTGCCCAGCGTCTCGGAGAAGATCGCCTTCGTGTTCGGCCGGATCGCGCGGCGGAAATTCTCCGGGTCATCGGGGTCGACGAGCGTGGCCTCGATGCCGAGCCTGGGGAAATTGACCACGAACATCGTGTGCGTGCCGCCGTAGAGCTTCGAGGACGAGACGATGTGGTCGCCGGCCTGGCAGATGTTGAGGAGTGCGACCATCTCCGCCGCCTGCCCCGAGGCCGTGGCCACCGCCGCCCGCCCGCATTCGAGTGCGGCCATGCGCTCCTCGAACATGGCCGTGGTGGGATTGGAGAGCCGCGTGTAGACGTTGCCGAAGGTCTGCAGGTTGAAGAGGCTGGCCGCGTGGTCGGCGCTGTCGAAGACGAAGGACGTCGTCTGGTAGATGGGTGCCGCGCGCGCTCCCGTCTGCGCGTCCGGGATCTGGCCCGCGTGCAGTGCCAGCGTCTCGAAGCCGAACTCGCGGTCGGCCATCGGCTACTTCGGCGCGTCCGAGGACACCTTGGTCCTGTCGAGCACCGTCATCGCCGTGGAAACGAACGTCGAGATGTCCGTGAGGTTCGCGGGCACGATGAGCGTGTTGCCGGTCTTCGCCAGGTTGGCGAAGGCTTCGACGTACTTTTCGGCGACCTTGAGGTTGGCGGCCAGCATCCCGCCCTCCTCGCCGATGGCAGCCGCCACCTGGCGCACCGCGTTGGCCGTTGCCTCGGCCACGGTGGTGAGGGCCAGCGCCTCGCCCTGCGCCTTGTTGATGGCCGCCGTCTTGTCGCCCTCGGACTCCAGCACCTTGGCCTGCTTCGCGCCGTCGGCGATGTTGATCTCCTGCTGGCGCTGGCCCTCGCTCTTGGCGATGAGGGCGCGCTTCTCCCGCTCCGCGGTGATCTGCGCCTGCATCGAGCGCAGGATCGCCTCGGGCGGCGTGAGGCTCTTGATCTCGTAGCGCAGCACCTTGATGCCCCAGGTGCGACCGGCCTCGTCGAGGACGGAGACCACCATGTGGTTGATCTCGCTGCGGCTCTCGAAGGTCTTGTCCAGCTCCATCTTGCCGACCTCGCTGCGCAGCGCCGTCTGCGCGAGCTGCGAGATCGCCAGCACGTAGTCCGACGAGCCGTAGGAAGCAAGCTTCGGGTCCGACACCTGGTAGTAGATGATCCCGTCCACGGCGAGCTGCGTGTTGTCCTTGGTGATGCAGACCTGCTCGGGGATGTCGAGCGGCACTTCCTTGAGCGAATGGCGGTAGGCCACGCGGTCGATGAACGGCACGATCACGTTCAGGCCCGGGGGCAGCACCTCGTGGAATTTCCCCAGGCGCTCGATGACCCAGGCCTGCTGCTGCGGCACCACGCGGATGCCCTCGATGATCAGCACGACGATCACCGCGATGAGGAACGTGGCAACCGTGATGCCCACGCTCTGGGTGAGGAAGGCGGCGACGATCGACACGAATGACGGCGACGAGCAACTTCCAGAACATGGTGGTCTCCCCGGTAACCTGCACGCTTACTTCGATGGCGGCGCCGCGCCCACGAGGAGCGTGCTGCCGTCCTGCCCGTTGATGATGAGCGTTGCGCCCGGTTCGGGACGGGATCCCGGGGCGACCCGCGCGTCCCAGGTGGATCCCCGGTAGTTCACCCGCGCCGTCCTGGTCGCCGCGTCGACCCACGACTCGAGCACCACGGGCTGGCCGAGATCGAGAAAGTTGTCCTTTGCACTGCCCGGTTGGCGCGTGCGGTGCCACCGGTTCACGTACCAGGTACCGGCCAGGGCCACCGCGCCCGCGCCGACGGCCTGCAGGAGATAGCCACCACCCGCGGCCGCGACCGCCGCGCCCGCGAAGGCGCCACCGCCCAGCACCAGCAGGTAGAAGGTGCCGCGTGACCAGTTCCACGATGACGAGAATGAAGCCGGCGATGATCCAGACGAGATAGGGTTCCATGGCGTGCTTTCGGGAAGCGGGGGACGGGGGCGATTCTACGGTCGGTTCGTGAACGAAGCGTTGCCGCCGGTCAGGCGGAGCGCTTTGCGGAGATCACCTTCGTGTTGACGCCGGCCCAGCCCAGCCCGCCGAAGAGGCGTCCGTGCTCGATCTTCATGCAGCGGTCCTCCACCACCTCGAGGCCGGCCGCCTCGGCGATTCCCCTGGCCGCCTCGCTTTGCACGCCGAGCTGCATCCACAGCACCTTCGCGCCGATCGCCACGGCCTCGGCGGCCAGCGCGGGAATCTCCTCGCTTTTGCGGAAACAGTCGACGATATCGACCTTGTCGGGAATATCGCGCAGCGATGGATAGCACTTTTCGCCCAATACGCTGTCATAGGCAGGGTTCACCGGAATGACGCGGTAACCGTGCTCCTGCAGGTACTTGGCGGCGAAGTAGCTGGGCCGGTACCAGTTGGCGGAGAGCCCGACCACCGCTACGGTGCGGTTGTCGCGCAGGATGCGGCGCAGTGTCGCGATGTCGTCCATGGCCAGCCGTGAGCCTGAAATGCCTGCGAGGAATTCTACTCCGATGAAAATGCACTTCCGCCACGCGGCCGCGGCCGTCCTGGTCCTTCTCGCCTCCCAGGCGCGCGCGGTCAACCACGACACCGTCGTGGCACCGGTCGCACCGGGCCCGTTCAAGGTCGCCTGCTCCAACGTCGAGCAGAACGCGGCGTTCATCGCGCAATCCGGGGCCGGGGCCGAGGACTACTGGGAAGGCCGCCCGGTCAACGACCAGCCGCGCTACATCGCGCAGGTGCTGACGGCTCCCGGCACGGCCGTGCGCTTCGACGCGCCGGTTCCCGACATCCGCTCGCTCTACCCGCAGCATGCCGGCGGCAGCCGTCGAGCACGTGGCGATCGTCTGCCACCCCACGTCCTCGAACAACACGGACCCGGACTACACCCTGCCCGGCACCGGGGGCCGCGTTCCGCGCATGCAGGCGGCGGGCGCGCAACCGAAGCTGATCGGCGCTCGCCGAATACTGCAGCCGGCTTCGGGATCTGCGTCGATCCGCACCGGTCCGCCACGTGCCGGCCCGCCTGCCGCTCCTCGTCTTCTCGCACGGCCTGGGCGGCAGCCCGATCAGCCCGGGGTTCCTGGAGGCCATGGTGGACCTCGCCTCCTACGGCTTCATGGTGGGGGCGGTGTTCCACGGCGACCCGCGCTTCTCGCGCATCCGCCTCGAGGACATCAACGACGTCGTGTTCCTGCTTGCGGGACTTCGACAAGTTCGTCGAGATGGAGCTCATGCGCCCGGTTTCCCTCAAGGCCATGGTCGACGCGCTGCTCGCGCACCCGGGCTTCGCCCCGGGAATCGACCCCGAGCGCATCGGCGGCTTCGGCGCGAGCATGGGCGGGCAGGCGATGGCGAACCTCCTCGGCGCGCGGCTCACGACGAGCCTCGGCCTGGCGTGCCGGGAAACGGTGCGCGATCCGCGCATCAAGGCCGCCGTGGGCCTCGTGCCGTACATGGGGCAGACCGTCCTGCCCTCCTTCTGCGACGACCAGAGCGGGGCCGCCGACATGCAGCGCCCCTACCTCGCCCTCTCCGGCACGGCGGACACCACCGCGCCCATCAAGATGGTCGAGCAGGCCCTGAACCGCTCCTCCGGCTCGCGCTACCTGGTCGAGCTGCCGGACGTGGTGCACGAGTACAAGCCCGAATTTCGCGACGACGTCATGACGTGGACAGTGACCTTCCTGCGCGCCTACCTGGGCGTGGCGGAGGACCGGCAGGCCATGGCGCGCCTGATCCGCATGCAGAGCGTGACCGGCGGCCCGGCGGACGCGCTGCGGATCGACGTGCACCTGCCTTCGGCGCCCGGGCCCGACGAGACGCAGGTGGTCGAGTTCTACAACGAGCCGCTCGGGCACTACTTCATCGCGGCGAGCGGCCTCGAGGTCGAGCAGATCCTGGCGGGAAGCGCCGGGCCGGGCTGGAGCCTGACGGGGCTCGCGTTCAAGGGCTACTCGCGGATCCCGCCGGATGCGTTCTCCACCGTCACTCCCGTCTGCCGCTTCTACGGCAGGCCCGCGGGCGGGCCCAATTCGCACTTCTTCACCGCGAGCCCGCAGGAGTGCGACTTCGTGAAGCGCGCCGGGGGCTGGTTCTACGAGGGCGTCGGGTTCTACGCCCAGCCGCAGCTTGCCACGGGACGCTGCCCCGACGGCACGCTCGCAGGTCCTGCGCGCCTACAACATGGGCTTTCCGCGCAACGACTCGAACCACCGCTACACCACCAGCGATTCGACGTGGCGCGAGATGCAACGCCACGGCTGGGCGCTGGAAGGCGTGGCCTGGTGCGCCTCACCCTGACGCGGATTCCGGCGGCGGCTCCCGGCGCGACCACCACTCGCGCGCCTCCTCTTCCCGCCACGGCCGCTGCCGCGCCATCTCCGCCAGCACGGCGGCCACTTCCGGGATGGAAGCGGGCCGAGCCTCGCGATCCTTGGCCAGGCAACGCGCGATGAGTGCCTCGAGCACCGGGGGCGCGTCGCTCGGCTCCGCTCGCCGCAAGCGTCGGGGCCGCCTCGTTCAGGACCTTGTAGACGAGGTCGTGGTCGCTCTGCGTCTCGAAGACGCGCCGGCCGGTGAGCAGGAAGAACGCCACCGCGCCGAGCGCGTAGATGTCGGCGCGCACGTCGGCGTCGGCCGGGTTGCGCAGCCGTTCCGGGGCCATGTAGAGCGGCGTGCCCAGCACCCGCGCGAACTGCGTGATGTCGCGCGTGTGCTTGTTCTCGAGTTCCTTGACCAGCCCGAAGTCGAGCACCTTCACCACGTCGCACTCGCCGCCGTGGCGGCACAGCATGAGGTTGTGCGGCTTCACGTCGCGGTGCACGAGCCCGCGGTCGTGCGCCTCCTTGAGCGAGCCGCACACCTGCCGCAGGATGTGCACCGCGCGCGATACCGGCAGCCGTCCCTCCTTCTGCACCAGCTCCTCGAGCGAGATCCCGTCGAGGAATTCCATGGCGTAGTAGAACGTGCCCTCGCGCGTGCGCCCGTAGTCGTAGATCTCGATCGTGTTGGGATGCGAGAGCCGGCTGCAGAGCTGCACCTCGCGCTCGAAGCGCGTCACCATCTCGTCGGTGGCGAGCGCGGTCTTGAGGATCTTCACGGCGACGGGGCGCTTCAGGTGCGAGTGCCTGGCGAGGTAGACGCGGCTGATGCCGCCTTCCCCCAGCTCGCGCTCGAGCGTGTACGGCCCCACGCGGCGTGCCTCGCGCAGCTTCAGGCGCACCGCCCATAGCGAGGAGGAGATCGCCGCCAGCATCGCGGCGCCGAAGAACCCGAGCAGGGTGCCGAAAGCCACCTCGAGGTGCCGGAGCGGCGCGTAGGCCTCGGCCGCGTCGATCTCCACGGCGATGACCATCTCCTTCTCGCGCAGCCAGCGCCAGGCGCCGATGACTTCCGTGCCGCGGTAGCCGCGATAGGGCTCGAGGATCGTGCCCTCGAACGGGCCGCCGCCGGCATGTCCGTCGAGTGCCGCCTGCGCGAGGCGCGTCAGCGGCCATTCGCCCTGCGCCCGGGTGGGCCGGAATCCCGCCAGGATGTTGCCCCCGGGATCGCGCACGGGAACGCGCAGGATTCCCGAATCCTCGGCACCGAGCTGCCCGCTTTGCCGGAGGTCGCCCAGGTAGCGGCTCTGCGTGAGCATGACGCCGCGCCCATCGAAGGCATAGGCCTCGCGGGTGGACTGCGCGGAGCTCAGCGACAGGAGCGTGCCGAAACGCGCTTCGGCAATCCTCCCGAAGCCGAGTGCCGCGATCACCTCGCCGCCCTCGCCGTGCACCGGCGTCTCCACCCACACGAGAGGCCGGTCGTGCGGCAACCTGGCCTGCACCCCGACGCGATCGCGTTCGTCGAACGGGCGCACGAAGACGGTCCGTCCGGCGAACACCGGCTCGAGCCGCTTCGCGAACTCTCCGCGCGCGACGCTCAGGCCGCAGTATTCGTCGTGCAGGGCGGCGATGATCGTCCCGCTGCGGTCGATCAGGTTGACGGAGACCGCTTCCTCCAGCGCGACGAAGGGGGCGATCTCTGCGAGCAGCCGTTGCCGCGCGGCGGAACTGCAGACCGCAGACGCGTCCGCTCCGCGCTGCGCCAGGCTGACGAGCGCCGCAGCCTCGCGCTGCACCTCCTCCGCCCTCGCCCAGCGCTCGGCGGCACGCTTCTTCTCGTCGATCCAGATTGCCAGCGCGCCCGACTCCGACTCGAGGAGGGACGCGAGGCCCGCGGCCCGCAGGTCGCGAAGCGAATCCCGCACCTGTCCATAGGACCACCAGCCGAGGGCGGCGAACGCCACCGAGACCACGACCATGATCGCGACGAGGTTCCAGAACCTCTCGCGCGCCTCGTCGCCCGGCAGGGCCCCCGGCGGACGCAGCAGCGCCGGCATGTTGTCCGGAATCTTGCGCAGGCCGGGGATCGGCTCGGGGGAGGCCATGCCCGCATCATAGCGGGGACAGGTATTGGGGACGGTTCCGGAGAACCGTCCCCAATACCTGTCCCAAAGAAAAAGGCCGCGCTGGGGGGCGCGGCCTTCGGTGCAGCGAGACTGCTACGTCAGAACTTGTAGCTTACCCAGCCGTAGAAGATGTTGGCCTTGTAGTTCGGGTCCTTGAGGTAGCCCATCAGGTAGCTGTCGGCACGGCCGGAAGCCGGGATCGTGTACAGGTACCCGTCGTACTGCGCGTCCTTGTACTCGTACTTCTCGTACGCGTAGCCGGCCGTGAAGCTCAGGGTCTTGCTGAAGGCATAGATGCCCTTCAGGTTGAGCGCGGTGCGCTTGGAGTCGTCGTAGGAACCCACCGGCTGCGGGTAGGTCGCCGCGGAGATGACGGAAGGAGCCGCGAAGTCGAGCGCACCGTCGGTCTTGTAGTACATGAGCGACGCCTTGACCATCAGCTTCTCGCTGGCGGGCCAGTCGACTGCCAGGCCGTAGGCGTAGTTGCTGTCCTTGTTGGTGCCCTGCCAGTTGTAGTTGGCGGAGGTGTCCGGCATGTTCGGGTCGTACGGGCCGGGCGGCGTGGTGGCCGTGGAGCTGCCGACGACGCGGTGCTTCGACACGTACTCCACCTTCTCGTAGTCGCCGAACAGCGTCCAGCGGGCGACGGCCGGATCGCCGTAGGAGATGCTGCCGTAGATCTCGCGGCGGTCGTCGGACAGGCGGCCAAGGACCATGTCCTTGTACTTGTTCTCCTTGTAGTTGAACTCGAGGCCGATGTCGAGGAACTCGGCCGGGGTCGCGTCGAGCGTGAACTTCCACTTGTCCTGGTCGAGGTTGGCCGCGTCGAACGCCTTCAGGAAGCGGTTCCAGTAGGCGACATCGTTGGCGTTCACGCCGTCGTTGCCCAGCTTGAACTCGGACGAGCGGTCGAGGTTCGAGTACTTGAGCCTCGCGTTCACGTTCTCGACCATGGTCGTCTTCCACTCGACGAACCAGACCTTGTCCTCCGACACGTTGAAGTCGAAGCGCTCGTTCTTGCGGTCCATCTCGTTGTAGTCGTAGCCCACGCCGACGCGGTTCGCCTTGTTGATGCGATAGAACGCGTCGATCCCGTAGTTCGACCTCTCGTACGAGTACGGCTCGTTCGCGTACACGGTGATCGGGGCCGGAGCTGCCGGGCCGGTCACCGGCCTGCTGGTGAACGTCATGTGCGTGGAGTCGTCCTCGCGCTTGAACTCGTTCCAATACAGGCGCGTGTCGAGCCCCTTCGTCGGCGTCGAGGCGAGCGCCAGCGTGAAGGTCTCGTTGTCCACCTTGCCCTGGAACTCCGAGGTATTGGCGCCCGTGGGCAACTGGGAGGCCAGCGTGCCCGAAGGCGCGCCGTTGGCGATGCCGAGCACCGTCGAGCCGACCGGCACGTTGCTTTCCAGCTCGTCCTTGGTCCAGCGCACGGCGAAGGTCGAGTTGAGCGGCAACTGGCGGAACGTCGCGTTGAGGGCCAGCTTGGAGTAGTCGTTGCCGTGCGCCAGGTAGGTCCGGTCCGTGCCGCTGTTCCAGAAGCCGTTGGTCCAGGCAACGCTGTTGTTGTCGGTGTCGAACGTGCTGGACATCCACGACGCGGTGATGAGCATCGTCTTGGTCTTGTAGCCGCCCTCCACACTCCAGTTCTTGGTCGTGTATTCCGTCGGGAACGCGAGATCGACATAGCCGTTGCCGGGGCTCATGCCCTGGGAGGCCGCGCCGATCTTGGAGCCGCTCTGCGTGACCTGGTTGCCGTCGACGCGGAAGAACCACGGGTTGTTGCCCGTGCCCCACTCGAAGGCGCCACCGTCGTCGCGACGGTCGTAGCCGACGTCGACCGTGTTCCAGGTGGCCGTGTTGAGGTTCGGCCAGGTGGTGTCCGTGTGGTTGGCGGAGCCCGCGCCGGCATAGGGGGTCTTTCCCCCGAAGAGCTGGTTGCGCGTCAGCGAATCCGAGTACAGCCGGTACTTGAAGGCGCCGTACATGCCGCCCTTCAGGTCGAGGTACTGGTCCTCGCGGGCGACGTTCTCGCCGAAGAAGTTCAGCCAGTACTTGCTGTTGCCGCCCTTGATGTCCCACCCGAAGAGCCCGCCGTTCGTCAGGTCGCGGATGTCGTTCATCTTCGCCGCGTCGTTGGTGCTCTCGTCGTTGTAGATGCCGCCCAGGCTCACGGAGCCCTGCAGCTTGAAGTCGTCGGACTGCGCGAAGGCCGGTGCCGCGACGAACAGGTTCGCGATCAGGATGGAAATGAGTTTCTTTTTCATGATCGTCATCCCCTTAGCGGATCAGGTAGCGACCGCGGTTCGTCGGTGCATTCGAACCGTGGATCGAGTTGTGGCAGTTCAGGCACGAGCGCGACACGAAGCGCGAGCTCGCCGCGGTGGTGCCGGCCGTGTTGTTGTTCGGCTGGCCATTCGGCAGCAGCCAAGCCTGGTTCTGGCCGTAGTAGGCGGTCGGATGGCGGCCCTGCGTATGGCAGTCCTGGCACAGGTTCGGCACCTTCTCGGTCAGCAGCTTGTTGTGCGAGGAGCCGTGGGGGGTATGGCAGGAGAGGCAGTTCTCTTCCACCGGCGGGTGCCCGAACATGTACGGGCCGCGCTTGTCGGCGTGGCAGGAGAAGCACTGCTGGTTCACGCACTCGTGCTTCACCATGGCCGGGGTCAGCGCGCCGTGCGGGTTGTGGCAGTCGGAGCACTTCACCTTGCCTTCGAGGATCGGGTGGTGCGAGGGCTTCATCGTGGCATTGCGCACCTGCTTGTGGCAGGTACCGCAAATGTCGGCCTCGATCGGGCGAGCCGTCGTGGTGTAGGGCTGCGGGTTCGGGTTCTTGGTCTTGCCGTGGATCGAGTGGCAGTCGGAGCAGGCGACGTCGTTCTTGGCGTGCTTGCCGGACTCCCAGAAGTTCAGCTGGCGGTTGCCGGCGTGGCAGCTCAGGCAGACCGCGGCCTTCTGGTCCGCCGTGCTCGCCCTTGGTCGAGCTTGTTGCCGACCAGGGGCTTCTTGCCGCGCGCAGCGACGTGATCCTTGGCATCGCCGTGGCAGGACTGGCAAGCCGAGCCGGCGGCATCGTTCTTCATGCCGTGCGGCGTCGTCTTGATGGAGTCATGCGACTCTTCATGGCACTTGTTGCAGACCGGTTCGACCCCTTGGGCGCTTGCCGGAGCGGACCAGAGGAACGCGAGCGACAGTGCGCAGGCCGAGACCAGCTTTGCCGCGAGACGATGGTGCATGTTGCCTCCCAAATGCGCCCGGATTCGAGGGCGCCACGTTTATCAAGACTGCTCGATCAGTGCCACTTCTTTTTCGAATCCCGCCCGACACCACGGATACCTGTTGGCGGCGATTAGGGCGAAGGATACCCCCCGCCCCCCACCCGTCCTTTTGATGCGGATCAACCGTGTGGGGGTAAATGAGACAAGCGGGGGATTTCGCAACAGGCGAAAAGGCCGGAAAGGCGAAGCGGTGGTGGGCCCGGCTGGATTCGAACCAGCGACCAAGGGATTATGAGTCCCCTGCTCTAACCGTCTGAGCTACAGGCCCTCTTGAAACGACAATGCCCGCGTGACGCGGGCATTGTAATGGGCGCCGGCGGCGGCGCCCCGTGTTACATGTTCCGTTACAGGCGCCGCTCAGCCCTCGCCCTCGAGGAAGCTGCGCAGCTTTTCCGAGCGCGAGGGGTGGCGGAGCTTGCGCAGCGCCTTGGCCTCGATCTGGCGGATGCGCTCCCGCGTCACGTCGAACTGCTTGCCGACCTCTTCCAGCGTGTGGTCGGTGTTCATCTCGATGCCGAAGCGCATGCGCAGGACCTTCGCCTCGCGGGGGGTGAGGGAGTCCAGCACGTCCTTGGTCGCATCGCGCAGGCTCGCGTAGAGCGCCGAGTCCGACGGGGCGAGGCCGGCCTGGTCCTCGATGAAGTCGCCGAGGTGGGAGTCGTCGTCGTCCCCGATGGGCGTCTCCATGGAGATCGGCTCCTTGGAGATCTTGAGGATCTTGCGGATCTTCTCCTCGGGCATCTCCATCTTCACCGCGAGCGTCGCCGGATCGGGCTCGCTGCCCGTTTCCTGCAGGATCTGGCGCGAGATGCGGTTCATCTTGTTGATGGTCTCGATCATGTGCACCGGGATGCGGATGGTGCGCGCCTGGTCGGCGATCGAGCGCGTGATGGCCTGGCGGATCCACCACGTGGCGTAGGTCGAGAACTTGTAGCCGCGCCGGTATTCGAACTTGTCCACCGCCTTCATCAGGCCGATGTTGCCTTCCTGGATGAGGTCGAGGAACTGCAGCCCGCGGTTGGTGTACTTCTTCGCGATCGAGATCACCAGGCGCAGGTTGGCCTCGATCATCTCGCGCTTGGCGCGCCGCGCCTTGGCCTCGCCCGTCGACATCTGGCGGGCGATCTCCTTCAGGTCGCGGATCGGGATGCCCACTTCCTTCTGCAGGTTGATGAGCGCTTCCTGCTGCTCGACGATGGCGGGCTTGAAGCGCTCGAGGGCCTTGGCGAAGAGCTTGCCGGAGGCGATCTCCTCGGCCACCCACTTGACGTTGGTCTCGTTGCCCGGGAAGACCTTGATGAAGTGCGGCCTGCGGCATCGCGGCGTTGCGCGTGCACAGCTCCATGATCTCGCGCTCGTGGCCGCGCACGCGCTCGACCAGCTGGCGCAGCCCGCCGCACAGGTGCTCGACCTGCTTGGCCGTGAAGCGGATCATCAGCAGCTCCGCCCGAGATCGACTCCTGCAGGTCCTTGTAGGCGCGCGAGCGGTAGCCCTTCTCGGAGAGGATCTTGCGCATCCGCTTGTACAGGCGGCGGATCTTGTTGAAGTGCACGAGGGAGTCGTTCTTCAGCTGCTCGAGGTCGGCGCTCGCCATGTCGGCGTCCTCCTCGCCCTCGTCCTCCTCGATCTCCTCGAGCTCCTCCTCCTCGCTCATCTCCTCGGCGACGATGTCCTCGCCGTCGGCATCCACGAGGCCGTCGACCAGCTCGTCGATGCGCATCTCGTCCTTCTCGACCAGCTCGGCCAGGCGCAGGATCTCCTCGATGGTCGTCGGGCAGGAGGAGATCGCCTGGATCATGTGCTTCAGGCCGTCCTCGATGCGCTTGGCGATCTCGATCTCGCCCTCGCGGGTGAGCAACTCCACCGAGCCCATCTCGCGCATGTACATGCGCACCGGGTCCGTGGTGCGGCCGAATTCGGAATCGACGGTGAGCGACAGGGCCTCCTCGGCCTCCTCGACCACGTCCTCGTCGGCGACGGGATTGGTCGCCGCCTCCGTGAGCAGCAGCGTCTCGGCGTCCGGCGCCACGTCGTACACCGCGATGCCCATGTCCGCCAGCATCGTCACCACGCCCTCGATCTGCTCGGCGTCGGTCATCTCGTCGGGCAGGTGGTCGTTGATTTCGGCGTACGTGAGGTAGCCGCGCTCCTTGCCCAGGACGATGAGGTTCTTCAGGCGCTTCTTCTGCGCCTCCACCTCGGCCAGCTTGTTTTCCGCGCGGTGCTGGTCCCGGCCGGCCCGGAGCAACTCACGGGCAGCCTTGGCCGTCAGCTTGGTCGCCTTGAGCGGTGGCGTGGCTGCCTTGGGGGGCAGCGCGCCAGGCTTCGCGGGCAGCGCACCAGCCTTGGGGGGCAGCGCGCCGGCCTTGGGGGGAAGTGCGCCCGCCTTCACGGGCGACGCTCCAGCCTTCGCCGCAGGTGCGCCGGCCTTGGCGACGGCGGCAGCGGCCTTGCCGGCAGGAGGGGCAGCCTTGGCGGCGGCGGACGCGGCCCTGGCCGCGGTCGTGCGGGCCTTCACTATCGCGGCGGCCTTGGCAATCGCTGCCGCCTTCGCCATCGCGGCCGCCTTGGCGGAAGGCGTCATCGCCTTGGCGCCCTTGGTCGTGGCCTTGCTAGCCTTGTGCTGTTCTTTGCGAGCGTTCTTGTGCTGGTCTTTGGGGGAAGTCTTCACGCGCGGCTCCGGAAAGGGCAAGGCTGGTCGGAAAAACCGGTTATTTTATCACTGTTTAGGCGGGATTTCGAGGTCGAGGTTCACACCCTTCGCAGTGGCCAGCTGGGCGTTGAGCCTGCCCAGCTCGGCGCGCTCGGCATCCGCCAGCCCGCCGGCAAGCGCGCGCGTCTCCAGTTCCGCCTTGCGGCGCTCGGAACGCTGCATCCCCAGCTTGTCCTGCAGCCCGGCCAGCTCCGCGCCCAGGTCGAGATCGGCCTCGGTGACTTCGTCCAGGACGCTGCCCCCGGTGAGTGCCGACTCGATGGCCGGCTGGTGCTCGGAACCGTCGAAATGGGCCACGAGCTGGCCGAGGGTGAGTCCGGCATCCCCTTCGCGGGCGAAGGCCACGATGGCGTGGAGCGCCCTGCCTTCCGCCACCGCCTCCGAAACGAGGTCGGGATCGACGGTTCTG
Source organism: uncultured beta proteobacterium (assembly GCA_963786635.1). Classification (GTDB taxonomy): domain Bacteria; phylum Pseudomonadota; class Gammaproteobacteria; order Burkholderiales; family Usitatibacteraceae; genus FEB-7. The sequence continues at coordinate 173,672 of CAWAZV010000005.1, read as the reverse complement.
GCGAGATCGGGCTGGCGCAGCACCCGCTGCAGGATCTGCGCCTCGAGGGTATGCGCGCGCCGCACGACCCGGGCGGGGGGGGCGGGGCGGGCGCGCCCCTGCTCCCGGTGAGGGCAAGTAGCCCGGCAGTTCGCCGGGATCGAGCCCGGCCATGGCCGCGAGCCGCTTGCGGATCATGGCACCCAGCGCGGGCGCCTCGATCTGGGTAACGAGCGGCCTTGCCCGCGCAAGGAAGCGTGCGCGCCCCTCCTCGGAGCCCATGTCGGTGTTGGCGGCCAGTTCCGCCAGCAGGAACTGCGACAACGGTCGCGCCTCGGCGAGCGCCTTCATGAACGCCTCCTTGCCGAGACGGCGCACATAGGTGTCCGGATCATCCTCGGCGGGCAGGAACAGGAAGGCGACCGACTTGCCGTCCGCCAGCACCGGCAGCGATACCTCGAGCGCCTTCCAGGCCGCCTTGCGCCCGGCGCTGTCGCCGTCGAAGCAGAAGACCACGCTGTCGGCGAGCCGCAGCAGCTTCATCACGTGCGCAGGCGTCGTCGCGGTGCCGAGGGTCGCCACCGCGTTTTCGATGCCGTGCTGGGCCAGCGCCACCACGTCCATGTAGCCCTCGACCACGATCACCAGGTTGGCGTCGCGGATCGCGCGCCGCGCCTGCCACAGGCCGTAGAGCTCGCGGCCCTTCTCGAAGAGCGGCGTCTCCGGCGAGTTGAGGTACTTCGGTTCGCCATCGCCCATGATGCGCCCGCCGAAACCGATCACGTTGCCGCGCGAGTCGAGGATGGGAAACATGACGCGGCCGCGAAAGCGGTCGTAGCGCCGCGACTTCTTCGCCGGCTCCCCTTCGGCTCCCTCGCCCGGCTCGGAGTCGATGACGAGGCCCGTGTCCTTCAGATCGGCCGCTTCGTAATCGGCGAACACCGCCTTGAGGGACTGCCAGGCGTCCGGCGCGTAGCCCAGCCCGTAGCGCGCGGCGATCTCCCCGGACAGGCCGCGGCGCTTGAGGTACTCGATCGCCTCGGGCGTCTTCTTGAGCTCGTTGCGGTAGTAGTTGAGCGCCTCCATCATCCGGTCGACGAGGCTCTTCGCCTGCGCGGGCGCCGGCCGGCCGGGAATCGCGGAACGGACTTCCGGCACCTCCATCCCGACCTGCTGCGCCAGCTCGCGGATGGCGTCCGGATAGGCGAGCCCCGAATACTCCATGACGAAGCCGATCGCATTGCCGTGCGCCCCGCAGCCGAAGCAGTGGTAGAACTGCTTGGTCGGGCTCACGTTGAACGAGGGCGTCTTCTCGTTGTGGAACGGGCAGCAGGCCTTGTAGTTGGCCCCGGCCTTCTTCAGCCGCACGTGACGGTCGATCACCTCGACGATGTCGACGCGGCCGAGGAGCGTCTGGATGAAGTCCTGGGGGATCACGTTGGGTGCGCCATGCGCGGGGTCAGCTGGCGCCGCCCTCGTTGCCGACGATCCCGACGCCGACGATGCGTGCCGATTCGGCCACGCGATCAGCCGGCTAGGCGTGCCTTGACCAGGGCCGACACCTTTCCCATGTCGGCACGTCCCGCGATCTTCGGCCTGACGACCGCCATGACCTTGCCCATGTCGGACGGCCCCGTGGCGCCTGCGGCCGCCACGGCCTCGGCCACGATGGCGCCCAGCTCGGCGTCGGTCAGCTGCTGCGGAAGATAGGACTGCAGGATCGCCATCTCGCGCTTTTCCACGTCGGCGAGATCCTGGCGTCCCGCCTGCTCGTACTGCGCCACGGAATCCTTGCGCTGCTTGAGCATCCTCTCGATGACACCGATGACGCCGGCATCGTCGAGCGTGATGCGCTCGTCGACCTCGCGCTGCTTCATGGCGGCCGTGAGCAGCCGCAGCGTGCCGAGGCGCTCGGCCTCGCGGGCCTTCATGGCCGCCTTCACGTCCTCGGTCACGCGTTCGCGCAAGCTCATGGCTTCCTTTCCGGAAACGACCGCGGCGAGCGGGGCGCTCGGGCCCGGCTCGCCGCGAAGGATTTCCTGGGGGCCGGTCAGTACAGCTTCGGGGGCAGCATCTGCGAGCGCATGCGCTTGTAGCGGCGCTTGACGGCGGCCGCATGCTTGCGCTTGCGCTCGGCGGTGGGCTTTTCGTAGAACTCGCGGGCGCGCAGTTCGGTGAGGAGGCCGGTCTTCTCGACCGCGCGCTTGAAGCGGCGGAGAGCGACGTCGAACGGCTCGTTTTCCTTGACTCGGATGGTCGGCATGTAGGGTTCCGCGGTGAGACAACGCTGAAAACCCTGCATAATATCAGCGTTTTGCACCCCTGAAAAGGCGCACGTCGCGCCGCCCTCCCGTGCTCACCCTCGGCATCGAGACATCCTGCGACGAAACCGGAGTCGCGCTCTACGACAGCGAGCGCGGCGTCCTGGGCGACGCCCTGCACTCCCAGGTCGAGCTGCACGCCCAGTATGGCGGCGTGGTGCCCGAGCTGGCTTCCCGGGACCACATCCGGCGCGTCGTGCCCCTGGCTCGGTTGGCCCTGGCCCAGGCGGGGCGGACCCTGGCCGACGTCGACCTGGTGGCCTATACGGAGGGGCCAGGCCTCGCCGGCGCGCTGCTCGTCGGGGCTTCCGTGGCCGCAGGGCTGGGCCTCGCCCTGGGCAAACCCGTGGTCGGCGTCCATCACCTGGAGGGGCATCTCCTTTCCCCGCTCCTCGCCGATCCGCGGCCCGACTTCCCCTTCGTCGCCCTGCTCGTCTCCGGCGGGCACACGCAGCTCATGGCCGTGGAAGGCGTGGGTCGTTACGCGCTCCTGGGGGAGACCGTCGACGACGCGGCCGGCGAGGCCTTCGACAAGACCGCGAGCCTCCTCGGGCTCGGCTACCCCGGCGGACCGGCCCTCGCGGGCGTGGCGCAGGGAGGCGACGCCAGGCGCTTTGCCTTTCCGCGGCCGATGCTCGCGAGCGACGATCTCGACTTCAGCTTCAGCGGCCTCAAGACCGCGGCGATGCAGTGCATCCGCAAGCACCCGCTGGACGATCGCCTGCGGGCCGACATCGCGGCGTCCTTCCAGGCGGCGGTGGTCGAGGTGCTGGTGGCCAAGTGCCTGCGCGCCCTGGACGCCACCGGCATGGATCGCCTGGTCGTCGCCGGCGGGGTCGGCGCCAATTCCGCCCTGCGCGAGGCGTTGCTGCGCGAAACGGCGCGCGTCGGCGCAAGGGCGTTCTTTCCGCCGCTGCGGCTCTGCACGGACAACGGCGCGATGATCGCCTTCGCGGCGTCGCTGCGCTACCGGGAAACGGCAGCCGGATCGGAGTCCTTTACCGTCCGTCCGCGCTGGGACCTCGCCGCAATCGGCGCCCCCTAGTCCGTGCCGCGGCGATAGGCGCGCTCGGCGGCGGCGAGTTCCGCCTCGGCATCGCGCACCGCGTCGTCGAGCTTCTTGCGCCGCTCGTAGTAGGACTCCTGCGGCACCTGCGACGGACAATTGAGCGACGCAGCGCCGTTCGGGTCCACTGCATTGAAGCAATTGGCGCGCGGCGGAGACTCGCCCCTGCGCAGCGGCGGGTAGCGATGCTGCACGGTCTGCAGCTCGTCGGCGCGCGGATCCTCCCCTTCGTCCCTCGCCTTGCGTGCGGCATCGACCTTCGCCTGCGCCTCCCGGACCTTCTTGTCCAGCGCCTCGCGGGAGTTGCGGCGGGTTTCGGAAATGCCGGGCGAGCTGCTCTCGCGCTTCTTCGCCTCCACCGGCTTGCTCGGCGGCTGGGCGGTGGGCGCGGTGTCCTGCTCGATCCGCGTCACCGTGCCTTCGTAGCCCTTCGGCTCGCGGTCGGAATAGGTGACCCGGCCATTCTTGTCGACCAGCTTGTAGAGGACCTGCGCGGCCGCCGGGACGGCGAGCAGCACGCCGCAGGCAAGCAACAGCGCCGCCAGTGCGGATCGTTCAGTCAATGGCTGCCTGCCTGGCCGCCTTGCGGGCGCGATCGACCTCGGCCTCGGCCGACTTGACCTCCTTGTCGAGCGTCTTGATGCGCGCCTCGTAGGCCGCGGTGGGAACCGGGCGGGCGCCGCCGCCCACCTTGCCGATGAACTGGGTTTCCTCCTCGGTCGGATCCTTCCCGTCCTGGCGGGCCTTCTTCGCGGCCTCGAGCGCCTCGATGGCGCGCGCCAGTTCCGCGTCCGCCTTCACGCGCTTCAATTGCGGGTCCGAGAGCGGCAGCCTGACGAGAGGCGCGGAGGACTCGCCGAGCGACTTGAGCGTGGCCACGTTGGCGTTGAGGTCGACCTCGATCCGGGTCACCTTCCCGTCGAATTCCTTGCCGGGCGCCTTGTCGGCATAGGTGGTCTTGCCCTTCTTGTCCACGAGCCGGTAGACGACCTGCGTGTCCGGCTGGGCCAGGGCGAATGACGCCAGGAGGAACGCAGGCAGGGCGAGCAGGCGGGCAGGATTTTTCATTCGTTCACCTCCTAGGCGGCAGCGCGCGCGGCGCCGCAGACGGTGCAATGCGGGTCGCGGCTGAGGCGCACCTCGTGCCAGCGCGTCGCCCGCGCATCGAAAAGCAGCAGCCGGCCCGCCAGCGTCTCGCCGATGCCCGCGAGGAGCTTGATGGCCTCCATCGCCTGCATCGTGCCGATCACGCCCACGAGCGGCGCGAACACTCCCATCGTGGCGCAGCGTTCCTCCTCCCCCTGCGCATCGGCGGGGAAGAGGCAGTGGTAGCAGGCGCGAGCCCTCCTGCCGGTGGTCGAACACCGTGACCTGGCCGTCGAAACGGATTCCGGCGCCCGACACCAGCGGCACGCGGGCACGCACGCACGCCGCGTTGATGGCATGGCGCGTGACGAAGTTGTCGGAGCAGTCGAGCACCACGTCCGCGTCGCGCACCGCGGCGCGCAGGCGCTCCGGCGTGAGTCGCTCCGCAAGTGCGGCGACGGTGATCTCGGGATTGATCGTGGCAAGCGTGGCGGCCGCGGAGACGGCCTTGTTGGTGCCGATGGCATCGACGCGGTGCACGACCTGGCGCTGCAGGTTGGTGAGGTCCACGGTGTCGCCGTCCGCCACCGTGATGCGGCCGACACCGCTCGACGCGAGATAAAGCAGTGCCCCCGAGCCGAGCCCGCCCGCCCCGACGACGAGGGCGCGCGAGGCAAGCAGGCGTTCCTGCGTATCCTCGCCGAAACCGTCGAGGAGGAGGTGGCGGCTGTAACGCAGCCGCTGGCTGTCGTCCACGGCGCGCCTCCGGGCCCCCGCCCTACTTGGTGGTTGCTGCAGCAGTGACCGGAAGCCCCTTGAGGTGCTTCACGGCGGCGATGAGTTGCAGGTCTTCACGCTTCGCCGGGTCGACCGCGGCCTTGGCGTCGGGCTTGGCCGGCGCCTTCGCATCCGGTCCGATCGTCGCCGGCGCGGGCTTCTCGGCAGGCTTCACGGCCGGCTTGTCCGCCGCCTTCGCCGCTTCGGCCTTGGCCTTCTCGCCGTCGCCCGCGAGGTGGTGCTGCAGGTCCGCCTCGCGCATGAAGAGCCGCGAGTCGGCCACGGCGTCCTCGATCACGATGTCGGGAGCGATCCCCTTGGCCTGGATCGAGCGCCCGTTGGGCGTGTAGTAGCGCGCCGTCGTGAGCTTCACGGCCTGGTTGTTGGGCAGCGGCAGGATGGTCTGCACCGACCCCTTGCCGAAGGTCTGCGTGCCGATCACCGTGGCGCGCTTGTGGTCCTGCAGGGCGCCGGCGACGATCTCGGAAGCGGAGGCCGAGGCGCCGTTCACGAGCACGACGAGCGGCACCGTCTTCGCGGCGGCGGGGAGCTTGGCGAGATAGTCCTCGCGGAACGCGCCGCGCACGTAGTTCTCCTTGTTCGCGGTGAGGCGCATCTTCGCGTCCTCGGTGCGCCCGTCGGTGTAGACCACCAGGGCGTTCTTCGGCAGGAACGCCGCGGACACCGCGACGGCGGAATTGAGCAGCCCGCCCGGGTTCATGCGCAGGTCGATGACGAGTCCCTTGAGGTCGCCGTTCGACTGGCGGAAGAGGTCGTTCACGGCCGCGACGAGGTTCTCGCCGGTGTGCTCCTGGAACTGCGTCACGCGCACCATCCCGTAGCCGGGCTCGATCATGCGCGCCTTCACGCTCTTCACCTTGATGACGTCGCGCTTGAGCTTGTAGTCGATCGGCGCCGCCTCTCCCTTGCGCGTGACCGTCAGGACCACCTCGGTGTGCGGCTTGCCGCGCATCTTCTTCACCGCGTCGTTCAGGCTCACGCCCTTCAGGCTCGCGCCATCCAGCTTGATGATGAGGTCGCCGGCCTGGATGCCCGCGCGGTGCGCCGGCGTGTCCTCGATGGGTGCGACCACCTTCACGAAGCCGTCCTCCGAAGCCCACCTCGATGCCGAGGCCGCCGAACTCCCCCTGGGTGCCGACCTGGAGGTCCTTGTAGGCGTCCTGGTCGAGAAAGGCGGAGTGCGGATCGAGGCCGGTGAGCATGCCGTTGATCGCTTCCTTGAGCAGTTTCTTGTCCTCGACGGGCTCGACGTAGTCGTTCTTGATGCGGCCGAAGACCTCGCTGAAGAGGCGCAGGTCGTCGACGGGCAGCTGCACGGTGGAGGCCTGCCGGTCCGCGATCGCGGAAAAGTGCAGGCTGGCGGCCACGCCGAGGGCGGCCCCGAGGACCACCAGACTGACCTGCTGGATCTTGATGCTCATGCTTTCCACCTCGCCGATGTCACGGAGCAAAACAATGCCGGGGCGGCGCCGCGTATTCGCTTCCCGGATACGTCAACGCGCAACCCAGCGCAGGGGGTCGAACGGCTTGCCGTCGTGCCTGAGTTCAAAGTATAGACCCGATTCCTCGGCGCCCCCGGAAGCGCCGGCCTGGGCCACCGCATCGCCGCCCTTCACGCCATCGCCCACGCTCTTCAGGAGCCCCTCGTTGTAGCCGTAGAGGCTCATGTAGCCGCCACCGTGGTCGAGGATGAGCAGGTTGCCGAAACCGCGCAGCCAGTCGGCATAGACGACCCGCCCGTCGGCCACCGCCCGGACCAGCTCGCCGATGGCGGTGCGGATGAAAAGGCCCCGCCACAATGTCCCGCCCTCTTCCCGTGGACTGCCATAGCGGTTCATGAGTTCCCCTTTCACCGGCAGCTTGAGGCGCCCCTTGAGGCTGGGGAACGCCCTGGCCGAGAGCGAGGCGTCCGCGACCTGCTCCACCGGCGTGCCCCGGCGCACCGCGGCCGCCTTCGCCGCCTCGCGCTCCCGGGACTTCTTCGCCTCGTTGGCCGCCAGCGCCTGGGCGATCTCCTGCACCAGCCGCGTGAGCCGCTCCTCGTCGCGCTTCAGGCGGCCGATCTCGCGCTTGCCCTTCGCAACCTGCCCGGCCAGCCGCTTCACCACCAGCGCCCTCTCCGCGCGCTCCCTTTCGAGCCGCTGCGATTCGCGCGCCTGTGCCGCCTGGTTCTCCGCGAGCGCCGTGCGCTTCTCGCGGGCCTCGGCCTCCAGCCGCTCGAGCTCTTCCGCGCCGCGCCTGAGCGTGGCGAGCGCCTCGGCGCGGGCGCGCTGGATGTAGCCGTAATAGGCGAGGTGGCGGGAGACGGTCGCGAGATCGCGTCCCTCCAGCAGGAGGCGCAGGCGATCCTGCCCGCCCTGCTCGTACTGCACGCGCAGGAGCCTTTCCGCGAGCGCCTGCTGGCCGGCGATCTCCTGCCTGGCCTTCGCACCCTTCGCGGCAAGTTCGGCCAGCTGCTCGGTCAGGCCGCGGCCGGCGCTGGCGAGATCGAACAGCACGCGGTTCGCCTCGCTCACCGCCTTTTCCGAGGCCTTGAGGGCGTCCTGCGCCTCGCCCCTCGACTCCTCGACCTGGACGAGTTCCCTTTCCAGCTTCTCGATGCGCCCGCGCAGCTGCCGCAGTTCCTCCTCGGAAGCCGCAGCCGGGGCGGGCTTGTCGCGCGCCCAGGCACCGCCCGCGACGACGAGGCACGCGGCTAGGGCGGCCGCGACGCGCCTCGCCGGCATCCGTCAGCGGGCCTTGCCCTGGCTCGCGACCGCAGCGGCCGCCTTCGCGATCGCCTCGGGATCGCCGAGGTAATAGTGGCGGATGGGCTGCAGCGCATCGTCCAGCTCGTAGACGAGCGGAACGGCGGTCGGGATGTTGAGCGCGACGATGTCGGCGTCGGACACGCCGTCGAGAAACTTGACCAGGGCGCGCAGGCTGTTGCCGTGCGCGGCCACCAGCACCCGGTCGCCCGCCGCGATGCGTGGGGCGATGTGGCTGCGCCAGTACGGGACGACGCGCGCCACGGTGTCCTTCAGGCACTCCGTGCGCGGCACGCGCTCGCCCAGCGCCGCATAGCGGCGGTCACGCGCGGCATCGCGCTCGTCGCCGGGCGCGAGCCCGGGAGGCGGCGTGTCGTAGCTGCGGCGCCAGGCCAGCACCTGCTCCTCGCCGAACTTGGCCGCCGTCTCGGCCTTGTTGAGGCCCTGCAGCGCGCCGTAATGACGCTCGTTCAGGCGCCAGTCCTTCTCCACCGGCAGCCAGAGCCGGTCCATCTCCTCCAGCGCGAGGTTCAGACGTGCGCACCGCGCGCTTGAGGACGGAAGTGAAGGCGACATCGAAGTCGTAGCCCTCGGCGGCGAGCAGGCGGCCGGCGGCACGCGCCTCCTCCACGCCCTGCGCGGACAAGTCGACATCGGTCCATCCGGTGAAGCGGTTTTCCTTGTTCCACGTGCTTTCGCCGTGGCGGACGAGTACGAGCTTTTTCATGGCTTTCGTGGCAGGATCGCGGCCCGACCCATGTTACCAAACGCCCGCAGCGAATTCCTCTCCGGGTGCCGCGAAATCGCTCCCGTGCTCGTCGGCACCGTGCCCTTCGGCTTCGTCGCCGGTGTCGCCGCCGTGGGCGCGGGCATGACGCCCCTGCAGGGCATCGCGCTCTCGTTCTGCGCCTTCTCGGGCATCGCCCAGATGGTGGTCGCGCAACTCGTCGCCGCCCAGTCGCCGATCATCGTCACGCTCGGCGCAGCGCTGGTGGTGAGCCTGCGCTTCCTCATGTACAGCGCCGCGCTCTCGCCCCACCTCGCGCACCTCACGCGCGGCTGGCGCGTGATTCTCGCCTACCTCATGACGGACCAGGTGTTCGCCATGGGCGTGCAGCACTACGGCAAGCCGGGCGATCGCCGCCATCGCCACTTCCAGCTGCTCGGTTCGAGCCTGACCCTCTTCGCGGCCTGGCAGGCTTCGGTGATCGCCGGCGCACTGGCCGGCGCACAGGTTCCCGCCGCCTGGTCGCTCGACTTCGTCGTGACGCTCACCTTCCTCGTGCTGCTCGTGCCGGCGCTGCGCACGCGTGCCGACCTCGCCGCGGCCATCGTTGCCGGCGCGGTCGTGCTGCTGGCCGCCGGGCTGCCCTACAAGCTCTCCCTCGTCGTCGCCTCCATCGCCGGCATCGGCGCGGGAGTCCTGGTGGAGCGCAGGCACCTGCGATGAACGAGTGGATCGTCATCGTGGGCGCAGGCGTCGTGACCTTCCTGGCGCGGGCGTCGTTCATCGTCTTCGCCGATCCGCACAAGTTTCCGCACGCCTTCCGCGTGGCGCTCGCCTTCGTGCCCGCCTCCGTCCTGGCCGCCATCGTCATGCCGGGCCTCGCGATGCCGCAGGGCGCGATCGACCTCTCGTTCGCGAATCCCCGGCTCGTGGCCGGCATCGTTGCCCTGGCCGTCGCCGCGAAGGTGCGCAACCCGCTGCCGGCGCTGGTCGCGGGGATGCTGGTGCTGTGGGGCCTGCAGGCCCTCGCCGGGTAAGCATTCGCCCGGGCGGGCCCGCGACTGCTAAAATCGCCCCTTTGCCACGTCCCTCCTCACGCCCATGGGCGAATTCCTGCTGAACAACATCGCGCTCGTCGCACTCTTTCTCGCGAGCGGCGCGCTCCTCATCTGGCCCGACCTCTCGGTTTTCGCCGGAGGTGCCAGTACCGTGGGCACGCTCGAGGCGACGCAACTGATGAACCAGCCCGGGACCCTCGTCCTCGACGTGCGCGAGGCGGCCGAGTTCGCCGCCGGGCACCTGCCGCGCGCGCGCCACATTCCGCTGGGGGAACTCGGCAAGCGGATGGACGAGATCGCCAAGTTCAAGGACAAGCCGGTCGTCGTCACCTGCCGCAGCGGGGCGCGCTCGGGCTCCGCCTGCCGCACCCTCAAGAAGGCCGGATTCACCAAGGTGGTCAACCTCAAGGGAGGCGTACCGGCCTGGGAACAGGCGAGCCTCCCGGTGGAGCGGTAGCGCCATGGCGAAGATCGTGATGTACACGACCGGCTCCTGCCCCTACTGCGTGATGGCCGAAAAACTCCTGCGCGCCAAGGGCGTGGCCGAGCTGGAGAAGGTGCGCGTCGACCTCGAACCCGAGCGCCGCGACGAAATGATGCAGCGCACCGGCCGCCGCACGGTGCCGCAGATCTACATCGGCGAGCGCCATGTCGGCGGCTACGACGACCTCGCCGCGCTCGACCACGCCGGCCAACTCGATCCCCTGCTGGCCGCCTGACGGCCGCAGCCACTCCCTATCCAACCGAAGGAAGCACCATGAGCGACGCCCAGAACCAGCCCGTCTTTTCGATCGAGAAGCTCTACGTGAAGGACATCTCGCTCGAGATCCCCAATGCCCCGCAGGTGTTCCTCGAGCGCGAGGCGCCGCAGGTGGACATCCAGCTGCACCACGAGTCGACCAACATCGACGAGGGAGTCTTCCAGACCGTGCTCACGGTGACGGTCACGGCCAAGGTCAAGGAAAAGACCCTGTTCCTCGCGGAAGTGGGCCAGGCGGGCATCTTCGTGATCCGCAACATTCCCGCCGCCGACGTCGATCCCATCCTCGGCATCGCCTGCCCGAACATCCTCTATCCCTACGTGCGCGAAGTGGTTTCCGACGTGGTCGGGCGCGCCGGCTTCCCGCCCGTGGTGCTTTCCCCGGTCAACTTCGAGGGGCTGTACCAGGCGCAGAAGCAGGCGCAGGCCGAGCAGCAAAGCGCCGAGCCGGTGATCCAGGTCGCGCACTGACGCCGCCGATGCGCCTGGCAGCGGCACTCCTCGCGACACTCCTGGCGCTGCCGGCGTTCGCCACCGAGTTCCGCACCCTCGGCGAGCGTGCCGCGATCCTCTACGACGCGCCGTCGGTCAAGGCCGACCGCCTGTTCGTCGTGACCCGCGGCTATCCCTTCGAGGTGCTGGTGAAACTGGACCAGTGGACCAAGGTGCGCGACGCGGGCGGCGAGGTCGCCTGGGTGGAGAACCGCGCCTGGGGCGAGCGGCGCAACGCGATGGTGAGCGTCCCCGTTGCCGACGTGCGCGCGTCCCCGGATGCCAAGTCCCCGCTCGTCTTCGAGGCCTACAAGCAGGTGCTCCTGGAGGTGCTCGAGCCGCCCGCCGAAGGATGGGTGAAGGTGCGGCACCGGGACGGGCAGCAGGGCTACGCCCGCCTCGCGCACCTCTGGGGCGTCTAGCCCGGCGATGCGGATCGCGGTCCTCGGCGCGGGCGCATGGGGATCCGCGCTCGCCCTTTCCTTCAGTGCCGCGCACGACGTCTGCCTCTGGGCGCGGCGTCGCGATGCGTGCGCCGAGTTGCTGCTGCGCCGCGCAAGCCCTTACCTTCCGGAAGTGGCCTCTTCCCGAGGCACTGCGTATCGAAGCCGATCTCGGCGTGGCCGTGACGGCGAGCGACCTCGTGATCGTCGCCACCGCCACCGCGGGACTGCGCGAAACCGCCGCCGCCATTGCGCGGATCCGGCCGGAGCTGGCCCTGCTCTGGGCCTGCAAGGGATTCGAGGCGGGCACCGACCTGCTGCCCCACCAGATTCTCGAGGAGGCGCTGCCGCGTTCTTCGCGCACGGGCGCGCTTTCCGGTCCGAGCTTCGCCCTCGAGGTCGCGCGCGGCCAGCCGACCGCCCTCACCATCGCCTCGCGCGACGCGGACTTCGCGGCCGGGACGGCGGTCGCCCTGAACAGCGCGCGCCTGCGCATCTATTCCAGCAGCGACCTCGTCGGGGTGGAACTGGGAGGCGCGCTGAAGAACGTCGTGGCCATCGCCGCCGGCATCGGCGACGGGCTCGGGCTCGGGGCCAACGCGCGCGCGGCACTCATCACGCGCGGGCTCGCGGAAATGGCGCGCCTCGGGGTGCGCATGGGTGGCCAGCCGGAGACGTTCATGGGTCTCACCGGTCTCGGTGACCTCGTTCTCACGGCGACCGGAGACCTGTCGCGCAACCGGACGGTCGGCATCCGTCTCGCCAAGGGGCAATCGCTCGCGACCATCCTCGCGGATCTCGGCCATGTCGCCGAGGGCGTGTCGACCGCACGGGCCGCGCGCGCGCTGGCCGCGCGCCACGGCGTCGAAATGCCCATCACGGAAGCGGTGTGCGGCGTCCTGTTCGAGGGCATGGCGGCGGCGGAAGCCGTACAGCGATTGCTTGCGCGGGATCCGCGCGCCGAATAGCGGGCCGATTCCGGGACGAGCCGGTCCCGTCTCGTGTCACGCGCTGCCGGCGAAGCCCAGCTGGCGCCACGCCTCGAACACCGCCACCGCGACCGCATTCGACAGGTTGAGGCTGCGGTTCCCCGGCACCATCGGCAGGCGCACCTGGCATTGCGGCGCAATGGCGGCCAGGAACGCTTCCGGCAACCCGGCCGTCTCCGCCCCGAACACCAGGACGTCGTCGCGACGAAAGGCAACGGCGTCGAGCCGCGTCGCGCCGCGCGTCGTGAAAGCCAGCAGCCGCCGCGACCCGAGCGCCCGCGCGCAGTCTTCCCAATTGCGATGGCGGGTGACGTTGGCCAGCTCGTGGTAGTCGAGCCCGGCGCGGCGCAACTGGCGGTCATCCATGGAAAAGCCGAGGGGCTCCACGAGGTGCAACGCCGTCCCGGTATTCGCGCACAGGCGGATCACGTTCCCGGCGTTGGGCGGGATTTCCGGATTGACGAGGACGACGTCCACCATGGCGTCAACGCCCGCGCGGCGGCTCGGGCGTGCGCGCCACGACCCAACCCGACACGCGCGCCGCACCCGCTTCCTTCAGTGCGGTCGCGATGGCCGCGAGAGTCGCGCCCGTCGTCATCACATCGTCGACGACGGCCACGTGCAGCCCGTCCAGGCGGCGGCCGACCGCGAAGGCACCGGCCACGTTCCGGCGGCGGGAAGGCCGGTCGAGTCCCGTTTGCGGCGGCGTGTGGCGCACCTTTCGCAGCACGCGGGCATCCAGGGAGAGCCGGAGTTTCCGCGCGACTTGCCGGGCCAGCACCAGGGCAGGCAGGAAGCCCCGCTCGCGCAGCCGGGCGCCGGAGGCGGGAGAAGCGACGACGAGATCCGGCCGCGGGACTTTGGCCGCCGCGCCGGCGAGCATCGCGCCCAGATAGGCACCCACCGCCAGGTCAGCGGTGAACTTGAAGCGGTGGATCAGCCGGTCCATCGGAAATCGGTAGTCGAAGGCGGTCACGACATCGTCGAACGCGGGCCTCGCCTGCAGGCAGTCCCCGCACAGGTCATTTCCTGGCGTGGCCACACCGCATCGTGGACAGGCCGCGCCTGGTCGCGCGAGCAAGCGCTCACAATTATCACACAGCAACCCGCCGGTCGCCGGATCGAGGCACAGCACGCAATCGGAGCGCCAGAACGGTGGAAACTGCGCCGGATCGCCTAATTTTTGTGCAATCGTCCGGCCGAGAGGCAAGCCACGTTTGACAATGCCTGCAATCTCTTGAATCATCAGCAACTTACCAACCATATGCAGGCCTCCCGTGGACCAGATCGTGCACTCCACCGCAGCGGCAACCCGCCCGACCCGCAGTCTTCGTGACGAGGCGCGGAGCCTCCTCGACCTACCCTTCAACGATCTGCTCTTCAAGGCGCAGACAGTCCACCGCGAAAATTTCGACGCCAACCGCATCCAGCGCTCCACGCTGCTGTCGATCAAGACCGGCGGATGCCCGGAGGACTGCGGCTACTGCCCGCAGGCGGCCCGCCATTCGACCGGGGTCGAGAACGAGGCGATGCTGCCGTTGGACGAGGTCGTGCGTGCCGCCACGGCTGCCCGGGAGAACGGGGCCACCCGCTTCTGCATGGGAGCGGCCTGGAGGGGTCCCAAGGCGCGCGACCTGGAGCCGGTGCTCGACATGGTCCGCGAGGTGAAGAAGCTCGGGCTCGAGACCTGCTGCACGCTGGGCATGCTCAAGGACGGGCAGGCCGAGCAGCTGCGCGATGCCGGGCTCGACTACTACAACCACAACCTCGACACCGCGCCGGAGTTCTACGGCGAGGTGATCACGACGCGCGACTACCAGGATCGCCTCGACACGCTGGAGCGCGTCCGGGGCGCCGGCATCCACGTCTGCTGCGGCGGCATCGTCGGCATGGGCGAGTCGCGCGATGCCCGCGCCGGGCTCCTCGCGCAGCTGGCGAGCCTCGACCCGCAGCCGGAATCGGTTCCCATCAACCAGCTCGTGCAGGTCGAGGGCACTCCGCTTGCGGGAACGCAGGCCCTGCCCTGGACGGAGTTCGTGCGCACCATCGCGGCGGCACGCATCCTGATGCCCGCGAGCTTCGTGCGGCTCTCCGCCGGGCGCACGCAGATGCACGAGGCGGTGCAGGCGCTCTGCTTCCTCGCGGGCGCCAACTCGATCTTCTACGGCGAGAAGCTCCTCACGACCGGCAACCCCGACGTGGCGCGCGACGACGCGCTGTTCGCCGCACTCGGCCTCTCGGCCGCCTGAACGTGGCCGGGGACAGAACCAGCCGCTGACCGCCATGGAGCAAGCCGCGGCCGCCGCCATCGCGCGCGCGCTGGAGGAACTTGGCCGCAACGACCTGCTGCGCACCCGGCGCGTGCTCGACTCGCCGCAGGGCGCGGTGGTGCGCGAAGGCGGGCAGGAACTCGCCAACTTCGCCGCCAACGACTACCTGGGACTGGCCAACCACCCGCGCCTGCGTGCCGCCGCGCACGCCGCGATCGATGCCTGGGGCTTCGGCGCCGGCGCTTCTCCGATCGTGGTGGGCCACACGCGGGCGCACGAGGAAGCCGAGCGCGCATTCGCGCATTTCACGCATGCGCCGCGGGCGCTCCTCTTCCCCAGCGGCTACGCGGCCAACCTCGGCATCCTCACGGCACTGGCCGATCGCTCCACGGCGATCTTCGCCGACAAGCTGAACCACGCCTGCCTCAACGACGGGGCGCTCCTGTCGCGCGCCGCTTTCCGGCGTTATCCGCACGGCGATTTCGGCGCGCTGGAGGCCCTGCTGAACGCATCCACCGCCGCCACGCGCGTGATCGCGACCGACACCGTGTTCAGCATGGACGGGGACATCGCCCCCCTGGCCGAACTTGCCGGCCTGGCCGAACGGCACGACGCGTGGCTCGTCCTGGACGATGCGCATGGCATCGGCGTGCTCGGCAGACGGACGCGGCGCGCCCGCCCAGTTCGGCCTGCGCTCCCCGCGCATCATCCACATGGCCACGCTCGGCAAGGCTCTCGGGGGCTATGGCGCCTTCGTGGCCGGCGACCCCGAACTCATCGAGTGGCTGATGCAGCGCGCGCGCACCTACGTGTTCTCCACCGCCCTGCCTCCGGCGATCGCGGCCGTCGCGACCGAGTCCCTGCGCCTCATCGAGGAGCATCCCGCGCTGGTGGCCACCCTGCACGAGCGCATCGGCGAATTCCGGCGCGCCTGTGCCCGGCACGGCATCGCGACCGCGTCCACCACGGCGATCCAGCCGATCATCGTCGGCGATCCGGCGCGGCGCACTGGCGCTTTCCGCGCGGCTGCGCGAACTCGGGCAACTCGTTCCGGCGATCCGCCCGCCGACGGTGCCGGACGGGAGTGCACGCCTGCGCGTGTCGCTATCGGCCGCGCATACCCGCGCGCAGGTCGTCGACCTCGCCGCCGCCCTGCACGAGGTCCTCGGCGATGGCGCTGCACGTTGAACGGCACGGAAGCGGGCCCGACCTCGTCCTGCTGCACGGCTGGGGCCTGCACGGTGGCGTGTGGTCCGCGCTTGCCGCGCGGCTGGCCACGTCGTTCCGCGTGCATGTCGTCGATCTCCCGGGACATGGCGGTTCGCGGGACGCGCTCCTGGCGGGGCTCGACGGGCTCGTCGATGCGGTGGCCGAGGTCACTCCCGTTGGCGCGCGCGTCTGCGGCTGGTCGCTCGGCGGGCTGGCGGCACTGCGCCTCGCCGCCCGCCACCCGGCGCAAGTGGCAGCACTTGCCCTCGTGAGCACGACGCCCTGCTTCGTCCGGCGCGACGACTGGCCGCACGCGATGGCGCCGGAGACGCTTGCGGACTTCGCGCTAGGGGCTGCGCACCGATCCGGCACGCACCATCCGCAGGTTCGTCAACCTCAACGCGCTGGGCGGGCCGCAGGCGCGCGAGCGGACGCGCGAACTGGCCGCGCTCCATCTCGACCGTGCCGCGCCGTCCCCGGCTGCCCTGGCCGCGGGCCTGGCCATCCTGCGCGACACCGACCTGCGGGGCGAGGTCGGCGCAATCGCCATTCCGGTGCTGGTGATCCACGGCGAGCGCGACGTGCTGGCTCCCGTCGGCGCGGGCCGCTGGCTGGCGCAGGCCCTGGCGAATGCGCAATACGTCGAAATCGCGGATGCCGCGCACCTGCCCTTCGTGAGCCATGCCGATCGCGTCGCCGCGGCACTGGAGCGGCTGCATGGATGAGACCCTGCTGCCGGTAAAGCGCGACGTGCGCCGCGCCTTCGACCGCGCGGCACGCACCTACGACGAAGCGGCCATCCTGCAGCGCGAGGTGTGCGCACGCCTCGTGGAACATCTCGATCCCATGCGCCTCGCCCCGCGTCGCGCGCTCGACCTCGGCTGCGGAACGGGACACGCTTTCGCCGCGCTGGCCACGCGCTTTCCCGGCGCGGACCTCCTGGGCCTGGACATCGCCCCGGCGATGCTGGCGCGCGCGCGGAGCCGCGCTCCCTGGTGGCGGCGCCTGCCCGGCGCGCGGCGCCCGGCGCTCGTCTGCGCGGATGCGGAAGCCCTGCCACTCGCGTCCGCCGCGGTGGATCTCGTCTTCTCCAACCTGGCGCTGCAGTGGTGCGATCCGGGCCGCGCCTTCGCCGAGGCCGCGCGCGTGCTGGCCGACGATGGCCTCTTCATCTTCTCCACCTTCGGTCCCGACACGCTGCAGGAGTTGCGCGCCGCCTTCGCCGAGGCCGACGCCGCCCCGCACGTGAACCGCTTCGTCGACATGCACGACCTCGGCGATGCGCTCGTGCAGGCGGGATTCGCCGACCCGGTGATGGAAATGGAAGCGATCACCATGGAATACGCGAGTGCCCTCGCCGTGGCCCGCGACCTGCAGGCCATCGGCGCGGTGAACTCGCTGCCCTCGCGCTCGCGCGGGCTGCCGGGACGCGCGCGCTGGGCGCGCATGACGCAGGCCTACGAGCGCCTGCGCCGCAACGGCTCGCTCCCCGCCACGTGGGAGGTCGTCTACGGCCATGCGTGGAAGGTGCCGCCGAAGCGGTTGCCCGACGGCCGGCACGTGGTCCAGTTCGAGCCGAGGCGCAAGAGATGAGCCACGGCGTCTTCGTGACCGGCACCGACACCGGGGTGGGCAAGACGCTGGCCGCCTGCGCGCTGATCCACGCCCTGCGCCGGCGCGGGCTGCGCGTGGCTCCCATGAAGCCGGTGGCAGCCGGAGCGGTGTTGCACGGCGCCGGCTGGGCAAACGAGGACACCCTCGCGCTGGCGCGGGCCGCCGGGCCCGATGCCCCCGCACTCGACGCGATCACTCCCGTGCTGCTGCGCGAGGCCATGGCGCCACACCTCGCGGCCGGCCATGAGGACAGGACGATCGCACTCGCCCCGATGGTCGATGCCTTGCGACGTCTCGCGGCCGCGGCCGACTTCGTCGTCGTCGAAGGCGTCGGGGGCTTCCAGGTGCCGCTCGGCCCGACACTCGACACGGTGGACCTCGCCAGGGCCTTCGGCCTGCCCGTGGTCCTGGTGGTCGGCCTGCGCCTGGGCTGCCTCAACCACGCCCTGCTCACGTCGGCAGCCATCGCGCAGTCCGGCCTGCCCTTCGCGGGCTGGATCGCGAATGCGCTCGATCCCGCCATGGGCGCACAGGGAAGAGAACATCGCGACGCTGGTCGCCCGCCTGCCTGCCCCGTTGCTCGGCCGCATTCCGCATGGGTCGCATGCCGACCCGGCCGAACTCGCGTCCGACCTGGACGTGTCGCCCCTACTGGCCTGAAAGGAGAAGTAGGGACAGGCCTCGATTCCACCCGCACCAACCTGAATCGCAATCGGATCGCGCGGCACCGTTGCGGTGCGTGCGCACCCGATGCAGGCGCATGCCGTGCCCTCGAAGCAGCCGGCGACGGACGCTGGCACGCTTGATGCTGTAGCTCATGGATCCCTACTCCGCGAGGCGCGCCATGAGCCTGTTCCAGAACCCGTTCCATGCCGATTCCCGACTGACCTGCGCCTGCGGCCGCCATGCGTCCGCCGCCGAGCACGATGCCGCCGCACGCGACGCCGAGCGCCTCTCCGGCCGCGCCCTGGAGACGGCCGTGATGAAGGCGCTGTTCCCGAAGGACGCCGAGCGCCGCCGCTTCCTGCGCGCCGTGGGGTCGAACGCGGCGATGGCGGCCATCGCCAGCGTCTTCCCGCTGGGCGCCCTGAACGCCATGGCGCAGGAGAAGGGAAAGGTCGAGAAGAAGGACCTCAAGGTCGGCTTCATCCCGATCACCTGCGCCACCCCGCTCATCATGTCCTCGCCGCTCGGCTTCTACGAGAAGCAGGGGCTCAACGTGACGCTGGTGAAGACGGCCGGCTGGGCGTTGATCCGCGACAAGATCATGAACAAGGAGTACGACGCCTCGCACCTGCTGGCGCCGATGCCGCTCGCGATCTCGCTCGGCGTGGGCTCCGGCACGTTGCCGATGAACGTGGCCACGATCCAGAATTCCAACGGCCAGGCCATCACGCTGGCGCTCAAGCACAAGGACAACCGCGACCCGAAGAAGTGGAAGGGCATGAAGTTCGCCGTGCCCTTCGAGTTCTCGATGCACAACTTCCTGCTGCGCTACTACGTGGCGGAGCACGGCCTGGACCCCGACCGCGACATCCAGATCCGCGTCGTGCCGCCGCCCGAGATGGTCGCCAACCTGCGCGCGGGCAACATCGACGGCTACCTCGGCCCGGACCCGTTCAACCAGCGCGCCGTCTACGACCAGGTGGGCTTCATCCACCTGCTCACCAGCGAGCTGTGGGACGGACACCCCTGCTGCTCCTTCGGCGTGCGCACCGAGTGGGTGAAGGAGAACCCGAACACCTTCGCGGCCCTCTATCGCGCGGTGCTCAACGCGGCGGCGATGGCCGCCAACCCCGGCAACCGCACGACGATCGCCAATGCCATCGCCCCGGCCAACTACCTCAACCAGCCGGTGCCGGTGCTGGAGCAGGTCCTCACCGGCAAGTTCGCCGACGGGCTGGGCAACATCAGGAACGTTCCCAACCGCATCGAGTTCGACCCGGTGCCGTGGAGCGCGCTCGGCGTCTGGATCCTCACGCAGATGAAGCGCTGGGGCTACCTCAAGGGCGACGTGAAGTACAAGGACATCGTCGACCAGGTCTACCTCATGACGGACGCGAAGAAGCGCATGAAGGAGGAAGGCATCCTGGCACCCGCCGACATGCCGAAGAAGATCATCGTCATGGGCAAGCCTTTCGACGCCGCCAAGCCGGACGCCTACATCGCCGGCTTCGCGATCAAGAGGGCCTGAGGCGTGCCGGCGAGAGTCACCTCGGCCATCCTGTCCTGCCTGCTGCTGGTCGTGGTGCTGCTCGCCTGGCACATCGGAACGCTGCCGAAGACCGGCGCCGCCGAAGCGGTGGACCCGGAGTACGCCAGGCTGATGGGGCTGGACAAGCCCAAGAGCGACGGGCTGCCGACGCTCGGCGTGATGGGCGAGACGATCGTGAAGCAGCTGCGCGACCCCTTCTACGACGCGGGCTCGAACGACAAGGGCATCGGCATCCAGGTCGCCTACTCGCTCAGCCGCGTGGCAGTCGGCTTCGTCCTGGCCGCACTCGTCGCCCTGCCGCTGGGCTTCGTCATCGGGCTCTCGCCGCTCATCCACCAGGCGCTGAACCCCTTCATCCAGGTGCTGAAGCCCATCTCCCCGCTCGCCTGGATGCCGCTCGCGCTCTACACCATCAAGGACTCGACCACCTCCTCGATCTTCGTGATCTTCATCTGCTCGGTCTGGCCGATGCTCATCAACACGGCGCACGGCGTGGCGAGCGTGCGGCGCGACTGGCTGAACGTGGCCAAGACGCTGGAGGCCGGCACGGTGCGCACCGCGTTCCAGGTGATCCTGCCCGCCGCGGCGCCGGTGATCCTCACCGGCATGCGCATCTCCATGGGCATCGCCTGGCTGGTGATCGTCGCGGCCGAGATGCTGGTGGGCAACCTCGGCATCGGCTACTTCGTCTGGAACGAGTGGAACAACCTGTCGCTCGCGAACGTCATCTTCGCCATCCTCGTGATCGGCGTGGTCGGCATGATCCTCGACTTCCTCTTCGGCCTCGCCCAGCGCGCGGTCGCCTACGTCGAATGAGCCGCTCCTTCCTGCAGGTGCGCGGCCTCGCCAGGCGCTTCGCGCCCGGCGCGCAGGCGGTATTCGAGAACGTCTCCTTCGCGATCGAGCGCGGCGAGTTCGTCTGCATCATCGGCCACTCGGGCTGCGGCAAGACGACGATCCTCAACATCCTCGCCGGGCTCGACCTCGCCAGCGCCGGGGAAGTGGTCATGGACGGCCGCGAGGTCGCCGGTCCCAGCCTCGACCGCGGCGTCGTCTTCCAGGGTCACGCGCTGATGCCCTGGCTCACCGTCCGCAGGAACATCGCCTTCGCCGTGAAGTCGCGCTGGCCGGACTGGCCGCGCGCCAGGCGTCGACGCGCATGGACAGAAGTACATCGATCTCGTGCGCCTCACCGGCAACGAGGACAAGAAGCCCTCCGAGCTCTCCGGCGGCATGAAGCAGCGCGTGGGGATCGCCCGCGCCTTCGCGATCCAGCCGAAGATGCTGCTGCTGGACGAGCCCTTCGGCGCCCTGGACGCCCTGACGCGCGGCGCCATCCAGGAGGAGCTCACGGCGATCTGCGCCGAGACGCAGCAGACGGTCTTCATGATCACGCACGACGTCGACGAGGCGATCCTGCTCGCCGACAAGATCATGCTGATGACCAACGGCCCGCAGGCGCGGATCGCCGAGATCGTCGTGAACACGCTGCCGCGCACGCGCACCCGCCACGACGTCCACCACCACCCGCACTACTACCGCATCCGCAACCACCTCGTCGATTTCCTCGTGCACCGCTCGCGGCTCCTGCAGGAAGGGCGCAGCGAGGATGCGGCCAACGAGGCAGCCCCGCAGGTCGTGATGCCCGGGCTCGCCGAGGGCGACGAGCCGCCCCAGGCGCCGCGCCCGGTGCTGCTCAAGCAGGTAAGATAAATGTCCCAACTCCCGGAGGAAACATGAAGAGCTCGACCAAGGAAAACGCCGCGCCGGCCGCCGTGAAGCCCATGACCCGCGAGGACGTGACCGACCTCATCTACTCGGCGAAGGTGCAGAAGGGCATCAAGTGGGCCGATGTCGCGAAGAAAGTCGGCGCGTCGAAGGAATGGGTCACCGCCGCCTGCCTCGGCCAGATGACGCTCACCAAGGCGCAGGCCGAGAAGGTCGGGAAGATCTTCGGCCTGCCCGAAGCCGCGGTGAAGCTCCTGCAGGTGGTGCCCTACAAGGGATCGCTGCCCACCGCCGTGCCGACCGACCCGCTGATCTACCGCTGGTACGAGATCGTCAACGTCTACGGCAAGACGATCAAGGAACTCATCCACGAGGAATTCGGCGACGGCATCATGAGCGCGATCGACTTCTCGATGGACATCACGCGCGAGCCGGACCCGAAGGGCGACCGCGTGCACGTGGTGCTCTCGGGCAAGTTCCTGCCCTACAAGATCTACTGAAGAAAATGGGGACAGTCCCTATTTTCTGAAGGCGGCGGATCGAAGCGCCACGCCGTGCGCGCCGTGGCGCTTCGCCTCGGCGATGTCCGCACGCGTGAGGCCGCCGATCGCGTAGGCCGGCAGCGGGCTCGCCGCGACCAGGGCCGCGAACCCCTCCCACCCGAGCAGTGTCGCCCCGGGGTGCGAGGCAGTTGCCTTCACCGGGCCCACCACGACGTAGTCGAGCCCGAGCCCGGCCGCCTGCGCAATCTCGCGGGCATCGTGGCACGATGCCCCGACCACGCGCCCCTCGGGACGCGCCTGCGCAGCCAGCAGGGCCTGCGAGGTGAGGTGCACCCCGTCGGCCTGCGGCCAGGCACCACAGTCGCTGTTCACCACGACGGTCGCGCCGAAGGGCGTTGCGCGCATGAGCGCGCGCGACAGCAGGAACTGCACGCGCTGCGGCTCCAGCCCTTTCTCGCGGATCTGCACGAGGAGCCTCTCGCCGGTCACCTGCGCGGAAAGCTTGAGCGACCACGCGTCGAAGCCGGTCTCCAGGGCATTGGAGACCACCATCACGGTGGGCAACGCGAGCGCGGCCAGGACCGGCGCGTTGGCGGGCAGCATCGGCGACACCTCGGGAGCCTCGATGCGCTGCCAGGCGATGGCCTGGTCCTCGAGCGGCTGCGGTTCGCCGTCCCAGGCCGTGACCCGGAAGAAGTGCAGCCGCACCGTGGCATGCGTGTAGGCGTAGAGGCGCGTGATCCAGGGCGTGGCCTCGCGCACCGTGATGCCGAGTTCCTCCTGCAACTCGCGCACCAGGGCGCCCAACGGGTCCTCGTCGGGCTCGATCTTGCCGCCGGGGAACTCCCAGTAGCCCGGGTAGGGCTTGCCCTCGGGACGGCAGGCGAGCAGGAAGGTGCCGTCGGGACGCTCGATGACGGCAGCGGCGACCTCGGTGATGGCGGTCACTTGCGCGCCCGCGCGCGCGCGCCGCGCCCCACGTAATCCCTGGCGAACTGCCAGGCGACGCGCCCGCTCCGGGAGCCGCGTTCGAGCGCCCACAGGAGCGCGGCGGGCTTCATGCCCGCATCCGCCTTGCCGCCGAGGGCAGCGACCCAGTGCGCCGCGATGTCGAGGTACTGGTCCTGGTCGAATGGATAGAAGGAGAGCCACAACCCGAAGCGCTCCGAGAGGGAAATCTTCTCCTCGGTGGTCTCGCCCGGATGGATCTCGCCGCCGACGTGCCGGGCCTCGAGGTTCTCGTCCATGAACTCGGGCATGAGGTGGCGGCGATTCGAGGTGGCATAGATGAGGACGTTGTCGGCGGAGCCGGCGATGGTGCCGTCGAGCGCCACCTTGAGCGACTTGTAGCCGGGGTCGGATGCCTCGAAGGACAGGTCGTCGCAGAAGACGATGAACCGCTCGCGGCGATCGGCCACCAGGTCGACGATGTCGGGGAGGTCGACCAGGTCCGCCTTGTCCACTTCGATCAGGCGCAGGCCCTTCCTGGCGTACTCGTTCAAGGCCGCCTTCACGAGCGAACTCTTGCCGGTTCCGCGCGCGCCCGTGAGGAGCACGTTGTTGGCCGGCCTTCCCGCGACGAACTGCGCCGTGTTCTCGCGCAGCCGGCTCTTCTGCTCGTCGATGTCGCGCAGGTCCGCGAAGGCAATGGCATGCGGGTGGCGCACGGCGTCGAGGAAGCCGCGCCCGCCGCGCTTCCTCCAGCGGAAGGCGGTGCCGCCGGACCAGTCGACGGCCTGTGCACCGGGCGGGAGCAGGCTTTCGAGGCGGTCGAGCAGCGTGTCGACGCGGCCGAGGAAACGGTCGAGGGAAGCGGTCATCTCGTGTCGGCCCGTTCCGCGGCTACCGGAGCCGGAAGACGAGCAGCCAGTAGTAGTGCGTTTCCTCGAGGTGGGCTTCGACCGCGAAGGGCCGCACGGCCTCGGCCAGCTCGGCGGCCGTCGGGAAGTTCTTGAGCACCTCGTGCGTCTCGCCCGACAGCAGCGGACGCACCTGGTAGGTGTTGCCCTCCGCGTCGCGCCGCGAGACGGGCGTGGAACTGCCCGCCACGTAGCGGTTGTCGAGCATGGCAACGAGCGCGCCCGGCGGCAGCGCCTTCGCCACCCCCGCGAGCCAGCGGGCGAGGTCGGACTTCTTGACGTGCGACCACCAGAAGCCCGCGAAGGCCGCGTCGCAGCCCTGGCAGACGTCCGCCGGGCGCGAAGGCATCGGCCTTCACGAAGCGAACGCGCCCCCGCGGGAACGGCTTCTCGCGCGCGATCTCGAGCACGGGCTCGTTGATGTCGCAGGCGGTGACGCTCGCCGCCGCTTTCGCGATGTACTGCGTCCAGTAGCCGGTGCCGCAGGCGATCTCGAGCACGCGGCGGCCGGCGAAGAGCTTCGGCAGCCGCCCGCGCAGCCAGGCGAGTTCCTCCTGCCGCTCGGCCTTCTCGTAGATGCGCTCGTACTCGCTTGCGCGCTTCGCGTAGTAGGTCTCGAGCTGCGGGGTGACGGTGCCGGTCATGGCCCGGGGACGGGTTGCCCGACTGCCACGAGAAGAAGAAGCAGCGCCATCACCGTCCTCGCCATGGAGCAACCTGTCCCCTTCTTAGCTGCGATAGTCGGCGTTGATCTTCACGTAGTCGTACGAGAAGTCGCACGTCCACACGGTGGCGCTCTCGACGCCGCGGCCCAGCCCCACGCGCACGGTGATCTCGGCAGGGGCCATCACCGCCTTGCCCTGGTCCTCGGTGTAGGCCTGCGCGCGGCCGCCCTTCTCCGCCACCAGCACGTCGCCCAGGTGCAGCGTGACCTTTGCGGGATCGAGGTCCGCGATGCCCGCGTTGCCCACGGCGCACAGGATGCGGCCGAGGTTCGGGTCCGACGCGAAGAACGCCGTCTTCACCAGCGGCGAGTGCGCGATCGCCTTGCCCACGCGCAGGCACTCCTCGCGCGTCGCGCCCTCCTCGACCGTGATCGTCATGAACTTGGTGGCGCCCTCGCCGTCGCGCACGATGGCCTGCGCGAGGACCTGCGCCACCTCGAGGACGCATTCCGCCAGCCGCGTGAACTCCGCGGTGCCCTCGCCCGACGATGCGGGGATTGCCTGCATGGCCGGTGGCGATGAGGACGAAGGAGTCGTTGGTCGAGGTGTCGCCGTCGACCGTGACGGCGTTGAACGAGCGGTCCGCGACGAAGCGGCACCATGTCCTGCAGGGTGTCGTGCCCGACCGCCGCATCGGTGGCGATGAAGCCCGAGCATCGTCGCCATGTTGGGCTGGATCATGCCGGCACCCTTGGCGATGCCGGTGACGGAGATCTTCACGCCGTCGATCACCACCTGCCGCGAGACCGCCTTGGGCACCGTGTCCGTGGTCATGATGGCGGCGGCGGCATCGGCCCAGCGCGTCCGCGACGCAGGTTCGCGACGGCCGCCGGAATGCCGGCGACCAGGCGGTCCACGGGAAGGTGCTCCATGATCACGCCGGTGGAAAACGGCAGCACGGCGCGCGCGCTCGACACCGAGCGCCTTGGCGACGGCGGCGCAGGTCGTGCCCGCGCGTCCGCGAGACCCGCTTCGCCCGTGCCGGCGTTCGCGATACCCGTGTTGACGACGATCGCACGCACGCGCCCATCGTTCGCGAGATGGTCGCGGCAGACCGTGACCGGTGCCGCGCAGTAGCGGTTGCGCGTGAAGACCCCGGCCACGCGGCTGCCGTCGGCGATCGCGACGACGAGCAGGTCCTTGCGGTCCTTCTTGCGGATGCCGGCTTCGGCGACGCCGAGGCGCACGCCGGCGATGGGGAGCAGGTCTTCCGCGCGCGGCGGAACGAGGTTCACGGCCATGGGATGGGAATTATCGCGCGAAACCCGCAGCCGTGTTCAGGGAGCCTTCGGGCGCAGGCGCGCCATGGCGATGGCGTCGACGTACTTCCCGTCGCGCAGCGCATAGGCCCGGTGCGTGCCTTCGGGCTCGAAGCCGAACTTGCGGTACAGGGCGATCGCGCGCGCGTTGTCGGCGTAGACGGTGAGCTCGAGCCGCCACACATTGAGCCATCCGTCGGCAAATCCGGTCAGCGCGGCGAGCAGCGCCGTCCCCACCCCCTTGCCTTGCCATGCGGCCGGAACCGCGATGCCCACGGTCATGGCATGCGCGCGGCGCGGCGAGGCGCTCGCCACGTGCAGGCCGGCGTTGCCGACGATGCCGTCCGCCGCGCAGGCGACGAAGTTGTAGTGGCCCTCCGTGGGTTCCGCCAGGCGCTTGCGCCACGCTTCCCGCGACGGGTGCGGCAGCTGCAGCGTGCCGCTGTAGGCGCTTTCGTCCTGGAAGTTGCGCCAGAAGCCCTCGAAGTCCTCGGGTTCGGCGCGGCGAACGCTGATGTCCATGCGCGGCAGGATGGAGACTCGCCGTCCGGGCGTCAACCCGGGCAGCGGCTCAGGCGAGCTTGCCGTGGCAGTTCTTGTACTTCTTGCCGGAACCGCAGGGGCAGGGATCGTTGCGGCCGACCTTCTGCCCGGGGCGCACGAAAGGCTGCGCGGGCTCCGCCTCCGGGGTGCTCGCCTTCCGCTCCGGCCGCCGCAGCGCCGGCGAGCGCGTCGTCATAGTCGGCGTGGTGGTACTGCACGTTCTTCACGGCCTGCGCGGCCTCCTCGGCCTTGCGCTCCGCCTCCTCCACCTGCTCCTGCGAGCGGATCTGCACCGCCATCAGGTGCATCGTGACCTCGCGCTTGATGGAATCGAGCATGGCCCCGAAGAGCTCGAACGCCTCGCGCTTGTACTCCTGCTTGGGCTGCTTCTGCGCGTAGCCGCGCAGGTGGATGCCCTGGCGCAGGTAGTCGAGCGCGGCGAGGTGCTCGCGCCAGTGCTGGTCGATCGACTGCAGCATCACCGCGCGCTCGTACTGGTGGGCGACGTCCTTCTCGACCGGGGCGAACTTGGCCACGTACGCGTCGTTGGCCAGCTCGATCACCTTGGCGGCGATCTTCTCCGAGTCGAGCGTATCGTCCTCTTCCGCCCACGCCTTGACCGGCGCGGCCAGGAAGAAGTCGGATTCCAGGCGGCGCTCGAGGGCGGGCAGGTCCCACTGCTCCTCGACGCTGTCCGGCGGCACGTGCTCGCGCACGACCGACCCCAGCACGTCGGACCGGATGGCGGCGATCGTGGGCGTGATGTCCTGCGTCTCGAGCAGCTCGTTCCTCTGCGCGTAGATGACCTTGCGCTGGTCGTTCGCGACGTCGTCGTACTCGAGGAGCTGCTTGCGGATGTCGAAGTTGCGCGCCTCGACCTTGCGCTGCGCGTTCTCGATCGAGCGCGTGACCATCTTCGCCTCGATCGCCTCGCCCTCGGGGATCTTCAGCGAGCGCATCACCGCCTGCAGGCGCTCGCCGGCGAAGATCTTGAGCAGCGGATCCTCGAACGACAGGAAGAAGCGCGAGGAGCCCGGGTCGCCCTGGCGCGCGGCGCGGCCGCGCAGCTGGTTGTCGATGCGGCGCGACTCGTGGCGCTCGGAGCCGATGATGTGCAGCCCCCCCGCCGCGACCACCTCGTTGTGGAGCTTCTGCCACGACTCGCGCATGTCGGCGACGCGGCGCTCCTTCTCGCCGGCCTCGAGCGTCTCGTCGGCCTTGAGCTTCTGGATCTCGGGCTCGGGGTTGCCGCCGAGCACGATGTCCGTGCCGCGGCCCGCCATGTTGGTGGCGATGGTGATCATCTTCGGCCGGCCGGCCTGGATGACGATCTCCGCCTCGCGGGCGTGCTGCTTGGCGTTGAGCACCTGGTGGGGCAGGCCCTCCGCGTGCAGCATGGTGGAGATGAGTTCCGAGTTCTCGATCGAGGTGGTGCCCAGCAGCACGGGCTGGCTGCGCTCGTGGCAGTCCTTCACCTCGTTCAGGATCGCCTGGAACTTCTCCTTGGCGGTGATGAAGACCTGGTCGTTGGAATCCTTGCGGACCATCGGGCGGTGCGTGGGGATGAGCACCGTCTCCAGGCTGTAGATCTGGGAGAACTCGAAGGCTTCCGTGTCGGCCGTGCCGGTCATCCCGGAGAGCTTCTTGTAGAGGCGGAAGTAGTTCTGGAAGGTGATCGAGGCGAGCGTCTGCGACTCGTTCTTGATCGCCACCCCCTCCTTCGCCTCCACCGCCTGGTGCAGCCCCTCGGACCAGCGCCGCCCCTGCATCATGCGGCCGGTGAACTCGTCGACGATCACCACCTCGTCGCCCTGCACCACGTAGTGCTGGTCGCGGTGGTACAGCGCGTGCGCGCGCACCCCGGCATAGAGGTGGTGCATGAGCATGATGTTGGCCGGGTCGTAGAGGCTGGCGCCCGCGGCGAGCAGCCCCGCCTTCACCATGAGCTCCTCGGCATGCTCGTGGCCCTGCTCGGAGAGGGTCACGCTGTGCTGCTTCAGGTCGACCCAGTAGTCGCCCGCGGCATTCTCGTCCTCCTGCTTGACGCAGGTAGGGGATCAGCTCGTTGATGCGCCGGTAGAGATCGGTCGAGTCCTCGGCCTGGCCGGAGATGATGAGCGGGGTCCTCGCCTCGTCGATCAGGATCGAGTCGACCTCGTCGACGATCGCGTAGTTGAGGGGCCGCTGGAAGCGCTCCGCCACCTGCGTCGCCATGTTGTCGCGCAGGTAGTCGAAGCCGAATTCGTTGTTGGTGCCGTAGGTGATGTCGGCCTGGTAGGCGGCCTGCTTTTCCGCGTTCTCCATCTGCGGAACCACCACGCCCACGGTGAAGCCGAGGAAGCGGTGGATGCGCCCCATCCATTCGGCGTCGCGGCGGGCGAGGTAGTCGTTCACCGTGACGATGTGGACGCCCTTGCCGGTGAGGGCATTGAGGTAGGACGGCAGCGTGGCGACGAGCGTCTTGCCCTCGCCGGTGCGCATTTCCGCGATCTTGCCCTGGTGCAGCGCCACCCCGCCGACCAGCTGCACGTCGAAGTGGCGCATGCCGAGCACGCGCTCGAGACGCTTCGCGCACCACGGCGAACGCCTCCGGGAGCACGTCGTCGAGGGTCGCGCCCGCCTCGACCTTCTGCCTGAGCTCCGGCGTCTTGGCCGCGAGCGCCTCGTCGGAGAGCTTCTCCATCGCGGGCTCGAGGGCGTTGATGAGGTCGACCGTCTTCCGGTACTGCTTCAGGAGGCGGTCGTTGCGGCTGCCGAAGATGGCCTTGAGGACGTTTGCGAACACGGGGGATGGGGGCTGGAAAGGGGGGCGGATGCGAAACCGGCCCCAACGGGGCCGGTCAACATGAAATTATAAGGTGAAATGGGGTCGGGCCGCCGGATTGCAACCACCGCGACCGTCGATCGCCACTAGCGGCGCAGGGCAACAGGCTGCTGCTGACCGTCCTTCCGGTCGAGGGCGAGGAACTTGTTGGGGTTGAGCGGCACGCCCTTTTCGCGCACTTCGAAGTGCAGGTGCGGGCCGGTCGTGCGCCCGGTATTGCCCACCTGGCCGACGAGCTGGCCCTTCAGGACCACGTCGCCGACCTTGACGGCGCTCTTCTGCAGGTGCGCGTAGCGCGTGTTGAGGCCGTTGTCGTGGTCGATGTCGACGATGTTGCCGTACTCGGCATGGAACTCGACCGCCGTCACGACGCCGCCGGCCGCCGCCATCACCGGGGTGCCGATGGTGGCGATGATGTCCACGCCGGTGTGCAGGGTCGAGCGCCCGGAAATGGGATCGATGCGGTAACCGTAGTTCGAGGAGTAGTAGCCCTGGTGGACCGGGAGCGTGGTCGGGATGGTCTTGCGCGCCAGGCGGTCGTCCATGAACACCGAGTCGAGCACGCCCATCTTGTCGCTGCGGTCGTCGATGATGCGCGAAATCTCGTCGAGCTTCTGCCGGAACTCGGGGAGCGTCAGGTCGCGGGTGAACGCCGCGGAGGGGGCCGGGCCGCCCTGGCCGGGCTTCTCGTCGAAGCGGAACTCGGTGGGCTTGATGCCGGCGGCCTTGGCCAGGCGCTCGCCGAAGGCGTCCAGCCGCATGATGCGGGCCTGCAGCTCGCCGACCTTCACCGCGAGCGAGGCGACGGTCTCCTTCATCTCGGTCTCGCTGCGCCTCAAGTCCTCCTGGTGCAGCGCCGAAAGGAGGGAGCGCAGATAGGGGTTGCGCAAGTCCGTCGCGAACCTCATCGTGGCGAAATAGGTCGCCATGGCCAGCAGGAAGCCCGCCATCAGGATGCCCAGCGCCAGCAGGATCACCTGGGCCTGGGACAGCGTCACGTTGCGGCTCTTCGCGAGGCTGTCGGAAACCAGAATAATGTTCATCCGTCGCTCCTAAGGTTTGCTGCCGGCTCGTACCTCGACCATCTCTGCCAGCTCGTTCCTCGACTACGGGTCACCCAATGGCTACCGAACGTCTGTCCCGATTGCTCCGCAACAGCCCCGACCTGCGGCCGGTCCACGACCGGCTCGAGCAGGTGCATGCTACTGCAGGGACTCTATCGGTCCGTCGTACCCGCTGCGCTCGCTTCCTCGAGCCGGGTGTGTGCCGTCGATGGGACGACTGTTGTGATTCGCGCTGACAACTCGCCGGTCGCCGCTGCCCTGCGGGCCATGGCGCCGAGACTGCTGGCCGGGCTGAACGAAACTGCCGCGCCCGAAAAAAAACCGTTGAAAATCAAACGGGATCAAGAGCTTACCGCATTGCGGGTCGAAGTTCAAGTCGAGGCGCCGCCGCTCCCCCGGAAGGTGCGGGCGCGCGAGCCCCTGCCCGTGGAGCGGCTTGCCGAGGTGGCCGCGCACCTGTCCGACTCTCCCCTCAAGGATTCCCTGGAGCGGATCGTGGCCGCTCAGAGGAAGAGCAGCACCCGCTCGAAAAGGTAGAAAAGGGCGAAGGCGACCACCAGCAGGGTGACCACCTGGATGGTCTTGCCGGCGATCCGCAGGTACTTCCGGTCCCTGGTGGCGAGGTAGGCCCCGACCAGGGCGACCAGGAAGACAAGGGCGATCAGGACGACGAAGCGCAGGACGAACATGGTCTCCTATTGTCCCTCGGAAACCACGCGGCCGCCGTCCAGGCGGATGATCCGGTCGGCCACGGCAAGGCTCGCGGGCCGGTGCGTGATCAGGATGATGGTCCGGCGGCTGAACGCGGCCCGGCAGGACGCCAGGAATTCCTCCTCGCCCCGCGGATCGAACATGGCCGTGGCCTCGTCGAGAATCAGGATCGGCGGGTCCTTGAGGAGGGCACGGGCGAGCGCAATGCGCTGCTGCTGGCCTCCGGAAAGCCGCACGCCGCGGTCGCCGATCACGGTGTCGTAGCCCTGCGGCAGGGCGACGATGAATTCGTGCGCCCGGGCGGCCCGGGCGGCGGCCTCGATCGCCTCCGGTTCGGGTTCCGGCCGCCCGTAGGCGATGTTGTCGCGCACCGTGGCATTGAAGAGGAGCACGTGCTGGGGAACGATGCCGATCTGGCCGCGCAGGCTGGCGAGCGAGACGGTGGCGATGTCGGTCCCGTCGATCAGGATCCTTCCCGAAGCCGGGTCGTGCAGCCGCATCAGGAGGTGGCCGATCGTGCTCTTGCCCGCGCCGTTGGGTCCGACGAGCGCGACCGTCTCGCCCGCCGCGATGTGCAGGTCCACGCCTTCGAGGGCCGGCGGACGTCCCTCGTAGGCGAAGCTGACGCCCCGCAACTCCACCTCCCCCCGCACCGGAGGCAGCGCCTTTCCGGTCGGTCCCGATCGCTTCCGGCGGTTCCGCGATCACCTGCTGCAGCCGCGCCAGGGCCCCGCGCAGTCCCTGGGTCTGGCCGTAGACGTCGGCCAGGCCGGCGACCGGGCGGGCGAGCAGCTGCGCGTACAAGAGGAAGCTCACCAGTGCCGCCGGCGCGAGGCTCCCGTCCAGCAGCTCCCCGCTCGCGAGCGCGAGGACGAGCACGATCCCGGCCGCCGCGATGAACTGCATCAGCGGGCCGAAGGCGGCATAGATGCGGCGCTGCCGCGCCGACAGGCCCAGGATGCGATCGATCTGCGCCCGGTAGCGGGCGGATTCCTGCGGCTCCCGGGTGAACACCTTGATCGCGGGCAGCAGGCCGAGGTTCTCCTGGGCCATGGCGACCGCATTGGCCTCCTCGTCCTGCAGCTGCACGGAGAGCGGGCGCAGCCGCCGCCCGGCAATCTTCAGCGCCAGGTAGAAAAGCGGAACCAGGACCAGCGCCAGGACCGCGAGGTCGACGCGGATCCGCAACATCATCAGCGCGGACCCGGCGGCCGTGACCGCGAGCGGCACGACCGTCACCGCGGTGCCGCTGATGAAGCCGCTCACCACGTACACGTCGTTCGTGAGCAGCGCGAGCGTATCGCCCAGGCGGCGGCGGTGATGGAAGGCCAGCGGCAGGGCCTGCAGGTGGTCGTAGAGCCGGACCTTGATGTCGGCGACGATCCGGTCGGCGGTGCTGTCCAGGAGGTAGGCCGTGGCGAAGCGCAGCAGCGCCTGCACGGCGAAGAGGCCCAGCATCGCCACGAGCGCCGTGCGCAGCCCCGGCCCCGCGCCGCTGCCCTGCAGGATGGTGTCGGCGAGCAGTCCGGAGATCCAGGGGATGGCGAGCGCGGCGGCACTTTCGCCGAGCATGAGCGCCGCACCCG
Organism: uncultured beta proteobacterium; assembly: GCA_963786635.1. Taxonomy (GTDB): domain Bacteria; phylum Pseudomonadota; class Gammaproteobacteria; order Burkholderiales; family Usitatibacteraceae; genus FEB-7. The sequence goes on along the minus strand of CAWAZV010000005.1, from coordinate 141,096 downwards.
CAGCGAGGGCAAGCCGGTAAGGTGCGGCGAAAGCGATGAGGGGGCGAAGGTCGCTGCGTGCGCCACGGGTGGCTCGCCGGTCGGGTCGCGCAGTCGCGCAGCTCCCCGGGAGCCGGGCGTTACTGCGCCTGCAACTGCAGGTTCGCGAAGGCGCGCGGCAGGGCCGCGAGGGAATCGAAGGTGACTTCCTCCCAGGCCTCGGCGTCCGCGAGCAACGCCCGAACCAGCTGGTTGTTGAGCGCGTGCCCCGACTTGTGCCCGAGGAAGGCGCCGATCAGCGGGTGGCCGAGCAGGTAGAGATCCCCCACCGCATCCAGCGCCTTGTGCTTCACGAACTCGTCGTCGAAGCGCAGGCCCTCGGCATTGAGCACCCGGAAATCGTCCACGACGATGGCGTTGTCGAGCGAGCCGCCGCGGCCGAGGCCGGCATTGCGCATCGCCTCCACGTCCTGGGTGAAGCCGAAGGTGCGCGCGCGCGCCACTTCCTTCACGAAGGAAACCTCGCCGAAGTCGATGTCGACCGTCGTCTCGGACTGCTCGAACACCGGGTGGCGGAACTCGATCGAGAACCCGACCTTGAAGCCGGGGAACGGGGAAAGGCTCACCCGCTTGTCGCCCTGCTCGACGGTGATCGTCTTGAGCACCCGGACGTACCTCTTGGCCGCCGCCTGCTCTTCCACTCCCGCCTGCTGCAGCAGGAACACGAAGGTGGCGGCGCTGCCGTCCATGATCGGCACTTCCTCGGCGGAGACGTCCACGTAGGCGTTGTCGATGCCCATCCCGAAGAAGGCGGACATGAGGTGCTCGACGGTGGAGACGCGCGCACCGTCCTTTTCCAGCACCGTGGCCATGCGCGTGTCGACCACGTTCTCGGCGCGGGCGGGAATGGCGGGGTTGCCGGGCAGGTCGGAACGGCAGAAGACGATGCCCGTGTCCGGGGCGGCCGGGCGCATGACGAGTGCCACCTTGCTCCCGGTGTGTACCCCGACACCGGTTGCCTTGACGGTCGACTTGAGCGTGCGCTGGCGGATCATCGCGGTGTCGCACGGCCGCCAGTGGCTGCCGCGCTCCTGGAAAAACGTAATTCTATCATCAAGTTAGCAACTCCGCCCGCGAATAATCAGGGACAGTCCCTAATTTTTCAGCAAGGAAAAAATTAGGGACTGTCCCTAATTATTCGCATGAAAAAGGCCCGCTCGCGCGGGCCCGCAAAGACAGAAGGAGACGGCCGCCGGGAGACGGCGGCAGCCGCCCGCTTCCGGTTCCTAGTCCGCCTGCTTGCGCAGGAAGGCCGGGATGTCGAGCGTCTCCATGCCGGAATGGCGGAGCGCATCGATCGTCTGGTCGCGCCGGCGCCGGATGGCCGCAGGCTGCTCGAGTTCCTCGTAGTTGACGGGGCCGTCATCGGTGCCGGTGCGCTGCACGATGGAGATGGTCGGCTGGCGCTGTGCCGCCGCGCCGCCCAGCCCCGTGGCGACGATCGTCACGCGCAGGTGCTCGCCGATCGCCTCGTCGATCACGCTGCCGTAGATGATGGTCGCGTCCTCGGCGGTGAACGAGCGGATGGTGTTCATCACCTCGTGCACCTCCCGGAGCCGCAAGCTCTTGGAGGCGGTGATGTTCACCAGCACGCCGCGCGCGCCCGAAAGGTGGATGTCCTCGAGCAGCGGCGAGTGCACCGCCTGCTCCGCGGCCATCTGCGCCCGTTCCGTGCCGGCAGCCATCGCCGATCCCATCATCGCCACGCCGTTCTCGCTCATCACCGTGCGCACGTCGGCGAAGTCCACGTTCACCAGGCCGGGGCAGTTGATCACCTCGGCGATGCCGGCGACGGCGCCGTTCAGCACGTCGTTGGAGGCACGGAACGCGTCTTCGTAGGTCACGTCGTCGCCCAGCACCTGCATCAGGCGCTCGTTCGGAATGATGATGAGCGAATCGACGTGCTGCTTGAGCGCGTCGATCCCGACCGCGGCCACCTTCTGCCGCTTGCCCTCGAAGTCGAAGGGCTTGGTCACCACCGCCACCGTGAGGATCCCCATCTCGCGGGCGATGGAGGCCACCACGGGCGCGGCACCCGTGCCGGTTCCGCCGCCCATGCCCGCCGTGATGAAGAGCATGTCCGCGCCGGTGATCATCTCCTCGATGCGGCTCCTGTCCTCTTCCGCGGACTGGCGCCCCACTTCCGGATTGGCACCCGCGCCCAGCCCCTTGGTCACGCCCGTGCCCAGCTGCAGCGTGATCTTGGCGAGGTTCCTCTTGAGGGCCTGCGCGTCGGTGTTCATGGTGATGAACTCGACCCCCTGCACGCCGTTGTTGATCATGTGATCCACGGCGTTTCCGCCGCACCCCCCGATCCCCACCACCTTGATCACCGCATCGGGCGATTGGGCTTCCAGCAACTCGATCATTTGTCGTCTCCTTTGTATTGACTGCGATTACCCAGCATGCCGCCTGCTGCCTGCCTGCTGATTCCCTAGAAATTGCCCTTGAACCAATTGCGCATCTTCTCGAACACGTCCTTGAATCCCGTACCCGTGATCCTTGCGTGCTGGTCGCGCTTGACCTGTTCCAGCCCCGCGGCGAGCAGTCCCATCCCGGTGGAATGGCGGGGGCTGCGCACGACCTCCGCGAGCGCCCCGGAGTACTGGGGAAGGCCCACGCGCACCGGCATGTGGAAGACCTCCTCGCCCAGCTCGACCATCCCCCGCATGAGGGAGGTGCCGCCGGTGATGACGATGCCGGAGGAGAGCAGCTCCTCCAGGCCGCAGGAGCGCAGCTCGCGCTGCACCAGCGAATAGAGTTCCTCGACGCGCGGCTCGATCACCTCCGCAAGCGTCTGCTTGGAGATCTCGCGCGCGCCGCGGTCGCCCACGCCCGGCACCTCGATCATGTCGTTCACGCTCGCGAGCTGGCGCAGCGCCACGCCGTGGCGGATCTTCAGTTCCTCGGCGTCCTTGGTGGGGGTGCGCAGCGCCATGGCGATGTCGTTGGTCACCTGGTCGCCGGCGATGGGGATGACGCTGGTGTGCTTGATCGCCCCCTCGGTGAACACGGCGAGGTCGGTGGTGCCGCCGCCGATGTCCACCAGGCACACGCCGAGATCGCGCTCGTCGTCGAGCAGCACCGCGTCGGCCGAGGCGAGCGGCTGCAGCATGAGGTCGCGCACCTCGAGCCCGCAGCGGCGCACGCACTTCATGATGTTCTGCGCGGCGGAGACCGCACCGGTGACGATGTGCACCTTCACCTCCAGGCGCATGCCGGACATGCCGAGCGGCTGGCGCACGCCGCCCTGCCCGTCGATGATGAATTCCTGCTCGAGGATGTGCAGGACCTGCTGCTCCATCGGGATGTTCACCGCGCGCGCGGTCTCGATGACGCGGTCGATGTCGTACTGCGACACCTCCTTGTCCTTGATCGCGACCATGCCGTGGGAATTGAAGCTCTTGATGTGGCTGCCGGCGATGCCGGTGATCACGTCGCGGATCTTCACGTCGGCCATCAGCTCGGCCTCCTCGAGCGAGCGCTGGATGGCCGTCACCGTCGACTCGATGTTGACGACGGTGCCCTTCTTCAGCCCGCGCGAGGGGTGGCTGCCCATGCCGATCAGGTTGAGCGTTCCCTCGGGCGTCACCTCCGCCACCAGGGTCACGATCTTGGAGGTCCCGATGTCGAGGGCCACCAGGATGTTGCGGCTCTCGCGGTTGCGGTTCACGATCATGGTGTCGCCTTTTTTCTCATGCGCGGCGGCCCTTCGGGCGCCGGCTTCTTTTCCGCCGCGATTCCGCGCAGCGCGAATCCGTTGGGGTAACGCAGGTCGGCGTGCGTCGCCGCGGCCGCCTCGGCGGCGATGCCCGGCCACAGGGCGACGAAGCGCGCGAGCCGCGCGTCGAAGTCGTCGCGCCCCAGGTCGATGACGAGCCCCGAGGCGAGCTTCGCCTGCCACGCCCGGCGCTGCGTGAGGCGGATTTCCGCGACCGGGCTGGCGAGCGGCGCAGCGGTCCCGCGGATGCGCTTCCACGCGGCGGCCATCTCGGCCGACGTGCCCTCGGGGCCGGAGAAGCGCGGCAACTCGCCGTCGAATTCCGCCGCGAACACTTCGCCGCGCTCGCTCACCAGGCGCGTATCGTCCCAGCGCGCGAGCGGCGCATGCGCCTCGATCGCCACCTCGAGCACATCCGGAAAGCGCCGGCGCACCGCGCAGTCGCGCACCCACGGCAGGCGGTTCACCGCCTCGCGCACGGCGGGGAGCGCGACCTCGCGCGCCTGCCGCCCGCGCAGGCCCGCCGCCAGGCGGTCGAGGTCGGCAGCCGGCACGCGCCGCGTATCGCCGCCGAATTCGACGGACGCGATCGGGCGCCGCGCGAGCATGTCGTAGCCGATCCAGCCGCAGGCGGCAACGTCAGCGCCAGGGCGAGCACGCCGCTCGTCGCGCGCAATGCGATGGCGATGGCGGGCTTCACGCCGAACCTCCGGTCGCCGCGCCTTCGAGAATGCGCAGGCACAGGTCCGGGTAGGAGATGCCGACCGCCCGTGCCGCGATGGGCACGAGGCTGTGCCCGGTCATGCCCGGGGAGGTGTTCATCTCCAGGAAGGAATAGCTGCCGTCGGGACGCAGCATCACGTCCGAGCGCCCCCATCCGCGGCAGCCCAGCACGCGGAAGCCCGCCAGTGCCACGCGGCGGATCTCTTCCTCGAGATCGGCGCGGACTCCCGGCCGGACAGTGGTACTTCGTGTCATCGGTGAAGTACTTGTTCTGGTAGTCGTAGTTGCCGCCCGGCGCCTCGATGCGCACGAGCGGCAGCGCCTCGTCGCCGAGGATCGAGGCGGTGAGCTCCTGCCCTTCGACGAACTCCTCGACGATGACGAGCGGGTCGAAGGTGGCCGCGAAGGCGACGGCCGGGGCGAGATCCGCCGCCGTGCGCACCTTCGTGATGCCCGAGCGTGGACCCCTCGTGCGCCGGCTTCACGAACACCGGCAGGCCCAGGCGGTCCAGCACGCGCGCCCAGTCGGTGCCCGGCTCGGCGATGGCGAAGCGCGGCGTCGGGATGCCGGCGGCGATCCACACGAGCTTGGTGCGCCACTTGTCCATGCACAGCGCGGAGGCCATGACGCCGCTGCCGGTGTAGGGAATGCCCATCACCTCGAGCGCTCCCTGCACGGTCCCGTCCTCGCCGAAGCGGCCGTGCAGCGCGATGAACGCGCGCGCGAAGCCCTCGCGCCGCAAATCGAACAGCTCGTGCGTCTTCGGGTCGAAGGCGTGCGCGTCCACGCCCTTCTCGCGCAGCGCCAGGAGCACCGCCTTGCCGGAGATGAGCGAGATCTCGCGTTCGGCCGAGGGGCCGCCCATCAGGACCGCGACCTTGCCGAGGGCGCGCGGGTCAGCCATCGGCTCCTCCCCGACCGCCGACGATGCGCACCTCGCGCACCAGCTCGATTCCCGTCTTCTCCCTCACCGTCGCCTGCACGTGCGCGATCACCGCCTCGATGTCCGCCGCCGTCGCGCCGCCGAGGTTGACGATGAAGTTGGCGTGCTTCGGCGAGACCTGCGCGCGGCCGACCGCGAAGGACTTGAGTCCGCAAGCTTCGATCAACCGCGCCGCATGGTCCCCCGGCGGATTGCGGAAGACGCTGCCGGCGTTGGGCTGCTCGAGCGGCTGCGTGGCCACGCGCTTCACCAGGAGCTCCTTCATGCGCGCCATCGCCACCGCCTCGTCGCCAGGGGCGAACGCGAAGGTCGCGTCCGACGAACCACTCGGTGGCCGTCGGCGCGGCTCGCCACGTGGCGGTAGCCGATCTCGTAATCCGCGGCGGTGCGCGTGCGCAGCACGCCGCGCGGATCGATGGTGCGCACCGACACGACGTGGTTCCACGTCTCGCCGCCGTAGCAGCCCGCATTCATGGCGAGCGCCCCGCCCAGGGTTCCCGGTACGCCCGCCATCCACTCCGCGCCGGCGCCGCCGTGGCGTGCCACGAAGCGCGCCAGGTGCGGCGCGGGAACGCCCGCGCCGGCGAGGAAGCCGAGCTTCCCGCCCTCCGCCGCGATCGCCCGGATCCCGGTGAGCGCGCGATGCGTGAGCACCACGGCGCCGTCGAAGCCGCCATCGCGCACGAGCAGGTTGCTGCCCAGGCCGACGAACAGGACCGGCATGCCGTCCGCCTGTGCGGCGAGGAAGGCCTGCAGGTCCTCGAGGTCCGCGGGCTGGAAGAAGACCTTCGCCCTGCCGCCCGCACGCCAGCTCACGTGCTTCGCCATCGGCTCGTCGTGCCGGAGTGCGCCGCGCAGGCCGGGGGCGGCGAGGCGGATCGCGTCGCTCATGTCCATGCCCTCACCCCCTCGCCTCCCGCACCCGGGCCTCGCGCGCGGAGCGCGCAAGTTCCGGCGCCACGCCCGCCACGGAGCCCGCCCCCATCGTGACCACGATGTCGCCGTCGCGCACCGTCGCGAGCACCGCCTCGTCCATCGCCGCGACCTGCTCGACGAACAGCGGCTCCACGCGGCCCGCGACGCGCACCGCGCGCACCAGCGCACGGCCGTCGGCGGCCACGATCGGCGCCTCGCCTGCGGGATAGACGTCGGCCAGCACCAGCGCATCGACGCTGGAGAGCACGCGCACGAAGTCCTCGAACAGGTCGCGCGTGCGCGTGTAGCGATGCGGCTGGAAGGCGAGCACGAGGCGGCGGCCGGGAAAGGCGCCGCGCGCCGCCGCGATCGTCGCGGCCATCTCGGCGGGGTGATGGCCGTAGTCGTCGACCAGCGCGAAGCTCCCCCCCGCTGCCAGCGCCACTTCGCCGTAGCGCTGGAAGCGCCGGCCGACGCCGGCGAACTCGGCGAGCGCCTTGGCGATGGCGGCGTCGGGGGCGCCCACTTCGCGCGCCACCGCGATGGCGGCCAGCGCATTGCAGACGTTGTGCTCGCCCGGCAGGTTGAGCGTCACTTCCAGCGGCGCGGCGCCATTGCGCCGTGACGCGGAAGCGCATGCGCCCGGCATCCCAGCGCACGTCCTCGGCGCGCAGGTCGGCGTCCGAGCGGATTCCGTAGGTGACCATGGGCCGCGCGACGTGCTTCATGATGGCGCGCGCGTGCTCGTCGTCCTTGCACACGACGGCGAGCCCGTAGAAGGGCAGGTGGCCGAGGAACTCGATGAACGTCGCCTTGAGGCGCTCGAAGTCCTGCCCGTAGGTCTCCATGTGGTCGGTGTCGATGTTGGTGACCACCGAGATCACCGGCTGCAGGTAGAGGAAGGACGCGTCGGACTCGTCGGCCTCCGCCACCAGGTACTCGCCCTTGCCCAGCCGCGCGTTCGTGCCGATGGAATTCAGGCGCCCGCCGATGACGCAGGTGGGATCGAGCCCCGCCTCGCCCAGCACCGCGGCGACGAGCGACGTGGTCGTCGTCTTGCCGTGCGTGCCGGCCACCGCGATGCCCTGCTTGAAGCGCATCAGCTCGGCCAGCATCATCGCGCGCGGCACGACGGGCACGTGCGCCTCGCGCGCGGCCACCACTTCCGGGTTGTCCGCCTTCACCGCCGAGGACACGACGACCGCGTCCGCTCCGGCGATGTGGCGCGCCTCGTGCCCGATCGCCACCGTCGATGCCCTGGCTCGCGCAGCCGCTTCACCGCCGCGCTCTCCGCGAGGTCGGTCCCGCTCACGGTGTAGCCCAGGCTCGCCAGCACCTCGGCGATGCCGGACATGCCCGAGCCGCCGATGCCGACGAAGTGGATGCGCTTCACCTTGTGCTTCATGGCGCCGCTCCGCCGAGTTGCGCGCACAGGTTCGCGCAGCGCAGGGTCGCCTCGGGCTTGCCGAGCGCGCGCGCCGCACCCGCCATCGCGGCGAGCTTCTCGCGGGTCGAGTCCGGTGAGGATCTGCGCGAGGCCCGCCGGCGTCGTCTCCAGCTGCGCGAGCCGCATCGCCGCCCCGCGCGAGGCGAGGAATTCGGCGTTGCCCGCCTGCTCGCCCGCCACGAACCACGGCAGCGGGAAGAGGATCGCGGCCACGCCGGCCACGCCGATCTCCGCCACGGTGATGGCGCCGGAGCGCGCGATGAGCACGTCGCACCAGGCGTAGCGCGCGGCCATGTCGTCGATGAAGGGCAGCACCTGCGCGGCGACGCCGGCGTCGCGATAGCTCTTCTGCAGCGCGGCGAGGTTCCTCTCGCCCGACTGGTGGACGACTTCCGGGCGCGCCGCCTCCGGCATCGCCGCGAGTGCCGCCACGACGAGGTCGTTCAGCGTCTGCGCGCCCAGGCTCCCGCCCACGACGAGCAGGCGCAACGGCCCGGTGCGCCCCGCATAGCGCTCCTCCGGAACGGGGACGCGCGCGATCTCCTCGCGCACCGGGGTTCCCAGCCACTCGACCTTGCGCGGCTTCGGGATGCGGTCGCCGAGCGCGTGGCCGGTCGGCGCCGCGAAGGCGCCTTCCATGCCGACCACGACCCGGTCGGCGACGAGCGCCAGCGCGCGGTTGGCGAGCCCCGCGGTCGCCCCGGGCTCGTGCACCACCAGCGGCCTGCCCCAGAGTGCGGCCATCATCCCGCCGGGGAAGGCGACGTAGCCGCCCATGGACAGCACGACGTCCGGACGCACGCGGAAGAGGATCGCCGTCGCCTGCCAGAAGGCGACGAGCAGGCGCAGCGGCAGCAGCAGCCAGGCGAGGCCGCCCTTGCCGCGCACGCCCGTCATGTCCACCTTTTCCATCGCGTAGCCGGCCTGCGCCACGAGCCTGCCTTCCATGCCGGCGGGCGTGCCCATCCACGCCACCTTCCAGCCGCGCGCGGCGAGTTCCTTCGCGATGGCGAGGCCCGGGAACACATGCCCACCCGTGCCCGCAGCCATGATCAGGATCGTGCGGGTCACAACGAGCCCCCGCGCATGAGAAACCGGTTCTCGAAGTCCACCCGCAGGAGGATCGCGATGGCGATGCAGTTGACGACGATGCCGGTGCCGCCGAAGGACAGGAACGGGAGCGTCAGGCCCTTGGTCGGCAGGAGCCCCATGTTCACGCCCATGTTGATGAACGCCTGCGCCGCCAGCCACACGCCGATGCCCTGCGCCACGAGCGCCGCGTAGTAGCGCTCGAGGCTCGTGGCCTGGCGCCCCACCGCGAACGCACGCACCACGAGAAAGAGGAAGAGGGTGATCACCGCCGCCACGCCGGCGAACCCGAGTTCCTCGGCGATGACGGCGAGCAGGAAGTCGGTGTGCGCCTCCGGCAGGTAGAAGAGCTTCTCCACCGATGCGCCCAGGCCCACGCCGAGCCACTCGCCGCGCCCGAAGGCGATGAGGGAGTGCGACAGCTGGTAGCCCTTGCCGTAGGCGTCCGCCCACGGGTCCATGAAGCCGAGGATGCGCTGCAGGCGATAGGGCGAGGAGACGATGAGCAGCACGAACGCCGCCGCCAGCCCCACGGCGAGCACCACGAAGATGCGCCAGTTGAGGCCGCCGAGGAAGAGGATCGCCATGGCGATCGTGGTCACCACCACCAGGGCCCCGAAGTCGGGCTCGCGCAGCAGCAGTCCCGCGACGAAGAACATCACCGCGAACATCGGCAGGAAGCCCTTCTTCAGGTCGTCCATGAACGCGGCCTTGCGCACCGTGTAGTCGGCGGCGTAGAGGACCACCAGGAGCTTCATCACTTCCGAGGGCTGGAAGGTCACGGGGCCGAGCGCGATCCAGCGGCGCGCCCCGTTCACCTCGCGGCCGATGCCGGGAATGAGGACGGCGACGAGGAGCGCCACGCCGGCCATGAACAGCCACGGCGACGACGACTGCCACAGGCCGAGCGGCACCCGGAACGCCGCCATGGCGACGGCGAGGCCGACGGCCAGGTAGATGCCGTGCCGCGCCAGGAAGTAGTGCGCGCGGAAACCGGTGAAGCGCTCCGCCTCGGCCATGGCGATCGACGCCGAGTAGACCATCACGAGCCCCAGCGACGCGAGCAGCACCGCGCTCCAGAGCAGGCCCTGGTCGATGGCGGTGTCGCGGCGCGCGGGGTTGTAGAGCATCAGGAATTCACCCTTCTCGCCAGCGCGCGCGCGGCGGCCGCGAAGACATGGCCGCGCTGCTTGTAGTTGGCGTACATGTCGAGGCTCGCGCAGGCCGGCGACAGGAGCACCGCGTCGCCCTCCTTCGCCGCGGCGTAGGCCGCCTCGACCGCCGCCTCCATGGTGGCCGCGCGCGTGCAGGGCACGCCGGCGAGCGCCAGCACTTCCTCGAGGGCGGCGGCATCGCGGCCGATGAGCACCGCCGCGCGCGCCTTCGCCTTCGCCGCGGGCACGAGCGGCGCGAAATTCTGTCCCTTGCCGTCGCCGCCGGCGATGAGCACGACGGTCTCGCGCATGCCCTCCAGCGCGGCCACGGTGGCGCCGACGTTGGTTCCCTTGGAGTCGTCGTAGAAGACGACGCCGCGCGCGGTGACGACGCGCTCGACGCGATGCGGCAGGCCGCGGAACTCCCGCATGGCGCGGGCGAGATGCTCGCCCTCCAGGCCCGCGCTGCGGCACAGCGCATGCGCCGCCAGCGCGTTGGCGGCGTTGTGCAGGCCGGCGATCGCCATCTTGGCGAGCGGCATGATCGCCTGCCCGCCTTCCATCAGCTGGCCCGCGGCGATGCCCCACTCGCCTTCCCCGCGCGGCGCCCCGAGGCCGAAGGTGACCGTGCGGCCGCCGGCCATGCCGATGCTCCACGGGTCGTCGCGGTTGAGGACGCGCTTGCCGCAGTGGCGGAAGATGCGCGCCTTCGCCGCGGCGTAGTCCTGCACCGACGCATAGCGGTCGAGGTGATCCTGCGACAGGTTGATCATGGCGGCGGAGGCGAGCGCGAGATTCGCGGTCGTTTCCAGCTGGTAGCTCGACAGCTCGAGGACGTAGAGATCGGGATGACCCTCCGTCCGCGCCTCCGCGAGCGCATCCAGCACCGGCAGGCCGATGTTGCCGGCCACCACCGTGCGCTGCCCCGCGGCGCGCGCCATCGCGCCCGCGAGCGCCGTCACGGTGCTCTTGCCGTTGGTGCCGGTGATGCCGATCACGCGTGTCCCGGGCGCCGCTCGCGCCACTTCGCGGCCGAAGATCTCGACGTCGCCGACGACTTCGATCCCGCGGGCGAGAGCTTCGCGAAGGATCGGCTCGCGTAGCGCAACGCCCGGACTCGCAGCGACCGCGTCCACCCCTGCCAGGCTCTCCGGTCGGAAGGGGCCAAGGTCGACGCGGATGCCGGGGACCGCGTCGCGGACCGCTCCCAGGCACGGAGGCGCCTGCCGCGTGTCGGCGCCGCACAGCTGCGCCCCCTCCTGAGCGAGCCAACGAACGCACGAAAGCCCCGTGTCACCGAGCCCCAGAACGAGAACGGTCTTGCCTGCCCACTCACCATGTTTGCCTCCGTTCGTTGCTTGCACAGTCCGCTTCCATTCGTTGGGTGCCGCTGCCGCCGCCTACCTGCAGCTTCAGTGTCGAAAGCCCGACGAGCACGAGCATCATCGTGATGATCCAGAAGCGCACCACCACCTGGTTTTCCTTCCAGCCCTTCAGTTCGTAGTGGTGGTGCAGCGGCGCCATGCGGAAGACGCGCTTGCCGGTCAACTTGAACGAGGCCACCTGGATCATCACGGAGAGCGTCTCGACCACGAACACGCCGCCCATGATGAAAAGCACGATCTCCTGGCGCACGACCACCGCCACCAGGCCCAGCGCCGCGCCGAGTGCCAGCGCGCCCACGTCGCCCATGAAGACCTCGGCCGGGTAGGCGTTGAACCACAGGAAGGCGAGCCCCGCCCCCGCGATCGCGCCGCAGAACACCGCGAGCTCGCCCGCCCCCGAGATGAACGGGAAAGCCCAGGTACTTCGCGAAGCCGGCGTGGCCCGAGACGTAGGCGAACACGGCGAGCGCCGCCGCGATCATCACGGTGGGCATGATCGCGAGGCCGTCGAGGCCGTCGGTCAGGTTCACGGCGTTCGAGGTGCCCACGATCACGAAGTAGCCGAGGATCACGAAGCCGGTTGCCCCCAGGGGAATGGCCACCGACTTGAAGAACGGCACGAGGAGCTCGGTCTGGGCGGGCAGCTTGGCGCTCCACGCGAGGGTCGCCACGGCGACGATCGCGATGACCGACTGCCAGAAGTACTTCGTCTTCGCCGAGAGCCCCTTGGGGTTGCGGTGCACGACCTTGCGCCAGTCGTCCACCCAGCCGATGGCGCCGAAGCCCAGCGTGGTGGCGAGGCAGATCCACACGTAGCGGTTCTCGAGGTCGGCCCACAGGAGAGTCGTCACCGCGACCGAGACCAGGATCAGCGCGCCGCCCATGGTCGGCGTTCCGGTCTTCACCAGGTGCGTCTGGGGACCATCGTCGCGCACGGCCTGCCCGATCTTGTAGGCGGTGAGGCGCCGGATCATGCCCGGGCCGATGACGAACGAGATGACGAGCGCGGTGAGTGCGGCCAGCACCACGCGCAGCGTGATGTAGGTGAACACGTTGAAGGCGCGGATCTCGGTCGCCAGCCACTGCGCCAGCTCAAGCAGCATCGGGGCCCTCCGCGGCGAGCCGCTCGACGGCCCGCTCCATCTGCATGAACCGCGATCCCTTCACCAGGATCGTGGCGCCGGGCGCGGCCTCCTCGCGCGCCGCCGCGACGAGCGCGTCCAGCGTGGCGAAGTGCGTCGCGCCCTCGCCGTAGGCCTCGACGGCGTGGATGCTCTCCGGCCCGAGCGCCAGCAGCCTCTCGATGCCGAGGCCCTTGGCGAACGCGCCGATCTCCGCATGCAGGGCCGCGGCGGCGTCGCCCAGCTCGCCCATGTCGCCCACCACGAAGACGCGCCGGCCGGAGGCGCGCGCCAGCACGCGCAGCGCCGCCTTCATCGAATCCGGATTGGCGTTGTAGGTGTCGTCGACGATCGTGGCGCCGCCCGTTCCGCGCCGCGACTGCAGCCGGCCCGGGGTTCCCGCGAACGCGGCGAGGCCTTCCTGGATGGCGCGCCAGGGAACCTCCAGCGCGAAGGCGGCCGCGCAGGCGGCGATGGCATTCCTCGCGTTGTGCTCCCCGGGCACCTGCAGTGTCACGGCGAAGGCATCGAGCGGCGTGACGAGCCGGACCTGGCATTGGGGACTGTCCCCTGCCCCTCGGGGACTGTCCCCTATTACTCCGCGCACGGCCGCGGAAGCCGCGGTGCCGAAGGTGACGATGCGGTGTCCGGCCGCGAGCCCCTTCCAGTAGGCGGCGAAGGGCTCGTCCTCGTTCACCAGCGCGATGCCGCCCCTGGCGAGGCCCGCGTAGATCTCGCCCTTGGCCTGCGCGATCGCCTCGATCGAGCCGAGCATGCCGATGTGCGCGCGGTGCGCGTTGTTCACCAGCGCCACCCCCGGCACCGCCAGGCGCGAGAGCGCGTCGATCTCGCCCAGGTGGTTCATGCCCATCTCGAATACGCCGTAGCGGTGGTGCTCGCGCAGCCGCAGCAGCATGAGCGGCACGCCGATCCCGTTGTTCAGGTTGCCCTCGGTCGCGAGCACGTCGTCGCGGCCGCCGCAATGCGCGGCGAGGATGGCGGCGAGCATTTCCTTCACCGTCGTCTTGCCGTTGCTCCCCGTGAGGGCGAGGACGGGCAGCGCGAAGCGCGAGCGCCACGCCGCCGCGAGCCGGGCGAGTGCGGCCAGCGTGTCGTCGACGATCAGCTGCGGCACCTGGGCGCCGCCGTCCACGCGCCGCGAGACGAGGGCCGCCGCGGCACCGCGGGCCATCGCCTGGGCGACGAAGGCGTGCCCGTCGAAGCGCTCGCCCCTGAGTGCCACGAAGAGGTCCCCCGGCGCCACGGCGCGGCTGTCGGTCGAGACGCCGGAGAAGGTCACGTTCGCGCCGCTCCGGATGCCGTCGACGGCCGTGGCCGCCTCTTCGAGGTCCAGCATCGGGGCGCGCACCGGATCCGGCCCGTTCATCGCGGCCATGCCTCGAGTGCGGCGACGGCCACCTCGGCATCGCGGAAGGGGTGGCGCACGCCGGCGATCTCCTGGTAGGTCTCGTGCCCCTTGCCGGCGACGAGCACGATGTCGCCGGGCCGCGCGTTGTGGATCGCGGTGAAGATCGCCACCTGGCGGTCGATGATCGCCTCCGCGCCGCCGCCGGGGATCCCCGCCATCACCGCCGCGATGATCGCCTGCGGGTCTTCCCCGCGCGGGTTGTCGCTGGTCACGATCACGTGGTCGGCCAGGCGTGCGGCCGCCTCGCCCATGATCGGCCGCTTGCCGGGATCGCGTTCGCCGCCGCAGCCGAACACGCACAGCAGCCGGTGGCCGGCGGCAACGACCGGGCGCAGCGCCGCCAGCGCCTTCTCCAGCGCATCGGGCGTGTGCGCGTAATCGACGACGACGAGCGGGAAGCTGCCACCGCCCAGCCGTTCCAGCCGCCCCGGAACGGGCGTCGAGCTTGCCGACCGCCTCGAGCGCGGCGCGAAACTCGACGCCGCTCGCGACGAGCGTGCCGATGACGGCGAGGAGGTTCGCGACGTTGAACGCGCCCAGCACCGGCACCGCCACCTCCCCTTCGCCCCACTCGCCGGCGACGCGGAAGCGCAATCCCGCCTCCGTCTGCGTGACCCGGGTCGCACGCAGGCGCCCGCCCTCCAGTCCATAGCCGATCACGTCGACAGGCGATCCGCGGAACCGGTCCGCGAATCGCCTCCCCCAACCGTCGTCGACGTTGATCACGGCGCGGCCTACCCCGCGCGCGTTGAACAACCGGTATTTGGCCTCTGCGTAGGCCTCCATCGTTACGTGGTAATCAAGGTGATCGCGGGTGAGGTTGGTGAACACCGCGACGTCGAACTTGATGCCGGCCGTGCGCCCCTGGTCGAGGCCGTGGCTCGAGACCTCCATGGCGGCGACCTTGGCGCCGCGGCGCAGGTAGTCGGCGAGCTCCCGCTGCAGGACGACGGGATCGGGCGTGGTGTTGCGCGCCTCGCCCCGCTCGCCCACGAGGCCGTTGCCCAGCGTTCCCAGCACGGCGGCGCGGCGCCCCAGCCCGTCCAGGGCCTGCGCCACCCACTGGCACACCGAGGTCTTGCCGTTGGTGCCGGTCACGCCGACCATCCACAGCTTCTCCGAGGGATCGCCGTGCACGAGTCCGGCGATCTCGCTCGCCCTGCCGCGCAGGTCCTCGATGGCGACGTTGGGCACGTCCCAGCGCGGGTTCCAGTCGAAGCCGCGGCGCTCCCACAGCACCGCGCCGGCGCCCCTGGCGATCGCCTCCGCGATGAAGGCGCGCCCGTCGCGCGCGCTGCCCGGGTAGGCCAGGAAGACGGAGCCGTGCTTCACCTGCCGCGAGTCGGTCGTGAGATCGAAGAGCGGCACGCCCAGGAGCGAAAGCGACTCGTGCAGGGCGGAGTTGCGCGGCAGCGGATGACCGGCGGCGGCAATCATCCCTCGCCTCCGGAAGCCGGCGCGCGCGCCTCGGCGGCGACGGGCCGTGCGGGCGCCTGGACGTTCAGGGTCTGCGGCGCGTCCGGCGGCACCGACAGCATGCGCAGCGCCGCCCCCATCACCGAGGCGAACACCGGCGCGCTCACGTCTCCACCGTAGTACTTCCCGCCCGAAGGCTCGTCGAGCATCACCGCGACGATGAAGCGCGGGTTCGACACCGGCCCGAAGCCGACGAAGGAGGAGATGTACTTGCGCTCGGCGTAGCCGCCGCCCTCGGCCTTGTGCGCGGTGCCGGTCTTGCCCGCCACGCGATAGCCCGGGACAGCCGCGCGCGGCGCGGTTCCCCCGGGGCCGACCGCCATCTCCATCATCTCGGCGACCTCGCGTGCCGTCTCGCGCGACGAGCAGCGGCTTGCCGATGGGCAGGCTCTCGCGCTTCACGAGCGACAGCGGCAGGAGATGCCCGTCCCCGGTGAAGACCGTGTAGGCGCGCGCGATCTGCAGCAGCGACACCGAGATGCCGTGCCCGTAGGCCATCGTCGCCTGCTCGATCGGCCGCCATTTCGCGCTCGGGCGCAGCAGGCCGCGCGCCTCGCCGGGAAAGCCCGTCGCCGGAACGGCGCCGAATCCCAGCTCGCGATAGAAGCTGCCGATCTTCTCCGCCGGCATCTGCAGCTGGATCTTGGCCGTGCCGACGTTGGAGGACTTCTGGATCACCTGCTGCACGGTGAGCGGCCCGTGCGGGTGCGCGTCGCTGATCGGCCAGCCGCCGATCATGAGCGGCCCCGCGGTCTGGATCACCGAGCCGGGAGTCACGATGCCCGCCTCGAGGGCGGCGGCGATCGTGAACGGCTTCATCGTCGAGCCGGGCTCGAAGGTGTCGGTGACCGAGCGGTTGCGCGTCTGCCGCCCGGTGACGTTGGCGCGGTTGTTGGGGTTGTAGTCGGGCTGGTTCACCAGCGCCAGCACTTCGCCCGTGCGCGCATCGAGCATCACGAGCGCACCACCCTTGGCGCGGTTGCCCTCGACGGCGGCCTTCAACTCGCGGTGCGCGAGGAACTGCAGGCGCTGGTCGATCGAGAGCCACAACTCGCGCCCGTCGCGCGGCACGCGCAGGCTTTCCACGTCCTCGACGATGCGGCCCTTCCTGTCCTTGATCACCTTGCGGCTGCCCGGCACCCCGGCGAGCCACGCCTGCTGCGCGAGCTCGATGCCTTCCTGCCCGCTGTCGTCGATGCCGGTGAACCCGACCACGTGCGCCATCACCTCGCCCGCCGGGTAGTAGCGGCGGTACTCGCGCTGCTGGAGGACCCCGGGGATGCTCAAGGCCATCACCTTCACCGCCTGCTCGGGCGAAATCTGGCGCTTGAGCCAGACGAACTGGCGATCCTTGTTGGCAACTTTCTGGCGGATCTCGGCCGGGTCCATCGCGAGGACCTTGGCGAGGGAGCGCAACTTTGCCGCGTCGGCCTCGAAGTCCTCGGGGCTCGCCCAGATCGACTCCACCGGCGTGGAAATGGCGAGCGCCTGCCCGTTGCGGTCCTTCACCGGGCCGCGCGAGGCGGGCATCTCGACCACGCGTCCGTAGCGCGCCTCGCCCTTCTGTTGCAGGAAGCCGTGGTTCAGGCCCTGGAGGAAGAAGGCGCGTCCGGCGAGGACGGCGAAGCCGCCCGCGACGAGCACCAGCACGACGCGGGAGCGCCAGCCCTCCAGGCGCAGGCGCAGCTCCGGGGTGCGCTTCTCGAACCTCATGCGTGCGGCGTCCTCATGGTCTCGCCGCCGGGACCGGCGCGCCGGTGGTGATGACGCGCGTCGCACCGGGCTCCGGCAGGCGCATCCCGAGCGCGCGCGCGGCCATCGCCTCGACGCGCTTGTGCGTGGCCCACGTGCCCTGCTCCAGCTGCAGCTGCGTGTATTCCTCGCCGAGGCGCTTCGCCGCCACCTGGCCGGTCTCCAGGTCGATGAAGAGCTTGCGCGCCTGGTGCTGCGCGGTGATCACGCCCAGCGCGCAGGCGATGACGACGAGGAGAAGGAGGAAATTCACGCGGGCCATTTCGGGACGTCAGGCGCCGGTGCGTTCCGCGACCCGCAGCGTGGCGCTGCGCGCGCGCGGGTTGGCGGCCTGCTCGGCGTCCGAGGGCCGGATCGCGCGGCCGACCAGGGCGAGGCGCGGCTGCGGCAGGTCCCGGGCGCGCACCGGCAAGCCCCGCGGCAGGCTGTCCGCGCGCGATCCTTCGCGCAGGAAAGTCTTCACGATGCGGTCCTCGAGCGAGTGGAAGCTGATCACCGCCAGCCGTCCGCCCGGCTCGAGCAGGTCGACCGCCTGCGGCAGCGTCATCTCCAGCTCCGCAAGCTCTTGATTGAGGAAAATCCGAACAGCCTGAAAGGTCCGGGTCGCCGGGTGCTTGCCCGGCTCGCGCGTGCGAACCGCGCCACCCACGACCGCGGCAAGCTGCCCGGTGGTCCGGAAAGGCTCGCGGCCCCTTGCCGCAACAATCGCTCCTGCAACCTGTTTAGCAAACCGTTCTTCCCCATAGGTGCCGATGACCTCCCTGAGTTCTTGTTCTGTTGCCCGGTTCAGCCAGTCGGCCGCTGTTTCCCCCCGGGTGGGGTCCATGCGCATGTCCAGGGGCCCTTCCTTCGCGAAGCTGAAGCCGCGCGCGGCGACATCCAGCTGCGGGGAGGACACCCCCAGGTCGAGGAGCACTCCCGCCACGCGCTCGACCCCGCGCGCGGCGAGTTCACGGGTCATCGTCGAGAACCGCCCATGGATCAGCTCAAGACGTCGATCCGCGAGCGCGTGAGCCGCAAGCGCCGCGGGGTCCTGATCAAAAGCGAGAAGTCTTCCGCGAACACCGAGCCGGGCGAGGATGGCCGCGCTGTGCCCGCCGCGGCCAAAGGTGCCATCGACGTAGATTCCGTCGGGGCGGACACGGAGGGCAGCGACGGCTTCTTCGAGAAGGACCGGGACATGGGCTACCTCACTCACGGGTGGAAAAGGCGGGGGTGCCGGGGACCGGGGAACCACTCCTGGCTCGGAGCGGCCCGGCTCCCGGGGGCACCGGCCGCGTCACAGCGAGAAGTTCTCCATCCCGGGTGGCAGGACCGGGCTGCCGTCGGCGGTCAGCCGGTCGAGCTGCTGCTGCCAGCGCTCGAGGTCCCAGATTTCGTAGTAGCTGCCCTGCCCGATGAACATCACGCGCTTCTCGATGCCGGCGAAGGCGCGCAGTTCGGGCGAGACGAGCAGCCGCCCGGCGCTGTCGAGCGGCATCTCCTCGGCGAATCCGACGAGGAGGCGCTTCCAGCGATTGAAGGCGGCGTCGAGGCTGGGGAAGGCCATGACCTTCGCCCGCACCGGCTCCCACGCGGGGGCCGGGTACAGCAGCAGGCACTTGTCGGGATGCGCGGTGAGGACGACCGGCACCGTGCCGCCTTGCGTCAGGGGATCGCGAACGCGCGTCGGCACCGCCAGGCGGCCCTTCGCGTCGAGGTTGATCTGTGAGGCTCCCTGAAACACCGCACTCCCCCTTTTCGGGTGGGCCTGGACCTCCGGAAGGCCCGGAATCCTAGGTTTTCCCAATTTTTCCCACTTCCGCACACTCTATTGAGTCGTTTCCGGAGAGTCAAGGGGTGATTTGGGAAAATTTTGTTGTGCGACAGGGACTTAGGAGCGGTTCCTCACAGGAATTTTCGGATTTTGATAGTCAATGTTTTCAATGGGATAGAATCTTAAGTGAAAGTTGTTTAGCAAGATTGGAGGGCCGGGAACGATTTGGACGTCCTGCGCGTCGGATGGGGCTCGGGAACGGAGAACCACCCATGCTGCAATGCACCATCGGCCTGCGCTGCGCCGCCGCAATCGCGGCCGTCGTGCTGGCGCTACCCGCGTCGGCCGAACCCTCGTCGGCGCCCGATCCTGCGCACGCGCTCGAAGGCAGCGCGCTGGTTGCCGCGCTTCGCGCTGGCAACCTCACGCTCTACTTCCGCCACACCGCGACGGACTTCTCGCAGAACGATCGCGCGATGTCCGCCTACGACGAGTGCGCGACGCAACGCAATCTCTCGGAAGCCGGCCGCGAGCAGGCGCGCCGGATCGGAGCGGCGATCCGCGCGCTCGAGCTGCCCGTGGGCGAGGTCGTCGCCAGCCCCTTCTGCCGCACCATGGAAACGGGACGCCTGATGTTCGGCCGCGCGGAGCCGTCGACGGTCGTACGCGGCTACGAAGGCACGAACGTCGCGAACGCCGACTACACCCGTCTCATCGCGCTGCTCGCCTCGCCGCCGCAACCCGGGACGCTGCGCATGATCACGAGCCACGGCAATCCCTTCCGCGCCATCGCCGGGCCGCCGCACCTGCAGGAAGGCGAGGCGGCCGTGCTGCGCGGAAACGGCAAGGCAGTTCGTGGTGGTGGCGCGCATCGGGCCCGGCGACTGGCCCGCGCTCGTGGCGGCTGCTACGCGCTAGAAGAAAGCCCTCCCGCCGCTCGAGCCGACCCGCCTCAGTGCGAAGCGCAGCCTGCCTCCCCCGGCGCGCGGCGCCAGGCGAATCCCTGCAGTCCGGAGAACTCGCCGCCCGCCTGCACGGACTGCAATTCCCCTGCGCGCGCATCCAGGCGCAGCTCGCCGGCCGCCGCATCGCCACGCACGATCGAGACGGCCGCGCCATCGACACCACCGCGGATCGCCATGCGCGGCTTGCCTTCGATATCGATCGCGCCGGAAACGTCCTGGTAGGCCTGCTGCAGGCGCAGGACTGCACGCATCCCGTCGCGCTTGCCGCACCACAACCCCTCCACGCGGGCCGGCACGATCCACAGGTGCACGCGGCTCGACTTGGCGAGCCCGATGGTCTTCTCGGGCACGGCGAGCGTCACGCTGCGGTCGGGCCGCCAGTCGCCCATGTCCCAGTCGTGCGAGACGATGCGCGTGCCGGGGCGCAGCCGCAGGATGGCGCGGGACGCAGCTGCAGGTTCACTTCCGGCAGCAGGTACATGGTGATGACCGTCGCGGGCGCCAGGTCGGTCCTGAAGAGATCCTGCTCGAGGAATCGCGCCCGCGCGGACACGCCGGCACGCTTCGCGTTGGCGATGCTCTCCGCGACCAGCCGCGGGTCGATCTCCACGCCAAGTCCCGTAGCGCCGCGCCGCGCGGCGGCGATCACGATGCGCCCGTCACCGCTGCCCAGGTCGATCACGTGGTCACCCGCCTGCACGGCGGCAAGATCGAGCATCGCCGCGGTCACGCGGTCCGGCGTCGTGATGTAGGGCACGTCCTCGGCCTGCGCGAGCAGCATGCGCGGCAGCGATCCGGCGCTGGCGACACCGGCGAGGAACAGCAGCGGGAAAAGGAAAATGTGAAGCAAGCCTGTAAGCGGGATTCTGTTACGCCCCTCGCGGGGTATGACGATCATTCCTCTAGGCGCCGCGTTGCCGCGGCGCTCGAGCCACCTACCCGCAGACTCGGCGGGCCGCGTCGTCGTCTGCCTATTTGGTGTTGCTCCGCGTAGAGATTGCCCGTTTCACCCTCCGGTGCTGTGAGACAACCGCACGAAACACCGGTGTCCCGAAACCGGAGACTCGTCTCTGTTGCTCTGATCCTCGCCTCACGGCGGACGGGAGTTGCCCGCTACGCTGCCCTGTGGAGTCCCGACTTTCCTCCGCACCGCATCTGCGGCACGGCGACCGTCCGGCCTGCTTCACCCCGCCATTGTACGTTGTCGCAGGCTGGGGACAGGTTGCACTTCAACCGAGCCGCGACGATGCCCGTTCTGCGTTCTGCCTAGGAGCAACCTGTCCCCATGCTGCTAGCGGAAGTGCTCGCGATCGTCGTAATAGGCTTCGCGACCGGTGTCGTGGTACCAGCCCGGAATCCCGAGCACCGGCAGTGGCGGCATGGCCTTCGGTGAAAGGAACCGCGAACGGTTGGTGAAGTGCGCGGCGACGAGCGCATCCACCTCGGCCGCCTGCGCCTCGGGCGGCAGCGCCGGGAAGAGATCGCCGACGGGCACGAACACCGTCTTCGCGACGATCCCGATGAAGGGATCGAGCGCCTTTTCGAAGAGGGCGTGGCCGAAGGCCAGGAAGACCAGCTTCTCCGCGGCCTCCTGGCGGCGATGCCAGAAGAGCTCCTTCCATTCGTGCCCGACGATCAGCCGCAGCAGTTGCGGCGAGCTCGATGCCACCACGACGCCGCCTTCGTCGAACAGGGTCAGCGCATCGCGCGCCGGGCTGCGGCGACGCGCCTCGTCTTCGCCTCCCTCCACGAGCATTGCCGCGTGCTGGGCGTTGATCGCCGCCTTCGCCTTCGGGAATGCGATCCAGGCCAGGGCGTTGAAGAGGTCATGCCAGTTCTCGCGGGCGCGTTTCCACTTCGCCGCTTTCGGCGATGTGCAGCTCGTAATAGGGGCGGCCCCGGTCGCGCTGTTCGCGCGGCGGCACGAAGCGCACGGCCGCGCCGCGCGAGGTCACCACGGCATCCGGCCAGCTCCGTGAGCTCCTCGTGCGTCGGCCAGCGGGATCGCGTCAGTCGCGCGATCGCGGCGGCGAGCGGCGCGAACACGGGACCGCGGAGCTTCTCCTGCGCGGCCGCCCAGTCCATGCGCAAGACCCGGGGCGTCAGCCCCGGAAACGCCAGGCGAGCCGCTCGCCGGCGCGCAGCGGCACCACCGTTTCGGCGCCGAACGCATAGTCCGCCGGCACCTCCCACGGCGCCTTGTCCACCGTCACGGTCGCCGCGTTGCGCGGCAGGCGGTAGAAATCGGGGCCGAAGCGGCTCGCGAATCCCTCGAGCCGGTCGAGCGCACTCTCGCGCTCGAACACCTCGCAATAGAGTTCCAGCGCCGCGTGCGCCGTGTACAGGCCCGCGCTCCCGCAGCAACTCTCCTTCGCGCCGCGCGAATGCGGTGCGGTATCGGTGCCGAGGAAGAACTTCGGGCTGCCCGACACCGCGGCTTTCACGAGGGCGAGGCGATGCGGCTCGCGCTTGAGCACCGGCAGGCAGTAGTGATGCGGCCGGATGCCGCCCGCGAAAAGGGCGTTGCGGTTCATGCAGCAGGTGGTGCGCGGTGATCGTCGCCGCGACGTTCTCCCCGGCGCGCGCCACGAACTGCGCCGCTTCGCTGGTGGTGATGTGCTCGAGGACCACGCGCAGCGCCGGGAATCGCGCCACCAGGGGGACCAGGATCGTGTCGATGAACACGCGCTCGCGGTCGAAGATGTCCACGGCCGGGTCGGTCACCTCGCCGTGCAGGAGCAGCGGCATGCCGTGCGCGGCCATCGCCTCGAACACCGCGTCGCACTGGCGGATGTCGGTCACGCCCGAGTCGCTGTTCGTCGTGGCGCCGGCCGGGTAGTACTTCACCGCGTGCACGAACCCGGACGCCTTCGCCTTCGCGATCTCGTCGGGCGCCGTGTTGTCCGTGAGGTAGAGCGTCATCAGCGGCTCGAACGCCGCTCCGGCCGGCAGCGCTGCGAGGATGCGGCTGCGATACGCGCCGGCTTGCTCCACCGTGACCACCGGCGGCTTCAGGTTGGGCATGACGATCGCGCGGGCGAACTGCCGGGCGGTCGCCCCCACCACCGACTTCATGAGATCGCCGTCGCGCAGGTGCACGTGCCAGTCGTCGGGGCGCAGCAGCGTGAGCGATTCGGCCATGCGCGAATTATAAGGGACAGGTATTGGGGACGGTTCCGGAGAACCGTCCCCAATCCTGTCCCTACTTCATCGCCAGGGCCATCTGGTAGAGCTCGCTGCGGCTCACGCCCGTGATCTTCGCCGCCAGCGCCGCAGCCTGCTTGACCGACAGCTCCGCGAGCAGCACCTCGAGCACGCGCTGCGGGTCCACGCTCGCCGCGTGCTGCACGGGCCTCGCCTCGACGACCAGCACGAACTCGCCGCGCGAGCGGTTTTCATCTTCCTTCAGCCAGGCGACCGCGCCCGCGAGGGGCACGCGCGTGATGGTCTCGAAGCGCTTGGTGATCTCGCGGCAGACGACGACGTCGCGCTCGCCAAGCGCGGCGTGGAGGTCGGCCAGCGTGGCCGCGATGCGATGCGGGGATTCGAAGAGCGCGATCGCCCAGGGTCCGGCGGCGAGTTCGGCGAGGCGGCGCTTGCGCTCGGCGCCGCGCGACGGGCAGGAAACCCGCGAAAACGACGCCATCGGCCGAGATGCCGCTCGCCGAGAGCGCCGCGGTGAGCGCGCTGGCGCCGGGAACCGCGAAGACCGGAAAGCCCTCGGAGCGCACGCGATCGACGAGCAGCGCGCCCGGATCGCTCACCCCCGGCGTGCCCGCGTCGCTGGCCAGCGCGACCGCCCTGCCCTCGCGCAGCAGGGCGACGATGCCCTCGGCCGCGTTGCGTTCGTTGTGCTCGTGCAATGCGATCACGCGCGCCGCGATCCCGAAGTGCGCCAGCAGTCCCTTCGTGACCCGCGTGTCCTCGGCCGCGACCACGTCGCAGGCCGCCAGCGTTTCGCGGGCGCGCGCCGTCATGTCGCCGAGATTTCCGATGGGCGTGGCCACCACATATAATCCGGCAGGCAACGACGCTTCCCGGCCTTCCGCCGGCGGCGAACCGGAGTCACCGCTTTTGTCCTCGCCCTTCGCGCGCTTCAACGCGATTCTCCTTGCCGCGCTTCTCGCAGCTTCGCCCGCATTCTCGGCCGACCCGCCGCGCGAGACAACCTCGCCGTCGCAATCGCCCGCCGCCTCGGTCGCCACGCCCCTCACCCAGGTCCCGCTTCCATCCGCAAGCCCGGACCGGACCACGGCGCCCGCCGCCAGCGCACCCGCGCAGCCGACAGCGACACCCGCCTCCGCACCCGTGCCGAAGCGGGAACCGATCGCCGAAGGCCCCGCGCCGCACGTGGCCCTCATCCTGCCCACCCTTTCGATCCTGCTCGGCAGCGTGGCCGATGCGGTGCGGCAGGGCTACTTCGCGGCCTCCGAGGCGGACGGACGCAACGCCTTGCCGGTGCGGCTGTACGCGACGGCCGATGACGGGCCCGCCGCCCTCGAGTCGTGCCGCAAGGCGCAGAAGGACGGCGCGGTGCTCGTGGTGGCGGGTCTCACGCGCGACGGCGCGAGCCTCATCGCGCAGAGCGAATGCCCGCGCCAGCCGACGCTGGTCCTGAACCAGCCCCAGGATCCCCAGCTGCCGCCGCGGATGTACTCGATCTCGCTGGGCGCCGAGCAGGAAGCCCGCCAGGCGGCACTCCTCGCCATCAACGACGGCTGGGTCTCGGCCATCGTGATCACCTCGCCCTCGCCGCTGTCGCAGCGCGTGCACGAGGCGTTCGAGCGGGAGTGGACCCGCGCCGCGGGCGAACTGCGGCGCCTGGTGTTCACCGGCGGGCCGGACGACGCGCCCGTCATCAAGGACCGTCTCGCGGGGATGCCGGGCGACATGGTCTTCCTGGCCCTCGACCGGACGGCAACGCTCGCGGTGCGCCCCTACATTTCCGCAACCCTTCCCGTCTACACCACTTCCCTGAGCGTCGATCCGCGCGCGGACGCCACGGTCAACGTGGACCTGGAGGGTGTGCGTTATGTGGACATGCCCTGGTTCGTACAGCCCGACCACCCCGCCGTCATGGTCTATCCCGCCCCGCGCAGCGCGATGTCCGTGGAACAGGAGCGCCTTTACGCCTTCGGCATCGATGCCTACCGCCTGTGCACGCTGCTGCTGCAGTCGGACACCCGGACCTTCTCGCTGGACGGCGTCACCGGCCGCATCACTCTCGACGCCGACCGCCATTTCGTCCGCACCCTGGTTCCCGCCGCGATCGACGCAGGCCGGGCGGTCGCGCTGCCGGGCGCACGATGACGCGCGCGGCGCGCCTCGCCGCCCGCCGCCGCGGCGAGGCGGCGGAAGAGCTCGCCGCCCGTTACCTCGCGGCGCAGGGTCTCGAGCTGGTGGCACGGAACTACCGCACCCGCTTCGGCGAAGTCGACATCGTCGCGCGCGACGGCGCAACGCTCGTGTTCGTGGAGGTGCGCGCGCGCACCTGGAGCGCCTTCGGCGGCGCGGCCGGGAGCGTCGACGCGGGCAAGCAACGGCGCATCATCGCGGCCGCGCGGCACTACCTGGCGCGGCTGCATGCGGAACCCGCGTGCCGGTTCGATGTCCTTACCCTGCAGGGACCGCAGGCGGAACCGGCGTGGATACGCGGCGCCTTCGAATCCGCCTAGGAATACAATGCCCACGCCCCAAGACAGCGAGTCGACACCCTCCATGGACCCCGTCGCGCACGTACGCAGCCATTTCCAGGACGCCATCGCGCTCAAGCAGCGCATGAGCGAGACGCTGGCGCCCGCCATCGCGCGGGCGGGCGCGGCGCTGGCGGAGGCTTTCCGTCGCGGCAACAAGGTGCTCGCCTGCGGCAACGGCGGCTCGGCGGCCGATTGCCAGCATTTCGCGGCCGAGCTGGTCGGCCGCTTCGAACGCGAGCGTCCGGGCCTGCCGGCCGTGGCGCTCACGACCGACAGCTCCGCGCTCACGGCCATCGGCAACGACTACTCCTACGACGCGGTGTTCGCGAAGCAGGTCGAGGCCCTCGGGCGGCAGGGCGACGTCCTGCTGGCGCTCTCCACTTCGGGCAACTCGCGCAACGTGATCGCGGCCATGGACGCGGCCCGGGCGCGCGGCATGGCGGTGATCGCCCTCACCGGCCGCGACGGCGGCGCCATGGCGGCCAGGCTCGGCCCGGACGACTTTCACCTGAACGTCGCGCACCCGCGCACGATGCGCGTGCAGGAAGTGCACATCCTCGCGCTGCATTGCCTGTGCGACCTCGTCGACAACATCCTTCACGGAGAACTGAAATGACCTCGAAGCTCCTGCTCGCCGCCGCCCTCGCGACCGCCGCCGTCACGCTGCAGGGCTGCGTGGCCGGCGCCGTCGTCGGCGCGGGCACCGTCGCCCTCATCGCCGACGACCGCCGCACCACCGGCATCTACATCGAGGACGAGAACATCGAATGGAAGGCGGTCGCGAAGGTCTACGACCAGTTCCAGGGCTCGCACATCAATGCCACGAGCTACAACCGCAAGCTCCTCCTCACCGGCGAAGTCTCGACCGAGGAGACGAAGAAGGCGGTCGAGGCGGCCATGAAGTCGATCCCCAGCGTGGTCTCCGTCGCCAACGAGCTCACGATCGGGCCCAACTCCTCGGTCAGCGCGCGCGGCAACGATTCCCTCGTCACTTCCAACCTGAAGGCGCGCCTCGTCGGCAACGGCAAGGTATCGCCCTCGCACGTGAAGGTCGTCACCGAAGCCGGCACGGTCTTCCTGATGGGCCTGCTCACGCCGGCCGAAGCCGATGCCGCCGTCGACATCGCGCGCTCCACCAAGGGCGTCTCGCGCGTCGTGAAGGTCATCGAGTACATCCCGCCCCGGTAGGCGCTTGGCCAACCCGCAGGCCGAGCGCCTCTTCGCCGAAGGGGTCGCCCACCACAAGCAGGGGCGTGCCGCAGAGGCTGCCGCAGCCTACGCGCGCGCCTGCGCCGCCGATCCCGGCCACCTCGCCGCGCGCTTCAACCAGGCGGTCGCACTGCAGGCGCTGGGCCGGGATGCGGAGGCGGAAGGCGCCTACAAGGCCGCCCTCGCCCTGAAGCCGGATCTCGTGCAGGCCCTGAACAACCTCGCCAACCTCCATCTCGCCCACGACGCGTCGCCGAGGCGATCGATGCGCTCACGCGCGCCATCAGGGCGTCTCCCGACTTCGCCCCGCCGTGGAACAACCTCGGCAATGCGCTCCTGAAGATGGGGCGCCTCGAGGAGGCCTGCCGGCACTTCGAGCAGGCGCTGGCGCGCGATGCCGGCTTCGTCGAGGCGCGCATGAACCTCGGCCGCACGCTGCAGACCCTCGGTCGCCCCGCGCAGGCGCTGCCGCATCTCGAAGCCGCGCTGGCCTCCTGCCCGGACGATCGCGTCGCTGCGCTTCCTGCGCGATGCCGCCGCCGGCGCGCTGCCCGCGCGCCCGCCCGATGCGTTCGTCGCGCATCTCTTCGACGACATGGCAGCACAGTTCGACGAGCATCTCGTCGGGAAGCTCGGCTACCGGATACCCGATCGCATCGCCGCCGAGCTCGGCCCCTGGCTCGATGCCCGCGCCCGTCCGCGCCGCCTGCTCGACCTCGGCTGCGGGACGGGGCTCGTGGCGCACGCCCTGCGCGGTCGCTTCGAGGCGATCCGCGGCGTCGACCTCTCGCCCAGGATGGTGGAGCTGGCGCGCGCGCGCAGCCTCTATGCCGCGGTGGAGGCGGGCGAGCTGGTGTCACTGGCTGTCGATGCAGGGCGACCACACGGCGGACCTGATCGTTGCCGCGGACGTCTTCGTCTACGTGGGCGAGCTGGGGCCGTTGTTCGCGCAGGCCGCGCGCGTGCTCGACGCCGCCGGCCGCTTCGCGTTTTCCGTGGAAGGCGGCGGCCCCGGCGCGGGCTATCGCCTCGACCCGACCGGCCGTTACGCGCACGCCGACGGCTACGTGACGTCGCTCGCCGCGGCGAACGGCTTCCGCGTCGCGCACGCCAGCGCGGAAACCATCCGCGCCGAGCGCGGCATTCCCGTCCCGGGCCGGCTCTACGTGCTGGAGCGGCATTGAACAGACTCCTGGCCGCCCTGCTCCTCGCCGCCCTGGCCGGCTGCGCGACCGGCCCGCGCATCGACACCACCTACACGGCCGTGAGCCAGGACAGCCGCGCGCAGTTCCTCATCCTGCACTTCACCACCACCAGCCTCCCCGGCTCGCTGGCAGCCCTCGCGCTGGGCCCCGTCAGCAGCCACTACCTCGTGAACGACGACCCGCCGACCATCTACCGGCTGGTGGACGAGTCGCGCCGCGCCTGGCACGCCGGCGAGAGTTCGTGGCGGGGACACACGCAGCTCAACGCCGCCTCCATCGGCATCGAGATCGTGAATGCGGGCAGTCGCCTCACGCCGGACGGCATCGAGTGGGCCGACTATCCGCGGCCGCAGGTCGACGCGGTGATCGGGCTGGTGAAGGAGATCGTCGCGCGCCACGCAATCCGCCCCGACCGCATCCTCGGCCACAGCGACATCGCACCCCAGCGCAAGGTCGACCCCGGGCCCCGGTTTCCCTGGAAGCGCCTCGCCGACGAGGGCCTCATTGCCTGGCCCGACGAGCGCCGGGTCGCCGAGCGGCGCGCCGTCTACGCGACCGGCCTGCCGGACGTCGCCTGGTTCCAGGCGAAGCTCGCCGCGCACGGCTTCGCGGTCGCGCAGACCGGCATGCTCGACGCCCCCACGCAGCGGGTCATCGCCGCGTTCCAGATGAAGTACCGGCCGCAACCGCTACGACGGCGATCCCGACGCGGAAACCGCGGCCCTGCTCGACGTGCTGACTCCTCCGCGGCCGATGCGCGCTGACGTGCCTGCCCTGCCGGCCTTGCCCTGCGGCGTGCCCTCGCGCGCGACCGCGGAGCCGAGCCGCACGCCTGGCCGCGAGGCTCGACGCCGAGCTCGCCGCGATCGCGCACGACCCGGCTTCCCGCTCGCAGCCTTTCCGTCGTCGCGCTGCGCGACGGCAAGGTCGCCTACGAGCGGCACTTCGGCCGCCGCCGCATCGACGCGCGGGACCCGTCGGGCGACCTGCCCGCGGACCCGCGCACCCTCTACCGCGTCGCCTCCATCTCCAAGCTCGTGACGGCGCTGGGCGTCATGCGGCTCGTCGAAGCCGGCACGCTCGCGCTGGACCGCGACGTTTCCGGCTACCTCGGCTATCGCCTGCGCAACCCGCACTTTCCCGACGACCCGATCACGCTGCGCATGCTGCTCAGCCACACCGCCTCGCTGCGCGACGACGGCGGCTACTTCTGGGGCGAGGACGTGGCGCTTCGCGACGTGCTGCTTCCGGGCGGATCGCTCCACGGCCAGGGCGCGATGTGGGCGCGCAACGCCGGCCCCGGCGCCTACTTCACCTATGCCAACCTGTCCTGGGGCGTGGTGGGCGAAGTCATGGAAAGCGCGACGGGCGAGCGCTTCGACCGGCTGATGGAGCGCCTGGTCCTCGCACCGCTCGGCATCCCCGGCGGCTTCAATCCCGCCGACTTCCCGCGCGCCGAACTCGACAACGTCGCCACGCTCTACCGCAAGGCGCAATCGGTCGACGGCAGGGAGGTGTGGAACCCGGACGGCCCGTGGGTCGCGCAGGTCGACGATTACGCCGGCACCGCACCGGTCGCCCGCGCGAGTCCCGACTACCGGCCGGGGCGCAACGGCACGCTCTTCTCGCCGCAGGGCGGGCTGCGCACCAGCGCGGCGGGGCTGGCCCGCATCGCGCGCCTGTTCCTGGAGGACGGCCGCGTCGACGGCAAGCCGTTTCTCGAGCCGGCGTCGATCGCGGCGATGCTGGCGCTGCAGTGGCGGCACGATCCCGCGGCGGGCAATGGCGACAGCCGCACGGAAGAAGGCCACCGCGACTTCTTCAATGCCTGGGGCCTCGGCGTGCAGCATTTCCTCGACCGCTCCGGGCCGGGCCGCGGCGACCGGCTCGTCGCCGGTGGCGGGTTCACCGGCAGCGGCCACCGCGGCGATGCCTACGGCCTCACCGCGACTCGTCGCGTTCGACCGCGACAGGCGCAACGCGCTCGTCTACGTGGTCGGCGGCGTGGGCGCGGACCCCGAAGCGCACCGGGGAGAGTATTCGGCCCTGCACCGCTACGAGGAAAGAATCCTCACCGCGCTGTATCGTCGCGCCATACGTCTTTCCGCAGATGACCCTCCCGAAGGCAAGACCCCGTGACCGAAAACCTGCACTTCAAGTCGCTCCACTACGCCGGCACGTCCCCCGGCGCCCGCCTCATCGTCCTCGGCGCCGTGCACGGCAACGAGACCTGCGGCACGAAGGCCATCCTGCGCGTCATCGACGACATCGAGGCGAAGCGGCTCGCCATCGCGGCCGGCGCCGTCACTTTCGTGCCGGTGACCAATCCGCTCGCCCATGCGAAGGGCGAGCGCGTCGGCGACCGCAACCTCAACCGCAACTTCGCGCCCACCGCGAATCCCGTGGACTTCGAGGACCGCGTGGCCAACTGGCTGGGACCGCTCCTCGCGCAACACGACGTCCTGCTCGACCTGCACTCGACGCGCGCGAAGAACCCCGCCTTCGCGATGCTGGGGCCGTTCGACAACGCACGGCGCCCTGCAGCCGTTCCGGCATGCCGCGCGCGAGCGCGCCCTGGCGCAGCGCCTGGGCGTGCACCGCTTCGTCGACGGCTGGCTCGAGACCTATGCGCAAGGCGTGGCGCGCCGCCTGCAGCGCCTGGGCTCGGCCGCCACGCGCGGCGAATCGCTCAACACGGACCCGAAGTACGGCGTGGGCACGACCGAGTACATGCGCGCCCAGGGCGGATGCGCGATCACGCTCGAATGCGGCCAGCACGACGACCCGGATGCGCCCGCAATCGGCCTATGCCGCGATACGCAATGCGCTGGCGCACCTCGGAATCGCCGCCGCCGAGCCGCCGCCCGCCGTGCGGGAAGTCGAATACCTGAGCCTCGTGGACGTGATCGATCGCCTTGCCGACGGCGACGCGTTCGCGCGCGAGTGGTCCAGCTTCAACCGGCTCGCGAAGGGCGACCTCATCGCCACCCGTGCCGACGGCACGGAACTGCGCGCGCCGGAGGACGGCTTCATCGTCTTCCCCGACCACAAGGCCCTGCCGGGCAACGAGTGGTTCTATCTCGCGCGGCCGCGGCAGGCGGGCGAGCTGCAGCCGGCCGGTTGAACGCCGGCCGCTATTGCGCGGCGTATTCCTTCACCGCATCCCACGCGGCCGCCTGCAGGTGCGCCGCCACGTCGCCGGGAAGGCCGGCCGTGTAGGCGTTGCCCACGGGCGACTTCCCGAAAAGCGAGGCGTACACGGTGCAAGCGGCGAGATAGGTCCCCGCAAGGCTCGGGTGGCGCCCGTCCGGCGCATAGAGCTCGAGGCCGGGCTTGCGCTGAACGCTCCTGGCGAAGGCGAGGCCCGCCGGCACCACCTGGACATCGTTCGCCTTGCCGGCGATGGTGTACTCCCGGGCCAGCCGGGCGGTCATTTCCGGCGCTTCCTTGTACGCCCAGGACATGAAGAGGATGGGGCGCGCGCCGCTGGCACGGATGGTGTCCGAATGCCTCTTCGCGAACTCGTGGAAGACCGGCTTCAGCTGCGGATGCACCGGGCACTGGCTGCAGTCCATGAACATCACGGCGTCGAACGGCTTGCCCGGCGCGTTGGCCCTGATCACGTCGCCGGGCACGAACGAGTACTTGCCGATGCGGTCCGGGCCGAGGTAGCTCGCCATGTCGTGCCAGTCGATGCCCGCGCCGCTGATCGTCAACGACACGCCGCGGTGCGAAATGGACTTGTCGCCGTCCACCAGCTCCGCGACATGCGCGTGCATGCTGTTGTTGTAATAGAAGAAGCTGTTGCCGACCCAGAGCATGACCTCGGGCGCTCCGGCAGGGACGGCGGCGGCGGGTTGCAGCGGGGCCCGGGCGGCGCAGCCGGCCAGGGCCAGGATGGCCGCGAGCGGCGCGAGACCGCGGAGAATCTGGACTGTCATGGAGTTCTCCTCGAAGGCCGGTCTGGAATGCCGGTTGCCCGCACGGATTGCGCGAACGCGGTGACTCAGCCCATCTTACGCGCGAGATAGCGCATCAGCGGCCCCACCAGCGGCAGCTTGGCGTAGAGCTCGCCGGCGGCATCCCAGTAGTCGCGGTGGTAGGTCACGCGGCCGTCGGCCGCGAAGCGCACCACGGAAAGTCCGTGGATCGTCCGCGTCACGTCCGGCTGCCACTTCTTCACGCGGAAGTCGAAATCCCAGATGAGCACCGCGCGGTCGCCCTCGCGGATCGTCTCGGTGATGCGAAAGCGCGGCGCGTCGAGGGTCTCGTACATGTTCTCGAAGATGTGGCGCAGCTTGTCGACGCCGCGCACCTCGTTGAACGGGTCGCGGAAATAGGCCTCCGGCGCGTAGACCGTGTCGAGAGCGCCGACGCCCTCGCGCGTGAGCCCCTCCCAGTAGGCCTTGAGCCGCGCCAGCGCCGCGTCGCTCACAGCCCGGTCGCCTTGCGTGCGGCGGAAAAGTAGCTCCCATAGGGCAGCAACTGCAGCGCCTTCAGGAAGCGCGTGAAGCGCTTCGGGAAGTGGATCTCGAACTCGCCATCCTCCAGTCCACCGACGATTTCCCGCGCCGCCTCCTCCGGCTCGATGAGCGCGGGCATCTTGAAGTCGTTCTGGTCGGTCATCGGCGTGCGCACGAAGCCCGGGTTGACGACGCACACCCCGATGCCCTTCGGCTGCAGGTCGAGGTAGAGCGTTTCGGCCAGATTGATCACCGCGGCCTTGGTCGGCCCGTAGACGAGGCTCTTCGGCAACCCGCGATAGCCGGCGACGGAGGACACCAGCGCGATGGTGCCGCCCTGCTGCTCCATGAGGCGCGGCACCACCGCGGCCAGGGCGTTGTAGTACCCCATCAGGTTCACTTCGACCATGGAGCGGGCGACCTCGAGGTCGAGCTGCCAGGCGCGCATGGGCTTGTACTCGCCGGCCATGAGCACCACCAGGTCGATGCCGCCCCACGCCCCGGTGATCGCTGCCGCGGCCTTTTCGAGCGCCGGCGCGTCGGTGATGTCGAGCGGCAGGGCAAGCGCCCTGCCCTTGCCGTAGCGCGCCGCCATTTCCTTCAGGGGGCCGGCGCGCCGCGCGGAGAGCGCCACGCGTGCGCCCTTCGCGACCAGGGCGTCCGCCAATGCCGCGCCGATGCCGGTGGAAGCGCCGACGATCCAGCAGCGCTTGTCCTGCCAGTCGCGAATCGGGGGGTTGAGTGCCATGGCGTCGTCGCCGGTCTAGCGCTTGCGGAAGAAGATCGTCACTTCGCCGAAGGCGATGCCGAACTTCGAAAAGGTCGGTCCGGTTCACGAGGGTCCTGTCGTCCACGAGCCACATCCAGTCGTCCATGTCGAGATGGATGGTACTGCCATCCTCGCGTTTCGCGTCGAGCACGTACTTCCAGCGCAGCGCATTGCCGGCCGCCTCGCCCTTCGCCTCGCCCACCACGTCGGCTGCCGTGCCGACATAGCGGTTGCCCTCCTTGCGGATGGTCCATACGCGCGTCTCCCGCGTTCCGTCGGCGTAGGTGAAGCGCTCGTCGAGGGTGCCGGTGTCGCCGACCCAGGTGCAGGTCATCTCCACGCTCATGCGCTTGATGACCTTGCCGGAGCGGTCCTGGACCATGCCCCACGCGTCGACCTGGCCATTGAAGTACTCCTTCAGGTCCAGTGCCGGCTTCTGCGCGGCATAGTCCTGCGGCACCACGCTCGCACACCCGGTCAGCACGCAGCGCGGCGAGTCCTGAAATCAGATGGCGAAACATTGAAGCCTCCTCGACTTGGCGATCAGCAAACCTTTGGAACGCGGATGAACGCAGATAAAAGCGGATGAACGCGGATAAACCAGAACCAGAGAGTGCTGGTGTTCCTGGTCATCGCTTGCGTATCGAGAATAGGTAGCGCTTTGCTGCATGGTTTTCATCCGTGTTCATTCGCCTTTATCCGCGTTCATCCGCTTTTATCCGCGTTCATCCGCGTTCCAAAGGTTTACCCCCGCGCAGCGAAAGAAAGGCGAAGCCACCAGAGCCCCCGCCGCCATCGCCTTCAGCACGCACGGCAGCAAGGCGTAGACCGCCGCCAGCACGAACAACGCCTGCGGGGAGTTCTCCGCGCGCGGCGCGTAGCCGAATCCCTGCAGCAGCGGCAGCGCGATCCCCGCCGCCAGCGCCAGGTTCATCTTCGTGGCGAGGCTCCACAGCCCGAAATAGGCACCCTCGTTGCGCCCCGCGCCGCGCGCCTCGTCCGCATCGATCACGTCGGCCAGCAGCGAGGGCGGCAGCGCGAGATCGGCCCCGAGACCGAGCCCCGAGAGAATGCAGATCGCCAGGTAGGCCGGCGCGCTGTCCGGGCCGAGGAAGAACGCCCAGATGAAGGCGGCAATGGAGACGGCCATGGCGGCGAACCACGCCCGCCCCTTGCCGATGCGCCGCGCGAGCCAGACCCACAGCGGCAGTCCCGCCGCGCCGGCGGCGAAGTAGGCCACGAGGAAGACCGCGGCCAGGTCCGGGCGGCGCACCACGTCCTCGATGAAGAAGAGCACGAGGGTCGCGGGAACCGCGGCGGCGATGCCGTTCAGCACGAACACCACGAGCAGGCTCCGGAAAAGCGGATTGCGCAGCGGCAGGCCCATGGCGCCGAAAATGGCCTGGCCCGGCGGGGGCACGCGCGCGTGCGCCGGTGCCGACCAGCGGATCGTCACGAAGGCAGCCACGATCGCGAGCGGCGCGAAGAGGAGCGAGAACTGCGCGAACCCGGCCCTTGCTCCCGAAGACCGGCTCAGGACCTCCGGCAATGCCGCGGCCAGGAACACGCCGACGAGCGCGAACCCCTCCCGCCAGGCCGTCACGCGCGTGCGCCCGGCGACGTCGTCCGTGATCTCCGCGCCGTGCGCCTGGTAGCTCACGGTGATCATGCTGAACGCGGTGTAGACGACCACGAGGTTCACCACCAGCCACCAGCCGAGCGTGACCGCACCCGCCTGCGGCGGATTGAAGAGGCCGAGCATGCCCAGCACGAGGAGCGGCACGCCGGCGGTGACGAATGCCCACCGGCTGCCGCCGCGGGAGCGGGTGCGGTCGCTCCACCAGCCGAGCAGCGGGTCCTGCACCGCGTCCAGGAGGCGTGCGGCCAGCAGGATCGCGCCGATTCCGGCGAGCGACAGGCCCAGCGTGTCGGCATAGAACTTCGGCACGTGGACATAGATGGGCAATGCCGCCATTGCCAGCGGCAGCCCCAGGAGCCCGTACGCCGCCAGGTTCAGGGACTTCGGTTGCGCGGCCACGGGGCCGCTACCGGTCGATGCGCAGCATCTGCGCGCGCAGCGCCGGTTCCGAAGTCGCGGGGTCGAGCCAGATCGAGAAGAACGCCCGGGCGAACTCCGGGTCGGCCACCGTGCCGAGAAAGCGGTCGTGGCTGTAGAAGCGCGCCTCCTTGCCGGGAACGTTCACGCCGACCAGGCGGTCGCCGGGCTTGATGTCGGGAAAGACGCGGTTCATCGCAGTCTCCCAGCGACCGAGCTTCTCCCGATCGGTGTAACCGAGCCTTTTCATCTCGACGAGACTGCGGTCGGTCAGGTCGCGGCCCTTGATGCTCATGGCGTAGCGGATGTCGAGCGCGAACGGGCGCTCGAACGACCACGGCTCGCCCGGCACCCAGAGCGAGGAGTCGTACACGTGCAGCCCGAACCAGCGCAGGCGCCCCTCGCCGAGCGGCTTGAGCGCCGGCAACCTCCGCCACGAGCGCGGCAGGCAGCGGCACGAGGCCCTGCGCCGCAGCCACGGCTGCAGCCAGCGCGAATGCCGCGAGGAAGACGCGTCTCAAGCGGGCCTCTCGACCTCGAGGTGGATCACGTCCGTGCGCCGCGTGTTGAAGCCCACCTCGCAGTAGTGCAGGTAGAAGCGCCAGAGGGCGAGGAAGCGGTCGTCGAAGCCGAGGGCGCGGATCTCGGAGGCGCGCTCGTTGACCCGCGCAAGCCAGCGGCGCAGCGTCTCGGCGTAGTGCAGGCCGAAGCGGAACGGCTCGTGCACCCTGAGGCCCGCCGCGCGCGCCTCGTCGCCCATGCGCGTGACGGAGGCCAGCATGCCGCCGGGGAAGATGTACTCGCGGATGAAGTCGCTCGAGCGGCGGTAGCGCTCGAAGGCGGACTCGTCGATGGTGATGGCCTGGATGCACGCGCGCCCGCCGGGCACGAGGCGCTCGCGGACCGTGCGGAAGTACTGCGGCCACCAGCGTTCCCCGACCGCCTCGAACATCTCGATGGAGACGATGCGGTCGTACTGCCCCTCGAGATCGCGGTAGTCCTGGAAGCGCAGCTCGACCAGGTGCTCGAGTCCCGCCGCCCGGATGCGCGCGCGGGCAAATTCGAGCTGCGCCCGGGAGATGGTGATCCCGGTCACGCGGCAGCCGCGCGTGCGCGCGGCGTACTCGGCGAAGCCGCCCCAGCCGCAGCCGATCTCGAGCACGTGGTGGCCGGCATTCACGCCCAGCGTGGCGAGCATGCGTTCGTACTTGGCCTCCTGCGCCGCCTCGAGCGTATCGGCATGCCCGGCCGTGAACAGGCCGGCCGAATAGGTCATCGTCCGGTCGAGCCACAACCCGTAGAACGCATTGCCGAGGTCGTAGTGGGCGTGGATGTTCTTGCGCGATCCGGCGCGGGTGTTGGCCCGCAGCAGGTGCGACAGCCGGAAGAACAGGGCCACGACCGGGTTGCCGTAGAACACCTCCGCCAGCGCCTTTTCATTGGCGACGCAGACCTCGAGGAACGCGGTCATGTCGGAAGTGGCGATGAGCCCGTCGCGCCAGCATTCCGCGACGCCGATCTCGGCACCGCGGACGATGCGGCCGAGCGCCTTCCAGTCGCGGATCTCGAGATCCGCCACCGGCCCGGGCTCGGCGCCGGCGAACACGCGGCAGTTGCCGTCCGGCGTGGTGACGGCGAGGCGCCCGATCGAGAGGCGGGAAAGGACCTTGAAGAAGGTACGGGCCGCGAGGCTCCTCGGCAGCGACGATGCTGCCCCCGCCTCCGCGGGATTGACGGTCAACTGTTGCGGGGAATTCACCGGGTCGTCTCCTGTAACGGCGGCTCGGGTTTGGAAAACCAGGGCACGCGCTTGATCCAGAGCCGCAGCGCCTGCCAGTGGATGCGGGCAACGACGCCCGCGGTCATGAGGGGGTAACCGAAAAGCGCCTTCGCGAGCGTCGCGGCGCGGATGGGCCGCGCCACGCCGTCGATCGCGGTGACGATCAGCTTGCCGTCGCGGTCGTGGTAGTCGATCTGCGCGAACTGGCGTCCCCAGTCGCCCGCGAAGCGGAAGCGGTAGTGGCCCTCCACCGCGCAGAACGGGGACACGTGGAGGACCTTGTCCGCGCGCAGCCAGTCGCGCGGGCCGATCACGCGCGCGTCGCGGTGCGCGAGCAGGTAGTTGTGCCGCTCGCCGAAGGTGTTGGACACCTCGCAGAGCACCGCGCGCAGGTTTCCCGCCCGGTCGTGGCAGTAGAAGATCGCGATCGGGTTGAAGACGTAGCCGAAGACGCGCGGGAAGGCCTGCAGGACGATTTCGCCGTCCGCATTGCCCACGCCCGCCTCGGCGAGCCTCGCACGCACCCAGGGTTCCAGGGCACTTCCGTCACGCGGACCATGGTCGCGGGACATGAGGGAAAGCAGGTTCCAGCGATCCACGGAGAAGATGCCGCGTCCCGCGCGCGCCATGACCGACAGCGGCACGCGCAGGCAGAAGACGCCATAGGAAAAGGCGTGCCGCACCGGCCGGCGGCGGCAGTGGAACACGCGACCGAAAAGGAGCTGTGCTTCCTTCATGGGTTCCAGGGGATGGCGACACCCATCTGCCGCGCGACATTGACGGCCGAGAGCAGTCCATCCTCGTGAAACCCGTAGCGCGTCCACGCGCCGCAGAACCAGGTGCGGTCGCGGCCCTGCAGGGGGACGACGCGCCGCTTGGCCTCGTCGGACCCTTCCAGGAACACCGGGTGGTGGTAGTCGTAGGTGCCCAGCACCTTGTCTTCCCGCGGCGCCTCGACCGGGTTCATGGTCACCATGACGGGCGTGGTGAACGGCAGCGGCTGCAGGCGGTTGATGAGGTAGGTGAGCGAGACGGGCTCTTCCGACAGCTCCGGCTTCGGCGCATGGAAATTCCAGCTCGCCCACGCGCGGCGGCGCCGCGGCAGCAGGCGCTCGTCGGTGTGCAGGACGGCGGTGTTGGCCTGGTAGGGAATCGCCTTCAGCACCGAGCGCTCCTCGAGCGAGGGCCGTTCGAGCATCGCCAGCGACTGGTCGGTGTGCGTGGCGAGAACCACCTGGTCGAAGCGCTCGGCTCCGTGGTCGGTGGCCAGCTCGACGTGATCGGCAAAGCGGCGCACCTGGTGAACCGGGCAGCCGAGGCGCACGTCGGGCAGCGCGGCAAGGAGCTTCTTCACGTATTCCCGCGCCCCGCCCTTCACCGTGCGCCATTGCGGCCGGTTGGAGACCGCGAGCAGGCCGTGATTCGCGCAGAAGTGCAGGAAGGTGGCGAGCGGAAAGCGGTTGATCTGCGTGGTGGGCGTGGACCAGATGCAGGCCGCCATCGGGATGAGGTAGAGCTCGCGCACCTCGCGGCCGTAGCCGCGCGCGTCGAGGAACTCGCCCAGGGTGCCGGAAAGCGGCGCCCCGCTTTCCGCGAGCCGGGTCGCCTCGCGGTTGAAGCGCATCAGGTCGGCGAGCATGCGCAGGAACCTGGGGTTCACGAGGTTGGCGGGCTGCGCGAACACCGTCGCGAGGCTGCTGCCGGACCATTCCAGTTCGCCATCGCCGATGCGCACCGACAGCGACATGTCCGAGGCGGCGCTCTCCACGCCGAGGGCGGCGAAGAGCTTGATCAGGTTGGGATACGTGCGGTCGTTGTAGACGAGGAAGCCGGTATCGACCGGGTGGGTGATCCCGTCCACGGTGGCATCGACCGTGTTCGTGTGCCCGCCCGCGTAGCGGTTGGCTTCGAATAGCACCACCTCGTGGCGCTTTGCGAGCAGCCACGCGCAGGCGAGCCCGGAAATTCCGGCTCCGATGATGGCGATCCTGGACATAAGCCCGCCAGATTGGGGCAGATGGCCACCGCTTCACAGCGGACGAAAGGCCAACGGCGGGGCATAAGCCCTTGATGCCCTAGGGCTATTCGGTGTCGACCCTTCGGTGTCGGACAACGTGTCAGGCACGGTGTCCGACACCGAAAAAGTACCCCGACCCCTTTGCACTAGAATGCCCGGATGTCTTCACCCGCACTTCGAAAGGAAGTTCTGCGCGCCGCCCGAGTTCGCCGCGCGCGCCGAAAAGCTGGCGCGCCCGCTCGTGTTCACCAACGGCGTCTTCGACATCCTGCACCGCGGCCACGTGACCTACCTCGCCGAGGCGCGCGCCCTGGGCGCGTCGCTCGCCATCGCGCTCAACTCGGATGCCTCGGCGCGACGGCTGGGCAAGGGAGAGGATCGCCCGATCAACGCGCTCGAGGACCGCATGGCAGTCGTCGCCGCGCTGGAGTGCGTCGGCGCTCGTGACCTGGTTCGACGAGGACACGCCGCTCGCGCGCATCCTCGAGTGCCGTCCCGACCGGCTCGTGAAGGGCGGCGACTGGGCGCCGGAGGACATCGTCGGCGCGCCGGAAGTGCGCGGCTGGGGCGGGACGGTCCACTCCATCGCCTTCCGGCACGACCGTTCCACCACCCGGCTGCTCGCGAAGATCCGCGCGTAGCGCCACGTCCATTCCCGCATCCATGAACGACCACGCGACCATTCCCCCGGGCCTCGCCGACGCGCTCCTTGCCGTCGTGGGCGAGCGCGGCCTCGTCACCGAACCCGCCGAGCAGCAGCCCTACTGCGCCGACTGGCGCGGCCAGTTCGTCGGCCGCGCGGCACTCGTCGTCAAGCCCGCCTCCACGGACGAAATGGCGAAGGTGGTGGCGCTCCTCGCCGGGGCCGGCGTGGGCATCGTCCCGCAGGCCGGCAACACCAGCCTCTGCGGCGCCTCGGTTCCCGATGCCTCCGGCACGCAGGTGATCGTGAACGTCTCGCGCATGAACCGCGTGCGCGCCATCGACCTCGAGAACAACACCATCACCGTGGAAGCGGGCGTGATCCTCGCGGACCTGCAGCGCGTGGCGGCGGAGAACGACCGTTTCTTCCCGCTGTCGCTGGGCGCGGAGGGCAGCTGCGAGATGGGCGGCAACATCTCGACCAACGCCGGCGGCACGCAGGTGCTGCGCTACGGCAACATGCGCGAACAGGTGCTCGGCCTCGAAGTGGTGCTTCCCGACGGGCGCGTCTGGGACGGGCTGCGCGGGCTGCGCAAGGACAACACCGGCTACGATCTCAAGCACCTCTTCATCGGCGCCGAAGGCACGCTGGGGATCATCACGGCCGCGGTGCTCAAGCTCTACCAGCCCCCGCGCGCCATCGCCACCGCGCTCGCCGTCGTCGCCGGCCCGGAGGCTGCCGTGGCGCTCCTCGGCCGGCTGCGCCACGCCTGCGGCGAGCGCGTCACCGGCTTCGAGCTCATCTCGCGCATCTGCTTCGACCTCGTGTTCAGGCACATCCCCGGTTCGCGCGACCCGTTCGCGCAGCCGCACCCCTGGTACGTGCTGGTGGAACTGTTCGACAGCACCGCAGGTGCGGCGCTTTCCGAAATGCTCGAGACCGCGCTGGGCGAGGCCGCCGAGGAAGGCCTCGTGCTGGACGCGGTGATCGCCGCCAACGAGGCGCAGCGCCTCGAACTCTGGGCACTGCGGGAACACACCTCGGACGCGCAGAAGATCGAGGGCGTCTCCGTGAAGCACGACGTTTCCGTCCCGGTGAGCCGCGTGCCGCAACTCATCGACGAGGGCAACCGCGCGCTCGAGGCGGCCTTTCCCGGCGTGCGCATCCTCGCCTTCGGCCACGTGGGCGACGGCAACCTCCACTACAACGCCTTCCCGGCCGTCGGCGAGAAGCGCGATTTCGCCGTCTGGGCGCCGCAGGTCAATCGCGTGGTCTATGAAATCGTGCAGCGGCTCGGCGGCTCGATCAGCGCCGAGCACGGCATCGGGGCGCTCAAGCGCGACGAGCTGCCGCACTACAAGGCCGCGCTCGAGCTGGACCTCATGCGCGCCATCAAGAAGACCCTCGACCCGCGCGGACTCATGAACCCCGGCAAGGTGCTGCAGCCATGAATGAACCGATTCCCGAGGACGCCAAGGCGTTCTTCGAGCTCGCCAACCGTTTCGTCGAGCAGGCCAACGACCTCGCCGAGGAGCATGGGCGCGCGCGCGTGGCCGCGGCGATCCTGTGGGCCGCCTCGCGCTACGGCGCCTTCGCCTGGGCGATGAGCGGCGCGCCCGGCAAGCAGTCCACCGAGGACGCCCTCGATCTCTTCGGCGCGCAGTACCGCAAGATGATGGACGACAACCTGCAGCGGATGCTGGCGGAGTTCAAGCCGCCGCCGGGGTAAGGCGAGCGGGGTGTTCAAGGCAAGCGCCGGAGCCGACGCCCTACTTTGTTGGGTCGAGCTTTTCTGGGGTCAGGTTGCTTGATTCACGATGCCCTGTCGCACTTCACGTAAGCAACCTGACCCCAAAAAGTTCGACCCGGGCAAAGTACGGTGCCCTCGGAGCCCGAAAACTCCCGGCGGCTGCGGAACTCGCGGCCTTCAGTAATCGAGCGGAAGACTGCCCCGCTCGATCCTTGCACACTCAGACAGTCCTCGCCGAAACCCCGGGAGTTTTCGTGCTCCTCGGCTGTGGCTCCTGATCGGCGCTTGCCTTGAACACCCCGCTCGCCTGCGGTGGTCGCGAACTCCACGCGTCGGACCGAAGCCGCAGGTGATCGACAATTGCAGGCTGCCGGGTGCTGCCGGATTTGCCATTTCCATTATTTCGGTGCGAATCACAAAGGCACCGCATTTCAATGACTTGCGATCGATCGCGCCTTGCTACGCGGACATTAACGGCGCACTATTTTGCCCATCAGCAACCTACTTATTGTTAGGCATCACGTGCAAGCGCTCCGTCATTCTTTGAGCGACAGTTCCAGCGCTGGGATATCTCGCCGTGATGGCTGACGGTCACGTTAATCGCGCTTTGTCAACGCAACTTCTTTGGCTTGTGGCTCCTTGGCTAAGGTCACAGTTCCGTCATCACTGATTTTCGATTCGATCGCCCAAATGATCGCCGATCTCCGATTCCAGCAAGCCTCGCCGGATTCGGGGACTTCCTTATCCTCGGCATGCTGCAGTATGGCGCCGGTGGATGCGTGATCGGGCTTCTTGCTGCGAGCTGGTCGCAAAGGGATAAGCGTGATGAACCTAACACCGCTTTCGAGCGGACGTAGGCCATCGTGGGCCGCGTCTCGCGCGGCATGACGGTCCGTGGCCGGCCGCTCAACTCGATCGTTAGCCGTCATGCATACCCAGAGTGCCACGCAGCTATCGCGCGCCTTTCCTGGCGGGCTGCTTCGGCGCTTGCGAAGGAGTGACCTGGCCGCCTTCCAGGCGTATCGATCCATTCCTGAACTCGGGCGCTTTCAAGGCTGGTCACCCATGTCCGAAGCAGAAGCTGCGGCGTTCCTCGCCGAGATGAGCGAGGCACCACTGTTCGCACCTGATGATTGGGTTCAACTTGGCATCGCTGAGCTGGAAACCGATCAACTCGTCGGAGACATCGGCGTCTTTGTCTCAGCCGATGGGCTCACCGGAGAACTCGGCTTCACTCTTGCGCCGTCCGCCCAAGGTCGCGGCATCGCTACCGCTGCAGTCCGCCAAGCCCTGCAGGTCCTCTTTGGCCTCACAAGCGTGAAGCAGGTGCTTGGCATCACGGACAGTCGCAATCTTCGAAGCATCCGCCTCCTTGAGCGAGTCGGTTTTCGCCACCACGAGAGCCGCAGCACTGTCTTCCGCGGAGAACCATGCCCTGAAGAGGTCTACGTTTTGCTGCGAAATGACGGCTAACCCATCGCTCGAGCGGACGGCCAACGGCATGGCGCACTGGCCGGCCGCTCAACTAGGTCGTTAGAGCGAAGGCGCGCGCGTTGACGCATAGGCGTCGTGTATATACACTATACCGATGCGATTCTCTTGGGACGAGAAGAAGCGGCGTCGTGCGGTACCCGGGAATTTCGCCAGCTCGGCTTGCCTGCCGTCGGTGCCCGCTTAGCTCGAACGTTAAGCCCCACACGATCCACCGCTGCTGCTGTGCAAGGTCTTCCCCTGGAAACCCCTTCGCTTCGACTGCGCCACTTCGTACCGGAAGATGCGGCGCCATTCATGGCGCTGAACGCGGAATCGTCCACGCGCCAATGGCTCCCGTCGCACGTCTATCCGACCCTCGAAGAAGCCTCGTCCAGGCTGGGGTTCCTGATCTCCTGCTACTCGGCGCCCGGCCACCCGCAGCGTGGCCCGTACGTCCTGGCGGTCGAACACAAGGACGAGGCCAGGTTGCTTGGGCATGTCGGCTTCAGCCCTTTCGACGACGAAGTCGAAGTCTCCTATGCCATCGCCGAGTCATCCCGTGGCCGCGGCTATGGCACCGAGGCACTTGGCCACGCCTGCAACTGGCTCGCTGACGCGTTCGCCGTGTCGCGGGTCCTGGCTATCACGGAATCCGCGAACGTCATCTCGCGCCGTTTGCTCGACCGGGCGTCCTTCGTCCGCGTACACGAGGCAGTCATGATGTTCCAGGGTCACGAGCAGCTGGTCAGTCGCTACCATTGGCACGCGCCGGGCAACCGCAGTCGGGGC
This sequence comes from uncultured beta proteobacterium, assembly GCA_963786635.1. Taxonomy (GTDB): domain Bacteria; phylum Pseudomonadota; class Gammaproteobacteria; order Burkholderiales; family Usitatibacteraceae; genus FEB-7. The sequence goes on along the minus strand of CAWAZV010000005.1, from coordinate 97,330 downwards.
CTGACCCTTCGCTCCACCTGACGTTCGCCAGCCGGGGAGGCATCAAACCGATCACTTAGCCGCGCGCAGCGGCGCCGCCTCGGCTTTCGCGCGCGGCGGATCGTCGCGCCACCGTTCCGCCTGCAGGCGGACGACATCCGAGAGATTGCGCGTTTCCTGGAAGCGCTCGCGCAGCCAGCGGCTGTCGTTCGACTCGAGGTCGGCGCGGTCGCCGATCGCCCGCAGGGCTTCGCCCGTGCCGAGCTCCTCGCCGATGGCCTGGATGCGCGCCAGCGTGGCCAGCAGGTCCTCGCGAAGGCGCAGGTGCGTGTGCGACTCGGGGTCGGCCAGCATCGCCTCGAAGCCGAAGCGGCAGGCCTGGAAGCGGTTGTAGCCGTACACGAGGTAGCGTGGCGCGAGCGGACCGTGCCGCCGGTTGCGCAGGAGGTCGGCGGCGAGCGTCTGCGCGTACGCGGCCAGCTGCGCCGCCGCGGTGACCGTGAGGGGCGTGTCGCCGATGCGTATCTCCATCGTCCCGTACTCCGGCTTGGGGCGGATGTCCCAGTAGAAGTCCTTCATGCTCGCGACGATGCCGTGCGCCGCCATGGCGTCGAAGTAGCGGTTGAATTCCTCCCAGGTGGTCACTTCCGGCAGGTGGCCGGCCAGCGGGAAAGGCCGACACGGCGTGCAGCCGCGAAGTCTCGAAGGACGTCTCCTCGCCCTGGTAGAAGGGCGAGGAAGCCGAAAGCGCGATGAAGTGCGGGATGTAGCGCGCCATCTCGTGGGTGAGGTAGATGGCGTCGTCCCCGGACTCGACGCCGATGTGGATGTGCTGGCCGAACACGGTGAACTGCTTGGCGAGGTAGCCATAGAGCGCCGATACCTTCAGGAAGCGCTCCGTCGGGAAGATGCGCCGCTCGCTCCACTGGTGGAACGGATGCGAGCCGCCGCCGGCCACGGCGAGGTTCAACTTCTCCGCCGCGGCGACGATGCCGTCGCGGGTCAGCACCAGTTCGTCGCGCAGCTGCGCGTAGCGTTCATGCACCCGCGAGTTCACCTCGATCATGCTCTCGGTGATCTCCGGCTTCACCTCGGAGGGCAGCGCCGTCTTCGCCAGGCGCGCGAGGAGATCGGGGGCGCCGCGCGTGAGGTTGTAGTCGCGCGTGTTGAGCACCATCAGCTCCAGCTCGACGCCGAAGGTGAGCGCCCGCGAGGTCGTGAATTCGAGAGGCATGGCTTCCTCCTTCAGGTGTTGGCCGGATCGCGGACCGGGCCGCGGATCGCCGCATCGGGCCCGGCAGCGGGCGCTGTCTCGCCGGCAAGGCGCAGGCCCCACTGCGTGGCGACCGGACCGGCCAGCTCCATCACGATCAGGCCGGCAAGGACGACGGCGGTCAGCTCGGTCGCGGACTCCGGATAGAGCCGGGCGACGTCGTGCAGCAGGAGCAGCGACAGCGAGGACATCGGCAGCAGGGCGGCGCCCAGGCCCACGGCCTGGCGCCACTTCAGCCCGCCCAGCGGCGCGATGGCGAGCACGCCGACGAACTTCCCGGCGGCCCTGGCCGCCACGAAGGCGAGCGCGGCCCAGCCCGCCGACTGCAGGGCCACGAGCGGCAGGCTGGCGCCGGTGATGACGAAGAGCACGATGTAGAAGAGCCGCGAGGCGCGCCCGAGGTCGACGTTGACGAGGTCGTGCCGGCTGCGGTCGCTGCGCGTGAACATGCCGAACGCGAGGAGCGCGAGGATCACCGAGAGCTTGCCCATCTGCGCGAGCCCCACCGCCGCCAGCACCAGCCCCGCCACCAGCGTGAGGTGCAGCTCGGGACTGCGCTCCACCCGGCGCGCCAGCCAGCTGGCCACCCGGGCCATGACCGCGCCGAGCGCGAGCGAGCCGATGAACAGGTAGAGCGGGTGCAGCACCGCGGTCTCCAGGTCGACGCGCACCTCGTAGTGCACCGAGGCGGTGAGGATGGTCACGACCACCGAGGCGAGCAGGCTGTTGAGCGCCACGAGGGTGAGCGCCCGCTCGGTGACCTGGCCCTCGGCACGCGTGTCCTGCACGACCAGCAGGGCCACCGCCGGGGAAGTCGCCATCGCGATGGCTGCGGCGAGAGCCGCCATGAGGGGCGCGAACCCCGTCGCGTCGAGGACGGCGTAGACGAGCACGAAGGTGAGGAGGCTCTCCACCACCGCGGAGGCCGCCAGCGACCAGTCGCGCCTGAGCCAGCCGATGTCGACGCGCCGGCCCAGCTCGAAGAGCACGAGGCCCAGGCCGATGTCGACGAAGATGCGGGCTTCCTCGAGCAGCGGGCCGATGTTCATCGCCGCGGCCACGGGCGCGATCGCGAAGCCCACGAGCACGTAGCCGATGATGCGCGGCAGGCGCAACTGGCGCGCCGCCTCTCCGCCGAGCATGCCGGCGACGAGCAGGGCGCCGAACAGGAGCGCGAAATTCAGCTCCATCGGCAAGGACGGCAGGAACCGGGCTTCCATGGGCAAACCTCCCCTGTTGTCGTTTCGGGACGAACGGTCCTGCGCGTGGAGGGTGCGGCGGCGGGGCTTTGGTTAGAATGAACCCCTGTTATCGCTATTGTGACCGAGCCCGTGGCAAAGAGTTTCTTCCAGAACACCATCGCGCTGGTCTACGACTTCGACGGCACCCTGTCGCCGCAGCCCATGCAGGAGTACACCGTGCTGCCGAAGATGGGCATCGCGCCGCGCGAGTTCTGGAAGCGCGTCAACGACGAGGCGCTCGCCACGCAGTCGGACATGATGCTGGTCTACATGCGCCACATCCTCGAGTCGCTGGAGACGCAGAAGATCGCGGTGAAGCGCGAGGACTTCGCGAAGATGGCGAGCGCGATCCAGTACTTTCCCGGCGTGGCCGGCTGGTTCGCCCGCGTGAACGACTACGTGAAGCGCCAGAGCCTGGGCAAGGTGAAGCTGCACCACTACGTGATCTCCGCCGGGCAGAAGGAGATCCTCGACGGCGTGTCGATCGGCCGGCACTTCAAGCGCATCTACGCCTCGCGAGTACCACTTCAACCACCACGGCGTGGCCACCTTCCCGAAGCTGCTGGTCACGGACACGGTGAAGACGCAGTTCCTGTTCCGCATCAACAAGGGCAAGGAATCGGTCACCGAATCGATCAACGAGCACATGCCCGAGGCCGACCGGCCGATCCCGTTCCAGAACATGATCTACGTGGGCGACGGGATGACCGACGTGCCCTCCATGGCGCTCACCAAGAAGAACGGCGGACACACGCTCGCGGTGTACCCGGAGGGCGAGGAGCGCGGCAAGGCCACCTGCGTGAAGCTCCTGGAGGCGGGCCGCGTCGACTTCATCGCCGAGGCCGACTACCGCAAGGCGAGCAAGCTCTCGCGGCGCGTGGAGCTGCTGCTCGACGCGATCATCGCCGACATCGCCTATCGCCGCGAAGCGTTCGACTGCCGCGCCGAGCACCGGGCGGGGTAGATGACGCCGCTCACGTTCAAGGCGCTGCGGCTGCTGGCCGACGGGCGCTTCCATTCCGGCGCGCAGATCGCCCGGCGCCTGGACCGCTCGCGGGCGGCCGTCTCCGACACGCTGAAGGGCGCCGGCACCATGGGCGTGGAAGTGTTCTCCGTGCCCGGCAAGGGCTACCGGCTCGCCGAGCCCATCGAGTTCCTCGATGCGCACGCCATCGTCTCCGCGCTCGGTCCCGCCGCCGCGCGCGTGCGCCTGACGCTCCTGGACGAGGTCGATTCCACCAGCACGCACCTCGCCTCCCTGGCGCAGGCCGGCTCGCCTTCGGGCACCTGCGTGGCCGCGGAATGGCAGCGCGCGGGGCGCGGCCGGCGGGGACGCAGCTGGCAGGCGGGCCTGGGATCCTCGCTCACCTTCTCGCTGCTGTGGCGATTCGAGCAGGGCGCGGGGCACCTGGCGGGACTTTCGCTCGCGGTGGCCGTGGCCGCGGCGCGGGCACTCGAGGCGGCAGGGGTGGCCGGCGTCGGGCTCAAGTGGCCCAACGATCTCGTGCACGACTGGAAGAAGCTCGGTGGAATTCTCGTCGAGTCCACCGGCGACATGCTCGGCCCGACCACGGCGATCGTCGGCGTGGGCCTCAACTACCGGCTGGGCGCACCGGTCGCCGCGCGCATCGACCAGCCCGCCACCGATCTCGCCGCGATGTGCACGCCCCTGCCGTCGCGCAATGCCCTGCTGGCCCGCCTGCTGGCGGAGCTCACGTCCGCGCTCGGGCTATTCGGTCGCGACGGCTTCGCCGCCTTCCGCGAGGACTGGCGCGCCCGCCATGCCTACGCCGGGCGGCGGGTGCAGGTGCTGCGCGGCGGACCAGCCGGCGCGAGCGGCGGAAGTGATCGACGTCGCCGAGGACGGCGCGCTCCTCGTCGCGATCGCCGGCCGCAACGAACGCCTCACCTCCGCGGAGATCTCGCTGCGCCCCTTGCCTGAATCGGAGACCGGGTTCATGAACCCGATCCCGATGTCCTCCCGGTGCTGGCGATCGACGCGGGCAACACGCGCATCAAGTGGGGGCTGCGCGTCGGCGAGGAGTGGGTGGCGAAGGGCGCCACTGGCCACGGCGGACGCGGCGAAGCTCGGCCGCGACTGGCCCGTGGCTCCGCCGGGCACGCGCGCGCTCGGCTCCAACGTGGGCGGGTCCGCCGTGCAGACCTTCCTCTACGAGGCCTGCGCACGCCACGACCTGGTGCTGTCCCTCATCGCTTCCCGGGGCGAGCAGCTCGGCGTGACCAGCCACTATCGCGACCCCGCGCAGCTGGGCAGCGACCGCTGGGCGGCGCTCGTGGCTGCGCGCCACGCGAGTCCTGCCAACCAGCTCGTGGTCAACGCGGGAACGGCGCTCACCGTGGACGCCCTGCGTGCCGACGGCGTCTTCGCCGGCGGCCTCATCGTGCCCGGCCCCGCGCTCATGCGCCGCTCGCTCGGCGCCGCCACCGCGCAGCTGCGCCTCACCGACGGGATCTTCGAGCCGTTTCCCCGCTCCACGCCGGACGCGATCACGACCGGCTCGGTGCAGGCGGCCATCGGCGCCATCGAACGCATGCGCGATGCGATGACCGCCGCGGGCTTCGCGCCGCAGCGCATCGTCCTTTCCGGCGGCGGCGCCCCCGAACTCGAGCCGCACCTTCCCATGCCCGTCACCTTGAACGACAATCTCGTCCTCGACGGCCTCGCCCTCATCGCCCGCGCAACCTGACGCTCCCCGTGTCCCGCCTGCTGTTCTTCCTGCTCCTCGTCGCGAACCTCGCCTTCGGCGCGCACCTGTGGCTCACCGCCCCGGCCGGCGAACCGGACTTCTCGCAGCGCGAAAGGAACCGCGACGAGGCCAGGATCATCGCCGTGATCCCGCCGATCATCGCCGCGCGCCGGGCCGAGGAGACGCGCATGCAGGTGCAGACCCTGTCCGGCGCGGCCTGCGTGGAGTTTGCCGGCGTGGCCGCGGGCGACCTGCCGCAGGCGCGCGAAGCCTTCGCCGCCATGCAGCTGGGCGAACGCTACTCGGAGCGGCGCGTGGAGGAGATCACCCGCTACTGGGTCTTCATTGCCCCCGCCAAGGACCGTCGCACGGCCGAGCAATCGGCTGCGCTCCTGCGCCAGCGCGGCGTCACCGAGCTGTCGATCCGCCCCGACCACGCCATCTCGCTCGGGGTCTTCTCCACGGAGGAAGCCGCCCGCCGCTACCTGGCGCAGATCGAGGCGAAAGGCACGAAGGGCGCGCAGGTCGGTCCCTTCGCCAAGGAAGTGCGCGACTCGGTGTTCCTCGTGCGCGACCCCGACACGCAGCTCGTGGCGCGGCTCGCCCTCCTGCAGCGCGACCACCCCACGTCCACGCTGCGCGCGGTCTCGTGTCCCGCGCCCGAAGGCAACGGCACCACGGCCGCGGCGGCACCGAAGCCCGCAGCGCCAGCCCCGGCTGCAGCCGCGCCCAAGGCGGCCGCGCGCCACGCCCACGAATCCGCCGCAGGCGACGACGCCGGCAGCCTCCCAGGCCGCGAAGAAGTAGGCGCGCGTGCGGCGCGCGAGGCGCCCGCTAGTCCCGGTGAAAGCGGATGTCGCCGTAGTAGGCGATGGTGCGAGCGCCGGTATTGTCGGAATCGCTCATGATGCCCACGGCCTTCACGTGCGGCGGCTCCTCGCCGAAGGCGCGGCGGTAGTCCTCGAGCAGGTTGACGCGCTCCTCGTGCCAGGCGCCGAGGTCCTTGCGGCCGCTGCCGGCGACGATCATCTTGATGCGCGTCGAGAAGTGGTGCGTGATGATCGCGCCTTCCGGGAGGTTGTTTTCCCAGATGTACATGATGGTCGCGTAGGGCAGCTCGTTGCCGCCCATCGCCTTGGCGAGGTCGTAGTTGATCTGTTCGTCGGGCGGCAGACGGTCGCGCCCGCCTGCGAAGACGACCACGACGCGCGCCGGCGAATCCTCGACGTGCGCCAGCGTGTTGTTGGCCTCGCCGTTCGAGCTCGGGCACCTTCCACTTCCACGTGAGCCACGGATATTCGCGGAGATCGGCGGCGACATCGTGCCGCAACCCCGAGGCGGAAGAGTCCGCCGTCGCCTGCAGCGCAACCGTGCCTTCGAGGGGAACGAGGCTGTACTCCGTCGGCTTCTTGAAGCGGGCCAGCCGGAACGGCTTCCAGGCGGGCGGCAAGGCGTCCAGCGCTGCCGTCGAGAAAGGGGAGAGCCGCGGCGCGCCATCGTGGCCCGCCGTCCCGAAGTCGACGGTGGCCCGCGGCACCGTGGCAATGGTCGCCGGCGGCACGGAAACGCTCGCGCAGGAGGCTGCCAGGAGGGCGGCGAGCGCTGCGGCGTAGGCGGATCGATTCACGATATCGGTTATTCTGGCCAGCCAACGGAGTGCGGCTAGTCTAGACGCGTTTGGCGCGACACGCCCTGCCGTTTCCCAACTCCTGCCGAACATGCCGACTCTCCGCCGCACCGCCGCATGCCTGGCCGCGTCCGTCCTCCTCGTGACCGGCTGTGCCGCCTTCGATCCCCACGACGTCCTTTCCCGCCATGCGCCAGCCACCCCGGCGGCGGCGGACACGCCCGTTCCCGCGGTAGCGAGCCAATCCCTGAGTCCTGCGGCCCGGAAGGCCGCGCTCGACTTCGTCTGGAACACGATCAACGAGCGTTACTACGACCCGAACCTGAACGGCGTGGACTGGAGGGCTGCCCGCGAGCGCTGGGCGCCGCTCGCGCTGGCGGCGGCGAGCGACGAGGAGTTCTGGGACCACCTCGATCGCATGGCGGGCGAACTGCGCGATGCCCATACGCGCGTGGAGTCGCCGAAGCGCGCCGAGCTCATCGCGCGGGACGAGTCGGTGAGCCTCGGCATCGCCTTCCTGCCGCTCGAGGGCAGGCTGGTGGTGACGGGCGTGCGCGCCGACTCCGATGCGTACTGGGCTGGCGTGCGCACGGGCATGACGCTCGCCGAGGTCGACGGCAAGCCCGCGCAGGCCGCCTATGCCGCGGCGCTGGGCGAAGCCCGGCAAAGCTCCACGGCGCAGGCGCGGCACCGCGCGGCGGCGCGCCGGCTGCTGGAAGGGGAGCCGGAAACGAACGCGACACTCGCCTTCGTGCGCGGCGACGGGTCGCGCTTCGCCGCCACGCTCAAGCGCAAGCGCTTCGCCAGCCCGCCGAGCGTGATGCACCGGGTGCTGCCCTCGGGGTACGGCTACATCCGCCTCACCAGCTGGGACCAGCCCCTGCAGGGCCGGATGGTCGGCGCCATCGAGGCCTTGAAGGACACGCCCGGCCTGGTGATCGACCTGCGCGGCAATCCCGGCGGATCCGCTTTCATGGTGAACCGCGTCGCCGAGCAGTTCTTCACGGGCAAGGTGGCCGCCGGCCGCTCCATCACGCGCACCGGCAAGCCCGTCACGCTGGCCTTCGGCGCGATCGAGCTCGTCAAGCTCCAGCGCGAAATCAAGGGCAACGGAACCTATCGCGGCCCGGTCGTGGTGCTGGTGAACGAGGGCAGCGCCAGCGGCAGCGAGCTCTTCGCCGGCCTGCTGCAGGCGCTGGGCCGCGCGACGATCGTGGGGCGGACCAGCTGCGGTTGCATGCTCGCCTACCTGGGCTATGCCGACATACCCGGCGGCGGCAAGCTCGCCTACAGCGAAGTGGCCTTCGAGTTCACGAACGGCAAGCGCATCGAGCGGGAGGGCGTGGTGCCCGATGTGCCGGTGGCCATCACCGTGGCGGACCTGCTCGTCGGCCGTGATCGCGCGCTGGAGGAAGCGCAGGAGCGCCTGGGGAGGAACGCTTTGACAACCGCAGATGAACGCAGATGAACGCGGATGATGTCCCGAATGACGTCGACTACCCGGACTTCACGCGGCGTTGCATTCAGTACTCGCCGGATTGCCATGTCCATCAATCCGAATCTCATCTGCGTTCATCCGCGTTCATCCGCGGTTCCATCGTCCTTCCCCACCTTGAACGCTGACGCCACCTCCCCGCTGAACCCCGGCGTCGCGCGCCGCGAGGTGTTCGGCTGGGCGATGTACGACTTCGCCAACTCCGGCTACACCACGGTCGTCCTCACCGCCGTCTTCAACGCCTACTTCGTCGCCACGGTTGCCGGCAACGCCCCCTGGGCCACGTTCGCCTGGACCGTGGCGCTGGGCATCTCCTACGCGATCGTGATGGTGGCGGGGCCGCTCGTCGGCGCGTGGGCCGATGCGCATGCGGCGAAGAAGCGCGCGCTCGCGGCAACCACCGTGGCCTGCGTGGCGGGAACGGCGCTGCTGGCAGGTGCGGGTCCCGGCGACCTCGCCTGGGCGGTGGCGTTCATCGTGCTGTCCAACGTCGCCTTTTCGCTGGGCGAGAACCTCGCCGCCGCCTTCCTGCCGGAGCTCGCGCGGCCCGCGGCGGTCGGCAAGGTTTCGGGCTGGGGCTGGAGCCTCGGCTATTTTGGGGGAATCCTTTCGCTCGGCCTGTGTCTCGCCTGGGTCATGAGCGCGCCGGCGCGCGGCGCGACCACGGCCGAGTCCGTGCCGGGAACGATGCTGATCACGGCCGCCGTCTTCGCATTCGCCTCGCTTCCCACCTTCCTGCTGCTGCGCGAGCGCGCGGTGCCCGTGCCGGCCGGCAAGCGCGAGTCGCACGCCTTCGCGCGCCTCGCGCGCACCGCGCGGGATGCGGCGACCTACCGCGACCTCCTCGCCGTCTTCGCCTGCGGAGCCTTCTACCAGGCAGGCGTGGCCACCGTCATCGCGCTAGCCGCGATCTATGCACAGCAGGTGATGGGGTTCCAGACGCGGGACACGATCCTCCTCATCCTCGCGGTGAACGTGACCGCGGCCATCGGCGCCTTCGCCTTCGGCTACGCGCAGGACCGCATCGGCAAGGTGCGCGCCCTGCGCTACACCCTGTTCGGCTGGATCGTGATGGTGGTCGTGGCCTATTTCGGCACGACGCAGGCGGTCTTCTGGATCGCCGCCAACCTCGCGGGCCTGGCCATGGGCTCTTCGCAGTCCGCGGGGCGCGCCCTGGTGGCGTACTTCTCGCCACCGGAGCGCAGCGGCGAATTCTTCGGGCTGTGGGGCGTGGCCACGCGCCTCGCCTCGATCCTCGGCCCGGTCACCTACGGCGCCGTCACCTGGGCCACGGGCGGCAACCACCGCCTCGCGATCCTCGCCACCGGCACCTTCTTCATCGCGGCGATCGCCTGCCTCGCCTTCGTCGACGAGCGCCGCGGCCATGCCGCCGCACATCAGGGCTGAATGCCACGAAATCTCCCACCCAGTTGCCCTCGCACCGGGCCTGCCAGGGCTTCGAGATCGGATCGCTCGGGATGGTTTCCCTCCTCTTCGAGCGGAATCAGCCCCGACTTGCGAAAACGGAGTAGGTATCCGCGCACGTATTTGTGGCGTTTCCCAACGCAACCACACCGGTGATGCCCTGCGCCTGGACGTCAAAAAGAGCCTGGCCGCGCCCGCTCCCTAGGTAACAGGTGAAGCTGGTGTCTGTCGTCTGGGCGATCTGCGAGCCGTATTGCCGGAACGGTCCGGTGATCGTGCAACTCTGCGGGAACGTGTTGGTCGACCCCTGGTAGGTGGCAAAGTTGAAGGTCACCGTGCCGCTCCCTGCACCAGCGGTCAGGATGGAAAATCTTGCGTAATACGTCAAAGGTTCGGTGATCCTGTTGCACGTGGAACTGGTCTGCTGGGTCATGGTGCCGTAGTAGGTGCCGTTTGCCGGCAGGGCTGCCCAGGTTTGCCTTACGACCTGCTTGGCCACTGATGTCCCGTCGACGGTGTACGCAAGCGTCGATTCGCCGACCGGGTTATGGGTGAAGGTTACCGTGCCAACCTGGCGGTTTGCCACGCTGCCGGGGTTGAAGGTCGTTCCGTACCAGGGGCCCGTGGTCTGATAGAGCGTGCCGGAATAGCTTCCGGAGGACTGCAGCGTCGTCGCCGGACCGACCAGCCATGTGGGCTGGCCGTTGGTGCCGTACACAAAGATGGTGATGAACAGGATATTGCTTTGCTGGATGATGTTTGCCCCCCAGCCGTCTTCGCCGGGCTTGTAATAAAGGTCCGAAATGCTCAGGGCGCGTGCATCAAGGCCGATCGAGAGCAAGACTGCCAACGCGAACAAAGAAGCCAGTTTTTTCACGATTTCCCTCCTTGGGGTGCCTTCAACCAGGGCCTGTGCCGAATCCGGGGCTGCCCTTCCTGGATCATTGCCGCGACTTGCAGCGGCAAGGATTGCATCGCAGTTGCCACGCGTCATTTTTCGCCTCCATCATCCCAGATCGCGGCTTCGGAAAAGCCGAGTTCCGCCAATTCGGCGGCGCGAAGGTCTGCTTCGTTGGCGCAAAAGAACTCGTCCAACTGCGGCGGCGCGACGGTCGTCCCGGCCAGCATCGCGTGCACCTGGCCGCGATGATGGATCTGGTGCTCGAAGACATGCGCCAGCAGGCGGTGCATGGCCTCCTCGACGCGCCCCTTGCGGCGCAGGATCGCCACCGGCCGCTCCATGTCGGCTGCCGTGAGCGCTTCGCATAGCGCGATGAGGCGCCGGTCGACTGCATGCTGTTCCCGGGAAAGGTCGGCTGCGCGCTCGAAAGGCTCTTCCGGATCGTAGAAGCGGCCGATGTCCGGATGCGGCTCGCGACCGGCCAGCGCACGTTCCATGGCGTCGGCGTACATCCAGTCCACCGTCAGGATGTGGTTGAGTGTGGCCTTGATCGACGGAAAGAAGCTCGTGCGGGGTGCGACGAATTCCTCCTGCGAAAGCGCCGCGCAGGCCTTGAGCAGGCGGTGGTTGGCCCAGGCATTCTGGTACGCCCAGGCGGCGAGGTGGCGCTCGAGAGTTATCATGCGCCCACTCTACGACACCGCCTGCTCCTTGAGAACGACTCCATGAGAACGATGAACAAGACCCTGCTCCTCCTTGGCTTGCTGCTGCCCGGGCTTGCACTCGCCGGACGCCCGCTCAGCACCGAGGACGCCTCCACCCTCGACGACAAGGCCTGCCAGCTCGAGGCATGGGTGGACCGCACGCGCGGCGACGTGACCGACACGTTCGTCGTGCCCGCCTGCTCGCTGTTCGACACGGAGTTCCAGTTCGGTGCCGCGCGCACGCGCGAGGCGGGCCAGAACTTCACCAGCGCGACTTTCTTCCAGGCCAAGTACGCCTTCCGCAGCGTCGACGATGCCGACTGGGGCATCGGTCTCGTCGCGGGACTGGCGCGCGCGCTGCGGCGCGAGGAGAAGAACGACTGGGGCGACCCCTACGTCATCGTCCCGGTGAGCTTCGGCCTCGGCGAGGACAAGGACACGCGCGCGCTCCTGCACCTGAACATCGGCACCACGCGCAACCGCGCCGAGGGCCGCTACCTCACGCTGTGGGGTGTCGCCATCGAGAAGCCGGTGACGGAGCGCCTCACGCTGCTCGCGGAAGCGTTCGGCGAGAACTCGCGCAACCCGTTCATCCGCGCGGGCGGACGCTACACGCTGTTCGACAAGTTCGACGTCGACCTGACCTACGTCACGCGCTCCGGCGGCGAGAAGGAGGACCGCTACTGGTCGCTCGGCTTCCACTGGGAAACCTCGCCCCTGCTCCCCTGACACGCACGCCTGGTCTGCGGCGAAACCGCGCGCTCCCTGGCCGCCGTTCGGAGCGGCCACGGACTCGTGGTGTTTGCTGGTGATCAAACGGGATGTTCTCCCCTCGGGCAGAATGCGCACACCATGAGAACCCGATCCCTGCTCGCCATTGCCTTCGCGTGCGCGCCCTTGCTGGCGCCTGCGCAAGCACCCTCCGCCGCCAAGCCGGCGATGCCCACCAACCATCCGCCGATCGGCGCGGGCCAGGGCGCCAAGGCGCCTGCCTCGCCCTGGTCGGAAATGGCCGAATACACCCTCAGCGTGAAGGTGCCGCCGAAGGGCGATACCGGCTCGTGGAAGTTCCAGTCGTACGCCGACCCCGGCGACGTGCTGATCGACCTCGACACCCCGGGCGCCAAGGGCCGCACCAAGGGCTCGCTCATGCTGGTGAGCGGCAACGCGATCGCCGCGAAGGGCTTCGCACTCGAGCCGGGCTTCGAACTCGACCCGCTCGATGTCGCGGTGGTCAACCTCAAGGTCCTCACGCGCCTGCTGGACGCGGCTGTTCCGGGCGGACCGGCCGCGCTCAAGGGGAAGCAGGCGGTGAACGCGCGCGAGGACAAGATGCCCATCCTCGTCTCGACGCCGAGCGCCAATGCGAAGTTCAATGCCCCGTGGACGCTCAAGGGGACCGTGGAGCGCGTGGACGCCAGCACCATCGCCTACCAACTCGAAGTGGAAGTTCCCAAGGCCGACAAGCCCGCCGAACGCGAGCGCTGGACGTTTTCCGGCAAGGCGAGCGGGACCTCCAAGGGCCGCGTGCTCGAGGACAGCATGGCGCTGGCCGGCTGGACCGCCTACCGCATCGGTCCTGCCAAGGGCGCGAAACCGAGCCACACCTCGCTGCAATTCGCCGCCACCAAACTCGCCGGCCCCTACGCCACCCTCAAGGACCTGCGCGCCGCGCTGCAGTGATCGTCGCGAATGAACCGGTTCGTGAACCGGGTTCACGACGCGTGCGATGGCGTCGACGATGCGGGGAATGAACTCCGCGGGGAGGTCGTGGCCCATTCCCTCGAATTCCAGCAGCGTTGCGCCGGGAATGGTCCGCGCCACCTCGCGTCCTGCGGACCTGGGGATGAGCGGATCGTCCGAGCCGTGGACGACGAGGGTGGGCACGCGGATCGTCGCCAGTTCCGCGCGCCGGTCTCCGGAAGCGAGCATCGCGAGCATCTGCCGCGCGATGCCATTCGAGGTGTAGCCACGCCTGGCCGCTTTCGCGCATTGCGCCCGGAGCTTTGCGGCATCCGCCGGATACGCCGAGCTGCCGATCACGTTCATCACGTGCACCAGGTAGTCGGTCACCGAGTCGACGTCGTCCGGCTTCTCCGGGCGATGCAGGATGGCGCTCAACGCCCGCGGCCGCGCCACCGAGGCGAACGGGTTGCCGCTTCCGGACATGATCGAGGTGAGGCTCAGGACCCGGTCGGGCCAGCGTGCCGCCAGCACCTGCGCCACCATGCCGCCGAGCGATGCGCCCACCACGTGCGCCTTGCGGATCTTCAGCGCATCGAGGAGGCCGACCACGTCCTCCGCCATGTCCGCGAGCGTGTAGGGCGCCTGCACCGCGATGCCCATGATGGCGCGCGCCATGGCGACGGGGATCGGCGTGTGCGGTCCTTCCTCCATGCGCTGCGACAGACCGCAATCGCGATTGTCCAGGCGCACCACGTAGTGGCCGGCCTTCACCAGCCCGTCGACGAACGCGTCGGGCCAGAAGACGAGGGACATTCCCAGTCCCATCACCAGCACCATGGGTGTGGCGCCGGCGCTGCCGCTCGTCTCGTAGGCGATCGAGATCCCGTTCGCCTTCAGCGTGGGCATCGGCTGCCCTAGTACCAGGCGGAGCGCCCGGGGTCGCGGTAGAACCACTCCCGCGCGCCGCTGCGCTCGAAGTGCCGCCACTTGCCTTCCGGCTGCGCCAGGCGGTCGGCGATCGCGTACCACGCGTAGGGGCTGAAGCCGAGGCCGAAGTGGCTCGCCTGGATCTCGATGTTCTCGTGTAGCGGCCCCGGTTTCTCGATGCTGCATTGCCAGGCCACGATGCCGTCCGTGCGGCTGTAGATCGACGTGGTGGGCACGGACGGCGGAATGCGCAGCCGCTCGTGGATCTCCGGCGCGCCGATCTTGTGGCCGGTGACGAGCTCGTAGAGGCGCCACGCATTGGTGGCCTTGGGATGCCCGGTGAACGGCGTGCCGAGGGTGACCACCTGCCGCACGCTGCGCGGGGACTCCTTGGCGAACTCGCGCGCGTACAGCCCGCCCAGGCTCCAGCCGACCAGCGACACCTTGCGCCGGTGGCGCTTGTGGATCTTCGCCAGGTGCGCGCGGCAGGCATCCAGCACGCCCTCGCGCGGCCCCTTGTTCGCGCCGAGCTCCCAGCCGTAGGTCACGTAGCCCAGCCCGTCGAGGAAACCGCGCAGCGGGGCGGTGGTGGTGTCGGAAGCCATGAGGCCGGGGAACAGCACCACCGGGTGGCCATCGCCCTTGGGCGCCTTGGCGAGGAGCGGACGCAGCAGCATCGACACCCCGAATTCCCAGGGAGCGCGCCATTCCAGCGCCAGGCGCAGCAGCCCGGGTGCGCGCATCAACCCGTATTCGTACCAGTGCTCGACGTGATGCGTCTGCCTCATGCGGCGCTTTTCTTCATTTCGTGGTGCGCATCGTACAACGCGCGCACGAGCTTCGCGATGTCCGGCACGCAGTCCTTCGCGGCGACGAGGCCGAAGTCGAGCGAACCGGCGTAGCTCTGCACGGTGATGTTGAGCCCCAGTCCGTGCTCGACGATGGAAATCGGCCACCACGTCTTCATGCGCGCCCCGGCGAGATAGAGCGGCGCCTGCGGGCCGGGCACATTGGAGACGACGAGGTTCGCGAGCGGCGGAAACGCCTTGACGCCCTGCGCGTACCCGTAGGCGCGCGCGATGGCCCCGAGCACCCACGGCGCGCCGAGCGACGGGAAGTCCATCGGGATGATCGACTTCGCCCTGATCGTGATCGCCTTCGCGTTGCCGGCGGAGGCGCGGATGGCCTGCAGGCGCGCGCGCGGATCCGCAAGATGGGTGGCGAGGTTCGCGAGGACCATCGTCGCGCGCGTGGAGTAGATGGAATCGCCCTCCGCGCGCAGCGACACCGGCATGGCGGCCACGAGCGGCTTCCGCGGCAGGGACTTGCGCCCGATCAGGTAACGGCGCACGGCACCGCTCACGAGGGCGAGCAGGACGTCGTTCACCTTGGCGTCGTGGCGCTTCGCGATGGCCTTCACTTCCGCCAGCGGGATCGAGGCGGTGGCGAAGGTGCGCGCGCCGGTGATGGGGCCGTTCAGCGAGCGTGTGCGGGCCGATGGGCAGGCCGCGCCCGGTACGCGCGCCCCCTTCGCCGCGCCCAGGGCGGCCAACGAGCCGAGGCTCGCGCCCACGACACGCGCCACCTCGGGCACGGAGCGCAGGAGCTTCCCGTCCTCGCCGACGCTCTTCACGATGGCGGCGCCGAGCAGTTCCGCCATGCCCGGGGAGTCTTCCAGCTTGCGCGCCTCGTGCCTCGCCACCTTCCGCGGCCTCGGCGTCACGTCGAGGATCGCCTCGGCGAGCTTCACGCCCGCCGCGCCGTCCAGCGTGGCGTGGTGGATCTTCGAGTACCAGGCGACCTCGCCCGACTGCGAGCCCCTCGATGATGCAGAACATCCAGAGCGGGCGGCTGCGATCGAGGAGCTCGGCATGCAGCTTCGCGACGACGGCCTCGAGGGCGGCCATCGTGCCGGGCTTCGGCAGCCTGATGCGGCGGATGTGATGGTCGAGGTCGACCGCCTGGTCCTCCACCCACACCGGGCTCGCCAGGTCGAACGGCAGCGTGGCGATGCGGCGCGTGAAGACGGGGACGAGGTGCAGGCGGTCGGCGATGTGCTTCTTCGCCCGTTCGAAGTACGTCGCGCGGCCGCGGGCCGGCACCTCGTAGAGATGCAGCGAGCCCACGTGCATCGGGGTCTCCGGGGTTTCCAGATACAGGAAAGCGGAATCGAGACCGGAGAGCGGTTTCAAGCCAGTGTCCTCAATCGACGTAGCCGCCTTCGCGTTGATGCCTGATGCGCGAGAATCCTCACCCTGTCCCTTGCCGGTTCGAAGCGGTATAGCGCGAGATAGCCCGTGGCACCACGCGAGATGACAAGCTCCCTGGTCTCCCCGTGAATTCTTCTTCCGAGCATCGGATGCCGCGTGAGCACGCCGATCGCGTCGATGATCGCATCAACGGCTGCCAGCGCCGCTTCCGGCGATGTCTCCGTCAGGAACTCCGCCAGCCGATCGAGATCCCCCAGTGACTCCCCGGAATGGACTACTTGCGCCACGGCACGGCCTGGGCCGTTTCACCTTCCTGCCGGCCACCTTGGCACGCAGCCATGCCGCCACATCTTCGTGGGCGTAGGCAACGCCCGTCTCGTCCATCTTGCGATCAGCCTCTTCCGCTTCGCGAATGAACGCTGCGCGGCGTTCCATCGACTCGACGGCGGATTCCAGGGCCTGCACCATCAGGGAATGGGCGCTTTCGCCGGCCTGCCTTGCCAGCCGGTCGATGCGGTCCTTGAGTTCGCCGGGGATCTTCAGGCTGGTGGGTTGGGTGGCCATGGGTTCGGGGGGATGAGTAGTCATATCCTACTACCTCGCGCGTCCTGGAAGGGAATGGTGATCAAACGCCCCTGGCGGCAGGACGGATTACAAGGGGCGCGTGACCTCCATCCCCGTTGGCGCGACGTTTACCCCGCGAATGGGCCAAAATAGCCCTTTTGCGCAGCGCAGCAACCGCCCCGAGCACCCATGCCCAACGATACGAAGACGCCGGAAGGCGCGCACCTCACCAACTTCATCAAGCAGCGCATCGAGGCCGATCTCGCCTCGGGCAAGTACGCCCAGCGCCGCTGGGGCGGCAAGCCCGGCAAGCTCGATGTCCACGCCAACGCGCCCCTCGACGCGGCGAAGATCCGCACGCGCTTTCCCCCGGAGCCCAACGGCTACCTGCACATCGGGCACGCCAAGTCGATCTGCCTCAACTTCGGGCTCGCGAAGGAGTACGGCGGCATCTGCCACATGCGCTTCGACGACACCAACCCGGAGAAGGAGGAGCAGGAGTACGTCGACTCCATCATCGGCGCGGTGAAGTGGCTGGGCTTCGATTTCGGCGCCAGGGACGAGTACCTCTACTTCGCCAGCGACTATTTCGACCTGATGTACGAGTTCGCCGAGTGCCTGATCGAGCACGGCGACGCGTACGTGGACTCGCAATCGGCGGACGAGATGCAGCGCACGCGCGGCACGTTCTCCGAGCCAGGCAAGGACTCGCCCTTCCGGGCACGGTCGCCCGCGGAGAACATGGCACTCTTCCGCGAGATGCGCGATGGCCAGCATGCCGACGGCGCCCACGTGCTGCGCGCGAAGATCGACATGGCCTCGCCCAACATCAACCTGCGCGACCCGGCGATCTACCGCATCAAGCGCGCCACGCACCATCGCACCGGCGACAAGTGGTGCATCTACCCGATGTACACCTACGCGCACCCCATCGAGGACGCGCTGGAGTGCATCACGCACTCCATCTGCACGCTGGAGTTCGAGGACCAGCGGCCCTTCTACGACTGGGTGCTGGAGAAGCTCGCCACGCACGGCATGCTGCAGCGGCCGCTGCCGCAGCAGATCGAGTTCTCGCGCCTGAACCTCACCCACACGGTGATGAGCAAGCGCTTTCTCCTGAAGCTGGTGCAGGAGAAGCACGTGGACGGCTGGGACGACCCGCGCATGCCCACACTGGTGGGCGCGCGCCGCCGCGGCTTCACGCCGGAGGGGTTCCGGCTGTTCGCGGACCGTATCGGCGTTTCCAAGTCGGACAACTGGATCGATCCGTCGGTGCTCGAGGACTGCATGCGCGAGCACCTGAACGAGGTGGCGCCGCGCCGCATCGCCGTGCTCGATCCGCTCAAGCTCCTGATCACGAACTATCCCGAGGGGCAGTCGGAAGAGTGCTACGCGCCCAATCACCCGCAGAAGATGGAGTGGGGCAAGCGCCTCATGCCCTTCTCCCGCGAACTGTGGATCGAGCGCGAGGACTTCAACGAGGAGCCGCCCAAGGGTTACTTCCGGCTCTTCCCGGGCAACACGGTGCGGCTCAAGTACGGCTTCGTCGTGAAGTGCACGGGCTGCACCAAGGACGCGCACGGGAAGGTGATCGAGGTGATGTGCGAGTACTTCCCCGACTCGAAGTCAGGCACGCCGGGCGCGGACCATTACAAGACGAAGGGCGTGATCCACTGGGTTTCCGCTGCCCAGGCCTATGAGGCGGAGGTACGGCTCTACGATCGGCTGTTCAAGGTGGCCAATCCCGGGAAGGCGACGGGGAATTATCTCGACGATCTCAATCCCGATTCGCTGAAAGTGATCCGGGCATACCTGGAGCCTTCACTCAAGGAGGCGAAGGCGGGGGAGCGATTCCAGTTCGAACGGCACGGCTACTTCGTGGTCGATGCAGCGGATGGACGAACCGCGTTCAACCGGACGGTGACTTTGCGGGATTCGTGGGGCGGGCAGGGCAAGGGCTAGGCCTTGTGGAAAGGCGCAAGCTGAGCCGGCGGTGATCGAAGGGCTGGATGAGGAGAGCGAACACCTGAAAGGCATTTGAAGCCGTGGATGGCACAATGCGGCTGCACCGACTCTCGTCAGCCAATCCATGACCCTCCTCCTCGCCGGCCTCGCCCTCTTCCTTGGCATCCACTCCGTGCGCATCTTCGCCGACGACTGGCGCACCGCCCGCATCGCCAGCATGGGTCCGCTGCCGTGGAAGGCCCTCTACTCGGTGATTTCGATCGTGGGGTTCGTGCTGCTCGTCTACGGCTACGGGCTCTCGCGCGAGGCGCCGGTCGACCTGTGGAATCCGCCGCGCTGGACGCGCCACCTCGCCGCCCTGCTGACGCTTCCGGTCTTCATCCTGATCGCAGCGGCCTACGTGCCGGGCACCCGCATCAAGGCCACGCTCAAGCACCCGATGCTCCTCGGCGTGAAGACCTGGGCGCTGGCGCACCTGCTGTCCAACGGCCGGCTCGCCGACGTGATCCTCTTCGGCGCATTCCTCGCGTGGGCGACGCTCGACTTCAGCGCGGCGAGGAAGCGCGACCGCAAGCAGGGGCTCACCTATCCCGCGGCACCGGGCATGGCGCGCGACATCGCCGTCGTGGCGATCGGACTCGCAGCCTGGGCGGCCTTCGCCCTCTACCTGCACGGCCCGCTGATCGGCGTGCGGCCCTTCGGCTAGGCCGACTCGCCGTCGGGCACTTGCAGAAGCGGTGCTGCCTAGCCCCGCTTCTCGACTTCCGCCTTGATTTCCTTGTCGAGCGCGACCAACTTCGCCTCGAGGCCCTTCTTGATCTGGTCGAGCGCGGTGGAACTTCTCCAGCCGCGGGCACGGTCGACTTCGATCGACAGCGCGATTCGCTGGGTGCGCAGTTCATTCAGCATGGTGTACTCCTGGTCGGGATGGGGAATCCTGTTTTTCCACCGCGCGGCGAGGACATCGGCGCGCAGGTGGCAGGAGCTTGGAATTCGCGCGGTTTGACAGCAAAAACCGGTAAGACGTTCGCCGCCTTCCGCAATATCACGACTTCCCGAGGAAATCCCCCTTGCCGATCTCCACGCCGTTGTGGCGAAGAATCGCGTAGGCGGTCGTGATGTGGAAGTAGAGATTGGGCAGCACGTGGTTCACGAGATAGGGCATCCCCTGCATCGACTTCGTGGCCGTCCGCGTCTTCCAGGTGACCGTGCGGTCCTCGGAGCCGTCGACCTGCTCGGGCTTCAACGTCTCGAGGTAGGCGATCGTCTTGCGGCAACGCGCGACCAGGTCGGCGAACGTGGCCTCGTTGTCCTCGAAGGCGGGCGGCTCCAGCTGCGCGAGGCGTGCGGCGCCGCCCTTGGCGGCATCGGCGGCGATCTGCACCTGCTTCACCAGCGGGAACATGTCCGGGTAGAGGCGGCTCGCGACCAGGACGGCGGGATCGATCTTCTTCGCCTCGGCATGCGCGGCGGCCTTCTCCAGGACGGCGGCCAGGTTGCCGAGCATGCGGATGAAGACGGGGACGGAAGCGTGGTACATGGAAATGTTCATCGTTGCTGTTGCCTCTCGTGCTTGCGGGTTCATGAAGATTGGGGCGTTGCAGACTCGCGCCGGCACTAGCCCATGCAGAAGACGTTCAGCTTGTTGCCGTCCAGGTCGCGGAAGTAGCCCGCGTAGAAGCCTTCCCCGCGCGGGCCGGCCGGACCTTCGTCCTTCGCGCCAAGCTCCAGCGCTTTCTTGTAGACCCGGTCGACCTTCTCGCGCGAATCGACGACCAGCGCGACCATCACGCCGTTGCCGACCGTGGCGGGCTTGCCGTCGAAGGGCTTCAGGATGCCGAAACCCGGCTTGTCCATCGCCACGCCCCAGGCGTAGCCACGGTCGAACTCCATGATCCGTTTCGCACCCACCTCCGCCAGCAGCGCATCGTAGAAAGCAGTCGCGCGGGGGAGGTCGTTCGTTCCAAGCGTGGTATAGCCGATCATGGCATTCCTTTCTGTCGCGATGGCGGGAGCCGCATTCTAGTGCCAACGACCGCTGCGCCGCCAAGCGACACGGCCCGGAGCCGCGTAGACTTTGGATGACCACGCGGGAATCGCAAGCCATGAGCAATCCTCCAGTCCAGCCCACCGACGACACGTTCGACTTCGCCAAGACGGGTTTCATCCAGACTCCTCCGCCGACACCCGAGCAGGCGGAACAGGCCCAGGAGGAGGCCTCCGTCGGCACGCCCCTGCTGGAGCATGCGGGCTTCTACATCGCCATGGCCCGCCGTTCCCCGGTGCGCATTCCGCCGCGCAACGGCGAGAAGCACGCCATCCTGGTGGTCGAGGACGATGCCGACCTCGCGCAACTCGTCATCGACGTGTTCATGAACGCGGGCTTCGAGATGCGCTGGGCCTCGAACCGGGCGGAGATCAACGCGCAACTGCACCGCCGTCCCGCCGTCGACCTGGTCCTGATGGACATCCGCCTGCCCGATGCCAACGGCCTGCAGGTGCTGCAGTGCATCCGCGCGCATCCGGTGCTCGGCGGGCTGCCCGTGATCATGATGACGGGGATGGCCACGGCCGAGGACGTCGCGGCCGGGCTGCTGTCCGGCGCCAATGGCTACGTCACCAAGCCGTTCAAGATGAGCGGGCTGGTCAAGGCGGTGAGCGAAGTGCTGGGGAACGTCTAGCGGGCGATGCCGCCGCGCGCGGCAGCCTAGACGCGCACGTTCTTGAACTGCCACGGGTCGTCGGCGTCGACGTCCTCCGGGAACAGCACGCCGCGCTCCTCCAGCGGCGTCCAGTCGGAGTACTTGCCGATCATCTCGCCCAGGTAGGGCTGCGCCACGGCCAGCACCTCGCGGAAGTCCATCTCGTCCGGATCGACGATGCCGCGGTCGGGGTGCCGCATCGCCCACACGACGCCGCCGAGCACGCCGGCCGCGGTCTGCAGGCTGGTCGCGTTGTTGTGGGGACACAGCGCGCGCGCCTGGCCGATGGTGAGCCGCGAGCCGTACCAGTAGGCGTTCTTCGCGTGTCCCGCGAGCAGCACGCCCAGCTCGTCCATGCCCGACTCGATGTCGTCCGCGCCCAGCTCGCGGCGCCACTGCTGCAGCCGCCAGCCCTTGCCGGCCAGTTCGTGCAGCGAGAGCACCGCGTCGTCGCAGGGGTGGTAGGTGTAGTGCACCGTCGGGCGATACACGACGTTGCCGCCGTCGCGCACCGTCAGGAAGTCGGCGATGGAGACGGCCTCGCCGTGCGTGATGAGGAAGCCGTGGTAGGGGCCCTCCAGCGGCGTCCAGCTGCGCACGCGGGTGGCCGCACCCGGGCGGTCGAGGTAGATGGCGGCGTCGCAGCCGTAGCCGTGGTGGTGGCCGTCCGCGGGAAAGTGGCGCTCGTGCGAGCCCCAGCCCAGTTCCGCCGGCTGGCAGCCCTCGCCCGCGAAACCTTCCACCGACCAGGTGTTGACGAACTCCCCGGGGCGCTTCGCGGTGGCGGACACCTGCGTATCCCGCTCCGCGATGTGGATCATCCGGACGCCCAGGCGCTGCGCCAGTCGCGGCCCATCCGGCCCGGTCGCGTGGCTCCCCGCCCGCATCGCCCGTCGCGGCCGCGATGTCGAGGAGCGCCTGCTTGACGAAGTGCGAGACCAGTCCCGGATTCACGCCGTGGGTGAGCACGGCCGTCGGTGCCGGCGCGCTCCGGCGCAAGGCGAGCGCCTCCTCGCGCAGCCCGTAGTTGGAGCGCTGCGAGGCGGTCTTCGTGGTGTCGTAATAGCCGCCCTCCCACGGTTCGATGCAGGCGTCGAGGTAGAGCACGCCCTGGTCGCGGCACCAGGCGATGAGATCGACGCTGGAGATGCCGATCGACAGGTTGAGCAGGAAGTCCCCGGCCTTCAGCTCCTCCGCGAGAATGCGGCGGTAGTTCTCCGGCGTGACTTTCTCCACGCGGATGCCGACGCGGAATTCCTCGGCGACGTCGCGGTGCGTCGACTTGTCCGTGACGATCCGGATCCGGTCCTGGCCCAGGCCCGTGTGACGCAGCAGCAGTGGCAGCACGGCACGGCCGATGCAGCCGAAGCCGACGATCAGGATGCGGCCGGGGAAGTCGACGACGGTTTTTTTCTTTGTCATGAGATTTCGCTCCCGAGGCAGCGCATCTTACCGGCTTCGCCGGGATAAGATAGGCGCCATCCTCACCATCCTCGAGACGATATGACCGCCATGAGCGATCGCTATCTGTCCCAGGTTCGCGACACGCTGGCGCAGATCCGCGCCGACGGTTTCCACAAGACCGAGCGGGTCATCGCGAGCCCGCAAGCGCCGGTAATTCGCCTCGCCGACGGCCGCGAGGTGCTCAACTTCTGCGCCAACAACTACCTCGGCCTCGCCGACGACCCGCGGCTGGTGGAGGCTGCCAGGCTTGCGCTCGACCGCTACGGCTACGGGATGGCCTCGGTGCGCTTCATCTGCGGCACGCAGGACGTGCACAAGGAGCTGGAGTCCGCGCTCGCCGCCTTCCTCAAGGTCGACGACTGCATCCTCTACTCGAGCTGCTTCGACGCGAACGGCGGCCTCTTCGAGACGCTGCTCGGCGAGGAAGATGCCGTGATCAGCGACGAACTCAACCACGCGAGCATCGTCGACGGCATCCGCCTGTGCAAGGCGAAGCGCTACCGCTACCGCAACAACGACATGGCGGACCTGGAGGCGAAGCTGCGCGAGGCGGATGCGGCCGGCGCCCGCTTCAAGCTGGTCGCGACCGACGGCGTGTTCTCCATGGACGGCATCGTCGCCAACCTGCGCGCGATCTGCGATCTCGCGGAGCGCTACGGCGCGCTCACCATGGTGGACGACTCGCACGCGGTCGGTTTCGTCGGCGAGGCCGGACGCGGCACGCCGGAACTCTGCGGCGTCGAGGGCCGCATCGACATCCTCACCGGCACGCTCGGCAAGGCGATGGGGGGCGCTTCCGGCGGCTACACTGCCGGGCGCCGCGAGATCGTCGAACTCCTGCGGCAGCGTTCGCGCCCTTATCTCTTCTCCAACTCCCTCGCCCCGGTCATCGCGGCAACCTCGCTCGAGGTTCTGGAGATCCTGGCGAGCGACGAGGGCGCGCGGTTGCGCAGCCAGGTGCGCCTGAACGGCGAGCACTTCCGCCGCGAGATGGCCGCGCTCGGCTTTGCGCTCGTGCCCGGCGGCCACCCGATCATCCCGGTGATGCTGGGCGATGCCGCACTGGCCACGCGCATGGCCGATGCCCTGCTGGCCGAGGGCGTGTACGTGATCGGCTTCTCCTATCCCGTCGTCCCGAAGGGCAAGGCGCGCATCCGCACGCAGATGAGCGCGGCGCACACGCCCGCGCAGATCGGCCAGGCAGTCGCCGCCTTCGCCAAGGTCGGCCGGGCGCTGGACGCGATCCGATGAACCCGGTTCGTGAACCGGGTTCGTTTTCAGGGATGACACGATGAAGGCACTCGCCAAGCTCGAACGCGCCCCCGGCCTCACGCTCACGCGCGTGAAGAAGCCCGACATCGGGCACAACGACGTCATGATCCGCATCCGCAAGACGGCGATCTGCGGCACCGACGTGCACATCTGGAAGTGGGACGACTGGGCGCAGAAGACGATACCCGTGCCGATGCACGTCGGCCACGAGTACGTCGGCGAGATCGTCGACATGGGTGTGGAGGTGCGCGGCTTCAAGGTCGGCGACCGGGTCTCGGGCGAGGGGCACATCACCTGCGGCTTCTGCCGCAACTGCCGCGCGGGCCGCCGGCACCTGTGCCGCAACACCCAGGGCGTCGGGGTCAATCGCGAGGGCGCGTTCGCCGAGTACCTGGTGATCCCCGCCTTCAACGCATTCCGGATTCCCGACGACATCTCCGACGACCTCGCCGCGATCTTCGACCCGTTCGGCAACGCCACGCACACCGCGCTCGCCTTCAACCTGGTCGGCGAGGACGTGCTGATCACCGGCGCCGGCCCCATCGGCATCATGGCGGTCGCGATCGCACGGCACGTCGGCGCGCGCCACGTCGTCATCACCGACGTGAACGACTACCGGCTGGGGCTCGCCGCGAAGATGGGCGCCACGCGCGCGGTCAACGTCGGGCGCGAGAAACTGCGCGACGTGATGGATGACCTCGGCATGACGGAGGGCTTCGACGTCGGCATGGAGATGTCGGGGGCTCCCCAGGCCTTCACGCAGATGCTCAGCCACATGAACCACGGCGGCAAGATCGCGATGCTCGGCATCCCGCCGCCAGGCATGGCGATCGACTGGAACCAGGTGATCTTCAAGGGCCTCGAGATCCGCGGCATCTACGGCCGCGAGATGTTCGAGACCTGGTACAAGATGGTGGCGATGCTGCAGAGCGGCCTCGACCTCGCGCCGATCATCACCCACCACTTCCCGGTGGAGGACTACGAGGCCGGCTTCGCGGCGATGCTCTCGGGGCAGAGCGGCAAAGTGATACTCAATTGGAGTTAGCAGGGGGGACAGGTTTCTCCCCGAGCGCATGGCGCGAAGAAACCTGTCCCCTTCAGGAGGAGCGATGAGCCAGTACCCCCCGCTCAGCCTGCACGTGCCGGAACCCTCGGCGCGGCCCGGCCACGAGACGGATTTTTCCTACATCAAGGTCTCGCCCGCCGGCGCGGTACGACGCCCGCCCGTGGACTCGCAGCCGTCGCAGACGGGCGACATTGTCGATGCGCTGGTGCGCGTGCTCGACGACGAGGGCCGCGCGCTCGGGCCGTGGGACCCGCAGGCCGACCCGCAGCTCCTGCGCGCCGGCATGCGCGCCATGCTCAAGACCCGCGTCTTCGACGCGCGCATGCTCGTCGCGCAGCGCCAGAAGAAGATCTCCTTCTACATGCAGAGCCTGGGCGAGGAGGCGATCGGCATCGGCCAGGCGCTCGCCCTCGAGCCGGACGACATGTGCTTCCCGACGTACCGGCAGCAGGGCATCCTCATCGCGCGCGGCTATCCGCTCCTCGACATGATGTGCCAGCTCTTCTCCAACCGGCGCGACCCGCTCAAGGGCCGCCAGTTGCCGGTCATGTACTCGTCGCGGTCGCACGGCTTCTACTCCATCGCCGGCAACCTCGCCACGCAGTACATCCAGGCCGTGGGCTGGGCGATGGCCTCGGCGATCAAGGGCGACACGCGCATCGCCTCCGCCTGGATCGGCGACGGGTCGACGGCGGAGTCCGACTTCCACAACGCGCTCACCTTCGCCGCCGTCTATCGCGCGCCGGTGATCCTGAACGTCGTCAACAACCAGTGGGCGATCTCCTCGTTCCAGGGCATCGCCGGCGGCGAGGCGGCCACCTTCGCCACGCGCGGCGTGGGCAGCGGCATCGCGTCGCTGCGCGTCGACGGCAACGACTTCCTGGCCGTGATCGCCGCCTCGCGCTGGGCCGCCGAGCGGGCGCGGCGCGGGCTCGGGCCGACGCTCGTCGAATGGATCACCTATCGCGCCGGCGCGCACTCGACCTCGGACGATCCCTCCAAGTACCGCCCCGCGAACGACTGGTCGCGTTTCCCGCTGGGCGACCCGGTCGCAAGGCTCGGGCAGCATCTCGTGGCGCTCGGCGTGTGGTCCGACGAGGAACACGCGCGCACGGTGAAGGAACTGGAGACGGAGGTCGCCGCCGTGCAGAAGGAAGCCGAAAGCCACGGCACCCTCGCCTCCGGCCACGTGCACGACGCCTCCACCATGTTCGAGGACGTCTACAAGGACATGCCCGAACACCTGCGCCGCCAGCGCAGCCAGCTGGGAGCCTGAGCGTGCCCTCGATGACGATGATCCAGGCGATCCGCTCGGCGATGGACGTCATGCTCGAGCGCGACGACAACGTCGTGGTGTTCGGCGAGGACGTGGGCTACTTCGGCGGCGTGTTCCGCTGCACCGACGGGCTGCAGGCGAAGTACGGCACCTCGCGCGTGTTCGACTCGCCGATCGCCGAGAGCGGCATCGTCGGCGCCGCCATCGGCATGGGGGCCTACGGCCTCAGGCCCGTCGCGGAGATCCAGTTCGCGGACTACGTCTATCCCGCCTACGACCAGATCGTCTCCGGCGCCGCACGCCTGCGCTACCGTTCCGCCGCCGACTTCACCGCGCCCATCACCATCCGCATGCCCTGCGGTGGCGGCATCTACGGCGGGCAGACGCACAGCCAGAGCCCGGAGGCGGTGTTCACGCACGTCTGCGGCCTGCGCACGGTGATGCCGTCCAACCCGCTACGACGCCAAGGGGCTGCTCATCGCCTCCATCGAATGCGACGACCCGGTGATCTTTCTCGAGCCCAAGCGCATCTACAACGGCCCCTTCGACGGCCATCACGACCGCCCCATCGTGCCCTGGACCGGGAACCCGCTCGCCGAGGTTCCCGAGGGCTACTACACGGTGCCGCTGGAATCGGCCGCCGTGTTCCGGACCGGAGCCGCGCTCACGGTGCTCACCTACGGCACCATGGTCTGGGTGACGGAGGCGGCCGTGCGCGAGACCGGCATCGACGCCGAGATCATCGACCTGAGGAGCCTCTGGCCGCTCGACCTGGAGACGATCACGCGCTCCGTCGCGAAGACCGGGCGCTGCGTGATCGTCCACGAAGCCACGCGCACCAGCGGCTTCGGCGCGGAACTCGCGGCACTGGTGCAGGAGCACTGCTTCTTCAGCCTCGAGGCGCCGATCGAGCGGGTGGCCGGCTGGGACACGCCCTACCCGCATGCGCAGGAGTGGGCCTACTTTCCCGGCCCGGCCCGCATCGGTGCCGCGCTGCGAGCGCGTGATGGAGGTCAAATGAGCACGCACGTCGTGAAGGTGCCCGACATCGGCGAAGGCATCGCCGAGGTCGAGGTGGTGGCCTGGCACGTCCAGCCGGGCGACACCGTCGCCGTGGACCAGGTCGTCGCCGACGTGATGACCGACAAGGCGACGGTCGAGGTGCCTTCTCCCGTTGCCGGGCGTGTCGCCGCGCTGGGCGGCGAAGGCCGGCGACAAGCTCGCCGTCGGAGCCGAACTGATCCGGCTCGAGACTGGAGGGCGGAGACGCCCCATTGCCCAAGGCCTCGAAGCCCACGGCGGCTGCCGCAACCGTTGCCGCAACCGCTGCCGCCAAGGCGACGGGCGCGCATGCCCTCGCCTCGCCCGCCGTGCGCCGCCACGCGCGCGAGCTGGGCATCGCGCTCGAAGGCGTGCAGGGCAGCGGGCCCGACGGGCGCATCCTGCACGAGGATCTCGTGCGCCAGCCCGCTCCGCCCGATGCCCTGACGACAGGCTCCGGCCGCTACGCCGAGCGCCACGGCGAGCAGGCCGTGCCGGTGATCGGGCTGCGCCGCCAGATCGCGGAACGCATGCAGGACGCCACGCGCCGCATCCCGCACTTCACCTACGTCGAGGAAATCGACGTGACCGAGCTGGAGCGGCTGCGCGCGCGGCTCAACGAGGCGCACGGGGCGGCGCGCGGGCGCCTCACGGTGCTGCCATTCCTCATGCGCGCGATCGTCCTCGCCGCACCGTCGTTCCCGCAGATGAACGCGCGCTTCGATGACGAGAAGGGCGTGGTGACCCGCCACGCCGCCGTGCACATCGGCATCGCCACGCAGACCGCCGACGGGCTGATGGTGCCCGTGGTCCGCCACGCCGAGGCGCGCGACCTGTGGTCGATCGCCGCGGAAGTGGCCCGCCTGGCCGAGGCCGCGCGGCGCGCAAGGCCACGCGGGAGGAGCTCTCCGGCTCGACGATCACCATCACGAGCCTGGGCCCGCTGGGCGGCATCGTCACCACGCCGATCATCAACGCGCCGGAAGTGGCCATCATCGGCGTCAACCGCATCGTCGAGCGGCCGGCCGTCGTCTCCGGCGCGATCGTGCCGCGCAAGCTGATGAACCTCTCCTCGTCCTTCGACCACCGCGTCGTCGACGGCAACGATGCGGCGCAGTTCGTGCAGGCGCTGCGCGGCTACCTCGAGTGTCCCGGCATGCTGCTGGTCGACTAGCGTCGGGCATCGTCACCGGACAAGGAACGCCACGATCCATGACCGCCCCCCTTCCCCACGCCGGGCACTTCGCGCGCTTCGCAGCAGGCATCGTCGGCCGCGACCTGCGCATCCCGACCCCGTACGGCGAGCGGCCGATGGTCTATGCCGACTGGACGGCCAGCGGCCGCGCCTACCGGCCGATCGAGGAGCGCCTGCTGCGCGACTTCGCGCCCTACATCGCCAACACCCACACGGAGACCAGCTTCACCGGGCATGCCATGACGGCGGCCTACCAGCAGGCGCGCGCGATCATCAAGCGCCACATCAATGCGGCAGCGGGGGACGTGCTGCTGGCCACCGGCACGGGATGCACCGGCGCCATCAACAAGCTGCAGCGCATGCTGGGCCTGCGCGTGCCGTCGAACTTCATCGGCACCGCACGGGTCGCGCCGGCCGATCGCCCCGTGGTGCTGGTCACGCACATGGAGCACCACTCCAACCACACCACGTGGCTCGAGTGCGAGGTGGACCTGGAGGTCATCCCGCCGGACGCGAACGGGCTGGTCGACCTGGACGCGATCCCGGCCATCCTCGCGCGCTACGCCGGACGGCGCACGAAGATCGCCTCGATCACGGCCTGCTCGAACGTGACCGGCATCGAGACGCCCTGCCACGACATCGCCGCCCTCATGCACGCGCACGGCGGCCTGTGCTTCGTCGACTACGCCTGCTCCGCGCCCTACGTGGCGATCGACATGCATCCGGCCGACCCCGCGCGGGCGCTCGATGCCATCTTCTTCTCGCCGCACAAGTTCCTCGGCGGCCCCGGAGCCTGCGGCATCCTGGTCTTCGACCAGCGCCTCTACTCGGCGCGCGTGCCCGACCAGCCCGGCGGCGGCACGGTCGCGTGGACCAACCCGTGGCACGAGCATCGCTACTTCGAGGACATCGAAGTGCGCGAGGACGGCGGCACGCCGGGGTTCCTGCAGCTCATCCGCGCGGCGCTGGCCGTGCAGGCCAAGGAGGCGATGGGAGTGGAGCGCATCGCCGAGCGCGAGCACGAGATCGTGCGGCAAGTGTTCGAGCGCCTGGACCGGGTGCCGCGCGTGGTCGTGCTGGCCGGGCGCAGCCGCAGGCGGCTGCCGGTGATTTCCTTCCACCTGCCGGGCCTGCACTACAACCTGGTGGTGCGCCTGCTCAACGACCGCTTCGGCATCCAGGCGCGGGGCGGATGCTCCTGCGCCGGCACCTACGGCCACTATCTCCTCAACGTCGACGCCGACCAGTCGCAGCGCATCACCTCGAAGATCGACGCCGGCGACCTGACGGACAAGCCCGGCTGGGTGCGGGTGTCGTTTCACCCGGCGATGAGCGACGGCGAGGTTGCCGCGGTCTGCGACGCCATCGCGCAGGTCGCCGAGCATGGCGACGCGTGGGCGGCGGACTACCGGCACCTGCCGCGCCTGAACGACTACGAGCACGTCAGCGGGCCGGCCGCGGTCGATGCCCTGGTGGCAGGCTGGTTTGCCGCCGAGGACTAGCCGGGGCGGGCCACGCACCATGGCGGGCGCCGGGACCAGGGGTGGAGTGTGGGATAATTGCTGCCCGATTTCCCCCGCAGGTTGCAAGGATCGCCAGTGAAATTCCCGTTCCTCACCGCCGCCGCGACGGCCCTCGCGCTCCTTCTTGCCGGTTGCGGCGACAAGGGCTCCTCCGCCGATCCGCCGGCCAACTTCAAGGCGACCGCCGCCGACTCATCCGTCATCCTGACGTGGACGGCGGAGCCCGAAGTGGACTACTGGATCTTCTA
The DNA here is from genome assembly GCA_963786635.1 of uncultured beta proteobacterium. Taxonomy (GTDB): domain Bacteria; phylum Pseudomonadota; class Gammaproteobacteria; order Burkholderiales; family Usitatibacteraceae; genus FEB-7. Next base: position 66,838 of record CAWAZV010000005.1, on the reverse strand, counting down.
CGCCCCCGGCGAGTCGATCACGACCATCAACTGGGCGCTGTCCGGGGGCTCGGTGATCACCAAGGCCACTTCGCCCAGCACCATCGGCGGCCTCATCAACGGCAGGACCTATTCCTTCACGATCAACGGCCGCAAGGATGGCGGCCCGGGCGGACCGGGTGCGCCGACCCAGGTGGCCGTGCCGCGGCTGTCGGGGACCGTCTGGACCGTCGGCACCCCTCTCGGCACGGGCGCGCTCAATGGCGCGGTCTACGGAAACATCGCGGCGGGCTACGCGGACGTCGTCGTGGGCGCGGGCGGCACGCTCTACTCGGCCATCAACGGGGCAACCCTCGCCCCCGTGACCAATCCCGGTGCCCCGGCGGACCTCAACGCCGTCTGGTACAGCAGCCTGGGGTTCGTCGCCGCCGGCGCGAACGGCACGCTGCTCTACAGCCTCGACGCCACCACCTGGACCAAGCAGACGAGCACCACCACCGCGACCCTTTATGGCGGCGCCAATGCCGGCGTCGGCGGGTTCGTGGCCGTCGGCGCGGCGGGCACCCTCCTCCTCAGCAGCAACGGGGCGGACTGGATCGCCGCGGCCTCGGGAACGACCGACCACCTCTATGGCGCAACCTTCGGCAACGGCCGTTACGTGGTCGTCGGCGCCAACGGCACCATCCTCACGACCATCGACGGCACCAACTGGACGGCGGGCACTTCCGGCACGACGCGCGACCTGCGCGGCGTGGCCTACGCGGCGCTCGTGGATGCGGCATTCGAACGTGGTCTTCCGCTACGTGGCGGTCGGGGCAGGCGGAACCATCCTCACCAGCATCGACGGCACGACCTGGACGGCCCAGGCGCCGGTAACGACCAACGACCTCACCGCCATCACCTTCGGGGGCCAGTTCGTCGCGGTCGGCAAGGGGGGCGTGATCCTCACCAGCCTCGACGGACTCACCTGGGAAACACGCACCTCCGGGACCTCCAACGACCTCAATGCCGTCGCGCGGACCGTTTCCGGCTACACGGCCGTGGGCGCCTCGGGCACCAACGTCACGTCCTTCTGAAGGAAGCCGGAGGCGGGGTCGGGCCGCCGGTCGCACGGCCCGGCGTCCGTTCAGCCCCCGGAATCCGCATTTCGTCTCATCCGGGTGGAAGCGGTGGACCCGTGCCCTACAATTGCGCCTTTCGGGCCACGAGCCCACGCCATTTCCGGAAGCCGACCCATGACTTTTCCGATCCCCGTCCTCCTTGCCGCCATGGCGCTCACCCTTGCCGCCTGCAGCAAGGGCCCGGAAACGCCCGCCAAGGGCGCCGCGGCCGCGCCGCCGCTCCTCATCGCCGCCGAGGACGTCCACACGGTCAGGAACAGCGCCCTGGCCTCGGGTCCGGCCATCACCGGGACGATCCAGCCCGAGCGCCGCGCGGACCTGCGCGCCGAAGTGTCCGCGGTCGTCGTGCAGGTGCTGCGCGAGAACGGCGACAACGTCCGCCGCGGCGACCTGCTCGTGCGCCTGGACGACACCGCGATCCGCGACGGACTGCTCTCCGCCGAGTCCGCCAGCCGCGCGGCCGCCCAGTCCTACGAGCAGGCGGAACGGCAGTTCCAGCGCATGACCACCCTGCGCGGCTCGGGCATGGCCTCCGCCCAGCAGCTGGAGGACGCCGAGGCGCGCCGCAACAATGCGCAGAGCGAGGTCGAGGGATCCAAGACCCGCGTGGCGCTCGCGCGCCAGCAGCTGCAAAGAACGGAAGTGCGGGCGCCCTTCGACGGCGTGGTCAGTGACCGCAAGGTCTCCGCCGGCGATACCGCGCAGGTCGGCAAGGAGCTCGTCAAGGTGATCGACCCGGCCAGCATGCGCTTCGAGGGCCTGGTCTCCGCCGACCACATCGGGGCGGTGCAGGCCGGGCAGCTGGTGACCTTCCGCGTGAACGGCTATCCCGACCAGGAGTTCACCGGCAAGGTGCGGCGCGTGAATCCCGCGGCCAATCCGACGACCCGCCAGGTGGAGGTGCTGGTGGACTTCACCGGGCAGAAGCAGCCGCGCCTGGCCGGGCTGTATGCGGAAGGCCGCGTGGAGACGGCGAGTGCGGCGAGCCTCACCATCCCCGCCACGGCGCTCGTGCGCGACGGCGACAAGGCCTCGGCCTGGCGCGTCAGGGACAACAAGCTGCAGAAGATCACCCTGGCGCTCGGCGACCGCGACGTGCGCACCGGCGACTTCGCGCTCAAGGGCGGGCTCGCGGAGGGCGACCAGGTGATCCGCCATCCCAACGCGCTGCTGAAGGACGGCCAGGCCGTGCAGTCGGCTGCCGCGCCAGCGCCCACCAAGGCGGCCGCGAAGGATGCGGCAACGCCCGCGAGAAATTAGGGACTGTCCCTGATTTCCAGGACTGGAGACCATGTTCCTCTCGGATTTCAGCATCAAGCGGCCGGTGACGACCGTCGTCATCATCATCGCGCTCATGTGCCTGGGGATGCTCGCGTTGAAGAACCTGCGCGTGAACCAGATCCCCGACGTCGAGCAGCCGGTGATCGTGGTGAACATCCCCTACCCGGGCGCCTCGCCGGAGACGGTGGAGCGCGAGATCGTCAACCGCGTGGAGAAGGCGCTGCAGTCGATCCCGCAGGTCTACCAGATCCGCTCCACCTCGGCCGAGAGCAACGCCCAGGTCGTCATCATCTTCAACTTCAAGAAGAACATGGTCGAGGCCTCGGACGAGATCAGGAACGCCATCGCCTCCGTGCGGCACAAGCTGCCCATCGAGATGCGCGAGCCGATCCTGAGGCGCATCGACCCGTCCGCGCAGCCGATCATGCAGATGGCGCTCTCCGCCAAGTCGCAGTCGCATGCGGAGATCTCCCGGCTTGCCGAGGACGTCCTCGCCGACCGCTTCCGCTCGATCGACGGCGTGGCGGTGGTCAACGTGAACGGCGCGCTGCGGCGCGAGCTCTCCGTGCTGCTGCGCGCGGAGAAGCTGCGCGAGTACAACATCTCCGTGACCGAGGTCGTGGCGGCGCTGCGCGCGCAGAACACGACCGCCCCGGTCGGCCGCGTCAAGGGCGCGCTGGACGAGCAGAGCATCCGCCTCGTGGGCCGCATCGAGTCGCCCGCGGAATTCGAGAGCATCGTCCTCAAGCGCCGCGGCAACGAGGTGGTGCGCCTGGGGCAGGTCGCGAGCGTCGCCGACGGCTTCGCGGAACTCTCCGGCTTCAGCCTGCGCAACGGCCACCCCAACGTCGGCATCGCCGTCACGCGCTCGCGCGACGCGAGCACGGTCACCGTGGCCACGAAGATCCGCAAGATGGTGGCGGAGATCAACAAGACGCTGCCGGAAGGCACCAAGCTCGAGGTGACGCAGGACGGCGGCGAGGACGCCGAGAACAGCCTCAAGAACGTGATCGAGGCGCTGGTCTTCGGCGCCATCCTCACGATCTTCGTGGTCTACGCCTTCCTGAACTCGTGGCGCTCGACGCTCATCACGGCGCTGTCGCTGCCCACCTCCGTGATCGCCGCCTTCATCGCGGTGTGGGCCTGCGGGTTCACGCTGAACTTCATGACGCTGCTGGGCCTGTCGCTCGCCATCGGCGTGCTGATCGACGATGCCATCGTGGTGCGCGAGAACATCGTGCGCCACATGGAGCGAGGAGCGGACCGCATGACGGCGGCCCGTGTCGGCACGGCGGAGATCGGCCTGGCCGTCACCGCGACCACGTTCTCGATCATCGCGGTATTCATCCCGGTGGCCTTCATGGGCGGCGGCGCGGGCGAGTGGTTCCGGCCCTTCGCGCTGACGGTCGCGACCTCGGTGCTGGTGAGCCTCTTCATCTCCTTCACCCTCGACCCGATGCTCTCGGCCTACTGGGGCGATCCGGTCGGCTATGCGCACCAGGAGAAGAAGGGCCTGAGCAAGGTGCTTGCCCGGTTCAACGTCTGGTTCGACCACCAGTCCGACCGCTACGGCAACGTCATCGCCTGGGCGCTGCACCATCGCCGCTCCATGGCCGCCATCGCGGTCGCAAGCCTCGTCGGCGCGCTGGCGCTGCAGGCGACGGTCGGCGGCTCGAGCTTCCTGCCGGCATCCGACGTCGGCACGATCGCCATCGACGTGCGCGTGCCCTCGAGCGCGAGCCTCGAGTACGCGAAGCTCAAGGTGGAGAAGGCCGCCGAGCTCGCGCGCACGATTCCCGAGACGGTCGCCACCAACAGCCAGGTGAACGCGACCGGCGGGCGCGTGTACGTCGACCTCGGCAAGAGCACCAAGCGCAAGCGAAGCGCCTCCGAGATCGCCGTGGACCTGCGCAAGCCTCATGGCCCGCCTGGTCGGCGCCGAGTACGTCGTGCTCGACGACCTGAACAACGGCGTGAGGAAGCCCGTGCAGATCCAGTTCTCCGGGCCGGACTCGCGCCGCCTCATGGCGATCACCAGCGACTTCATGGAGAAGCTCAAGAAAGTGCCCGGCGCCGTGGACGTCGGGCTTTCCGAGCAGGACCCCAAGGACGAGCTGAAGATCGAGCTCGACCGCGGGCTCGCCAACTCGCTCGGCATCGCCGTGGGCGATGCGGCGCAGGCGCTGCGCGTGGCCTTTGCCGGCGTGGAGGTGGGCGACTGGGTCGACCCCACCGGCGAATCGCGCGACGTGTCCGTGCGCCTGCACCCCGACGACCGCGTGGACGCAGCCAACATCGAGCACCTGCCGATCGCCGTGGGCGGCAGCAACATGATGGTGCCGCTCGACCAGATCGCGACCATCACCATGGGCAAGGGCCCGGCGCAGATCCAGCACTCCGACGGCAAGCGCATGATCGCCGTCTCCGCCAACGCCCAGGGCCGCTCGCCGGGCGAGGTGACGGCGGACGCGATGAAGATCGCCAAGCAGATCGACTTCCCGCCCGGCTACGGGCTGGAGCTGGGCGGCGCCTCGCGCGACCAGAAGGAAGTCTTCTCCGAGATGGGCATCGCGCTCGTCATGGGCATCGCCCTCATGTACCTGGTGCTGGTGATGCAGTTCGGCTCGTTCACGGCCCCGCTGCCGGTGATGATGTCGCTGCCGCTCTCCCTCATCGGCGTGGTGCTGGCGCTGCTCGCGACCAACGGCACGCTGAACCTCATGAGCTTCATCGGCGTGATCATGCTCATGGGCCTGGTGGCCAAGAACGCCATCCTGCTGCTCGACTGCGCGCGCAAGGAAGAGGCGCAGGGCGTGAGCCGCGAGGACGCGCTGATGCACGCCGGCCGCGTGCGCCTGCGGCCCATCCTCATGACCACCTTCGCGCTCATCGCGGGCATGCTGCCGGTCGCCATCGGCCTCGGCGAGGGCGGCGAGTTCTACCGGCCCATGGCGATCGCGATCATCGGCGGCACGATCACCTCGACGATCCTCACGCTGCTGGTCGTGCCGACCTTCTACGACTCGATCGAGATCGCGCGCGACCGCGCCTTCGCCAAGTTCCACTGCGCGCGAGGCGCGCTGGAATCCCGTTCTTCGCCTTCGTGGTGACGCTCTGCGAGGCGGTGTTCGCGTTGCTGGGCATCCGGTTCGTCTGGCGCCTGGCGATGAAGCTCGTGGCGAGGGTCACCGGGCGCGGCATACGCGCCGCCGGGCCGGTGGCTGGCGACTGAAAAAAAGGGGTGGCCGATCGCGCGGTCACCCCCCCAAGAGGCCCGGAGGAGACGGGCCCGGCCCTAGCGCAGCAAAGTCGTCTCGACCGACTAGAATGTGGGCGGCAACGGTTCGACCACGGCGTTCGTGTCGAGGGCAGCCGACGCGTCGGGAACCCCGTGGATGGCCGCGGTCGTCAACCGGGCGTGTGTCGTGGAAACGGGCGTCTGGGCGCTGATCATCATCATGCCCGCCCCCACGCCGAACAGGATGGCCGCGGGAACAACGGTGCCGATGACCCGGTAGAGCCTTCCTTCATCCTTGTCGCTGGCTGCCTGCATGCTTGACTCCTTTCCTGGAGTGAGGGGACGACACGGAGTTGCGTTCGGCCGGGCGGGACGCGATTCGCCCACCCTGCCGACCACGGGAACGAGAGCCCGGACATCGACGAGGGCCTCGCGCAGAAGGCGCTGCTTCCTGGTTTCGGCCGTGAAAAAGTGTTGCGAAGTGACCATGGCGGTCTCCCTAGGCGGTCAGCGACAGCAGGAAAACCTGGCCGTCGGTGGCCGCCGCGAGCACGACGATGGCAACTCCCGCACACAGCACGGCAACGTTCGCGGCGGCGTCGAGCGCTGAGGCCGGCGTTCCAGGGCTTGCGCGGCTCGTTCACCGGCACCTCCCGCTGAAGGCGGCGGCCTGTGACTTCGGGGTTGGCAAGGGTTTGGCAGGTGTTCATGGCGGGCTCCTCGTTGAGTGCAGCGTGGGCTGCGTGGTTGATGCGCCCAATGTCGTCCTTGCGAGGGATGCCAGTCCTTTGGATTTCCTGAAGGGTTCTTAAAGGAACGCGCCCGGGGGTATATTCGGCAGCAAAGGCCGCCGTCCCCGGGGATGGCGCAACTCCACCGGAGGGCGCGTGCCACAGCGATTGCGTTTCGGCTCGATCGACATCCGGCCCGCCGAGCGCCGCTTGCTGGTGGAGGGCAAGGCTGCCAGCCTGGGCGGCCGGGCCTTCGACGTCCTGATCGCCCTCATCGAACGCCGCGACCGCGTAGTGACCAAGGACGAGCTGCTCGACCTGGCCTGGCCTGGCCTCGTGGTCGAGGAAAACAACCTGCAGGTCCAGGTCTCGACCCTGCGCAAGATCCTGGGCGCGAACGCCATCGCCACCGTTTCCGGCAAGGGTTACCGCTTCACCCTCGAGCCCGACGACGCCGGCGACGCCGGCGACGCGCCCGCCGCGGCCCCGGTTCCGGCCAGGCGACAGAACCTGCCGGTGGCGCTGAACCGCTTCATCGGCCGCGAGCGCGAAAAGGAAGAACTGAAGGAACTGCTGGCGTCCGCCCCGCTGGTGACGCTGACCGGTTTCGGCGGCACGGGCAAGACACGGCTCGCGATCGAGGTCGCCACGGAGGCGATCGGACTTTTCCCGGACGGCACCTGGCTCGTGGAACTCGCCCCCCTGGGCGACCCGCAGCTGGTGCCGCAGGCAGTGGCGGGCGTGCTCGGGGTGAAGGAAGGCAAAGGGCTCTCGGACAAGGGCCTGCTGGCGGCGCTCGTCGAACAGACCAGGGGCCGGCGCCTGCTCATCATCCTGGACAACTGCGAGCATGTGCGCGATGCCAGCGCCAGGCTCGCCCGCGTCCTGCTCGAGTCCAACCCGAACCTGCGCCTGCTCGCCACCAGCCGCGAAGCGCTGCACCTGAATGCGGAAGTCGTGTTTCCCCTCACGCCCCTCGCGGTCTCCGGCCTGCAGGGCGTCTCCGATGTCGAATCCCTGGCCAGGAACGACGCCGTGCGCCTGTTCGTGGACCGCGCGACGGCGGCGCAGCCCGCCTTTCGTCTGAAAAAGGAGAATGCCCGCGCGGTCGCCGAGATCTGCCAGCGGCTCGACGGCATTCCGCTCGCCCTGGAGCTGGCTGCCGCCCGCGTGCGGGCCCTGTCGATCGAGACGATCGCAAGCCGCGTCGGCGACCGGCTGCGGCTGCTCTCGAAAGGCGACCCGACGCTGTTGCCGCGGCAGCAGACGTTGCGCGCGCTCATCGAATGGAGCCATGACCTGCTTCAGGAGGACGAGCGCGTCCTGCTGCGGCGGCTATCGGTGTTCGCGGGAGGCTGGTCGGTCGAGGCGGCCGAAGCCGTCACGTCCGGTTCGGGAATCGAGGAATCGGCGGTGCTCGACCTGCTGGATTCGCTCGTGGAGAAGTCCCTCGTCGTCCCGGAGCAGGAAGGTGGCCGCTACGCCATGCTGGACACGGTCCGCGAGTACGCGCGGGAGTGCCTGGAGCGATCGGGAGATGCGGACACAGCCCGGGCGCGGCACCTCGCCTGGTTTCTCGCGCTCGCCGAGAAGGCGAGTACCGGGATCAATGGCCCCGATCAGGTGGCATGGCTCCTGCGCCTGGATCTCGATCGCGAGAACCTCCTGGCCGCGAACGCCTGGTGCGATCACGCTCCCGGAGGACCCGAATCGGGCATGCGCATGGTTCGCGCCCTGCGGCGCTACTGGATCAATCGCGGCTTGCCCGGGTTGGGCTACCGCCTGGTGGTCGAGGCGCTTGCTCGGCCGGGCGCCCAGGCACGAACACTCGACCGCTGCCGCACGCTCTTCGTCGCAGGCCAGCTGGACTCCTGGATGGGCCGCTACGCCGAGGCCCAGGAATATCTCGCGGAAAGCCTCGCCATCGCGCGGGAACTCGGCGACCGCTCGCGCGTGGAAGCAGCGCTGCAGTCCCTGGGGCTCGTCGCGCTGGGGCTGGGAGACTTCCCCGCGGCGCGCGGCAACTTCGAGGAAGCGCTCGCGATGGCGCGGCAACTGGGCAACCAGCGCGAAATTGCCGCAGCCCTCATCGCGCTGGCGCAACTGCACCGCACGGAAGGCAACCCTGACCTGGCCGAACCTCTTTACGAGGAAGCGGTGAGCCGCGCGCGCGCGATCGGCGACCGGGAAACCATCGCGATCGGGCTTCTCAACCTCGCGATGGTCGCGATCGGGCGCGACAACCCGGTTCGCGCGGTCGATCCGCTGCGGGAATCCCTGCTCATTGCCGTCGAAACCGGCTCGAAACCCCTGGGAGTGAGCGCCCTCGACGCCTGCGCCGGCCTCGCGGCCTCACGAAAGGATTGGGAGGACGCGGCGCGCTTCTACGGCATGGCGCAGGCACAACTGGGGCTCACCGGGCTGCATCGCGACCCCGCGGACGATGCCTTTCTCGCTCCGCTGGTCGCGAAGTCCCGCGACGCCCTGGGCGCCAGCAACTTCGAGACGGCGCAGGGCGCAGTCAACGGCACCAGCTACGAGGATGCGCTCGCGCTGGCGTGCGCGTGGGTCAGTCGTTGACGACGAAGGGGTCGAGCGGAATCGGCGTGAAACTCGGCGACGTGACCGTGACCACGTACTTGTACCAGTTCCGTCCGGGATTCTCGTTGGTGCAGGAGTAGTGCCTGCCATTCGCCTTCGGGCCGCACCCGGTGAAGTCGGCGTTGCCGGGCGGTTCGAACCGGATGCCCTCCTGGGGGAAGACGTAGTCCCTGGTTTCCGGATTGGACTGATCCAGTTTCCAGGTGATGACGACCCGCTTTTCGTGCTTCCCGAAGCGAATGACCTCCTGGTCGATCCTGATCTCGCCCCGGTCGACCCATACCCTCGGGCTGAACTTGTCCTTCGCAAGGGTCGCCGGCTTGCGGGAGGGCGGGACATCCGTCTTCGTGGCCGTCACCTGCACGCAACCCGCCAGGGTCAACGCCAGCGCAACCGCAACAAGTCGCATCGCTTCCATGGTCTTGTCCTCCCTTGCGTGGATTGGAGTCGCCGTATCGACTGCGGCTGGATCGTGCCCCCGAATACGGAAAAAGACAATGGGGCCACGACCGGCGTTCGGTGCGCGCCGGACGGCCGCGAAACGCGAAACAAGGTAGAGTTTCTGCATTCCAGACCTGCACCCCGATCCGACAATGCGAATCGCCGCCCTCGTCCTGCTCACCTTCTCCCTCGCCGCCCAGGCCTTCGATCTCCAGGGCCACCGCGGCGCCCGCGGCCTCGCGCCGGAGAACACGCCGCCCGCCTGGCAGAAGGCGCTGGAGCTGGGCGTGGACACGATCGAATGCGACATGGCGATCACGAAGGACGGCGTGGTCGTGGTCCATCACGACCTGTACCTCAACCCGGACACGACGCGCGGACCGGACGGCAATTGGCTGGAGAAGACGGGGCCCGCCATCAGCGATCTCACCTTCGCGGAGCTGCAGAAGTACGACGTCGGCCGGCTCAAGCCCGGCACCAAGTACGCCGCCGAATTCCCGGACCAGAAGCCGGCGGACGGCACGCGCGTCCCGAAGCTCTCCGACCTGTTCGACCTGGTGAAGAAGTCCGGAAACGCGAAGGTCGGCTTCGACTGCGAAACGAAGATCTCGCCCCTGGAGCCGGCGGCCACCCTGCCGCCGGAAGAATTCGCGCGCAGGGTGATCGCCGAAATCCGCAAGGCGGGCATGGCCGAGCGCACCATGATCCAGTCCTTCGACTGGCGCACGCTCCAGGTCGTGCAGAAGGAGGCGCCCGAGATCCGCACGATGTACCTCTCCTCGCCACGGACGCTCAAGCCGGAAGCCGACGGGAAGCCCTCGCCCTGGCTCGCGGGATTCGCTCCCGAGTTGCACGGAGGTTCCGTTCCGAAGGCGGTGAAGGCCGCCGGCGGGAAGATCTGGGCGCCCAACCAGACCTACCTCACGCCGGAACTCCTGGCCGAGGCGCGCACCCTCGGGATAGTGGTGATCCCATGGACCGTGAACAACCCCGCCATGATGGTGAAGCTGCTCGACATGGGTGTCGACGGCATCATCTCCGACCGGCCGGACCTGGTGCAGGCGGAGATCCGCAAGCGCAAGTAACTGGCGGTACAGTCGCCGCAGTTATCCCGTCACGCAGGAGGGCCAGCCGCTCCCCGATCGCCGCCGAGTGCTTGAAGCCATGGCCGGAGCACGGCGAGGCGATGATCACGCCCGGGTACTCCGGGTGCGCCTCGATCACGAAGCGGAAATCGGCCGTCATCGTGTACAGGCACGACACGGCCTTCACGCACTCTCCGGAGACGCCCGGAAAATAGGGCGCGACCTGCGCCGCGTACATCGCCCGTGCCTCTTCCGGCGCAACCTCGCGCCGCACCGTCTCCGGCGTCGTCGCCACCTCGTGCTGCTCGGCTGCGATCTTCACGCCGCCGCGCGCGCCGTCGATGGCCGGGAAGCCGTAGATGGGCTGGGCGTGTCCCGCGAGCTCCCAGATGAAGACGGGGAAACGCCCGGGCAGGAAGGCCTCCGGCGACTCCCGCACAGCGAACCAGTAGAGCGTCTGGCGGCGCACAGTGAAGCGCCCGGCCCAGGTGTTGCCCAGCAGTCCGGGCAGCCACGGTCCCGCGGTCACGACCAGCCGGCGCGCGCGGTACTCCCCGCGACCGGTGCGCAGGTGCACGACACCTTTCTCCTGCGTGAACTGCAGCGCCTCTTCGCCACGATGAATTGCCGCCCCGAATTGCCCGGCGAGCTGCAGCTGCGCCGCCACGCAGGCCTCGGGGCGCAGGAACCCGGCCTCGTATTCGTAGTAGCCCACCTCGTCGTCGCGCACGGCGAAAGGCGGGAAGCGCCGCCGGATCTCGCCCGCATCGAGGATCTCGTGACGGATGCCGTGTGCTCGCGCAGCCGCAAGCGTGTTCGCGAAGAAATCCGTGCCGTGGCAGGTGCCGCGCGGCCCCGCGCTCGAGATGACGAGGCCGCCGGTGGTGGTGAGGAGGTTGGCTCCCGTCTGCGCTTCGATCTCGCGCCAGATCTCATGGGAGCGCATGGCGAGCGGCGTGTACTCCGCGCCCTCGCCGATGGCCAGGCGCGTGATGCGCGTGTCGCCGTGGCTGGAGCCGCGGTCGTGCGGAGGCGAGTACCGGTCGACGCCGAGGACGCGCATGCCGCGCATCGCGAGCTGGTACAGGGTGGCGCTGCCCATGGCGCCGAGGCCGAGGACGATGGCGTCGAATGGCTCGTCCATGGAAAGTGTCAGCTCCAGCGGAAAGAGGCACTGCGATCGCCGATCGCCTTGAGCACCGCTTCCGCCGCGGCCACGCCGCGATCGTTGGCCTCCTCGAAGAGCGAGAGCCCGCTCGCGTCGGCATGGGCGAAGTGCAGCCGTCCGCGGCGCCCGACGATCGTCCGGCGCGCATCGCCCCAGATGAGCCCCGGTCGCGGACGCACCATGGCGTGGCCGTTGGCGAAGACGTCGACGCGGGTCGTGATGGCGCGGATCTCCGGATGGGGCCTCGCCAGGTCCGCCAGTGCCGCCTCCGCCCATTGCTCGCGCGAGGTGGATGCGAGGCGCTTGCGTCCCGCGGCGGGTGCCTCGCCCGCGAGCGGCAGGTACCAGGTGAGCACCGTGGGTCCGGGATGCGTCGCCACGCCCTGGTGCGTTGCCACGACGTAGCCCAACGACGGGCTGTCGTAGATGACGTTGTCCCACGAGAGCGGCGCGCCGTGGTCGATGTGGGGAGGCTCGGACAGGGTGAGGTTCGCGGTGAGCCAGGGCGCGTAGTCGTAGGTGCGCAGGGCCGCGGCCAGGTTACCCTCACCCCGGCCCTCTCCCGAGGGAGAGGGAGAACTGCGCGCCGCGAGCCCGAATGGAGCGGCCCAGATCACGTGCTCGGCGCGAATCTCGATGGCTCGCTTCTCCGCCGCGAGGTACACGCCGAGTCGCACCTCCTTCGCCCCCTCCTCGATGCGGTGCACGAGCGCATCGGCAAGCACGGGGAACCGGTAGCGCTCCATCAGGCTGCGCACGACGAAGCCGTTCCCCTCGGGCCAGGTGAGCACCGCGTCCGCCTCCGGATCGCGCGCCGCCCGCGTCGCGGCAGGCGAAGTAGTGGATGCCGGCCCAGGCGGAGACGTCGCGGTAGTCGCAGCCGTAGTCGTCGCGGCAGGCGTAGTTGACGAGCCAATGCACCGCCTCCGAACGGAAGCCCTCCGCGCGCAGCCAGTCGTGCATGGTGACGCGGTCGAGCGCCAGGAGCGCCGCGTCGCGGGAGGAGAACTCGAGAGGGATGGCGAACGCGCGCCGGCCGTCCTTGCCGCGCAGCGCCTGGAAGCTCGCGCATGCGCTCCTGGAAGCGCTGCCACTCGTCCGTCTCCGCCGCGCGTGCGTCCGGCAAGCGGCGCGAGCCCCTCCTCCCACGTGCCGTTGCGGTAATGCCGCTCCTGCGGCGCCTGGCAGAGTGCGCGCTCGTCGTAGCGCGGCTTGTCCGCGTCGGGGTCGCCCTGCAGCACGCCGAGTTCGGCGAGCAGCAGGCGCGTGGCGCGCGACTCCCGCGTCGGCAGCGGGATGTAGTGCGAGCCCCACGGGTAGCGGCTCACGGCGTTCTCGCCCCAGCGCGCGTTGCCGCCCGGCCGGCTCTCCAGCTCGAGCAGCTCGAAGTCGTCGAAGCCGGCCCTGCGCAGCCGCCACGCCGCGGACAGGCCGGAGATGCCGGCGCCCACGATCACGACCCGCTTGCGCCGGGTTTCCCCCGCCTTCGGCAGGCCGCCGTCGCGCAGGCGGTGCCCGAGGACGTGGTTGGTGCCGATGAGATCGCCGGGCGGCAGGGCGGGCGTGCCCCGGGCGCATCCCGCCGCCAGCAGCGCCGCACCGGCGCCGAGGAACTCCCGCCGGTCCATCACTCGGACGACCCGCGCCGCCACTCCGACTCGAAGTTGGTCACCAGCACCTGGTTGTTGAGGCGGTTCACCTCCGCGGGCACGCGCGCCATGTCCTTGGGAAAGCCGAAGAGCGCCGGGTGGATCTCGGGCGTGACGAAGCGCAGCTCGAACGGGTATTTCTGCGGGCGGCGCATAGGGCCGCGTTGGAGGCGATGATGAAGCCCCACTCGCCGAAGGACGGCACCAGCGCGTGGAAGGGCGTCACCTCGAAGCCCACGCTCTCCAGCGTGGTCACCACGGTCCAGAACGACTTGCGCGCGTACAGGGGCGAGGTCGACTGGATCACCGCCATGCCGCGCGCCGAGAGGCGGCGCTTCAGCACGTGGTAGAAGGACGCGGTGTAGAGCTTGCCCAGCGAGTGGTTGCTCGGGTCGGGGAAGTCGACCACCACGAAGTCGAACTGCTCGCGCGAATCCTCCAGCCAGACGAAGGCGTCCGCGTTGACCACCTTCACCTTCGGCGAGTTGAGGGCGTCCGCGTTCAGGCTGCGCAGCGCCGGCGCTTCCGCGAAGAGCCTGCGTGATCGCCGGGTCGAGGTCGACCAGCGTCACGCTCTCGATGTGCGGGTACTTGAGGATCTCGCGCAGGGCGAGGCCGTCGCCGCCGCCCAGCACGAGCGCGCGCCGCGCCTCCGGGAAGGAGGCGAGCGCCGGGTGCACCAGCGCCTCGTGGTAGCGGTACTCGTCGAGCGAGCTGAACTGCAGGTTGCCGTTGAGGTAGAGGCGCAGGTCGTCCCGCCAGCGCGTGACCACGATGCGCTGGCCGCGGCTGGTCTCGGCATGCACGATGCGGTCGGCGTAGAGCTGGTGCTCCGGCGAACTCGGTGAAGCGCTCGGCGAAGGCGAAGCCCGCCGGCGAGGGCCACGATCACCGCCGCGCAGCGCAGCGGCCACCGCGCGCGGCGCGGCGCAGCCGCGCCCGGAACAGCCACACGGCCCAGAGGGCCACGATCGCGTTCATGAGCCCGAACAGGAACGCGGTGCGGATGAGCCCCAGCCGCGGGACGAGCACCAGCGGGAAGGCGATGGAGACCGCCAGCGCCCCGATGTAGTCGAAAGTGAGCACCTGGGCGACGAGGTCGCGCAATCCCAGCCGCTCGCTCAGGATGCGCATCACCAGCGGGATCTCGAGGCCCACGAGGATGCCGACGGCGACCACGATCCCGTAGAGCACCACGCGGAAGCCCGGGCCGGCGTAGGCGAAGGAGAGGAACATCACCGCCGCGGAGAAGCCGCCGAGCACCGCGATCATCAGCTCGATGTCGATGAAGCGCACGACCAGGCCCGAGACGACGTAGCGCGACAGGTACGAGCCCACGCCCATCGCGGCGAGGTACACGCCGATCACCACCGAGAACTGCGTGATCGAATCGCCCAGCAGGTAGGTCGAGGCGGCGGCGGCGATGAGCTCGTAGACCAGCCCGCACGCCGCGATGACGAACACCGAGGCGAGCAGCGCCCGGTTGAGCGTCTCCGAGGCCGGCAACGCCGCTGCTGGCGCCCCCGCCGCCGCGCCGCCGGCAACGTCCGGGTGATCGGACATGCGTTCGCTCCCGCAGCGCTCAGCCGCCGTGGATGGCAGCCGCGATGATGATCGCGATGGCGATCGTGAACGCCGCCACCACCGTCGCCAGCGCCTGGTTGCGGCTCTCGATCAGCTCCTTCCAGAGGTCGTACGGCGTGATCCTGTCGACGACGATGAAGCCGACGATCATGAGGAAGATCCCGAGGACGGAGTAGAGGACCGACCCGATGAGGGCGGCGGGTTTCAGGTATTCCATGATGGCTGCCTCCTTGTGGTTACTTGTGACCGGACGAGCCGCCACGCGAGCCGCCGCCCCAGGTGCGGCTGGCGGCCTGCTCGGCCCGGCGTTTCTGGAACTCCTCGGCATCGGAGCCGAACACGGACCACCCCTTGTACTGGGAGTAGCCGAACGTGCCCAGGGCGAGGAGTGCGCAGACGACATAGATGCGGAACATGTTCAGGACGCCTCCTCAGTCATCGTCATCGCTCGTCCTCCGGCGCATAGTCGCTCTCCGCCCAGCGGCGCGTCTCGAAGGAGGCGGCGCGCGCGGTGGCGATGATCGGCCAGAGCAGGAGGAATCCGGCAAGCAGCAGGAGGTTCGACCAGCCCGGCGAGGAGCGGTAGATGCGCACGTGGCCACTGCACGTCGCGCTGGCCGGTGGCCGCGCCGCGGACGGCCCCGGCCCGCGCGTCGATGGCCAGGGTATAGCGCCCTGCCGGAAGGGCGGCGATTCTCGCCATGTCCTCGGAATTGCCGTCGCCCCAGTCCGATCCCACCCCCCGATTGCCCAGCTGGCGCGTCAGGCGATAGGCGCGACCGCTCCCCACCTCCACCAACTGCAGGTCCAGGTCCACCCACGCGGTCCGGGCGTTCGTGGTGATGTGCAGGTTCGTCGGGCTGTCGAGGCGGCTGCCGAGGTCCAGCACCGGGCTCACCACCCGGGTCGGAGTGTCCGGCGTGACGGAGAATGCGACCATCGCCGACCTGGTCCCCGAGTCGAGCGCCATGAAGCCGAACTGCATGACCACCGCCACGACCAGCACGGCGAAATACGCGATCCAGTAGGCGAGCGGCTTGCCCTTGTGCGGCGAGGGCTGGTTGGGTGCCACGCCGACGCGCGGCGGCGGCTCGCCCCTCCAGGCGGAACGCCTTCCACAGGACTTCCGGCTCGACGTACTCGCCCACCGACCACGTGATCTCCCGGTCGGTCTTCTCCGACGAGAGGATGAGCGGGGGCGCCACGTAGTCGTCGACCACGCACTTCTCGCCCAGTTGCACGCGCCAGTTGAACTCGCCGATCAGGTAGGTGACCTCGGGCTCGCTGTGCTGGAAGTGGCGGAAGTTGCGCCCGAGATACCGGGCATCCGGCCGCTGCCCCCCCGCGACCTTCGGCTGCTCGGCGGCCGTCTTGATCAGGCTGAAGTGCCCCTGGTACTCGCTGATCCAGTAGTAGCCCTGCGCGAGGTTGTGCAGCAGGTACTCGGCCCACTCGTAGTGCTCGCCCTCCACCGTGATGCGGCGGCGCATGTAGCCCACCACCTCGTAGTCGGCGCCGCGCCACGTGCAGACGGATCCCAGCGGGATCGATGGCATGAACAGCTGCGCATTCCGCTCGCTCTTCTGCACGATCTCGCCGGCCGTCCCCGTCACGTCCGTCACCGAGCCGCAGGACCCGCAGGCGACCACTTCGGTCGTCGTCACGTGCTTCTCGATCGGCGCGCCGCAGCCCGCGCACTTGAAGGCGATGGCGCGCACGCCCGGCGCCACCGGCCGGTCCGGGTCGCGCAGCCCGTCGAAGCGGAAGGTGTCGAAAGGCAGCCGCTCGCCGACATAGATGTGCGGAACGTCCTCGGAGTAGTCGATCGTGGCGAAGCGCGCGCCCGCGCCGCGCAGGTCGGCCACCGGCGCCTTCCAGCCGGACTCGAACTTGAACGGCAGCTCGCCTTCGCCCGCGACGACCTCCGCCTCCTCGATGTTGGTCACGGTGTAGCGCTCGCCGCCCAGCGTGACCGCCATGTCCGGCTGCAGGGTCGCGTACGCCGGAACCGCGGCGGGCGGCATCAGGTAGGAGATCGTGTAGTCGCGGTTCGCATCCGAGAGCCACGCGCTCCTGCCGCGGTCGAACAGCGCGTGCCATTCGTTCCACATTCCCGCCCCGTAGCGGTACTGGATGCGGCCGACCAGCGAGAAGGGTTCGCCGCGGTGGTAGCCGGTGGCGCCCACCTGCAGCAGCGTGTCGTCGGGGAGGAGCTCGGCCTGCTTGCCGATGTCCTCGAGCCGGGCGCCGTCGCGCACGAGAGTCGCGCGGCAGTACTGGCAGACGGCCACGACCGAGGTGGCGCCGCGGAAGCGCAGCGGCCCGCCGCACGACGGGCAGGAAGCCATCCGCAACTGCGCACCGCCCTTGATCGTCACCGGCATCTCCCCGAGCCGGGGGATTTTGACCCCGCCGCCGCGGGCGTGCAACACGCTCGCGATGCGCAGGGCGGTCGCGTCAGGTCAGCGCGATGAACTCCGGATCGTCCTGGTGGAGACGCTCGAACTTGAGGAAGTCGTAGTACCCGCAGCGCGAGCCGCCCGGGAAGTCGCCGCAGATGGCCGGGCGTGCCTCGTAGACGGTGCACCGGCGCGTCTCCTGGTCGAGGAAGGTACACGCCGACTTGAAGACCCCGTCCTTGCGGTGCCGCAACACGCGCGCGGCTCCCTTCCCGTTCGGCCGCGTGAAGCGCGCCTCGGCCTGCGCCGGTTCGATGCCGAAGTGGCGGGCGAGCCGGGCGATGTCGCGCGCCCGCACCGGAATCTCCTCGTAGGTGCAGCAATAGGCGGGGCACTTCTTGCACGAGTAGTTGACGCGCACGGGGACGGGAAAGGGCTTGCTGTTCTTCATCGCAGACGATCGTATGGAAAGCGCGGCATTGTACGCGACCGCGTAGCCGGGCCGAAACGGCCGGAACGGCTGCCGGGGCGGCCCACGCCCTTGATTCCGGTCAACGCCACGGCGCCAGTCCGTAATAGCCTTGGACTAGGGAAGTCCTGTGGAATTGTCCTCCATGGTTGGTGCGGGCGCGAGAGCCGGAAATGTCCTGATCCTGCCGGGTCGGTGGGCGGCCTGCGCTGTCTTGGCGCTTGCGCTTTCCGGCTGCGCGGAACTGCTCCCCAAGACGAGTTCCGAAGTGACCAGCCAGTGGCACAGCTATGCGGAGGCCCGTGCCGCGATCGAACGCATCGTGCCCTACAAGACGACGGCCGCCGACCTCAAGGCCGCCGGCTTCGACCCGTACGTCACGCCGAACGTCCAGCTCCTCACGTATTCCGACATCGTCCTGCGCTTTCCCCTGAGCGGCAGCATGCCGTGGGACCGGCTGGACCGGGGCCTGCGCGAATGCCTCGAGGCCGGCAAGTCCTGCCAGGGGTTCTCCATCTCGGTCCGCGAGACCAAACGCGATCGCATCGGCAACTTCTGGCTGGATGCGCTCCATTTCAAGCGCACCGTGGATACGGTGGGCTGGTCCTTCAGCGCGCTGGTGTTGCTCGTCGACGACCGCGTCGCCTACGTGATCTATGGCGGGCAGCCCCTCATCCGCGAGCAGGAAACGAACAAGCAGCCCCTGGGCCCGTTCCAGGGCTGGGGCGACGCGCTGCCCGGGCTCTTCAATTAGGGCCACGCCGCCGCGCCTTCGAAATTCGCGCGCGTGGGCGGGGGGCTAGAATGACTGCACGACAGTCACCCGAGGTTGCTTCGTCATGGAATCACGCCCGCTCGGCCGCTCCGGCATCCGCGTGGCCCCGCTCGCCTTCGGCGGCAACGTCTTCGGCTGGACGGCGGACGAAGCGACCTCCTTTCGCCTCCTCGACACCTTCGTCGACGCGGGCTTCAACCTCATCGACACGGCCGACGTCTACTCGTCCTGGGCGCCCGGGAACCGCGGCGGCGAGTCGGAGACCATCATCGGCAAGTGGCTCGCGCGCACCGGCAAGCGCGACCGCGTGGTCATCGCGACCAAGGTCGGCTACGACATGAAGGAGGGCGGCAAGGGACTTTCGCGCGCGCACATCCTCAAGAGCATCGATGGCTCGCTCGCGCGCCTGCAGACGGACCATGTCGACCTCTACCAGTCGCACGTCGAGGACCCCGCCACGCCGCACGAGGAGACTCTCGCCACGTATGCCGAGCTGATCGCGCTCCGGCAAGGTGCGCGCGATCGGCGCTTCCAACTTCAAGCCGCAGACCCTGCGCGAGGCGCTGGCCGTTTCCGCGCGGCTCGGCCTGCCGCGCTACGAGACGCTGCAGCCCCTCTACAACCTCTACGACCGCGCCGGGTTCGAGGCGGAACTGGGGCCGCTCTGCCGCGAGGAAGGCATCGGCGTGATTCCGTTCTTCGCCCTCGCGGCCGGGTTCCTCACCGGCAAGTACAAGACCGAGGCGGATCTCGCCTCGAGCGCCCGCGGGCAGCGCGCGAAGACCTACCTCAACGAGCGCGGCCTGCGGATCGTCGCGGCGCTCGAGGAGGTGGCGGCGGGGCTCGGCGCGACTCCCGGAGAGGTGGCCATCGCCTGGCTCATGGCGCAGCCCGGCATCACCGCGCCGATCGCCAGCGGGCGGACGGTCGAACAGGTCCGCGATCTCGTCGCGGCAACACGCCTCACCCTCGACGCAACCACCAAGGAGAAGCTCGCTCGCGCGAGCGCCGGATAGCCATGGCCTACCCCAAGCCCCCACCCCCGAAGTTCAAGCTCCAGGTGCAGGAGGACGAGTCCGACCACCGCCTGTGGCACGACGTCCTCTCGCCCGAGGGCAGGCTCTACACCTTCGACGACGAAGGGGAAGCGCGCACGAAGCTCGAGGAACTCTTTCCCGTGCTCTTCGGGCTCGAGAAGTTCGCCGCGGGGCCGAAGCGCACACGCGTCATCGCCATCATCGGCGACGACAAAGAGGACGAGGACCGCTGAAGAGCCATGATCGCCACCCTGCCGACGCCTTCCCGGCCCTGCGCTACGCCGTCGCGGTCGCGCTGCTTTCCCTGTGGTCCGCGATGAACTGGGGCCGGCCTCGACGCCCATGCGGCGGCCGGCGCCTCCGACGCCAAGGCGCAGCCCGGCGTCGCGGTGCCGATGGTCGCCGTGCCGGACTTCGCCCGCATCACGCGGCTGTACGGACCCGCCGTCGTCAACGTGAGCGTGAGCGGCATGCGCCAGGTTTCCGCGGGAAGCGACGATGCGGAGAACGCCGGGGAGGACGAGGATGACAATGCATCGGATCCGATGCGCCTCTTCCTGCGCCGCTTCCAGCAGCAGTTCGGCGGCACCGGCGCCACCATGCAGGTTCCGGTTCGCGGGCAGGGCTCCGGTTTCATCGTGAGCCGGGAGGGACTGATCCTCACGAATGCCCACGTGATCGCCGACGCGAGCGAGGTGACCGTGAAGCTCACCGACCGGCGCGAGTATCGCGCCAAGATCCTCGGCACCGACCGGAGGACCGACATCGCGGTCCTGAAGATCGAGGCCAGCGACCTGCCGGTGGTGCACATCGGCAATCCCGACGACCTGGATGTCGGCGAATGGGTCCTCGCGATCGGTTCCCCGTTCGGCTTCGACAACAGCGTCACGGTGGGCGTGGTGAGCGCCAAGGGCCGCACGCTTCCGGACGGCAGTGCCGTGCCCTTCATCCAGAGCGACGCCGCCGTGAATCCCGGGCAATTCGGGAGGGCCGCTGTTCAACGCCCGCGGCGAGGTCGTCGCCATCAATTCGCAGATCTACAGCCGCACCGGAGGCTACCAGGGACTGAGCTTCGCGATCCCCATCGACCTGGCGCAAAGCGTGCTGCGCCAGATCGTGAGCACGGGACGCGTCTCCCACGGAATACTGGGTGTCGCGGTGCAGGAGGTGGACCAGGCATTGGCCGATGCGTTCCGGCTGCCCCGGCCGATGGGCGGGCTCGTCTTCGACGTGCTGCCGGGAAGCCCCGGCGCCGTGGCCGGCCTGCGCCCGGGGACGTGATCGTCCAGGTGGACAGCAAGCCGATCGTCGCCTCCGGCGAACTTCCGGCGATGTTCGCGATGAGCCAGCCAGGCAGCCGGGTCGAACTCAAGGTGGTGCGCAACGGCGAGACCCTGAAGCTCACCGCCACGTTGGGTGACTCGAGCAAGACGGCCGGCCGCGAGCCGGCGGCGCCGGTGGCGGCCAAGCCGGCGCCGGGGCAGCTGGGCCTCGCCCTGCGGCCGCTCAACGTCGGCGAGCAGCGCGTGATCGGATCGACGGCCGGGCTGATCGTCGAGTCCGCGAGCGGCGCGGCGCAGGAAGCCGGCGTGCGTTCCGGTGACGTGATACTCGCCATCAACGGCAAGCCGGCCAATTCGCTCGAGCAATTCCGCGAGGCCGTGGCCGGCGCCGGGAAGGCCATCGCGCTGCTCCTGCTGCGCGATGGCGACAAGAGCTTCCTGCCGATCCGCCTGCCGTGAGAGGGTAGGATCGCGCCTTGTGCCGAACGCTTCGTTCCCCTCCAGGAGACCCGCTCCATGACACACCCGAAAGTTGCCGTCGTCACCGGCGCCGGCACCGGCATCGGCAAGGCATCCGCACTGGCGCTCGCCCAGGCCGGCTACCAGGTGGCCTTTGCCGGCCGTCGCCAGGAAATCCTCGACAAGGCGCTGCTCGATGCAGGCGGCAAGGGCATCGCGGTGGCGACCGACGTCACCAGCCCCGATTCCGTCAAGGCGCTGTTCGCGGCGGTGGAGGCCAAAGTGGGGCCGCGTCGACGTGCTGTTCAACAACGCCGGCACCGGCGCTCCGGCGGTGCCGATGGACGAGCTGCCGTGGGAAAAGTGGAAGGCCGTGGTCGACGCCAACCTGAACGGCTCCTTCCTCTGCGCGCAGGCGGCCATGGCGCTCATGAAGAAGCAGGCGCCGCGCGGCGGGCGCATCATCAACAACGGCTCGATCTCCGCGCACGCGCCGCGCCCCAACACCGCGGCCTACACCTCCACCAAGCACGCGATCACCGGGCTGACCAAGTGCATCTCGCTCGACGGCCGGCCCTTCGACATCGCCTGCGGGCAGATCGACATCGGCAACGCCGCCACCGAGATGACCGAGCGCATGGCCAAGGGCATCATCCAGGCCAACGGCCAGATGATGGTGGAGCCGCGCATGGACGTCCAGGACGTCGCCCGCGCGATCGTCTTCATGGCCGGGCTCTCGCTCGACTCGAACGTGCAGTTCATGACGATCATGGCGACGAAGATGCCCTTCGTCGGGCGCGGCTGACCGGGCCAGTGCAGCCCGGTGGTTCGCTTCAGGCTGCGGAAGCGACGATCACCGTGCGCAGCGTGGCGATGCCCTCGAGCGTGCACTCGACCACGTCGCCGGAATCGAGAAAGAGGTCCTGCGTTCCGGGCATGCCGGTGGCGACCAGGTCCCCGGCCTCGATCGCGAACTCACGCGAGTACTGCGAAAGCATCCAGGGCAGCGTCGCGGCGCGCTCCTGCGTGCTCGCCCGCATGCGCTCCGCGCCGTTCACCGACAACGTCATCCAGAGGTCGAACGGGTCCTGGATCTCGTCGAGGGTGACGATCTCCGGCCCCATGGGAGCGTAGCCCGGGAAGTCGTTCAGGATCGTGACGCCGGCGACGCACTCCATGGCGTCGTCCGTTGCCACGTCCTGGGCGTGGCGGCCGATCACGAAGACCAGCTGCGGCTTGCACGCCAGGCGCGCGCTGCCGGCGGCGCGCGAAACCTTCGCATCCTGGCCGACGAGACCCTCGTTGCGATCGCGTGGCTGCAGCCCGCCCGCGCTGATGAAGTGGTCGGCATCGGGAACCGGCGGGAGCAGGCGGATGGCGCGCTCCTCGTGCATGGCCTGGGAGAACGAGCGCGCTTCCGTCGTGGCCGCCTTGGCCAATGCCCGCACGCGCGAGAGCGCACCGCGGCCGGCCGCCAGCAGGGCCTTCATGGTGGAAGGCAGCGGTTCGCCCTTCACGCGCGAAGCTGCCTCGACATCGAGCACGCGGTGGCCGACACGAACTCCGGCGCGCGCGGGCCCGCCGGGCCCGACGCTGTAGGTGACGAGTCTCATGGGATTGCCCCGCGGGTGTAGCTGGTGAGTTGCATGTCGCTTTCTGCCTGCCATTGTGTCCTGCCCGGGTGGGAGGGGCAAGGCGCGGCAGGAAAAGGCAGAATAGCGCTTTCGACGCACGCAGCCGTGGGAATACCGCCATGACGCTCCTTTCCGACCAGCTCCACCTGCACCCCGACCAGCTCGACGCCTACTGGATGCCGTTCACCGCCAACCGCCAGTTCAAGGCGGCGCCGCGCCTGATGGCCAGGGCCGAGGGCATGCACTACTGGACGCCCGAGGGCCGCAGGATCCTCGACGGCTTCTCCGGCCTGTGGTGCTGCAACGCCGGGCACAACCGCAAGCCGATCGTCGAGGCCATCCAGAAGCAGGCCGCGACGATGGACTACGCGCCCGCGTTCCAGATGGGCCACCCGCTGGCCTTCGAGCTCGCCAATCGCATCGTGAAGATGGCGCCCGAGGGCATGAACCACGTGTTCTTCTGCAATTCCGGGTCCGAGGCGGTGGACACGGCGCTGAAGATGGCGCTCGCGTACCACCGCGTGAAGGGCGAGGGGGGGCGCACGCGCCTCATCGGCCGCGAGCGCGGCTACCACGGCGTCGGCTTCGGCGGCATCTCGGTGGGCGGCATGGTCGCCAACCGCAAGATGTTCGGCACCCTGCTGGCAGGCGTCGACCACCTGCCGCACACGCACGACCTCGCGCACAACGCCTACTCGCGCGGGCTGCCGGAGTGGGGCGCGCACCTGGCCGACGAGCTGGAGCGCCTGGTGCAGCTGCACGACGCCTCGACGATCGCCGCCGTCATCGTCGAGCCGATGGCCGGCTCCACCGGAGTGCTCTTCCCGCCGAAGGGCTACCTCCAGCGCCTGCGCGAGATCACGAAGAAGCACGGCATCCTGCTCATCTTCGACGAGGTCATCACCGCCTTCGGCCGGCTGGGCGGCGCCTTCGCCGCCGATGTCTACGGCGTGCAGCCCGACATCATCACCTTCGCGAAGGGCGTCACCTCCGGGACCGTGCCGATGGGCGGCGTGCTCGTCTCCTCCGCCATCCACGATGCGTTCATGGTCGGCCCGCCCGGCGCGATCGAGCTCTTCCACGGCTACACCTACTCCGCGCACGTGCTGGCCTGCGCGGCAGGCGTGGCCACGCTGCAGGTGTACGAGGACGAGGGATTGTTCGAACGCGCCGCGAAGATGGCGCCGGCGTTCGAGGAGGCGCTGCACTCGCTCAAGGGAACGCGCCACGTGATCGACATCCGCAACGGCGGCCTCGCCGGCGCCGTGGAACTCGAGCCGCGCGCCGGGGCTCCCGGGGCGCGCACCTTCGACACCTATCTCGGCTGCTGGGAAAAGGGCCTGCTCGTGCGCCAGGCCGGCGAGATCATCTGCTTCGCCCCCGCGCTCATCGTCGAGGAGTCGCACATCGCCGAGATGGTGGGAACCCTGCGCGACGTCCTCGGGAAGGTGAACTAGCACGCCATGTCGGGTTACCACGGCGCGGCACTCACGCCGGTCGACTTCCTGCAGATCGTCGACATCCGCACCAAGATCGTGAGCCTCTCGTCGCTGCTCGTGGGCAGCGGCTGGGCGCTCGCCACCGCGCCGGAGCGGTTCTCGTGGGGCCTTTTCGCCCTGATGGCTGTCGCCACGCTCGCCATCGACATGGGCACGACCGGGTTCAACAGCTACTTCGACTTCCTCAAGGGCGTGGACACGCGCGAGTCCGACCAGGAGCGGTTCAAGGCGCTCGTGCAGCGCGACCTCGATCCGCGCCGGGCGCTGCACCTTTCGCTGGCGCTCTACGTGCTGGCCATGCCGCTGGGCATCCTCATCGGGCTGCGCGCCGGCTGGGAAGTGGTGGCGATCGGCGCCGCCTGCATGGTCTTCGCGTACTTCTACAGCGGCGGGCTGAAGCCGATTTCCGCGACACCCGTGGGCGAATTCTTCGCCGGCGGGCTGCTCGGCGGCGTGCTGGTGGTGGTCGCCGCCTACATCCACACGCGGCAACTGGATGGCGCCACGATCGCGGTGGGAGTGCCCTCTTCCCTCATCATCGCGGCGATCCTGTCGGCCAACAACGCCTGCGACCAGGTGGGCGACGCCCGCGCCGGGCGGCACACGCTGGCACTCGCCCTCGGGCCTGCACGGGCACACTGGCCTGTCTTCGTCCTCGTGGCGCTGGCCTTCGCGGCCGTCGCGGCGCTGGGTGCGTTCCGGGTGATTCCTCCGCTGGCGCTCGCGCCGATGATCGTCGCGGCCGTCCTGGCCTGGAAAACGCTCGCCGCCATGCAGGCGCGCGGATGGTCGCACGCCAACAAGGGCCCGAACATGGGCGCGATCTCGCTCGTGTTTCTCGTCTTTACGGCCTGCCTGCTGGCGAGCTTTGCGCTGGCGCGATCAGCAGTTCTTCCCTAGACCCGCGTCCCGGGTCGTAGGCGTTCACCGGGTGGTCCGACCGGTAGCCGAGCGCAAGGCCGCAGATCAGCTTGTAGTGGTCCGGAACCGCGAAGGCGCGCCGCGGCGGGCCCGCCCAGGTCGACAGCGCCGCCTGCGCGCAGGTGGCGAGCCCGCGCGCCTCGGCCGAGAGCATCACGGACTGCATGAGGATGCCGGCGTCCAGCACGCTGTACTCGCGCATGCAGTCGTGCACGAAGAAGAACAGCACCGTCGGCGCGCCGAAGAACTCGAAGTTGCGGCGCATCTGCCGATTGCGCGCGGCCCCGTCCTCGCGGGCGATGCCCAGCGCCTTGTAGAGACCGAAGCCCGTGGCTCGCCGGCGGCGCAGGAGGTCCTCCGGATAGTCGAACTTCTTCGCGAAGTCGCCGTCGGGCCGGCCGGCGCCTCCCAGCGCTAGCCGGAGCTTGCCGATCCAGCCACGCGCGAGTGCGGCCATGCTCGCATCGAACGCGGCGCAGTATTCGCGGCTCAGCCGGTCCCTGAGCTCGCCCGAGGCGATCGCGATGCGGTAGGGCTGCGTATTGGACCAGCTGGGCGATTGGCTCGCATCGGCCAGTATCGCGTCCAGCACTTCGGGCGGGATGGGGTCGGGCCGGAAGTCGCGAACGCTGCGTCGCTGCCGAAGCAGGCCGGACAGGACCACGGCGGGATCGGAACTCATGGCATGTTCCTTCGAGAAGGGCGGCGTGGAACCCTCGGTACCAGGTACATGTACCTGGTACCGAGGCGGCTACTTCAGGGCCTTGAAGCGCAGGCGGTGCGGCGCGGCGGCTTCCTCGCCCAGGCGCTCGCGCTTGTTCTCCTCGTACTCGTGGTAGTTGCCCTGGTAGAAGTACCACTGCGAGTCGCCCTCGGCGGCGAGGATGTGCGTGCAGACGCGGTCGAGGAACCAGCGGTCGTGGGAGATCACCATGACGCTGCCGGCGAACTCCGACAGCGCGTCCTCCAGCGCCCGCAGCGTTTCCACGTCGAGGTCGTTGGAGGGTTCGTCGAGCAGCAGCACGTTGCCGCCGTCCAGCAGCGTCTTGGCGAGGTGCAGCCGCCCGCGCTCGCCGCCGGAGAGGTTGCCCACGAGCTTCTGCTGGTCCTGGCCCTTGAAGTTGAAGCGTCCCAGGTAGGCGCGCGACTGGATCTCGAACTTGCCGATGGTGAGGATGTCCTGGCCGTTCGAGATCGCCTCCCAGGCGTTCTTTTCGTTGGGGAGCGAATCGCGCGACTGGTCCACGAAGGCGAGCTTGACCGTGTGGCCGATCTTCACCTCGCCGGAGTCGGGCTTCTCCTTGCCGGTGATCATGCGGAAGATCGTCGACTTGCCGGCGCCGTTGGGGCCGATGATGCCGACGATCGCGCCGGGCGGCACCTTGAACGAGAGGTTGTCTATGAGGCAGCGGTCGCCGTACGACTTCGTGACGTTCACGAACTCGATGGCCTCGTTGCCCAGCCGCTCGCCGACGGGGATGAAGATCTCGCTCGTCTCGTTGCGCTTCTGGTACTCGTAGGAGTTGAGCTCCTCGAAGCGCAGCAGCCGCGCCTTGTTCTTCTTGGTCTGCCCCTTGGCGTTCTGCCGGACCCACTCCAGTTCCTTCTTGAGTGCCTTCTGGCGCGCGCTCTCGGAGGACTCCTCCTTCTTCAGGCGATCGCCCTTCTGCTCCAGCCAGGAGCTGTAGTTGCCCTCCCAGGGGATGCCGCGGCCGCGGTCGAGCTCCAGGATCCACTCGGCGGCGTTGTCGAGGAAGTAGCGGTCGTGGGTCACGGCGACGACCGTGCCGGGGTAGCGCAGCAGGAACTGCTCGAGCCAGTCCACGCTCTCGGCGTCCAGGTGGTTGGTGGGCTCGTCCAGCAGCAGCATGTCGGGCTTCGACAGCAGCAGCCGGCACAGCGCCACGCGACGCTTCTCGCCGCCGGAAAGGGTATCGATCTGCGCGTCCCAGGGCGGCAGGCGCAGGGCGTCGGCAGCGATCTCGAGCTGCGCCTCCAGCGAGGCGACGTCGGCGGTGGCGAGGATCTTCTCCAGCTTCTCCTGCTCGGCGGCCAGCTTGTCGAAGTCCGCATCCGGCTCCGCGTAGGCCGCATAGACCTCGTCCAGGCGCTTCTTGGCGCCGAGGACCTCGCCCAGGCCTTCCTCGACGGCCTCGCGGACGCTGTGACCCGGCTCGAGCTGCGGCTCCTGCGGGCAGGTAGCCGATCTTGATGCCGGGCATGGGCGTGGCCTCGCCCTCGATCTCCTTGTCGATGCCGGCCATGATCTTGAGCACGGTCGACTTGCCCGCGCCATTCAGGCCCAGCAGGCCGATCTTGGCCCCGGGAAAGAAGGAGAGGGAAATGTCCTTGAGAATCTGCCGCTTGGGAGGGACGACCTTGCCCACGCGGTTCATCGTGTAAACGTATTGCGCCATGGCGGGTCTTTCGGGCGGGAAGGTGCGGAACGGAAAGCTTTCTATTTTAACCGACGCAGCCTTCCCGGGCCGAATCCGCGCAACGGCAACGCCGGAAGGCGGCCCGCAGGCCGCCCCCGGTCAATGCCCCATCATCGACGGTCCGCCGGTGACCATCGTGACGCCCGCCGATCACGAGGGAAATCAGGAAACCGATCGACGATGGCGCAGGCGACCACGACCGCCGTGTAGGCGACCGACTTCTCCTCCGGATTGCCCATGAGGCGCGGCAGGCCGAGATAGAGCAGGTAGATGCCGTAAAGGGCCAGGAGGCCGCCGATCAGGCCGAGGGCCGGGATGATCGCGAGGATGCCCCCCAGCCAGCCGGGCGTGAACGAGTAGACCGCGACCTTCAGCGCCTGCGCCGGGTTCTTCTGCCCGCCGAACTTCGGCGCCAGGGCGTCGATGATGAGCGACAGCACGAAGACCATCACGAAGGCCATGGCGAAGGAGACGATGGCCGTCGCGATGCCCGGCGACGATGGGCGTGCGCATCGTGCCCAGGACCGGCAGGCTCACGCCGATCAGGGAGCCGCCGATGAAGCCGCACACGGCGCTGATCCCCGCCAGCGGTGCGACGTAGTCCTGCATCAGTCCCTGCAGTGGTCGACGCTTCCCCGGCGATCACGGGCCATTCGGTCTTCGGCGTGAGCACGATGTTCTTGATGCGATCGACGATCTTCATGGCGGGCCTCGTTTGCGTTGGAAACCGGATATGGGACAATCCTACGCCCTTCGCCCGGTACGGCGCACAGGAGGCCGCATGTCGATCCGCATCCGCAATGCCCTCATCGCCCTGCTGCTCGCGGCCGCCGCGACGCCTGTCCTGGCGCAGTCGTTTTCCGGCCTCATGTCCGGCTCGTGGTGGGATGCCTCGCGCGCCGGCGAAGGCCAGTTCATCACCTTCGAGACGGTCGCCGGGCGCAACGTCGTCTACCTCGCCTACTTCACCTACAACGCCGAGGGCGTCTCCACCTGGCAGATCGGCAACATCGACTACGCCGCGGGTGCCACGCGCCTGGACATTCCGCTCGTCATCGGTTCCGGGCCGCGCTTCGGCGCCGCCTTCGATCCCTCCGCCCTCAGGACGACCAGCGCCGGCACCGCGACCCTGGAGTACGTTTCCTGCACCCGGATGCGCATGCGCCATTCGGCCATGCCGACCGTCACGCTGGATCTCACGCGGCTGGTCGGTCCGCTGAACGGCTACCCCTGCACGGAAACGACGCCGGCGGCCCAGACCGTTTCCGGCCCGACTCCCTTCGCGGCGACGTGCAGCACCTCGACGGGCACCGCCTTCGTCAATGCGGAAGTCGAGCCCCATCTCGCCGTCAACCCGGCGAACCCGTCGCACCTCCTGGCGATGTGGCAGCAGGATCGCTGGTCGAACGGCGCCGCGCGCGGTCTCGTCGCGGGAGTCTCGTTCGACGGCGGCGCCACCTGGAGCAGGCAGGCCCTTCCGTTCTCGCGCTGCGGCGGCGGCACGGCCGGCAACAACGGCGACTACGATCGTGCCACCGACCCGTGGGTGTCCTTCAGCCCCGACGGCACGGCGTGGGCGATGTCGCTGTCGCTCAGCGGCACCACCTTCGCCGCCGGCTCGGCCAACGCGATGCTGGTGTCCCGCTCGCGCGATGGCGGCCGCTCGTGGGAGCCCCCGCTACCCCTCATCGTCGACACGGCCTCGCACTTCAACGACAAGAACACGATCACCGCGGACCCGTTCGACTCGCGCTACGTCTATGCCGTGTGGGATCGGCTGGCAAGCACCGGCGGCGGGCCCGCGATCTTCACCCGCACCGCGGACGGCGGCGCGACCTGGGAGACGGCGCGCGCCATCTTCGATCCCGGCACCTCCAGCCAGACGATCGGCAACCTGGTCGTCGTGCCCGCCAGCGGCACGGTCGTGAACGTGGCCCTGCGGATCGACGAATCGGGCAGCGCGCGCTCGGCCTCCGTGATCGCCATGCGTTCGGTCGACCGCGGCCAGACGTGGTCCGTGCCGGTACGGGTCGCGGAGTACTTCGGCATCGGCGCGCGCGATCCCGAAACCGGCACGGCCATCCGCGACGGCGCCATCATCCCGCAGGCGGCGGCGGGACCCGGAGGCGTGCTGCACGTCGTGTGGCAGGACGCGCGCTTCAGTGCCGGCGGCCGCGACGCCATTGCCTATTCGCGCTCTTCGGACGGCGGCATCACCTGGTCCGTGCCGGTGCGGGTGAACCCGTACATCGGCGTGGCAGCCTTCACGCCCACCGTGCATGTCCTGGCCGACGGCACCATCGGCGTCACCTATTTCGACCTGCGCGACAACACGGTCGACCCGGCCACGCTGCTGACGGGCTACTTCCTCGCCCGCTCCAGCGACGGCGGACTCAACTGGGCGGAGACCCGGCTCGCCGGTCCGTTCGACCTGTCATCCGCCCCCAATGCCAACGGCCTGTTTCTCGGCGACTACATGGGGCTCGCGGGTGCCGGCGGGGACTTCCTGTCCCTCTTCGTGCGCACGACCGGCGACCTCGCCAACCGCAACGACGTCTTCTTCACGCGGGCCGCCCGCCTCGTCGCCGCGCAGGGCAAGCAGGGCGAAGCGACTCCGCCGTCGCGCTACGCCGCCGAAGCCGCGCGGTTCTTCGAAGTTGTCCCGGGAGTGGCAAGCGCGCACGAGCGCGGCGATCGATCTCGCGCTCACGCGGCGCGGGCGGCCGGTGCCGCGCTGAGCGGACGGCCTCGTCCCGCTACTCCTCGTCGGGCGCGATGCCGCGGATGGTGTAGCCGCCGCTCTTCTCGTCGCGCTCCAGTTCCAGGAGGCCCTTCTTCTGCAGCTCCTCGAGGAGCTGGTTGAAGGAGCGGTAGCCGTAGTAGCTCTCGCTGAAGCCGGGCTTCCGGCGCTTGATGGCCTGCTTGACCATGGAGCCCCAGAGCGTCTCCTCCAGGCCGCGCTCGTCGACCATGTCGTCGATCGTCTCGAGCACGAGGTCGAAGGCCTCCTGCTTCTTGCCGCTGCCGCCGCCGTTGTCGCGTTCCCGGTCCTTCTCCTTCTCCCGGGCGGGGGACTCGGCCTTGCCCTCGACCTTCGCCTCCGCCTTCTTCGCCGCCTGGCGCTTCGCCGGGTGCTCGCGCACGAGATCGTCGTAGTAGATGAACTCGTCGCAG
Source organism: uncultured beta proteobacterium (assembly GCA_963786635.1). Taxonomy (GTDB): domain Bacteria; phylum Pseudomonadota; class Gammaproteobacteria; order Burkholderiales; family Usitatibacteraceae; genus FEB-7. The sequence goes on along the minus strand of CAWAZV010000005.1, from coordinate 35,872 downwards.
TTGGCGATGAGGAGGTCGGAGGTGCTCTTCTTCACGCCGATGCCGATCACCGTCTTCGCGTTCTCGCGCAGCTTCGAGACCAGCGGGGAGAAGTCCGAGTCGCCGCTCACGATCACGAAGGTGTCGACGTGGCTCTTCGTGTAGCAGAGGTCGAGCGCGTCCACGACCATGCGGATGTCGGCCGAGTTCTTGCCCGACTGGCGCACGTGCGGGATCTCGATCAGCTCGAAGGAGGCCTGGTGCATGGGCGCCTTGAACTCCTTGTAGCGCTCCCAGTCGCAGTAGGCCTTCTTCACCACGATGCTTCCCTTCACCAGCAGGCGCTCGAGCACCTTGCTGATGTCGAACTTGTCGTACTTCGCCTCGCGCACGCCGAGTGCGACGTTCTCGAAATCGCAGAAGACGGCGAGGTTGCGGGTTTCCGCCATGGGGTCCTCCTTGGGCACAAGCCCTAGCTTACAATGCCGCCATGCTCTCCGCCGACTGCGACAATCTCATCGAGGTCCGCGACCTGCACTTCGCCTACGGCAAGCGCGAGGTGCTCAAGGGGCTCGAGATCGACATCCCGAAAGGCAAGGTGGTGGCGATCCTCGGCTCCAGCGGCTGCGGCAAGACCACGCTGCTGCAGCTGATCGGCGGGGCGCTGGCGCCCTCGCGCGGGACGGTGAAGGTCTGCGGCCACGATGTCCACGAGCTGGACCACGACGGCCTCTATCGCCTCCGCCGGCAGATCGGCATGATGTTCCAGAAGGGCGGGCTCTTCAGCGACCTCACCGTGTTCGAGAACATCGCCTTCCCGATGCGCGAGCACACGCGGCTGCCCGAGGCCCTCCTCTCCGACCTCGTGAAGATGAAGCTGCACGCGGTGGGGCTGCGCGGCGCCCACCGGCTCTACCCGGCCGAGCTTTCCGGCGGCATGGCGCGCCGGGTGGCGCTCGCCCGCGCCATCGCGCTGGATCCCGACCTCGTCATCTACGACGAGCCCTTCGCCGGCCTCGACCCGATCACGCTCAACGTGATCTGCCACCTGATCCGCACGCTGAACGAGGCGCTGGGCAGCACCTCGGTGGTCGTCACCTACGACGTGCCGGAGGCGGTGAAGCTGGCCGACTATCTCTACGTGATGGGCGACGGGGTGATCGTCGGCCACGGCCCCACGCAGGAGATGCTCGCCTCCGAGGACCCGTTCGTGCGCCAGTTCCTGCACGCGCAGCCCGACGGCCCGGTGCCCTTTCATTTCCCGGCGCGGCCGATCGCGGAGGAACTCGATCTCGTGCCGGTCAAGCGGCCCGCCCCTCTCATACACGCGCGCTAGCGCATTCCCGGACAGGAGCAGCCATGAGTCGTGGGCCGCAGCAAGGCCGTCGTGCTGCGATCCTGGCGGCCTTCGCGGCGACCATCACCTTCGCGCTGCTTGCGCACGGCGCAGCGGGACTTCTCCAAGGTCGAAGTCACCGCCCAGAAGCTCGCCGACAACGTGTGGATGCTCACCGGATCCGGCGGCAACATGGGACTGTCGGTGGGCGACGACGGCGCCTTCCTCGTCGACGACCAGTACGCCCCGCTCGCGGAGAAGATCCTGGCCGCCATCCGCGCGCATCACCGACAAGCCGGTGCGGCTGGTCCTCAACACGCACTGGCACGGCGACCACGTCGGCGGCAACGAGCATTTCGGCAAGGCCGGCGCGCTGCTCGTCGCGCACGAGAACGTGCGCAAGCGCATGGGCAGCGAGCAGTTCAACGAGTTCTGGCGCGCGACGATCAAGCCGTCGCCGGCGGCGGCGCTGCCGGTCCTCACCTACTCCGCGGACGCGACCTTCCACCTCAATGGCGAGGAGATCCGCGCCTTCCACGTTCCGCGCGCGCACACCGACGGCGACACCATCGTGCACTTCACGAAGAGCGACGTGATCCACATGGGCGATGTCCACTGGAACGGCCTCTACCCGCTCATCGACAGCTCGGCCGGCGGGACGGTCGACGGATTGATCGCGGCGGTCGACCGGGCGCTCGCGATCGCCACGGACAAGACGAAGATCATCCCCGGCCATGGCCCGCTCGCCACCAGGGCCGACCTGCAGGCCTACCGGGAAATGCTGGCGACGATCTCCGGCCGCATCAGGCAGATGCTCCGGGAGGGCAGGAAGCTCGAGGACATCACCGCCTCGAAGGTGACCGCCGACTTCGACGAAAAGTGGGGCAAGGGCTTCATCCCGCCGCACAAGTTCGCGGAAATGGTCGCCATGAACCTCCTCCGGAGCCCCCCTCTGACGAACCCGGTTCGTGAACCCGGTTCGTGAACCGGGTTCATCACAGAAAGGTGTCGTGATGGGACCAGACCGTTTGCCCCCGCTTCCCGAAGGAAGCCTCACTCCCGCGCAGAAGCAAGCCGCGGCGGAACTGGCGTCCGGCCCGCGCGGCGCGGTGTTCGGGCCGTTCGTGCCGCTGCTGCGCAGCCCGGACTTCCTCTCCCCGCTGCAGAAGGCCGGCGAATACCTGCGCTACAAGAGCGCCCTGCCGCCGCGGCTGTCGGAGTTCGCCATCCTCATCGTGGCGCGGCATTGGGACCAGCGCTACGAGTGGAATGTCCACAGGCCGATCGCCGAGCGCGCCGGCGTCCCGCCCGCGCACATCCGTGCCCTGTCCGAAGGCCGGCGCCCCGACGACATGGCAGCGGACGAAGCGGTGGTGCACGACTTCCTGCACGAACTGCAGGCCAACCACGAGGTCAGCGACACGACGTACGGCCGCGCCGTCGAGCTCTTCGGCGAACGCGGCGTGGTGGACCTGTGCGGCCTGTGCGGCTACTACTCGCTGCTCGCCATGGTGCTGAACGTGGCGCGCACGCCATTGCCGGAGGGTGCGCCCCCACCCTTCAGCCCGTAGGAAGAACGCCACGACGATGCAGGGCAGACGACGCTTCCTGCGCCAGGCATTCGCCGCCCTGGCCACCGCGCCGGCGTTTGCGGACGCAGCGCCGGCCAGCCTGCGCCCGGGCGAGGACTTCGATGCCCTCTGGCGCGCCATCGACGAGGGCTACGCCTACTTCGATGCCGGCCTGGACTGGCGCGCCGTCCGCGGGCGGTGGCGCCCGCGCGCCGCGGCGGCGCGCACGCGCGAGGAGCTGCTCGCCGCCCTCGAGGGAGCCATCGCGGAGCTGAACGACGAGCACGTGAGCCTCGATGCGCACGTCGCCGGCTCGCCGCGCGCCGTGCCGACGGCGACCGACCTCTGGGCGGAATGGGTAGGCCAGGATGCGGTGGTTTCCGCGGTGCGCGCCGGCAGCGTGGCGGACGTGGCGGGCGCGGTGCCCGGCATGCGGGTCACCGCGATCCAGGGCGTGCCCGTCGATCGCGCGGTTCGCGGGCTGCTGCAACGCAGCCGGCAGGCGGATGCGCGTGCGCGCGACTGGGCGCTGCGCCGGCTTCTTGCCGGGCCCTGGTCGGGGATGCTCGCGATCGAGGTCGTTGTCGCGGGCCGCGCGCGGCGCCTCGAGATCGAGCGGCAGGACGTGCCGGATTCCGGTACCCAGCCACTCGTGGCACGCCGCATTGGCGAGAACCGCAACCTCGGCTACCTGCGCCTGAAGAACAACCTTGGCGACGCGGGCCTCGTGCAGCATTTCGACGCGGCATTGCTGCACCTGAAGGACACGCAGGCCCTGATGCTCGACCTGCGCGAAACGCAGGCGGGGGGATCGCCGGCCATCGTGCGCGCCCTGCTCGGCCGCTTCGTGACCGCGGAGTCGCCCTGGATCGTGAGGGCGCCGCGCGGCACGGCGAAATCGCTCCCGCCACCGGAGCGCGTGCTGCCGCGCGGGCCATTCGCGTACGGCGGGCGCGTGGCCGCCCTCGTCGACCACTGGACCGCCGGCGAGGGCGAATCGCTGGCCTGCGGCCTCGAGACGGCCGCCAGGGCGACCCTGATCGGCACGCCGATGGCCGGGCTGCGCGGCGATACCCGCGAAGTCCGCCTGCCCGCATCCGGAATCGCGCTGCGCTATCCGGCGGCGCGGATCTTCCATACCAACGGCACGCCGCGCGAAGTCGTGCGCCCGGCCGTGCCGGTGAACATCGTGTCGCCGAGCGGCGGTCCGGGCGATCCGATCCTCTACCAGGCCCTCAAGCTTCTCGAGGCCGAGCCGGCCCGGAATCCTGTCCGGACGTGACGCCGGGCGCGCCGCGGGCCGCCTTCTCGCGCACGCGGGCGTCGAACCGGTCGAGGTTCACGACCACGCGCTCGTGCGTGCCCTCGCCGATCAGGTCGTGCTCGTCGTCGGCGCGCACGCGAAAGTGGATCGTGCGTCCTTCCACCCGCACCACTTCCGCGGTGGCGCGCACGCGCATGCCCACCGGCGTGGCCGCCACGTGCGACACGTCCAGGCGCGTGCCGAGGCTCTGGTGCTGCTCCGGCAGGGACTGCTCGACCGCCGCCAGCGCGGCCGCCTCGATCAGGTTGATCATGACCGGCGTGGCGAGGACGTGGATGCGCCCGCTGCCGATGCGCGGCGCCGTGTGCTGCTCTCCCACCACCAGTTCCGCCGTGCCGGTCATCCCGGCCGGAAGGTTCAGTTGCAAGGCCATGGCGTTGGCGACCCTCGTGACCCCGGAAAGGGGCTTCGCCCCATTATCTTGAACTTGGGCCCGCCTGTCGCCATCTAACCGGCATGATCGACGTGACGCTTTCCTCCTTCGAGCGCGAAGTACTCGATGCCTCGCGCGAACTGCCCGTCGTGGTGGACTTCTGGGCCCCGTGGTGCGGGCCTTGCCGGGCCCTGGGCCCGATCCTCGAGAAACTCGAGCGCGAGGCTGCCGGGCGCTGGAAGCTCGTCAAGGTGAATTCCGACGAGAACCCCGAACTGTCGCGGCAGTACGCGGTGCGCTCGATTCCGTTCGTGGTCGGCTTCGTGGACGGCCAGCCGGCCGCACAGTTCCTCGGCGCGCAGCCGGAGGCGACGATCCGCGCGTTTCTCGAAAGGCTGATACCCGATCCGAGCGAGGTGGAACTGCGCCAGGCGCGTGCCGCGCTGGCGCAAGGCGAGACGGCCCTGGCCGAAAGCCATCTCGGCAACGCGATCGCGCTCGACCCGTCGAACGACGCAGCCAGGCTCGACCTGGTGGGAATCCTCGTCGACCGCGGCGACCTGGCCGGCGCGCGCGCGCAGTGGGCGCTGCTGTCGGGCCGGGCGCCGCAGGCGTCCGCCTGTGCCACGACCAGCGCACGCCTGGAGGCAGCCGAGCGCGCCGCCACGCTGCCGGCCGCTGGCGACCTGGTGCGCCGCATCGAAGCGAATCCGGACGACCTCGCGGCCCGCCTCGACCTCGCGGAAGTGCGCATCGCCAACCGCGAGTACGCGCCTGCGCTCGAGCAGCTGCTCGAGATCGTGAAGCGCGACCGCGCCTTCGGCGACGACGTCGGCCGCCGCAAGATGCTCGCGGTGTTCGAGATGGCGGCGGCGGAACCGGATCTCGTTTCCGACTACAGGCGTCGCCTTTCCGCGGCGCTGTACTGACGGCGCGCGGGACCCGGCGGGCCAGGCGGTATCATGCCGGCATGACCGTCCGCTCCGTCTGCGTCACGCCCGCGCGGCTCGAGAGAACTCCCGACGGCGTGCCGTACGCGCCGCAGTACGAGGACACCTATCACTCCGTCGCAGGCGGCCTTGCCCAGGCACGGAGCGTCTTCCTCGCCGGAAATTCCCTGCCCGAACGCTGGCGCGATCGCGACACCTTCACGATCCTCGAGACGGGCTTCGGGCTGGGCCTCAACTTCCTCGCCACCTGGGATGCCTGGCGCGCCGATCGCGCCGGACCGTCGCGCCTGCATTTCGTTTCCGTCGAACGCCATCCCTTCGCGCCCGGAGACCTGGCGGAGGCCCTGGCTCCCTTCGAGGAACTGCGGCCGCTGGCCAACGCGCTGCTGGCCGTGTGGCCGCCGCTGCTCGCCGGCTTCCATCGCCTGCAGTTCGACGGCGGGCGCGTGCAGCTCACGCTCCTGGCCGGCGACGCGCGCGAACTCCTGCCGCAACTCGAAGCCAGCGCCGACGCGCTCTACCTCGACGGCTTCGCGCCCGCCCGCAACCCCGAGATGTGGTCGCCGGAAGTGGTGCGCGAACTGGCGCGGCTGGCCGCGCCCGGAGCGACGCTCGCGACCTGGACCGTCGCCGGCGGCGTGCGCGCGGCCCTCGGCGGAGCGGGCTTCAGCGTCGAGAAGCGCGCCGGATTCGGCTACAAGCGCGAAATACTCACCGGGCGGCGTGACGGCGAGGCCGCCGCCCCCGGGCGAACGCAGCGTCGCGCCGTCATCGTCGGCGCCGGGCTTGCCGGCACGTTCTGCGCCGAGCGGCTCGCGAGCCGGGGCTGGGACGTCGATCTCGTCGACGCGCGCGAAAAGCGGACCGGCCCGACAGTCGGCCTCGTCCGCCCCATCGCCAACCTCCGCGACGCGATCAACGCGCAGGTCTCGCGGCCCGCCTTCCTGTACGCCCTGCAGCACTTCCGCGCCCTGCAGCACGACGGCTACCACCTCGTCTGGAACCGCTGCGGCGTCCTGCAACTCGCGGATGGCGACGACGAGGCGGCGCGCTTTGCCGCGATCGTGGCGGGACAGGACTATCCCCCGGACTTCCTGCGCCTGGTCGACGCGGCACAGGCGCGCGAGACTCGCGGGGCGGGCGGTGCGCGGCCCGGGGTGGTGGTTTCCTTCCGGAGCGTGGGTTTCCCCGGGCAGCCTCGCCGTCGCCCTGCTGGCGCGCGCAGGCAGCCGCGTGCGCCGCCGCATCGGACGCGCCGTGGAGCGCATCGAGCGCGAAGGTTCGGAATGGCGGGCGCTCGACGCCGAAGGGTCGGTCATCGCCGAGGCGCCGACGCTGATCGTGGCCAACGCCTTCGATGCGAAGCGGCTGCTTCCCGAGGCCCGGCTGCCGCTGGCCAAGGTCCGCGGCCAGGTCACCTTCCTGCCGCCTGCAGAGTCGCGCGCGCTCGACGTGGTGGTGAGCGGCAGCGGCTACGTGGCACCGCTTCCCGATGGCGGCCATGTCGTCGGCGCCACCTACGGACACGACGACGACGGCGAGGACGTGCGCGCCGCGGACCACCGCGAGAATCTCGCGCGCCTGGAGCGGATGCTTCCCGGCTTCGCCGACGACGTGCATCCCATCGACCTCGCCGGGCTCACCGGCTTCCGCGCCACGGTGCCCGATCGCCTGCCGATCTTCGGCGCGACGATGATTCCGGGTGTCTGGGCCGCGACGGGGCTGGGTTCGCGCGGCCTGCTCTGGGCGCCCATCGGCGCCGAGCTCATCGCGGCGCGGCTGGAGGGGGAGCCTTCGCCCCTGTCGCGGGACCTCGCGGGCGCCATCTCGCCGCGTCGGTTCCTTTCCTAGGACCATCGCAGCAGTCCGCCATCGCCGCGAAAAACATCGCGCTGGACGGTTCGCGTCCGAGGAAGCCGCGCACGAGATCCATCTCCTCCTTCTGCGCGCCCTGGGAAAGGATGCTCCTGCGAAAGCGTCCGCCAACTCCCGGGTCGAGCATGTCGCGCCCGAACGGCGCCAACATCTCGAGGGCGAGCGCCTCCGACCACAGGTATCCGTAATAGCCCGCGGCCATTCCCCCCGCAATGTGGCCGAAGGAGGCCGGGAACATGGTGCCCTCCACGTGGCCGAGCGGCGTCGCGGCTTCGAGTTTCTTCCACAGGTCGAGCGGCGGCTCCGGCCTCGTCGAGAGCGCCATGTCATACACGGATCGGAGCCATTCGTCCGCATTGCCGATGCCCTGTCCAAGGCGCCGCGCGGCCGCAAGCCGATCCATTTCCCCGGGCGTGAGGTGCGGACAGCCGGGACAGACCTGCGCGAAGAGCTCGAGCGATTGCCGGCGCCGCGTCCACTCTTCGAACATCCGTGACGGCGCCTCCACGAAGTCGCCCTTCACGTTCAGGCCCGCCTGCGGGTTGTAGTCGACGCTGGAGAGCGCGCAGTGGAGCACGTGGCCGAACTCGTGCATCAACACGGAAAGCTGGTCATGGGTCAGGCCGTCGCGACTGAAGTTCACGACGAGGGCGCAGAGCGACTTTCGTTGCGCGAGCCGGCTTTCGCCCCGGATCGGGAACGCCACGCCCCCGCCGTACTTCCCCTCGCGCGGAAACAGGTCGAGATAGATGCCGGAAATGAAGTTCCCGTTCTTCGCCTCCAGCACGTCGAAGTAGCGCACGTCCGGATGCCATGCCGGCACCTTCGCTTCGCGGAAGCGCACGCCATAGAGCGATTGCGCAACGAGCAACGCGAAATCGACCGACTTGTCCGTCACGAAGTACCTGCGCAGCCTCTCCTGGTCGATGCCGAAGCGCTCGCGGCGAATCTGCTCCTGGTAATAGTCCACATCCCAGCGCTCGAGCCGGGTTTCGCCAAGCGGCCTTCCCGTCGCCTTCGCCTTCGCCTCACGCAGCTCCTGGATCTCCTCGCTTTCGGCCTGTGTGACAGCCGCCTTGACGGTCGCGAGAAATTTCCTGACCGCCTCCGGATTGCCGGCCATCTTGCGGCGCAGCGAGTAACTCGCGAAATCGGGGAAGCCATGGAGGCCGGCCAGCTCGTGGCGCAGCTTGAAAATGTCGTACAGGATGTCGAGGTTGGCCACGCCGCCCCGGCTTTGCCTGGCGATGTAGTAGCGCTTCCGTGCGGATTCGTCCGTCGCGTTCTTCAGGAAGGTCGCATATGACGGGGGTTTCGGCGCGAGGACGTAATTGCCGTCCTGGTCCCGGCCGGAGGCATGGGCCTCCAGGTACGCTTCCGGCAGGCCCGCCATTTCCGCGGGCCTGAAGATCACGCGGGTCGCGTCGTCGCGGACATTGCGGTGGAATGCCTGTTCCAGCTCCGCCAGCCTGTCGAGGATCTCCTTCGCCCGCTCGCGCTTGTGCGGCGGCAACGCGACGCCGCTGTCCTCGAAGCTCCCGAGCAGGTCCTTCCTGAGCTTTGCCTGGTGCGCATTGGCCGGTTTCGCCGCCCTCACGCGCCGGAACAACCCCTCGTTCTGGAAGAGCTCCGTGTTCAGCGTCGTGAATTGCCGCAGGCACATTTCCCCGGCGTCGCGAACCGCCTTGCGCGGGTGGACGCTCACCAGCAGGGTGGCCGGCCCCGTGACGTCCTCGATCTCCATCGCCAGCCGATTCCACTCGGCGAAGATGGCGCCAGGACCGGCGCGCCTCTCCATCGCCCTGATCGACCTCGTCGCTGAAGCGAGGCCCGCGTCGCACACGCGCGCAATTCCGGCTTCGTCATGGTCCGGGACAAGGTGACGCGGGGGGGCACCAGCCGCAATGACGGGCCAGACCAGCAGTGCAGCCGCGGCGATAAAGTGTCGCATCGCAGCGCCTCACTTGCGCGGCTGCACGCGCGCGCCCTCGGCCAGTTCGTTGCCCGGATAGAGGACGATCTCGTCCTTGTCGGCGAGGCCGGAGAGGACTTCCGCATCGCGTGCTCCGCGCAGCCCGAGTTCCACCGGCCTGGCGACGGCGCGGCCGCCGGCCACCACGAACACGGTCCACTTGCCGTCGCGACGGAACAGCGCGCCCACGGGCACGCGCAGGACGTCCGGTCTTCTCGGCGACGATGATGCGGGCGTCCACGCGATAGGCGTCGCCGATCCCGGGCGGCACGGACTTGAAGTCGGCGATCACGTTCACGCGCTGCTCCTCCACGCCGAGCGCGGAGATCTTGCGGAACGCCGCCGGTTCCACCAGGCGCACGACCGCCTCGACGGCCTCGGTGCCGCCCCAGCCGGTCAGCAGCATGCGCATGCCGGGCCTGATGCGGACCGCGTCGTTGGACAGCACGTCGACGACGATCTCGAGCGCCTGCGGGTCGCCCACGGTGACGAGGACGGTGCCCGGCTGCACGACGCGCTCGCTCTTCTCCGCGATGCGCAGGATCCGGCCGTCGACGGGAGAGGTCGCGCGCACCGTCGGCGCCTTTTCGCGGATCGCGGTCAGCGTTGCACGGGCCGCCTCGACCTCCGCCACCGCCGCCGCGGCACGCGACCGGGCGGCCTTCACGTCGATGGCCTTCGTCTTCGCCGTCACCACGGCCTGCTCCAGCGCCTGCTCGGACATGAACTTCTTCGCGACGAGGTCGGCCACGCGCACGCGTTCCCGCTCGGCCTGGGCCGCATCGTCCTCGGCACGCCGGACGCGCTCGTCGGCCTCGACCTTGAGCGCCCGGGCGACATCGAGCTTGGCCTCGAGCAGGTCGCGATCCGCCGCGGAGATCGGCAGGGGCGCGATTTCCGCCACGACCTGCCCGGTCTTCACCGCGTCGCCCTCGCGCAGCGTGACGCGCAGCAGCCTCCCCGCGACCGGCGCGGCGACGCCATAGCGATCCACCGCCCGCGTCTCGCCGTCCTCCTCGATGGCGACCTGCACGGGGCCGCGCGTGACCCGCGCGGTCTCGACGATGCGCGGCTCGGGCCATGCCCACCAGGCGAGAAGGGCGACCGCGACCAGGGCGGCACCCGCGTATCCCACGGTTCTCTGCGACGGTTTCATTGTTCTCGGCTCGTTTCTCGACCTCGTCCGCTGCCCCTCATTCGCGCGCCTTCAGCGCCGCGACGAGGTCCAGGTTGCGCAGGTGCCATGCCACCGCCGCCCCCGAGGCCGCGGCGGCGAACGCGACGGCCGCCATCGCCCCGACGAGGTTGGCGCCGGTCATCACGTAGGGCATCCGCCACATGTCGGTGGACAGCATCCAGATGAAGTAGAGCGTGAGCGCGATGCCCAGCGCAAGCCCCAGCGGCAGTCCCACGCCGGTGATGACGCCCTGCTCGCCCAGCAGCAGGGAGGCCGACTCGCGCTGCGTGAAGCCGAGCACGCGCAAGGTGGCGAGCTCGTAGCCGCGCTCCGACAGCCCGATGCGCGCGCCGTTGTAGACCAGGCCGAAGGCGATGATCCAGGCGAAGACGAGGTTCACCGTGATCATGATGCCGACGCTGCGGTCGATCATCTCGCGGAACTGCGCATAGGCGGCTTCGCGCAGGTTGGCGCCCGCCACCGCCGGCATCGCCTTGAGCTCGGCGAAGACCCGCTCGCGCTCGTTGCCGTCGACGCGCAGGTAGGCGCCGTTGAGGACGTCGCCCTCGCCCAGGAGGCGGTTGGCGTTGGCGCGCGAAACGTAGGCCGCGAACCCGATCGGCTCGTCGACGATGCCCACCACCAGCATCGGCACGCGCGGGCGCTTGCCTTCCATCACCTCGATCTCGATCGTGTCGCCTTCCTTCACGCCGAGCGTCTTCGCGAAGATGCCCGTGAGCAGCATGCCCTCGGGCGGGATCGACCCGCGCCTTGCCTTCGGCACCCACGACCCGGCGCAATGTCGGCCCGTCGTCCAGCCCGAAGAGCACGCCGCGCTTCATGCGGTGTCCGGCATGGAAGCGCGACGACGCCAGCCGGAAGGGCTCCGCCTCCACGACCCCGCGCAGCGCTCGCAGCGAGTGGATGGCCGACGTGGCGCGCGGCTCCACGAGCAGGACCTGCACGTCCTCGCGTTGCACGATGGTGAACTGCCATTCCATCAGCCGCCCGATGCCGTCGACCATCGCCGTGAGCATCACCAGCAGCGCCACGGCGATGGCGATGCCGAAGACGTTGGCGAAGAACCGCAGCGGCCGTCGCGCGAGGTTGCGCACCAGCATCCGGCCGGCCGGCCGCAGCGCGTGCCGCAGCCCCCAGCGCTCGAGGAGGCCGCCGTGAAAGCGCGGCGGCGGCTCGGGATGCATCGACTCGGCGGGCGCAAGCCGGGCCGCCCGCAGCGCCGCCGGCACCGCGCCGAGCGCCGCCGCGGCCACGGCGAGCACCATCGCGGTTCCCGCGACCGGGGCGGCCTGGTCGTTGCCGTACATCGGGAAGAAGTAGTACTCGGCGTAGAGGTCGAGCATGGCGTTCGCGAAGGGCATCCCCGTCGCCACGCCGAGAGCGGCACCGATGAGCGAGATCAGGAGTGCCAGCTTGAGGTAGTGCAGGGCGATCTCGGCGCCCGAGTAGCCGAAGGCCTTGAGCAGCCCCACCTGCGAACGCTGCATCTGCACCAGCCGCGTGAGGACCGTGTAGAGAAGGAAGGCGGCCACCAGCAGGAAGATGGTCGGCGTGATGCGCGACATGGTGCGGTTCTGCGTGATCTCGTCGGAGAGGAAGCGGTGCGAGAGCTGGTCCTCGCGGTCGTAGGCGCCGACGCCGCCGTACGGCCCCAGCACGCGGTCCATCTCGCGCAGGACCGCCTCGATCGATGCCCCGGGGCTCACGCGCGCGGTGACGTCGTTGAACGCCCCTTCCATGTCGTAGGCGGTGGCGAGCCCCTTGCGGTCCATCCACAGGATGCCGTAGCGGCGGTTGTCGGGAACCAGCTGCCCGGGGCCCAGCGCGTAGATGTACTCCGGCGAGATGGCCACGCCCACCACGGTGAGGCTCTTGTAGCGCCCGTTGATCACCGCGCGGATCGCGTCGCCCGGCTGCAGGCGGTTGGCCAGGGCGAACGCCTCCGAGGCGAGCACTTCGTCCTGGCTCAACGCCGCCGGGAGGCGGCCGCGGCGCAGGTGCAGCGCGTTGAGCCCGCCGGCGGGATCCCGCGAGATGGAAATGATGCGCCCGCGCGCCGGCTCCGCGAGCCCCGGCACGTCCAGGTTCACGCGCGCCACCACGCGCGTCTCGAGTGTCGCGATGCCGGGAATCGCCGCCAGCGCCGCCGCCACCGGCTCGGGCACGCGCACCGCGCCGGCGAAGACGTCCGCGAAGCGGTACTCCTCGTAGAAGGCCGCCTGCGAGGCCGCCAGCGAGCGGTTCACCGAGGAGAGCGAGACGAACGAGTTGATGCCGCCCGCCACCACCAGCGCGCAGGCGACGATCTGGCCGCGGATGTGCCACGCATCGCGCAGGATCTTGTGGTCGAGGGCGGGGAACCTCACCAGACGAGCTCCGAGGCGGGCAGGCGCGTCGCATTGGCCTGGATGTCGATGATGTGCCCGCTCGACATGCGGATCACGCGGTGGCCCATCGCCGCGATCGAGGCGTTGTGGGTGATGACGGCGGTGATCGTGCCCAGCTCGCGGTTCACCCGCTCCAGGACCTCCAGCACCAGGCGTCCGGTCTCGACGTCGAGGGCGCCGGTGGGCTCGTCGCACAGCAGCACGTCCGGGCGCTTGGCCACCGCGCGCGCGATCGCCACGCGCTGCTGCTCCCCGCCGGAAAGCTGCGCCGGGAAGTGGTCCGCGCGCTCGGATAGCCCGACCAGGGCGAGCGCTTCGCGCGGGTCGAGCGGACTGTCGGCGATGTCGGTGACCAGCGCGACGTTCTCGCGCGGCCGTGAGGCTCGGGATCAGGTTGTAGAACTGGAACACGAAGCCGACATGCTCGCGGCGGAAGCTGGTGAGCTTCTCGTCACCGCCCTCGGACAGGGAATGGTCGAGGTAGTCCACCTCGCCGGTGGTCGGGCGTGTCGAGCCCGCCCAGCAGGTTGAGGAGCGTCGACTTGCCGCTGCCCGAGGGGCCCAGCAGCACGACGAACTCGCCGGCGTAGAGCTCGAGCGAGACGTCGCGCAGCGCCACCACCTCCAGGTCGCCGACGTGGTAGACCTTCGACACGTCGCGCATGCGGAAGACTGGGGGCGGACATCGGGCTCATCCAGGAGACGGCTGCAGGTCCAGCTTGATACCGCCACGCCGAGCGCCGCCTGACCTCGATCAACCGAAAAGGCGGAAAAGGGGTCAGATCCGCGCCCGACCAGCGAAGGCAGGGCCGCAAAGAACAGCAGAGACAGGTAGTACGCGGCCCCGGAAACCGGATCGCGCGTGGCGAAGTACTGCTCGATCGTCATGCCGCGCAAGGACAGCACGAGCCCGAATTCCGCCGTGAGCATGAGCGCGAGTGCCGCCGACCCCATCACGAGGCGGGCGCCGGCGTTCGGCGGAACCGCAAGCCTGCGCAGGGTCCAGCGGCAGGCAAACACGATCACGACGATCATGGCCGGGAGCTCGATGAGTTCCGCCCAGCGCGGGCCGAGGCGCGGCTCGAGGAAGGGAATGCGGATGAGAGCAAAGCAGAATCCAGCGCCGAACGTGAGGGCGAAATAGACCACGCTTGCGATCAGCCCGCGCGGGATCCCGTTACCGACCATGCGTGGAAAAGGGCGAAAGCCATGGCGTGCCCTCAGTCAAGCAGCGTCATCAAGCGCCCTAGCGCATCCTCGACGACCTCGTGCGGCACCTTTTCGACCTTGCGCGCCTTGCGCGCGCCAAGGTCCAACATCCGGATCTTGTTGACCAACGCGACGCCCTGCGTCCTGCATCCGGTTCCCGACAACGAGACCGCGAAGCCCGCGAAACGTGCGTAGTCACCTCCCTGGGAAATCGGCGCGACCAGCACATCGCCGAGGGCGTTGAACTCCCGCGTGGTCAGCACCAGCGCCGGCCGCGTGCCGCGCTGCTCATGGCCGGCTACGGGATCCAACGGCACGCTGACGATCCCCTGTCAGGACGCGGCCGAGTTATCCACATTTGCCGGTATGACCCCGTTATAGAGGGCGTTGATCGGCCGCTGTGCCTAGAATGCTCGTTTGCCCTCGCAGACCGTTCCCGCGGCCGCCACCGTCCCGGAACCATGAACGACCTCTCCGCAGCCCCCCGCCCCCGACCGCAACCGAGTCCCAGCGGGACCATCGCCATCCGCGGCGCGCGCCAGAACAACCTCAAGAACCTCGACGTCGACTTCCCCACGGGCGAGCTGATCGTCGTGACCGGGCCTTCGGGCTCGGGCAAGAGCTCGCTCGTCTTCGACACGCTCTACGCCGAGGGCCAGCGCCGCTACGTCGAGACGTTCTCGCCCTACGCGCGGCAGTTCCTCGACCGCATGGACAAGCCGCAGGTCGATTCGATCGACGGCATCCCGCCGGCCATCGCCATCGACCAGACGAACCCGGTGCGCACCTCGCGCTCGACGGTGGGGACGATGACGGAGATCAACGACCACCTGAAGCTGCTCTTCGCGCGCGCGGGGCGGCTGTCGTGCCGGGAGTGCGCGCGGCCGGTGCGGCGCGACAGTCCCGAGTCGATCTTCGCGGAGATGACCGCGCGGGCGCAGGCGGCGGGCGACCCGCGGCTCTCCATCACCTTCCCCATCGACGTGCCGAAGAACTTCACCGAGGCCGAGATCCTGCAGCACCTCGAGGCGCAGGGCTACACGCGCGTGCACTCGCGCAAGGGCTCGCGGCTGGACGTGGTGCAGGACCGCATCCGCATGGGCTCGGCCGAGAAGGCGCGCGTGGTGGAGGCGATCGAGGCGGCGCTGCGGGTGGGGATGGGGCGGGTGAACGTGTTCGTCGGCAACGAGCCGGCAGCAGGCGTGGCGCTTCTCCAACGACCTGCACTGCCCCGACTGCGACATCCACTATGCCGACCCCACCCCCGCGCGCTTCTCCTTCAACTCCCCCGTCGGCGCGTGCGACAAGTGCCGCGGCTTCGGGCGCGTGATCGGCGTGGACTACGGCCTGGTGATCCCGGACGAGTCGAAGTCCCTCGGCGAGGGCGCGGTGAAGCCCTTCCAGACGGAGAGCTTCGACGAGTGCCAGGACGACATCGTGAAGTACGCGAAGAGCCACGGCGTGGCGCTCGACATCGCGTGGCGCGACCTCCCGCCGGAGCACCGCCGCTGGGTGATCGACGGCGACGAGGGCTGGGTGAGCTGGCACAAGACCGGCAAGACGCACTGGTACGGCGTGGCGCGCTTCTTCGAGTGGCTGGAGACGAAGGCCTACAAGATGCACATCCGCGTGCTGCTCTCGAAGTACCGCGCCTACACGCCCTGCGCGGACTGCGACGGCGCGCGCCTCAAGCCCGAGTCCATGCTCTGGCGCGTGGGCACCAAGGCCGAGGCCGACGCGGTGCTCGCCCCCGAGAGGCGCTATCCCCCGCGCGGCACGCAGTGGAGCCTCGACGAGCTGGCCGCGCTCCCGGGCCTGTGCCTGCACGACGTGATGCTGCTGCCCATCGAGCGGGCGCGGACCTTCTTCGAGCGCCTCGCGCTGCCCGCCCCGCTGGACGAGGCGACCGAACTGCTGCTGGAGGGAGTCAACGCGCGGCTTCGCTTCGTGTGCGAGGTGGGCCTGGGCTACCTCACGCTCGACCGGCAGTCGCGCACGCTCTCCGGCGGCGAGGTGCAGCGCATCAACCTCACCACGGCGCTGGGCACCTCGCTCGTGAACACGCTCTTCGTGCTGGACGAGCCGTCGATCGGCCTGCACCCGCGCGACATGGGGCGCGTGATCGACGTGATGAAGCGCCTGCGCGACGCCGGCAACTCGCTCGTGGTGGTCGAGCACGACCCGCAGATCATGCTGGAGGCCGACCGCCTGCTCGACATGGGACCGGGGCCGGGCGAGCGCGGCGGCGAGATCGTGTTCTACGGCTCGCCGGACGAGTTGAAGCACGCGAAGACGGTGACGGCGGAGTACCTCTCGGGCCGGAAGCGCGCGGACGCGGGAGTGGCTTCCCGGCCGCCTGCCGCCGATACGCCGCGGCTCGCGCTTCGCGGCGTCACCGAGCACAACCTCAAGGACGTCGACGTCGAGTTCCCCCTCAACCGCCTCGTGTGCGTGACGGGCGTCTCGGGCTCGGGGAAATCCACGCTCATCCAGGACGTGCTGCACCCGGCGCTGCTCAAGCACCTGGGCAAGCCGACGGAATCGCCCGGCGCCTTCCGCGAGATGCACGGCGCGGCGCGCATCAACGACGTGGTGTTCGTGGACCAGTCGCCCATCGGCCGCACCACGCGCTCCAACCCCGCGAGCTACGTGGGCGCGTTCGACGCCATCCGCGACATCTTCGCCCGCGCGCCGGAATCGAAGACGCGCGGCTACACGGCCGGCACCTTCAGCTTCAACTCCGGCAACGGGCGCTGCCCCACCTGCAGCGGCAACGGCTTCGAGCACGTCGAGATGCAGTTCCTCTCCGACGTGTACCTGCGCTGCCCGGACTGCAACGGCCGGCGCTACCGCGACGAGGTGCTCGAGGTGAAGGTGGACGGGCGCTCCATCGCCGAGATGCTCGAGCTCACGGTGAACGAGGCGCTCGCCTTCTTCTCGGGCGAGAAGGACGTGGTGGCGCGCCTGAAGCCGCTGGCGGACGTGGGCCTCGATTACCTGCGGCTCGGGCAGCCCGTGCCCACGCTCTCCGGGGGCGAGGCGCAGCGCCTGAAGCTGGCGGGGCACCTGGTCGAGGTGGGCGGCGGTTCGGTGAAGATGCTGCCCAAGCGGCCGGCGGAGGTGGTGGCCGCGGCGCTCCATCCTCCCGTGGCACCCGGCCCGCACGCGGCTCTTCCTCTTCGACGAGCCCACGACGGGGCTGCACTTCGAGGACGTGGCCAAGCTCCTCACGGCCTTCCGCCGCCTCATCGCCGCGGGCAATTCGCTCGTCGTCATCGAGCACAACCTCGACGTGATCCGCGCCGCCGACTGGATCGTGGACCTGGGGCCGGAGGGGGGCGACGCGGGGGGCGAAGTGGTCGGCGCCGGCACGCCCGCGCAGATGATGGCGATGGCGGCCTCGCACACGGGACGGGCGCTGAAGGATTACGAGGCGGCGTTGTCGCGGCCTTTGGGGAAGCTCGTCGCCGCGGAACCGCGGATGCTGCCGGCCCGCCCGGCCATCTCCCCCAACATCGTCGTGCGCCACGCCCGCGAGCACAACCTGAAGGGCATCGACGTCGAGATCCCGCGCGGCAAGTTCACCGTGATCACGGGCGTCTCGGGCTCGGGCAAGTCCACCCTCGCCTTCGACATCCTGTTCAACGAAGGGCAGCGGCGCTACCTCGAGTCGCTCAACGCCTACGCGCGCCAGTTCGTGCAGCCGGCCTCGAAGCCCGACGTGGACGCGATCTTCGGCATCCCGCCCACCGTGGCCATCGAGCAGCGCACCTCGCGCGGCGGCTCGAAGAGCACGGTGGCCACGCAGACCGAGATCCACCATTTCCTGCGCCTGCTCTTCGTGAAGCTGGGCACGCAGCACTGCCCCGAGTGCGACGTGCCCATCGAGCCGCAGAGCCTGGAATCGATCGCGGCGCGCATCCTCAAGGAGCATCGCGGGAAGCAGGTGGCGCTGCTCGCCCCGCTGGTGGTCAACCGCAAGGGCTTCTACACGGACCTCGCCAAGTGGGCGCGCGGCAAGGGCGTGTCGCACCTGCGCGTCGATGGCGAGTGGCTGCCCACGGAGCGCTGGCCGCGGCTGGACCGCTTCCGCGAGCACACGCTGGAACTGCCGGTGGCGGAACTCAAGGTGGATGCGGCGAACGAGGACGTCTTGCGCGACGCGCTCGCGCAGGCGGCGGACGCGGGCAAGGGCGTGGTGCACCTGCTCGCGGGCGGCTGGGGCGCGCGCGAGGTGCAGGTGTTCTCGACCAAGCGCGCCTGCCCCTCGTGCGCGACGCAGCTTCCCCGAACTCGATCCCGCGCCTCTTCTCCTACAACTCCAAGCACGGCTGGTGCCCGTCCTGCTACGGCACCGGCGTGAAGCTGGAGGGCGTCGACTGGAACGACGAGCGCGCCAAGACCGGCACCGAGGACCACGTGCTCGACTCGTGGGTGGAGTGGCTGCAGCTCGAGGAGGCCTGCCCCGCGTGCGAGGGCAAGCGCCTGAACCGCGAGGCGCTGGCCGTGCGCTTCCGCGACCAGTCGATCGCCGACGATGAGCGCGCAGCCCATCTCGGCCGCGCACCGCTTCTTCGACAAGCTCAAGGTGGCCGGGCGCGAGGGGGAGATCGCGCGCGACATCCTCGCCGAGCTTTCCACGCGGCTCGATTTCCTGGAGCAGGTGGGGCTGGGGTACCTGTCGCTGGACCGCGGCGCGCCCACGCTCTCCGGGGGCGAGGCGCAGCGCATCCGGCTCGCGGCGCAGCTCGGCTCCAACCTGCGCGGCGTGTGCTACATCCTCGACGAGCCCACCATCGGCCTGCACCCGCGCGACAACCGGATCCTCCTCGACACGCTGGCCAAGTTGAACGCCAAGGGCAACACCCTGGTGGTGGTGGAGCACGACGAGGACACCATCCGCCACGCGCAGCACGTGATCGACCTGGGGCCGGGGGCGGGAAGGCTCGGCGGGTGGGTGGTGGCGGAGGGGACGGCCGACGAGCTATCGCGCAATCCCAAGTCGCTCACGGGCAAGTTCCTTCGCGAGCCGCTGAAGCACCCCGTGCAGCCGCGGCGGCCGGTGAACCGGAAGACGCCGTCCATGGAAGTCATTGGTGCGAACCTGCACAACCTCCAGGACATCACGGTGCGCTTTCCGCTGGGGCGGCTCACGGTGGTGACGGGTGTGTCGGGCTCGGGCAAGTCCACGCTCGCGCGCGACGTGCTGCGGGAGAACCTGGAGCGGCTGGTGGGGGCGGCGCGGGACCGGAAGGCCGCTCCTTCCGTGTTCGGCTGCAAGTCGATTTCCGGCTGGGAAGGCGTGTCGCGCGTGCTGGAGGTGGACCAGACGCCCATCGGCAAGACGCCGCGCTCGTGCCCCGCGACCTACGTGGGCTTCTTCGACACGATCCGGAAGCTGTTCGCGGACACCCAGGAAGCGCGCATCCGCGGCTACACCGCGAGCCGGTTCTCCTTCAACGCGGGCGGCGGCAAGGCGAAGGGCAAGGGGCGCGGCAAGGCGGCCCCGGATGCCGGGCGCTGCGCCGCGTGCGAGGGCCAGGGCATCAAGACCATCGAGATGAGCTTCCTGCCGGACGTGAAGGTGCTGTGCGAGGCGTGCGCGGGCGCGCGGTTCAATCCCGAGACGCTGGCGGTGCAGATGCGCGGGAAGTCGGTCGGGGAGGTGCTGAGGATGAGCGTGGACGAGGCGGTGGAGTTCTTCACCGCGCATCCGTCCATCCACCATGCGCTGCGGCTGCTGCAGGACGTGGGGCTGGGCTACCTCACGCTGGGGCAGCAGAGTCCGACGCTGTCAGGCGGCGAGGCGCAGCGCATCAAGCTGGTGACGGAGCTGGCGAAGGTGCGCACGATCGACGACCCGCGGCGGCGGCCCGGTTCCGGCGCACACCCTCTACGTCCTCGACGAACCCACCGTCGGGTCTGCACATGGCGGACGTGGAGAAGCTGATCCGCGTGCTCCATCGCCTCGTGGATGCCGGCAACACGGTGGTGCTCATCGAGCACAACCTGGACGTGATCGCGGAGGCGGACTGGATCGTGGACCTGGGGCCGGAGGGGGGAGACGGCGGCGGGAAGGTGGTGATGGCGGGGGTGCCGGAGGAGTTCCTCACGCCTTCCGCGAAGGGGTCGCATACGGCGGAGGCGATGCGCGGATTCCTGAAGGGCCGGTGATCCCGAAAAGGGTTCAATCGGAAACCATTCCCGCTGCACTCACCAATGTCAGCCAAAAGGCGCACCGGCGCGTTTTCATGGAAACGCAATGGCGCCCACGGGTTCTCTCGGTGGCCATTGAGTAACGTCCCCCGTGCCGCTTCGTGCGGCCAAATTTCGATCGCACACCATATAGTAACGCTTGTGTTACCATCGTCATGTCGTCGATTCATTTGGTCGAGTATCTCGACAGGCTGGGGCGCTCTCCCTTTTCGCGGTGGCTCGATGGCATCGGACCCGAGGCAGCAGCAAGAATCACCGCGGTCCTGTATCGATTTGCCGAGGGAAACTTCTCGAACGTAAAGGGTGTGGGTTCAGGCGTATTCGAAAGAGTCATCGATTACGGTCCCGGTTACCGCGTCTACTTCGCCAAGGATGGCGAGACGATCGTGATCCTGCTCGGCGGCAGCACCAAGAACCGGCAGCAGGCCGCGATCGATGTCGCCCGTGAGCGGTGGTCGGAATATCGGAAACGCAAAAAGGCACGGTAAGGGAAACGTCCATGGCATTGACGAGCGATTTCAAGGAGACGATCCAGGCTCGGGCGCGGAAGGACTCGCGATTCCGCGACGCGCTGTTCACGGAGGCGCTCAACGCCTACCTCGCCGGAGACACCGCGGCTGGCAAGGCGATGCTGCGCGACCTCGTGAACGCAACGATCGGATTCGAAGGGCTCGCAGCGGAAGTGTGCAAGCCCAGCAAGAGCCTCCATCGGATGCTCGCCCCGCATGGCAATCCGAGCATCGAGAACTTCTTCAGTATCGTCTCGGCGCTCCAGAAGCGGACGCGGGTGCGCCTGGCGGTGAAGGCGAGATCGGCCTAGCCCCTCCGCACGTCAGACCGACGGTGAGCAAGGATTCGGATGACAGGCCGTTGCCCGGTCCGCGCGTTGAGTGTGAGCGGGCGCCCTTGCCCGCAATAAACAGCGTGTTTATACTCGACGCCGTTGATTCATTCCTTCGCCTTCGAGGCTGGCCATGCGCACGACGTCGAAATCGTCGCGTGATCAAGGGCTAGCCGATGACGGCGGAACTGGGTGCCGGATCCGGCTTGCACTCACCGTCCAGCTCGATACGCGGCCGGCCGCGAGCGCCGTCGGCGGAGGTTCGCGTCACCGTGCAGGTAGGGTGGAATCAGCTGATTCACTTCTAATGCGCCAACCTATGACGACGCCTGGCCTTATTGAGGCACCGCCCCGCGCGCAAGCCGGGGAGATAATGCGCGCAACATGCCTCGCCGCCCCTTCCCCACCCTCGCCCTCGCCGCCGCCCTCCTCGCTACCGCCGCCCCCGCGAAGGCAGCCGACCCGAACAAGGTCTTCCGCTACGCCTTCCCCGTCGCCGAGACCTCGCTCGACCCGCAGAAGATCAGCGACCTCTACTCGAACATCCTCAATTCGGCGATGTTCGACGCGCCGCTCGAAGTACGACTACCTCGCGCGGCCGCTCAAGCTCAAGCCCAACACGCTCGCGTCGATGCCGGAGATCAGCCCGGACGGCCTGACCTACACCCTGCGCGTGAAGCCCGGCATCTACTTCGCCGACGATCCCGTGTTCAAGGGACAGAAGCGCGAGCTGGTCGCGGAGGACTACGTCTACACGATCAAGCGGGTCATGGACCCGAAGCTCGCCGCGCCGCTGCTGTCCGAGATCGAGGGCATCATCCTCGGCAGCGACGAGGCGCTGGCGAAGGCGCGCAAGGCGAACCGGTTCGACTACGACGCGCCCATCGAGGGGCTGCGCGCGCTGGACCGCTACACGTGGCAGATCAAGCTCACGAAGCCCTACTACGTGTTCATCTACCAGCTCGCCGACTGCCGCGTGTCCTGCGCCGTGGCGCGCGAGGTGGTCGAGCACTACGGCGACGACATCGGCTCGCATCCGGTGGGAACGGGCCCGTACCGCCTGGCGTTCTGGAAGCGCTCCTCGAAGCTCGTCTTCGAGGCCAACCCCGGCTTTCGCGAGGAATACTTCGACGGCGAGCCGGCGGCGGACGACGCGGCGGGACAGGCCATCCTCGCCACGCAGAAGGGCAAGCGCCTGCCCATGGTGGGCCGGGTGGAGGTCTACATCATCGAGGAGATGCAGCCGCGCTGGCTCGCCTTCCTCAACGAGGAGCACGACCTCGCCTTCGAGGTCTCGCCCGAGTTCGCCAACGTGGCCATGCCCAACAACCAGCTGGCGCCCAACCTGCAGAAGCGCGGCATCCGCATGTCGCAGGACCCCGGCCTCGACCTGACCTTCGCCTACTTCAACATGGACGATCCGGTCGTCGGCGGCTACACGCCGGAGAAGGTGGCGCTGCGCCGCGCCGATCTCGCTCGCCTACAACACGCAGCGACGAGATCGCCATCATCCGCAAGGGCCAGGCGATGCCCGGCGCACACGCCCTACAGCCCCGGCGTGGCGGGCTACGACCCGAACTTCCGCACCAGCGCCAACGAATACAGCGTCGCCAAGGCGAGGGCGCTGCTGGACATGTACGGCTACCTCGACCGCGACGGCGACGGCTACCGCGAGATGCCGGACGGCAGCCCGCTCGTCCTGCAGAACGCCTCGACGCCCAGCGCGCGCGACCAGCAGATCGACGAGCTGTGGAAGCGCAGCATGGACGACGTCGGCCTGAAGATGACGTTCAAGAAGGCGAAGTGGCCCGACCTGCTCAAGGAAGCCTACGCCGGCAAGCTGATGATGTGGCAGCTGGGCGGGGCCGCCTCCATGCCGGATGCCGACACCTGGCTCACCTCGCCTGTACGGCCCGAACGCCGGCTTCAAGGGCAACCTCGCGCGGTTCCGGCTGGACGCCTACGACCGGCTCTACGAGCGCGCCCGCGTGCACGCCCGACAGCCCCGAGCGCACGAAGCTCTACCAGGAGATGACCAAGCTCGTGGTCGCCTACGCGCCGTGGAAGGTGAACACGCACCGCATCCTCACCGACATGTGGTATCCGTGGGTCATCGGCTACCGCCGCCCGGCGGTGCAGAGCAACAACTTCTGGAAGTACCTCGACATCGATCTCGCGAAGCGCCCGGCCGGCGCGCGATAGAACCGGAGCAGCCCTTGGATCCCATCGCCCACCTCGTCCTCGCCACCCTCGTCTTCCTGGCGACGCACTTCGTGACCAGCACCCCGGTGCGGAGCTCGCTCGTGGAGGCGATCGGCGAGAAGGCCTACATCGGCACCTATTCGGCGGTTTCCTTCATCACCATCGGCTGGATGGCGTGGGCCTACCTGCGCGCGCCGTACCAGCCGCTGTGGCAGATTCCCGGCGTGAAGCTCTGGCCCCTGGTGGTGATGCCCTTCTCGCTCATCCTCATCGCGGCGGGGGTGATGACGAAGAACCCGTCGGCGGTGGCGCAGGCTGCGGCGCTCAAGTCGGGCGAGCCGGCCCGCGGCATCCTGCGCATCACGCGCCACCCGGTCATGTGGGGCATCGCGTTGTGGGCCGCCGTCCACCTCGTCGCCCGCGGCGACCTCGCGTCGCTGGTCTTCTTCGGCGGGTTCCTGATCCTGGCGCTGGCCGGCACGGCGCTCATCGACGCCCGCAAGGCCGACCAGCTCGGGGAGGATTGGGCGCGTTTCGCCGCCGTCACCTCCAACGTGCCCTTTTCGGCCATCGTCGAGGGCCGCAACCGCTTTTCGGCTGCCGAGATCGGCGTCCGGCGAACCAGCATCGGGCTGGCGCTCTATATCCTCGTCCTGGCGATCCACCCCTGGCTCTTCGGCGCCCGGCCCTGGTGACCTAGCCTGCCGGTACCAGGTACATGTACCTGGTACCGTGGCAGAAGCCGTATTTCGCGTACAATGCTGGTCCAAGGTTTCCGAGGCGCTTCAACCGGTTAGCGCTTCCTACCCCTCCGCCAGCCCACGTGGCGCGGATTCCCAACGCAGCACCATTGAGTCAGCCTGAACCGGTCGGGGGCGCATAGCCTTTCCAGGCCGGACATTCAGGAGAACTACCATCAGTCAGGCTTTCGAAAGTCTCGGGCTTCTGCCCGAGCTGCTCCGCGCGGTTGCGGAGCAAGGCTACACCGAACCCACCCCCATCCAGTCGCAGGCCATTCCCGTCGTGCTTTCGGGACGCGACCTGCTCGGCGCCGCCCAGACGGGCACCGGCAAGACCGCCGGCTTCACGCTCCCCCTGCTGCAGCGGCTGGCACCCTACGCGAGCAAGAGCTTCTCGCCCGCGCTGCACCCGGTGCGCTGCCTCATCCTCACGCCCACCCGCGAGCTCGCCATCCAGGTCTACGAGAGCGTCAAGACCTACGGCAAGCACATCGCCCTCAAGCCCTTCGTGGTCTACGGCGGCGTGAACATCAATCCGCAGATCGCGGAGATGCGCAAGGGCGTGGAGATCCTCGTCGCCACCCCGGGGCGCCTCCTCGACCTCATCGGCCAGAAGGCCGTGGACCTGCGCCAGGTGCAGATCCTCGTCCTGGACGAGGCCGACCGCATGCTCGACATGGGCTTCATCCCGGACATCAAGCGCATCATCAACATGATCCCGGGCTCGCGCCAGACGCTGCTCTTCTCGGCGACGTTCTCCGACGAGATCCGCAAGCTCTCCGCGCAGTTCCTGAAGGACCCGGCCACGGTCGAGGTCGCGCGCCGCAACACGCCCGCCGAGCTCGTCACGCAGTGGGCGCACTTCATCGACTCGAAGAGGAAGCGCGAGCTCCTCGCGCACCTCGTCAAGACCAACAACTGGGCGCAGGTGCTCGTCTTCTGCAAGACCAAGCACGGCGCCAACCGCCTCGCCTACCAGCTCGAGAAGGACGGCATCAACGCCGCCGCCATCCACGGCAACAAGAGCCAGAACGCGCGCATCGAGGCGCTCGAGAGCTTCAAGGACAACAAGGTGCGCGTGCTGGTGGCCACCGACATCGCCGCCCGCGGCCTCGACATCGAGGCGCTGCCGCACGTCGTGAACTTCGACATGCCCAGCGTCCCCGAGGACTACGTCCACCGCATCGGCCGCACCGGCCGTGCCGGCGTCGAAGGCGAGGCGATCTCGCTCGTCTGCGCCGAGGACCGGCCGCTGTTCGCCGCGATCGAGGCGCTGATCAAGAAGAAGATCGAGGTGAAGCCGGTCGTGGGCTTCGACGGTTCGCACGCATCCAGCGCGTCATCGGCGAGCACCGACGAGGCGCCTCGCGAGCGTGGCCGCGGCGGTGGGCGTGGCGGCGAGCGCAGCGGCCAACGCAGTGGCGAAGGCCGCGGCGGCGAGCGCGATCGCAAGCCGCGTCCGGAAAGGCGTCCGAGCGAACGCGCAGCGGAACGCCCGGCCGAACGCGCCCAGGAGCGCCCGGCCGAACGCCAGGCGGAACGCACGCAGGCGCCCGCGCCCGCCGCAAAGTCGGCCGCCGGCGACATGGACTTCTCCAAGCCCTACGAACCGTCACCGGACGCGAAGCCGGTCGAGCAGCCCGATGAGGCGCCGTCGAGAAAACGCTCGACGCACTCGGTGCCGGCCCTGTTCCGGCGCAAGGCCGCCTGAGCGCGCAATCGCGGACCGGGCAAACGCAAGCCGAAAGGTTGACCATGCCCGACCCCGCGACGCGCACGATTCGCCGCCAGGATTACGCGCCACCCGCTTACCTGGTCGATCGTGTCGCGCTGGACGTGGACATCGCGCGTCCCTGGGCCACCGTCCGCGCGACGCTGTCGGTGCGCCGCAACCCGGCAGGAGCGGGCGGTCCGCTCCTCCTCGATGGCGCCCACCTGGAACTCCTCTCGGTTGCGCTCGACGGGCGTCCGCTGGACGCGGGGCAATACGCCGCCGGTGAACGGCAACTGAGCATCGCCGCCGTTCCCGAGGCGTTCACCCTCGAGACGGTCGCCCGCTTCGATCCCTGGCAGAACACGCGCCTCGAGGGCTTCTACGCCTCGAAGGACGGCCTCTTCTCGCAATGCGAGGCGGAGGGGTTCCGCACCATCACCTACTTCCCCGACCGCCCCGACGTCATGGCCACCTACACGGTGACCCTGCACGCAGCGCGCGAGGAGTTTCCGCACCTGCTCGCCAACGGCAACCTCGTCGCCTCCGCGGAGGAAGCGGACGGCCGCCACAGCGCCACCTGGGAGGACCCGTTTCCGAAGCCCTCCTACCTCTTCGCGATGGTGGCGGCCCGGCTCGACCTGCTGGAGGACCACTTCGTCACCAGGTCGGGCAAGAAGGCGCTGCTGCAGGTCTACGTCGAACCCGGCAAGCTCGACCAGGCCGGCTTCGCGATGCAATGCCTCAAGCGCGCCATGCGCTGGGACGAGGAGCGCTTCGGCCTCGAGCTCGATCTCGAGCGCTTCATGATCGTGGCGGTCGGCGACTTCAACATGGGGGCCATGGAGAACAAGGGCCTCAACATCTTCAACACGAAGTACGTGCTGGCCCGCGCGGACACCGCGACCGACGTCGACTTCATGATGATCGACCGCGTGGTGGCGCACGAGTACTTCCACAACTGGACCGGCAACCGCGTCACCTGCCGCGACTGGTTCCAGCTTTCGCTCAAGGAAGGGCTCACCGTGTTCCGCGACCAGGAATACGGCGCCGACGAGTACTCGCGGCCGGTCACGCGCATCCAGGACGTGCGCGACCTGCGCGAGAGCCAGTTCCCCGAGGACGCCGGGCCGATGGCGCACCCGGTGCGTCCCGACTCCTACGAGGAGATCAACAACTTCTACACCGCCACGGTCTACGAGAAGGGCGCGGAGGTGGTGCGGATGTACCAGACGCTCCTCGGCCGCGATGGCTTCCGGCGCGGCATGGATCTCTACTTCCAGCGTCACGACGGCCAGGCGGTGACCTGCGACGACTTCCTCGCGGCCATGGCGGATGCCAATGGCGCGGACCTCGCGCAGTTCGCGCGCTGGTATGCGCAGGCCGGCACACCCGTCCTCGAGAGCACCGGCGAGTACGACGCGCAGGCGCGGCGCTACACCCTCACGCTGCGGCAATCGTGCGCGCCCACCCCCGGCCAGGCGCAGAAGCTCCCTTACCAGATCCCGGTCGCCGTCGGACTCGTCGATGCCGAGGGCTACGACATTCCCCTGCGCCTGGAGGGCGAGGAAACCGCTTACGCCACCCCCGATCCCGCCACGGGCGAGATCACCCGCGTCCTGGCGTTGACCGAGCCGGAAAGCAGGTTCGTGTTCGTCGACGTGGCCGGCCCGCCGGTGCCCTCGATCCTGCGCGGATACTCGGCGCCGGTGATACACCGCCACGCTTACGCCGACGCCGACCTCACCCACCTCATGGCGTACGACCCCAACCCCTTCAACCGCTGGGAGGCTGGGCAGGTCCTCGCGACACGCATCATGCTGACCGGCATCGAGACGATGCGCGCGGGCCGGGACATGGAAGTCCCCGCGGCATTCGTCGAGGCGCTGGGGCGCGTGCTGACCACCGGCGCCCGCGACCCCGCGTTCGCCGCCGAATGCCTGCAGCTTCCCGCGGAGACCGTGCTCGCCGAGCAGATGGAGGTTGCCGACCCGGACGCGATCCATGCGGCGCGCAAGCGGTTGCTGCACGAAGTGGCGGTGCGTTACCGCACGCGCTTCGAGGGCGCCTTCCGCCACTTCACCGTCCCCGGCGGCTACTCGCCGGATGCCGCCGCGGCCGGACGCCGGGCGCTGCGCAATGCGGCGCTGGGCTACCTCATGGAGCTGGACGATTCCACGGCGCGCGCGCTCACCTTCCTCGAATTCCGCCGTGCGGAGAACATGACGGATGCGATGGCCGCGCTGGCCTGCCTGGCCAATTCCGCGGGCGCCGAGCGGGACCGGGCACTGGCGATGTTCCACGAGAAGTGGAAGGACGAGGCGCTGGTGCTGGACAAGTGGTTCCGCGTCCAGGCGACGTGCGAGCTTCCCGGAGCCGTCGCGCGCATCGAGAAACTCCTCGCCCATCCCGCCTTCGACCTGCGCAACCCGAACCGCGCGCGCTCCGTGCTGCACGCGTTCGCGATGGACAACCCGCTGCACTTCCACGCCGCGGACGGATCGGGCTATCGCCTCATCGCCGGCAAGGTGGTCGAGCTCGACCGCCTGAATCCGCAGATCGCCTCGCGCCTGGCGCGCGCCTTCGACCGCTGGCGCAAGGTGGATGCCGGGCGGCAGGCCCATGCGAGGGCCGCGCTCGAATCCATACGCGATGCAGGCAACCTCTCCGCGAACGTGGCGGAAGTGGTGAACCGCGCGCTCGCCTGACCAGAAACGACGCGGGCCGCTTGCGCGGCCCTGTCGGCAGAACGCGAACCGCGGGGGCGGTCAGTTCTTCTTGATCGCCTCCAGCACCTTGAAGGTGGACTTCGACGCACCGTGAAACAGGCGCTTGAAGGCCTTCGAGAGGCAGCGGCGCTCGAGGGTGTTGCGGCGGGTACGTTTGCGTTCGGCCATGGCCAGCTCCTGATAGCGGAACCCGCGATTATACCGGAGCGCACCGCCCGGCGCACCTGATGCGCCGGAAACGTCAGTCGAGCAGCTTCACCGCGCCGTCGACGATTTCCGCGTTGGTGCGCGCGCCGTCGGCACGGACCATGGCGCCTTTCGCCCTGGCGAGGCCGTTCTCGAAGACCCCCTCGAACCGCGAACCGTCGGCGAACCAGAAGGTGCCCTTGCCCTGCGGGCGACCGTTGGCGACTTCTCCCTCGTACTTCTGGCCGCTCGCGTAGAAATACGAGCCGGAACCGGTGAGCGCCCCGCCCTGCAGGTCACCCTCGTATCGGTCGCCGTTGGAAAAGTGATAGACGCCCTTGCCCTGCGGCCTGCCGTCGGTGAACTGCGCCTCCATGCGGTCGCCGTTGGCGCTGAAGTAGCGGCCCTTGCCCTGGAGCTTGCCGTACACCATCTCGCCTTCGTAGCGGTCGCCGCTGGCGAAGCGGTAGATGCCCGTTCCGTTCGCCTTGCCGTCGGCGAAGGAGCCCTCGATGCGGTCGCCGGACTTTCGTGACATAGGTGCCGCGGCCCGCGACCACGCCGGCCTTCACCTCGCCCTCGTAGGTGTCGCCGTTCGCGAAACGGTACTTGCCCGTGCCGTCCGGCCGGTCATCCACGAACCCGCCCTCGTAGTGGTCGCCGTTCTCCCAGGTGTAGGCGCCGGTGCCGTGCTTCAGCCCGTCCTTGAACTCCCCCACGTACTTGAACGCCTTCGACTCGTACTCGCCCTTGCCGTGCAGCCGCAGGCCGCGCACGGCGCCACGATAGATGGAACCGTCGGCGAAAGTGAGTTCGCGGATGCCGGGAGCGATCTCGCGTCCCGGCAGGTCGTCGACCGGCTTGGGCGCAGCAGGAGCGGCCGTCTTGGCGGCCGGGGCGGGTGATGGCGACGCCGCCGCGCCCGTCGGCGCCGCCACGGCAACCACGGGATCCTTCGTTGCGCCTGCCGGCTCGGCTCCCGGTCGCGTGGCAGGCGGCGGAGCGCCTTCACGGCGCGAGGCGGCGGCAACCGTGGGTGGCGCAGTTGTGCCCGACGATGCGGCCTGCGACGGACTGGTTGCCGCGGGCGGGGGCGCGGCGGGAGCCGCATCGGTTGCTGCCGGCGCCGGCCGTTGCTGGGCTGGTGCGCTGGCCGCTACCCGGCTGCGCCCCAGCAGCGCGTCGATGCGATTCCTCGCGAGTGGCGCGAAGACGCCATTCGGATACTTGTCCAGGTAGGCCTGGATGTCGTCGGCGCGATTGGAGTCCTGCACGCTCTTCCAGAACTGCAGTTCGTACTGCGCGGTGACGTCGGCGGACTGTCCTCCCGCAGGCGCTCCGGCGGCCGCCGCACGTCCCGTTGCGTTGAACACGAAGTCGCCCTTGATCGAGGAGAGCTCCCAGGGAGTCTGCAGCCGCTTCGTGTCGCGCTCGACGCCCTCGCGCACCTTGCGGAAGAGCACTTCCACCGGCATGTCCGGCACCTTGATGTTCTGCAGGATGTGGCCGGTGTAGACGCCGTTGCGTCCGAAGCCGTCCTGCGCCGTGGATCCGGGGGCCGTGGCATAGGCGATGAGCGTGCCCGACGGGCCGCTCATCTGCGCCAGTCCCGATGCGCTGACGCGGAAGGTGTCCTTGAAGGGGTTGTCGCGGCAGGCGTCGAGGATGACGAAATTGAACTTCGTGCGCGCGCGCTCCATGCGATCGAAGATCTGCGTCACGTCGACCGAGAAGAAGGTGACGTCGTCCTCGGAACCCATCACCGCATCGATGGGAACGAGGTAGTTGCGATCCTTGAACTGCATCGCATGGCCCGCGTAGAAGAACAGGGCGGCCTCCGCGCCCTCGAGCGCCTTGCCGAACTCCTGCAGCGCGGCGATCATCTGCGCCCGCGAAGTGTTCTCCTTGACGATGGTCTTGAATCCCAGCTCGCGCAGCACGGCGCCGAGGTCGCGCGAATCGTTCACGGCATTGCGCAGCGGCGAGGACGGATAGGCATTGTTGCCGATGAGCAGCGCCACGCGGCCGTCGGCCTGCGCGAGCGGCGCGACAAGCGCCACGACCGCCAGGAGAATTCCTGCGGCAAGCGTGCGGATGCGGATGGTGGAATTGCCCGTGGTCATCGTCTGTGCGCGCCGCGCGACGCGGCGCGCCGGCCAAGCGGGGAATTATCGCTCAAGACCCGGCGCCGGGGGTGCCGGCGCAGACGCGAATGCCCTAGCGGGCGAGTCCGGCGAGTTCCGGGATGTCCGGGCGTTCGGAGGCCAGTTGCGACCAGACTTCGCGCGCGTCCTGCGCGGCGCCGAGATCCTGCAGGACGAGGGCCAGCAGGACGCGATCGGAAAAGGACTTCGCCCCGGCGCGCGCCTTTTCGGCGGCCTGGATGGCCTCGGGCGGCAGGGTCTCGAAGCGCGCATCGCCCAGCGCCTTCCCGCCCGCGAAACAGCTCCACGCATAGCCCTGGCCTGCGGCAAGCCGCACCGGCAGGCGCAGCGACGGCCCCTTCGTCGCGCCGCGAAAGACTTCCGTTCCCGCCGCCGACGTCACCACGACGGAATAGGCCGCTTCCCGCGCCCCGGCCCAGCGCAGCGTGGGCTGGAGTGTTGCGATGCGGGCGTTGACCGGATACTGCGGTCCCGAGGCTTCCCCCTTTTGCGGCGCGACGCTGCGCATGCGCAGGCTCGCCGTCGCCGCCTTCGACGCCTGCACCAGGACCGCGGCGCTGGCGCGCTGCGCCGGCACCCGGCTCGACGGTGCGGCGCCCTTCACCGCGCGCACGCCTTCCTTGGCAACGACGAACTCGCCCGGTCCCTTGAGCGCGAATTCCTCGCCGCTCACCACGTACATCACCGCCGCGCCCGCCTGCGGCGCCAGGACCAGCTTCGAGCCAGGCAGGAGCTCGGCAAGGAAGCTCGGCCGACCCGCGCCGTTCAGGACGACGTCGCCGGTGATGTCGGAAACGAATGCAACCGGATCCGCCGCATGGACCCCGAGGCCCACGAACAGCAGCAGGGCAGCGATTGCGGCACGGGCTGGGAGCAGTCATCGGCAGTGGCCGTCCGGGCGGGCGCTACTTCGCCAGTCCGGCGAGTTCCGGCAGGTCGGCGCGTTCCTGCGCGAGTTTCCCCCACGCCTCCTGCGCCTCCTGGACGGCGCCGATTTCCTGCAGCAGGAGCGCGTAGAGAAGGCGATCGGAGAATTCGGCCTTGTCCGAGGGGCGGCGTTTCTCCGCATCCTGGATGACCGCGGCCGGAAGTGTGCGGAACCGGGCCGTGCCGATCTCCTGGCCGCCGGCGGAGACCGACCACGCGTACTCCGTATCGGGCTTCAACTTCGTGCCGACGCGATGGCTCGTTCCCGTGACCTTCGCCTTCGCGACCGGCTTGTCCTCGCGTCCCGCCACGGCGATGACGAGGTCGACCGGTCCCTTCTCGTCGGCGACCGCCCAGCGCAGCGTGGGCTGCAGGGTGGCAATGGCGCCCTGGATGGGAAACTCCAGCCTGGACTTCGCCACCGGCTTGGCCGGCGCCATCGAGCGCATGCGGATGCTCGCCGACGAGGTCTGCGCGACCTTCACGAGCACCTGGCTGTTCGCGCGCCAGGCGGTCTCGCGGGCGGCGGGCGGAATGCCGGTTCCCGAAGCGATCTCGCGCTCGCCGACGGTGTAGTCGGCCGGGCCCTTGAGGACGTATTCCTTGCCCGACTGGATGTACATGACGGCCAGCTGCGACTCCTTGCCGACGGCAGATCTTCTGGCCCCTGGCGAGTTCGCTCATGAGCATGGGGCGCTGCGCCCCGTCGACGGACACTTCCCCCTTGAGGTTGGTGATGAAGGCGATGCCGTCGGCGGCCTGCGCCGCGAGGCAAGCGAGCGCCGCGACCGAAGCCAGCAGTGCGCGAAGGATGGATTTCATGTGGACCTCCCTGATGTCGCCGCGGGCGCGGGCCTTGCCGTGCGGATGCCCCAGACGCTGACCGGGCTATGCCCTTTCACCGCGTGGCTGCCGAGCGGGTCGAAATTGAAGCCCTCGCCGATGCGGCTCACCACGGCATCCGTCACCAGTATCTTACGCCCGAGTTCCTTGGTCAGGCCCTCGAGGCGCGCGGCGACGTTCACCGGGTCGCCGATGGTCGAGAAGTTGTGCCGTTCCGTCGAGCCGATGTTGCCCACCGTGACGACGCCGAAGTTGATGCCGATCCCGATGACCAGCGTGGGCAGGCGCTCGGCCTCGAACTCGGCATTGAGCTTGTCCAGCTCCGCCATCATGTCGAGGGCGCATTGGACGCCGTCACGGCACGGCTCCGCGGTCTTCTTCGGTGCACCGAAGCAGGCCATCAGGCCGTCGCCCATGAAGCAGATGACGGTGCCGTCGAAGCGGTGGACGGCCTGCACCATGCGGTCGAAATAGCGCTGCAGGACGGTGGTGACCACGACCGGCGGCATGCGCTCCGACAGGGTGGTGAAGTCGCGGATGTCGCTGAACAGGACGCACACCTCCGCGAGATGCCCGCTCACGCCCGGCGCCAGGCTGCCGTCGAGCATTTCGTTCATCACCGCGGGGCTCACCTGCCCGGCGAACGTGCGCTTGAGGCGCCCGCGCTCCACCGCGCTCTCGATGCCGTCCACGATCGCGCGCGTGACGAAGCCGGCGATGAGGGTGAACACGATCGCCGCCACGGGCACCAGCAGCTGGTGGGCGCGGATCGCGTACAGTCCCGCCGCGAACACGGCCACGGTGAGTGCGACGACCACCGCGAGCGCCGTGACCAGGCGAAAGCGGAAGAAGACGAGCCCCGCGGCAAGGAGACAGAGTGCCCACTGCACCGCCGGTGGCAGGGGCTTCAACATGCCGCTTGCCAGGTGCGTGCGCAGCACCTGCAGGTGGGTGATGACGCCCGGCTGGCTGAAGCGCGCCTGCCCCTCGGCCTGGTCGAGGTCGATCAGCTGCACGGGAAGCTCCCAGCGGTCCGCCCGCTTCAGGACATAGCCCACGAGCACGAGGCGGCCGCCGAAGGTGCGCTGCAGGCGCGCGGTGTCGCCGCGCTCCTTCCAGGCGATCACGTCCTGCATCGACACGTACTCGATCCGCTGCCCGACGCTGTAGTCGATGTAGCCGGCATCGACGGTTCGTCCCGATGCCCCGCAGCATCTGTCCGGCCAGGGTCCGCGCAGGCTGGTTCCTGCCGAGCTCGACCTCGCTGAAGCGTCGCGACACCGAGTCCGGATCCTTGAGCTGCTGGTCGATGCCGAGCCCCTCCTCGCCGATCACCCTGACGAAGGTCGGGTGCATGCGGGCCGCCCGGCCCTCGCGGTCGACGGTGAGGGCAAAGACGACGACCGCCTTCTGCCGCGCCTCGCGGATCGCGCGGAACAGGGCGAGGTCGTAGCCGGGCACGATATCGTCGTACGAGCGTTCCGGCGGGACGATGTCGACGCCGATGGCCCGCGGCCCGCCTTCGGCCAGAGCGAGGAGCAGACGGGCAAAGTGCTTGTGCCAGAGTGCGACGGGCTCGGTGAAGACCTCCTCGCTGCCTTCGTCGATGCCGACCAGCACCACGTCGTTGTCGATCGCGACCGGCCAGTTCTCGCGCAGGTAACGCATCTGCGCGTCGAACGCGCTGCGCTCCAGCCGGGCGAGCGGAGCCTCGTCCGTGTTGGGAAGGCGGATCGCCGCCGCGGTGAGGATGACCACCAGCGCGTAAAGCACGAGGCTGCGCCAGCGCGGCTCGGCCCATGCCTTGCGGGCGAATGCGCCGAAGGTGCTCACTCCCGCCTCCGGTTCCGCGGGTTTCGGGCCAGGTGCCGCCATGGACGACGCTGTCTTTCCTCGCGGTTTCCTAGAGCATCACGACCTGGCGCACGACCTGTCCGCTGGCGAGGCGATCGAACCCGGCGTTGATGTCTTCGAGACGCAGGTGGTCGCTCATCAGCCTGTCGACCGGCAGGCGGCCTGCCTTGTAGAGGGCGATGTAGCGCGGGATGTCGCGAACGGGAACGCAGGACCCGACATAGCTGCCCTTGACGGTGCGCTCTTCCGCGGTGAGGTTCACGTGCTGCAGGGGCCAGCGGTGTTCGGGATTGGGCAATCCGGCGGTCACCGTCATCCCGCCCCGCCGCGTGACGCGGTAGGCGAGTTCCATGGCCTGCACCGAACCCGCCATCTCGAACGCGTAGTCCACGCCTCCGCCGCTCACCTCGCGCACGCGCTCGATCGCATCGGGCGCGGCTCGCATTCACCGCGTGCGTGGCACCGAGGGACTTCGCCAGCGCGAGCTTGTCGTCGAAGAGGTCCACGGCGACGACGATCCTGGCGCCGGCCAGGCTGGCGGCCAGGACGCTGTTCATCCCGACTCCGCCCAGCCCCACGACGGCCGCGGTGGATCCGGGGATCAGCTTCGCCGTGTTGACCACCGCGCCGACACCGGTGAGCACGGCGCAGCCGAACAGGGCCGCCTCGTCGAAGGCGAGCGTCGGATCGATCTTCACCAGCGAGCGGCGCGAAACGACCGCGTACTCGGCGAAGGCGGAAACGCCCATGTGGTGGTTGACGGGCGCGCCTGCCATCGAGAGGCGGCGGCCGCCTCCGAGCAGCGTCCCGGCCGTGTTCGACGCGGCGCCCGGCTCGCAAAGCGCGGGGCGCCCTTCCATGCAGGGCACGCAATGGCCGCAGCTGGGCACGAACACCATCACCACGTGGTCGCCGCGCTCCAGGTCGACGACGAGCGGTCCGCACTCCACGACCTCGCCGGCGGCTTCGTGGCCCAATGCCATCGGCAGGGGCCGCGGGCGATCGCCGTTGATCACCGAGAGGTCGGAGTGGCAGAGACCCGCGGCGCGCACGCGCACGAGGACCTCGCCGGGACCGGGCGGCGCGACATCGATTTCCTCGATGCGCAGCGGCCGGCTCTGCGCATACGGCAAGGGGGCCCCGACGGTGTGCAGGACGGCGGCGCGCGCTTTCACGGGGGTTCCTGTTCAGGTCTACGCGACGAGGGTAGCGCCCGCGGCCATGCCCGCGCAAGGCGGCGGCGCAAATGCGAACGCCCGACCTTTTGGGGGTCGGGCGTTCTGG
>CAWAZV010000004.1:0-87560 GCA_963786635.1 uncultured beta proteobacterium | reverse complement strand
CCCCAAGACGGGGGAGATCACGCGCGTCTTCGCGGTGACGGGGCCCGAGGAAAGGCTCGTGTTCGTCGACGTGGCGCAACCGCCGGTCCCCTCGATCCTGCGCGGCTACTCCGCGCCGGTCGTGCTTCGCCACGATTACGGGGACACCGAGAACTCGCGCCGGCCTGATGGCGCACGACCGGGACCCGTTCAATCGCTGGGAGGCGGGGCAGGTGCTCGCCACGCGCATCGTGCTCGCGGGCGTGGAGGCGATCCGCGCCGGGCGGGAGATGTCCGTCCCGGCGGCGTTCATCGAGGCGCTCGGCCGCGTGCTCACCGACGGCGCGCGCGACCCGGCGTTCGCCGCGGTGTGCCTTCGAGCAGGCTCCCCCGGGCGAGCGGATCCTGGCCGAGCAGATGGCCGTCGTCGATCCCGACGCGATCCACGCGGCGAGGAAGCGGCTCGTGCTCGATGTCGCCCGGCGCTTCCGCACCCGGTTCGAGGGCGCCTTCCGCCACTTCGCCGTGCCGGGGGCCTACTCGCCGGATGCCGTCGTCGCCGGCCGCCGCGCGCTGCGCAACGCGGCGCTCGCCTACATCATGGCGATCGACGACTCGACGGCGCGCGCGCTCACCTTCCTCGAGTTCCGGCGCGCCGAGAACATGACGGACGCGATGGCCGCGCTGACCTGCCTGGCGAGATTCGGCCGGCGCCGAGCGCGATCGCGCACTCGCGATGTTCTACGACAAGTGGAAGGACGAGGCCCTCGTGGTCGACAAGTGGTTCCGCGTGCAGGCGATGTCCGACCTTCCCGGGGCCATCGGGCGCGTCGAGTCGCTCCTCGCCCACCCGGCGTTCGACCTGCGCAATCCCAACCGGACCCGCTCTGTCCTGCACACCTTCGCCCTCGACAACCCGGCGCAATTCCATGCCGCCGACGGATCGGGCTACCGCCTCGATCGCCGGAAAGATCGTGGAGCTCGACCGCTTCAATCCCCAGATCGCCTCGCGGCTGGCGAGGGCCTTCGACCAATGGAGGCGATTCGACGCCGGCCGGCAGGCCCATGCGAGGGCCGCCCTCGAGGCCATCCGGGGCGAAGGCGGCCTGTCCGCCGATGTCGCCGAAGTGGTGAGCCGGGCGCTCGCCTGACGGCACCGCGGCGGCGGCCGGAAACGACGAGGGCCGCTCGCGCGGCCCTGTCGGGAGAACCCCTGAGACCTGACCGGAAGGTCAGTTCTTCTTGATCTGCTCCAGCACCTTGAAGGTCGACTTCGACGCGCCGTGGAACAGGCGCTTGAAGGCCTTCGACAGGCAGCGGCGCTCGAGGGTGTTGCGGCGGGTACGTTT
Source organism: uncultured beta proteobacterium (assembly GCA_963786635.1). Classification (GTDB taxonomy): domain Bacteria; phylum Pseudomonadota; class Gammaproteobacteria; order Burkholderiales; family Usitatibacteraceae; genus FEB-7. The sequence goes on along the minus strand of CAWAZV010000004.1, from coordinate 86,232 downwards.
GCGTTCGGCCATGGCCAGCTCCTTGTTGCGGAACCCGCAATTATACCCGAGCGCACCGTCCGGCGCACCCTCGGGTCACGGGCCTCAATTCAGCAGCTTCACGGCGCCGTCGACGATCTCGGCCTCGACCCGCGTCCCGCTGGCGCTGATCATCGCGCCCTTCGCCTTCGCCAGCCCGTTGTCGAAGACCCCCTCGAACCGCGAGCCGTCGGCAAACCAGAACGTCCCCTTGCCCTGCGGCCGGCCCTGGGCCATCTCGCCCTCGTATTTCTGCCCGGTGGCATGGAAATACGAGCCGCTCCCCGTCAGCGCACCGTCGCGAAGGTCGCCCTCGTAACGGTCGCCATTGGAGAAGTAGTAGGCGCCCTTGCCCTGCGCCTTGCCGTCGACGAAGGACGCCTCGATCCGGTCGCCGCTCTTCGCGAAGTACCTCCCCTTGCCCTGGAGCTTGCCGCCGACCATCTCGCCCTCGTAGCGATCGCCGCTCGCGAACCGGTAGATGCCCGGCCCTGTCGCGCGGCCGTCCACGAACGACCCCTCGATGCGGTCCCCGGACTTCGTGACGTAGACCCCGCGGCCCGGCGACCACGCCCGCCTTCACGTCGCCCTCGTAGGTGTCGCCGTTGGCGAACTGGTACTTGCCCTTGCCGTTGGGCCGGTCGTCCGCGAACTGGCCTTCGTAGCGATCGCCGTTGTCCCACTCGTACTGCCGGCGCCGTGCTTGAGGCCTTCCCTGAACTCGCCCTCGTACTTGAAGGCCTTGGACGTGTACTGCCCCTTGCCGTGCAACTGACGCCGCGCATCGCGCCCACGTAGACGGAGCCGTCGGCGAACGTCAGTTCGCGGATGCCCGGGGCGATCTCGCGGCCGGGGAGGTCGTCCTTGGGTTTCGGCGGAGCGGCGGCGTCGCCGGCGGCGCCGCATTTCCCGGCGCCGTCCGGGGGCGCGGCGGCGGCAACGACCGCGGGCGTTTCGTCGGCCCCTGCCGCATCGGCCGGCTTCCGGCCGCGGCGGCCGCCGCCAACGCCTCCTGCCGCGGGACGCCGCCGCCGGCGGGAGCGGGCGGCGGCGCGGCCGCGGGACCGAGCCGGCGCCGCCGGCGAAGTCGGCGGCGCGGTGGCCACCCGGCTGCGGCCCGATCAACGCGTCGACGCGGTTGCGCGCGAGCCCCGCGAAGACGCCGTTGGGATACTTGTCGAGGTAGGCCTGGATGTCGTCGGCCCGGCTGGAATCCTGGACGCTCTTCCAGAACTGCAGCTCGAGCTGCGCGGCGACGTCGGCGGACGGCCCGCCGCCGGCCGGGGCGGCGCCCGCGGCCGCGGCGCGGCCCGTCGCGTTGAAGACGAAGTCACCCTTGATCGACGAAAGCTCCCAGGGAGTCTGCAGGCGCCTGGTGTCGCGCTCGACGCCCTCGCGCACCTTGCGGAATAGGACCTCCACGGGCATGTCGGGCACCTTGATGTTCTGCAGGAGGTGCCCCGTGTAGATGCCGTTCCGGCCGAATCCGTCCGCCGCCGTCGCGCCCGGCGCCGTCGCGTAGGCGATGAGCGTGCCCGACGGGCCGCTCATCTGCGCGAGGCCCGTGGCGCTCGACCTTGAAGGTGTCGCGAAACGGGTTGTCGCGGCAGGCGTCGAGGATCACGAAGTTGAATCGCGTCCGCGCGCGCTCCATCCGGTCGAAGACCTGCGCCACCTCGACCGAGAAGAACGTGACGTCGTCCTCGGACCCCATGACCGCGTCGATCGGGATGAGGTAGTTGCGGTCCTTGAACTGCATCGCGTGGCCGGCGTAGAAGAACAGCGCCGCCTCGGCGCCGTCGAGCGCCTTCCCGAACTCCTGCAGCGCGGCGATCATCTCCGCGCGCGACGTGTTCTCCTTGACGATCGTCTTGAAGCCGAGCTCGCGCAGCGCGGCGCCGAGGTCGCGCGAATCGTTCACCGCGTTGCGCAGCGGCGAGGACGGGTAGGCGTTGTTGCCGATGAGGAGCGCCACGCGCCCGTTGGCCGCCGCGACGGGCGCGAGGAAGGCGAGGACCGCGAACGCGGCGAGGGCGGCGACCGCGCGCAAGCTGATGGAGGTCATCCCCGTTTTCATCGTGGTCGCGGGCCGCCCGACGGGGTGCGCCGGCCCGGATCGCGAATTATCGCTCAAGACGACGCGCCGGGGGCGCCGCCGGCCGCACGCGGCGGCGCTCAGCGGGCCAGCCCGGCCAGCTCGGGGATATCCGGGCGCTCGGCGGCGAGCTGGGCCCAGACTTCGCGCGAGTCCTGGGTCGCGCCCAGGTCCTGCAGGACCAGCGCGAGAAGGACGCGATCGGAGAACGACTTCGCGCCGGCCCGCGCCTTGTCCGCGGTGGCGATCGCATCCGAGTGGCAGGGTCTCGAAACGGGCATCGCCGAGCGCCGCCTCGCCGGCCGAATAGGTCCACGCATAGCCCTGGCCTGCGACGAGGCGCGACGGCAGGCGAAGCGACGGTCCCCTGGTGGTGCCGCGGAAGACTTCCTTGCCCGAGCGCGAGGTCACGACCACCGAATACGTCGTCTCGGCTCCTCCGGCCCAGCGCAGCGTCGGCTGGAGCGTGGCGATGCGGGCATTCACCGGGTAGTGCGGGCCCGCCGATCGGCCGTGGGCGCGGGCGCGCTGCGCATCCGCAGGCTCGCGGTGGCCGCCCTCGACGTCTCGACGAGCGCGGCGGCGCTCGCGCGCAAGGCCGGGGACGCGGCTCGAGGGCGCGGCGCCCTTCGTGGCCTTCACGCCCTCCCGGGTGACGACGAATTCGCCGGGGCCCTTGAGGGCGAACTCCTCGCCGCTCACGACGTACATCACCGCCGCGCTGCGCGTCCGGCCCGAGGACGAGCTTCGTGCCCGGCAGGAGCTCCGCGAGGAACGGCGGGCGTCCCGCGCCGTTCATCACCACGTCGCCCTTGATGTCCGACAGGAACGCCACCGGGATCCGCCGCACGCGCGACGAAGGCAAGGCAGAACAGGAATGCGGCGAGGATCGATCGGGCAACGGGAACCATGGACGGAGCCTTGGCGTTTCGGGCGGGACTACCTGGCGAGGCTGGCGAGTTCCGGGAGGTCGGTGCGCTCCTGGGCGAGCTTCGCCCAGGCCTCCTGCGCCTCCTGGACGGCGCCGATCTCCTGAAGGAGCAGCGCGTACATGCAGGCGGTCGGAGAACTCCGCCTTCTCCGACGGGCGGCGCTTCTCGGCGTTCTGGATCGTGCGCGGCGGGCAAGCGTGCGGAACCGGGCGGCGCCGATTTCCTGCCCTGCGACGGATACGGTCCAGGAATACTCGGTGTCGGGCTGGAGCTTCGCCGGAGAACCGGTGGCTCGTACCGGAGACCTTCGCCTTCGCGAGCGGCTTGTCCTCCTTGCCGGCGACGTAGAGCGCGACCTCGGCGGGCGCCTTCGCGTCCGGCGACCGTCCAGCGGAAGGTGGGCTGCAGCGTGCATCACGGCGCCCTGCGTCGGAAACTCGAGCCGGGGCTTCGCGTCGGCCTTGACCGGCGCGATCGACCGCATGCGGATGCTGGCCGACGAGGTCTGCGCGACCTTGACGAGGACCTGGTTGCTCGCGCGCCACGCGGTTTCACGCGCGGCCGGCGGGACGCCGCTGACCGAGGCGATCTCGCGCTCGCCGACCGCGTAGTCGCCGGGCACCTTGAGGACGTACTCCTTGCCGGACTGGATGTACATCACCGCGAGCTGCGAGTCCTTTCCCACGACGATCTTCTGGCCCTTGCCGAGCTCGCTCATGAGCATCGGTCGCGGCGCGCCGTCGACCGTCACCTCGCCCTTCAGGTTGGTGATGAACGCGATGCCGTCGGCCGCCTGCGCGACGAGTGCGGCAAGGGCGACGCCGGAAGCCAGGAGTGCGCGAAGTATGGTTTTCATGGGTGCCTCTCTCATGTCGACGCAGGCGCGGGCCTCGCGGTGCGGATGCCCCAGATGCTGACGGGGCTGTGTCCCTTGAGGCTGTGGCTGCCGAGCGGATCGAATTGGAAACCCTGGCCGCTGCGGCTCACGACCGCCTCGGTAATCAGTATCTTACGCCCGAGTTCCTTGGTGAGCCCCTCCAGGCGGGCCGCGACGTTCACGGCGTCGCCGATGGCCGAGTAGTTGTGCCTTTCGGAGGAGCCGATGTTGCCCACGGTGACGACGCCGAAGTTGATGCCGATGCCGATGGTCAGCGTGGGCAGGCCCTCGGCCTCGAACTCCCCGTTGAGCCGGTCGAGCTCCGGACATCATGGCCAGGGCGCATTTCACGGCGTCGCCGCAGGGATCGTCCGACTGGCGCGGCGCGCCGAACAGGACCATCATGCCGTCGCCGATGAACTTGTCCACGGTGCCCTCGTGCCGGTGCACGGCGTGCACCATCCGGTCGAAATAGCGCTGCAGGACGGTCGTCACGACGACCGGCGGCATGCGCTCCGACAGCGTCGTGAAGTCCCGGATGTCGCTGAACAGGATGCACACCTCGGCCAGCTGGCCGCTCACGCCCGGGGAGAGGCTGCCGGCCAGCATCTCGTTCATCACGGCGGGGCTCACCTGCCCGGCGAAGGTCCGCCGGAGACGGCCGCGCTCGACCGTGTTCTCGATGCCGTCGACGATGCCTCGCGTGACGACGCCGGCCCAGAGCGTGAACACGACCGACGCGACGGGCACGAGCAACTGGTGCTCGCGGATGGCGTAAAGGCCCGCGGCGACCGACCAGCGCCGTGAGTACGAGCGCGATGGCGAGCGCCGTGGCCAGACGGAAATGGAAGAACACGAGCCCCGCGGCCAGGAGGCACAGGGCCCATCGCATCTCCTCCGTCATCGGCTTGAGCAGGCCGCTCGCCAGGTGGCTGCGGAGCACCTGCAGGTGCGTGATGACGCCCGGCTGGCTCAGTCGCGCGCGGCCGTCGGACTTGTCGATGTCGATGAGCTGGACGGGCAGCTCCCACCGGTCGGCGCGCTTCAGGACGTAGCCCACCAGCACGATCCGTCCGCCGAAGGCCTTCTCCAGGCGCGCCGTGTCGCCCCGGGCCTTCCACGCGATCACGTCCTGCATCGGGATGTACTCCACGCGGGAACCGACGCTGTAGTCGATATAGCCGGCATCGACGGAGAGGCCCACGCCGCGGAGGATCTGCCCGACCAGCGTGCGCGCCGCCTGCGACTTGCCGAGGTCGGCCTCGCTGAAGCGTCGCGACACGGAGTCGGGATCCCGCAGCTGCTGGTCGATGCCGAGTCCCTCGTCGCCGATGACGCGGGCGAAGGTCGGGTGCATGCGCGCCGCCCGCCCCTCGCGGTCGACGGTGAGGGCGAACACGGCGATGGTCTTCTGGCGCAGGTCGCGGATCGCGCGAAAGAGCGCCAGGTCGTAGCCGGGGACGATATCGTCGTAGGAGCGCTCGGGGGGGACGACGTCCACCCCGATGGCGCGCGGCCGCGCGTCGCCGAGCGCAGCGAAGAGGTTCGCGAAATGGCGGTGCCACAGCGCCACGGGCTCGGTGAACGCCTCCTCGCTGCCCTCGTCGATCCCGATCAGCACCACGTCGTTGCCGATCGGGCGCGGCCAGTGGTCGCGCAGGACCTGCATCTGGGTGTCGAAGGCCGAGCGCTCGAGCCGGGCGAGCGGCGCCTCGTCGCCGCCGGGTACGCGGCTCGCGACCGCGAGCAGGAGCACGACCAGGCAGGTACAGCACGAAGCTGCGCGAGCGGGGCTCGCTCCACAGGCGGCGCGCGAGCGCGGCGAGGGCGTGCGCCGGCGTCGGCTTTTCGGGGAGGGGTGCGCTGGATGTCGCCATGGATGGCGATCGATTCGTCTGGACGGCGCTACAGCATGACCACCTGGCGCACCACGCGTCCGCTCGCGAGGCGGTCGAATCCCGTGTTGATGTCCTCGAGCTTCAGGTGATCGCTCATCAGCCGGTCCACGGGAAGCCGGCCCGCCTTGTAGAGGGCGATGTAGCGGGGAATGTCGCGCACCGGCACGCACGAGCCGACGTAGCTTCCCTTGACGGTGCGCTCCTCCGCGGTGAGGTTCACGTGCTGCAGGGGCCAGCGATGGTCCGGGTGGGGAAGGCCCGCGGTCACGGTCGTGCCGCCGCGCCGCGTGACGCGATAGGCGAGCTCCATGGCCTGGACGGAGCCGGCCATCTCGAAGGCGAAGTCGACGCCTCCGCCGCTCGCCTCGCGCACCTGCTCGACGGCATCGGGCGCTCGGGCGTTGACGGCATGGGTCGCGCCGAGCGACCGTGCGAGCTCCAGCTTGTCGTCGAACAGGTCCACCGCGACGACGATGCGCGCGCCGGAAAGCGACGCGGCGAGGATGCTGTTCATGCCCACGCCGCCGAGGCCCACGACGGCAGCCGTGGTGCCCGGCGTCATCTTCGCGGTGTTCACCACGGCGCCGACCCCCGTCAGCACGGCGCACCCGAAGAGCGCGGCCTCGTCGAAGGCGAGCGTGGGGTCGACCTTGACGAGCGACCGGCGGGACACGACCGCGTAATCGGCGAACGCCGAGACGCCCATGTGGTGGTTGACGTTCTTCCCGGCCATCGAGAGCCGGCGGCCTCCGCCGAGCAGCGTGCCCGCCGTGTTCGCGGCAGCGCCGGGCTCGCAGAGCGCCGGGCGCCCTTCCATGCAGGGCACGCAATGGCCGCAGCTGGGGACGAAGACCATGACGACGTGGTCGCCCGGCGCGAGGTCGGCGACGAGCGGGCCGCACTCGACGACCTCGCCGGCCGCCTCGTGGCCCAGCGCCATGGGAACGGGCCGCGGGCGGTCGCCGTTGATGACGGAAAGATCCGAGTGGCAGAGACCGGCGGCGCGCACGCGCACCAGCACCTCTCCGGGCCCGGGCGGCATCGACGTCGATCTCCTCGATGCGCAGGGGCTTGCTCTCGGCGTAGGGCTGGGGAGCCCCCACGGTGTGCAGGACGGCTGCGCGGGCTTTCACGGCGATCTCCTCTCCGGGCTGTCGCACGAGGTTATCGCCCGGGAGCCCGCTCGCGCAAGGCGGGCGCGCAAAAAGCAAAAGGGCCACCCGGATGGGGTGGCCCTTCTGTCTGTAAGGCCCTGGCGATGACCTACTTTCTCACGGGCAATCCGCAATATCATCGGCGCGGCGTCGTTTCACGGTCCTGTTCGGGATGGGAAGGGGTGGGGCCAACGCGCTATGGTCGCCAGGAATTCGGTGTCGTGCTCGCTGCGTTTTGTGGGGCAGCGCACGCGCTTGTTCGGGAAGGGCATGAAGGTTGGGTCGGTACTGCCTCGGCGCCTTTGGTGGCGCGCACAGGCTCTAATGCAGAGTTATAGAGTCAAGCCGCACGGGCAATTAGTACTGGTTAGCTCAAGGCGTTACCGCCCTTGCACACCCAGCCTATCAACGTCCTGGTCTCGGACGACCCTTCAGGGGGGTTAAACCCCCGGGAGATCTCATCTTCAGGCAAGTTTCCCGCTTAGATGCTTTCAGCGGTTATCTCTTCCGCATTTAGCTACCCGGCAATGCCACTGGCGTGACAACCGGTACACCAGGGATGCGTCCACTCCGGTCCTCTCGTACTAGGAGCAGCCCCCGTCAAATCTCCAACGCCCACGGCAGATAGGGACCAAACTGTCTCACGACGTTTTGAACCCAGCTCACGTACCACTTTAAATGGCGAACAGCCATACCCTTGGGACCGGCTACAGCCCCAGGATGTGATGAGCCGACATCGAGGTGCCAAACTCCCCCGTCGATATGAACTCTTGGGAGGAATCAGCCTGTTATCCCCAGAGTACCTTTTATCCGTTGAGCGATGGCCCTTCCATACAGAACCACCGGATCACTATGACCTGCTTTCGCACCTGCTCGACTTGTCAGTCTCGCAGTCAAGCCACCTTATGCCATTGCACTATGAGTACGATTTCCGACCGTACCTAGGTGACCTTCGCACTCCTCCGTTACTCTTTGGGAGGAGACCGCCCCAGTCAAACTGCCTACCATGCACGGTCCCCGACCCCGTCAAGGGGCCCAGGTTAGAACCGCAACGTCATCAGGCTGGTATTTCAACGTCGCCTCCACCGGAACTAGCATCCCGGCTTCAAAGGCTCCCAGCTATCCTACACAGACAGCGTCACAGTCCAATGCAAAGCTACAGTAAAGGTTCATGGGGTCTTTCCGTCTAGCCGCGGGTAGATTGCATCTTCACAAACATTTCAACTTCGCTGAGTCTCAGGAGGAGACAGTGTGGCCATCGTTACGCCATTCGTGCGGGTCGGAACTTACCCGACAAGGAATTTCGCTACCTTAGGACCGTTATAGTTACGGCCGCCGTTTACCGGGGCTTCGATCAAGAGCTTGCACCCCATCACTTAACCTTCCGGCACCGGGCAGGCGTCACACCCTATACGTCGACTTCCAACGTCTTAGCAGAGTGCTGTGTTTTTGATAAACAGTCGCAGCCACCGATTCTCTGCGGCCTTCTTCGGCTTCGCGGGCAAGCCGCTACACCTACCAAAGGCACACCTTCTCCCGAAGTTACGGTGTCAATTTGCCGAGTTCCTTCTCCTGAGTTCTCTCAAGCGCCTGAGAATTTTCATCCTGCCCACCTGTGTCGGTTTGCGGTACGGTCCCGACGGGCTGAAGCTTAGTGGCTTTTCCTGGAAGCAGGGTATCTGCAGCTTCGGGGAGTAAAACTCCCCTGGTCCCGCGCCTCAGTGTTGACCCCCCGGATTTCCCTAAGGGATCCACCTACACGCTTCACCAGGACGTCCAACACCTGGTCTGCATAACCTTCTCCGTCCCCACATCGCACCCGCCGGCGGTTCCGGAATATTGACCGGATTCCCATCAGCTACGCATCTCTGCCTCACCTTAGGGGCCGACTCACCCTGCGCCGATGAACGTTGCGCAGGAAACCTTGGGCTTTCGGCGAGGGAGCTTTTCACTCCCTTTATCGCTACTCATGTCAGCATTCGCACTTCCCATACCTCCAGCATGCCTCTCGACACACCTTCGCAGGCGTACGGAACGCTCCTCTACCACCCGCACGCTCCTTTAAGCCGCTCCGCACCCCACCTTGCACACTGACTGCTATGTCAATGGCGTTTTACGACTCGCTCGCAAGCGAGCAGGTTCGTAAACTCGATGAAGAACGAACTTAAAGGAATGCTGCGATCCGCAGCTTCGGTTATTGGCTTGAGCCCCGTTACATCTTCCGCGCAGGACGACTCGATCAGTGAGCTATTACGCTTTCTTTAAAGGATGGCTGCTTCTAAGCCAACCTCCTGACTGTCTGAGCCTTCCCACCTCGTTTTCCAGTCTGTAAGGCCCTGGCGATGACCTACTTTCTCACGGGCAATCCGCAATATCATCGGCGCGGCGTCGTTTCACGGCCCTGTTCGGGATGGGAAGGGGTGGGGCCAACGCGCTATGGTCGCCAGGAATTCGGTGTCGTGGATGCGACTGCGTCTTGCGGGGCATCCACGCGCTTGTCGGGAATGGCTGAAGGTTGGGTGGTACTGCCTCGGCGCCTTTGGGGCGCGCACAGGCGTTAATGCAGAGTTATAGAGTCAAGCCGCACGGGCAATTAGTACCGGTTAGCTCAAGGCGTTACCGCCCTTGCACACCCGGCCTATCAACGTCCTGGTCTCGGACGACCCTTCAGGGGGGTTGAACCCCCGGGAGATCTCATCTTCAGGCAAGTTTCCCGCTTAGATGCTTTCAGCGGTTATCTCTTCCGCATTTAGCTACCCGGCAATGCCACTGGCGTGACAACCGGTACACCAGGGATGCGTCCACTCCGGTCCTCTCGTACTAGGAGCAGCCCCCGTCAAATCTCCAACGCCCACGGCAGATAGGGACCAAACTGTCTCACGACGTTTTGAACCCAGCTCACGTACCACTTTAAATGGCGAACAGCCATACCCTTGGGACCGGCTACAGCCCCAGGATGTGATGAGCCGACATCGAGGTGCCAAACTCCCCCGTCGATATGAACTCTTGGGAGGAATCAGCCTGTTATCCCCAGAGTACCTTTTATCCGTTGAGCGATGGCCCTTCCATACAGAACCACCGGATCACTATGACCTGCTTTCGCACCTGCTCGACTTGTCAGTCTCGCAGTCAAGCCACCTTATGCCATTGCACTATGAGTACGATTTCCGACCGTACCTAGGTGACCTTCGCACTCCTCCGTTACTCTTTGGGAGGAGACCGCCCCAGTCAAACTGCCTACCATGCACGGTCCCCGACCCCGTCAAGGGGCCCAGGTTAGAACCGCAACGTCATCAGGCTGGTATTTCAACGTCGCCTCCACCGGAACTAGCATCCCGGCTTCAAAGGCTCCCAGCTATCCTACACAGACAGCGTCACAGTCCAATGCAAAGCTACAGTAAAGGTTCATGGGGTCTTTCCGTCTAGCCGCGGGTAGATTGCATCTTCACAAACATTTCAACTTCGCTGAGTCTCAGGAGGAGACAGTGTGGCCATCGTTACGCCATTCGTGCGGGTCGGAACTTACCCGACAAGGAATTTCGCTACCTTAGGACCGTTATAGTTACGGCCGCCGTTTACCGGGGCTTCGATCAAGAGCTTGCACCCCATCACTTAACCTTCCGGCACCGGGCAGGCGTCACACCCTATACGTCGACTTCCAACGTCTTAGCAGAGTGCTGTGTTTTTGATAAACAGTCGCAGCCACCGATTCTCTGCGGCCTTCTTCGGCTTCACGGGTAAACCGCTAAACCTACCAAAGGCACACCTTCTCCCGAAGTTACGGTGTCAATTTGCCGAGTTCCTTCTCCTGAGTTCTCTCAAGCGCCTGAGAATTTTCATCCTGCCCACCTGTGTCGGTTTGCGGTACGGTCCCGACGGGCTGAAGCTTAGTGGCTTTTCCTGGAAGCAGGGTATCTGCAGCTTCGGGGAGTAAAACTCCCCTGGTCCCGCGCCTCAGTGTTGACCCCCCGGATTTCCCTAAGGGACCCACCTACACGCTTCACCAGGACGTCCAACACCTGGTCTGCATAACCTTCTCCGTCCCCACATCGCACCCGCCGGCGGTTCCGGAATATTGACCGGATTCCCATCAGCTACGCATCTCTGCCTCACCTTAGGGGCCGACTCACCCTGCGCCGATGAACGTTGCGCAGGAAACCTTGGGCTTTCGGCGAGGGAGCCTTTCACTCCCTTTATCGCTACTCATGTCAGCATTCGCACTTCCGATACCTCCAGCATGCCTCTCGGCACACCTTCGCAGGCGTACGGAACGCTCCTCTACCACCGCTGCAATCCCCTGATTGCGCTCGCACTCCGAAGCCCAACGGTCTGACGCTTTGAGCGTCTGCCACGCAGACATCGAGGCGTCAAACCGCCCCCAATAGAGCGAGATGGGTGGCTCATCAACGCAATCAGGTGGATTGCAGCGATCCGCAGCTTCGGTTATTGGCTTGAGCCCCGTTACATCTTCCGCGCAGGACGACTCGATCAGTGAGCTATTACGCTTTCTTTAAAGGATGGCTGCTTCTAAGCCAACCTCCTGACTGTCTGTGCCTTCCCACCTCGTTTTCCACTTAGCCAATATTGGGGACCTTAGCTGGCGGTCTGGGTTGTTTCCCTCTTGTCCCCGGACGTTAGCACCCGGGGACTGTCTCCCGCGCTTCTACTCTTCGGTATTCGGAGTTTGCCATGGTTTGGTAAGCCTATAGCGGCCCCCTAGCCATAACAGTGCTCTACCCCCGAAGGTAATACGCGAGGCACTACCTCAATAGTTTTCGAGGAGAACCAGCTATCTCCGGTTTTGTTTAGCCTTTCACCCCTATCCACAGCTCATCCCCGACCTTTTCAACGGGCGTGGGTTCGGTCCTCCAGTGGGTGTTACCCCACCTTCAACCTGGCCATGGATAGATCAACCGGTTTCGGGTCTACGCCCAGCTACTGAACGCCCTGTTCAGACTCGCTTTCGCTGCGCCTCCGGCACCAAGCCTTAAGCTCGCAACTGAACGTAAGTCGCTGACCCATTATACAAAAGGTACGCCGTCACCCCTTGCGAGGCTCCGACTGTTTGTATGCATGCGGTTTCAGGTTCTATTTCACTCCCCTCCCGGGGTTCTTTTCGCCTTTCCCTCACGGTACTGGTTCACTATCGGTCGATAACGAGTATTTAGCCTTGGAGGATGGTCCCCCCATCTTCAGACAGGATTTCACGTGTCCCGCCCTACTTGTCTCGAGCTCAGTTCCACACACGCGTTTTCGCGTACGGGGCTATCACCCTCTGCGGCCGGCCTTTCCAGACCGTTTCGCTAACGCGCGTGCTAAATCTCGACGGCTGGTCCCATTTCGCTCGCCACTACTTTGGGAATCTCGGTTGATGTCTGTTCCTCTGGTTACTGAGATGTTTCAGTTCTCCAGGTTCGCCTCTCGCACCCTATGTATTCAGGTGCGGATGACCCTTGCGGGCCGGGTTTCCCCATTCGGAAATCTGCGGATCAGCGCCCATTTGCCGGCTCCCCGCAGCTTATCGCAGGCTGTCGCGTCCTTCATCGCCTGTTATCGCCAAGGCATCCACCACATGCACTTATTCGCTTGACCCTATAACTCTGCCCCCTCCTTCTGGCCTTGCGACCACCGGAAGAGATTCAGAAGCTACAAGGCTTCTCATTAAGCGCTTGTGCGTGCTCCGCGCCCTTTTTAATACGGACAGCACACGATGCAATACATTCACCCAGTGTGTCCTCGCGACACGGCAGCGCCCAAACCACAGGCACGCCCTCACCACAAGAACACCACCTTCATTCTATTCCCGAATTGTTAAAGATCAGCCGATCTCTGCACTTCCAGAAGAAGCCAGAAGAGAACGAAGGCCACGCTCGCCTTCGCTCTCTTCTACCCTCTCTGCTTTCTTGCACCGCCGCGCGCCAGCAGCCTGGTGGAGCCAACCGGGATCGAACCGGTGACCTCCTGCTTGCAAAGCAGGCGCTCTCCCAGCTGAGCTATGGCCCCGTGATCTGCGCCGCACCACGCCCCCTCGCAGCTCCTGGTGATGGTGGGTCTGGATGGATTTGAACCATCGACCCCACGCTTATCAAGCGTGTGCTCTGACCAACTGAGCTACAGACCCTGCCGGGCGAGCAGCTGTCCAGCTACGATACAACCGATAGATGGTGGGTACTGCAGGATGTGCTTCTCTAGAAAGGAGGTGATCCAGCCGCACCTTCCGATACGGCTACCTTGTTACGACTTCACCCCAGTCACGAATCTCACCGTGGTCGGCGCCCCCCTTGCGGTTAGGCGACCGGCTTCTGGTGAAACCCGCTCCCATGGTGTGACGGGCGGTGTGTACAAGACCCGGGAACGTATTCACCGCGACATGCTGATCCGCGATTACTAGCGATTCCGACTTCATGCAGTCGAGTTGCAGACTGCAATCCGGACTACGACGCGCTTTCTGGGATTGGCTCCACCTCGCGGCTTGGCAACCCTCTGTACGCGCCATTGTATTACGTGTGAAGCCCTACCCATAAGGGCCATGAGGACTTGACGTCATCCCCACCTTCCTCCGGTTTGTCACCGGCAGTCTCATTAGAGTGCCCAACTAAATGTAGCAACTAATGACAAGGGTTGCGCTCGTTGCGGGACTTAACCCAACATCTCACGACACGAGCTGACGACAGCCATGCAGCACCTGTGTTCCCGTTCCCTTTCGGGCACACCCGGATCTCTCCAGGCTTCAGGACATGTCAAGGGTAGGTAAGGTTTTTCGCGTTGCATCGAATTAATCCACATAATCCACCGCTTGTGCGGGTCCCCGTCAATTCCTTTGAGTTTTAACCTTGCGGCCGTACTCCCCAGGCGGTCAACTTCACGCGTTAGCTTCGTTACTGAGAGTGTCAAACCCCCAACAACCAGTTGACATAGTTTAGGGCGTGGACTACCAGGGTATCTAATCCTGTTTGCTCCCCACGCTTTCGTGCATGAGCGTCAGTATTAACCCAGGGACCTGCCTTCGCCATCGGTATTCCTCCTGATATCTACGCATTTCACTGCTACACCAGGAATTCTAGTCCCCTCTGCCATACTCAAGCCTTGCAGTCCCAAATGCCATTCCCAGGTTAAGCCCGGGGATTTCACATCTGGCTTACAAAACCGCCTGCGCACGCTTTACGCCCAGTAATTCCGATTAACGCTCGCACCCTACGTATTACCGCGGCTGCTGGCACGTAGTTAGCCGGTGCTTATTCTTCCGGTACCGTCAGTAGCACGGGATATTCACCCGTACCGTTTCGCTCCGGACAAAAGAGCTTTACAACCCGAAGGCCTTCTTCACTCACGCGGAATGGCTGGATCAGGGTTGCCCCCATTGTCCAAAATTCCCCACTGCTGCCTCCCGTAGGAGTCTGGGCCGTGTCTCAGTCCCAGTGTGGCTGATCATCCTCTCAGACCAGCTACCGATCATCGCCTTGGTAAGCCTTTACCTCACCAACAAGCTAATCGGACATCGGCCAACCCAATCGCGCAAGGCCTTGCGGTCCCCTGCTTTCCCCTCTCGGGCGTATGCGGTATTAATCCGGCTTTCGCCGGGCTATCCCCCACGACATGGACATGTTCCGATGCATTACTCACCCGTTCGCCGCTCGCCGCCAGGTTGCCCCGCGCTGCCGCTCGACTTGCATGTGTAAAGCATTCCGCCAGCGTTCAATCTGAGCCAGGATCAAACTCTTCAGTTCAATCCATCAAAACTCACAAAGAAATCACATGGATTCCAAAGTGAGTACTGCAAGATGCTTCATTTCCAGTCCCCCCAACGCCTTGCGGCAAAGAGGTCCCGGTGCGCACCTACAGCACCCACCATCTATCGGCTGTAACTTGTTAAAGAGCGATCGCTGCAAACGCGCTTGCGGTTGCGGCGAAAAGACAGCGATTATAGCGCGTTTCGCGGATCGGTCAAGCACTCGCGGAACGGCAGGCTCCAGACAGGGGCGCGCAGGCTCACCCTGGCGAACTTGCGCTTTCCGACCTGCAGGACGTAGGTGGCTCCCGCCGCGAGCCGCAGCCCCTTGTCGGCCACCTTCTCGCCGTTCACCTTGACGCCCCCCTGCTCGATCATCCGCAGCGCCTCCGAGGTGCTCGGGCACACCCCCGAGGACTTGAGCACATGGCCGATGACGCCGCCGTCCGCCGGCACCTCGATCACCTGCTCCGGGAGGTCCGTGGGGATCTCCCCGTGGCGGAACCGGGCCTCGAACTCCTCCAGGGCGCGCCGGGCAGCCGCCTGGTCATGGAAGCGCGCGATGATCTCCTGGGCGAACCCGACCTTGATGTCGCGCGGATTGGCCCCCTCGGCGACGGAAGCCTTCCAGCGCGCGATCGTCTCCAGCGACTCGAACGAAAGCAGCTCGACGTAGCGCCACATCAGCTCGTCGGAGACGCTCATCAGCTTGCCGAACATCTCCTCCGGGGAGTCGTAGATGCCGACGTAGTTCCCGAGGGACTTCGACATCTTGTTCACGCCGTCGAGCCCCTCCAGGAGCGGCATGGTGAGGATCACCTGCGGCTCCTGGCCATAGTGCTTCTGCAACTCCCTGCCCACCAGCAGGTTGAACTTCTGGTCGGTGCCGCCCAGCTCGATATCCGCCTTCATGGCTACGGAGTCGTAGCCCTGCATCAGCGGATAGAGGAATTCGTGGATCGAGATGGGGCGCTGCTCGGCATAGCGCTTCGAGAAGTCGTCGCGCTCCAGCATGCGCGCCACCGTCGAGGTCGCCGCCAGCCGGATCATTCCGGAGGCGCCGAGCTGACTGCACCACGTCGAGTTGAAGAGGATCTCGGTCCTGTCGGCGTCGAGAACCTTGAAGACCTGCGCCTTGTAGGTTTCCGCGTTCTGGGCGATCTGCTCCGGTGTCAGTGGCGGCCGGGTGGCATTGCGCCCGCTCGGGTCGCCGATCATTCCCGTGAAATCCCCGATGAGGAACATCACGTGGTGGCCGAGATCCTGCAGCTGGCGCATCTTGTTCAGCACCACCGTGTGACCGAGGTGCAGGTCGGGCGCCGTCGGGTCGAATCCGGCCTTGATTCGCAGCGGCACTCCCTTTGCGAGCTTGCGAACGAGGTCCTCCTCGACGATCAGCTCGTGGGTCCCACGTCGAAAGATCTCCAGGTCCGCCTGTTGACTCATTGATTTGATTCCCTTTTTTGCCAATTCCGCGGACTTATCTGCTATTCTCGACGCTTTGAGCCCGCCCCCTCGCCGATGTCCTTCGAGAAGGCCGACATTCTAGCGCAGCGCCCCACGCCGCTCCTGCCACTGCGGCAGTTGGCGTTCGGTTTCCTGTTGCTCGTGCTGCCGGCACTGGGCGTCGTGACCGCATTCGGCATCGCTCCTGGCACGGTCGTGGACTCTCTGGAACAGAGGACCGTCGTCGTCGACGTTCCCTTACCCGAGTTCGCGCCGCAAGAGGCCCCCGCCCTGCGCTCCTTCGTGAACCAGGAGCGCGTGCTGCGTGGCGACACTGTCGCCGGTCTCTTCGAGCGCCTGGCCATCGCCGACGAACGCGCGCTTGCCTTTCTGCGTGCCGATCCGGTCGGCCGCCAGATCTTCCGCCAGCTGATTCCGGGGCGCACCCTGCAGGCGGAGACGGACGAGAGCGGCGGGCTGGTATCGCTTCGCTACTACGTCGGCCCCGGCTCGGTACTCGAAGTCACGCGCAGTGGAGATGTCTACTCGGCACGCGTGCGTTCCGCGGCGGCCTCGGCGCGCGTCTACTACAAGTCGGCCACCATCCGCTCCTCCCTGTTCGCGGCCACCGACGCAGCGGGCATTCCCGATGCGATCGCCATGCAGATCGCCCGGGTCTTCGCGACCGACATCGACTTTCACCTCGATCTGCGGAAGGGCGACAGCTTTTCCGTGATCTACGAGATGTCCTACGAGGGCTCCGAGCTCGTTGCCCCCGGCCGCATCCTGGCGGCCGAGTTCGTGAACCAGGGACGCACCTATACGGCCGTCCTCTTTCCCGACGAGGACGGCAACGACGCGTACTTCGAGCTCGACGGCACCAGCCGCGCCAAGGCGTTCCTGCGCTCACCCGTCGAGTTCTCGCGCGTGAGTTCCGGGTTCGGCGGGCGCGTGCATCCGATCTTCAGGAACTGGCGTGCCCATACCGGCGTCGATTTCGCGGCCCCGAAGGGAACGCGCGTTCTCGCCGCCGCGGACGGCCACGTGATCTTCGCCGGATGGCGCAACGGGTACGGCAACACCGTCGAACTGCGTCACGGCGGCGGCATCACCACCCTCTATGGCCACCTCTCCGGCTTCGCTGCCGGTGTGCGCACGGGCGCGCGGGTACGACAGGGCGATCCGGTCGCATTCGTCGGCGCCACCGGATGGGCGACCGGGCCGCACCTCCACTACGAATTCAAGATCGCCGGCGTGCACCAGGACCCGATGAAGGTCGCGCTTCCCAAGGCAACGCCGGTGCCCGCCCGCCTCAAGGCCCGCTTCGACAGCGAGGCAACCGAGGCCGGCGCGCGAATCGCGATGGTTCGCGGAAATTCGTCGCTCCGCTTCGAGTAGCGTGCGCAGTCTCTTCATCGGCATCATGTCGGGCACGAGCCTCGACGGTGCCGACGCCGTCCTGGCGGATCTCGCGCCGGGACAACCCAGGAGCATCGGCTTCACGTCGGTACCCTTTCCCGCCGAGCTGCGGCAACGGCTGCTGGCGCTGAGCTCGCCTGGCAGCGATGACCTCGACGAGGCTGGCGCATGTGCGACCGAACTGGCGGAAATCTATGCCGATGCGGTTCTGCGCCTGGTTCGCAACACGGGCGTGTCCGCGGCAGAAGTTGCGGCCATCGGCTGCCACGGGCAGACGGTGCGACACCGCCCGGAACGCGGCTACACCATCCAGTTGAACGATGCGGCGCGCCTGGCCGAGCGCACGGGCATCGACGTGGTGGCGGACTTCCGCAGTCGCGACATCGCCGCCGGCGGGCAGGGTGCGCCGCTGGTGCCGGCCTTTCACGACGCCGTGTTCCGGGACGCGACCTGTCATCGCGTGATCGTGAACATCGGCGGCATCAGCAACGCGACATCGCTTCCGCCATCGCTTCCCGCGACGGGGTTCGACTGCGGGCCTGGCAACCTGCTCATGGATGCCTGGGCGCATCGCCATCTCGCCAAGCCCTTCGACGAGGATGGACGATGGGCCGCGGCAGGCAGGATCGATACGAACCTCTTGCGCCGCCTGATGGACGAGCCCTACCTCACGCAGCGCCCGCCGAAGAGTACGGGCAGGGAGCTCTTCAGCGAGACCTGGCTTAACGGTCGGCTCGATGGAGGCACAACGCCCGCCGACGTGCAGGCGACGTTGCTCGAGTTCACCGCCGCCACCATCATGCAGGCCATCGACCTCCACTGCGGCCGGCCCGAGGAACTCTTCCTTTGCGGTGGGGGAGCGCGCAACCCGCGGCTCGTCGGACGTATCGCGGAGCTTGCGGCACGCCGCCCCGTTCGCCTGACGGATGACCTCGGCGTCCCGACCGGGCAGGTCGAGGCCATGGCCTTCGCCTGGCTCGCGATGAAGTGCATCCGCCGCGAGGCGCTCGACCTTTCCAGGGTAACGGGGGCTGCGCACCCCTGCATACTCGGGGCGATTTACCCGGCCTGAAAAACGGAAGGGGGAGCCACAGCTCCCCCTTCGCATGAACCGCGACCGGTACTCAGGCGCTGAAAGACGATCCGCAACCGCAGGTCGAGGAAGCGTTGGGATTCTTGATCACGAACTGCGCCCCCTCCAGCCCTTCCGAATAGTCGATCTCCGCGCCGACGAGGTACTGGTAGCTCATCGGATCGATGAGCAGGCTCACCCCGTTCTTCTGCATGACGGTGTCGTCCTCGTTGGCGACCTCGTCGAACGTGAACCCGTACTGCAGGCCGGAACAGCCGCCGCCCGTGACGAACACGCGCAGTTTCAGCTCCGCATTGCCCTCTTCCTCGATGAGGGCCTTCACCTTGTTCGCCGCGTTGTCCGTGAAGACCAGCGGATCGGGCATCGTTGTGGACATGTCGTTCATTGCATTCTCCTGTGTGTTGAGGCCCTGATCAGTCGGCAGCGCTGCTCGCGGGCTTGAACTCGACGACCTTGTCGCTCTTCTGCGGGTTCTCGTAGACCAGACGGCCCATCACGATCGCGCCAACGTGCACCTCGATCGACTTGTAGGCCACATCGCCTGTGACCCGGGCCTTCGGCAGAAGTTCGACGTACTCCGTGGCCCGGACCGGGCCGGCCACCGTGCCATTGATGACGACGTGGGCAACGTCGATCTCGCCCTCGACCTTGGAGAGTTCGGAAAGCACCAGCGTGCCCGGCTTGTTGCCGGTGGCCTTCACGTCGCCCTTGACCGCCCCGTCGATGCGCAGCCCACCGACGAAGGTGATGTTCCCCTCGATCGTGGTTCCGGCGCCGATCAGGCTGTCGATCGGGCTGGGTTTGTTCGACTTGCCGAACATGGCAATCCCCTATTGAACGTTGACGCTCCGGGAGAGTTTAACCTGTCCCCCGGGAAGCGCAAGAACCCGGACCTCGTAGCCCTTGAGTATCGAGCCCTCGGGTATCCGGAACCGGCCCTCGACCTTCTGGTAGAAGCGGAACTCCACCAGCCCCGCGCCGTCGCCGGCCGAAGCCTCGGGGAACGTGATCGTGTTGACCGCGCCCTGGTGGGCAACACGGGCCAGGAACTGGATGCGGCCCTTGAAATCCTGCTTGCGCTGGCCGCCCTGCGTGAGCAGCATCCGATAGCGGAACTCGTTCGGCTGCCCGTCCGGCTCCACCTTGAGGTTCGCGACCCCCAGGCCCTCGGGCGTGGTGCCGGAAGACATGATATTGCGCAGGAAGCCGAGGTCCTCCTTGAGGGCCGCGTTCTCGTCCTGCAGCTGCGTGACGTTGCGGGCCAGTTCCGACTGCGTCGCCTTGTCGATGGCCTGCTGCCGGTCGCGCTCCGCAACGATCGTTCGATAGGCCTCGAGCTCGCCCTTGAGCCGCAGGTTCTCCTCGCCGAGCGAGGCGATCTGCGCGCGCGTCTCCTCGCGATTGAAGCCGGTGATGCGGTAGCTGTTCTCGACCATCCACCACACGATCCCCGCGACAGCGGCCATCATCAGCAGGTTGAGGAGCCACCGCCAGTACCAGGCCAGCTGCGAGCGGATCGTCATCCGCGAGGAGCGAATGCCGAAGTTGCTCCGCAGCCGGCGCGTGAAGCTCCTCACGGCAGCAGGGCCACCTGGTCGAGGCCGCGCGTCTCGGGGAATCCGAAGGCGATATTCATGTTCTGGACCGCCTGTCCGGCCGCACCCTTGACGAGGTTGTCCTCGACGGCAAGGACGACGAGCGTATCGCCGCCCAGCGGACGGTGCACGGCAATGCGGCACATGTTCGTCCCGCGCACCCAGCGGGTTTCCGGCTGCGAGCCGGGGGGAAGAACGTCGACGAACGCCTCGCCGGAATAGCGGCGCTCGAACAGCTGCTGGAAGTCCGTCTCCCGCGTGATGCGCGCGTAAACGGTGGCGAGAATGCCGCGGATCATCGGCACGAGGTGCGGCACGAAGGTAAGGCCGATGTCCTTGCCGCTCGCCTCCTGCAGGCTTTGCACGATCTCCGGGTGATGCCGATGGCCGGCGACCGCATACGCCTTGAAATTGTCGGACGCCTCGGAGAAGAGAATGTCCACTTCCGCCTTGCGTCCCGCGCCGCTGACGCCGGACTTGGAGTCCGCCACGAGGTGGCCGCGGTCCACGCAGTCGGTCTCGACCAGCGGCAACAGGGCGAGCTGCACGGCGGTCGCGTAGCAGCCCGGGTTCGCCACCAGTCGCGCCTTGCGAATCTTGTCGCGGTTGATCTCAGGCAACCCGTAGACCGCTTCGGCAACGAGGTCGGGAGCGGCATGGTTCATCTTGTACCAGCGCTCCCAGGTGGCGACGTCCTTCAGGCGAAAGTCGGCCGAGAAGTCGATCACCTTGACGCCGGCCTCGAGCAGCGGGCGAACCTGCCCCATCGCGATGCCGTTGGGGGTGGCGAAGAAGACGCAATCGCAGGACTTCAGGTCGGCGGCTGCCGGGTCGCTGAACGCAAGGTCGACGCGACCGCGCAGCGACGGGAACATGCCGGCAACCGGCGTGCCCGCCTCCCCTCGCGACGTGATCGCCGCGATCTCGACATCCGGATGGGCGACGAGCAGCCGGAGGAGCTCGACTCCCGTGTATCCCGTGCCACCGACGATGCCAACCTTGACCATCTATCGATACTCCGCTTGTGACCCCTGGAGAGGCCGCGAATCCCGGAACGAAAAAGCCGCCTTGCAGGGCGGCTTTGTCGAGTTCGGGCGAAACCGGACTGCGCTTTCCTGCGTTAGCGCTTCGAGTATTGCTTCCGGCGTCGCGCCTTGTGGAAGCCGACCTTCTTGCGCTCGACCTCGCGCGCGTCGCGCGTCACGAGCCCGGCCTTGGACAGCGTCGGCTTGAGGGTCGCGTCATATTCGATGAGTGCGCGCGTGATGCCGTGGCGGACCGCGCCGGCCTGGCCGGAT
Source organism: uncultured beta proteobacterium (assembly GCA_963786635.1). Lineage (GTDB taxonomy): Bacteria > Pseudomonadota > Gammaproteobacteria > Burkholderiales > Usitatibacteraceae > FEB-7. The sequence goes on along the minus strand of CAWAZV010000004.1, from coordinate 64,678 downwards.
TCGCCGCCGCCGAAGACGCTCACCTTGATGTCGAAGGTCTCGGCGTGGTTCGTGAGCTCGAGCGGCTGGCGCACGATCATGCGGCCGGTTTCGCGCGAGAAGTACTCGTCCAGCGGCTTCTCGTTGACGACGATCTTGCCCTTGCCGGACTTGATGAAGACTCGCGCGACCGCGTTCTTGCGGCGGCCGGTGCCATAGTTGTATTTGCCGATCATGGTCGAAGGTTCCTTAAATCTCGAGAGACTTGGGCTGCTGCGAGGAATGGGGGTGCGCCGGGCCGGCGTAGATCTTGAGCTTCTTGATCATCGCGTAACCGAGGCGGCCCTTCGGAAGCATGCCCTTCACGGCGAGCTTGAGGATGCGGTCGGGATGGCGGGCCTGCAGCTTGTCGAAGTTGGTCTCGTAGATTCCACCGGGATAGGTCGAGTGGCGGTAGTACTTCTTGTCGCTCGCCTTCGCGCCGGTGACGCGCAGCTTCTCGACGTTGACCACGACGATGTAGTCGCCGGTGTCGACGTGCGGGGTGAACTCGGGCTTGTGCTTGCCGCGCAGCCGGCGCGAAACCTCGACGGCCAGCCGTCCGAGCACCTTGTCGGTGGCATCGACGACGAACCAGTCGCGCTTGACGGTCCGCGGATTGGCGGAAATGGTGGTCTTCATGAACGTTCCTGTTTTATGGACCCCCTGGGTGCTCCCGGCGGGCGCCGGAAATACGTTGGGACCCTTGTTTGGAAAAGCGAACTCGAAATTTTAGGGAAATCAGGTGCTTGTGTCAAATCCCCCTTTCCAGCCGGCCACGACGCCGGGACGCCCACCCACCCCCTCGGATAGAATCCGCTTCCTGACCTCTTCCTACGACCATGGATTCCAGCAGATTCGAGCAGAACGCCCGCGTAGCCGGCATCGCCTTGCTGGTGATCGGCTGCTTCCTCGTGATACGGCCATTCCTGGCCGCGATCCTCTTCGCGGCCATCCTGTGCCTGTCGACCTGGCCGGCCTTCCGCTGGGCCAGGGAGCGACTGGGGGGCCGAAACGCGCTGACCGCCCTGCTTTTCGTCCTGGTGATGCTTCTGGCCATCGCACTTCCCGTGGCCTTGGCGGGCTTCAGCCTGGTCACCCACTCCTCACAGGCGATCGACTTTGTCCGGGGTTTCATGGACCGCGGTCCGTTCGAGTTGCCCGCCTGGATCACGGGGCTTCCCCTCATTGGAGCCTCGCTCGACGAATATTGGCATCGCGTGATCGGCAGCCGGGACGAGATCATCGCCCTGGGCAGGCGCCTGGTGGAGCCCGCGAAAGGCCTGCTGGTGGCCGCCGGGTCGGCGGCGGGCGAAGGACTGCTGTATATCCTGCTCGCCATCTTCATGGCCTTCTTCTTCTACCGGGACGGCGAGGAAGCGGGGCGCATGGTTCGCGACGGCATGGCCCGCGTGGCAGGCACGCAGCAGGGCACGGCGCGTCATCCAGACAGCGCACAGCGCGGTGAAAGGCGTGGTCTATGGCCTCATCGGGACCGCGCTCGCGCAGGCCATCGTGGCGCTGGTGGGTTTCGCGATAGCCGGCGTCCCGGGGGCCATTGCCCTTTCCGCGCTCACGTTCGTCCTGTCCTTCATCCCCATGGGTCCCGCCATCCTCTGGGGCGGTGCTGCGGCGTGGCTTTATTCGAAGGACGAAACCGGGTGGGCCATCTTCATGCTCGCCTACGGATTCCTCGTGATCAGCTCCGTCGACAACATCATCAAGCCCATCCTCATGAGCCGGGCCGGCAACCTGTCGATGCTGCTCGTCGTGCTCGGCGTGTTCGGCGGCGCGGTGGCCTTCGGCTTCATCGGCATTTTCGTGGGACCCACCCTGCTCGCGGTGGGGTGGAGCCTTCTCAATGCCTGGCTCAAGGCACAGCAGGCCAGGGAATCGGTATGAAAGCGCGCGTAAAACTGGTCGAGGGCATCACCTTCGTCGCCGAGAGCGGCAGCGGGCATGCCGTCGTCATGGACGCTTCCCCTGACGTCGGCGGCCGCGACCTCGGCGCGCGGCCGATGGAGATGGTGCTGATGGGCGCCGGCGGCTGCAGCGCCATCGACGTGGTGCACATCCTGAAGAAGTCCCGCCAGCAACTCGTCGACTGCGTCGTCGAACTCGAGGCGGAACGCGCCGCGGAGGACCCCAAGGTCTTCACGCGCATCCACATGCACTACATCGTGACCGGCCGCGGTCTCAACCCGGCGCAGGTCGAGCGGGCGATCAAGCTGTCGAAGGAAAAGTACTGCTCCGCGACGATCATGCTGGCGAAGACGGCAGAAGTGACCTCCGACTACGAGATCCGCGAGGCCTGAGGCCGTCTAGAAGCGATAAGCGGTCTCCGTCATCACCTTCGCCACGATTCGCATCGCGCCCTTGACCGGCGCAGGCAACTCCGCCGCTCCCAGGGACCTGCCGCTCGCCGCGTGACCGATCTCGTCCTCGCGCATCTGCTCGAGGATGGCCCGGCTGCGCGCGTCCTCCGGCGGGAAGTTGCCCGATGTGGCCATCGATGTGCTTCTCGACCTGCCGCTCGGTCTCGACGAGGAAGCCCATGCTCCACTTGTCACCTGCCGCGCCGGAAACGACGCCGAGCGCAAACGAGCCGGCATACCAGAATGGCGAGAGGAGACTCGGGCGCGAATCGAGTTCGCGCAGGCGTTCCGCGCACCAGGCAAGATGGTCACGCTCCTCGGCGCCGGCCTGTTCCAAGGCACCGCGAACGCGCGGATCGCGCGCCATCAGGGATTGCCCGGCATAGAGGGCCTGCGCGCAGACTTCGCCTGCGTGGTCGACGCGCATGAGTCCGGCGACATGCTCCCGCCCCGACAACTGCTCGGACTTCGCGGGCTTGTTTCCGGGCGTCGGACGAGACGGGGATACCGCGCCGGACAACGTCCGCAACGCGTTGTCGGCGGCGATCAGGAAACGATCGAGGGAAGTGGAGGACATGCCGACATCGTAACGCGGCGCGGGCGCGCCGGGGACTGCAAAAAGAAAACGGGCGCGGCTTGCGCCGCGCCCGTCATGCCACTGGTGTTTCTAGGCCAGCTTCGGCTTAGAAGTAGTGCAGCAGGGTGACGCCGAAGCCCTTCGGATCCTGGCCGGTCGTTCCGAGCGCGCCGCCAGCGCCAAAGTTGCACTTGGCATTGCGGTCGTTGTTGATTTCAGCGTAGGACAAACGAGTCTTCGTGCGCTTGGAGAAGCTGTACTGCCAGCCAGCACCAAGGACATCGCACTCACCGTCGGACTTGCCGTTATCGGAGTTCTGATAGGTCAGCATGAAGTCGTGCTTGCCCATCGTGAACTGGTAACCAACGTAGTAGGACTTGTCGGTGTAAACCCTGGCATTCGCGGTGGTCGTGTTTTCCGGAACATCGAACTCGCCATAGTGAGCGGTGACCTTGTGGTTTCCCATGGTGAAGGCGCCGCCGAAGACAAAACCCTCTTCCTCGTAGTTCGCCGCCGTGACCACCGTGTTGCTGCCGTTGTAGTTCTCGTGCTTTTGCCATGCGCCAACGAGGTACACGGGACCCTTGCTCCAGGTGGCCGATGCACCGTACGCCTGGGGCGTAACGGAAGCAGTCTTGGCCTCATCGGGCACCCACGCACCCTTGAACTGGAATCCGCCCCAGTTCGGCGACCAGTACTGCACGACGTTCGCCAGACGGGAGGAGAAGTTGCCCTGGTTCATCGTGCCGGCCGTGTAGTCGGCGCGGTTGATATCGCCCCAGAGGTCGGTCTTGCCCACATCCTGCTTCATCGGCATGTCCCAGCGGCCGATCATGATGGAGCCCCAGCCGCCTTCCAGGCCGACGCCAGTGTTGCGATCCGCGAACGTGCCGGAAGCGGACTCGGACTCGAACCCGGTCTCAAGCTGGAACCAGGCCTTCAAGCCGCCACCGAGATCTTCCTTGCCACGGACACCCAACAGCGACGGGTGGTCGATCATGCGCACACGACCATCCACGTCCGGCGTGCCGCTGAGACCGCCGGCCTCAACATACTCGACGTCCATACGCAGGGCGCCGTAGAGCGTGATCGGGTTCGCAGACTGGGCCATGACGGTAGGGGCTGCGCAAACGCCCGCCACTGCCAGCGCGATTAGTTTCTTGTTCATCAGAATCTCCTTTGTTGAAGTGAGGCCGAATTCACAAAAGCGCTTGGGAACCTTATGGGGATCGTTGCCCCGATTCTTGGCACTTCTCCCAGATATTTATTGAGAAGCCACCAGCATGATGCCAAACCCCGGCCCTTCTCTCAAGGGGGGGGTGGGAAATGTGCAACAAACCATGGTCCATGTTGCATTGCTGCAACGCTACCCGTTACTGCCGGAAAAGAGCCTGGACAGCTCCAGGCCGGGGTCCTCCGCTGCCATGAAGTGCACCACCGACCAAGTATGCGCTCACTTTCTCCGCACGCAGCCGCTGGACGTCCTCTGGGGTTGCAATTCCGCTCTCCGAAACGAGGATTTTGCCGGCCGGAATCCGGCTCGCCAGCTTGAGCGTGGTTTCCAACCGGGTCTGAAAAGTCCGTAAATCGCGGTTGTTGACCCCGACCAGGGGTGTCTTGAGGCTAAGCGCCCTTTCGAGCTGGCTGGCATCGTGGGATTCGACCAGAACGTCCATTCCCAGCGAATTCGCCTGTGCCTCGAGTTCGGCGAGGGCGGCGTCGGATACGGCATCCACGATCAAAAGTATGCAATCCGCCCCCCAGGCCCGCGCTTCCACGACCTGGTAGGGATCGACGATGAAATCCTTGCGGATGACCGGCAATTCGCAGGCATTGCGGGCTGCGACGAGATCCTCGCGCGTACCGTGGAAGTACTCGCGATCCGTCAGCACCGAAAGGCAGGTCGCGCCGTTTGCCGCGTAGGAGGCGGCGATTTGCGCAGGATCGAGATCGGCTCGAATCGTGCCCTGGCTGGGGCTGGCCCGCTTGATCTCGGCGATCACCGCCGGCTTTCCTGCCGCCACCCGGGACTGCATGGCCTTCGCGAAGCCGCGCGTGGGCGTGGCCCCGCGCGCCTGGCGCTCCAGTTCCGCCATCGGCACGGCCGCGCGGGCCGCTGCCACCTCCAGCCGCTTGGTGGCGAGGATCCGCTGCAGGATGTCGCTCACGCCCCCGCCTTGGCGTAACCCTGCGTGAAGGAAACGAGCCGGTCCAGCTTGGCCTTCGCGGCACCGGAGGCGATCGCATCCCGGGCAAGCGCCACGCCATCCCAGAGGCTTTCCGCGAGCCCGGACACGTACAGGGCCGCCGCCGCATTGAGGAGCACCACGTCCCGGGACGGCCCTGGCTCGCCGTCGAGCACGGCCAGGACGCGGGCGCGCGACTCGTCGGGGCCGGCGACCTGCAGCGCCTCGATCGGCGCGCAGTCGAGGCCGAACTGCTTCGGCTCGATGACGTACTCGGTGATGAACTCGTGCTTGAGCTCGGCGACGTTGGTCGGGCCGGTGATGGTGATCTCGTCCAGCCCGTCCTGGCCGTGCACGGTGAGCACATGGCGGCTGCCGAGCATCTTCAGCACCCGCGCCTGGATGCCGACGAGATCGGGGTGGAAAACACCCATCACCTGGTTTGGCGCCCCGGCCGGGTTGGTCAGGGGGCCGAGGATGTTGAGGATGGTGCGCATGCCGAGTTCCTTGCGCACCGGCGCGGCATGCTTCATTGCCGGGTGGTGGCTGGGCGCGAACATGAACCCCAGCCCGACTTCGCGCAGGCACAGGGCGACCTGCTCCGGCGTGAGCGCCAGGTGCACGCCCAGCCCCTCCAGGACATCCGCGCTGCCGGACCTGGACGACACCGAGCGCCCCCCATGCTTGGCCACCCGCGCGCCGGCCGCAGCGGCGACGAAGGCCGCCGTGGTCGAGATGTTGAACGTGTGCGACTTGTCGCCGCCGGTGCCGCAGGTGTCGACGAGGTGCTCGAGGCCCGCGGCGTCCACTTTCGTCGAGTACTCGCGCATCACCGCGGCCGCGGCGGCGATTTCCGAGACCGACTCGGTCTTCACGTGCAGGCCCATGAGGATGGCGGCGAGCTGCACGTGCGTGACCTGCCCTTCCATCACCTGGCGCATGAGGTCGACCATCTCGTCGTAGAAGATCTCGCGCTTGTCGCAGAGGCGGTTGATCGCTTCCTGGGCGGTGAACATGGCTACTCCTGCGTGAGGAAGTTGCGGAGCAGGTCGTGGCCGTGCTCCGTGAGGATCGATTCCGGATGGAACTGCACGCCTTCCACCGCGAGCGTGCGGTGGCGAACGCCCATGATCTCGCCGTCCTCGGTCCACGCGGTGATCTCGAGCGCGGCCGGGCAGGTCTCGCGCTCGATCGCGAGCGAGTGGTAGCGGGTCGCGTTGAACGGCGACGGCAGCCCGCGGAACACGCCCTTGCCGCCGTGCAGCACCGGGGAAACCTTGCCGTGCATGAGCGTCCTGGCGTGGATGACGCGGCCGCCGAAGGCCTGGCCGATCGCCTGGTGTCCCAGGCAGACCCCGAGGATGGGAATCTTCCCGGCAAAGCGCGCGATGAGCGGGAGCGAGATGCCGGCCTCGTTCGGCGTGCAGGGCCCGGGCGAAATCACGATGCGCGCGGGCACCAGGCTCTCGATCTCATCCAGCGTGATCTCGTCGTTGCGGGCCACGCGCACTTCCTCGCCCAGCTCGCCGAAATACTGCACGAGGTTGTAGGTGAAGGAATCGTAGTTGTCGATCATGAGCAGCATGGCGACCCCTCTCAGGTGACCGGGGCGTCGAGCCCGGCATTCACCATCTCGGCGGCGGCGAGCAGCGCCCGCGCCTTGTTGCGCGTCTCCAGCCACTCGTTCTGCGGGATCGAGTCGGCAACGATGCCGGCCGCGGCCTGCACGTGCAGCTCGCCGTCCTTCACCACGCCGGTGCGGATCGCGATGGCGAGGTCGAGGTTGCGGTTGAAGCCGAGGTAGCCCACCGCCCCGGCGTAGACGCCGCGGCGCTCCGGCTCCAGCTCGTCGATGATCTCCATCGCGCGCACCTTCGGCGCACCGGCAACGGTGCCCGCCGGAAACGTGGCGCGCAGCAATTCCATCGGCGTCAGGGCCGTATCGACCTCGCCCTCGACGTTGGAGACCATGTGCATCACGTGCGAGTAACGCTCCACGGCCATCTGCTCCGTGACCTGCACGGTGCCGACGCGGGCGATGCGGCCGATGTCGTTGCGGCCGAGGTCGATCAGCATGAGGTGCTCGGCGCGCTCCTTGGGGTCGCTCACCAGCTCCTTCTCCATGGCGAGGTCCTTTTCCGGCGTCGCGCCACGCTTCCTCGTCCCCGCGATGGGCCGCACCGTGACCTTGTCGCCTTCGCGCCGCACCAGGATCTCCGGCGAGGCGCCGACCAGCTGCGCATCGCCGAAATCGAAATAGAACATGTAGGGCGAGGGGTTGATCGAGCGCAGCGCCCGGTACAGGTTCACCGGGGAGCCGGCGAATTTCTGCGTCAGGCGCTGCGAGATCTGCACCTGCATGACGTCGCCGTCGGTGATGTACTGCTTGGCCTTCGCGACCGCGGCGTAGAAGGGCTCCTCGCCGATATTGGATCGCGGCGCCTGCGGCGCGGATCCCGATGCGTGCGCCGGCAGCGATGGCGCGGTGCGCAGGCGCTTGCGCAGGGCCTCGAGACGCGAGCGCGCCTGGGCGTAGGCACCGGGCTGGCGCGGATCGGCGTAGACGATCAGGTGCACCTTGCCGCCGAGGTTGTCCACCACCGCGAGCTCCTCGGACAGCAGCAGGCGGATGTCGGGAAGTCCGATGGGGTCCGGGCGCGCGTCGTTTGCCAGCTTCGGCTCGACGTAGCGGACGGTGTCGTAGCTGAAGTAGCCGGCAAGCCCGCCGGTGAACCGCAAGGCCGAGGCGAGCGGTGCGGCAGCGATGCGGCGCATGTATTCGTCCACGAACGCGAGCGGATCGTCCGCGGCGCGCTCCTCCACGACCTTCGCGTCGCGAAAGACCCGGGCCTTGCCGCCTGCGACCTCGATGCGCTCGCGGGCCGCCAGCCCGATGATCGAGTAGCGGCCGAAGCGCTCGCCGCCGATCACCGACTCGAGGAGGTACGTGCCGGGAGCATTGGCAAGCTTCAGGTACAGCGACAGCGGCGTGTCGAGATCGGCAAGCGTCTCGAGGGTCAGCGGAATCCGGTTGAAGCCGGCGCGGGCCAGCGCCTGGAAGTCGTTCTCAGTCATGTTTCACCACGCGGTATTCGGTCGAAGGGAGGTCGGGGCGGGACGCGTTCAGCGCCAGCTGTGCCATCGCCAGTCGAGCAGGAATCCGCGCAGTGCCATGATGAGATTGGGGAAAGTTCGTGATCTACGCAGTCATTGTAATCGATCTGGCTACCTCTTCCACGCTCGCCACGACGGCGTCGGCGCCGAGTTCCGCGACCGACAGGCCTTCCCGGTAGCCGTACGGAACCACGACGACCGGGCATCCCGCCGCCCGCGCCGAGAGGACGTCGTTCAACGAGTCGCCGACCATCAGCGTCTCCGAAGGCGCGACGCCGAGCTTGCCGGCGGCATAGAGCAGCGGGTCGGCATGCGGCTTCTTGCGCTCCACCGTATCCCCCGACACCACCACGCCGAAGAATCGCCGCAGTCCCGTCGCCTCGAGCAGGGGCTCGGTGAAGCGCCCGGCCTTGTTGGTGACGCAACCCATGGCAACGCCCGCGCGCTCGAGGGCAGCCAGGCCAGTCGACGACGCCCGGATAGGGGCGCGAGCGATCCGCGATCCCGGCGAGGTAATGCCGCTCGAACACCTCCAGCGCGTGCCGCCGGTCCTCCTCCTCCCCGCCGCCCGTCGCCTCGACGCAGCGATGCACGAGGTTCACCACGCCTTTGCCGATGTAATCGCGAATGCTCTCCTCGGCAATCGGTAGCCGGCCGATCTCCGCCAGCATGCGATTGGCGGCCGCCGCGAGATCCTCGGCGGTATCGACGAGCGTGCCGTCCAGGTCGAACAGGGCCGCGCGGTAGCGCCTGCTCGTGCCGGCCTCGGGGGCCGTCATGCGGCCGCAAGGGCTTCGCGCAGGCGCCGTATGGCAGCCGCGCGATCACGCTCCCCGAAAACGGCCGAGCCGGCGACGAAGGTGTCGGCACCGGCCTTGGCGATCGCGGCGATGTTGTCCGCCTTGACGCCGCCGTCGACCTCCAGCCAGATGTCGCGGCCGCTCGCATCGATGCGCCGCCGCACCTCGCGGATCTTCGGCAGGGCGGAAGCGATGAAGGATTGCCCGCCGAAGCCCGGGTTCACGCTCATGATGAGGATCAAGTCCACCTTGTCCATCACGTGATCGAGCCACGCCAGCGGCGTGGCCGGGTTGAACACGAGTCCCGCCTTGCAGCCCTGGTCGCGGATCAGCGACAGCGTGCGATCGACATGCTCGCTCGCCTCGGGATGGAAGCTGATGATCGCGGCACCCGCCTTGGCGAAGTCGGGAATGATGCGGTCCACCGGCTTCACCATGAGGTGCACGTCGATGGGCACGCTGCAATGCGGCCGGATCGCCTCGCAGACGAGCGGCCCGACCGTGAGGTTGGGCACGTAATGGTTGTCCATCACGTCGAAGTGCATGAGGTCCGCGCCGCCGGCGATGACGTCCTTGACCTCGTCGCCCAGGCGGGCGAAATCGGCAGACAGGAGGCTGGGGGCGATGCGGGCCATGGCGTGCTTTCCGTGCGTGGGAACGGAAATTTTACGCCAATCGCGTGGCGGACTCACTTGCGCGGTACCAGGTACAAGTACCAGGTACGTGTACCTGGTACGTTTCGGTTTCCTGCTAACATCAAAGCATGCCGGATTCGAAGAAATACACCGTCGCCGTGACGGCGCACTCGACTTACCTGCCCGACCAGTCGGACGAGGAAGACGATCGCTACGTCTTCGCCTACACGATCCGCATCACCAACACGGGCAGCGTCACCGCGCAGGTGGTGAGCCGGCACTGGATCATCACCGACGCCGACAACCAGGTGCAGGAAGTGCGCGGCATGGGCGTGGTCGGCGAGCAGCCGGTGCTCAAGCCGGGCGACACGTTCGAGTACTCCAGCGGCTCCTCCATTCCCACCGCCGTCGGCACGATGCGCGGCAGCTACCAGCTGGTGGCCGAGGACGGCACGCGCTTCGAGGCGCCGATTCCCGAGTTCGCGTTGAGCGTCCCCCGCGTCCTGCACTAGCGCTGCGGAGGGTCGTCCTTCGCCGCGGCTCCCGCGTTGTCAGGCGGCTTCGGCTTGCGCGGCAACGTCCACCACACGATGCCCACCGCGATCGCGAGCGCGAGCAACACCTCGAGGAAAACCCAGCCCATCGGCGCTCCAGAAATTGGGGACTGTCCCTATTTTCGCACGACCCTTCCGCTATACTCGCCGCGATGCCGCAAGCGCACCCCTTTCACTGTCGCCGCGAATGCGTTGCCTCGCTGCGCTTTTCCTCGCCCTCCTCGCGGCTGCCTGCGCCACGCCGCCGGAGCCGGTCGCCAAGGCTCCCGAACCGCTCATCTGCCCGCCGGTCGAGAAGCCTGTCTGCCCGGCAGCACCTGCCGCGCCAAAGGCGCCGCCTGCGGCGCCCGTTCCTGAAGTCGAGTACCGCGGCCGGCTGCAGCCGGCTTCGTGGCTGGATATGCCGGATTGGGGTCGCGACCCGCTGCGCGAATCGCTCGTCGCCTTCGTGCGCGGGTGCAGCGCGCTGGAGAAGCAGCCCGCATGGCAGCCGGTCTGCGCGGCCGCGATCGCCCTGCCGGCGAAGGCGACCGACCGCGAGATCGCCGCCTTCTTCGAGACGCGCTTCGACCCGTTCCAGGTGATCAACGCCGACGAGTCGACGTCCGGCATGGTCACCGGTTACTACGAGCCGCTGCTCCGCGGCAGCCGCACCCGCACGTCGCACTACCGGCACGCCCTCTACGGCGTGCCCCAGGACCTGCTGGTGATCGACCTCGCGTCGGTGTACCCGGATCTCAAGCACAAGCGGCTGCGCGGGCGGATCGAGGGCAATCGCGTCGTGCCGTATCTCGCGCGAGGCGACATCGACAAGGACCCGGCACCACTCCGCGGCCTCGAGATCGCCTGGGTCGATGACGCCGTGGAGCTCTTCTTCCTGCACATCCAGGGCTCCGGCCAGGTGCAGCTGGAGAACGGCGAGCGCGTGCGCGTGGGCTACGCGGAACAGAACGGTCACCCGTTCCGCTCCCTCGGCCGGCTGCTGATCCAGCGCGGGGAGTTGCCGCCGGAACGCGCGTCGATGCAGGGCATCAAGGACTGGGCGCGCCGCCACCCGCACAAGGTGCAGCGCTTCATGAACGAGAACCCCAGCTTCGTCTTCTTCCGCGAGCTGCCCAACGACCTGCCCGGGCCCATCGGCTCGCTCGGCGTGCCGCTCACGGCGGAGCGCTCGATCGCGGTGGATCCGCGCGTGGTCCCGCTGGGCGTGCCGGTCTACCTCGCCACCACCTGGCCCAATTCGCCGCAGCCGCTCAACCGCCTCATGGTGGCGCAGGACACGGGCGGCGCGATCAACGGGGGAGTTCGTGCGGACTTCTTCTGGGGCTTCGGCGACAGCGCCGGAAACCAGGCCGGCAAGATGCGCCAGGCCGGCCGCATGTGGGTGCTGCTGCCGAAGGGCTACAAGCCGCCCGCGGTCGTTGCTGCGGAGGCGCAGTCGTAGGACGCTGCCGCTCCGGGACCCGCGGCCCGCGCTACTTCTTCGCCGGCTTGGCTTCCGCGAGACGCTTCTCGAACATGGCCATGGGCATCGCGCCCGGCACCCGCTCGCCATCCTCGAAGAAGATCGTCGGCGTCCCGGTGATGCGCTTCTCGCGCCCGAAGACGACCACCTTGTCGATCGGCGTCTCGCATTTGCCGTCATTCGCGGGCGCCGCATCCTTGAGCATGAGGTCCAGCCAGGCCTTGGCACGATCGGGCGCGCACCAGACCGCCTTCGACTTGGTCGTGGATTCCGGCGAGAGGATCGGGTAGAGGAAGACGTACATCGTGAAGTCGGTCACCTTCGCGAGCTCGGCCTCGAAGCGCTTGCAGTAGCCGCAGTTGGGGTCCTCGAAGATGGCGATGCGCCGCGAGCCGTTGCCGCGCACGATCTTGATGGCCGATTCCAGCGGCAGGCTGTCGAAGCTGATGGCCGAGATCTTGCGCAGCCGTGCCTCGGTGATGTTCTCCCGGGTCTTCGTGTCGAGCAGCGAGCCGAGCAGGATGAACGTGGTCTTCTCGTCGGTGTAGAAGATCTCGCCGCCGCCCGTCACCTCCAGCAGGCCGCCGTAGCCGCTCTTGCGCACCGTATCGACCTGCGCTTCCGGGAACTTCTTCCTGAGCTCGGTCTTGATGCGCTCGAAGTCCTGCGCAACGGCGGGCAAGGCGAGAAAGAGGGCGAGGACGGCGGCGGCAAGCGAAGCGGCAAAGTTCATTGGGGGGTCTCGGTGGTTCCGGCGTTGGGCCGCGGCCGGCGGGGGAAGTTCCCGGGGGCCGGAAAGGGGGCGATTATCGCATTGCCCGGGCGGCAAGCGCCCGCTTGGCCACGGGCAGCGCGTTGATGGCGCGCAGGCCCGCGTTGCGTGCCATGGCGGCCGCACCCGCCTCGATCCCGAACAGCCACTCGAGGCGGTCGGTCACGAACTGCATCGCGTCCACGTCCGCGCGCCGCGCGCGCTCGTGCCGTCGCAGCAGCGCGAGATCGCCCGGGCGCTCGAGCGGAGAACGCCCGGCGAGCGTGCGCGCGAGGCTGCGCGCGTCCTGGAACCCGAGGTTCACGCCCTGCCCCGCCAGCGGATGCACGCCGTGGGCCGCATCCCCGATGAGCACCGCGCCCGGCACGCAGATGCGCGGAATCCGGATCAGGCGAAGCGGGAAGCGCGCCACCGCGGAATCGAGGGCCAGATCGCCCAGCGCGGCGCCGCCTGCGTCACGTACGCGCCGCTCGCCAGTTCCTCCGGCTCGAGTGCGGCAAGCTCGTCGGCCAGCTCGTCGCGGGCCGACCACACGATCGACATGCGCTCGCCCGGCAGCGGCAGCCACGCGAGGATGCCATCGGACCGGAACCACTGCCGCGCCACTCCGGCAGCGGGCCGCTCGCAACGGAAGTGCGCGACCACCGCCGTCTCGCGGTAGCGCTTCGAGTCGGAGCCGAGCCCCAACTGGCTGCGCACCCAGGAATCCGCTCCGTCGGCGCCGACCAGGAGATCCGCGTCGTACCGCGGTTCCGTCCTCGGCGACTGCCGTGATGCCTTCCGCGCTAGTCGCGATCGAGCGCAACCGGACGCCGGCGGCGATATCCGCCCCGTGCGCCCGGGCCGCCTGCTCGAGTGCGCGCGACATGCGGTTGCCTTCCGCGATCCAGGCGAGGGCGCGGCCCTCGCGATGGCGCGAAGTCCAGCCGGCTTGCGCCGTCGTCGCCGAAGATCTCCATGCGGGTCACGGCCGCGATGCGCTCGGCTGGGCATGCGCTGCCAGGCACCGATGTCGCGCAGGTAGGCGCGCGTGCCCTCGCTCAGGGCAAAGACGCGGATGTCGAATTCTTCCGCGTCCGCCTCCGGGTCGCGGCGGACCGCCGTCGAGCACGCGCACCGCGTCGCCCGACGCCGCCGCGAACGCGAGGCCGACCGCCCCGCCACCGACGACGAGAATCCTGCGGCCGATCGGCACCCTGGCCGCGCAGGTTCGCGTGGTCTTCAGGCACCGGGCGCCCCATGGATCATGCGGCCCGCCAGCAGGCGGCGGGCAGGCGGCAGGAGGTCGAGCGCGGTCAACGCGAGCCCGCGGCCCCAGGTCGGCAGCCGGCGATCGTCCATGAACGCGCCGACGAGGAAGTCGGTGAACGCAACCCCGCGCCCCGCATCGCGGCGCCGCGACTGGCGATAGCGCTCGAGGGTCGCCGCAGCGCCGGGGTCGCCACCCGGGTTGGCGGCCAGCACCGCCGCGAGGGTTGCGGCATCGCGCAATCCGACATTCAACCCCTGGCCCGCGATGGGATGCATCGCCTGGGCCGCATTGCCGGCGATGACGGTGCGCAGGGCGATCGGTGGAATTGACGTGCGCAGCTTCAGCGGAAAGGATGCCCGCGGCCCGGCCGCGACGAAGCGTCCCGCGCGATCGCCGAAATGTGCCTGCAGCTCGGCGAGGAACGCGGCATCGTCGAGCGCGCAAAGGCGAACCGCCTCTTCCGCGGCGTGGCGGTCCAGACGAGCGCGTAGCGCTCGCCCACCGGAAGCAGGGCCACCGGGCCCTGCGGCGTGAATCGCTCGTAGGCGCGGCCGCCGTGAGGCGCGATCGGTGCTGCACCGGTCCGGTCACGGCCACCTGGCCATAGTCCTTTTCCGTGTAGGCGAGTCCGGGGATGCGCCTCGCGTTGACGCCGCCGTCGGCAAGGACCAGCAGCGCGGCCTCGATCGTCTCTCCGCCCGCAAGCCGCAGTCTTCGCCCCGCTGCCGGCGAGCTCGATCGTCCTCGCACGGCGTGCCCCACGAGACCTGCACCCCGAGCGCAGGCGATGCGCGAGGTGAGCAGCTCCTCCAGCGCGGCGTAGGCCACCGTATAGCCGAGCGCAGGCAGCCCCTGCTCGGCCGCCGTGATCAGCGTGCGGCCCGGCCCGCCCTTCTGGGAGACGTGGATGTCGATCGATCGGCGTGACGCCGGTGTCACCGGCCAGCCCCCGACCTCCTCGAGCAGCTCGCGGCTCGCCTGCGAAAGAGCGAGCGTACGGGCGTCGCCGGACGGGCCGCTGCGCGCCTCGAGCACGCGCACGCGTCGCCCGGCCGGCGCGAGGAGTGCCGCGAGCGCCGCCCCGACCGGGCCGGCGCCCACGATGGCGATGTCGACGCGGTCCATCGTGTCAGCGCGCCTGCGGCCTCAGCCGCGGACCGCGGCCTCGACATCGGCCACGCGCTTCGGGCAGCGCGGCGGTCAGGATTTCGCGGCCCTTCGCGGTGACGAGGACATCGTCCTCGATGCGCACGCCGATGTTCCAGAAGTGCTTGGGCACCTTGTCGGCCGGGCGGATGTAGCAGCCCGGCTCCACGGTGAGCACCATGCCGGGCTTGAGGGAGCGCCACTTGCCCTTCGCCATGTAGTCGCCGGCATCGTGCACGTCGAGCCCCAGCCAGTGCCCCGTGCGGTGCATGTAGAACTGCTTGTAGGACTCGTCGGCCAGCACCTTGTCGACGCTGCCCTTGCACAGCTTGAAGTCGATGAGCCCGCGCACGATCACGCGCGTGGCGGCGTCGTGGTAGTCGATGAAGGCCGCGCCGGGCTTCACCGCCTTGATCGCCGCTTCCTGCGCGGCCAGCACGAGCTCGTAGACGTCCTTCTGCGCGCCGCTGAACTTGCCGCTGACCGGGAAGGTGCGCGTGATGTCGGCCGCATAGCTGTCGAGCTCGCAGCCCGCGTCGATGAGCATCAGGTCGCCCTTGTGCAGCTCCGCGCTGTTCTCGCGGTAGTGCAGCACGCAGGCGTTGGCGCCGGTCGCGACGATGGAGCCGTACGCCGCCGAGCGCGCGCCGTTGCGGCAGAACTCGTGCAGGAGCTCGGCCTCGATCTCGTACTCGCGCTTGCCCGGGGCCGCCGCGCGCATCGCGCGCACGTGCGCCGCGGAGGAAATCTCGGCGGCGCGGCGCATGATCGCGATCTCGTGCTCGTCCTTGAAGAGGCGCATCTCGTTCACCGTCGCGCGCACGTCGCGGATTTCCGCGGGTGCCGACACGCCCGAGCGGACCTTGGCGCGCACGGCGTTGAGCCAGCCGGTCACGCGCGCATCCCACGCCGCATCCGCGCCCACCGGCGTGTGGATGACGGCCTGGTTGGCCAGGAGCTCCGGCATCATCGCGTCGAGTTCCGCGATGGTCATGCGCGGCGTCGAAGCCGAACGCCTGGCGCGCGAGCTTCGGGCCATAGCGGAAGCCGTCCCAGATCTCGCGCTCGAGGTTCTTCTCGCGGCAGAAGAGGATTTCGCGCGGCTTCTTTCCCAAGACGATCACGAGCACGGCCTCGGGCTCGCGGAAGCCGGTGAGGTAGTAGAAGCCGCTGTCCCAGCGATAGTCGTAGTGGGCATCGGCGTTGCGCGTGCGCTCCGGCGCGGTGGGCACGATCACGACTCCCTCGCGCAGGGCACGCGCGAGCCGGGCACGGCGCGCGAGGTGGGGCTTGGTCTGGTTGGGGTTCTCGAGCTTCATGGGAGGAGTGATCCGTGGCGGGCGCCGACGGGCGCCGCGAGGCTGCCGATTCTACCGGGATTCGCGCTTCCCGGTCGGCGTGCGCGCGCATGAGGCGCGGCGAGCTCGTCCTGCCCCTGCGCATCGAGCGCGGCGGTCACGCGATCGATGTCCTCGCGACGGCGATTCTGCGAGAGCTTGAACTTGCCCTCGAGCCGGTCGATCGCGATCTCGAAGCCGACGATGGCCTGGAGCAGGCCCCGCGGAGAAGTCGGCCGGCAGCGACTGCATCCGCCAGGGCGCGGGCTGGCCGTCCTCGTAGAGGCGCGAGAGCCGGTCGAGCAGGGGTGACGAGCTCGTCGGCCGGGAGCAGGCGCGCCTTGCCGCGCGCATGCACCACGGCGTAGTTCCAGGTCGGCACGCTCGGATGGTGCGCGTACCAGCCCGGGGAGACGTAGGCGTGCGGCCCCGCGAAGATGACGAGCACCTCGTCCGGCCGCCTCGAGTTCCCGCCAGTGCGGGTTGGCGCGCGCCACGTGCCCCAGCAGGCGCAGCCGCCCGTCCGCGCCGCGTTCCACGCAGGAACGGGATGTGGCTCACCGAGATTCCGGCCTCGCCGGTCGAGACCAGCGTGCCGAACGCGTGCGCCGCGACGAAGCTGCTCGAGCGCTTCGCGATCGTCGATGCGGAAGTGCCGCGGGAATGTAGAAGGTCATGGCGAGAGCCGCCGGTCGAGTTCGGCGAGCTGCGCGGGCGTGCCGACGTTGTCCCAGGCGCCGCGGAAGTGCTCTCCGGTGACGCGGCCGGCGTCGACGAAGCTCGTAGGCCCAGGGAAAGAGGCGCCGGTGCGTCCCGGGGACAATCCCCGCGAAGAGGGCGGGATGGAACACGGCGATGTTGGCGTAGGTGAGGAGCGGCCCGGCGCGGCGGATGCGGCCGCCCGGCGAGCCCCATGTCGCCGCCGGGATGGTAGGGCGGGTTGTCGACGAGGACGAAATGCGCCGCGCGCGCGCGCGGGTCCGCCGCGATCGCCTCCGCCACCGGGAGGAGCCGCGCGTAATCGAAGTCGGTGTAGATGTCGGCGCTCACCACGAGGAAGGGTCCCTCGCCGAGCAGGGGAAGCGCCTTCGCGACGCCGCCAGCGGTCTCGAGCGCCGTCGCCTCGCGCGACCAGGCAATGCGCACTCCCCAGCGCTCCCCGTTGCCCAGCGCGGCCTCGAGCTGCTCGCCGAGGTGGGCATGATTGATCACGACATCGCGCACGCCGGCCGCAGCCAGCCGCTCGAGCTGCCAGCCGATGAGGGGCTTGCCCCCGGCGAGCAGCAGCGGCTTGGGCGTGGCATCGGTGAGCGGGCGCATGCGTTCGCCGCGTCCGGCGGCCAGGATGAGGGCGTGCGGCGTCATGTCGCGGCTGGCCGGTCGGGCATCAGGACGCCGCGCATGCGCTCGCGCCCTCGAGGCGGTCGAGCAGGCGCGCGAGCGGCGCCAGGTCGCGGTAGCGCGCGCAGGCGTGGCGCACGTAGCCGATGAAGCGCGGCGTGTCGTCGAGGTAGCCGGGCTTGCCGTCGCGGTAGTGGATGCGCGCGAAGATGCCGAGCACCTTGAGATGCCGCTGCAGCCCCATCCATTCGACGTCGCGCCAGAAGTCCGCGAAGTCCGAGCCGACCGGCAGCCCGCGCTTGCGCGCCGCCTCCCAGTAGCGGATGGTCCCGTCCAGGACGCGCTCCTCCTCCCAGCTCA
Source organism: uncultured beta proteobacterium (assembly GCA_963786635.1). Lineage (GTDB taxonomy): Bacteria > Pseudomonadota > Gammaproteobacteria > Burkholderiales > Usitatibacteraceae > FEB-7. The sequence continues at coordinate 46,746 of CAWAZV010000004.1, read as the reverse complement.
GGAACGCATCGCGATAGAGCGAGGCGATGTCGTAGGCGACGGGTCCGTACACCGCATCCTGGAAGTCGAGCACGCCCGGGTTGGGCTCCGACACCATGAGGTTGCGCGGCATGAAGTCGCGGTGCACGAAGACGCGCGGCTGCGCGAGGTTGGAGGCGAGGATGCGGCCGAACACCGCCTCGAGCTCTTCGCGTTCGCCGGCGCCCAGGCTCACGCCGAGATGGCGTCCGACGTACCACTCGGGAAACAGCATCAGCTCGCGGCGCAGCAGCGCCTCGTCGTAGGGTGGCAGCTCGCCCTCCCGGCTGGCGGCCTGCCAGTCGAGGAGTGCCGACCGCGCCGCGCCGAAGAGCCGATCCGCGTTGCCGGCGTCGATCGCCTGCAGGTAGGTCTGCCGCCCGAGGTCGGAGAGCAGGAGGAAGCCGCCGGCAAGATCCTGCGCGACGATCTCGGGGACATGCACGCCGGCCGCGCGCATGAGGCCGGCCACCTTCACGAACGGCCGGCAATCCTCGCGTTCCGGCGGCGCGTCCATGGCGATCCACGTGCGGCCCGCGCAGAAAACGCGGAAGTAGCGGCGGAAGCTCGCGTCACTGCTGGCCGGCTCGCGCGTGTATTCGCGCCCGCCGAGTGCGTCGCGGAGCCAGGCGTCGAGCGCCACGAGGCGGTCCATGGGGAGTGAAGCGGCGGGGCTTTCGCGTGTATTCTTGCCGATTCTAGCATCGCGTCACCGCCTTCCCGATGGTCCGCCGATCCCTCCCCGCTGTACTCGCGTGCGCATGCGCCCTGGTCGCGCAGGCGGACGAAGGGATCCCGCTCTCGCTCGACCGCCGCCTCGCTCCGCCGCCGCCCAAGGTGGAGCGCGACGTGGTGCGCTTCCTGTCCGCCGACCGGATCACCGGCGACCAGGACAAGAACCTCACCGCCACCGGCAGCGTCTCGCTGCGCCAGCGCGGCGTGGCGATCAGCGCCGACCGCGTCGACTATTCCACGGAGACGGACACCGCGGTCGCCACCGGCAACGTGCGCATCGATCGCGCCGGCGACATCGTGACCGGGCCGCAGCTCGTCTACCGGATCAGCGAAGGCACCGGGGAAATGGAAAGCCCGGCCATCGAAGTCCCGAAGCGCGAGGACCGCCGCAACGCCTCGCGCGGAAGCGCCGCGCGCGCCATGCTCGAAGGCGACGAACGCAGCCGCCTGCTGGGCGCGGAGTACACCACCTGCCCGGTGCCGCGCGACGACTGGTTCCTCCGGGTGAGCGAGCTCGAGATCGACAGCAAGCGCCAGGTCGGCACGGCCTGGAACTCCACCGTCTACTTCTTCGGCGTGCCCATCCTGTACTCGCCCTGGTTGTCGTTCCCGCTCGACAACGCCAGGACGACGGGGTTCCTCGCGCCCACCGTCGGCACGTCCGGGCGCGGCGGCTTCGAGTTCGCGCTGCCCTGGTACTGGAACATCGCCGAGAACCAGGATGCGACGATCACGCCGAAGCTCTTCTCCAAGCGCGGGCTGCAGGTGGGCGGCGAGTACCGGTACCTGCGCCCCACCTACGCCGGACAGGCCGACATCGAGTTCCTGCCCAACGACGCGATCGCCGACAGCGACCGCTACCTGCTCGCCGTGAAGCACGCGCAGCAGCTGCCCTACGGCCTGTCCCTCGCCGTCAATGCGCAGAAGGTTTCCGACAACGACTACTTCCGCGACCTCTCCACGCGCGTGGCGGCGACCTCGCAGACGAACCTGCCGCGCGACGTGATCCTGGGCTACCACGACGACGTGTGGAACGCGACGGCGCGCGCGGTCGCCTACCAGACCCTGCAGGATCCGCTCGATCCCATCATTCCTCCCTACCGCCAGGTGCCGCAGCTGGTCGTCTCGGCGCTCAAGCAGAACGTCTTCGGCATCGACTGGTTCGCCGCCGGGGAGTTCACGAACTTCAGCCACCCGGAGCTGGTGAACGGCCGGCGCCTGATCGTCTATCCGACCGCCACCCTGCCGGTGAAGCGCTCCTGGGGCTACGTGGCCCCCAAGATCGGCTTTCATTACACGCGCTACGACCTGGAGCAGAACGACGCGGGGTACGCCGACGCCACGCGCAGCATCCCTTTCGGCAGCGTGGACGCGGGCCTCTACTTCGACCGGCCCTGGGACTTCCGCGGCGACCGCTTCCTCCAGACCCTCGAGCCGCGCCTCTTCTACGTGCGCATCCCGTACCGCGACCAGACCCAGCTGCCCAACTTCTCGACGGCGGAAGTGGACTTCGGCGCGAGCTCCCTCTTCCGCGAGAACCGCTTCATCGGCGGCGACCGCGTGGGGGACGCGAACCAGGTCACGGCGGCGGTCACCAGCCGGCTGGTCGAAGCCGACACCGGCCTCGAGCGGATCAAGGCGACGCTGGGCCAGGTGTTCTATTTCGATCCGCCGCGGGTGACGCTCGATCCGGCGATTCCGGCGCGCACGGGCACCAAGTCGGACGTGGTGGCGCTGGTCTCGGGGCGCGTGACGCCCACCGTCCTGCTCGACGGCAGCCTCGAGTACGACGTGAGCCAGCACCGCGCCCAGCAGCTCAATGTCGGCGGGCGCTTCAATCCGCGCCCGGGCAGCGTCGTGAACGCCGCCTACCGCTACACGCGCGACCAGATCAAGCAGGTGGACCTGTCGGCGCAGTGGCCCGTGCACGCGAATCTCTCCGTGGTGGGCCGCTGGAACTGGAGCCTCGAGGACAGGAAGTTGATCGAGGGGCTGGCGGGGTTCGAATATAATGCGGGCTGCTGGGAGATACGCGCGGTCGCGCACCGCTTCATCACGGCAACGCAACAGGTATCGACCTCCTTCCAGATCCAGCTCGAGCTCTCGGGGCTCTCGAGGATCGGCATCAACCCCCTCGAGACGCTGAGGCAGAACATTTCCGGCTACCGCCGGTCGGACGAGATTCCCCGATGACGAAAGCCCGCACCCTTCCGCGCCTGGCCGCCTTGCTCGCGGCCCTGGCGGCCGCAGCCGCCTTCGCCCAGCAGGCACCGGCGACGCGCCCCAACGTCCGCCCCGCCGCGGCGCCGCGCAACGTCGTCGCCGTCGATCGCATCGTGGCGGTGGTGAACGACGAGGTCATCACGCAGACTCGAGCTCTCCGAGCGGCTGCGCGCCGTGACGCAGCAGCTGCAGCGCGGCGGCGGACAGGTTCCCCCGCAGGGCGCGCTGCAGGCCCAGATCCTCGAGCGCCTGGTCAACGAAATGGTGCAGACGCAGATGGCGAAGGAGACCGGGATCAAGGTCGACGACGCCATGGTCGAGAAGGCGATGCAGCGCATCGCCGACGACAACAACATGTCGATGTCCGCCTTTCGCCGGCGCTGGAGCGCGACGGCATCGCCTACAACCGCTTCCGCGAGGACATGCGCAAGGAGATCGCCCTCACCCGCCTGCGCGAACGCGAGGTCGAGGGCGCCGTCGTGGTCACCGATGCCGAGGTGGAGACGGAGCTCGCGCGCGCGGCCAAGCAGCGCATCGACATGGAGTACCGGCTGCAGCACATCCTGGTCCTGATTCCGCAGCAGGCCACGCCGGAGCAGATCGAGAACCGGCGTCGCCGCGCCATGCAGGCGCTGGCCGAGATTCGCCAGGGCGCCACGTTCCCGCAGGTCGCCGCCACCTATTCCGACGCGCCGGATGCCCTGCAGGGCGGGGACCTCGGCTGGCGCCCCGCCGGGCGCCTGCCCACCATCTTCCTCGAGGCCCTCGAGAGGACCAAGGCGGGCGAGGTGACGGACATCCTGCGCAGCCCCAACGGCTTCCACATCGTGAAGGTCTCGAAACGCGCGGGAAGGACAACGCCCCCACGTCACGCAGACGCGCGCCCGCCACATCCTCATCCGGACCAAGGAAGGCAGCGGCGAATCGGACGTCCGCAACCGCCTCCTGCAGGTGCGCAGCCGTATCGTCGCGGGAGAGGAATTCGGGGAACTCGCGCGCGTGACCTCCGAGGACGGCACCGCAGCCAAGGGGGGCGACCTGGGCTGGCTTTCTCCCGGGGACACGGTCGCGGAATTCGAGCGCGCCATGGCCGCGCTGAAGGTCGGCGAGATCAGCCAGCCGGTGCAGTCGCCCTTCGGCTGGCACATCGTGCAGGTGCTCGAACGGCGCACGGAGGAGATCAGCGAGGAGCGCAAGAAGCAGGCCGCCCGCCAGACGATCCGCGCGCGCAAGGGCGACGACGCCTACCAGGACTGGGTCCGCCAGGCGCGCGACCGCGCGTTCGTCGAAATCCGCCTCGACGAACGCTGAGCCCCAAGCCACGGCGCCCGAGGCGCGCATGGACGATACACCCCGCATCGCGATCACCGCGGGCGAGCCCGCCGGCATCGGGCCCGACCTCTGCGCCCTGCTGGCCGGGCGCGCGTTCGCCGCGCGTCTCGTCTTCATCGGCGACCGGGGCGTGATCGCTGCGCGCGCGCTGCAGCGCGGACTGCCCTTCGAGCTGCCTGACTACCAGCCGGACAGCGACGCCAGGGCCAGCGATCCTCCACGTCGCCACCGCCACCCCGGTGACGGCCGGCCGCCTCGACCCCGCCAACGGACGCCACGTGCTGGCGCTCCTGGACCGCGCGCTTGCCGGTTGCCAGGCAGGGGAGTTCGCGGCGATGGTCACCGCTCCCGTGCAGAAGTCCACCATCAACGACGCGGGCGTGCCCTTCACCGGCCACACCGAGTACCTTGCCGAGCGCACGCGGACTGCCCGCGTGGTGATGATGCTCACCGGGGGCGGGTTGCGCGTTGCGCTAGTGACCACCCACCTGCCGCTCGCGGCAGTTCCCGCCGCGATCACCCTCGCCAGCGTCGTCGAAACGATCCGCATCGTCGACGCGTGACCTGCGCCTGCGCTTCGGAATCGGGCATCCGCGCATCCTGGTGGCCGGTCTCAACCCGCATGCGGGCGAATCCGGCCATCTCGGCCGCGAGGAGATCGACACCATCGTTCCGGCCCTCGAGTCGCTGCGACGCGAAGGCATCGGTGTCGAGGGGCCGCTTCCCGCCGACACCCTGTTCACGCGCCGCGTGCTCGCCGGGGCCGATGCCGTGGTGGCGATGTACCACGACCAGGGCCTGCCGGTGCTCAAGCACGCCTCGTTCGGGCACGCGGTGAACGTGACGCTCGGCCTGCCCGTGATCCGCACCTCGGTCGACCACGGCACGGCGCTGGACCTGGCGGGAGCCGGCGAGGTCGACGCCGGCAGCCTCGAGGCGGCCATCGCGCTCGCCATCGACCTCGCGCGCCGCGCTCGCGCCTAGCGGCCGCGATGCTTCCCCGCCCCAAGAAGCGGCTCGGCCAGCACTTCCTCACCGACCGCCACTATCTCGAGCGCATCGTCCGCGAGATCGATCCGCAGCCGGGCGAGGCCATGCTCGAAATCGGCCCCGGCCCCGGAGCCCTCACCGAGCGCCTGGCGCAGGTCGTCCGCCCCCTGCACGTGGTCGAGATCGACCGCGAACTCGCGCGCGAACTGCGCGAGCGGTTCACGCCGGACACGGTCATGGTCCACGAAGGCGACGCGCTCGCCTTCGACCTCGCCGCGCTGCCGGAAGGGCTGCGCGTCGTCGGCAATCTTCCCTACAACGTCTCCACGCCGCTGCTCTTCCATGTCGCCGCGTTCGCCCCGCGCATCCGCGACTGCGTCTTCATGCTGCAGAAGGAAGTGGTCCAGCGCATGGTGGCCGAACCCGACACGCCGGACTACGGACGCCTTTCGGTGATGCTGCAGTACCGGTTTGCCATGGAGCTCGCCTTCCGCGTGCCTCCCGGCGCCTTCACGCCGCCGCCGAAAGTCGACTCCGCCATCGTGCGCATGACGCCGCTGGGCGAGGCACGCCTGGTGGCGCAGGACGAGGGACTGTTCGCGCGCGTGGTGATGGGGGCCTTCACGCAACGCCGCAAGACGCTGCGCAATGCCCTGCGCAACATCCTGGAGCTGGAAGCCTTTGCACGCGCCGGCATCGATCCGGGGCGCCGCGGGGAAACGCTTTCCGTTGCCGAGTTCGTCGCGCTGGCCGACAACGCCGGCCTGCCCATTTGCGCGCCCGTTCCCCGGCCGCGCTAGCCCTTCTGGATGAACTCGATCTTGTAGCCGTCCGGGTCCTCGACGAACGCGATCACGCTGCCGCCGTGCTTCATCGGACCGGCCGGGCGCGTCACCTTCCCGCCGCGCGCCGTCACTTCCTCGCAGGCCTTGCTAGGCGTCGGGCACGGCAATGGCGACATGCCCGAAGGCGTTGCCCATGTCGTAGGACTTCGTCTCCCAGTTGTGCGTCAACTCGATGACGGCGCCCTGCGACTCGTCGCCGTAGCCCACGAAGGCGAGGGTGAACTTGCCGTCCGGGTAGTCCTTGCGGCGGATGACGTTCATGCCGAGCACCTCGGTGTAGAAGCGGATGGAGCGGTCGAGGTCGACGACCCGGATCATGGTGTGCAGGATGCGCATGGGGAATCCTCAGAAGGAACGGTACAGGTGGTCGGTGGCTTCCAGCTCGTCTCGCAGCCGCTTGTAGTCCGGGCACAGGCGGCCGACTTCGGCCCAGAACTCGCGCGAGTGGTTCATGTGCCGCAGGTGCGCCAGTTCGTGGCAGACGACGTAGTCGATGAGCGCAGGCGGCGCCTTCACGAGCCGCCACGACAGGCGCACTTCGCGCCGGCTGTTGCAGCTTCCCCAGCGCGAGTTGGCCGAGGAGAGCAGCACGCGCGGCGGCGGCAGGACGGCGAGCCGCGAGAAGACGAAAGCGCGGTGCGCGAGGTGCGCGAGTGCCGTGCGCCGGTACCAGGCGACGACCGGCCGGCGAACGCCTTCCGCATCCGGCGTCACCGCCATCACGACGCAGACCGACCCGTCCAGTTCGGCCCTGGCGCGCTTTCCCGGCACGACCTGCAACCGGAGCGCGCCGCCCAGGTAGGGAACGCTCGCCCCATCCTCCCAGTTCTGCACGGGAACCTGGCGATGCCGCCACACGGCGAGCTTGCCCAGCACCCAGGACTCGCTTTCCAGCACCATCTTCTCGATGCGCGCGAGGGGAATCGTCAGCGGCGCGCTCACCGTGAGCCCGGTCGCGTCGACCTTGAGGCCGATGCCCCGGCGCCCGCGGCGGCGCACCAGCGTGTATTCGAGCGGCACGCCCGCCATGGCGAGCAACCGCGATTCCCGGGCCGCGCCGTCAGCCGGAGGCATAGCGCTCCGGATTGAGCTTCACCATCTCGCCTTCGATCCACTCCTCGACTTCGCGCGTCACGGTGAGCGCATCGCGCCCGGCCGTCTGGATCACCGGACCGATCACCACCTGCACCGTTCCGGCAGTCTTGCGGAACGCGTAGCGGCCCCAGAACTCGCCCGCGTTGTGCGCGATCGGCAGGATCGGCGTTCCGGTGCGCGTCGCGAGCGTGCGCGCCGCCGATGCCGTAGCGCCCGCGCTTGCCCACCGCCACGCGCGTGCCTTCCGGGAAGATCGTCACCCAGAGTCCCTGCTGGATGCGCTTCGACCCCTGCTCGACGATCTGCTCGCGCGCCGACATGCCGCTCTTGCGGTCGATGGCGATGGAACGCGCGGCGGCCAGCCCCCAGCCCACGAACGGCAGCCAGAGGAGCTCCCTCTTGATGATCCAGCACTGGTAGGGGAAGGTCGCCTCGATGAACAGCGTCTCCCACGCCGACTGGTGCTTGGCCATGATCACCGCCGGCCCCGCCGGCACGTTCTCCCAGCCGCGTATCTCGTAACGGATGCCGCAGGACAACGCGACCCACTGGACCATCCAGCGCGCCCAGCTGCGCGCGGTGTACAGCGCGGCACGATAGCTGAACAACCCGCACGCCGGCACCAGCAAGCCGAAGAACGACGTGATGATCACGGCGCCCACCAGGAACAGGAAGGAACGGAACGCGGTCATTCCTTGACGGCCACCAGGTGCCGGGAAACCTCGGCGAGGTCCGCGAAGACCAGCGTCTTGCGCGGCATCCCTCCGGCTTCCTTGGTTGCCTTGCCCTTGCCGGTCAGCACGAGGATCGGTTGCGCGCCGACCGCCTCGGCCGCCTGCAGGTCGCGCAGCGCGTCGCCCACGCAGGGCACGCCCTTCAAGTCGGTGTGCATCCGCTCGGCGATCTCCTCGAACATCCCGGTCCGGGGCTTGCGGCAGCCGCAGTTCTCCGTCTCGGTGTGCGGGCAGAAGAACAGCGCGTCGATCCGGCCGCCCTGCCGGAAGACCATCTCCATCATCTTGTCGTTCATGGCGTTGAAGGTCGCCATGTCGAAGAGGCCGCGGCCGATGCCGGACTGGTTGGTCGCGACCACGATGCGGAAGCCGCCCTGGTGCAGCCGGGCGATGGCCTCGATCGACCCGGGCAGCGGCTGCCACTCGGCGGGCGACTTGATGTACTTGTCGCTGTCCTGGTTGATGACGCCGTCGCGGTCGAGGATGACGAGTTTCATGGTCGAGGAACGAGAACGTGTCAGGCGGCCAGGCGGGAGATGTCCGCCACGCGGTTCAGCAGCCGCTCCAGCGCGGTCAGGAGGGCGAGGCGGTTTTCCCGCACGGCGAGGTCCTCGGTGTTCACCAGCACCTTGTCGAAGAACGCGTCGACGTCGGCGCGCACGCCGGCCAGCGCCATCAGGGCGGGCGCGAATTCCCCGCGCAGGACCTTCTCCTCCACGTCGGGGGTCATCGCGGCGAGGGCCGCGTGCAGCCGGCGCTCCTCGTCCTGCGCGAACAGGCCCGCATCGATCGTGCCGGTGCGGCCGGACTTGTCGAGGATGTTCTTCACGCGCTTGTTGGCAGCCGCCAGGGCTTCGGACTCCGGCAGGCGCGCGAACGCCACGACGGCGTCGAGCCTGGCACGCAACTGGTCGAAGCGCGCCGGCCGTTGCGACACCACGGCCTCGACCTGGTGGTGGGTGAAGCCGAGTTCGCGCAGGTAGCCGCGCAGGCGCTCGTAGACGAAATCCTCGAGCGCAACCGCCTGGTCGGCCGGGAACGGCTCGAAGGCGAGGCGCACGAGCTCGTGGAAGTCGAGGTCGAGGTGCCGTTCCACGAGGATGCGGATCACGCCCAGCGCCGCACGGCGCAGGCCGTAGGGATCCTTGTCCCCGGTGGGCACCTGGCCGATCGAGAAGAGCCCGGCCAGGGCGTCCAGGCGGTCGGCCAGCGCCACGGCGATGCTCACGTCGCCGTCCGGAAGCTGGTCCCCGGCAAAGCGCGGCCAGTAGTGCTGCTCGATGGCCCGCACCACGGACGGCTCCTCGTCGTCGGCCTGGGCGTAGTACTTGCCCATGATGCCCTGCAGCTCCGGAAACTCGCCGACCATCAGCGTCACGAGGTCGGCCTTGGCGAGGAGTGCCGCGCGGTCGGCATAGGGCATGCCCCTGGCGCCGCGCGGCAGCTTCATCTGGATGCGGGTGGCGAGCTTGCGCAGGCGCTCGACGCGCTCGAGCTGCGTGCCGAGCTTGCCGTGGTAGACGATGGTCGCGAGCTGCGGCACGCGGTCGGCCAGCTTCGTCCTGCGGTCGGTGTCGAAGAAGAAGCGCGCATCCGCCAGCCGCGGGCGCACCACCCGTTCGTTGCCCTGCACGATCCGCGAGGGATCCTGCGGGCACAGGTTGGAGACCAGGAGGAACTTCGCGGTGAGCTTGCCGCCCGCGTCGAAGAGCGGGAAGTACTTCTGGTTCTGCCGCATCGTGAGGATGAGGCACTCCTGCGGCACGGCGAGGAACTCGGCTTCGAAGCGGCCGACGTACACCGTGGGCAATTCCACCAGCGCCGTCACCTCGTCGAGCAGCGCGGCGTAGTCGCCGGCCTCGCCGAGCGACGCGCCCTCGCGCGCGGCAGCCGCCTCCAGCGCCTCGCGAATCGCCGTGCGCCGTTGCGCGAACCCCGCGACCACACGCCCTTCGGCCGCAAGGCGGCGCGCGTAATCCTCGGCGTGCGCCAGGTCGATGTCGCGCTGGCCCTCGAAGCGATGGCCCTGCGTGCGCCGGCCGGCGGCGAGCCCGAGAACCGACACCGGGACCACGTCGGCGCCGTGCAGCGCCACGAGCCCATGCGCCGGGCGCACGAATTGCACGGTCGTCTCCCCGTCGGCGAGCTGGTAGCTCATCACCTTCGGGATCGGCAGGCCCGCGATCGCCTCCTCCAGCGCGGCCTGCAGGCCCGCGGCGAGAGCGACCGGCGGCAGCACCGTCTCCGCGAAGAGCGACTCCGCCTTGCCGTCGACCCGGCGGCGCAGGGCGGCCGGGTCGAGCCCTTCGAGGCCCGCGGCGGCGAGCTTCTTCAGGAGGGCGGGTGTCGGCACCCCATCCGGCGAGAGGCCGACGGACACCGGCATGAGCTTCACCTCGATCCTCTTCGGCTCGGTGGCTGCGCGCACGGCGGTGATCGAGACGGCCAGGCGACGGGGCGTGGCATAGGACGTGGCGATGGAGTCGCCCGCCAGGAAGTCGCGCTTGCGCAGGCCCGCCTCGATGCCGGCCGCGAAAGCCTCGCCGAGCCGGCCCAGCGCCTTCGGCGGCAGTTCCTCGGTGAGGAGCTCGACGAGCAGGGTGGCATTCATCGGGCGGCATCCAGCATCGGGAAGCCCGAGCCGCTCGCGCGACTCGTAGTAGCTTTGCGCCACGGCGCGCGCGAGATGCCGGATGCGCCCGATGTAGGCGGCGCGCTCGGTCACGGAGATGGCGCCGCGGGCGTCGAGCAGGTTGAAGGTGTGCGCCGCCTTGAGCACCTGCTCGTAGGCCGGCAGTGCGAGCTGCTTGTCCATGAGGTGCCGCGCGCCCTTCTCGTGGTCGCCGAAGTGGCGGAAGAGCGATTCCGTATCGGACTGCTCGAAGTTGTAGACGGACTGCTCGACCTCGTTCTGGTGGTACACGTCGCGGTAGGTGAGGCGGCGCTCGCGCCCGCCCTCCTCCCAGGTGGTCCACACGAGGTCGAAGACGTTCTCCACGCCTTGCAGGTACATCGCCAGGCGCTCGAGCCCGTAGGTGATCTCGCCGGTGATCGGCTTGCAGTCGAGGCCGCCCACCTGCTGGAAGTAGGTGAACTGCGTGATCTCCATGCCGTTCATCCACACTTCCCAGCCCAGGCCCCAGGCGCCGAGCGTGGGGTTCTCCCAGTCGTCCTCGACGAAGCGCACGTCGTTCGCCTTCAGGTCGAAGCCCAGGGCCTCGAGCGAGCCGAGATAGAGGTCGAGGATGTCCGGCGGCGAGGGCTTGAGCACCACCTGGAACTGGTAGTAGTGCTGCAGGCGGTTGGGGTTGTCGCCGTAGCGGCCGTCCTTGGGACGGCGCGAGGGCTGCACGTAGGCCGCCCGCCAGGGCTCGGGGCCGAGGGAGCGCAGGAAAGTCGCCGTGTGCGACGTGCCCGCGCCGACTTCCATGTCGACCGGCTGCAGCACGGCGCAGCCGCGGCTGCCCCAGTACGACTGGAGGCGAAGGATGATGTCCTGGAAGGTGATCATGTCGGGCCCGGAAAACGGATCATTTTACGGACTTGTGCAGGGGGCCGTAAGCCTCGGCTGCTAGAATCGCCCCATGTCCGGTTCGAAGGAGGAGCCACCCTCATCCGCGGCAGGGCGGCCCGCCTGGGAAACCTGCCTTGGCCCGGATGCGCTCGTCGTCACCGACGAGTACCACCACGGGTACAACGCGATCCTGCTGGACATCCTGCGGCGTCCTCCGCGCAGGGCACTCGAGCTGGGATGCGCCGCAGGCCGCCTCGCGCAGGCCGTGCGGGAGCGATACCCCGGGCTGCATTACACCGGCATCGAGATGAACGCCGGGGCCGCCGCGATCGCGCGCGGCCGCATGGACCGCGTGATCGAAGCCCGGCTCGAGGACATCGACTTCGCTGCCGAGGGCCTGGCCGACGGCAGCATCGACACTTTCATCGCCGGCGACGTCCTCGAGCACATGGTCGACCCGTGGCGAGCGCTGCTGCGCGTGCGACCCCTGCTGTCCGAGGGGGCGCAGGTCGCCATCAGCATCCCGAACGTGCGCAACCTGGGCATCCACGCGATGCTGCACAACGAGGGCACGTGGCGCTACGACACGCACGGCCTGCTCGACATCACCCACATCCGCTTCTTCGCCTTGCGCGACATCATGCGCATGCTCGAGGAGACGGGATACCAGCCCGTCGACGTGAAGTGCAACCTGGACCCGAAATTCGCCGCGTTCTACCAGCAGAACGCGGGCAAGCCCTCCGTCTCGCTGAGCCTCGGGCGGATGAAGCTCGACAACGTCTCGATGCCGGAGCTGCAGGAGTACTGCACGCTGCAGTTCATCGTGCTCGCGCAGCCGGCGCCCCGCGCGGGGAGCGCCGCCCGCCGCCTGAGCGCCGCGAACGCCAGTGCGCCGGCAACGATCGCCAGCGCCGGGTAGTTCCCCCAGCGCACGAATGGCGTCGCACCCGCGTGCGGCACGGGGCTTGCGGCCAGCTCGCCGCGCGTGAACTGCGCGAGCTTCGCCACGACACGGCCCTTTTCGTCGATGGCGGCCGTCACGCCGGTGTTGGTGGCGCGCACCATCCAGCGCCCGGTCTCGAGCGCGCGCATCTGCGAGAACTGCAGGTGCTGGTCGGCGGCCAGCGACTCGCCGAACCAGGCGTCGTTGCTCACGTTCAGGAGGATGCCCGCCGCGGGCAGGGCATCGATCACCTCCTCGCCGAAGATGTCCTCGTAGCAGATCGCCACCGCCCAGCGCGCCCCGCCGGCCACCAGGGGCGGCTGCGTCGTCTCGCCGCGCGCGAAGTCCGTGAGCGGGATCTTGAGCACCGCGAGCACCCAGCCGAAGCCCGGCGGGATGAACTCGCCGAACGGCACGAGGTGGCGCTTGCGGTAGGACTGCTCGCCGGCCACGCCCACGGTGACCACGCTGTTGTAGTAGGAAAAGCGCTCGCCGGCGAAGCTGCGCTCCACGGTCCCGATGAGCACGTCCTTGCCGCGGCTCCGGGCGTGCTCGCGCAGCGAGTCGAGGTAGCCGGGCGGCAACTGGTCGAGGAAAGCGGGCAGCGCCGTTTCCGGCAGCACGACCACGCTCGCCTTGCTCTCCATCACCTGGCGGTAATAGTCGAAGAACGTCCGCGAACGGACGTCGTCGCGCCACTTGAGATGCTGCGGGACGTTGCCCTGCAGGAGCGCCACCGCGACCGGCGCGCCGGCAGGCGCCGTCCAGGCCACGAGCTTCAAGGCGGCGCCGACCGCGAGCAGCGCGACGAACCCGGCCGCCAGCGCGAGCCGCCGCCGCGCCTGCGTCCGGCTTGCCGCAAACGCCGCGAGGAGCGCTGCCGCCGCAGCCAGCGCAGCCGACACGCCGTACGCCCCGAACACCGGCGCGTACCCGGCGAGCGGGCTGAAGGGCGCCTGCGAGTAGCCGGCCACGAGCCAGGGGAAGCCGGTGAAGAGCCAGCCGCGAACCCACTCGAGGAGCACGAATGCCGCGGGCATGGCGACGAGGACACGCGACAGCCCGGCCGGCCCCAGGCGATGCGCGAGCCAGCCCGCGGCGGCGGGGAAGAGCGCCAGGTAGGCGCTGAAGAGGAGTGTCGCGAGCGCTGCCAGCACCGCCGGCATGTGGCCGAACTGGTGCAGGCTCACGTACACCCAGGAGACGCCCGCGAGGTTGAGTCCGAGGCCGAAGGCGAATCCCGATCGCGCCGCCGCCGCTCGCGCTCGCGCAGCGGGTCCAGACCAGGAACAGCACCGCGAGGGTCGCGACGGGTACGGGCCACGCGTGGAAGGGCGCGAATCCGAATACGGTCGCGGCGCCGGCAACGGCCGGCAAGCCGAGGTTCCAGGCCAGCGCGGGCAGCACGGAGCGCGGCGGCCCCGCGCTTGCCGCCGCCGTCACGCGCTTTCGCCGCCCGCGCCCGGGACGGGTCGCCGTTCGACGAGGAGCGAGTGGATCTTGCGGCTGTCGGCGCGGATCACCTGGAAGGAGATGCCGTCGATGACGACCGTCTCGCCGCGCTTGGGCAGGCGCCCGAAGCGGGACAGGACGAGCCCGCCCACGGTGTCGTGGTCGTCGTCGCCGAAACCGGTGCCGAAGTGCTCGTTGAAGTCCGCGATCTCGGTCAGCGCCTTCACGCGGAAGCGGCCGTTCTTGTCCGCGAGGATGTTGTCCTCGGTCTCGTCGAAGTCGTACTCGTCCTCGATGTCGCCGATGATCTGCTCGATCACGTCCTCGATCGTCACCAGCCCGGAGACGCCGCCGTACTCGTCCACGACGATGGCGATGTGGTTGCGGTTGGCGCGGAATTCCTTGAGCAGCACGTTCAGGCGCTTCGACTCCGGCACGAAGACCGCCGGGCGCAGCATCTCGCGCACGTTGAACTCCTCCTCCGCGTAGAAGCGCAGCAGGTCCTTGGCGAGCAGGATGCCGATGACGTTGTCGCGGTTCTCCTCGTAGACGGGAAAGCGCGAGTGCGCCGTCTCGATCACGTAGGGAATGAACTTCTCCGGGCTCTCCTCCACGTCGATCATGTCCATCTGCGAGCGCGGGATCATCACGTCGGCCACCCGCGTCTCGGACACCTGCAGCACCCCCTCGATCATCGACAGCGCTTCCGCGTCGAGGATCTTGCGTTCGAAGGCCGAGTGCAGCAGCTCGATCAGCTGCTCGCGGTCCTCCGGCTCGCGCAGCAACAGCGAGGACAGGCGCTCGAGGAGGCTCGGCTTCGGAGGATCTTCCATGCGGGGTGTGCGGGGGAAATGACGGGAATACTCTATCAGACCGCCATGACGGCCATGGCCGCGGGCGTCCGCCTAGGCGTAGGGGTCGCCGAAACCCAGCCGGCGCAGCACGGCGCGCTCGCGGCGTTCCATTCGCGCCGCATCGTCGTCGCGCTCGTGGTCGTAGCCCTGCAGATGAAGCAATCCGTGGACGAGCAGGTGCGCGTGATGCGCGGCAAGTTCCAATGCCCCCGCGCGCGCTTCGCGCGCCACGACCGGCGCGCAGATCACGATGTCGCCGGCGACGGTTCCGCGCGGCGCATCGTCGTAGATGAAGGTGAGGACGTTGGTGGCGCGGTCCTTGCCCCGGAACTCGCGGTTCAGGCGCCTGCCTTCGGTTTCCGCCACGTAACGAAGCGTCACCGTGGCGTGCCGCGCGAGCGCCGCCCTCGCCCAGGCGCGCAGGCGCGCGTCCGCCGGGATGTGCGCTGCCCGCGAGGCGCGCTGGATCGACCAGTTCGAGGCGGGGCCGGCTCACTTCTTCTTGACGGAGCGCCGCTCGTAGGCGTCGACGATCGCCTGCACCAGCGGGTGGCGCACCACGTCCTCGGACTGGAACACGGTGAAGGCGATGCCGCGCACGCCGTCCAGGACGTTGCGCGCGTCGACGAGCCCGGAGGCCTGGCCGCGCGCGAGATCGATCTGCGTCACGTCCCCCGTCACCACGGCCCGCGAGCCGAAGCCGATGCGCGTCAGGAACATCTTCATCTGCTCCGGCGTCGTGTTCTGCGCCTCGTCGAGGATGATGAAGGAGTGGTTGAGGGTGCGCCCGCGCATGAAGGCGAGGGGCGCCACCTCGATGGCGCCGCGCTCGAAGAGGCGGCCCACCTTGTCGAAGCCCATCAGGTCGTAGAGCGCGTCGTAGAGCGGGCGCAGGTAGGGGTCCACCTTCTGCGCCAGGTCGCCGGGGAGGAAGCCCAGCTTCTCGCCGGCCTCCACCGCCGGGCGCGTGAGGAGGATGCGCTTCACGGCGTCGCGCTCGAAGGCATCCACGGCGGCGGCGACGGCAAGGTAGGTCTTGCCCGGTTCCGGCGGGGCCGACCCCGAAGGTGATGTCGTGCGTCGTCATCTGCTTCAGGTACTGGGCCTGCCGCGGCGTGCGTGCGGAAAGCTCGCTCTTGCGCGGCAGGCGCAACGCGGTCGCTTCCGGCGCCCGGCCCTCCGGCAGGCGCGCGATCTCGACCAGTCCCAGCTGGATGTCCTCGACGGTGAGGTCGCGGGCCGCGAGGTCGTAGAACTTGCGCAGCGCGCGGGCCGCCAGGTCCACCTGCCCCGGATCGCCCGAGATGCTGAAGCGCTCCGCGCGGCGCGCGATGGCGACGTCCAGGGCGTTCTCGATCTGGCGCAGGTTCTCGTCCAGCGCGCCGCTCAGCACCGCGAGGCGGGCGTTGTCGACCGGCGTGAACGCGACTTCCTGGGTCCTGGCTTTCAAGGGATCGGCGATCCGGTATCCGCGAACGGCGGGGGACGGGCCCATTGTAGCGGTGCCCGCCCCTGCCTGCCCCTCAGGCAGCGGCGGCCTGCATCACGACTCCGCGCAGGCTGTGCGGCAGCGCCCGCTCGATTTCCACGTCGACGAAGTGGCCGATGAGCCTCGCCTGGCCGGGAAAATTCACCACGCGGTTGTTGTCGGTGCGCCCGGCCAGTTCGTTCGGGTCCTTTCGCGACGGTCCTTCCACCAGCACGCGCTGGCGGGTACCGACCATGGCGGCCGAGTATTCCTCGGAAAGTTCCTGCAGCCGCCTCTGCAGGCGCTGCAGCCGCTCCAGCTTCACCGCTGCCGGCGTCGCGTCCGCGAGGCTCGCCGCCGGCGTGCCGGGGCGCGGGCTGTAGAGGAAGCTGAAGGAGCCGTCGAAGCGCACGTCCTCGACCAGCTTCATGGTCTGCGCGAAGTCCTCCTCCGTCTCCCCGGGGAAGCCGACGATGAAGTCGCTGGAGATGGAGATGTCGGGGCGCACCGCGCGCAGCCGGCGGATGATCGACTTGTATTCCATCGCCGTGTAGTTGCGCTTCATCGCGGCCAGCACGCGATCGGAGCCGGACTGCACGGGCAGGTGAACCTGCGAGACGAGCAGTCGGGATCCTGCCGTAGGCGTCGATGAGGCGCTGCGAGAACTCCAGCGGGTGGGAGGTGGTGTAGCGCAGCCGCTCGAGGCCCGCGATCCTCGCCACGTGCGCGAGCAGGAGGGCGAAGTCCGCCGACTCGCCGTCGGCCATCTCGCCCACGTAGGCGTTCACGTTCTGGCCCAGGAGCGTCACCTCCTTCACCCCCTTGGCCGCCAGGTCGCGCACCTCGGCCAGCACGTCCTCGAACGGCCGCGAGACCTCCTCGCCACGCGTGTAGGGCACCACGCAGAAGCTGCAGTACTTGCTGCAGCCCTCCATGATGGAGACGAAGGCGCTCGCCCCCTCGACGCGCGAAGGCGGCAGGTGGTCGAACTTCTCGATCTCCGGGAAGGAGATGTCGACCTGCGCGCGCCCCGTGCCGCGGCGCTGCGCCAGCAGCTCCGGCAGCCGGTGCAGGGTCTGCGGGCCGAAGACCACGTCCACGAAGGGCGCGCGGCGCACGATCTCCTCGCCCTCCTGGCTCGCCACGCAGCCGCCCACGCCGATCATGAGGCCGGGCTTCGCGCGCTTCAGGGGACGAAGCCTGCCCGAGATCGGCGAACACCTTCTCCTGCGCCTTCTCGCGCACCGAGCAGGTGTTGAAGAGAATGAGGTCCGCCTCCCCGACGTCGTCGGTCTTCTCGTAGCCGTCGGCGGCCGCGAGCACGTCGGCCATCTTGTCCGAGTCGTACTCGTTCATCTGGCAGCCGAAGGTGCGGATGTAGACCTTCTTCGCGGTCACGCTCGTCTCCCGGTCCGGTTCGCGGGCTGCGCTAGTTCTTCGGCTGGAAGTCCGGCACGCCGAACTGCCACAGGAAGAACGCCCACATGTCGGCCGTGCGGGCCTGCAACTGCTCGCGCGTGCTGCCCTGGCCATGGCCGCTGTCGTACTCCAGGCGCAGGAGCACGGGGCTCGCGTTGCCCTTCGCCACCGCGAAGCGCGAGGCCATCTTGAGCGACTGCCAGACATCGACGCGGATGTCGTTCACGCCGTGCACGAAGAGCAGCGCCGGATATTTCACGCCGTCGCGGACGTGGTAGTAGGTGCCCATCTCGTGGAGGGCGCGGAACTCGTCCTCCTTCTTCACCGTCCCGAACTCGGGAATGTTCGCGGCCCCGTTGGCGCTGGTCTCCTGGCGCAGGGCGTCGAACCAGCCGACGACGGGCACGGCCGCCGCGAAGAGGTCGGGGCGCTCCGTGATCGAGCGGCCGACGAAGATGCCGCCGGCGCTGCCGCCGTAGATGCCGATGCGCTTCGTCGACGTGTACTTGTTCGCGACCAGCCATTCCGCGGCCGCGATGGCGTCCTTCCAGGTGTTGGGCTTGGTCGCCTTGCGGCCGGCCTCGTGCCACTCCTTGCCGAAGGCGCCGCCGCCGCGCACGTGCGCCACCGCGAAGACCCCGCCCCTTTCCAGCCAGGCGTAGATGCGCGGATTGAAGAACGGATCTTCGGTGATGCCGTAGGCGCCGTAGCCGTAGAGGATCGTCGGATTGGTGCCGTCGAGCTTGACGTCCTTGCGCGAGAGGATGGACATCGGCACCTCGACGCCGTCGTGGCTGCGGTAGGTAACCTCGCGCGCCATGATGTCCGACGGGGCGTCGTACGCCCCCGGCGCCACGAACGGCAGCGGGTCCAGCTTGCCGGCCGCGTAGGCCCATGGCTTGGCCGCCCGCGTCCAGCCGGTCAGCGCGAGCGAGGCGCCCTCCACGCGTGGCGAGGCGTTCACCTCGACGCTGCCCTCGAACGGCAGCGCCACCCGTTCCGGCTTGGCGCCCGCCTCGTGGCGAACGCGCCAGAGCGATCTGCGTGGCCCCGTCGCGCCGCGTGATGTAGAGCGCGTCCCTGGCGCCGGCCATTCCCGCGACCACGCCCGTGCCCGGCTGGCATCACGACCTCGGCCCTCGCGAGCGCCGGGTTCGCGACCGGCACGCGCAGCACCTTGAAGCGCGGGGCGTCCTGAAAGAGCGCAGGTAGAGGTAGCCGCCGCCGACATCGACCTCCGCCACCTGGTCCGACGCGCCGATCACCGGCTCCCAACGTGCCTTGCCCGCAATCGCGTCATCCAGGTCGGCCTTGTACAGGAGGATATAGCGCTCGACGCCCAGGAACACGATCGACAGGGCCTGGCGCGTTTCCGGAACCTGGATCACCACCCCGCTCGCGTAGTCGGGCAGCTTCAGGTCGGCGTTCAGGAACGGGCTGAAGATCTTGCGGTCCGTGCCGGCGGCATCGAGCGCCCGGAAATGGCGGGCGCGGTCGGCAAAGCGCTCCTTGGGCGACATCTTTTCGTGGCCCTCGCGAATGCGCGAGTAGAAGAACCCGCTGCCGTCGTCGAGCCAGCTCACCTGCGCGTAGCGGATGCGGTCGATGGGAGCGATGACCGGCTGCAGCGTTTCGGCGTCGACCACGTGGAGGTCGCCGATCTCGCCACCGCCCACCTGCAGGGAGTAGGCGATCCGCTTGCCGTCCGGCGACGGCGCGAAATCCATGATCGCATGCGGCTTGCCGGTCTTCTTGCGCAGCTCCTCGGGATCGACGATCAGGCGATCGGGGCCGTCGGCCCTGTCGCGCACGACGAGACGGAACTGGTTGTCCGTGGGATCGCGCTTGAGGAAGAAATAGCGGCCGCTCGCGACCCGCGTGACGTTGTCGACGAGCCCCGACGCCCTGGTCTCGATGTCCTTGAATCGCGCAAGCAGCTTGTCGCGGGCCGGGATCTTGGCGAGGATCGCGGCGGTCGCATCGGCCTGCCCCTTCATCCACGACTGGACCTCGGGGTCGGCCACGTTCTCGAGGAAACGGTAGGGGTCGGAAACCTTCTTCCCCCAATGCGTATCGACCACCTCGCGCGCCGCCAGCGGCGGGGGCACGTCCACGCCGGCGATGCTGGCCGCGCCTGACGGGCAGGGCAGCCGCGAGGCAAACGAAGAGGGATGCAAGGAACTGCTGACGCGCGAGTGTATTCACGCTGCCTCCGGGAAACGGTTGTCGAATGGGCGCCGCGAGCCCTGCCGTTGCGGAAGGTTCGCCTGGGTCGCGGAGGTTGATTCCGGGCAGGCAGGAGGCATTGCGGGAAAGCGATTTTACCGAAATGTGACGCCAGCGGGACGCGCGCCTCGCCTATCTATATAATCGGCCGCTTCGTTCCCGACCGCCCCAGCCGACCCCTCATGACCGTGCCTTCCGCAGACCGACACCACGGTCACGCCCCCATGGGCCGGTTGCGCGCGGCCGGCCGGTTCGTCCGCTGGCTGGCGGCGTTGGGACTGTCACTCGCATCCGCCATTGCCGCCGCGCAGGCCCCGCCGGCCAGGCTGCCGCCGGTCGAGACCGGCAAGTGGGTGCACGCGCTCTCCGCCTACCAGCCGCCGAAGTACCCGAAGGGCTTCGCCCACTTCGACTACGTCAACCCGGACGCGCCCAAGGGCGGCGTGCTGAAGCTGCGCAACCCGGACCGGCGCTCGAGCTTCGACAAGTACAACCCCTTCACCGACCAAGGGCGTGCCCCCGGCCGGCGTGGTGAT
Organism: uncultured beta proteobacterium; assembly: GCA_963786635.1. Lineage (GTDB taxonomy): Bacteria > Pseudomonadota > Gammaproteobacteria > Burkholderiales > Usitatibacteraceae > FEB-7. The sequence goes on along the minus strand of CAWAZV010000004.1, from coordinate 26,362 downwards.
CTTCATGGTGGAGAGCCTTGCGCACATGGGCCAGGACGAGCCGCTGGCGATGTACGGACTCCTCGCGGAGGAAATGCTGGTCGCGCCGGACATGTCGTCGATCTCCTTCCGCCTGCACCCCAAGGCGCGCTTCTCCAACGGCGATCCGGTCACGCCCGCCGACGTCGTGCACAGCTGGCGCATGCTGAGCGGCCCGCAGGCCTGGCCGCTCTACCGCACGCCGCTGGCCGGCGTCGAGCAGGCGGTGGCGATCGACACGCGCACCGTGCGCTTCGACCTCAAGGAGCGCTCGCTGGACGCCCTCTTCAACGCCGGCACGATGCCCGTCTTCTCGCGCAAGTGGGGCGAGGGCAAGAAGTTCGACGAGATCATCACCGAGTTCCCGATCATGAGCGGCCCCTACGTGATCGACAAGGCGGAGATGCCGCGGCGCATCGAGTTCACGCGCAACCCCGACTACTGGGCGAAGGACCTCGGCGTGCGCCGCGGGCACTTCAACTTCGACCGCGTGGTCTACCGGCTCTACAAGGACCAGGCGGTCGGCCGCGAGGCGTTCAAGGCCGGCGAGTTCGACATCTACAAGGAGTACGCCGCGCGGGCCTGGGCGCGCCAGCACCAGGGCGCCAAGTGGCGCGACGGGCGCATCGTCAAGCACGCCTACGAGACGGCGACCGGCGAAGGCATGCAGGCCGGGCTTGTTCAACCTGCGCCGGCCCCTGCTGCCAGGACGTGCGCGTCCGCGAGGCGCTGGTCCTCGCCTGGGACTACGACAAGTACAACCGCTTCGGCACCTTCCGGCCGACGCAGAGCGTCTTTCCCAACTCCGAGTTCGCGGCGGCCGGGATGCCGTCCGCCGGGCGAGCTCGCGCTCCTCGAGCCGCTGCGTGCCGAGGTGCCGCCGCGCGTCTTCGGTCCCGCCTTCGAGATGCCCCGCACCAACACCGGGCCGAATGCCCTGCGCCAGAACCTGCGGCGCGCGCGCGACCTGCTCGCCGAGGCCGGCTGGAAGGTCGCGGAGGACGGGAAGCTGCGCAATGCCAAGGGCGAGGCGTTCGAGGTCGAGTACCTCGAGCCGAACCAGACCGGCCGCCACATCGACTGGCAGAGAAACCTCGAGAAACTCGGCATCACGTTCAAGGAGCGCCTCGTCGATTTCGCCCTCTATCGCCGCCGCCTCGAGACGTTCGACTTCGACATCGTGACCATCGTCAACCAGGACTTCACGCTGCCGCGGGCCTCGGACATGGCAAACCTCTTCGGCTCCAAGGCGGCGGACACCAACGGCAGCAACAACTGGCGCGGCGTGAAGAGCACGGCCGTCGACCGCCTCGTCCACGCGATGGAAGAGGCAAGCACCTACGAGGAGCTGCGCGACGCCTCGCGGGCGCTGGACCGCGTCGTCATGTGGAGCTTCTGGCAGTCGCCGCAGGTCTACAACAACACCGAGCAGATCTCCTACTGGAACAGGTTCGGCATCCCCAAGGTCGTCCCGCATCACTTCAAGGCCGACACCCTCATCTACGGCTACACCGAATACGCCCCGTGGCCGCTGTGGACCTGGTGGGACAAGAGCCTGGAGAAGCCCGCCGCGGTGGCGGGACGCTGAAAGGTCGCAACCGATGCTCGGCTACATCCTGAAGCGGATCCTCCTCATGCTGCCCACGCTGCTGGGCGCGCTCACCATCACCTTCATCGTCGTGCAGTTCGTGCCCGGCGGGCCGATCGAGACGATCATGGCCGAGGCGAGCGCCGGCGGAGACGGCGAGGCCTACCGCGCCAGCCGCGACATCGACAAGAAGCAGATCGAGGAACTGAAGAAGCTCTACGGCTTCGACAAGCCCACGCACGTGCGCTACTTCGAGATGCTGGGCAACTTCGCGCGCTTCGACCTCGGCCGCAGCTACCTGCAGAACAAGGACGTCTGGCAGCTCATCAAGGAGAAGCTGCCGGTGTCGATCAGCCTCGGGCTGTGGACCTTCCTCGTCTCCTACCTCATCTCGATCCCGCTCGGCATCGCCAAGGCGGTGCGCGAAGGCACGAACTTCGACGCCATCACCACGATGATGGTGCTGGTCGGCTACGCAATCCCCGGCTTCGTGCTCGGGATCCTGCTCATCGTGCTCTTCGCGGGCGGCACCTTCCTCGACTGGTTCCCGCTGCGCGGGCTCACCTCGGACAACTGGTCGGAGCTCTCCTGGCCCGCGCGCATCCGCGACTACTTCTGGCACCTGGCGCTGCCGCTCACGTGCCTGGTGATCCACAGCTTCGCGGTGATGACGCTCCTCACCAAGAACACCTTCGTCGAGGAGATGCGCAAGCAGTACGTGCTGGTCGCGCGCGCCAAGGGCCTGTCGCAGGGGCGGGTGCTCTACAAGCACATCTTCCGCAACGCGCTGATCCCGATCGTCACCGGCTTCCCGACGGCGTTCGTCGGCGCCTTCTTCGCCGGCTCGGTGCTGATCGAGACGCTCTTCTCGCTCGACGGGCTGGGGCTCCTCGGCTACGAGGCCGTCGTGCGCCGCGACTACGCCGTGGTGCTGGGCTCGCTCTACTTCTTCACCCTCATCGCGCTGGTGGTGAAGCTGGTCTCCGACCTCCTCTACGTGGTGGTCGACCCGCGCGTGCAGTTCGGGAGCGTCGCCAAGTGAGCGCCACCCTGCCCGACACCGAACTCGGCGCCGCGCCGGAAGCGCTGGCCGCGCCCGCGGTCCAGCCGCTGTCGCCCAACCAGCGCGCCTGGGCGCGCTTCCGGCGCAATCGCCTCGGCTATGTCTCGCTCTGGCTGTTCGCGGTGCTGCTGGCGGTCGCCACCTTCGCCGAGCTGGTGAGCAACGACCGGCCCTTCGTCGCCCACGTCGACGGACAGTGGTACTTCCCCGTCGTGAACAACCCCCCCGAAGTGAAGCTCGGCGGGGACTTCCATACGCCGACCGACTGGAAGGACCCCTACATCGCCGAGCTGATGGCGAAGCCCGGCAACTGGTCGCTTCGGCGCGATCAACCCGCACTCGGCCAACTCCACCGACTACTTCGCGAAGGACGCGCCGCCCTCGCCGCCCACTTCGGCCAACTGGCTGGGCGTGGACGACAAGGGCCGCGACATGGCCGCGCGGCTGCTCTACGGCTTCCGCGTGAGCATCTGGTTCGCCATCGCGCTCACCATCGTCGGCACCTCGATCGGCATCGTCATGGGCGCGGTGATGGGCTACTTCGGCGGGCGCATCGACCTCACGATGCAGCGGCTGATCGAGATCTGGGGCTCGGTGCCGGAGCTCTACCTCCTCATCATCTTCGCCTCGATCTTCGAGCCCTCGCTCCTGCTGCTGCTGATCCTGCTGTCGCTGTGGGGCTGGCTGGGCCTCTCGGACTACGTGCGCGCCGAGTTCCTGCGCAACCGCGGGCTCGAGTTCGTGAAGGCGGCGCGGGCGCTGGGCCTGTCCAACGCGCAGATCATCCGCCGCCACGTGCTGCCCAACTCGCTCACGCCGGTGATCACCTTCCTGCCCTTCCGCATGAGTGCCGCGATCCTGGCGCTCACCTCGCTGGACTTCCTCGGCCTGGGCGTGCCGGCCACGGTGCCCTCGCTGGGCGAGCTGCTGCAGCAGGGCAAGAACAACCTCGAGGCGTGGTGGATCATCTTTCCGACCTTCGTGCTGCTGACGGTGACGATGCTGCTGCTCACGTTCATCGGCGATGCGCTGCGCGACGCCTTCGACACGAGGAAGTCGTGAGCCAGCCGCAACCCCTCCTGGACATCGAGCGCCTGAGCGTGCGCTTCGGCGCGTCCACGGTGGTCGACGACGTGTCGTTCTCGATCGCGCCCGGGCGAGAAGTTCGCGCTGGTCGGCGAATCGGGCTCCGGCAAGTCGATCACCGCGCTCTCGGTGCTGCGCCTGGTCGATGCCGCGACGTCGAGCGGCGTGATCCGCTTCGACGGCGAGGACCTGATGCAGAAGAGCGAGCGCCAGATGCAGGGGCTGCGCGGCAGCAGGATCGGCATGATCTTCCAGGAGCCGATGACGGCGCTGAACCCGCTCTACACGGTGGGCAACCAGATCGGCGAGGTGCTCGAGCTGCACGAGGGCATGCGCCCCAACGCCACGCGCGCCCGCGCCATCGAGCTGCTGCAGCACACCGGCATCCCGGAGCCCGAGCGCCGCGTCGACGCCTACCCGCACGAGCTTTCCGGCGGCCAGCGCCAGCGGGCCATGATCGCCATGGCGCTCGCCTGCCGGCCGAAGCTCCTCATCTGCGACGAGCCCACCACGGCGCTGGACGTCACCATCCAGGCGCAGATCCTCGAACTGCTCGACGCGCTGCAGCGCGAGATGGGCATGGCGCTCCTCTTCATCACCCACGACCTCAACCTCGTGCGGCGCTTCACCGACCGCGTCGGCGTCATGGAACGCGGCAAGCTGGTCGAGACCGGCGCGACGACGCAGGTGTTCGCCGATCCGCAGCACGCCTACACGAAGCGCCTGCTGGCCGCGCGCCCGCAGCGCCGCGTGCAGCCGCTGGCCGACGACGCGCCGGTGCTGGTTTCGGGCCGCGAGGTGAAGGTGAGCTTCGCGATCCCGATGGGCTGGTTCAAGAAGCGCCACTTCGAGGCCGTCCGCAAGGCCACGCTGGAGCTGCGGCGCGGCGAGACGCTGGGCATCGTCGGCGAATCCGGTTCCGGCAAGACCACGCTGGGCATGGCGCTCCTCGCGCTGCAGCCCATCGCCGAAGGCACGGTGGAGATGGGCGGCGTGCGCATCGACAACGCGGAGCGCACGGCGCTGCGCGCGATGCGCCGGCGCATGCAGGTGGTGCTGCAGGATCCGTTCGCCTCCCTGTCGCCACGCATGACGGTGGGGCAGATCGTCGGCGAGGGCCTCGACCTGCACCGGCCCGACCTCCCGCGCGCCGAGCGCGAGCGCCTGGTGCTCGCGATGCTGGACGAGGTGGGGCTTTCCGAGCGGCACGGCGTGAGCCACGTGCTGCAGCGCTATCCGCACGAGTTCTCCGGCGGCCAGCGCCAGCGCATCGCCATCGCGCGGGCGGTGGTGCTGCAGCCCGAGGTGCTGGTGCTGGACGAGCCGACCTCGGCGCTGGACGTGTCGGTGCAGCAGCAGGTGCTGGCACTCCTGGCCGAACTGCAGCAGCGCCACGGGCTCAGCTACATCTTCATCAGCCACGACCTCGCCGTCATCCGCGCCATGTCGCACCGCGTGATGGTGATGAAGGACGGCGACGTGGTCGAGGAAGCCGAGACGCTGGCGCTCTTCGAGGCGCCGCAGCACCCCTACACCCGCGAGCTGCTGGCTGCCGCGCACCTGGCCTGAGCCTGCCCGGCCGCTTCCCCGGGTTCCGCTATAATCGCCGCCTTCCGGTGACCGGGCACGACCCGGGAGCGCCGCACACTTCCGAAGGGACTTCCCCATGCTCAAGAGAATCCTGTTCGTCCTGCTGGCCTTCTGCCTGTCGACCGCGGCGTTCGCGCAGGCGAAGAAGCGCATCGAGAAGGCGGCGGACATGCCGCGCTTTTCCTACAAGGTCGACGGCAAGCTGGAGGACCTCGTCAAGGACGAGAAGGCCTTCGGCCGCTTCGCCGCCGAGGTGCGCCGCGACAACCAGTCCGTGCTCGACGGCTACGAGATCGCCGACAAGGCCGCCCATCGCGACCTCCTGACCGTCCAGGCGCAGATCGACTTCCTCGAAGGGCGTTACGCGGAAGCGGCGAAACGCGCCGAGGAGATCCGCGCGCTCGAGGAAAAGCCCTCCGACAAGCTGATCTCCGGCATGGGAATGCGCTCGATGGTCGCCGCCCAGGCCAAGGTCGGCAACATCACCTCGGATGCCTACCGGCAGGAGGTGGGCCGCCTGATCGCCGCGGAACTGGCGAAGCACCCCTACCCGGTGATCGCCAACGACATCAAGAGCTTCAAGAGCTCCGCCGAGATCATCGGCGAGGCGCTGCATGCTGGGCAGCGTCCGCGACCGCCTGCAGCCCGTCGTCGACAAGGCCGGCGGCGTGCTGAGCTCGGACTTCGCGCCCGCGATCATCCGCACCCGCTTCGGGCTGGTGACGCGGCTGCCGCTCAAGCAGACCCTCATCGACACCTACGGCACCTACCTCGCCGCCAACAAGGTCGAGAAGGCGGACATCTGGGCCGCCCGCGACGTCGAGCTGCCCAAGGGCAAGAAGTACGCGCCGGTGAAGGTGGCCGTGTGGGACAGCGGCGTCGATGCGCCGATCTTCAAGGACCGCCTCGTGCGCGACGGCACGGGCAAGCCGCTGTTCCTGGCCTTCGACGTGTACGAGAACCCGTCGAAGAGCGAGCTGATGCCGATTCCCGCCGACTTGCGCAGCCGCATTCCCGACCATGAAGTCGCGCATGAAGGGGCTCTCCGACCTGCAGTCCAACATCGACAGCCCGGAGGCGAGCGAGGTGAAGGGCGACGCTCTCGCAGCTGAAGCGCGAGGAGTACAAGAGCGTCATCGAGGAGCTCGGGCTCGCCGGCAACTACAGCCACGGCACGCACGTGGCCGGCATCACCATGGCGGGCAACCCCTACGCGCGCCTCGTCAACGCCCGCCTCGAGTTCGACTACAAGCTGCTGCCCGACCCCTGCCCGAGCGCGCGAGCTGGCGGAGAAGAACGTGAAGAACGCGAAGGCGTTCGTCGACTTCTTCCGCAAGAACGGCGTGCGCGTGGTGAACATGAGCTGGGGCGGCACGGTGAAGAGACGTCGAGAACGAGCTGGAGCTGTGCAACATCGGCAAGACCCCCGAGGAGCGCAAGGCCATCGCCCGCGAGTACTTCGACCTGCAGAAGAAGGGCCTCCGGGATGCCTTCGCCAGCGCGCCGGAGATCCTCTTCGTGGCCGCGGCCGGCAACTCCAACGCGGACGCCGCCTTCGAGGAAGCCATTCCCGCCGACATCGTCGCTGCCCAACCTGCTCACCGTGGGCGCAGTGGACAAGGCGGGCGACGAGGCGCCGTTCACCAGCTACGGCCCGACGGTCAAGGCGCACGCCAACGGCTACCAGGTCGAGAGCTACCTGCCGGGCGGCGATCGCGTGGCCTTCTCGGGCACCTCGATGGCCTCGCCCCAGGTGGCGGGCCTGGCGGCGAAGATGCTGGCCGTCAACCCGAAGTTGAAGCCCACCGAAGTCATCGCGATCATCCAGAAGACGGTGGAGAAGACGACCGACGGCCGCCGCTTCCTGGTGCATCCGGCCAAGGCCGTCGCCGCGGCGCGAGGCTAGCGCCGGCTGAGCAGCGGCGCGAGCAGGGCGGGCGCCACGAGGGCGCCCGTTCTCGCACGCAAGGCGGCGCCCAACGCCACCACCACCAACGCCGCGGTGAGCGGCATTCCGAGCAGCGCGATGGGCGCCCAGGGAAGGGCGCCGATCCGGACTTCGCTCCCCATCGCAAGCGCAACCCCGGAAGCGAGCAGGGTTCCCGCCAACGCAAACAGCGCCAGCAGCGCGCCGAGGGGGCCGCGGTGCTCGAACCAGCCGCGCACGCGCGCATCCACGGTCACGGCGCTCACGGCAAATGCCGCCGCGAAGATCGCCAGCGCCGTCACCACCTCGCCCGGCAGCCGCGCAAAGACCTCCGCGCGGGTTCCCGCCACCACCACCAGGGTCCACAGGCCCGTCGCGAGGAACATCGTCCCCGGCACATCCGCGTAGTCGTCGTTTCTCATGGCAGGTTCTCCTTGGGTGTTGGGCTCAGATCAGGGGCGCCGGGCCGGGAAAGGCCGACCACTCGCCCACGGCGGCGGGGCGTGGAAAGACAACCTCCCCGGCGATGAAGTCGACGGCGTCGCGCACCACCTGGGGGTCGCGCAGGATCGCGTTATGCCCGAGGCCGCTCGTGCGGACGAAGCGCGCGTCCGGCCAGGCACGGGCGATCGCAAGACCGGCATCGATGCGCACTTCCTCGTCGCCCTCGTCGTGGATGACCAGCGCCGGCGCGGCGAGAGAGGCGACCGCCTGCGGCAGCTCCAGCTCGTCCCACGGCACGCCCAGCCGGGTTTCCACCGCCGCCTGCAGGCGGCGGCGCAGCGACTCTCCCAGGCCGAGGCTGCGCGCGAACCACGACGAGTAGCTCACCAGCGACGCGGGGGGCGCCACCAGCACGCTCGGCACGGACCGGCCCGTCACGCGCAGGAACCGCGCGATCGCGGCCGCCCCGAGCGAGTGACCCACGACGCCGGCGATGCGGGCGCCGCCACGCTCGACGGCCTCGGCCACCGCCGCGAGGTTGCGGGCGAAATCGACCAGCGACGCCTGCCGGCCCTCCGAGTAGCCGTGCCCCGCGTGATCGAACACGACCGCCTGGTATCCGGCCTCGAGCAGTGCCGGCACCATGGCGTGGAACTGCGCGCCGCGCCCGCCCCAGCCGTGACTCAGGATGACCGCCGGGCGATCCGGGGCGCCAAAGCGCCAGGCCGACAGCCGCGAGTCGCCGACGGGGACCACGAACCCCTGGCCGCCCGCGAGGAACTGGCGATCGCGGTCGCGCACCGCCCGACGCGGCGGCGTGAGGAACAGGCGAACCGCATCCGCGACCGCCCTTTCCGGCGCCACGATGGCGCCCACCTGGAAGCGGGCACGGGTGGAAAGCAGCTTCATGGAACGAACGATCGTGCTATTCAAGGGCGAAGCGATGGCAGCCATTCGGGTCTCCGGGGCGGGAATCAGCGGCGGGCGGCCGCGGCGCGGGTGGTGCTCGCGCGCTCGGGGGCGGCGAGGTGTTCCTGGACCAGGCGTTCGAAGGCGATCGAGGCGCGCTCGAGCGCCGTACCGTCTCCGAGCAGGCACTTCGTGTGGTGGCTCGCGAGGGCGAAGCCGAACATCTCGAAGACGAACTGGCGCGGGTCGGTATCCTCGCGCAGCTCGCCCGTCTCGATGGCCAGCTTGACCGCGCGGCCGAGGTCGCGCGCGAGGTTGCGCTGGCGCTCGACGACGGCATCGCGCATCGGGCCGGGCTTGTCGTCGAACTCGGCGGCGGCGTTGAGGATGGGGCAGGCGCCGGGCAATTTCGAGGGCCATGCCATCCAGTTGGCGAAAAGCGCCCGCAGGCGCCGCAGCCCGCGCGGGACCTTCAGCGCCGGCAGGAACACCGCCTCCGTATAGCGACGCGCGGCCTCGTCGAGCACGGCGATCTGCAGTTCCGTGCGCGAGCCGAAGTGGGCGAAGAGGCCGCTCTTCGACAGGCCCGGTGCGCTCGGCGAGCGAGCCGATCGTGAGCGACTCGAACCCCGCCTCGCTCGCCTGCTGCACGGCGGCGTCGAGGATCAGGGCGCGGGTCTCTTCCCCCTTGCTGGCTCTGTAGGCTTGCGGTGACATGGCGGAAGAATAGTACGACCGTTCGCTTTCATGTCAACCCCCCTGTTTACCCGCGGTTTCCGGGCATCGATCAGGGATAATCAGCGTCCCGGGAATGGAAGGAATCGGACCGATGGGCCTGTGCAAGATGCTGTGCAATTTCTCCGCCGCCGCGACATTGGCGATGGCGGTCCTGCTGGCGACCGGCTGCACCGCCACCACCACCGCCCGGCACGGCGACTGGCGCGAGTCGGTGAAGGCCGGCGACTTCCAGTCCGCCTACAGCGACCTCTACGAGAACTGGCGGGCAGGCACCCCCGACGTCAGGGCGGAAACGCTGCGGTATGTGTGGCGCGACCCCAGGATCATCGCGGTTGCCAAGCCCGACCTGGTGGCGAAGATCCAGCCGGTGGCCGATGCCCACCAGGGCGACCTGCAAACGCTCGCGCGCGCGCTCAAGGACGGGCCGCTGGAAGACAGGATCGCCTTCGCGAAGCTGGTCGATCGCAAGCTGGACGTGGATCGCGAGATCGCCTCCGCTTATGAGCGGCGCCGGCAGCCCGCGGCGCAACCGGTGCAGGCGCCACGCCAGGCGGCAACTCCCCAACCGGCGACCACACCTCCTCCCGCCGTTTCGCCACCACCCGCGGCGGAGAGACAACCCAAGGCGGCACCGCAACCGGTCACAACGCCTCAGGCCGCCGCGCCGCCACAGCCTGCCACCGCGCCTCAACCCATCGCGAGACCGCAACCGGAGACGAAGCCCCAGGCGGCAAGCACCGCCGCAACCGGAGGCGAAGCCCCAAGCGGCAACACCGTCGCAGCCGAAGGTGGAGCCCGAGCCGGTTGCAAAGCCGATCGCCACCGCGAAGCCGGTGATCCAGTCGGACCACTTGTCCCAAGTCGCCGAAGCGAAGCGCCGTGCGGTGTGGCGCTGCAAAGGGACCCCGGCCTGCGACAAGGCATGGGCCGCCGCAGAGAGCTTCGTCGGCCTCAACACCGACATGCGCATCCGCACCGCGAAGAGCCCGACCATCGAGACCTATCCGCCGATCGAGATCGGCAAGGTCGGCATGAAGGTGGAGAAGGTCGCCCTCGAGAACGACGAAGCGGAACTGCGGCTGACGGTCCACTGCCGGGTCGGAGTGCTGCGCGAATTGTGCCCGGCCACCGAGCTGCGCATCTACACGGCGTTTCCGGCACACATGCAGGCGGCAGCCAGGAAGTAGCCACGCTGCCCGCAATCGACAGGCCGCAGCGGTTCTATCGCGGGCCGGCGCCGGGGAGAATTCTCGTCGCCGTCGGCCCGATGCCGGACTCCTGGTAGACCACCTCGCCCTCCCGTGCCCACAGGTAATGCGGCACGTTGGCGGGCGCGACATAGACGGCACCGGGCGGCACCGCAACCATGCGCGCCTCGTCGAAGGTGTCGCCGAAGCCCACGAACAGCGTGCCGCTCATCACCGTGGAGTTGCGCTCGTCGGGATGCGTGTGGGGCGGTATGCGCGCGCCGGGGGCGAGCTTCACGCGAAAGAGATAGATGCCCGGCTTGTCCTGCGCGCCGAGGAACCAGGCGCCCTGCACGCCCGGGAGATTGGGCGGGCTCACCCAATGCACGCCATCGGAGGAGATCGCGGCGGGCTGCGCTCCCGACGCCCAGTGGCTCACGAGCAGGAGCGCGAGCGCCGCCGACCGTGCAATAGCGGTCATGGCGAGCGTGGAGGCACTTCTACATCTTGCGCCATACGTTCCCTACCGCACAGAACGCGACGTGAACAGGCCCCAAGATGAACAAATAGGGGAGGTTTGGTCATGTTGCCGCACTATGCATTGAACAACTTCAGCAAAGCCTTCCGCGCGCTTGCCAACCAGGGGCTCGGAAAGCGGCGTTGGCTATGCGGCAAGTACGTGGAGCAACTATGCCATCTTGAGGTCTCCGCCATGCCGGACACGCTGAAGCGACAGGTTCATCCAGTTCAAGCAGAACATGGACACGGTCCGGAAAAGTTGCAAGGCCGCAGAGTTACAGGCTTGCCGTCCAAGCGATGGATGATGCGCAGGTCATCGAGATCACCGCGCGGATTCTGGCAGATGCACGAAGTCCTGGTTCATGAGGCCTCGGTGGATTTGCTTGCCCATAGAACAGGCGGTTGGAATGCTGCGGCCCTTGCATCCCCCATCAACGTTATCTCGCCAGAGGCGCTGGAAGGAGAGGCAAGCGAAAAGGGCCAGCCCTGAGGCTGACCCATTTCGCTTGTTGGTGGCGAGTCAGGGATTTGAACCCCGGACCAACGGATTATGATTCCGCTGCTCTAACCACTGAGCTAACTCGCCGGAAAGCCGTGTATTTTCGGGTATTTGCGTTACCGGGTCAAACATTGAAGCGGAAGTGCATCACGTCGCCATCCTTCACGACGTACTCCTTGCCCTCCAGCCGCATCTTGCCCGCCTCCTTGGCGCCCTGTTCGCCCTTGAACGCGATGAAGTCGTCGTAGGCGATGACCTCGGCGCGGATGAAGCCCTTCTCGAAATCCGTGTGGATGACGGCCGCGGCCTTCGGCGCCGTGTCGCCCTTGTGGATGGTCCAGGCGCGCACTTCCTTCTCGCCCGCGGTGAAGTAGGTCTCCAGCCCCAGCAGGCCGTAGGTCGCGCGGATGAGGCGGTCGAGGCCCGGCTCGTGCATGCCCATGTCGGCGAGGAAGATCTCCTTGTCGTCTCCCGAAAGGTCCGCGATCTCGCTCTCGAGCTTCGCGCAGATGGCCACGACCGGCGCGCCTTCCTTCGCGGCGTAGGCGTTCACCTTGTCGAGGAGCGGATTGTCCTTGAACCCGTGCTCTTCGACGTTGGCGATGTAGAACGCCGGCTTTGCAGTCAGGAGGCAGAGCGGCTTCAGGAGTTCCAGCTCCTCCGGCGCGAGGCCCATGGCGCGCACCGGGTGAAAGCCGTCGAGCGCCTTTTCCACCTTCTCCAGGACGGCAACGATCTTTGCGGCCTCCTTGTCGCCGGCGCGCGCGACCTTGGAGTAGCGATGCATCGCCTTCTCCACGCTCGCCATGTCCGCGAGTGCCAGCTCGGTGTGGATCACCTCGATGTCGGAAATCGGATCCACCTTCCCGGCCACGTGGACGACGTTGTCGTCCTCGAAGCAGCGCACGACGTTCGCGATGGCGTTGGTCTCGCGGATGTTGGCGAGGAACTGGTTGCCGAGCCCCTCGCCTTTCGAGGCTCCCGCCACGAGCCCGGCGATGTCGACGAACTCCACGATGGCCGGCAGCACCTTCAGCGGCTTGGCGATCGCGGCGATGGCCTGCAGCCGCGGGTCCGGCACCTCGACCACGCCCACGTTGGGCTCGATCGTGCAGAAGGGATAGTTCTCGGCCGCGATGCCGGCCTTGGTGAGGGCGTTGAAGAGCGTGGACTTGCCCACGTTGGGGAGGCCCACGATGCCGCATTGGAGAGTCATTGCTCGTCTTTCGGAGGCTTGTTTTCCGCTTTTGCGGGAACGTCAGGTTCGGGTTTCGGCAGCGTATGCAGCCAGGTGGTGGCGTCGTTCAGGCGGCCGCGGGCGATGCGCGGCAGCAGTTCCAGGCTCCGGTCGAACGCCGGCTCGATGGCTTCCCGCTCCTCGCGCCGCGCCTCGTGCAGCACGTAGTCGGCCACCATGTCCTTGTGGCCGGGGTGGCCGATGCCGATGCGCAGGCGCCAGAAGTCGCGCGTGTTGAGCACCATGTCGATGTCTCGAAGGCCGTTATGCCCGCCCGTGCCGCCGCCGAACTTGAGCTTCACCATTCCCGGCTGCAGGTCGAGTTCGTCGTGCACCACCAGCATCGCGGCCGGCTCGATGCGGTGGAAGCGCAGGAACGCGCCCACGCTGCGGCCGCTTTCGTTCATGTAGGTCGCGGGCTTGAGCAGCCAGTAGTCGCGCTCGCCCTCGGTCACGCGCGCCACCCAGCCGGAGAACTTCGTCTCCTTCGCCCAGCGGCCGCCACGCGCGCCGGCGATCGCATCCACCCACCAGTAGCCGGCGTTGTGGCGCGTGCGCTCGTACTCGCGCCCGGGATTGCCGAGGCCGACGATGAGGCGGATGGGTTCCATGTCCGGTGTGGTCGGTGTCGCGTGATTCCGGGGCTGGAAACGAACGCGCCCGCCGGGAACGGCGGGCGCATCCGTGAGGCTCGCTCGAAATGCCCCGGGCGGCGGTTATTTCTTCTTCTCTTCCTTTTCCTTGCCGCCGGCCTTCCCCGCTTCCTTGGCGGGCTCCTCCTCCTTCACCTTCTGCGCGGTGGTCGGGACATCCGCCGCGGAAACCGCTGCGGCTGCCGCGGCCTCGGCCGCTTCGTCGTCCGCCGTCACCAGGCGCGGGATGACCACCGTCGCGATGGTGAGGTCGTCGCCCTTCAGGAACGCGACCGATTCCACGCCCGGCGGAAGCTTCAGGCCGGAGGCGTGCAGCGAGTGCCCGGCCTGGAGGCCGCTCAGGTCCACCTCGATGAACTCGGGCAGGTCCTTCGGCAGGCAGGTGATGTCGAGGTCGTTCTGGATGTGCTGCACCGCGCCTCCCGCGATCTTCACGCCGGGGCAGATGTCCTCGTTCACGAAGTGCAGCGGCACCTTCACGTGGATCTTGCGGTCCGCGGCCACGCGCTGGAAGTCCGCGTGCAGGATCATTTCCTTGAAGGGGTGCATCTGGTAGTCGCGCAGCAGCACCTGCGCCTTCTCGGTCCCGATCTCCATGTCGAGGATGGAGGCGTGGAACGCTTCCATCTTCAGCTTGAAGAAGAGGTCCTTGTGGTCGAGCTGGATGGGCTGGGCGTCCTTGCCGGCTCCGTAGAGGATGCCCGGCACCTTGGACTCGCGGCGCAGACGGCGGCTCGCACCCGTTCCCTGCAGGTTCCGCGGTTCGGCTTTGATTGCGATCTTCATGTTCACTCCGGTTTCGGCAGGGCCCCCGCGACCAGGTGCCCCGCTGTTCGAGGGGGAAACGGCCCCCTCACCCGTTGTCCGCTGCCGTTCGCACGGCCGCGGAGAATTCCTTTACTCGACGAAGAGCGAGCTCACCGAGCTCTCTTCGCAGATCCTGCGCATCGTCTCGGCCAGCAGCTCGGAAACGCTGATCACGCGGATCTTCTTGCACGCCTCGGCCTCGGGCCGCAGCGGGATGGTGTCCGTCACCACCAGCTCGTCGATCACCGAAGCCTCGATGCGGCTCAACGCCGGCCCCGAGAGCACCGCGTGCGTGCAATACGCCAGCACCCGCACGGCGCCCTCCGCCTTGAGCGCCCGCGCCGCCTCGCACAGCGTGTTGGCGGTGTCGACCATGTCGTCCATGATCACGCAGGTGCGCCCTTCCACGTCGCCGATGATGTTCATCACCGTCGCCACGTTCGGCCGCGGGCGCCGCTTGTCGATGATCGCCAGGTCGCTTTCGAGGCGCTTCGCGATCGCCCGGGCCCGCACCACGCCGCCCACGTCCGGCGAGACCACCACCAGGTCCTTGTACTCGTTCTTCCACACGTCCCCCAGCAGGATCGGCGTGGCGTAGACGTTGTCCACCGGGATGTCGAAGAAGCCCTGGATCTGGTCCGCGTGCAGGTCCATCGTCAGCACGCGGTTCACGCCCACCACCGTGAGCATGTTCGCCACCACCTTCGCCGAGATCGCCACCCGCGCGCTCCTCGGCCGCCTGTCCTGCCGGGCGTAGCCGAAATACGGCATCGCCGCGGTGATCCTCGCCGCGCTCGACCGGCGCAGCGCGTCCACCATGATCATCAGCTCCATCAGCGTGTCGTTCGTCGGATAGCACGTCGACTGCAGCACGAAGACATCCTTGCCGCGCACGTTCTCGAGGATCTCGACCAGCACCTCGCCGTCGCTGAAGGTGGAGACACTCGCCTTGCCCAGCTGCACGTTCAGGTGGCGGGCCACCTTCTGCGCGAGCTTCGGGTTGGCGTTGCCCGTGAACACCATCAGGTTGTCGAAAGGCATCGCCGCTCTCTTTCGCTACGCCGTGCGCCGTGAAGTTTGGCAGGGGAGGAAGGATTCGAACCTTCGAATGCTGGAATCAAAATCCAGTGCCTTAACCAACTTGGCGACTCCCCTCGCGTCCGCACCCGGCATCCTCCCGGCTGCGGTCTTGCCCGTCAAAAACCGCGCAGGGGATGAACTCCCAGTCCCTGCGCGACGAATCCCTGCATCGTTCCGGGGAGCTTCGCCAGCACCCCGTCGGCCGTGGCCCGGTCGTCGAAGCGGGCGAAAACGCAGGCGCCGGTTCCGGTAAGCCGCGCCTCGCCGTGCCGTGAAAGCCACTCCAGATGCTCGCGAACCGGGGGGTAGCGGGAGGCGACCACGCTTTCGAGGTCGTTCCCGAAGCGCCCGGGGCCCGCATGCGCCGAAAAGTCTTCCATTTTAAGGGCTTCCGTATCCCGGGTCAATTCAGGGGAGGCGAAGATCTCCCCTGTCGGGACGGCCACCGGCGGCACCAGGACGACATACCAGGCCGGGGGAAGGACGAGCGGGCGTGAGCTTTTCGCCCACCCCTTCGACCCAGGCGTCGCGGCCGAAGACGAAGAAGGGAACGTCCGCCCCCAGCCGGGCACCCAGGGCCTGCAGGCGCATCCCGGTCGAGCCCCGTGCGCCAGAGCCGGTTCAGCACCAGGAGGGTGGTGGCCGCGTCCGAGCTGCCGCCGCCCACGCCCCCGCCCATGGGCAGGCGCTTGTCGACCTCGATGTCGGCCCCGAGCGGCGAGCCGGTTTCCTGCCGGAGCAACCGGGCGGCGCGCACGACGAGATCGGATTCGGCCGGCACGCCGGGCAGCTCGCTCACCCGCCGGATCTCCCCGTCCTCCCGCACCCGGAACCGCAGGAGGTCGGCGGCGTCGATCAGCGCGAAGGCGCTCTGCAGCAGGTGGTAGCCGTCCGCCGCCGCCCGACCACGTGCAGGAAGAGGTTCAGCTTGGCGGGCGCGGGATAGTCGGGGCCGGGGAGTCGCATCGGGCTACTCGGGACGGACCTCGTAGTCATCGACGACGAGCTTCACGACCGTCTCGCCGCGCGAGGCGGTGATCCGGCGCGCCACTTCGTGCCCGCCCAGCCGCTGCGACTCGTCGATGGTGACCTCCCAGCCCTCGGGGCCGGCCACGGGGCGGCGATGCAGCCACGCGACCAGGAGGCGCTCGTCGAGCGCGGCTCCCAGCAGGTATTCGGTCAGCTCCGAGAAGCTGGCGGCGGCAAGCGGCGCCGCGCCCGGTCGATGCACGACGAGACCCTCGGGGCCGCGCTCGATCCGGGCCAGCTCGGTGCCCACTGGCGTGGCGAGCACCCACACTTCGGACCGGATCGCCCGCTCCCAGCGCAACCGTGCGATCTCGCCTTCCGAGCCGTGCCGGATGGCGATGCGACCGCTCATCGCGAAGGCCGCGGGCAGCCCGTCCAGGGGAATCACCGGGGCGGGAACCGTCGCGCAGGCCGCGACGAGCAGCGCGGCGCCGAGCGAAAAGATGCGCTTCACGGGAAGAACCGGGGGAAAGACGCGCTCTAGGGATGGTACTTCGCCATCACCGCAAGCAAGGTCTCGTGGTCGGGGTGGTCCGTCAGCGCCTTTTTCCAGACCCTGTTCGCTTCCTCCCGCTGGCCCGTGTGCCACAGGACCTCGCCGAGATGGGCGGCGATCTCCGGATCGGGACGCGCCCGGTAGGCGTTGTTCAGGTGCTTGAGCGCCTCGGGAAAGTTGCCGAGCCGGTAGTGCACCCAGCCGAGACTGTCGAGGATGAAGGGGTCCTCGGGCGAGAGCTTGATCGCCTTCTCGATGAGCGCGAACGCCTCCTCGAGCCGGTTGGTGCGGTCCGCCAGGGTGTAGCCGAGCGCGTTGTAGGCATGCGCGTAGTCCGGCTTCAGCTCGATCACGCGGCGCAGGTCCTTCTCGAGGACGTCGATGCGGTCCACGCGCTCGGCGGCCATGGCGCGGTCGTAGAGGATCTCGTAGGAATCCGGATAGTCCTCCACCGCCTGCGTCAGCATCTCGTAGGTCTGCTGCCACGCCTTCGCATCGCGCAGCAACTGCGCCTCGATCAGCACCATCTGCACGCGGTCTTCCTGCGTGCGCGGCTCGAGCGACTGCAGGTACCCGCGCCCCTTGTCCAGGCCCTCGCTCTTGGCGATCAGGGTGGCGATCTTCATCTGCGCGCGCAGCCGGTCCGACCCCTCGACCCGCTGGTACCAGCCGCGCGCCTCGTCGCCGTGCTTGGCCGACTCGGCCGCCTGCCCCAGCCCCATGTAGACCGCGCCCGGATCGGGGTGTCCCAGCCCCAGCGCGCGGCGGAAGGCGGTTTCGGCCCCGGCGTAATCCTCGAGCTGCAGGGCGAGCAGGCCGACCGCGTAGGGCATCTGCGGGTCGGTCGGCGCGAGGCGCTCGATGGCGCGGAACTCCTGCCGCGCCTCCTCGTTGCGGCGCGCGGTGGTGTATTCGCGTGCCAGCTGCATGCGCACGTCCTTGTCGCCGGGAAAGCGCGCCACGTAGCCCTGGAAGTAGGGAATCACCTGGTCGGGGGCGGTCTTCCTGATGACCTGCGCGCGGAAGATGGCGCCCTGCGACAGGTCGGGCTTGAGCTCGAGGGCGCGCTTCGACTCCGCATCGGCGAGCGCAAAGTCTCCGGCAACGAAGGCGGCGACGCCGATGGCCAGGTGGGAATCCGCAATTTCCGGGTAGCGCGACGCGATCGACTTCGTGGCCTCGAGGACGGCAGCCTTGTCCGGGAAGCGGCCGAAGAAGTAGGCAAGCTGCGACAGGAGGTGGGGCTTGTTGCTGCTGGCGGCGACGATGGTGCCGATCGTGTCGCGGGCTGCGGCGAGATCGCCACGGGTCGCGATCAGCGAGGCGAAGAGGTCGCGGCCGAGGGTCGATTCCGGCTCGAGCTCGATCAGCAGCACGGCCATGTCGAGGGCCGGCTCCAGCGCGCGGGCGCGTATCGCGATCTCCACGGCCCGCCGGGCGATCTTCGGGTCGCGCAGCTCGCGGGCCAGCCGGGCCATCGTGGCGATGGCCGGCCCGGCCTCGCCGCGCTGCGCCGCCACTTCCGCCATGAGGAACTCGAAGACCGCAGCCTCGCGCCCGGGAGGCGACTTGCGCCCCTCCTGGGCCCAGGCGGACTGCGGCGTCCACCCCGCCACGGCCAGGACCAGCGCAACACCCAACCATCCCCTTCCCGCCATCGAACCTTGCTCCCGCTTGTGGGCCGGCGAATTTCGCCGGATAGCCATCATAGAACTTTTCGGCCGCGCCTCCACGGGGCGGGCATGTCCGCGTTCGACCACGGCGCCGCCGGGTCGTTGCAGTGCCCGGCCGTATAATCGAAACGAACCCCCTCCCCGCTCCCATGCCGGAACTTCCCGAAGTCGAGACGACCCGACTGGGTCTGGTCCCCCGCATCGTCGGCAGGCGCATCCACGAGGTCGTCGTGCGCGAGCCGCGGCTGCGCTGGCCGGTGCCGCGCGATCTCGCCTCGCGCCTGCGCGGCGCCGTCGTGCAGGCGATCCGCAGGCGCGGCAAGTACCTGCTGTTCGACTGCGGCAGCGGCCATCTCCTCGTGCACCTGGGCATGTCGGGGCGGCTCACCCTCGTGCCGCCCGACCGGCCCCTGCGCCCCCACGACCATGTCGACATCGCCTTCGAGGGCGGCGACGTCATGCGCTTCAACGACCCGCGCCGGTTCGGCGCCATGCTGTGGGTGCGCGATCCCGCGCACCACAAGCTGCTCGACGCCATGGGCGTGGAGCCTTTCGACGAGGCCTTCACCGGAGAGCTGCTGCATCGCCTGTCGCGCGGGCGGCGCGTGCCCGTGAAGCAGTTCGTGATGGACGCGCGCATCGTCACCGGCATCGGCAACATCTACGCCAACGAGGCGCTCCACGCAGCACGCATCCATCCGGCACGCGCGGCGGGGCGCCTCTCGCTCGCGCGCTACGGGCGGCTGGCGGCGGAGATCCGCGACGTGCTGCGCCGTGCGCTCGCCGCCGGGGGCAGCTCGCTGCGCGACTTCGTGAGGAGCGACGGCAGGCCCGGCTACTTCCAGCTCGAATACGCGGTGTACGGGCGCGAAGGCGAGCCATGCCCCTCCTGCGGCGGCGCCGTGCGCAGCGTGCGGCACGGCGGTCGCTCCACCTTCTACTGCCCCGCGTGCCAGCGATGACCGACGCGTCCCGGTCGCCGGCGCAAGGCCCGCTCGGACCCGGTCTCGCCGCGCTCAAGGCCTGGCGCGAGGAAGTGGCGGCCGCACTTGCGCAACTGCGCCGCTGGGCGCTGGTGAACGAGCTCACCGACGAGCACGCGGCCGCGCGGCTCGCGCACCTGGAGCGCCGCCTCGTCGCCGACCACCTGGCCATCGCCTTCGTGGCCGAAGTCTCGCGCGGCAAGAGCGCGCTCATCAACGCGCTGTTCTTCGCCGATCTCGGCGGGCGGCTTGCTGCCCACCGGCGCGGGACGGCAGACCCTGTGCGCGACGGAGATCCGCTACGACCCCGCCCAGCCGCCGGCGATCCGGCTCCTGCCGATCGAGACCCGCGAGAGCCCCCGCGCATTGCGCGAGCTCATCCTCGATGACCAGCCGTGGACGCACATCGCCCTCGACCCCGCGCAGCCCGAAGCGCTTGCCGCCGCCTTCGACGCGCTGGCGCAGACCCGCACCGTCAGCGCCGCGCAGGCGCACGACCTCGGGCTGCCGGCCGGCGATAGGCGCGGAAGTCGAGGTGCCCTGCTGGCGCTACGCGATCGTGAACTTCCCCCACCCGCTGCTTGCCCTGGGCCTCACCATCCTCGACACGCCGGGGCTGGGCTCGCTCCTCACCGAGCCGGAACTCACCCTGCATCGCCTTCCCGAGGCGGACGCCGTCGTCTTCATGCTGGCCGCGGATGCCGGCCCCACGGAGACGGACCTCGCCCTGTGGCGCGAGCACGTCGCGACCATCGACGACCAGGCCACGACCCGCCACGTGGTGCTCAACAAGATCGACGTCGTGCGCGACGGCGCGCGCTCCGCGAGCGCCGTCCTCGTGGAAGTCGATCGCCGCGTGCGCGAATGTGCCCGTGCCCTGGAGGTCGATCGCGCCCGGATCTTCCCGCTTTCGGCGCAGCAGGGCCTCGCCGCACGCATCGCCGGGGACGGCGAGGCGCTCGCGGCAAGCGGGTTGCCCGCTCTCGAGCGGGCCCTCGTGCAGGGGCTCATGGACGCGCGCCGGACCGACCACGCCGCGGCCGTCGGCGCCGAGTCACGGTCGCTCCTCGCCGAAACGCGCACGCTGCTCAGGAGCCGCCGTTCGTTCGTGGAGGAGCGGGTCGCGGAACTGGACGCGTTGCACGGCAAGAACCAGAAACTGGTCGAGTCGCTGGGAAGGAAGTTCGCGGACGAACGCACCCGCCTCGAGGACACGCGCGGGACGCTGGCGGGCTTTCGTGCCTTGCACGGGCGCCACGCCGAGCGCCCTTGCCGCGCAGCTGGATCCGGAAGGGGCGCGCGAGGCCGGCGTGCGCGCGCGTGCCGCCGTGCTCGCGAGCCCCTTCAGCGCCGGCATCAACGAGGCGGTCGACGGCTACTTCGGCGCGATCCGCGGGCGCCTCACGCGCGCCATCGCGACCATCGGCGAGGCACGCGCGGCGATGGTCGCGGTGAACCGCAGCTTCGCCGGGCCGCTGGGGCTCGCGCCCGTCGAGGTGGCCGCCTTCCCGACCGATCGCTTCCTGCTCGAGATCGACCGGCTGGAGGAACACTGCCGCCGCGACTTCCACAGCGCCTCGAGCCTGCTCACGCGCGGCCGCCAGGCGCTCGCCGCGCTCTTCTTCGACACCGTGGCGCTGAAGGTGGTGTACGTCTTCGAGATCGCCGACCGCGACGTGCGCGCGTGGATGAATGCCTTCCTCCGCCCGCTGGAGAGCCAGGTGGCGGGCCTGGAGGATCGCGCCAGGACCCGGATCGTGGGCGTGACGAAGATCCGCGACGCGGAGACCGACCTGGCGCAACACCGGGAGGACCTGCAGCGCTACCTGCGCGAGTACGCGCAACGCGAGCGTGAATGGGCTGCGCACGCGCAGCGGCTGGCGCGGCTGCTCGACATCGCAACCGCGCCGTCGCTCACGGCGCGGCGGTAGCCACTCCGGAGGCGACCAGCCGCTCGTACTTGGCGCGCAGCTCGTCCTGCGACTCCTTCCAGGCCGGGTTGAGCGGGATGCAGTCGACAGGACACACCTCGCGGCACTGCGGGGTGTCGAAGTGGCCCACGCATTCGGTGCACTTGTCCGGGTCGATCTCGTAGATCTCCGGGCCCTGCGCGATCGCGCCGTTGGGGCACTCGGGCTCGCAGACGTCGCAGTTGATGCACTGATCGGTGATCATCAGCGCCATGGCGCGCTCCCCCCGGCGCTATTCCGCGGCGACCGAACGGCCGATCTTGTCGCGGATGCGGTTGGCGGTGATGGGGTGCACGAAGGTGGCGATGTCGCCGCCGAGCACGGCGATCTCGCGCACGATCGTCGCCGACAGGAAGAGATAGCGGTCCGAGGGCGTGAGGAACAAGGTCTCGACCCCGGGCGCGAGCGTGCGGTTCATGCCCGCCAGCTGGAACTCGTACTCGAAGTCGGACACGGCGCGCAGCCCGCGCAGGATCACCCCGGCCTGGCGGTCGCGGACGAATTCCGACAGCAGGCCCGCGAACCCCATCACCTTGACGTTGGCGTACCCGGCGAGGACCTCGCGCGCGATCTGCACCCGCTCGTCCAGGGAAAAGAAAGGCCGCTTCGCCTGGCTGTGCGCCACCCCGACGATCACCTCGTCGAAGAGGCGCGAGGCGCGCTGCACGAGGTCCTCGTGCCCGTTGGTGATCGGGTCGAACGTTCCGGGGTAGACGGCACGCTTGATGGTCATGGAATCGTTCCTTCCCGGGCGGCCGGGTCCGGTTGTCCTGCGAATTCGAAGAGCGCGAACTTCACGACCCCCGCGCTGCCTTCACGAAGCCGCGTCCACGCCGGCGACGGCGGCGGCGGGATCGTGGCCGCCTCCACGTAGACGCGTGCGCCCGCGTTCAGTCTCGCGCCCAGCAACGCCAGCACCTCCGCGGCGAGGCCCGTGGCGTACGGCGGGTCCACGAAGGCCACATCGTAGCGCTCTCCCGGCCGGCCGAGCCACGCCATGGCATCGGCGTGCACGACCTCGAGGCCGACGGCTCCCAGCTCCCGCGCCGAGCGCTCGAGCTGTTCGCAGACCTTGCGGTCACGCTCGACCAGCACGACGCGCGAAGCGCCGCGCGACATGGCCTCGAACCCGAGCGCCCCGCTGCCGGCGAAGAGATCCACGCAGGACATTCCGTTGAGGCGCTGTCCCAGCCAGTTGAAGAGGGTCTCGCGAACGCGATCGGGGGTGGGGCGCAACCCGTCGGCATCGGGGAAACGCAGCACCCGGCTGCGCCAGAGCCCGCCGACGATGCGCAGGCGGTTGGCGCCGGCGCCGGTGCGGCGCGGCTTCGTCTCGCTCGAGATGCGGCGCGCGGCGGTCATCGCGGCCGATCATACCGTAAAATATTCGCGACTCCCCCCCTCGCGGCGCAACGGGCCGCAAGCCATGTTCTCCCTCGGATCGAAGAAAACGGACGCTGCGGCCGCGTCCGACTGGAAGACACGCCTGAGGCGCGGGCTCGCGCTCACCGGCGATCGTCTCAAGAAGGTCGCGGTCGTCTTCCGCGCGCACCCGGTCGATCGACGAGGCGCTCTACGAAGCGCTCGAAGTGCAGCTCCTCGCCGCCGATGTCGGCGTGCACGCCACCAACCACCTGATCGCGAGCCTGCGCCGGGCGGCGCACGACAAGCGCCTGGAGGACGGCGGGCAACTCGAGGCAGAGCTGCGCCAGGCGATGGCGTCCCTCCTCGCCCCGCTCGAGCGGCCGCTCGCCGGCGAGCGTCCCAAGCCCTTCGTGATCCTGCTCGCGGGCGTGAACGGGGCGGGCAAGACCACCACGATCGGCAAGCTCACGCGGCTCTTCCAGTCGCAGGGGCTCACGGTGCTGCTCGCCGCCGGCGACACGTTCCGCGCCGCGGCGCGCGAGCAGCTGCAGTCGTGGGGCGCCCGCCACGGCGTGACGGTCGTATCCCAGGAGGGCGGCGATTCCGCCGCCGTGATCTTCGATGCCATCCAGTCGGCGCGCGCGAAGGGCATCGACGTCGTGCTCGCCGATACCGCCGGGACGCCTGCCGACGCAGTTGAACCTGATGGAGGAGATCCGCAAGGTGAAGCGCGTCATCGCCAAGGCCGACCCCACGGCCCCCCACGAGACCTGGCTCGTGCTCGATGCCAACACCGGGCAGAACGCGGTGGCGCAGGTGAAGGCCTTCGACGCGGCGCTCTCGCTCACCGGGCTCATCGTGACCAAGCTGGACGGCACCGCCAAGGGCGGCGCGCTCGCGGCGATCGCGCGCGAGCACCCGGTGCCGATCCGCTACATCGGCATCGGCGAGAAGCCCGACGACCTGCGCCCGTTCGTGGCTGCGGACTTCGTGGACGCGCTGTTCGAATGATCCAGTTCTCCGCCGTCGCCAAGCGCTACCCCAACGGGCACGAGGCGTTGCGCGATGTCTCGCTGGCAGTGCAGGCGGGCGAGATGATCGTGGTCACCGGGCATTCGGGCGCCGGCAAGTCGACGCTGCTGAAGCTCGCCTCGGGCATCGAGCGCGCCACCGGGGGCAGCGTGGTGGTCAACGGCCAGAATCTCTCCTCGCTCGGGGAGACCGCGCTCGCCATCCTGCGCCGCCACATCGGCTTCGTCTTCCAGGACCACAAGCTGCTCTTCGACCGCCCGGCCTGGGACAACGTGGCGCTGCCGCTGCGCATCGCGGGCGCCGGCGCCGACGAGATCGGGCGCCGCGTGCGCGCCTCCCTCGACAAGGTGGGCCTCCTCGGCAAGGAAAAGGCGATGCCGATCACGCTCTCCGGCGGCGAGCAGCAGCGCCTGTGCATCGCCCGCGCGATCGTGAACCGGCCGGCGATGCTCGTCGCGGACGAGCCGACCGGCAACCTCGACGCGGATTCCTCGCGCCAGATCCTCGACCTCTTCCTGTCGTTCAACCGCGTGGGCGTGACGGTGCTGCTGTCCACCCACGACGAATCGGCGCTGGTACAGCTGGGCGGTCGGCACTACGTGATCCGCAACGGCTCGCTCGCCACCGCCGCATCCGCATGAGAACCTGGCTGCGGCTGCACCGGCTGGCCCTCGCGGATGCCGCGCGCCGCGTGTCGGCGCAGCCGGTCGCGAGCCTCCTCGCCATCGCCGTCATCGCCGTGGCCGTGGCGCTTCCCGTGCTCGCCGCCACGCTCGTCGGCAGCGTCACCCATGCCACCGCGGGCCTCGACACGGAGCCGCACGTGAACGTCTTCCTCGCCCTGGATGCCAGCGACGAGGACGTGCGCCGCATCGAGGCCGCGCTCAAGGCGCACCCCGAGACGGCCGCGCTGCGCTTCGTGCCGCGCACCAAGGCGCTCGAGGAGCTCAAGGCCACGTCCCACCTCGCGGAGCTGCTGGCGAACCTCGATCGCAACCCCCTGCCGCACGCCTTCTCGGTGCGGACCCGTTCCAGCGACGCCGCGAGGCTGACTGCCGCCCGGGCGGCCTGGGTCAAGCTCCCCAAGGTGGACGAGGTCTCCGCGGAATTCGAGTGGGCGGAGAAGATCTCGCGCTGGACGCGGTTCGCCGAGCGGGCGCTGGCGGGACTCGCCCTCGTGCTGGCGGCCGCGGTGCTGTTCATCGTCGGGCACCTCATTCGCCTGCAGGTCCTCACCATGCGTGACGAGATCGAGGTGAGCCAGCTGATCGGGGCGACGGCCGGGGACGTGCGACGGCCCTTCCTTTACCACGGCCTGGTGCAGGGACTGGCGGCGGGGCTGGCGGCAGTCGGCCTTTCGGCGCTGGTGGTGGTCTGGCTGAATGCCGAGCTGCGTGCGCTCACTTCGTCATATGCCTATGAATTCAAGGTTGTTTTTCTTGACTCCTTAGGCCTGGCCGCGGTTGTCGCGGGAGTTGGCGCCCTGGGCGTGGCGGGCGCCTGGATGTCCGTGTCGCGGGAGCTGCAGCGCTTCGGCCCGCGCGGCTGAGGAACCCGCGGGGGGTTTAGCACTCAAATGTCCCGAGTGCTAAAATCTTCCCAGGAGGATCACTGAATGACGACTTACACGTTACCTGCCCTGTCCCCCACTTCCAGCCTGGAGTCGTATATCCACGCCGTGAATGCGATTCCGCTGCTCAGCGCGGAACGCGAGGTGGAACTCGGGCGCAGGCTGCGCGAAAGCGATGATCTGGATGCTGCCCGCGACCTGGTGCTCTCGCACCTGCGGCTGGTGGTATCGGTGGCGCGCAACTACATGGGCTACGGGTTGCCGCAGGCCGACCTCATCCAGGAAGGCAACGTCGGCCTGATGAAGGCCGTGCGCCGCTTCGATCCGGGCCGCGGCGTGCGCCTCGCCTCGTTCGCCATCCACTGGATCAAGGCGGAAATCCACGAATACGTCCTGCGCAACTGGCGGCTGGTGAAGGTCGCCACGACCAAGGCGCAGCGCAAGCTCTTCTTCAACCTGCGCAGCATGAAGGGCTCCAGCGCCACGCTGACGCCCACGGAAGTCAGCGCGATGGCGAAGACCCTCGACGTGAAGGAAACGGACGTCGTCGAGATGGAAAGCCGCATGCAGGGCCGCGACCTCACGATCGACCCTTCCCCCGAGGACGGCGAGGAGCGCGTGGGACCGATCGCCTTCCTCGCGGACGCCTCCGAGGGGCCGGCCGAGGAGTTCGAGCGCCACCAGACCGAATCCCTCGAGACCAAGGGACTCGCCCGGGCGCTCGAAAGCCTCGATGCGCGCAGCCGCCGCATCGTCGAGGCACGCTGGCTGCGCGAAGACGACGCCAGGACCCTGCACGAGCTGGCCGACGAGTTCGGCGTCTCCGCCGAGCGCATCCGCCAGATCGAGGCCAAGGCGCTGCAGAAGATGAAGGCGAGCCTCGCCGCCCTGCGCTAGCC
>CAWAZV010000003.1:0-362524 GCA_963786635.1 uncultured beta proteobacterium | reverse complement strand
CGAGCACTTGTCCGGGCCGGCCTCGTGAACCCGGTTCGTGAACCCGGTTCATGAACCGGGTTCGTTTGGAGAAGGGCATCTTCTGGGCGCTGCTCGGGCTGCTGGTGTGGCTGCCGGTGCCGCTGGGGAGCCGGCGGGACTGGTCGGTGGCGGTGATGGCGGTGTGGGTTTGCGCGCTGCTCGCGGTGTGGCTGGTGCTGTGGGTGCTGGACAAGGTGACGATCGCGGAGCCGCTGCGGCGGGCGTGGCCGGTCTTCGTGCTGCTGGGGCTGTTGGCTGCTGCACCAGGCGGTCACCATCGTGCCGATGCCGTGGGAGTGGGTGGCGTGGCTTGTCGCCGGAGTCCGCGCGGATGCATGGGCTGCGCGAGATGCTCGGCGCGCGGCCTGCCGCGATCACGATTTCCGTCGACCCGTATTCGACGGAGATGTCGCTGGTGAAGACGGTCGCCTACGGCGGCGTCTTCTTTCTCTTCCTCGCGGTGGTCAACAACCGCTCGCGCGTGCAGACGGCGGCGCGGGTGATCGTGTACGCGGCGGTGGTGCACGCGGTGTACGCGGTGCTGATGCACCTCTCGGGCGCCTCGCACGAGCACTTCTTCATGCGGCTCTCGCACGGCGATCGGCGCAGGGGTTCTACACCAACCGCAACCTGTTCGCGGGGATGCTGGAGATGACGCTCGCGATCGGGATCGGGCTGCTCATCGCGGGCCTGTCCGATCGGGTCGCCGGCAGCTGGAAGCAGTTCTTCGTGCACCTGATCGAGTGGATCCTGTCGCCGAAGATGCTGCTGCGGCTGTCGCTGTGCATCCTGGTGATCGCGCTCACGACGACGCACTCGCGGATGGGGAACACGGCGTTCTTCTCGTCGCTGCTGATCGCGGGGGTGATCGGCATTGCGCTGTCGCGGCATGCGACGCGCAACGTGGTGGTGCTGCTGGTGAGCCTGGTGGTGCTCGACCTCGCCATCGTCGGCAGCTGGTTCGGCGTGGAGAAGCTGGCGCAGCGGCTGGAGGCGACCACGGTCGAGGACGTGCGCGAGCGCGAGCAGCCGGCGGTGTACGCGGTGGCCCTCATCCGCGACTACCCGGTGTTCGGGGCGGGGGCGGGGTCGTTCGAGGTGGTGTTCCCGCGCTACCGGCCGGAGTCGGTCAGCGAGTACTTCGACCACGCGCACAACGACTACGCGCAGATCGCGGCGGAGACGGGGCTGGTGGGGCTCGGGCTTGCTGGGGCTGGTGGTGGTCTATTCGCTGGGTGCGGCGCTGCGCGCGCAATGGCTGCGGCGCGATCCGCTGATGCGGGGGATGTCGTTCGCTTCGATCATGGGGGTCACGTCGATCCTCATCCACTCCTGGGTGGACTTCAACCTGCAGGTGCCGGCGAATGCGGCGCTATTCATGGTGCTGCTGGCGCTGGGGTGGATCTCCCTCTATTTGAACCCGGTTCGTGAACCCGGTTCGTGAACCGGGTTCGTACCTGGTACGTTAAACTCGCGGCATGAAAATTCTTGTCACCGGCGCGGCCGGGTTCATCGGCTCGTTCCTGTCGCAGCGGCTGCTTGCGCGCGGCGACACGGTCGTCGGGCTGGACAACCTGAACGACTACTACGACGTCACGCTCAAGGAAGCGCGGCTGGCGCGGCTGACCTCCCAGCCCGGTTTCGAGTTCGTGCGCATGGACATCGCCGACCGCGAGGCGATGAAGGCGCTCTTCGCGCGGGAGAAGTTCGACGCGGTGGTGAACCTGGCGGCGCAGGCGGGGGTGCGCTATTCGCTCGTCAATCCGCACGCCTACGTCGATACGAACGTGAGCGGGTTCCTCAACGTGCTCGAGGGCGCGCGGCACCAGGGGACGGGGCACCTGGTGTTCGCGTCGTCCAGCTCCGTCTACGGCGCCAACACGCGGCTGCCGTTTGTCGAGACGGACAACGTCGACCACCCGGTGTCGCTCTACGCGGCCACCAAGAAGGCCAACGAGCTGATGGCGCACTCGTACGCGCACCTGTTCGGGTTGCCGTGCACGGGGCTGCGGTTCTTCACCGTCTACGGGCCGTGGGGGCGGCCGGACATGGCGCTGTTCCTGTTCACCAAGGGCATCCTCGCGGGCGAGCCGATCCCGGTGTTCAACGAGGGCAGGATGGTGCGCGACTTCACCTACATCGACGACATCGTCGAAGGCGTGGTGCGCGTGATCGACCGGCCGCCTGCGCCCGATCCCGCGCTGGACGGGCGATGACCCCAATCCGGCCACCAGCAAGGCGCCGTGGCGGGTGCTCAACATCGGCAACAACAGCCGCGTCGAGTTGCTGGACTACATCCGCGCGATCGAGGCGGCGACGGGGCGCAAGGCGAAGCTGGACCTGCTCCCGATGCAGCCTGGCGACGTGGCGGCGACCGAGGCGGACACGTCGGCCCTCGATGCGGCGGTCGGCTTCAAGCCCGCCACGCCGGTCGAGGAGGGCGTGCGGCGCTTCGTGGAGTGGTACTGCGAGTACTACAAGGTGTCCCTATGAAGGTGAAGAAAGGGCAGGTCTCGCTGGCTTTCCGCTTGTGGGTGCTGGCGACGGTGTTCGTCTGGCCCTTCCTCGAGCGCTGGGAAATCGCCGCCTGGGCCGCCCTGGGTGCGGGCCTCGCCCTCTGGTGGCGCAGCCTCCCCGAGGATCCCCCCGAGCCGCCGCCCCGGCTCCCGTACCAGCACCTCTACGAGCGCCCGCCCGAAGAGTGAGGACCCGGTACATGTACCGGGTTCTGAACCTGTACCGCATGGGGTTTGTTTTTCCTGGGTTTTTCGCCTATAATCTTGGGCTCTCCAAGGCGGCTTTCGAGGCTTTGGGGAGACAATCCGAACCCTTGCCCCACCACATGCGCATGCTGGGGGGCTACACCCATAAGGAGAGTACATGCGCCATTACGAGATCGTTTTCATCGTGCATCCCGATCAGAGCGAGCAGGTGCCCGCCATGATCGAACGCTACCGGGCCACCATCACGGCCGGCAGCGGCAAGGTGCACCGCATCGAGGATTGGGGCCGGCGCCAGCTGGCGTATCCCATCCAGAAGATATTCAAGGCGCACTACGTGCTGATGAATATCGAAGTCGGCAACGAGACCCTCGCCGAACTCGAGCACGCCTTCAAGTTCAACGACGCCGTCCTGCGACACCTGATCGTGTCGATGCGCGAAGCCGTCGTCGGGCCCTCTCCCATGATGAAGGAGGAGAAGAGCCGCAACGTGACCGAAGGCGCGGAGAAGCGGGAAGAGCGCAAGGAAGAAGCGCCCAAGGCCGCTGAAGCAGCCCCGGCCCCGGCCCCGAAGGCTCCCGAACAGGCCCCGGCCTGAACGGCAGCGGGGTGAAGCGAAACCAGTTCCTCCTCGACGCCGAAATCCTCGACGTGGGCCCGCTCAGGCGGACACCGGCCGGGATCGAAAGCGTGGCCTTGAGGCTCAAGCACCTGTCCGAACAGGACGAAAGCGGTGCGACGCGGACGGCGGAACTGACGATCGATGCCTCGGCATTCGGCGAACTGGCCCCGCAGCTGGGACGACTCGCCAAGGGGCAGAAGGTCGCCGTGAAGGGTTTCCTCACCAAGCGCAGCCATTCCAGCGACATCCCGGTGCTCATCATCAACGAATTCAGATCGATCTAGACGAGGTTATCCCATGCCCAGACCCGGCCCCCGCGGACGCGGAAAAGACAAGAAGGACGGCAAGAAGCCCCAGCGTGGTGGTGGACTGTTCCGCCGCCGCAAGTTCTGCCGCTTCACCGCAGAGAAGATCAAGGAAGTCGACTACAAGGACATCGCGATCCTGAAGGACTTCATCAACGAGAACGGCAAGATCATCCCGGCGCGCATCACCGGGACGAAGGCCCGCTACCAGCGCCAGCTCGGCGTGGCGATCAAGCGCGCGCGGTTCCTGGCGCTGATCCACTACACCGACAAGCACTGAGGAGACCGCCATGCAAATCATCCTGATGGAAAAGGTGGTCAACCTCGGCGCGCTCGGCGACGTGGTGAAGGTCAAGGACGGCTACGCACGCAACTTCCTGATTCCGCACGGCAAGGCCAAGCGGGCCACGGAAGCCAACCTGAAGGAATTCGAGGGGCGCCGCGCGGAACTGGAGAAGAAGGCCGCGGAGCATCTCGTCGCCGCCCAGGAGCGTGCCGCCAAGCTGGAGGGCCTGAAGGTCGAGATCACCCGCAAGGCGGGTGTCGACGGCCGGCTCTTCGGCTCGGTCAACAACGCGGACGTGTCCGAGGCGCTCGTCGCCCAGGGCATCGAAGTCGCCAAGGGCGAGATCCGCATGCCGCAGGGGCCGATCAAGCAGGTCGGCGAGTTCGCCCTCACCGCCCAGCTGCACTCGGACGTGCTCGCGAACTTCACGGTCTCCGTGCTGGGCGAGCAGTAATCCGCTTCGAGGTCGTGCCGGACGGGCCGCCTTCGGGCGGCCCGTTCCATTTTGGGACGGTTCGGGGACCGGTTCCCGATACCAGGTTCCGGACACGGTTCCTGAGTACCGTCCCCGAAAGTTACGCACACGTTGTCCACAGACTTGTGCGTTGAGCGTTGAGCGGCTTAGGTGACACAATCCCCCATGGCTTCGGTTCCCTCCCAAGATCGCTTCCCGCCCTCCGGCCGCACCGGGGGCGACAACCAGGTCGAGTCGCTGAAACTGCCGCCCCACTCGGTGGAGGCGGAGCAGTCGGTGCTGGGCGGGCTGCTGCTCTCGAACCAGTCCTGGGACCGCATCGGCGACACGCTCGGCGAGGGCGATTTCTACCGCGGCGACCACCGCATCATCTGGCGCACGATCGTCAAGCTGATCGAGGACAACAAGCCGGCGGACGTCCTCACCGTCGCGGAAACCCTCAAGATCAACGGCGAGCTGGACGGCGTCGGCGGGCTTGTCCTACCTGCAGGGCCTCGCGAGCGCCACGCCGTCCGCCGCCAACATCCGCCGCTACGCCGAGATCGTTCGCGAGCGCGCGATCATGCGCAAGCTCGCCGAGGTCGGCACCACCATCGCCGACAGCGCCTACTCGCCGCAGGGGCGCGAGGCGAAGCAGCTGCTGGACGAGGCCGAGACCCGCATCCTCGAGATCGGCGAGTCCGGCGGGCGCACGCAGCAGGGCCTGCGCAAGATGTCGCAGCTCCTGGGCGAGGTGATGGAGCGCATCGACGAGCTCTACAAGAATCCGGCCTCCGTCACGGGGCTGGCGACCGGGTTCGTGGATCTCGACGAGATGACGTCCGGACTGCATCCGGGGGAACTGATCATCGTCGCGGGCAGACCCTCGATGGGGAAGGCGCAGCCGCTGGATGCCCGCATCAAGACGACCAGCGGCTGGAAGTCGATGGGGGAGGTCCAGGTAGGCGACGCGATCGCCTCGATCGACGGCGCTCCGTCCATCGTGACCGGGGTATTTCCGCAGGGCGAGCGGCAGGTCTACCGCGTCGCCTTCTCGGACGGGCGCAGCACCGAGTGCTGCGCCGAGCATCTCTGGCGCATTCATTACCGCTCGTGGGACGAGCCGCGTGTCGTCAGCACCGCAAAGCTCGTGGAGATGCTCTCCCGCAAGCGCTACCAGCACCGGCTGTGGATCGACGAGGTGAACGGGCGAGTTCGGCCACTCACGATCCGCTGCCGGTCGATCCCTGGGTGCTGGGCGCGCTGATCGGCGATGGCTCGATCGTTCCGGCGGCTACGCCGATGTTCTCGACCGCGTCGCGACGAGATGGTCGAGCGCATGCACGCGCAGCGTCGGCGACGAGATGCACGGTGAAGCTACGCGCAGGGCTACGACTGGCGCATGGTGCAACGCTTCCTGCAGCTGGCCGCGAGCTGGCGCGCGGACGCAAGCCGAACGCCGATCGCGGAGGGCCTGCGCGAGCTCGGCCTGTGGGGGCTGGGCAGCCACGAGAAGTTCATTCCCGCCACCTGTACCTGCAAGCCAACCGGCTGGCGCGCCTCAACCTCCTGCGCGGGCCTGCTCGATACCGACGGCTGGGTCGAGAAGTGGGGGTCCGTTCGGTTCTGCACTTCCAGCTATCGCCTCGCGACGGATGTCGTCGAACTCGTCCGTTCCCTCGGCGGCTGGTGCACGCTCGAACGACAAGCGCACGTCAGCTATACCTACCAGCGGTGAGAAGCGGCGAGGGCCGTCGCGCGTTCGTCATCAACATTCACCATCGCGATCCGCGCTCGCTGTTCCTGCTTTCCGAGAAGCGCGATCGCCTGCCCGGCGCACCTGGACCAGGCGCTCGAAGCCGGTGGTCCAGTCCGTCGTGCCGACGCGAGCGGCCGCCACGCAGTGCATCTCGGTCTCGCATCCCGTCGCGGCTCTACGTCACCGACGACTACGTCGTCACGCACAACACCGCGTTCGCGCTGAACATCGCCGAGCACGTCGGCCTCGAGGTCAAGCTCCCCGTCCTCGTCTTCTCGATGGAAATGGGCGGCGCGCAGCTCGGCCTGCGCATGCTCGGCTCCGTGGGGAAGGTCGATGCGCAGACGCTGCGCACCGGGCGGCTCGATACCGGCGACTGGGATCGCCTCGGCACGCGCGCTCGGCAAGCTGAACGAGGCGCCCGATCCTCATCGACGAGACCGCGGCCCTGAACCCGCTCGAGCTGCGCTCGCGCGCGCGGCGCATGTGGCGCGAGTACGGCGGGCTCGGCCTCATCGTGATCGACTACCTGCAGCTCATGAGCGCCGCGGATTCCGGCACCGAGAACCGCGCCACCGAGATCAGCGAGATCTCGCGCGTCGCTCAAGGCGATGGCGAAGGAGCTCTCGGTTCCCGTCATCGCGCTCTCGCAGTTGAACCGCTCGCTGGAGCAGCGCCCCAACAAGCGGCCGGTGATGTCGGACCTGCGCGAATCGGGCGCCATCGAGCAGGACGCCGACTTGATCATCTTCATCTACCGCGACGAGGTCTACAACGAGGACTCGCCCGACAAGGGCATCGCCGAGATCATCGTCGGCAAGCAGCGTAACGGCCCCATCGGCACCGTGAAGCTCACCTTCCTCGGCCGCACACGCGCTTCGAGAACTACGCCGGGCCGACCGGGCTACTGATCCGCGCCGCCCGGGAATCGACGGCACGCCATGTCCCGCCCCATCCGCGCCGAGATCTCGCCTCGCCGCGCTGCGCCACAACTACGCGGCGGCGCGCAAGCATGCCGCCCAGCTCGCGCGTGCTCGCGGTGGTGAAGGCGAACGCCTACGGGCACGGCCTCGAGCGCGTCGCGCGGGCGCTGCCGGAGGCCGACGGATTCGCCACGCTCGAGCTCGACGGCGCCGTGCGCCTGCGCGAGTCGGGCTTCGCGCGGCGAGATCCTGCTGCTCGAGGGGTTCTTCGAGGCCGCCGAGCTTCCCGTGCTCGCCGCCGCGCGCCTCGCGACGACCGTGCACTGCGAGGAGCAGCTGCGCATGCTGGAGGCGCGCCGGCCGGCCGCGCCGCATCGACGTCTACCTCAAGATCAACACCGGCATGAACCGCCTCGGCTTCGCGCCCGGCGAGGCGAAGGGCGCGCTCGAGCGCCTGCAGGCGCTCGGGCGCGGCGAAGTCGATCACGCTCATGACCCACTTCGCCACCGCCGATGGTCCCGAAGGCGTCGCCGAGGCGATGCACCGCTTCGAAGCGGCCACCGCGGGCATCGACCTGCCCGCGCAGCCTCGCCAACTCCGCCGCGATCTTCGCGCACCCGCGCAGCGCACGCCGACACGGTGCGCGAGGGCATCGCGCTCTACGGCGCGACGCCGTTCGCGGATCGCAGCGCGCGCAAGCCTGGGACTCGAGCCGGCGATGACGCTCACCTCGCAGCTCATCGCCGTCCAGGACCTGCGAGCCGGCGAGACGCGTCGGCTACGGCGCCACCTTCCGCGCCGAGCGCCCGATGCGCATCGGCGTCGTCGCCTGCGGCTATGCGGACGGCTATCCGCGCCACGCGCCCACCGGCACGCCGGTCCTGGTGGACGGCGTGCGCACGCGGACCGTCGGGCCGCGTCTCGATGGACATGATCACCGTCGACCTCACGCCGGTGCCCGCAGCGCACGCGTCGGCTCGCCGGTCGATGCTGTGGGGCGAGGGATGCCGATCGACGAGGTGGCGGTCGCGGCCGGGCACGGTGGGCTACGAGCTGATGTGCGCGCTGGCGCCGCGCGTGCCGGTGGGCGAGGTGGCCTGATGGCCAAGCCCAAGACCGTCTACACCTGCACCGAGTGCGGCGGCCAGTCGCCCAAGTGGCAGGGCCAGTGCCCGCACTGCAGCGCGTGGAACACGCTGGTCGAGACGGTGGTGGAGGCGCGGCAAGGCCGGGCGCATCGCTTCGCGAGCGCTGGGCGGCACGGCGCGCAGGTGGTCGTCGCTCGGGCGAAGTGGAGGCGCAAGGACTTCCCGCGCCTGCCCACGCTCATCGGCGAGTTCGACCGCGTGCTCGGCGGCGGGCTGGTCGAGGGCGGCGTGGTGCTGATCGGCGGCGACCCGGGCATCGGCAAGTCGACGCTGCTGCTGCAGGCGGCGGCGCGGCTGTCGGAGCAGGTGCCGGTGCTCTACGTGACGCGGCGAGGAATCGGCGCAGCAGGTGGCGCTGCGGGCGCGGCGGCTGGGGGTGAACGCCTCGAAGATCCGCCTGCTGCCCGAGATCGAGCTGGAGAAGATCCAGGCGACGATCGCGAGCCTCAAGCCGCGCATCGCCGTGATCGATTCGATCCAGACGCTCTATTCCGCCGCGCTCACCTCCGCGCCCGGGCTCGGTGGCGCAGGTGCGCGAGTGCGCGGCGCAGCTCACGCGCGTCGCCAAGCAGTCCGGCACCACGATCGTCTTCGTCGGCCACGTCACCAAGGAAGGCGCGCTCGCCGGGCCGCGCGTGCTCGAGCACATGGTCGACACCGTGCTCTATTTCGAGGGCGACACGCACACGAGCTTCCGCCTGATCCGCGCGTTCAAGAACCGCTTCGGCGCGGTGAACGAGATCGGCGTCTTCGCGATGACGGAGAAGGGCCTGCGCGAGGTGACGAACCCTTCCGCGCTCTTCCTCTCGCAGCACCGCGCCGACGTGGCCGGGCTCCTGCGTCATGGTCACGCAGGAGGGCACGCGGCCGCTGCTGGTGGAGCTGCAGGCGCTGGTCGACGAGGCGCACGGCGCCGCGCCGCGCGGCTCACCGTGGGCCTCGAGCAGAACCGGCTGGCGATGCTGCTCGCGGTGCTGCACCGCCACGCCGGGCATCGCGCTGCTTCGACCAGGACGTCTTCGTGAACGCGGTGGGCGGCGTGCGCATCGTCGAGCCGGGCGCGGACCTCGCGGTCACGCTCGCCATCG
This sequence comes from uncultured beta proteobacterium, assembly GCA_963786635.1. Taxonomy (GTDB): domain Bacteria; phylum Pseudomonadota; class Gammaproteobacteria; order Burkholderiales; family Usitatibacteraceae; genus FEB-7. The sequence continues at coordinate 353,197 of CAWAZV010000003.1, read as the reverse complement.
TCTCCAGCCTGCGCAACCGGGCGCTGCCGGAGAAGCACGTGGTGTTCGGCGAAGTGGGCCTCGCGGGCGAGGTGCGTCCCGTGCAGCGCGGCCAGGAGCGCCTGCGCGAGGCGGCCAAGCTCGGCTTCACCCACGCCATCATTCCCGCGGCCAACAAGCCGAAGCAGCCGCATCGACGGCATCGAGATCATCGCCGTCGACCGCCTCGTCGAAGCGGTCGACGACATCCAGTAGTCGTGACGTACCAGGTACACGTACCTGGTACGTGTACCTGGTACCGCCTACTTGACGAGGAGGGCGACGAGCAGGCCGACGGCGATGATCGCGAGCACGACGATCGCGGCGAGCGCGACCATGTTGGAAGTGGCCGATGCGGCCTCTTTGGCCGCCGGCGGGGGGAGACGAAGCGCGGCGGGGACTTCGGCTTGCGCCTTCGCCTCCGGCGCCGGAGCGGGCTCGGCGAGGGGCACGACGAACGGATCGGAGGAATCCGCCGGTGCCGGGGGTGCCGCGGCTGCCGGGGCGGGCTGGCGGCGGGCGCCAGCGGGCTCCCCGCCTCGATCTTGCCCTTGTAGGCGCGCATCTTCTGCGTGGCGGTGATGTACTCCTCGAACTCCTCGGTCTGGTTCGGTCATCGCGGCCAGGCGCAGCGTCGCATCGAAGGAATCGAAGGTCTTGGCGATCCCCAGCGGCTTGACCTCCTCCTCGCGCGTCGCGCCCTTGTCGAGGGTGCCCGCGACGTCCAGCGGAATCGTCGCCGTGTCCACCTTCGCGATGTCCGCGGGCCGCTGCGGGGGCGGCGGCGGCGGGGCGGAGCGCGCCTTGAGCGCCGTCGCCGGGCGGGAGGAGTCGATCTGCCGGCAGCACCTCGCGCAGGTCGTCCGCGAACTCCTTCACCGTCTGGTAGCGGTCGTCGAGCGACTTCGCCATCGCCTTGGCGACGATCAGGTCGAGCATCGCCGGCACGTTGCGGTTGTGCGTGCGACGGCGGCGTCGGCGTCGTGTTCACCGTCGCGTACATGATGGCGTTCACGTTGTCGCCGTCGAAGGGCGCCACTCCCGTGAGCGCCTCGTAGAGCACCACGCCCAGCGAGAAGATGTCGGTGCGGGTGTCGAGCTGCTTGCCGATCACCTGCTCCGGCGACATGTAGCGCGGGCGAGCCGAGGATCAGGCCCGTCATCGTCTTCACCGCGGAGTTGGGCAGCCGCGCGATGCCGAAGTCGGTGATCTTCGCGATGCCGCCGGCCATCACCATGATGTTCGAGGGCTTCACGTCGCGGTGCACGATCTCCTGCTGGTGCGCGAACCAGAGGCCGTCGGCCACCTGCGCGATGATGTCCACGACCTGGTCGGTGGGCGGGAGCTTGCCGTCGGCGATCATGTCCTTGAGTTCCCGGCCCTCGAGGAACTCCATCGCCATGTAGGCGACCTGGTCGGTCTTGCCCACGTCGTAGATGGTGACGATGTTCGGGTGGTTCAGGCGCCCGGCCGCCTTGATCTCCTGCTGGAAGCGCGCCTCGTACTCCTCGAGCTCCTGCTTGGAGAGGTTCAGGTTGATCGTCTTGATCGCGACCGTGCGGTCGATGATGGGGTCGACGGCCTTGTAGACCGTTCCCATCGCCCCTTGCCCGATCTCGGCGACGATCTTGTAGCGACCGAGGACCGTGATCATGGCGCCTATTTCTTGGCTTTCTTCGCGAGCTCGCGCTGCGCCTGCGCCTTGGCCCCCGCAAACGTCTTCGTCCACGACGGATGGCCCGCCTCGGCGGGAGTGAGGTCGAAGTCGGGATCGACGTCGTAGATCTTGATGAACTGCGCGCGGCAGACGGGGTAACGGCCCATGAGGCACAGGCAGAAGGCCGTGTGCTTCATCGCCTTCACCTGGTCGGCCTTCTCCTTGAGCCCTTCCTTGGTCGCCTCCTCGAGGAGCTTCAGCGCCTCGGGGAAGTCGCCCGCGTCGTACTTGACCATGCCGTCGGCGAGCAGCTGCTCGGCCTTGCGCGAGCGCGACCTTGGGCTTGCCCTGCGCCGCCTCGCGCTCCGCGATCACCTGCGTGCGCACGTTGCGGTAGACGGGCCCCCAGATCGGGTGGCCATCCTCGGCGGGCGTGAGGGCGAACGCCGGATCGATCTCGAAGGCCTTGCGGAACTCGTCGCGTGCACTGCGCTCTCGCGCGCGGCGAGGCAATGGATGAAGGCGAGGTGCTTGCGGGCCACGCGCCTGGTCCGTCTTGGAGCAGCTGGCCGTGATCGAGGGAGGCGGTGAGGCTCTTCTGCGCGCCTTCGTAGTCGCCGCTCTCGTACTGCTTGATGCCGGCGGCGAGCTGCTCCTTCGCCTTGATGCGCAGCAGTTCCTCGGCGACGGGCCGGGGCGGGCTTCGGCGCCTCCGCGGGAGGCATCGGGGCGCAGGCGGCGAACGCGGTGGCGATGGCGATCGCGCCGGCAAGACGCAGGGCGGTGGAGGAGATCATCACTGGAACCTATGCCTGATGGTGAGTTCGTCGCGCGACTTCACGTCGAGATTCTCGGTGTGCGTCGCGAAGGTGGTGTTGCGGATCTCGATCTTGTACTTGCCGGGTGCGAGCTTGAGCGACTTCATCGGCGGGCTCACCCCGCTCGACTTGCCGTTGACGAAGATCTCGCCCCACGGCTGGATCGCGAAGACCACCGTGGCGGGCGGTACCGCCGGGGCAGCGGGCTTGGCCGGCTCGGTCTTGGCCGCGTCGGCCTTCGCGGCATCGGTCTTGGCGGGCGCGGCGGGAGCCTTGGCCGCATCGGGCTTCGCGGCGTCGGTCTTGCCGGCTTCGGGCTTCGCGGCATCCGGCTTGGCGCCATTGGCCTTGGCGGGCTCCGTCTTCGCGTCCGCAACGCCGGATGCCGGCTCCGCCTTGGGCGCTTCCGGCGGCCTGGCCGGAGAAATCGCCGGCGCCGAGGCCATGACGGGGGCAGGCTCCGCGTCGCCGGTCTTCTTCGTGGCAACCAGGACGCCGAGGATGCCGACCACGACGACGAGCCCCCCGGCCACCATGACGAGCTTCTTCTTGTCCTGCACGAAACCGGGAATGGTGAGGGTGACGGTCGAGGAGCCCGGCGCGGCGGCGGAAGCGGTGCGCTTCACGTTGGTGCTGGTGGAGACCGCCCGGTCCTTCATGCTGTCCTGCGCCTTCTTGAGCGCGCCCTCGCTGTGGCCCACCACGTAGATCTCGTGCTCGCGCACGTGCTTGTCGGTGCGCGAGCCTTCGTAGGTGAAGAGCTTGGCGTACTCGGTGGCGAGGTTCGACACCACGTCGTAGTAGGAGCGCGACACCACGATCTGGCCGGGCCGCGCGAAGCTCATGATGCGCTGCGCGACGTTGATGCCGTCGCCGACGATGTTCGGGTGCCCGTTGATGTCCTTCACCAGCTTCACCGGCCCGAGGTTGATGCCGATGCGCACCGAGTCCTCCTCGGCGCCTTCCGGCAGCTCGCCCGCCTCCTGGCGGTCCTTGAGCATCGACTCGCGCAGCGACAGGCAGGTGAAGAGGGCGTCCTCGGGGTCGCCGAGGAAGGAGATCGCCGCACCGTCGCCGGTGTCGAGGATGATCCGGTCGTTGACCGGAATGTCCTTGATCGCCTCGGAGAGATTGTTCGTGAGGCTGGTCTTCAGGCGAATCTGTTCGGCGACCGGCTTCTTGGAGTAGCCGACGAGGTCGATGAAAACGACGCTGCAGATGAACGTTCGGTTGGCCTGATCGAGCATCGTGCGACCTCGGAGCGGCAAGGCACCGCCCCCCTGGGTAATTAGTTCTTTGAAAAAAGGGACTTACGAACCGATGTTCGGGTCAGTCCTAGTTTAGCCGATTCCCGTGCCGCTTGCGTGACCTTTAGGTGGCCACCGCGAGAGGCGCGCTGCCCAGCGACTTGCCTTCCGGGGACAGCAGGCGCAGATAGGCGACGGCGATCGTTTCCGCCTTCGGGAGCGCTGCGCGGTTCTCGCCGGGATGGCTCAGCATCCGCTGCGGCGTGGCCACCGGGCCGGGCACCACGACGTGGAAGCGCGGCCTGCCGTCCTGCTCGCACTCGTCGGCCCAGATGGCGGCGAGCGCATGGAGCCCGGACTTCGCGACCGCGAACGCCCCCCAGTAGGCGGCGGGCCGCACGGCATGGGTTTCCGAAGTGAAGACGACGGTGCCGTCGGGCGCGGCCGCGAGGAGCGGCAGGCAGGCACGGGTGAGCGCGAACGGCGCGGCGAGGTTCACGCGCAGGTGCGCCGTCCATTGCTCCAGGGCCTGGTCACGCAGCGGCCCGAGGGGCGTGAAGTGGACGGCGCAGTGCACCAGCGCATCCAGCCGCCCGAGGTCGCGGCGCAGCATCTGCGCGAGCGTGTCGAATTCGCGGTCGCCTGCCGTGGCGAGGTCGAGCGGAATCGCGGCCGGCTCCCTGCCGCCGGCGGCCACGATGGCGTCGTAGGTTTCCGTGAGCGCCTCGGGGCGACGGCCGAGCAGTGCGACGGTGGCGCCGTGCGCCGCGCAGGCGAGCGCCACGGCGCGCCCCAGTCCGCGCCCCGCCCCGGTGACGAGCACCACGCGGTCGCGCAGGAAGTCGGCGGGAGGCGTCCAGCGGGCGGAAACTTCGTGCGCTTCGGTCATGGATTCTCCGTGGTGTCAGGCACCGAGAGTGGTGCGGGCGGCGCGCGTGCCGCTTTGCACGGCGGCTTCCAGCGTGGCGGGGTAGGGACCGGCCGTGTAGTCGCCGGCCAGCGCGAGTCCGGGGGCGCCGGTGGCGGCCGGCGGACGATACGCGCCGGGAACGCAGGAGAAGGTAGCCCTCTTCTCCGTGATGACCTTGGTCCACAGCGGTGGATCCAGGTCGCGCCGAGGCGTTCGATGTCGCGGTGGACCGCGGTCGCGAGCACATCGTGGTCCAGCGCGGCCTCGGCACGCGAGGCGGAGATCACGGCAGCCACCAGGCCGCGCGCGCCGCTGATCGTTTCGCGGTCGAACAGCCACTGCGCGTGGCCGCCGTCGATGCCGGTCATCGGGAACGGCAGTTGCACGCGCGTCTCGTACTGCAGGTAGACGGTGGTGATGGGCTCGTGCGCGATGGCCGAGATGTTCGCGGCCAGGCGCGCAAGGGCCGGCACCGTTCCGAGGAGGGTGGCGGCCTCGTAAGGGGCGGTCGCGCACACGACCGCATCGAACGCGCGCGTGCCGTCGGCGGTGGCGAGCTGCCATTGCTCCCCGACCCGGGTGAGCGCGGTGATGCGCCGGCCCAGCACGATCTCGGCCCCGCGTTCTCCCAGCCACGCGATGGCCGGATCGGGCAGGAGGGCGGACAGGTCCGCCGCGGGAATGACGAGGTCGGAGTCGGCGCGGCTGCGCAACAGCGCATCGCGCAGCACGCGGGCGAAGACACCGGCCGCCGCGCGTTCGGCAGGCGTGTTGAGCGCCGCCACGCACAGCGGCTCCCACAGCAGGCGCCGCAGCCGCTCGGGCTGGCGGTGGCGTTCCAGGAACGCGGCGACCGTTTCCGTCTCCCCGGCGGACTGCTCGGCGCGCCGGAAGGCGAGCGAGAAGCGCAGCGCCGCGATGCGCTCCGCAAAGGAGAGCCCGCGCGCGAAAGCGAGTGCCGCCGCCAGGTGCAGCGGGGCGGGCAGGCGGGGGGCGGCGAAGTCCAGGTGGCCGGGGTAGCGAAGGGCGAGCGGCATCCGGCGCAAGGCATGGTCCGGCACGCCCACCACCCGCATGAGCTCGAGCGTGTCGCGGTAGGCGCCGAGCAGGATGTGCTGGCCGTTGTCGAGCACGGTCCCCCGGTACTCGACGCGGCGCGCGCGTCCGCCGGCGGTCCGGTTGGCGTCGAAGAGCGTCACCGCCGCGCCGCCGCGCACGAGTTCGACTGCCGCGGCGATTCCCGCGTAGCCGGCACCGATGACGGCGACGCGCCGGGCATTCATGCCGGCTGGCTCACGCGCGCACCCAGGTGATCCACGCGATCCAGAGCTTGCGTATCGGCGTGAGCGACACGCGGGCTTCGAGCACCGGAAAGCCGTCGCGGCGGATCTCGGCGAGCAGGGTGCGGTAGATGGCGGCCATGATGAGGCCGGCGCGCTGGTCGCGGCGGTCCTCGGGGTGCAGCTTCGCGAACGCCGCCTCGTACAGGGATTCGGCGCGATCGGCCTGTTCCGCCATCAGCGCGCGGAAGGCTGCGCCACCCTTGCGGGCGAGGATGTCCTCGGCGGCAAGGCCGTGCCGCGCCAGCTCGTCGGCCGGCAGGTAGACGCGCCCGCGCCGCGCGTCCTCGCCCACGTCGCGGATGATGTTGGTGAGCTGGAAGGCGAGCCCGAGGAGTTCGGCGTACTCGAGCGTCTGCGCGTGGCGGTGGCCGAAGATCGACGCCGAGAGCTGCCCGACGACGCCCGCCACGCGATGGCAGTAGACGCGCAGCGACGCGAAGTCGGCGTAGCGGTGATGGGTGAGGTCCATCTCCATGCCGTCGATGATCTCGTTCATGCGCGCGCCGTCGAGGCCCATGGGGGCCACGAAGGGCGCCAGCGCCTTCGTCACCGGGTGCGCCGGCGTCCCGGCCATGAGGTTCGCCACCTCGGTGCGCCACCAGGCGAGCTTGGTGCGCGCCACGCCGATGTCGCTCGCCTCGTCGGCCACGTCGTCCACCTCGCGGCAGAAGGCATAGAACGCGGTGATGGCGCGGCGCTTGTCCGGCGGCAGGAAGAGGAAGCTGTAGTAGAAGCTCGAGCCGCTGCCCGCGGCCTTCTGCTGGCAGTACTGGTCGGGGGTCATCGCGCGCTCGCCCCCACCGGCAGCGGCCGCCACAGGGCCGCGCGCCAGCCGATGCGGATCCAGTCGCCCAGGACGAGCACGGGGCGATGGCGGAAGACGTCGCCGTCCACCGCGTCGATCTTGTCGAGGATGCGCAAGCCCCCCGCGGCGATCGCCCGGATCTCGAGCCCGATGCGGCCGGGCAGGCGCGTGCCGAGCGGGGCGCCGGCGCGCATCATGGCCCGCGCGCGCTGGCTCTGGAACCGCACCAGGTCCTGCCAGCGGGCGTCCACCCGGCCTGCCGCGATCTGGCTTTCCGGCACGCCGAAGCGCGCCAGGTCCTCCTGGGGAAGGTAGACGCGGCCCTTGCCCCAGTCGACCGCGATGTCCTGCCAGTGGTTGATCAGCTGCAGGCTGGAGCAGATCGCGTCCGAATCGCGCAGGTTGGCCGGATCGTCCTTGCGGAAGAGGGCCAGGAGGAGGCGCCCCACCGGGTCGGCCGAGCGGCGGCAGTAGTCCATCAGCTCGTCGAAGGTGGCGTAGCGCTTCTTCACCACGTCCTGGCGGAAGGCGTCGAGGAGGTCGTGGAAGAGGGCGATCGGCAGGTCGTGGGCGACGATGGCGTCGTGCAGGCGGGAGAACACCGGGTCGTCCGGGCGTTCCCGGCGCGCGATGCGCTCGAGACTGCGGGAGTAGCCGTCGAGGAGGGCGATGCGCTCGGCGTCGCTGCGGTCGCCTTCATCGGCGAAGTCGTCGGCACTGCGCGCAAAGGCGTAGATGGCCTCGACCGGGGGCCGCAGGGCGGGCGGAAGGAGCCAGGAGGCGACGGGGAAGTTTTCGTAATGCTCGACCGGCAAGGGAGTGCGAAGCGCTTGAATTTCCGGATTATATCGGCCCGCCATGGCCCCAGGCGCGGCGTCTGTGGGGCCCCGGGCTTCGGGTATAATTTCGCCTTCACCGCGAAAGTGGCGGAATTGGTAGACGCACTGGATTTAGGTTCCAGCGCCGAAAGGCATGGGGGTTCGAGTCCCTTCTTTCGCACCATATTCGATCGGCCGCCAAGCTTATTAACAGGCTCGTTCCCGGGTCATTTCGAGGGCTCGCTCCCCGAAGACAACGGCCGCCCCCGCGGAGGTGACCCCGGGGAACTACACAGGAAAATTCATCATGCAGCAGGCAGTCGAAACGAAGCCCAGCCCGCTCGAGCGGCAGCTGAAGGTGGCGGTACCGGTGGCGCAACTCGAGGCCGAGATCGCCAGCCGCATCAAGAAGCTCGCGCGCACCGTGAAGATGCAGGGCTTCCGGCCCGGCAAGGTGCCGATCAAGATGGTCGAGCGCCACTACGGCTACCAGGTGCGCCAGGAGGTGCTCTCGGATTCCGTGCAGCGCTCCTTCGCGGAAGCCGTGCGCGACCAGAACTACCGCGTGGCCGGCATGCCGCGCTTCGAGCCGGTGCAGGGCGAGGGCGACCAGTCCGCGTTCGAGTTCCAGGCCGTCTTCGAGGTCTATCCCGACATCACGCACGGCGACCTGGCGGGCTGCAAGGTCGCGCGCCCGGTGACGAAGGTCGAGGAAGCGGACGTCGACGCCACGGTCGAGACGCTGCGCAAGCAGCGCGCCAAGTACGAGAACGTCACGCGCGGGGCCGCCACGGGCGACCTCGTCAACATCGACTTCGAGGGCAAGATCGACGGCGCAGCCCTTCGAGGGCGGCGCCGGCAAGAACTTCACCGTCGTGCTGGGCGAGGGACGCATGCTGCCGGAGTTCGAGGCGGCGCTGGCCGGCCTCACGGCCGGGCAGCAGAAGAGCTTCCCCATCACCTTCCCCGCGGACTACGTCGACCACCTCAAGGGCAAGACCGCGACGTTCGCGGTCACCGTGAACCAGGTGGCCGAGCCGAAGCTGCCCGCGGTGGACGCCGAGTTCGCCAGAGTCGCTGGGCGTCGAGGATGGCGACGTGGCGCGCATGCGCGAGGAGATCCGCCAGAACATCGAGCGCGAGGTGAAGAAGCGCGTGCAGGCCAAGGTGAAGGAGCAGGTGATGGACGGCCTCGTCGCCTCCGCCACCTTCGAGGTGCCGCGTTCGCTCCTGGACGGGGAAATCCAGCGCATGCAGCAGGCGGCGGTCGAGGACCTCAAGAAGCGCGGGATGACCACCGAGAACATCGAGCTTCCCGCCGACCTCTTCGCCAAGCGTGCCGCCAGCCGCGTGACCCTGGGCCTCCTGGTTTCCGACCTCGTGCGCAAGAACGATCTCAACGCCCGCGCCGACCAGGTGCGCAAGGTGATCGAGGAGCATGCCGAGAGCTTCGAGCAGCCCGAGGAGATGGTGCGCTGGTTCTACGGCCAGCCCGACCGCCTCGCGGAAGTGGAGGCGCTCGTGATGGAGGACAACGTCGTAGAATGGGCCCTCGGTCGCATGCAGGTGGCCGACGAGCCCACGGCGTTCGAAGACCTCATGGGCACCAGGAAGAAGGATTAACCGGGAATGACGATGCGAGACGAATACCAGGGGCCGGTGGGACTGGGCCTCATCCCGATGGTGATCGAGCAGTCGGGGCGCGGCGAGCGCGCCTACGACATCTACTCGCGCCTGCTCAAGGAGCGCGTGATCTTCCTCGTCGGGCCGATCAACGACCAGATGGCGAACGTGATCGTCGCGCAGCTCCTCTTCCTCGAGAGCGAGAATCCCGACAAGGACATCAACCTCTACATCAACTCGCCGGGCGGCAGCGTCTCCGCGGGGCTCGCGATCTACGACACGATGCAGTTCATCAAGCCGGACGTCTCGACGCTCTGCACGGGGCTCGCCGCCAGCATGGGCGCCTTCCTCCTCGCCGCGGGCGCCAAGGGCAAGCGCTTCGTCCTGCCCAACTCGCGCGTGATGATCCACCAGCCTTCCGGGGGCTTCTCCGGCCAGGCCTCCGACATCGAGATCCACGCCAAGGAGGTGCTGTATCTCAAGCGCCGCCTGAACGAGATGATGGCGCTGCACACCGGCCAGTCCATCGAGGTGATCGAACGCGACACCGACCGCGACAACTTCATGAGCGCGGAGGAAGCGGTAAAGTACGGCCTGATCGACAAGGTCCTGCAGACGCGCGCGCAAGTCGCGGCCTGAGACGGGCGCGGGGAAACACATGACGGAAAAGGTCGGCGGCGAGAAGCTTCTCTACTGCTCCTTCTGCGGCAAGAGCCAGCACGAGGTGAGGAAGCTGATCGCCGGCCCGTCGGTGTTCATCTGCGACGAGTGCATCGACCTCTGCAACGACATCATCCGCGAGGAGGCCACGCCGGAGAGCACGGCCAAGGCCGCCCGCAGCGACCTCCCCAGCCCGCGCGAGATCTGCGACATCCTCGACCAGTACGTGATCGGCCAGGTGCAGGCGAAGAAGATCCTCGCCGTGGCGGTCTACAACCACTACAAGCGCCTGAAGACCGGCGGCAAGCAGGACGAGGTCGAGCTCGCCAAGTCGAACATCCTGCTCATCGGCCCGACCGGCTCGGGCAAGACGCTACTCGCGCAGACGCTGGCGCGGCTCCTGAACGTGCCGTTCGTGATCGCCGATGCCACCACCCTCACCGAGGCGGGCTACGTCGGCGAGGACGTCGAGAACATCATCCAGAAGCTCCTGCAGAAGTGCGACTACGACGTCGAGAAGGCGCAGCGCGGCATCGTCTACATCGACGAGATCGACAAGATCTCGCGGAAGAGCGACAACCCCTCCATCACCCGCGACGTGAGCGGCGAGGGCGTGCAGCAGGCGCTCCTGAAGCTGATCGAGGGCACCATCGCCTCCGTGCCCCCGCAGGGCGGCCGCAAGCACCCCAACCAGGAGTTCGTGCAGGTCGACACCACGAACATCCTCTTCATCTGCGGCGGCGCCTTCAGCGGGCTGGAAAAGGTGATCCAGCACCGCACCGACACCTCCGGCATGGGCTTCGGCGCGCAGGTGCGCTCCACCACCGACCGCAAGGAGATGAACGACCTCCTGCAGGACGTGGAGCCCGAGGACCTCATCAAGTACGGCCTCATCCCCGAATTCGTCGGCCGGCTGCCCGTGGTGGCGGTGCTGGAGGAGCTCGACCCCGAGGCGCTGGTGAAGATCCTCACCGAGCCGAAGAACGCGCTCGTGAAGCAGTACCAGAAGCTCCTCGCGATGGAAGGCGTGGAGCTGGAGTACCGCGAAAATGCGCTCACCGCGATCGCCAAGCGCGCGCTGGAGCGGCGCACGGGCGCGCGCGGGCTGCGCTCCATCATCGAGCATGCGCTCCTCGACATCATGTTCGACCTGCCCTCGCTCACCAACGTGCGCAAGGTCGTCGTGGACGAAGGCTGCATCTCCGGCGACACCAAGCCGCTGCTCATCTACGCCGACCAGCCCAAGGTCGCGGGTGGGCAATCGTAGCGCCCCGGCAGACCTCGAATTTGTCGGGTCATTCCTCGGCTATCATTGGCTGTCGGTGCGTCGTTCGAGTCAGGGCCCCCGCGGCCTTGATCGGCCGGCGGCCCGCCCCCATGTATCCCTCCTGACCCATCCCTGGATTTCGCCATGACCGCCTCTTCCCCCGAATCCCGCGTGCTCCCGTTGCTGCCGCTGCGCGACGTGGTCGTGTTCCCGCACATGGTGATCCCGCTCTTCGTCGGGCGCCCCAAGTCGATCAAGGCGCTCGAGGCCGCCATGGAGGAGGGCAAGAACGTCGTCCTCGTGGCGCAGAAGTCCGCGGCCAAGGACGAGCCGGCGCCCGAGGATCTCTACGCGGTGGGCACCGTCTCGACCATCCTGCAGATGCTGAAGCTCCCCGACGGCACGGTGAAGGTGCTGGTGGAGGGCGTGCAGCGCGCCGGCATCGTGCGCGTGCTCGCGGAAAAGCCCAACTTCGAGGCCGAGATCGAGCCCGTCGTCGTCGACGAGGCGGATTCGACCGAGGTCGAGGCCATGAGGAGGACGCTCCTCACGCAGTTCGACCAGTACGTGAAGCTGAACAAGAAGATCCCGCCCGAGGTGCTCACCTCGCTTTCCGGCATCGACGGCGCCGGGCGCCTGTCGGACACCATCGCCGCGCACCTGCCGCTCAAGCTCGAGCAGAAGCAGCAGATCCTGGAGATGTACGAGGTCGCGCGCCGCCTCGAGCAGCTGCTGCAGCTGCTGGAGACCGAGATCGACATCATGCAGGTCGAGAAGCGCATCCGCGGCCGCGTCAAGCGCCAGATGGAGAAGAGCCAGCGCGAGTACTACCTGAACGAGCAGGTGAAGGCGATCCAGAAGGAGCTGGGAGATTCGGAGGAGGGCGCGGATCTCGACGAGCTCGAGAAGAAGGTGAAGGCCGCGCACATGCCCAAGGAGGCGCGCGTGAAGGCGGAGGCGGAGCTGAAGAAGCTGAAGCTCATGTCGCCCATGTCCGCCGAGGCGACGGTCGTCAGGAACTTCATCGATACCCTGGTCGCCCTGCCGTGGAAGAAGAAGACCAAGGTCTCCACCGACCTCAAGAATTCGGAAAAGATCCTCGACGCCGACCACTACGGCCTCGAGAAGGTGAAGGAGCGCATCGTCGAGTACCTCGCGGTGCAGCAGCGCGTGGACAAGCTGAAGGCCCCGATCCTGTGCCTCGTCGGCCCGCCCGGCGTGGGCAAGACCTCGCTCGGGCAGTCGATCGCGCGCGCGACCAACCGCAAGTTCTCGCGCATGTCGCTGGGCGGGGTGCGCGACGAGGCCGAGATCCGCGGCCACCGCCGCACCTACATCGGCTCGATGCCCGGCAAGATCCTGCAGAACATGACCAAGATCGGCGTGCGGAATCCCCTGTTCCTCCTGGACGAGGTCGACAAGATGGGCCAGGACTTCCGCGGCGATCCGTCGTCCGCCCTGCTGGAGGTGCTGGACCCCGAGCAGAACCACACCTTCGTCGACCACTACGTCGAGGTGGAGTACGACCTGTCCGACGTGATGTTCGTCGCCACCGCCAACACCCTCAACATCCCGGCCCCGCTGCTCGACCGGATGGAAGTGATCCGCCTCTCCGGCTACACCGAGAACGAGAAGGTGCACATCGCCAAGGAGTACCTGCTGCCCAAGCAGCTGAAGGCCAATGGCCTGAAGGCAGGGGAGCTGGCGGTGACGGACTCGGCGCTGCGCGACATCGCGCGCTACTACACGCGCGAGGCCGGCGTGCGCGGCTACGACCGCGAGCTGGCCAAGATCTGCCGCAAGGTGGTGAAGGCGATCCTCATCCGGAAGAAGGATGGCGTCACCGTCACGGTGAACGCGAAGAACCTCGACAAGTACCTGGGCGTGCGCAAGTACACCTACGGCATCGCCGAGAAGGAGAACCAGGTCGGCCAGGTCACGGGCCTCGCGTGGACGGAAGTCGGCGGGGAGCTCCTCACGGTCGAGGCGGCCAAGGTGCCCGGCAAGGGCAACACCGTCACCACCGGCAAGCTGGGCGAGGTGATGCAGGAGTCGATCAAGGCCGCCATTTCGGTCGTGCGCGCGCGCGCCAAGCGCCTGGGCATCCCCGAGGACTTCTACCAGAACCTCGACCTGCACATCCACCTGCCGGAGGGCGCGACACCCAAGGACGGGCCGAGCGCCGGCATCGCCATCACCACGGCGCTGGTCTCCGTGTTGACCGGCATCCCGGTGCGCTGCGACGTCGCCATGACCGGCGAGATCACGCTGCGCGGCGAGGTGCTCCCCATCGGCGGGCTCAAGGAAAAGCTGCTCGCCGCGCACCGCGGCGGAGTCAAGACCGTTCTCATCCCGCAGGAGAACGTGAAGGACCTGGCCGAGGAACTCCCCGAGGAAGTGAAGGGCGAGATCGAGATCATCCCCGTGCGCTGGATCGACGAGGTCCTGGACCGCGCGCTGGAGACGAAGCCCGTCCCGATGTCCGACGAGGCGCCCGCCACCCCGCCGCCGGCTGCGCCGGCCGCCGGCGACGGCGTCGTCGTCAAGCACTGACCGCATTCGAACCATCCCGCAAGGAGCATTACCGTGAACAAGTCCGATCTCATCGACGCCATCGCCAAGAGCGCCGACATCTCCAAGGCGGCCGCCGGCCGCGCCCTCGAGGGGGCGATCGCCGCCATCCGCACGTCGCTGCGCAAGGGCGGGAGTGTCAGCCTCGTCGGCTTCGGCACCTTCTACGTCGGCAAGCGCGCGCCGCGGGCGGGGCGCAACCCGCGCACGGGCGCCCCGATCAAGATCAAGGCGGCGAAAGTGCCCAAGTTCCGCGCTGGAAAAGCGCTGCGCGATGCGCTAAACTAGCGGGCTTCCCGGGTGCTTAGCTCAGTTGGTAGAGCGTCGCCCTTACAAGGCGAATGTCGGGGGTTCGAACCCCTCAGCACCCACCAGCAGTCGCCCGTAACGGCAGCGCTCGCCGAAAGCCCGCGGCAGCCGGGGCCAGGATTCAGCAAGGAGTGGTAGTTCAGTTGGTTAGAATACCGGCCTGTCACGCCGGGGGTCGCGGGTTCGAGTCCCGTCCACTCCGCCAGTCCACCAGGGCGAACCCGAGCGGGTTCGCCCTTTTCGTTTGATTGCCCATCGGGGCCAGAGGCACCGCACGCCATGATCGCCAAGATCCGCCAGTTCGCCGAAATACAAGATCGTCAAGTTCCTCTTTGCGTTCTTCCTCATCATCCCGTTCGGGCTCTTCGGCATCGACTACTACTTCCAGACGCCCATGGGCGGCGATACCGTCGCGACCGTGGGCACGCAGCGCGTGAGCCAGGGCGACTTCGAGCAGGCGATCAAGCAGCAGCAGGAGACGCTCACGGCGCAGTTCGGGCGCAACTTCGACCCCGCCCTCATGGACAGCCCGGAGATGCGCAAGTCCGTCCTCGACCGCGTCATCAGCGAGCGCCTGGTGGGGCTGGGCGCGGAGCGCGCCGGCGTGCGCATCGGCGACAAGCAATTGGCCGAGCGCATCGCCGCGGAACCCGCCTTCCAGGAGGACGGCAAGTTCTCCAAGTCGCGCTACGACGCCATCGCGCGGGCGCAGGGCTACACCGCCGTCGGGCTGGACGAGCGCCTGCGCGAGGACATGCGCACCTCGCGCTACCGCGACGCCATCATGCAGACGGCGATCGTGCCGCGTTCCACGCTGGACGGCTTCATCCGCCTCTCCGAGCAGAGCCGCGAGGTGAGCGTCATCAACGTGGCGCCCGAGGCCTTCGCCGCCGCGGTGAAGCCCACCGAGGAGCAGCTCAAGGCCTACTACACCGCCAACGCCAAGGAGTTCGCGGTGCCGGAGCAGGTGCGCGTGGAGTACGTGGAACTCTCCCTCGATGCGCTCGCGGCGAAGACGCCCGCCGATCCCGAGGACGTGAAGAAGTTCTACGAGTCGAACAAGGCGCGCTTCGTCACCCGCGAGGAGCGGCGCGCGAGCCACATCCTGCTGACGGTGAAGCCGGATGCGAGCGACGCCGAGCGCAAGGCCGCCGAGGCAAGGGCGGCGGCTCTCGTGGAAGAACTGAAGAAGAAGCCGGCGAGCTTCGCCGAACTGGCGAAGAAGGAGTCCAAGGACCCCGGTTCCGCCGCGCAGGGCGGCGATCTCGGCTTCTTCCCGCGCGGGGCGATGGTGAAGCCCTTCGAGGACGCGGCATTCGCGGCGAAGAAGGACGAGATCATCGGGCCGGTCCTCTCGGAGTTCGGCTACCACGTCATCCGCGTCACCGACATCAAGCCGGAAAAGGGCAAGAGTGTGGCGGAAGCCGCGCCGGAAATCGAGGCGGAGCTCAAGAAGGGCGCCGCCGCGCGCCGCTTCCCGGACGTGGCCGAAGGCCTCACCAACATGGTCTACGAGCAGTCGACGAGCCTGAAGCCCGCCTCCGACCAGTACTCGCTCGCCATCCAGCAATCGGGCTGGTTCGCGAAGATCGGCGGCGCGCCGCCCGTCCTCGCCAACCCGAAGCTCCTGGCGGAGATCTTCTCCGACAACGCGATCAAGGCCAAGCGCAACACCGCGGCCATCGAGGTGGCGCCCGGCGTGATCGTCGCCGCGCGCGTCGTGGAGCACAAGCCGGCCGAGCAGCGGCCCTTCGAGACGGTGAAGGCCGTCGATCGAGCAGCGCGTCCGGCGCGAGGAAACCATGAAGCTCGCCACGGCCGACGGCGAGGCGAAGCTCAAGGCCGCGGCCGAGGGCAAGGAGGGCGACCTCAAGTGGCCGGCACCCCTCGCGGTGAACCGCCAGAAGCCCGGCGGGCTCTCGCCCCAGGTGCTCGACAAGGTCTTCCGCGCCGACGGCAAGAAACTGCCCGTCGTCGTCGGCGTTCCGACGCCGGCCGGCTATTCGCTCGTGAAGGTCACCAAGGTGATCGAGGTGGACAAGATCGACGAGGAGAAGCGCAAGGCGCTGTCCGAACGCCTCAAGCAGACCGTGGCGGTGAGCGAGCTCGAATCCGTGCTTGCCAGCCTGCGCGGCCGCATCGGCGTCGAGGTGAAGAAGGACGCCCTCGAGAAGAAGGCCGCGCCTTGACGTACCAGGTACATGTACCTGGTACGTGTACCTGGTACCTCAGTCCTCGAAGAGCCCCGCGGTGGTGGTGCTGAAGCCGGCGTCGACGTAGGTCACTTCCCCGGTGATCCCGCTGGCCAAGTCCGAGAGCAGGAACGCGGCGACGTTGCCCACTTCCTCGGCCGAGACGTTGCGGCGCAGCGGCGCGTTCTTCTCGACGAAGCGGAAGATCTTGCCGAAGTCGCCGATGCCGGCCGCGGCCAGGGTCTTGATCGGGCCGGCCGAGATCGCGTTGACGCGGATGCCCTGCGGCCCGAGTCCGGCCGCCAGGTAGCGCACGCAGGCCTCCAGGCTCGCCTTGGCGAGCCCCATGACGTTGTAGCGCGGAATGGAGCGCACGGCCCCCAGGTAGCTCAAGGTGACGATCGCCGCCTTGCGGCCCTGCAGGTGCGGCGCCGCGGCCTTGGCCAGTGCCGCCAGGCTGTAGCTGGAGACGTCGTGGGCGATGCGGAAGGACTTCGCGCGTGACGCTTTCGTGGAACTCGCCCTTGAGCGCCTCGCGCGGGGCGAAGGCGATGGCGTGCACGAAGCCGTCGAAGCCCTCGGGCCAGTGTTTGGCGAGAGCCGGAAACAGCGCGTCGATCTGCGCATCGTCGGCCACGTCGCAGGGATAGATCGGGGCATCGCCGAACTCCCGGGCGAGATCCGCCACGCGCTCGCGTATGCCTTCGCCCTGGTAGGTGAATGCCACCTGCGCGCCTTCGCGCACCACCGCCCTGGCCACGCCGTAGGCGATGGACCGGTTGGAGAGCATGCCCGTGACGAGGATGCGCTTGCCCTGCAGGAACCCCATTGGCGCTGCCCTTCCGAAGTAGAATTGCGGCAATTTTTCTGCGACGACGGGGTCGAAGTGTAGCGCATTATGGACGCCGACCCGCCGTCCCCAGCCCGGAGAACCGTTTCCCATGAACCTGGCGCGATTCATCGCTCCCCTCGTCGCTTGCCGCGATGGCCGCCGCGCCCGCGGGCGTCGCCGCCGCCGACCCGTCCAAGGTCCTGCGCTACGCCTTCCCCATCGCCGAGACGGGCTTCGACCCCGTGGAGCTCTCCGACCTCTATTCCGGCTACCTCATCGCCAACGTCTTCGAGACGCCGCTGGAGTACGACTACCTCGCCCGGCCGATGAAGCTCGTCCCGAACACGCTGGCGGCCATGCCGGAGATCACCGAGGGCGGCACGCTCTACACGATGCGCGTGAAGCCGGGCATCTACTTCGCCGACGACCCCGCGCTCAACGGCAAGCGCCGCGAGCTGGTGGCCGAGGACTACGTCTACTCGATGAAGCGCCACTTCGACCCGAAGAAGAAGTCGCCCAACCTCTACCTGCTGGAGGGCCAGATCGCGGGGATGGACGAGGTCCTGGCGGCCGCGCGGAAGGCGAACCGCATGGACTACGACGTGCCGGTCGAGGGCCTGCGCGCGCTCGACCGCTACACGTTCCAGATCCGCCTCAAGCAGCCCAACTACAACTTCCTCTACTACTTCGCCTACTGCAACCTGACCTGTGCGGTGGCGCGCGAGGTGGTCGAGCATTACGGCGACAAGATCGCCGAGCATCCCGGTGGGCACCGGACCCTTCCGCCTCAGCTTCTGGAAGCGCTCCTCGAAGATCGTCTTCGAGGCGAATCCCGGATACCGCGAGGAGCGCTTCGACGGCGAGCCCGCGGCGGGGGACGAGCGCGCGCAGGCGGCTTACGCGGCCAACAAGGGCAAGCGCATGCCCATGGTGGGCAAGGTCGAGGTCTACATCGTCGAGGAGAACCAGCCGCGCTGGCTCGCCTTCCTCAATGCCGAGCATGACTACATCGAGCGCGTCCCGGAGGAATTCTCCAACTCGGTGGTGCCCAACAACCGCCTGGCACCCAATCTCGCCAAGCGCGGCATCCAGCTCGACCGCCAGGCGGGCATGGAACTCACGTACTCCTACTTCGCGATGAAGGACCCGGTCGTCGGCGGCTACACGCCGGAAAAGGTGGCACTGCGCCGCGCCATCGTCCTCGGCCAGGACGTGGCAACGGAGATCCGCATCCCGCGCAAGAACCAGGCGATCCCGGCGCACAGCCCCATCGGCCCCGGCGCCGCGGGCTACGACCCCGACTTTCGCTCGACGGCGACCGAGTACAACCCGGCCAAGGCGAAGGCGCTCCTCGACATGTACGGCTACACGGATTGCGACGGCGACGGCTAGCGCGACCTGCCGCGCAAGGACGCGGCCGAGGAATGCAAGCCGTTGTCCATCGAGTACGCCTCGCGCCCGGAAGGGGCGCAGAAGCCGCTCGACGAGAACTGGAAGAAGAACATGGACGAGATCGGCATCCGCATGACCTTCAAGAAGGCCAAGTGGCCCGACCTCCTCAAGGAATCCAAGGCCGGCAAGCTGCAGATGTGGGGCCTGGGCTGGAGCGCCACCATGCCCGATGCGGACCTGTTCTTCGTGATGCTCTACGGCCCCAACGCCGGGCAGGCCAACCACTCGCGCTTCGCCCTGCCGGAGTTCGACCGCCTCTACGAGCAGGCCAGGCGCCTGCCCGACGGCCCGGAACGGAACGCCATCTATCGCGAGATGAACCGGCTCTTCCTCGTGTATGCGCCGTGGCGCCTCGGCGTGCACCGCTACTACAACGACCTCGTGCACCCCTGGGTGCTGGGCTACTACCGGCACCCGGTGATGCGCGGCACCTGGAAGTTCATCGACATCGACCTGCCGAAGCTCGCGGCCGCCGGTCGCTAGCGGCATGACCCGCGCCGCACTTCTCGCCGGACTCCTGCTCGCGCTGGGCCTGGCGGCGGCGGCCGCCGCGCCGCAGAAGGTCCTGCGCGTCCCGTTCGTCATCGCCGAGACGAGCTTCGACCCCGCGTTCGCCTCCGACACCTATTCGTACACGGTGATCGACGAGATCTTCGAGGCGCCGCTCACCTACGACATGCTGGCGCGGCCCTACAAGCTGAAGCTGCAGACGGCCGAGGCGATGCCGGAAGTGGCCGAGGGCGGGCGCGTCTACACGGTGCGGCTGAAGAAGGGCCTCCTCTTTGCCGACGACCCGGCATTCAACGGCTCGAAGCGCGAACTGCATGCGCGCGACTACGAGTATCGCGGTGAAGCGCCTCATCGACCCGAAGATCTCCTCGCCCAACGCGTGGCTGGTGGAAGGGCGGATCGAGGGCATCGACGCGGCGGCGGCGGAGGCGAAGAAGGCCGGCCGCCTCGACTACGACAAGCCGATCCCCGGCATCGAGGTCCTGGACGCGCACACCATCCGCTTCCGCCTCGCGAAGCCCGACTACAACTTCCTCTACATCCTGGCCATGCCGACGATCGGGGCGCAGGCGCGGGAGGTGGTGGAGCGCTATGGAACCGACATCGGGGCGCACCCGGTGGGCACCGGTCCCTTCGTGCTCAAGGAGTGGCGCCGTTCCTCGCGCATCGTGCTCGAGAAGAACCCCAACTTCCGCGAGGAGTACTTCGACGCGGAGCCGCCGGCGGACGACCCCGTCTCGCAGCGCCTCTACCGCGAGATGAAGGGCAAGCGCATCCCGCAGCTCGACCGGGTGGAGATCAACGTGATCGAGGAGTCGCAGCCGCGCTGGCTTGCCTTCCTCAACGGCGAGCTCGACTGGGTGAACCTCCCCTACGAGTTCAAGAGCATGGCGATTCCCGGCGGCAAGCTCGCGCCCTGGCTCGAGAAGAAGGCGGTCAAGTACATCCCGAGCGTCGACCTGGACCTCACCTACATGTACTGGAACATGAAGGACCCGGTGTGGGGCGGCTACACGCCGGAGAGGATCGCCCTGCGCCGCGCCATGTCGCTCGCCTACGACATGGGCGAGGAGATCCACCTGGTGCGCAACGGCACCGCCATCGAGGCCACCACGGCGCTGCCCCCGGGCGTGCTCGGCCACGATCCCGCCTTCTCCACCGGCCCCGCCTACGATCCGGCGCGCGCCAAGGCGCTGCTCGACATGTATGGCTACGTCGACCGCGACGGCGACGGCTGGCGCGACCGACCCGACGGCAGCCCGCTGGTCTTCCCCTACGCGACGACCCCGGCGCAGCTCGATCGGCTGTTCACCCAGCTGTGGAAGAAGAACCTCGACGCGATCGGCGTGAAGATGGAGGTCGAGGTCGCCAAGTGGCCGGACCTGCGCAAGAAGTCCAAGCTGGGGCAGCTCGCGAGCTGGCACCTCGCCTGGAACGCCGACTTCCCCGATGGCGAGAACTTCTACCAGCTCCTCTACGGCCCCAACTGCGGTTCCTCCAACGACGGCTGCTTCCAGCTCGAGGCCTTCGACCGCCTCTACGACCAGGCCGCCGCGCGTCCCTCCCGGACCCGAGCGCGAGCGCATCTACCGCGAGATGGCCCGCGTGGTCGCCGTCCACGCCCCGTGGAAGACCTTCGTCCACCGCCTGCGCAACCAGCTCGTCCAGCCGTGGGTGCTGGGCTGGCGCAAGCACCAGTTCATCCACGACGCCTACCGCTACGTCGACATCGACCTCGACCTGCGCGCGAAGTACCTGCGATGAACCCGGTTCATGAACCGGGTTCGTGAACCGGGTTCATCCTATAATTCGCCGTTTGCCCTGCCTCGAAAGTTCCCTCTTGAAGCGACCTGCCGCCGTCTTCGCCGCCTGCCTCGCCTGCGCGCTCCTTGCCGCCGGCCCGGCTGCCGCCGCGGTGGAGAAAAAGGTGCTGCGGATGGCGTTCCGGACGGCCGAGGAGGGATTCGATCCGCAGCGCATCGACGACCGCTACTCGGTGGGCGTCTGCGAGAACCTCTTCGAGCCGCTGCTCACCTACGACTACCTCGCCCGCCCGGTGCGTCTGGTGCCGCTGGTGGCCGAGGCGGTGCCGGAGCCGGAGGAGGGCGGCACGCGCTACACCTTCCGGCTGAAGCCCGGCATACTCTTCGCCGACGATCCGGCCTTCAAGGGGCAGAAGCGGGAACTGGTGGCGAAGGATGTCGAGTACGCGATCAAGCGTTTCCGCGATCCGAAGAACCGCAGCCCCTACGAGTGGCTCTTCGAGCACAAGCTGGTGGGCCTCGACGAGCTGTCCGCCCAGGCCGCGAAGACCGGACGCTTCGACTACGACGCCAGGATGGCCGGCATCGAGGTGCGCGACCGCTACACGGTGAGCTTCAAGCTGGTCGAGCCGGACTTCAACTTCCTCTACGTGCTGGCGATGCCCAACGTGGTGCCGGTGGCGCGCGAGGTGATCGAGGCCTACGACGCCGACACCCACGCCCACCCGGTCGGCACCGGACCGTACGTGCTGCAAGGAGTGGGTGCGGCGCTCGAAGATCGTGCTGGAGAGGAATCCCAACCACCGCGGCTACGAGCTCGACACGCGCTACGCCGACGTGTCGGACGAGTGGGACCGGCGCGCGATCGACGACTCCGCGGCAAGCGCCTGCCGCTCATCGACCGGGTCGAGATCTACCCCATCGAGGACGAGCAGCCGCGCTTCCTCGCCTTCCTCAACCGGGAGCACGACCTCATCGACGAGTTGCCCTTCGCGTTCATCCACCAGGTGCTGCCCAACGGCAAGCTCGCGCCGGCGCTCGCGCGGCAGGGCGTCAGGGTCTTCCGCGAGGAGGCAGCCCGAGTTCACCTACGACGTCTTCAACCTGAACGACAAGGTGGACGGGCGCGACAATCCCGTCGGGGGCTACACGCCGGAGCGCGTGGCGCTGCGTCGCGCGATGGTCCTCGCCCACGACCGCGACCGCGAGATCACGATCCTGCGCAAGGGCCAGGCCATCGCGGCGCAGAGCCCGGTGCCGCCGGGCGTGGTCGGCTACGACCCGCCGTTCCGCGTCGGTCGCCCAGGACTACGACCCGCCCCGCGCCAAGGCGCTCCTCGACCTGGTGGGTTACGTCGACCGCGACGGCGACGGCTGGCGCGACCAGCCCGACGGCCGGCCGCTGCTCGTCGACTACAAGTACCTGGCCGACAGCCAGGCCGGCCGGGAGCTCGCGGAGCTGTGGGTGAAGTCGATGGCGGACGATGGGCATCCGGTCCCGAGGCCACGGGGGTCCAGTTCGTCGACCTCCTCAAGGACAAGAAGGTCGGCAAGTTCGTGGTGGCGGGCTCGGCGTGGACCGCCGACTACCCCGACGCGCAGAACTTCCTGCAGCTCCTCTATGGCCCCAACACCGGGCAGTCGAACGAGGCCTCGTTCCAGCTCGACGGGTACGACCGGCTCTACCGCCAGTCGCAGGCGCTGCCCGACAGCCCCGCGCGCAATGCCCTCTACCGCGAGATGAACCGGCTGCTGCTCGCCTACGCGCCGTGGCGCCTGGGCGTGCACCGCATCTACAACCACCTGCAGTACCCCTGGGTGAAGGGGTACAAGAAGCACCCGATCCTCTACACCAACTTCAAGTACCTCGACCTCGACGTCGTCGCCCAGCAGGCGGCGGCGAAATGAAGAATTAGGGACTGTCCCTGATTTCAAGGAGTAGCCGCGTGACAGCCTACGTAATCCGACGCATGTGGCAGATGATCCCGACGCTCGCCGGCGTGATCCTGCTGATCTTCTTCCTGTTCAACTGGGTGGGGGGAGACCCCGCGCAGGTCCTGGCGGGCAAGATCTCCAACCCCGAGCAGATCGCCAACATCCGCAAGCAGCTGGGGGTGGACCAGCCGTACTGGTACCAGCTCTGGGTGTTCGTGCAGCAGGTGTTCACCTTCGACTTCGGGCGCAGCTGGTCGACCAACGAGGAAGTCTCGCGCATCCTCCTCACGCGCGTCGGGCCCACGCTCACCATCATGGTGCCGGTGCTGGTGATCGAGACCTTCCTCGCGGTGATCTTCGCGATCATGGTCGCCTACGTGCGCGGCAGCCTCACCGACCGCACCATCATGGTGATCTGCACGACGGCGATGTCGATCAGCTTCCTCGTCTACATCATCGTCGGGCAGTGGCTCTTCGGGTTCATCCTCGGCTGGTTCCCGGTGCAGGGCTGGAGCGAGAGCTACTGGAGGAACCTCACCAACTACGCGCCGCTTGCCGATCATGCTGGCGATCTTCGTGGGCCTCGCCCCGCAGCTGCGCCTGTACCGGTCCTTCTTCCTCGAGGAGATCAACCAGGACTACGTGCGCACCGCGCGCGCCAAGGGCCTGCCCGAGAAGAAGGTGCTGCTGAAGCACGTGCTGCGGAACGCCATGATCCCCATCCTCACCAACGTGGGGATCTACCTGCCGAGCGTGTTCGTGGGCTCCTTCCTGCTGGAGGTGTTCTTCTCCATTCCCGGGGCTGGGCCGCGAGATCGTGACGGCGGTGAACCGCAGCGACTTCCCGGTGATCAAGGCGGTGACGGTCTACCTCGCCATGCTCACCATGATCGTCAACCTGCTGGTCGACGTGCTCTACAAGCTCGTCGATCCGCGCGTTTCCTTCAAGTGAGGCCATGATGAGCGCCGTCCTCCCCAACAACGCCCCGCCCGCCATGCACCATTCGCCGGGCCTGTGGATGCTCGCCTGGCGCCGGCTGCTGAACGACCGCGTCGGCATGGTGTGCCTGGCGATCGTCGTGGCCTACCTCGCGATGATGCTGGCCTCCTATGCCGGCGTGATCGCGCGCGACTGGAACAAGGAAAAGGGCGTCTCCTACGCCAACCCCGCGTTCCTGGCCGGGGCCGAGAACCTGGAAGCGAAGGAAGTCACCAACAAGGACGGCGCGACCAAGGCGAAGCCCGTCGACCTCTCCGACATCGACCCGCTCGCCCCCCGCTACAAGGAATGGGAGGAGCGTGCGGCGAAGATCGCCGTCACCGAGGTGAAACGCGCGGAGTCGCTTCCGTTCGGGGGCGACAAGTGGGGCCGGGACGTGCTGGAGAAGGCGGTCAAGGGCTCGGAAGTGTCGATCTTCGTGGGCCTCACCGCGGCGCTCTTCGCCACCCTCATCGGCACGATCCTGGGCGCGCTGGCGGGCTACTGGGGCGGCAGGGTGAACGACTTCCTCGAGTGGTTCTACAACATCTTCACCTCGATTCCCTACATCCTCCTCATCCTCGCCTTCGCGGCGGTGTTCAAGCGCGGGCTGGACACGATCATCGTCATCCTGGCGCTCACCGGCTGGACGGGCATCTACCGGCTGGTGCGCGCCGAGTACATCAAGCACTGCGGGCGCGAGTACGTGAAGGCCGCGCAGGCCATCGGCGCCTCGCACTTCTCGCGCATGTTCGTGCACATCCTGCCGAATGCGAGCCACGTGATCCTGGTGCAGCTCTCGCAGCACGTGGTGAGCTTCATCAAGGCCGAGGTGATCCTCTCCTTCCTGGGGCTGGGCGTGCCGGTGGACATGGTCTCCTGGGGCACCATGCTCGCGGAGGCGCAGAACGAGCTGGTGATCGGCAAGTGGTGGCAGCTCTTCGCCGCCGGGGCGAGCATGGCGGTGCTGGTGACCGCCTTCTCGATGCTCACGGACAGCCTGCGCGACGCGCTGGACCCGAAGCTCAAGTGAGAAGCGGAGAGACCGGCATGACGAACGAACAGAACCTCCTCGAGATCCGCGACCTGCGCGTCACCTTCCGCGTCGACAAGCATTCCACGTTCGAGGCGGTGAAGGGCATCTCCTTCGACATCCCGACGCACCGCACGGTCGCCCTGGTGGGCGAGTCCGGCAGCGGCAAGAGCGTCTCGGCCATGGCGATCCTCGGGCTCCTGCCGGAGAACGCCATCATCCCCGCGCAGAGCAGCATCCTCTACGGCGGCACGGACCTGCTCAAGGCGACGCCGGAGCGGCTGCAGGACATTCGCGGCAAGGACATCTCGGTCATCTTCCAGGAGCCGATGACGTCCCTGAATCCGGTCTTTCCCGTCGGCGAGCAGATCGGCGAGGTGCTGCGGCTGCACATGGGCATGACGCCCAGGGCCGCCGCGGCACGCGCGGTGGAGCTGCTGTCCGAAGTGGGCATTCCCGATCCGCAGCTGCGCGTGAGGAGCTTCCCGCACGAGCTCTCCGGCGGCCAGCAGCAGCGCGTGATGATCGCGATGGCGATCGCCTGCGAGCCCAAGCTCCTCATCGCCGACGAGCCGACGACGGCGCTGGACGTCACCATCCAGAAGCAGATCCTCGACCTGATCGCCGGGCTCCAGGAGCGCCACCACATGTCGGTGCTCTTCATCACCCACGACCTCGGCGTGGTGGGGGAGATCGCCAACCACGTGGTGGTGATGCAGGCGGGCGAGATCCAGGAGCAGGCGCCGGTCGCCGACATCTTCGAGAGGCCGCAGCACGCCTACACCAAGGCGCTGCTGGAATGCCGCCCGCGCCTCGACCGCCGCCCGATGCGCCTGCCGGTGATCGAGGATTTCATGACCAACGGCGGCTCGGCGAACTACGCGGAGCGTCCGCGCGGGGTGAAGCCGGAAGACGCCGTGATCCTCGAGGTGAAGAACCTCGGCAAGACCTTCTTCCTCAAGGAGGGCCTGTTCGGCAAGAAGGCGGTGACTGCGGTCAAGGACGTGAACTTCCGCCTCGCCAAGGGCAAGACGCTGGGTCTCGTGGGGGAGTCCGGTTCGGGCAAGACGACGGTGGGCCTGACACTCATGCGCCTGCACGACGCCACCAGCGGCGAGGTGCTCTTCGAGGGCACGAACCTCCTCGGGCTCACCGATCGCGAGATGATGGCCTACCGGCGGCGCATCCAGATCATCTTCCAGAACCCGTACGCCTCGTTGAACCCGCGCTTCACCGTCGGCAACATCCTCACCGAGCCGATGAAGATCCACGGCATCGGCCGCGACCAGAAGGAGCGGGTCGAGATGGCCTTCCACCTCCTCGCGCGCGTGGGGCTCACCGAGGCCTCGTTCTACAAGTACCCGCACGAGTTCTCCGGCGGCCAGCGCCAGCGCATCGCCATCGCGCGCTGCCTCACGATGAAGCCGGACGTGCTGATCTGCGACGAGTCGGTCTCGGCGCTGGACGTCTCCGTGCAGGCGCAGGTGCTGAACCTCCTGCAGGACCTGCAGGACGAGTACCGGCTCTCCTACATCTTCATCTCCCACGACCTCGCGGTGGTCAAGTACATCTCCGACGAGATCATGGTGATGAACCAGGGCGAGATCGTCGAGATCGCCAATGCCGACGAGATCTACCTGAACCCGAAGCAGGAATACACCCAGGAAGCTCCTGGCTTCCATCCCCAAGGGCTGGGACGCCTCGCGCGCGGCCGCGTGATTCCCATGGTCGCCTCTGCCTATAATTTCGCTTTCCCCGCAACACCTTTTCCCCCGGAGACCCACACATGTTCACGCTCATGGCGCTTCCCTACGCGGATGACGCGCTTGCCCCGATCATCACCGCCAACACGATCAGCTACCACTACGGCAAGCACCACAAGACCTACGTCGACAACCTGAACAACCTCGTGAAGGGCACGGATCTCGAGGGCAAGTCTCTCGAGGAAATCGTCCTGGCCACCGCAGGCAAGGCCGACAAGGCGCCGCTCTTCAACAACTCCGCGCAGATCTGGAACCACGACTTCTACTGGAAGAGCCTCAAGGCGGGCGGCGGCGGCGTGCCCACCGGCAAGATCGGCGACAAGGTGAACGAGTCCTTCGGCAGCTTCGACGAGTTCAAGAAGCAGATGTCGGCCACCACGATCGGCCAGTTCGGCAGCGGCTGGGGATGGCTCGTGGCGGACAGTGCGGGCAAGCTCAAGGTCGTGAAGACGGGCAATGCCGAGGTGCCGCTGACGCAGGGCCTGAAGCCGCTCCTCACCATCGACGTCTGGGAGCACGCCTACTACCTCGACCACCAGAACCGTCGCGCCGACTACGTGAACGCCGTGATCGACAAGCTGCTCAACTGGGAATTCGCTGCCGCGAATCTCGGCTAGTAACGTACCAGGTACATGTACCTGGTACGTCAGTAGAGGCGCAGCCGAAGGCCTGGCTGGATGGTGGCGCGGGCCGTGAGGTTGTTGAGTTGCAGGAGGTCGGGCACGGCGCGGCCGAACTGCCGGGCGATGCCGTAGAGCGTGTCTCCGGCCTTCACCGTGTAGTAGGCGATCGTACGCGACGCGGCGGCCGCGGGTGCGGGCGCCGTCTCGCGCACCACCGGAGCGGGCGAGGCCGTTGCCGGCGCCGCAGCGACCTGGACGTTGCCCTTGCCGCGTCCCGGCACCAGGATGGGCTGCGCTGCCGTGAGCCGCCCCTTCTTGTTCACCTGCAGGTTGTTCACCTGGCGCAGGCTCGCCCCCGAAAGCCCGTAGCGCTTCGCGATCGCGTCCACCGACTCGCCCTTCTTGCCCTGGATCGTGTTCCAGGTGACGAGCGGCTGGTCCCAGTTCTCGAGGTTCTCGCGGAAGGCATCCGCCCGGTCGAGGGGCACGACGAGCGTGCCCGAATGCGCCATCGCGACCGGCTTGTTGTGCGACGGGTTGAGCGCGACGAACTCCTCCTCGGGCATGCCGGCCAGCTTCGCGGCGAGCTTCACGTCGATCCGCTCGGGCGCCTTCACGGTGGTGAAGTAGGGCGTATCGGGAATCGACTCGAGGTCGATGCCGTACATGGCCGGGGCCAGCACGATGTTCTTCACCGCGATGAGCTTGGGCACGTAGTTCACCGTCTCGGGAGGCAGCTTCAGGCTCAGGTAGTCGGTGGCCAGCCCGCGCTTCTGGTTGGCGGCGATCGCGCGGCCGACACAGCCCTCGCCGCAGTTGTAGGCGGCGAGCGCCAGCTCCCAGCTGCCGAACATGTCGTAGAGGCGCTGCAGGTAGTTGAGCGCAGCATCCGTGGCGGCGACGATGTCGCGCCGGTTGTCCTTCCAGTAGTCCTGCGCCAGGCCGTAGTTCTTGCCCGTCGAGGGAATGAACTGCCACAGCCCGGAAGCCTTCGAGCGCGAGTAGGCGTGCGGATTGAACGCGCTCTCCACGACCGGGAGGAGTGCGACTTCCATCGGCATGTTGCGTCGCTCGACCTCCTCGACGATGTGATGGAGGTAGCGGCTGCCGCGGTCGACGAAGCGCTTGATGTAGTCGGGGCGGCTCGAGTACCAGGCCTCGTGTTCCTGGACGAGCGGCGAGTCGAGCGGCTCGAGGAGGAAGCCCTTGCGCACGCGCTGCCAGAGATCCGGGTCCGGCAGCGGGATGTCCGGGTCCTCGAACGCGCCGGGAAACGCCGCGGGGGCGGCGATGGAAACGGGCGTGGCGGTGGAAGCGGAGGCGCCGGCCGCGACCAGCGTGGCCAGGAGCCCCATCCACCTCACACTTCGCTTCCAGCTCATCGTCTTAATTATTGTTTCCTATGGACTTTTTCATGCTACGCGCCGTCGCGGCAGGCGTCAATCGGTGCCTCAAAGCGTCAGGGCGAAATCGCGCAGCAGCAGGCCGGGCGTGCGGGTCGAGGCGGTGTTGCGCGCGCCATAGGTGCCGCCCTGCAGGATGAGGTCGCGTTCCCGGGTCAGCGCCTCCATTTCGCTGCCCAGGATGCGAAAGGCCGAGTCGTCGAAGCGCATCACGTTCAGCGGCGCGCGGATCTCGCCGCCTTCCACCCAGAACGAAGCGAAGCGGGTCATGCCGGTCAGGCGGCACGCGGAGCGGTCGGAGAAGTTGAGGTACCAGAGATTGCCGACGTAGATGCCGCGATCGAGCTGCTTCAGCACGTCGGCGCGCGCGAGTTGGCCGGCGGCGAGGTCCAGGGACTCCGGCATCTCCGCGCCATTGGCGCCGTTCGTCGCGACTGCGTACTCGCGCGACGAACGCGGGGAGACGAGCGCATCGGCCAGTTGTCCTGCGCGTATCAGTTCGACGCGACCCGGGCGCACGAAGCCCTCGCGCTGGAATCCCGCCGCGAGCCCTTCGGCCGTGTTCTCCACGATCGTCACGCGCGGGTCGAAGCGCTGCGAGCCGTCCGCCATGCGGATGAGCGGGCTGTGCTTGGTGCGCTGGCTCTTGAGGCCGAATCCGGCCCAGCAGAGCATCCCGAGCACGTCTTCCATGGCCGCAGGCGCCAGGTAGGCGCGGTAGCGGCCGGGTTCCAGCGTGCGCGGCGGCATGCCGAGGAGCGCCAGTTGCTCGCGCGCGAAGCGCATGCGGTCCGCAAACGCAGCCGCCTCCCAGCGCGCGCCCGCATAGGCGGACTTCACCGCCTTGTCGCGGTCGTGGTACAGGCACCACTCGAAGTTGAAGTTGTCGACCCGCTGCCAGTTGCGCTGGCCGAGGGAATTGGCGAATCCCTCGTGGATGGGTCCGCCGGCATAGAGGCCCACGAGGTCGAGCCCGCGCCCCGCCTCGAGCACCGCGTCGATCACCTGCGCCGCGTCGGGAAGCTCGCCGGGGGACTCGCGTTCCGTGTTGGTGGGCGTGGCCGGGTAGAGGAGGTAGGGATCCACCGGCGCGTCGGCGATGGCGCCACGCAAGTCCGCGAGCACGGCCTTGAGCTGCACCCGGTCCGCCGCGGACTGGCCGGCCAGTGTCGTCGTGGCGTCGATGCGGCGCCCGTCGCGGATCAGCGTGAGCGTCCAGCGCGCCTGCCGGACGGCGGTGGCCTGGCGCACCGCGCTCCTGTTGAAGCGGATGAAGTCCGAGGACTCCGCGGCGATAGCCCGAGGCGATCACTTCATCGGCGCCGGCCAGCGACTGCACGAAATCGGCGAGCTCGAGAAAGTGGGTCTTCATGTTCGCCGGGCTCATGCCGCACCGCCGAAAACCTCGACGCCGGAGAACCGGCAGGCCGGCGACGCGTGCCCGCAGCGGATGACCTGGTTGGGCTCGCCCTTGCCGCAGAACGGCGTGCCCATCACCGCGAACGTGGACGCGTCCCCGACTCCCGTCAGCGAGCGCCAGAACGTGGCCGAGACGCCGCGGTAGTTGGGATTCCTCACCACCTCGGCGAGCTTGCCGCCGCGGATCATGCGGCCCCACTCGCAGCCGAACTGGAACTTGTTGCGCGAGTCGTCGATGGACCAGGAGACGTTGGTGCGCATCATCACCCCGAGGTCGATGCCGGCGATGAGCTCGTCGAGGGAGGAGGCTGCCGGGCTCGACGTTCAGGTTCGCCATGCGGTCGATGGGGGCGCGGTTCCACGAGCAGGCGCGCGTGTTGGCGACTCCTGCGATGCCCGCCCGCGCCTGGGAAATGGCCCCGCCCAGCGGGCGTTCGAGGATGCCCTTGCGGATGAGGTACTGGCGTTCGGCCGCGAGCCCGTCGTCGTCCCACCCGTAGGCGGCGAATTCCTCGCGGCGCGTGGGATCGAAGGTGACGTCGAGGAGCTCCGAGCCGTAGCGGTAGGAGCCGAACATGTCCAGGCTCACGAAGCTCGTGCCGGCGAAATTGCGCTCGTCGCCGAGGATGCGGTCCAGCTCCAGCGGGTGCCCGATGGACTCGTGGATCTGCAGCATCATCTGGTCGGGCATGAGCAGCACGTCCATCTTCCCGCCCGGGCAATTGGGCGCGGCGAGCAGTTCCAGCGCACCCTCCGCCACCGCGCGGCCACTGCCCTCGAGCCCGAACGATGCCAGGACTTCCAGTCCGCCCTGCATGCAGTAGCCGTTGTCGCGGCCGCCGTGCGAGCGCGTCTGCGTGATGCCGTTGGCGTGCGCCGTCGCCGACATGTTGGGCACGAGGTAGTGGAAGACCTGCTCGACCTCGCCGCCGTCCGCGGTGAAGTACGCCTGGCGCGTGCGCGTCGTCCACAGGCTCGCCTCCCAGTCGACGATGCGCTCGTCGATGCGGCATTGCCTGGACTCCGCCGCGAGCATCTCGAGTTTCTCGCCCCGCGTGAGGCGGGCGGGGTCGTCGGCAACGGGCGACGCGTACGTTCCCGTGGGGCTCGGGAGAGCGATCCGGCTGTAGTCGACCACGCTGCGGCCGGCCGTGAGCTCGGCCAGGCGCTTCGCCTGCCCGGCCGCCTCGCGCAGGCCTGCCGGCGTGAGATCGCTGGTGGCGGCATAGCCGAGGCCACCCTTGTCGATCACCGTCACCATCGCGCCACGGTCGGTGGCGAGCTGCGGCGGCTCCGCGACATCCTGGCGCACGGTGAGGCTCTCCGAGGACTCCTCGACGAAGCGCAGCGAGCAGAAATCGACGGCCGGGGCGATGGCGCGGAAGTCGCGCGCAAGGGTGTCGAGCATTGGGGCTCCGCGGAAAAGAAGCGGCCGCACGAACGGCGGCCAGGGCGCATTTTACGACGGATTCAGCCGTGGTCCCCGCTCGCAGTGGCTTGTCGCCGGCTCGGGCCGATGGGTGTTGGTCAGCGCCGTGCCAGTGCGGTGAATTCCGCTTCCGTCATGCGCACCAGTTGCCACTCGGGAAGGATCTTGCCGCCGAGCGACTCGTAGAAGCGGATCGACGGCTCGTTCCAGTCGAGGACGCGCCACTCGAAGCGGCCGCAGTCGCGCTCGACCGCGAGCGCTGCCAGGTGGCGGAGCATGGCCTTGCCGATGCCGACGCCGCGATGCTCCGGCTCGACGAAGAGGTCCTCGAGGTAGAGGCCGGGCTTGGCGAGGAAGGTCGAGAAGGTCGTGAAGTAGAGCGCGAAGCCGACGGCGCGACCGTGGCGCTCGGCCATCACCGCCTCGCAGGCCGGGCGCGTTCCGAAGAGCGCCGCGTGAAGCGTGTCCGGGGTGCCGACGGCCATGTGGGCGAGCTTCTCGTACTCGGCCAGCTCGCGGATGAGGCGGTCGAGTTCGCCGCAGTCGGCGGGTACAGCGGGGCGGAGTGTGAAGTCGGTCACTTTTCTAGCGGAAGTTGTTCTTCCATTCGCGCACTGCAGCGAACACCTCGACGGGCGAGGAGAGCGGGCGGGCGGCGTGTTTCGATGCCGAGGCGATGACCTCGGGCGAGGCCCAGCGCAGGAAGGGGTTGGTGTCGAGTTCGTCGGCGATGGTGAACGGCACCGTCGGCAGGTTGCGCGTGCGCAGTCCGGCGTCGCGCACCTTGCGGGCCTTCAACTTCGCGTTGCCGGGCTCGACCGCCTCCGCGAACCGGATGTTGGACATCGTGTACTCGTGGGCGCAGTAGACGTGCGTATCGCCGGGCAGTCGCGCGAGCTTGGAGAGGGAATCGAGCATCTGCGCGGGTGTTCCTTCGAAGAGCCGGCCGCAGCCGCAGGCGAAGAGGGTGTCGCCGCAAAACAACACGTGTTCCCCGACATAGGCAATGTGGCCCGCCGTATGGCCGGGCACGTCGAGGACGGAAAGGGGCAGGTCGAGCCCCGGGACGACGATGCGATCGCCTTCCCGCAGCCTCGTCGTGAGCCCCGCGATCGACTCGCCCGCGGGCCCGAACACGTCGCACTTCCAGCGCGCGGCCAGCGCCTCGAGGCCGCCGACGTGGTCGCCATGGTGGTGGGTGACCAGGATGGCGGTGAGCGCGAGCCCGTGCGCGGCCAGAAATGCCTCGACCGGCGCGTCGTCGCCCGGATCGACGACGGCAGCGTGGCGGCCGTCCTCGATCACCCAGAGGTAGTTGTCCTCGAAGGCAGGCACGGGATGGATCTGCATCATGGACCCGAGTCTATTAGAATTGGCGCATGCCGACCAACACGCTTGCCGACTGGTTCTCCACGCCGCTCGGGTCCTACCTGCTCGCGAAGGAGCAGGCCTACCTCGACGACGTGACGCCCGACATGTTCGGCTTCCATGCCCTGCAGCTGGGCCTGCCGCAGTTCGACCTGCTGCGCGAGAACCGCATCACGCACCGCATGCGCATCGACGTGGGCGGCGCGGTGAACGTGCGAGCCAGGGTGCACGAGCTGCCGCTCGCCACCCAGTCGGTCGACCTGGCGCTCCTCCCGCACGTGCTCGAGTTCGCCGACGATCCGCACGCGGTGCTGCGCGAAATCGACCGCGTGATGATGCCCGAGGGGCGCATCGTCATCCTGGGCTTCAATCCGTGGAGCCTGTGGGGGCTGCGCAGCGCCATCGGCCCCTCGCGCCAGGAAGCGCCGTGGAACGGCAAGTTCGTCTCGCTCCTGCGCGTGAAGGACTGGCTCGCCCTGCTCGGGTTCGAGGTCTCCGCCGGCCGCCTCGTGTGCTACGTGCCGCCGGTGAAACGGGACAAGTGGTTGCAGCGCCTGGCCTTCATGGAGCCCGCGGGCGACCGCTGGTGGGCCGTGGGCGGTGCCGTGTACATGCTGCAGGCGATCAAGCGCGTGCGCGGCATGCGGCTCCTCACCCCCGCCTGGCACGAGGCGAGTGCGCGCGAGAGGCGCGTGGCGCTGGCCACCAAGCGCGAGGGCAACGCGGTCTCTTCGCGGGCGGGATCGCTCCGCGTGATCAAGTGACGGTTCCGCACCGCGTGGCGGCCGCGAAGCGCGGTCGAGATCTACACCGACGGCGCATGCAAGGGCAATCCCGGTCCTGGAGGGTGGGGCGCGCTCCTCACGTTGCGACGGCAAGGAGCGCGAGCTCTTCGGCGGCGAAGGCGCCACCACCAACAACCGCATGGAGCTCACCGCGGTGATCGAGGCGCTGGCGGCCCTCAAGCGGCCGAGCCGGGTGGTGCTGCACACCGATTCGCAGTACGTGCAGAAGGGGATCACGGAGTGGATCCACGGCTGGAAGGCCAAGGGCTGGCGCACCGCCGCGAAGGCGCCCGTGAAGAACGTCGACCTGTGGAAGAGGCTGGACGAGCTGGCGGCCCGGCATCACGTCGACTGGCGCTGGGTGAAGGGGCATGCCGGGCACGACGGCAACGAGCGGGCGGACGAGCTGGCCAACCGCGGGGTCGGGCTGGAAGGCAAGGGCGGATGAAACCGCGGATGAACGCAGATGAACGCGGATGAAAGCCGGCTCGCCATGACATTGCAGCCATGAGACGCATCGTGCTGGACACCGAGACGACGGGCCTGGAGCCCTCGGAAGGGCACCGCGTCATCGAGGTCGCCTGCGTGGAGCTGTTCGACCGGCGGCCTACGGGGCGCAATTTCCACCGCTACCTGAATCCGGAGCGCGACATCGACATCGGAGCGACCCAGGTGCACGGCCTCACGCGGGACTTCCTCGCCGACAAGCCGCGCTTCGCCGACATTGCCGAGGAGTTCCTCGAGTTCGTCGAGGGCGCGGAACTCCTCATCCACAATGCCCCCTTCGACGTGGGCTTCCTCGACGCGGAACTGGCGCTCGCGGGCAGGCCCGGCATCGCCTCCGTCTGCCCGGTGACCGACACCCTCGCCATGGCGCGCGAGATCCATCCCGGCAAGCGCAATTCCCTGAATGCCCTTTGCGAGCGCTACCAGATCGACAACTCGCGGCGTTCGCTGCATGGCGCGCTCCTCGATGCCCAGCTCCTCGCCGACGTCTGGCTGGCCATGACGCGCGGGCAGGACACCCTCGACATCTCGCTCCTCGCCAAGCCGGATCCGGCGTTGCCGGACGGGGCGTCGACGCGGCCGGCGAAGCTTGCCGTCGTGCCGGCGAGCGCCGCGGAGCTCGCCGCGCATGCCGCCATGTGCGAGCGCATCGACCAGGAAAGCAAGGGCCGCTGCCTGTGGAAGCAGGCGCAAGCGTCCGGCCAGCCGCGATGAACCAGTCGCCCCCCTCTGGCGAGGACCTGCGCCGCCTGGCTTCGCGGCTGGTGGCACTCGGAGCGATTCCCATCGCCGTCTTCTGCGGCGCCTTTGCGCTGGCGCGGGCGGCGCTGGGCACCGACCAGACCGGGCAGATGCTGACCTGGACCCTCGCGCTGGCGACGGCGGTCGCCTCCGTGTTCGTCGTTGCGCGGCGCACGGCGAGCGTCCTGGAGGCCGACATCCGCGTCATCCGCGAGGCGATACGCCATGGCGGCAAGACCGCGGAGGGCGGGGAGCTTCCCGAGCTCGAGCCGCCTCTCGAGAGCCTCAAGCGCGAGGTGCTGGGGCTCGCGCACGACTACCAGTCCCGCGAGTTGCGCATCCAGGAGCGCCTCGACACCACGCGCCAGCAGGTGTTCTTCCTCACCGGCCACGATCCGCTCACCGGGCTCGCCAACCGCAAGGCGCTCGAGGAGCGGCTCGAGGGGGCGATCGGGGCCGCGCGGAGCCTGGGCAGCACGCACGCCCTCGTCTACTTCGACGTCGACTACCTGTACCGCATCAACGACACCTTCGGACGCCTGGCCGGGGACGAGTTGCTGCGCCGGCTGGCGCCCGTTCTCAAGGGGTGCCTGCGCAGCGAGGATTTCCTCGCGCGCATCGGCGGCGACGAGTTCGCGGCGCTGGTCGAGAACTGCAGCGTCGACTATGCCCTCCAGACCGGCTTGCGCATCCGCGACACGGTGCAGTCCTGGCAGTTCGAGTGGGAAGAGCACGCCTTCCAGGTCGGGGTGAGCGTCGGCGTGGTGGCCATCACGCGCCTCACCGCCGGCCTTTCCGCCATCTTCAACGAGGCCGACGGCGCCTGCTTCGCGGCGAAGGAGCAGGGCAGGAACCGCGTCGTGGCCTTCCACGACACCGAGACGGTGCAGAGTACGATGCGCCAGTCGAGCCGCGGCTGGCTGAAGCGCATCAACGAAGCCATCTCCGCGGGCGCCTTCACGCTGCTCTACCAGCCCATCGTGCCGATCGCCGCGGTGCGCGACCCGGACGCGCCGCCGCACCTGGAGGCGTTGCTGCGCATGAGCGAGTCGGGCGGGGAGCTGATCCTCCCCATGTCGTTCATCCCCGTGGCGGAGCGCTACGACCTCATGCGCACGATCGACCGCTGGGTGATCGAGCGCGCGTTCACGGACTACCGCCACCTCGCCCGCGCCCGCGGCGTGACGAAGCCCGCCCAGTTCTCGATCAACCTTTCCGGCCACACCCTCTGCAGCCCGGATTTCGGCGACTTCGCGCGCGAAATGCTCGCGCGTTACGCGGTGCCGCCCGACGCGGTGTGCTTCGAGATCACCGAGACGGCGGCGATCGCCAACGAGGAGCGTGCCCGCGCCGCCATCCAGGGCCTGCGCGCGCAGGGCGTGCGCTTCTGGCTCGACGACTTCGGCAGCGGCCTCTCCTCCTTCAACTACCTCAAGCGCTTCCCCGTGGACGGGCTCAAGATCGACGGCCAGTTCGTGCGCGGCATGACCCGCAGCGTCCTGGACGAGGCCCTCGTCGAGTCGATCCAGCAGGTGGCCGCGACGATGGGCATCGCCACCATTGCCGAAAACGTGGAAAGCGAGGAAGTCGCCACGCGGTTGCGGGCCATCGGCGTGCCCTGGGGGCAGGGCTATCACCTCGGGCCGCCGCGGCCGATCGAAGCCGCCTTCACGGAAGACCCGCCCGGCCCGATGACGCGAGGGCGGGCCGTGGGCTATAATCCGCGGCGACCGGCGGGACCCTCCCAGGGAAGAGGGGGGCCGCCAGCCTCACCCCCCGAAGCCCAGAACAGAACGAGACGCCATGTCCCGAATCCGCCTCACCCTTGCCGTGGTTGCCGCGGCGCTCGCCACCTCCGCCAACGCGGCCGGCGATCCGGTCGCCGGCAAGCAGAAGAACTTCCAGTGCATGGGCTGCCACGGCATCTCCGGCTGGAAGACCGCGTTCCCCGAGGTCTACCACGTGCCGAAGCTGGGCGGCCAGCACGCCGCCTACATCGTCGCCGCCCTCAAGCAGTACAAGAAGGGCGAGCGCGACCACGCCACGATGCGCTCCATCGCCGCCGATCTCTCCGAGAAGGACATGGAAGACATCGCGGCCTACTACTCGCAGGCGGCGGGAAAATGAGGCGCGCCATGAACAGGCAACTCCTCGTCGCAGTTTCCATCCTCGCACTCTCGGCCCCGGCCTACGCGGCCAAGGGCGATGCCGAGGCCGGCCGCACCAAGTCGCAGCCCTGCAAGGCGTGCCATGGCGAAGCCGGCATCAGCGTGAGCCCGGAATTCCCGAAGATCGCCGGCCAGCACCCGGACTACCTCGCCACGGCGCTCCGGCACTACAAGCTGGGCAAGCGCAAGAACCCGATCATGGCCGGACAGGTGGCCAACCTGTCGGAGAAGGACATGCACGACCTGGCGGCGTACTACTCCACCCAGTCGGGGCTAGCGATCAAGTATTGAGCTCCTCCCCGGAGTTCGAGCGGCTGTGGGCCGCGGCGGTCGCGTGCAACGGCCGCCACGACGCGCGAGGGCGCCATCCTCGCCCTCCACAAGTGCCTCTTCGTCAGGCGCGAGGAGTTCCAGGCGCAGCAGCTCCTGTGCCGCCTGCTCCACGAGAACCCCGCGCTCTTCGTCCCGTCCGCAGCGCACCGCGCGCCGGCTCGTCCGGCAGGCCTCGCCTCCGTCGTCGATCTGCAGCATCGACCCGGGCAAGTTCGCGCGCGTCCGGGCGTCCTACGCGCGAGCCTTCGCGGATGCGCCCTGGGAACTCATCGGCATCCACGACGCGCGCTCCCTTGCGGAGGGCTACGCGCGCGGCTTCGCCCAGGCGCGCGGCGACCGATCGTCTTCAGCCACGACGACATCGAGATCCTGTCGCACGACCTGGGCGGCGCACTGGCGCACGCCCGGCAATGTCTCGACGTCGTGGGCGTCGTCGGGACGACGAAACTGGCAGGGCCGGCCCATGCGTGGGGCGGCAAGGCGTACACGCGTGGCCGCGTCGCGGAACCTGCGCGGAACGGCGCCGGCGTCGACCTCGTCCTCTACAACCCCGCGCCGGGCGTCACTTCGGGCCTGCAGGCCATCGACGGCGTCTTCATGGCGGCGACCCGGGAGGCGGTCGCGGCGACGGGCTTCGACGCGCGACCTTCGACGGCTTCCACCTCTACGACATCGACTTTTCCTACCGCGCGCATCTCTCCGGGCGCAAGGTCGGTATCACCTCCGGAGATCGTCCTGCGCCACGATTCCGAAGGCGGCTTCGACGCGAAATGGGAGGACTACGCGCGGCGCTTCGTCGCGAAATTCCCGCAGGTCAGGGGAGGGCGCGCGAGAACTTCATGTCGCGGATTCCGTTCCCGGACGCTGCATCCCTCGTCGCATTCTGTCGGCGCCTCGACGAGGCGGGCAAACAGGCCCTCGCTTCTCCTCTGTGATGCCTCTGCGTCCTCCGTGTCGACGCCGCCGTAGCTGCACTCGTTGGAGAGTGCAGGAACGACGTTTTTCAACACAGAGGACACAGAGGTATCACAGAGGAGATCTACTTCTTGCGTTCCAGGCATTCGAGGTAGGTGGCGTTGTCGAAGCCGGCGGCGTTCCTCTGCGCCTGCCAGACCATCTCGGCCAGGCACTCCATCACCGCGTGCCGCGCCTCGTGCTCCGAATCGTGCTTTGCCGCCAGCCTCCGCACCGCATCGCGGATTCCCGGCGGGCTGGTCGATCGACACCTGCTCCGCGATGGCGAGGTGCATGGAAAGGTGCAGGAAGGGATTGGTCTCGCCGCCTTCCGGCGGCCACTCCCGCTCGCGGTGGCGTTCCGGGTTCGCGAGCACCTCGTGGTACTCGGGGTGCTCCATCACGATGGCGAGCGCCATCGCTTCGAGCGGCGTGAGTCCCTGGCCCGCGCGCGACTTCTCCCAGAGCCCGAAGAAGAACTCGCGCACCTGGTCGCGGGAAGGATTGAAGAGGCTCACTTCGGCAGCCGCGTGCGCTTCGGCGGGGGAGGCGCCGCGATCTTCGCCTTGTCCTTGAATCCGCAGGGGGCGTAGACCGGGCACTGGCCGCACTTCGGCGACCGCGCGAGGCAGGTGTAGCGGCCGTGCAGGATGAGCCAGTGATGGGCATGCAGGCGGAACTCCTCCGGCACGACCTTGAGCAGCTTCAGTTCCACCGCCAGCGGATCCTTGCCCGGCGCGAGCCCGGTGCGGTTGGCGACGCGGAAGATGTGCGTGTCGACAGCCATCGTCGGTTCGCCGAAGGCCACGTTCAGCACCACGTTGGCGGTCTTGCGTCCCACGCCCGGCAGCTTCTCGAGTGCCTCCCGCGTGCGCGGCACCTCGCCGCCGTGCTCCTCCAGCAGCAGGCGGGAGAGCGCGATCACGTTCTTCGCCTTGGTGCGGAAGAGGCCGATCGTCCTGATGTGCTCGCGCAGTCCATCCTCGCCGAGCGCCACGATCGTCTCCGGGGTGTTGGCCACGGGATAGAGGCTGCGCGTGGCGAGATTCACGCTCCGGTCGGTCGCCTGCGCGGAAAGGACCACGGCCACCAGCAGCTCGTAGGGCGTGGCGTACTCGAGCTCGCTCTTCGGCTCGGGATTGGCCTCGCGCAGGATGCGGAAGAACTCCGCGCGCTGCGCGGGCTTCATCACCCTGGCGGCGCGATCCGTGGTCACTCGTAGGTCTCCAGTTTCGCCGCCCGCTCGCCGCGGTCGCGGGCCAGGCGAAAGGCGCGGAACTCGTGGCGGCTGCGCGAGAGGGCCGGATCGGGAAGCTGCCGCCGCCGGCTCGAGGGAGATGCAGTCCACGGGGCAGGGCGGGATGCACAGCTCGCAGCCGGTGCACCAGGCGGCGATCACCGTGTGCATGCGCTTCGAGGCACCGACGATGGCATCCACGGGGCAGGCATGGATGCACTTGACGCAGCCGATGCACAGGGCCTCGTCGATGAGCGCGACCTGCGGCGGCCGGTACTCGCCGTGGACGGGGTTGAGCGGCTTCACGGCGCGGTCGAGGAGCGCGGCCAGCTTTGCGATGCCTGCGTCGCCACCGGGCGGGCATTGATCGATGTCGGCTTCGCCCCGCGCGATCGCCTCCGCATAGGGACGGCAGCCGTCGTAGCCGCACTGGGTGCACTGCGTCTGCGGCAGCAGCGCATCGATGCGCGCGGCGAGCTCGTTCACGCGAGTTCCTCCAGCGCGAGAGCCGTGAACGGCAGTCCCGCAGCGGCCGCGATGCCGGCGTGGGTGACCCGGCCGCGCCACAGCAGCACGCCTGCGCGCAGTCCGGCGTCCTCCCGCAGGGCGCGCGCGATCCCCTTGCCGGCGAGCGACCGCACGTAGGGCAGCACCGCCGCCGAAAGCGCGGCCGCGCCGGCGCGCGCCACGGCGGAGGGCATGTTGGGGACGCAGTAGTGCACGACCCCCTCGGCCACGAAGGTCGGCGCCGCGTGCGTGGTCGGACGGGAAGTCTCGGCCACGCCGCCGGCGTCGATCGAGATGTCGACGATGACGGACCCGGGCAACATGCGCCGCACGAGCGTGCGCGGCAGGAGCTTCGGCGTGGCCGCGCCGGGAACGAAGACCGCGCCGACGACGAGATCCGCCGCGAGCGCTTGGCGCTCGACGAGTTCCGGAGTGGCGAGGCCGACCTCCACCGCGCTGCCCAGGCGGGCGGCGAGCGCATCGCGCGTCCTCGCCGAGCGCGTGAGGACAGTCACCCGGGCGCCGAGTGCCGCCGCCACTTCCGCGGCGTTCGCCCCCGCATGCCCGCCGCCGAGAATCAGCACGCGTGCCGGCTCTGCGCCGGGGCACCCCGCCAGCAGCGTGCCGTTGCCGCCAGCCGGCAGCGTGAGGAGGTGCGCGCCGACCTGGATCGCGAGCCGCCCGGCGATCACCGACATCGGCGCCAGCAGCGGGAAGCCGCCGCCGGCGTCCTGCACCATTTCGTAGGCGATCGCGGTCACGCCGCGCGCGGCCAGTTCGCGGGTGCGCTCCGACTCGCCGACCAGATGCTGGAAGGCGAAGAGCGTCGTGTCCGGCACGAGGCTGGCC
The DNA here is from genome assembly GCA_963786635.1 of uncultured beta proteobacterium. Taxonomy (GTDB): domain Bacteria; phylum Pseudomonadota; class Gammaproteobacteria; order Burkholderiales; family Usitatibacteraceae; genus FEB-7. The sequence continues at coordinate 312,368 of CAWAZV010000003.1, read as the reverse complement.
GGCTCGCCAGGCTGCATTTCCTTCACCTTCACCACGAGATCGGCTTGCCAGGCAGCAGCAGGTACCACGACCTGCGCCCCCGCCGCGGCATAGAGTCCGTCGTTCGTGCCGATGCCCGCTGCGGCGCCGTGCGCGACGCGCACCTCGTGGCCGTCGCGAACCAGGACCGCCGCCGCCTGCGGGTCGAGTGCCACGCGGCGCTCGCCCTCCTTGGCCTCGCAGGGAATGCCGATCCGCATCGGGATCCCGGGGCGGGCCTTCAGCCCTTGAGCGCGCGCCGCGCGTCGGCGATGACGTCCGGGCCGCGGTAGATGAACCCGGTGTAGACCTGCACGAGGCTCGCGCCCGCGTCGATCTTCGCCCTGGCGTCGGCGCCGGTGTGGATGCCACCCACGCCGATGAGCGGGATGCGGCCGCCGAGCAGGCGCGCGAGCTTGCCGAGGACCGCGGTCGAGAGGGCGAACACGGGGCGCCCCGAGAGGCCGCCGGCCTCGGCGGCATGGCGGTGGCCCTCGACGCCGCTGCGGCCGATGGTGGTGTTGGTGGCGATGAGGCCGTCGATGCGGTGCCTGACCGCGAGTTCGGCGATGGCTTCGAGTTGCTCGTCGTCGAGGTCCGGCGCGATCTTCACCGCCAGCGGCTTGACCGTGCCGGTGCGGGTGGCCAGCGCGTCGCGCCGGGCCATGACCGCGGCCAGGAGCTCGTCCAGCTTCTCCTTCGACTGCAGGTCGCGCAGGTTCTTCGTGTTCGGCGAGGAGATGTTCACCGCCACGTAGGTCGCGCGGTCGTACACGGCCTCCAGGCAGGCGAGGTAGTCGTCGGCGGCGCGCTCGATGGGAGTGTCGAAGTTCTTGCCGATGTTGATGCCGAGGACGCCGCGGAACGAGGACTTCTCGACGTTGCGCAGCAGCTGCTCGACGCCGACGTTGTTGAAGCCCATGCGGTTGATGATCGCCTCGTGCTCCACCAGCCGGAAGAGCCGCGGCTTCGGGTTGCCGGGCTGCGGGCGCGGCGTGACGGTGCCGACCTCGAGGTGGCCGAAGCCGAGCGCGGAGAGGGGATCGAGGTACTCGGCGTTCTTGTCCATGCCCGCGGCGAGCCCGACCGGGTTGGGAAAGCGGATCCCCATCACCGTGCGCTCCTCCCCGCGGTCCGCGCCTGCGCCGAGGAGCGCCACGGCGGGCCCCAGCGCGCACATCGCCCTCAGGGCGAGCTCGTGCGCGGTTTCGGGGTCGAGCTGGAAGAGGGCGCTGCGGGCGAGGCGATAGAGCATCAGCCGAGCCGCTTCCATTCCCCGCGCGAGAGCCCCTCGATGGGGCGGAATTCGCTCTTGTAGGCCATCTTGCGGCTCTGGGCGATCCAGTAGCCGAGGTAGACGTAGGGCTGCGCACGGCGCCGGGCTTCCTCGATCTGCCAGAGGATGTTCCACGTGCCGTAGCTGGCGCCCGCGACCAGCGGGTCGAAGAAGGTGTAGACGGAGGACAGGCCGTCGGCCAGCTCGTCGACCACGGACACCATGCGCAGGAGTCCGTCCTCGCGGAACTCGACCAGGCGCGTGGCCACGTTCGACTGCAGGAGGAAGTGCGCGTACTGCTCGCGGCTGTCGTGGTCCATGCCGCCGCCGCGGTGGCGCTCACCCTGGTACAGGCGATAGAGGGCGTAGTGCTCCGGGCTGAACCTGAGCTCGGCGTACCGGGCGGTGAGCCCCGCGTGGCGCTTCCAGGCGCGGCGCTGCGACCGCGTGGCCTCGAACTCCGCCGCCACGACGCGCACCGGGACGCAGGCCTGGCAATGGTCGCAGTAGGGGCGGTAGGTGAAGGCGCCGGAACGGCGGAACCCTGCCGAGACCAGGGCGCCGTAGGTTTCCGTGTCGATGAGGTAGCTGGGGGTGGCGACCTGCGAGCGGGCCAGGCGCCCCGGCAGGTAGCTGCAGGGGTAGGGGGCCGTCGCGTAGAACTGCAGGTTCGCGATCGGAAGGTCGTTCAGCTTCGCCATGCATCCTCGGTGGCAGGCCAGCGGCTGCCGGTCGGGGGATATTGTATCGACTCGGCCAGCAGCTGCGCGAAGTCGCGCCGTGCGATCTCGCGCGCGCCCAGGGAGGCCAAGTGGCCCGTGGCCTGCTGGCAGTCGATGACCTCCACGCCCAGCTCGCGCAGCCGCTCCACGAGCTTCACCAGCGCGACCTTGGAGGCGTCCGTTTCCCGCGCGAACATCGACTCGCCGAAGAACACGCGGCCGAGAAGGATCCCGTACAGGCCGCCGGCGAGATTGCCGTCCCGCCACGACTCCACCGAGTGCGCGAAACCCAGCTCATGCAGGCGGACGTAGGCAGCGACCATTTCCGGCACGATCCACGTGCCCGCCTGGGCGTCGCGCGGCGCGGCGCACTCGGTGATCACCGCGCGGAAGGCGGTGTCGAAGCGCGTCTCGTAGACTTCCTTCGCGACGGTCTTGCGCAACGAGCGCGACACCTTGAGCTCGCCGGGGAAGAGAACCATGCGCGGGTGCGGCGACCACCAGAGTATCGGGTCGCCTTCGGAGTACCACGGGAAGATCCCCCGGGAGTAGGCGTCGATGAGGCGTTGCGGCGAGAGGTCCGCGCCGGCGCAGAGGAGTCCGTTGGGCGAGCGCAGCGCCTTCGCGATCGGGGGGAAGGGGTCGGCCGGGCGCAGGAATGGAATCACGGGCGGCCACTGTAGCAGCCCGGCGCGCCTCCTTGCAGGACGTCCCGTTTCGTGCCGACAATGCGCGTTCCGGACCCGGCCAGGCGGGCGGCGCGGGCCGCGCGAAGCGAGGAGGAAGCCCATGACGATCAGCAGGCTGGGTGTGTTCGCGATGGCCATCGCCGTCGCCGGGAGTGCCTACCCGTGCGCGGTCGATCACGGCCGGGGCGCGATCGCGGCGAAAGCCGCGGCGGTGCAGGGCAAGGCCGTCGCGCCGCTCTGGGTCGGACCGGCCTACTCGGGCACCTGGTTCACGCGCGAGCGCTCCGGAGAGGGCTTCACGCTGCAGATCCTCGACTCGGGCGCGGCGCTGGCGGTGTGGTTCACGTTTCCGCCGGCCGGCAGTTCCGCGGCGCAGGCCTGGATCATGGCCCAGGACGGCGTCATCGAGGGCGACCGCATTCGCTTCGCCAATACCTACACGACACGCGGGCCGCGTTTCGGCGCGCAGTTCGATCCCGCCCGGCTCGAGCTCCTTCCCTGGGGGTCGATCGAATTCCGCTTCCTCGACTGCAACCGCGCCGAAGTGCGCTATGCGGGACCGGAAGGCTGGGGCTCCGGCGTGCGCGAGGTCGTCCGGCTCACCGCGCACGCGGAACTCGAATGCACCGGCAAGAAGCGCCTCGGTACCAGCGGCACGCGCAGCCTGGCCGGCTTGAAGCAGCGCAGCGGCCTCTGGTTCGATCCGGTCCACAACGGCGAAGGCTGGAAGGTGGAGGAACTGCCCGACGGTCGCGCGCAGATCTTCTGGTTCACCTACGACGAGAAGGGCGAGCAGGCCTGGACCATCGGCGTGGCACCGCGCAGCGGGGAGCGCCTGGAGGTCACCGAGAACTTCCGTCCGCTCGGCACGCGGTTCGGTGCGGGGTTCGACACGGCCGACGTGCGCCTGGAGCCGTGGGGCCGCTTCACGCTGGCCTTCGACAGCTGCGACAAGGCGTCGCTGCAATACGACTCGACGCTGCCGGCCTTCGGGGCCGGCACGCTCGAGCCGGTGCGCATCACGCGGCTCGCCGGGGCATCCTGCGTCGATGGCACGCCGGTGGTCCCGCTCTCGGGAAGCTGGAACCTCGCCCCGCGCGCGCCCGTGGCGCTTTCCGAGTCGGCGACGGCGACACTGGGCGGGCGCTCGTGCCTGGCCGGGGGATTCGACAACTTCAAGGCGTTCATCTGCTACGAGGCGGCCAGCGGCAAGTGGACGACGCTGCCGGAAATGCCGGTCGGCCGCGACCATCCCGCGGCCGTGGCACTGGGCGACGATATTTACCTGGCGGGCGGGTATCCCAACGACGCCGCGTCAGGGCAGGAAATCAGCGGCTGGCGGTACCGGTTCTCGACGGGCAGGTGGGACGCGGTTCCGCAGCTGCCCTACGTGGCCGCAGCGGGCGCGGCCATGCTCGACGGGTACGCCTACTTCGGCCAGCTGAACGGGGACATCCACCAGGTCGATCTCAAGACGCTCGCCACGCGCACGATCCCCGGGGACGGGAGCGCCCTGCGGGACCATGCGCAACTCGTCGCGTTCCAGGGGGAACTCTGGTTCATGGGCGGGCGCAACACCAGCTGGGTCGATACCAGTCGCGTTTCCATCTACGACCCGGCCAGCGAGACCTGGCGTCCGGGTCCGCGGATGCGGGCGACGCGAGCCGGATTCGCGGCGGCGGCCTCACCCACCCTGCTGCTCGCGGCCGGCGGGGAAAGGATATCCAGCCCGCCGTACAGCGTCCTCAGCAGCATGGAGGGCATCGCCGCCGGCGAGGATCAGTGGACGATGCTTGCCGACCTGCCGGTGGCGGTCCATGGGGTCGGTGGCGCCATCCACGGCAACGCGTTCCATGTCCTGGGCGGATCGCGCATTCCCGCCGGCGTCGGCAATGAAGGGACGGTCCAGGTCTACCGCTGGACGCCCTAGCACTGCGCCCACTGCGCGCTGTAGTTGGCGAGCTCCCGCACCACCGCGCGCCCGTCGACGGCCGCCTTGGCGCGGTCGCCCATCTCGAGCTGCAGGCGAAACCCGAACTTCTGGAAGAACTGCTCGAACATCTCGCCGCCGAAGGTACCGACGGCATGCAGTTCGTCCCTCTTCTCGTCGTGCTCGAGGAGGATCGTCGCGAGCGGCTGCGGCGCCGGCCCGGCCACCACGCGCGCGCCGGCCGACGGATCGTAGACGCTGCGGTCGGAGCAGCAGGTGATCACCTTGCCGGGCCCCGCCACCGGACTGGGCCCGTCCCGGTAGCCGATGAAGCTCACCTGGCGCGTCGGATAGGTGAGCTTGTGCGCGCAGATGGCCGAATAGGCGACGATCGTGCGCTCCGGTCCCGCGCCGCCCTCCCAGCGATAGGTGCCGCCGCCCTCCGTCTTCAGGTCTATCCCGCCCGCAGCGGGTTTCGCCAGGCGCAGCAGGAAGCAGGGCGTGGCGGCGAAGGGGAAATCGAAGACGTAGTTGATGCCCGTGCGCAGCGCGCTGGCGCGAATCGGCTGCGCCCTCTCGTCGACGAGCAGCGCGCGGCGGTAGAGGCGCGCCTTGAGGGTGGCGGCATCGGCCGGGGTGGGAAGGGTGGTCGCGGCCGCGGAGGCGGCGCAGAGCTTCACGAAGTCGCGGCGTTCCATGCTGGGGGACGGGTTCCTGGGTGGATGGGGATTGCGCAAATGGTAACCCGTCTCCCTCGACACGGAACCTGCCGCGCCGTTTACGGCGTCGCGGTGTCGGACACCGCGGGAACGCGGAACCAGGCGGCGTAGAGGGCGGGCAGGAAGACGAGGGTCAAGACGGTGGCGACGATGAGCCCGCCCATGATCGCCACCGCCATCGGGCCGTAGAAGGCGCTGCGGGTGAGCGGGATCATGGCGAGCACCGCGGCAGCCGCGGTGAGCATGATCGGGCGGAAGCGGCGCACGGTCGCGTCGACGATCGCTTCCCACGGCTCGGCCCCCTCGCGGATGTCGTGGTCGATCTGGTCCACGAGGATGACGGAGTTGCGCATGATCATCCCCGCCAGCGCGATCGTGCCGAGCATGGCGACGAAGCCGAAGGGCATGCGCGAGACGAGGAGTGCTGCCGTCACGCCGATCAGCCCCAGCGGCGCGGTGAGCGCCACCATGGTGACCCGGGCGAAGCTCTGCAGCTGCAGCATCAGCGCGGTGAGCATCACCAGCACCATCACCGGGGCCACGACGGCGATCGAGCGCTGCCCCTTGCCGGAATCCTCGACGGCGCCGCCGGTCTCGATGCGGTAGCCGATCGGCAGCCGCGCGCGGATGTCCTCGAGTTTCGCGTTGACCTGGGCGCTCACCGCCGGCGCCTGCACGCCTTCGCGGATGTCGGAGCGCACCGTGATGACGGGAGTGCGGTCGCGCCGCCAGTAGATGCCCTGCTCGAAGCCGTGGGTGACGCGCGCGATCTGGGCCAGCGGCACCGTGCGGCCGCGTCCCACCGGCACGGCGAGGTCCTTGAGCAGGCTCACCATCTGCCGCTCGGCCGCATCGCCGCGGACCACGACGTCGACCTGCCTGTCCTTCTCGCGCCAGGCGGTGATGGCCTGCCCGGAGATGACGGTCCCCACGTACTGGGCGAGTTCCTGGGTCGAGATGCCCAGCACCCGCGCGCGGTCCTGGTCGATGACGAGCCGGATCACGCGGCTGGCTTCCTCCCAGTCGACGTTCACGTCCCGCGTCCACGGGTTGGCGCGCATCACGCCCGCCACCTCGTTGGCGATGGCGCGGATCGCGTCCTTGTCCTCGCCGATCACGCGAAACTGCACCGGGAAGCCGACCGGCGGACCGTTCTCGAGGCGCGAGACGCGGCCGCGCAATTCCGGGAAGTCCTGGTCGAAGAGGGCGAAGAGGCGCGCGCGCACGATCTCGCGTGCCTCGTTGTCCTTCGTGTTCAGCACGAACTGGCCGAAGTTCGCGTTGACCAGCTGCTGGTCCAGCGGCAGGAAGAAGCGCGGGCTGCCGCTGCCGACGTAGCTCACGAAGTTGTCGATGTTGTCCTTGAACGCGGGCTCCGTCATCAGGATGCGCTCGAGCTTGGCCACCTGCGCCTGCGTGGCCGTGAACGACGAGCCTTCGGCGAGCCGCAGGTCGACGATCAGCTCGGGCCGGTTGGCGGGCGGGAAGAACTGCTGCTGCACGAAGCGGAAGCCGAACACCGAGAGCGCGAAGGTCGCGAGCGTGGCCCCGATGACCGTCCAGCGGTGCGCCACGCTCCAGTTCACCAGCCGGCGGAAACGCAGGTAGAAGGGCTTGCGGTAGATGGCACCTTCGTCGACGGGAGCGCTGCCGCGATGGAAGTCCGGGAGGAGCCTGTAGCCGAGGTAGGGCACGAAGAGGACCGAGACCACCCAGGAGACGAGGAGGGCGATCGTCGTCACCGCGAACATGGCGAAGGTGTACTCGCCGGTGGAGGACCTTGCCAGGCCGATGGGGAGGAACCCGGCCGCGGTGACGACCGTGCCGGTGAGCATCGGCATGGCGGTCGAGGTGTAGGCGAAGGCTCGCGGCGCGCGCCCGCTCCCAGCCCTGCTCCATCTTCACCACCATCATCTCCACCGAGATGATGGCGTCGTCGACCAGGAGCCCCAGGGCGATGATGAGCGCGCCCAGCGACACCTTGTGCAGGTCGATGCCGGCCTGGTACATGAAGAGGAACGTCACCGCGAAAGTGAGCGGGATCGACAGCGCGACGATGAGGCCCGTGCGCAGGCCCAGCGACAGGAAGCTCACCAGCAGCACGATGGCCACGGCCTCCGCGAGGGTGCGCGTGAACTCGCGCACCGAGCGCTTCACCGCGGTGGGCTGGTCGTTCACGCGGTCGAGCTCGAGGCCCACGGGAAGTTCGGCCTGCAGGCGCTGCACTTCGGCGTCGAGCGCCTCGCCCAGGGCGATGATGTCGCCGCGCGGCGCCATGGAGACCGCCACGCCCAGCGCGTCGCGGCCCAGGAAGCGCATCTTCGGTTGCGGCGGATCGGAGAAGCCGCGCGTGACGGTGGCGAGGTCGCCCAGGCGAAAGAGCCGGCCGTTCGCCCGCACCGGCAGCGCGCGGACGCTTTCCACGGAATCGAGGGCGCCGCCGGTGCGGATGTAGATGCGGTCGGTGCCGGTCTCGAAGCTGCCGGAGGAGGCCACCGCGTTCTGCTGCGCGAGGGCGGCGAACACGACCGCGGGTTCCACGCCGATGGTGGCGAGCTTCGCGTTCGCGACCTCGACGAAGATCTTCTCGTCCTGCTCGCCGATCAGCTCCACCTTGGCCACGTCCTTCACGCGCAGGAGGTCGGCGCGGATGCGGTCGGCGGCCTCCTTCAACTGCGCGTAGCTGTAGCCGTCGCCGGTGAGGGCGTAGATGTTGCCGAAGGTGTCGCCGAACTCGTCGTTGAAGAAGGGACCCTGGATGCCCGCCGGCAGCTGGTGGCGGATGTCGCCCACCTTCTTGCGCACCTGGTACCAGGTGTCCCTGATCTCGTCGGGCCGCGAGGAATCCTTCACGAACACGAAGACCACCGACTCGCCCGGCTTCGAGTAGCTGCGCAGGTGGTCCAGCCGCGGCGTCTCCTGCAGCTTCTTCTCGATGCGGTCGGTGAGCTGGCGCTCCACCTCGTCGGCCGATGCCCCGGGCCAGTTGGTGCGCACCAGCATCACCTTGAAGGTGAACGCGGGATCCTCGGCTTGCCCGAGGCGCACGTAGGAGCCGATGCCGATCGCGGCGAGCACGATCATGAGATAGAGCACCAGCGACTGGTGCGCCAGCGCCCATTCGGAGAGGTTGAACCGGTGGACCATCGCCCGCGTCTCAGCGCGCCGCGGGAGCGGGCGGTGCCGCCGGGGCCGGCAGGCCCGGTACGCGCACGACCTGGCCGGCGCGCAGCTTGTGCACGCCGGCGGCAACCACGACTCTCCCCGGCCGCGACCCCGGAGAGGATCGTTGCCCCGTCCTCGCGGTACTGGCCGACCTGCACGGGGCGCAACTGCACCTGCGCGGACCTGGGATCCACCACCCACACGGCCGCCGCTTCACCCTGCCGCACCAGCGCGGTGAGGGGAAGGACGACGAGTGCGGCATCGAGCGATGGCCGCAGGGCGACATTGGCGCTCATCCCCACGCGAACGCCGGGCGGGGCCTCGAGGATGGAGACGCGCACCGTGAACGTCCGCGTCACCGCATCGGCGCCGCCGGCGATCTCGCGCACGCGGCCCGGGAAATGGGTCGCTGGATCGGCCCACAGGGCGATCGCCGCGTCCTGGCCGGGGCGGAAGCGCGCGACCTGGCCCTCGGGAACGTTGATGACGATCTCCATCTCGCCATGGCGGGCGAGGCGCAGCACCGGCTGGCCGGCCGCGACGACCTGCCCGCTTTCGGCGGCAACCGAAATGATCACCCCGTCGGCGTCGGCGGCGAGCGTGGCGTAGGCCTGCTGGTTGGCGGTGATGGCGGCCTGCGAGCGTGCCTGCTCGACTCTCGCCTTGGCGGCGGCGTAGCCCGCCTGTCGCGTGTCGTAGGCCGACTGGCTGATGAACTTCTTCGCCAGCAGGTCGCTGGCGCGCTCCAGCTCCGCCTTGGCGAGCGCGTGCTCCGCCTCCGCGGAAGCCAGCTGCGCGCGCGCGGCCTCGGCGGCCAGCCGCACGTCTTCGGGATCGAGGCGCGCGAGCACCTGCCCCTTGCTCACGCGCGCGCCGGCGTCCGCGAGCCGCGCGGCGATCTTGCCGCCGATGCGGAACGCGAGGTCGGTCTCGACCCGCGCGCGAACCTCGCCGGAGTAGACGTCGCGCGTCGCCGCGGCCCCCGGCGCCACGGTGATCGTGAGCACGGGCCGCACGGGATCCGCGGCCTCCTGCTTGTGGCTGCAGGCGGCGAGGAGCAGCGCGGCAATCACGGCCAGCGATCTGGACATCATCGGGAGCCTCCTGCGCGGGATCCACCGTCGCCGCCCATCGTCCCGGTCCAGAGCGCGCGCAGCGCCTGCTCGACCTCGCGTTCGTAATCGCGCCGGAACATCGCCAGCTCGGCGCGCTGCATCGCCGTGTCGAAGCGCTCGATGGGATGCAGCAGCTGCCAGAGCCCGACGATGAGGCCGTAGCTGTGCTGCAGCAGCGTGACGCCCGCGCCCGGCGCGAGCGCGGGGTAATGGCGCTCGAGCGCCGCGCCGGCGTCCGTGAGCGCCTGGCCCACGCGCACCTTGAACGCGATGGCCGCCGCGGCCGGCATGTCGCGGTCCATGAGGCCGAAGCAGCGGCTGGTGAGGGGAAGGTATCCCGGCACGCGCACCAGGTTGTCGCGAGTCGCGGCCCACACCTCGTCGAAGCCGGCCAGCGCTTCCCCGTCGAGCAGTTTCATGAGCGCGGCGAAGAAGTGCGCGACGTGCCGCTCGTGCAGCGAGAGCAGCATCTCTTCCTTGCTCGGGAAGTACAGGTACACGGTTCCCTTGGCGAGTCCCGCGGCCTCCGCCACCTCGGCCACGCTGGCCACGCGATCCGGGTGCTCGAGGAACAGGCCCTCCACGGCGTCGAGGAGGGCGTGGCGGCGCTCCTCCTTGTCCTCCTCGCCGACGGCGCGCAGCTTGATGGCCATAAATGACTCCGGGTCAGTATGGCCGCACCTTAAATGACCGCCGGTCAGCAGTCAAGCACCAGATCCTGGCAACTACTTTCCGGTGCTCATTCCTGGAGGAGGAACTGTCGCTGCAACCGCGCGTTATCACGCTGCTGAAAGTTTGGACCGATATGGGGTGAAGGTAGGGTTCGATTTTTTTTCCTGAATTCGGAAAAAAATCGAACCCTACCTTCACCCCGCTACTGTCCATACTTTCACCGGCGTGTGTCTCCGCCGATACAGCTGACAGCGCCTCCTCAAGCAATGGGCACCGGGAGGTAGCTGCCGTGGCGCGCCAGTGCGCTGGCTAGACGAGGCCTTCCAGGAACTGGACCTCGACCACGGTGCCCGGCTCGACGTTGCCGACCGCGTCGCCGAGGATGATGAAGCAGTTGGCCTCGCTCATCGACTTGAGGATGCCGGAGCCCTGTTCGCCCGTGGGCCGTACCGCCAGGGTGCCGTCGGCGGCGCGCGACAGGATGCCGCGCTGGAATTCCGTGCGGCCGGGCGCCTTCTTCAGCCGCGCGGTGCAGGTGGCCGGAAAGGTGGGCAGGAGCGGCACGGGATTCATGCCCTGCAGGCGCAGCAGTGCATCGCGCACGAACTGGTAGAACGTGACCATCACCGACACGGGGTTGCCGGGCAGCCCGAAGAAGTGCGCGCCGGCGATCTTGCCGTAGGCGAGCGGCCGCCCCGGCTTCATGGCGATCTTCCAGAAGACGACTTCGCCCAGCTGGCCGAGCATCCCCTTCACGAAGTCGGCCTCGCCCACGGAGACGCCGCCGCTGGTGATCACGACGTCGGCGTTCGCGGCGGCCTCGCGAAAGGCGCGCTCGAGCAGCGCCGGGTCGTCGCGCACCACGCCCATGTCGAGCGCCTCGCAGCCCAGCCGCGTGAGCATGCCGTGGATGGTGTAGCGGTTGGAGTCGTAGATCTCGCCCTCGCCCAGCACCGAGCCGATCGACTTGAGCTCGTCGCCGGTGGAGAAGAAGGCCACCCGCAGCGGCCGGAAGACGCTCACTTCGCCCACGCCGAGCGAGGCCAGCAGCCCCAGCTCGGCCGGACGCACCAGGCGCCCCTTCGCGAGCGCCACGGCGCCGCTGCGCAAGTCCTCGCCGGCCTCGCGCACGTTCTGGCCCGTCTTCTGGCCCGCGGCGAAGGTGACCGACTTGCCGGCGGCCTGCGCGCGCTCCTGCATGACCACCGTGTCGGCGCCGTCGGGAACGACGCCACCGGTCATGATGCGCACGCATTGCCCGGCCCCGACGCTGCCGGCGAACGGTCGCCCGGCGAACGCGGCGCCGATTTCGGCGAGCGTGGTCTCGGCATCCGCCTTGAGGTCGGCGCCGCGCATCGCCCAGCCGTCCATCGCCGAGTTGCGGTGCGCGGGCACGTCGACCGGCGAGATCACGTCCTCGGCGAGCACGCGCCCGAGGGCGCTGCGGATGGGGACGCGCAGCGTGGACGCAAGCGGTTCCAGGAACTGGTGGATGAAGGCGCGCGCCTTGTCGACCGGCATCGAGTTCGGGTCGTAGTCGTCGGCGCAGGAGGCCTGGGCGATGGTGAGCTTGGTCATGGCGGCTTTTCGAGGCCCGCGAGTTCGTCGCGGGTGTTGATGTTGGCGAAGGCATCCGCCTCGTCGTCGAAGGGGACTTCGACCACGCGCAGTGCCGCGTACCACTTGTCGATCTTGCGTTGCCCCGAGGCGAGGAAGGCGGCGAGCGAGGGGTGGACCGCGCGGCGCATGAGGCAAAACACGGGGTGGGGCTGGTCGCCGGTCTTCGCCACGGCGAGATCCGCGCCGTCCGCGTCCAGCGCGGCGCGCAATCGGGCGACGAGGTCGTCCGGCAGGAACGGCGAGTCGCACGGGACCGTGACGACGAGCGCGCCTTGCGCGTGGGCGAGGCCGCGCTCGAAGCCGGCCAGCGGTCCCGCGAAGCCGGGGATCTCGTCGGCGATCACCCGGTGGCCGAAGCCGGCATAGGCGTCGGGGTTGCGATTGGCGTTCACCAGGATCTCGTCCACCTGCGGGGCGAGCCGCGCGATCACGTGCGCGACGAGGGGCTGGCCGCGAAAGGGTGCCAGCCCCTTGTCGACGCCACCCATGCGGCTGCCCTGGCCGCCGGCGAGCACGAGCCCGGTCAACTCAATCGTCGGCGAAGGCATGGAAGGGCGCCCAGCCCGGGCGTTCCTCGGGAAAGGAATTCACGGTCGGGTCGCGGTCGACGGGCGTCACGAAAAGCGCCAGCGGCAGGTGCACCTCGTCGGCCCACTGGCCGTGCGCAGACTCGAACGTCATGCGCGTGCCGCACACGGAGCAGAAGCGGCGGTGCGTGCCGCGCGAGGACTGGTAGTCGCGCAACAACTCCTCGCCCCGGGCGAAGCGGACCTGCGCGCGCTTGAAGCCGATCCACGTCACCACGCCCGCCGCGTGCGAGCTGCGGCAGCTCCAGCAGTAGCAATGGGCGCAGAAGCGCGAGGGAAGCGTCGCCTCGATCTCCACGCCGCCGCAATGGCAGCGGGCGACGGCAGTGCCGGGCGCGGCGTTCGTCATTGCCCGCGATCGCCGGCCTGGGCGCCGGCCGGCTGCCGCGCGAAGCGATGGCCGCCGGTGAAAAGCAGGTAGCGGCGGTTGACCGCGCGCCCGATCATGGTGATGTCGACCTTGCGGGCGATCTCGTGGCCCATCTTCGTGAGCCCCGAGCGGGAGACGAGGAAGGGGATGCCCATCTGCGCCGCCTTGATCACCATCTCCGAGGTGAGGCGGCCGGTGGTGTAGAAGATCTTGTCGGCCCCGTCGACTCCCTCCAGCCACATCCAGCCGGCGATGGCGTCCACCGCATTGTGGCGGCCGACGTCCTCCACGAAGGTGAGGATCTCGGACCCGTGCGCCAGCGCGCAGCCGTGCACGGCGCCGGCCTCCTTGTAGATCGACTCGTGCAGGCGGACGTTGTTGAGGAGGGCGAAGAGCGTTTCCTCGTCGAGACGGGCGTCGCCCGGCAGCCGGATCGACTCGATGTCCTCCATCAGGTCGCCGAAGACCGTGCCCTGTCCGCAACCGGTCGTGGCGGTGCGCTTGCGCGTGCGTTCGTCCAGGTCCGCGAGGCCCGAGCGCGTGGTGACGGCGACGGCGTCGACATCCCAGTCGACGTGCACGGCGACGATGTCCTCGATGGAACCCACCAGGCGCTGGTTGCGCAGGAAGCCGATGGCGAGCGCCTCGGGGGCCGCGCCCAGCGTCATCAGCGTGAGGATCTCGCGCTTGTCGACGTAGAGCGTGAGCGGATGCTCGCCGGCGATGGGCGTGGGCCGCAGGACGCCCGCCTCGTCGTGCGCATCCACGAGGTAGGTGGCGGGGCGCGCGGCCCGGGAAAGTGTCGGGCGATGAGGCACGTCAGCCGCCGATGTAGGACATCTCGACCTTGCGCGCGCGCGCCGTCTCCGCGGTGCGGATCTCGGAATAGCGGTCCTCGCGGCGCTGCCAGATCGCGGCAATGGCCCGCACCAGGGCCTCGTCGTCGCCACCGCCGCGCAGGATCGACTTGAGGTCGTAGCCCTGGTCGGCGAAGAGGCAGGTGTACAGGGACCCGTCGGTGGAGAGCCGGGCGCGGTTGCAGGTGGAGCAGAAGGCCTCGGTCACGCTGGAAATGATGCCGAACTCGCCCTGGCCGTCGCGGTAGCGCCAGCGCTTGGCGACCTCGCCGTGATGGTTGGGGTTGACCGGCTCGCAGGGGAATGCCGCGTCGATGAGCCGCACCACCTCGGCGCTCGGCACGACGTCGTCCATGCGCCAGCCGTTGGTCGCGCCCACGTCCATGAACTCGATGAAGCGCACGACATGCCCGGTGCCGCGGAACCGGCGCGCCATGTCGACCACCTGGTGGTCGTTGGTGCCGCGCTTCACCACCATGTTGATCTTGACCGGCGCGAGTCCCGCGGCCGCGGCGGCATCGATCGCATCGAGCACCTTCGCCACCGGGAAGTCGGCGTCGTTCATGGCGCGGAAGGTCGCATCGTCGAGGGAATCGAGGGACACGGTGACGCGGCGCAGCCCCGCGGCGTAGAGGGCGGCGGCCTTCTGCGCGAGCGCCGAGCCGTTGGTCGTGAGCGTGAGATCGCACGTCCGGGAGTGCGGCCGAGAGCATGGCGACGAGGTTCTCGATGCCGCGGCGCAGCAGGGGCTCGCCGCCTGTCAGCCGGATCTTGGCGATGCCCATGCCGTGGAAGACGCGCGCCACGCGCACGATCTCCTCGAAGGTGAGCAGCTCCGCGTGCGGCAGGAAGGGGTAGTTCGCGTCGAACACCGACTTCGGCATGCAGTAGGTGCAGCGGAAGTTGCAGCGGTCCGTCACCGAGATGCGCAGGTCGCGCAATCCCCGCCCGCGCGTGTCGGCCAGCCGCCCGGAGGCGGGATCGCGCGCCAGGCGTGGGAATCGCGAGTCCCCGCCGCACGGTCGCGACGGGAATGACGGTCTTGGACATCGTTGACGGGTCTTCCAGGGGCGGGTGTCGAGGATAGCACGCAGGCGATGGGCAGTATCCCCACGCTCGCAGGGGTCTGGCCGATTCCGCTATAGTCGGCGCATGAGCGAAAAGCCCACCCGCCAGGTAGCCGTCATCCTCGAACGCACGCCGGTCGCGAGCCGCTGGGCGACGCACCAGTGGCTTGCCGCGGGCGTCATTCCGGACGTGGGCGGCGAGCCGCGCGTGCTGGTGGAGCGCGAGGGCCTGCTGCAGAAGGTGTTCCCCGGCTTCACGGTCACGCTGCACGGCGACGAGGCCGAGGGCTACTACCTCAACATGTCGAGCGGCGAGCCCTGCGCATTCGTTTCCATCCGCGTGGACGAGGAGGGCGAGGATCCGTACCCTTCCAGGTGACGGCTTCCTACAACGAGGCGGCGCGCTGGATGGATGGCGGGGAGCGCGTCGATCCCGCCGCGATCGACCTCGACTTCGCCGCCTGGATCGGCGAATGGGTCGAGGCGAACTACCGGCCGGAGCCGAAGGAGCGCATCCGCCCGAAGTCGTTCAAGGGGCGCGAAGGACGGCTTCGCGAGCGGGGCTGACATGGCCGGCGAGGAAGACTTCCTTTCGCGCTGGTCGCGCCGCAAGGTCGAGGCGCGATCCGATGCGCCCGCGCCGGCGTGCCCGCATTGCCGGCGCACCAGCCCGAGCCGGCAGCTGACGGGAGAGGCGGCCCGGTCCGGGCCGGCGGAGAAGCCGCCGCTGCCCGCCATGGAGTCCCTGACGCCGGAGTCGGATTTCGCCCCGTTCATGGACCGGCAGACGTCGATGGCGGAGTGCGCCGCGCAGGCGCTCAAGACCCTGTTCAGCGACCCGCGCTTCAACGTCATGGACATGATGGACGTCTACGTCGACGACTATTCCAAGCCCGATCCGATTCCGGAGTCCTGGATGGGCAAGCTCGAGCAACTCTCCCGGCTGGGCGATCGCGCCGGCCGCGACCGCGAGGAGGCCGAGCGCCGCCGGGCGCTGGTGCAGGAAGTCGCGGAGGCAGGCGAAGGGGAGGCCGGCAAGGTTCCCTGAAGAAGCAACTGAACCGGCCCCCGGTACTCCGGACGCCCCGCAGGCAGAAGCCGGCGCCATTTCCGACCCTGGTTGGCGCCACGGAACCCGCCGGCGAGACGGATCCCGCTGGCGGGTCAATTCCCCCACTGGAAGTACGGGAATCTGCGCCTTAGGGAGCATTTCGACGCTCCTGGGGGTGTTGTACACTCACGCAATTGTCAAAGAGGAGGATGCGCAAGCCCTGTAGGCTGCGACAGCACTCCCTGCAGTTCAACCCCTTGAGAGGAAAGCCGGCGAGCTGACTCGCCGGATATCGAACCGCAGCCCATGACCTCGCACAGCGACGCGGAAGGTGCCGCAATCGACACGGCACCGGCACCGCGGAATTCGTTGGTGACGAACCTCGGCGAAATCGAAAGCCGGGGATGGACGCCGCTGTCGCTCGAGTGCGATCCCAAGATCCGCGCACTGGCAACGCTTGCGAACCTGCCGCCTCCCGAGCCGCTCGCGAGCGTGGCGTATGCGTCGAAGGGCAACACGCTCGTCATCGGCGGCGACGAGCGCGCCGTGCGCGGCTGCGGTCGAGCTTGCCGGTTCCCTGCCGGTCACCCTCCTGCTCACTTCGCGTCCTTCCGCGCAGTCCGCCGTTCTCGCCGCTGCGAATCTCGAAGGAACCGCGTTCCCCATCTGGGCGGGCAAGGTTTCCTCGCTGCAGGGCTATCTCGGAAGCTTCACGGTGGTGATCGCCGATCTCGCGGCTGTCCGTGACGCCGAGTCCCGCGCGTTGCCGGGGGCGGCCGGTGCCGTCTTCGACCTGGTGGTCGACTTTTCCGACCCGCCGCTCTTCGGCCATCACCAGCCGCCGCAGGGTTATTGGCGCGTGACCGATGCCGCGTCCCTCGCGCTTGCGCTGGACGAGGCGCCCGACGCGGTCGGGGAATTCGAGAAGCCGCGCTACTTCGCCTATCGCGAGAACCTCTGCGCGCATTCGCGCTCGGGGATCGACGGCTGCAGCAAGTGCATCGACGTCTGTTCGACGGAGGCGATCCGCGCCGACGGCGACCACGTCAGGGTCGATCCGCACCTGTGCATGGGCTGCGGAGCCTGTGCCTCGGTATGTCCCTCCGGGGCGATGAGCTTCCAGTTCCCGCGCGTCTCGCATCGCGGCGCGCAGATGAAGGCCCTGCTCGGCGCCTACCGCGACGCCGGCGGCCGCGACGCCTGCATCCTGTTCCACAACGGCACCGACGGACGGGATTGCCTGGCGCGCGCGGCGACGGCGGGCAGCGGCCTGCCCGCGCGCGTGATTCCGCTCGAGTCCTGGCACGTGGCGAGCATCGGCATCGACATGCTGCTGGGTGCGGTTGCCCTGGGCGCAAGCCAGGTCGTCGTGCTCGCGGCGGGGTCGGAAGCGCCGGAATATTCGCAGTCGATGCGCGAGCAGATGGACCTGGCGCAATCGATCGTCTCCGCGCTCGGCTACCCCGGCCGCCACTTCACGCTGCTCGAGACCGGCGACGCGCAGGCCGCCATCGCCGCGCTGGAGGCGCTTGCGCCGGCCGGCATCCCGGCTACCCCGGCCACCTTCGCGCTATCCGACGACAAGCGCACGGCCGCCGAATTCGCGATCGAGCATCTCGCCAAGCATGCGCCGGCCCCGGTAACCGAGATCGCGCTCGCGGCGGGCGCACCCTACGGCCAGGTGATCGTGGACAAGGAGAAGTGCACCCTGTGCCTCGCGTGCGCCGGGGCCTGTCCGGAATCCGCGCTCATGGACGGCACCGAAGTGCCGATGCTGCGCTTCCTGGAGCGCAACTGCGTGCAATGCGGGCTGTGCGAGCGCACCTGTCCCGAGGATGCCATCACCCTCGATGCCGCGGCTCCTGCTTGGCGCTCCCGCGCGCGAGGCCCGGATCCTGCACGAGACGCAACCCTTCCACTGCGTCTCCTGCGGCAAGCCGTTCGGCACGAAGCAGATGGTCAGCGCGATGCTGGGACGGCTCGCCGGGCATTCGATGTTCGCCGACGGTGCCGCGCTCAAGCGCCTGCAGATGTGCGCCGACTGCCGCGTCGTGGACATGATGGCGAACAAGAACGAAGTCTCGGTGCTCAAGCTCTAGACCGTGATCGAGGAACGAGCCCAAACAGTCATGCAAACCGCCCTCTCCCCCGTGGAAGTCCGCCGCCCGGTCGCGGAAGAGGAGGCGGCGCGCGCCGATTTCTATGCGCTGCTCGGCGCGCTCTTTTCCCGCCCGCCGGACGAGAAACTCCTGCGATCGCTCGCGCTGGCCGTCCCGCTCGAAGGCGGCGACAAGGTGCTCGCCAAGGCCTGGTCCGAACTCATCGCCGCCTCGGCCGTGATGGAGCCGGAAGCGGCTGCCGAGGAATTCGAGACGCTGTTCGTCGGTGTGGGCAAGGCGAAGGTCTCGTGTTATGCCGGCTACTATCAAGCGGGCGCGACCGCGGTCGAGCACCCGCGCGTGCGCATCATCGCGGACCTGGCTGCCCTGGGCCTCGGCCGGCCCGCCGGGGTCACCGACCCCGAAGACCACTACGCGGGCCTCTTCGACGTGATGCGCATCCTGGTCGTGGGTGGCGCCGGGAGGCAGCCGGCGAGCCTCGCCGAGCAGAAGCGTTTCTACGAGGCGCACGTGAAGCCTGGCGTGGGTAAATTCCTCGCGGCCGTGCGCGAGGCCCCGGAATCGAATTATTATCGCAGGGTCGCCGCCGTCGGCGAGGCGTTCGTCGGCATCGAAAACGAGTCGTTCAACCTGGGTTGAAACTGCAGTTTCTTGAGATGAATGAGGAGGCGTGACATGAACAGCCAGAACAAAGTGAACAGCCGAAGGAAGTTCCTGCTCGCCACGAGCCTCGGGGGCGCAGGCGCCGCCGCAGCCCTCGTGACCGGCAAGAAGATCGCATCGGGCGGGGAAGCCGCCGCTGCAGTCGACAAACCGCGGGGCTATCACGTCTCCGAACATATCCTGAAGTACTACAAGACCACGCAAGTCTGAGGAGGCCCGCCATGCTGCTCAACCGCAAAACCGAAGGTCGCGCCGAGCGCGCCAATCCGCTCACCCGTGCCATGGGCGCTCTCGGGGCGAAGACGGTCGACCGTCGCTCGTTCCTCAAGGGCACCGGCCTCACCGCCGGCGCCGCCGCGTTCGCGAGCCAGCTGCCGCTCAACATGATCGGCGAAGCCAATGCCGCCTCCGGCGCCAAGGGCGGCAAGGTCGAAGTCAAGCGCACCGTCTGCACCCACTGCTCCGTGGGCTGCGCGGTCGACGCGCATGTCCAGGACGGCGTCTGGGTCCGCCAGGAGCCGGTGTTCGATTCCCCCCTGAACCTCGGCGCGCATTGCGCCAAGGGCGCCTCGGTGCGCGAGCACGGCATGACCGAGCATTCGCACCGCCTCAAGTCGCCGATGAAGCTGGTCGACGGCAAGTACCGCAAGATCACCTGGGAACAGGCGATCAACGAGATCGGCGACAAGCTGCTCGCCATCCGCAAGGAAAGCGGCCCCGACGCCGTGTTCTGGCTGGGCTCGTCGAAGCAAAGCAACGAGCAGGCCTACATGTTCCGCAAGTTCGTGTCGATGTTCGGCACGAACAACATGGACCACCAGGCGCGCATCTGCCACTCGACGACGGTCGCGGGCGTGGCGAACACCTGGGGCTATGGCGCGATGACCAACTCCTACAACGACCTGATGAACTCGAAGGCCATGTTCTTCATCGGGTCGAACGCGGCCGAGGCCCACCCGGTGTCCATGCTGCACTGCCTGCACGCCAAGGAGACCGGCTCGAAGATGATCGTGGCCGATCCGCGCTTCACGCGCACGGCGGCGAAGGCCGACCAGTACATCCGCCTGCGCTCGGGCGGCGACATCCCGCTGCTCTTCGGCATGCTCTACCACATCTTCAAGAACGAGTGGGAAGACAAGAAGTACCTGAACGACCGCGTCTTCGGCATGGACAAGGTGCGCGAGGAGGTGCTCAAGAAGTGGACGCCGGACAAGGTGATGGAAGCCTGCGGCGTGCCCGAGGCCGAGGTCTTCCGCGCCGCGGAGACCATGGCCAAGAACCGTCCTTCCACCGTCGTCTGGTGCATGGGGCAGACGCAGCACTCCATCGGCAACGCGATGGTGCGCGCGAGCTGCATCCTGCAGCTGGCGCTCGGCAACGTCGGCGTGTCCGGCGGCGGCACCAACATCTATCGCGGCCATGACAACGTGCAGGGCGCGACCGACGTCGGTCCCAACCCCGACTCGCTGCCGGGCTACTACGGCATCGTCGCCGGTTCCTGGAAGCACTGGTGCCGCGTCTGGGGCGTGGAATACGACTGGATGAAGTCGCGCTTCGCCTCCCAGGCCATGATGGAGAAGCCGGGCATGACGCTCTCGCGCTGGATCGACGGCGTGATGGAAAAGAACGAGATGATCGACCAGGATTCCAACCTGCGCGCAGTCATCTACTGGGGCCATGCGCCCAACTCGCAGACGCGCGGCGTGGAAATGAAGGCCGCGATGGAGAAGGTCGACCTGATGGTGATCGTCGACCCGTACCCGTCCGCTTCCGCCGTGATGCCCGACCGCAAGGAAGGCGTCTACCTGCTGCCGGCCGCCACGCAGTTCGAGACCTCGGGCATCGCCACCGCGTCGAACCGCTCGATCCAGTGGCGCGAGAAGGTCGTCGAGCCGCTCTTCGAGTCCAAGCCCGACCACACCATCATGTACGCCTTCGCGAAGAAGTTCGGCTTCGAGAAGGAGTTCGTGAAGAACATCAAGCTGGTGAAGGACAAGAGCGGCTGGGACGAGCCGCTCGTCGAGGACATCCTGCGCGAGATCAACCGCGGCGTGTGGACCATCGGCTACACGGGCCAGTCGCCCGAGCGCCTGAAGGCCCACATGCGCAACATGGACGCCTTCGACCCGAAGACGCTGCGCTGCACGAAGTCGGTGATCGACAAGGAGACCGGCTACGACATGAACGGCGACTACTTCGGCCTGCCGTGGCCCTGCTACGGGACGGCCGAACTCAAGCATCCGGGCTCGCCCAACCTCTACGACACGTCCAAGCACGTGATGGACGGCGGCGGCAACTTCCGCGCCAACTTCGGCATCTCGCGCGACGGCGTGTCGCTGCTGGCCGAGGACGGCTCGCACTCCATGGGCGCGGACATCACCACCGGCTACCCCGAGTTCGACCACGTGCTGCTCAAGAAGCTGGGCTGGTGGAGCGAACTCACGCCGGAAGAGCAGAAGGAGGCCGAGGGCAAGAACTGGAAGAACGACCTTTCCGGCGGCATCCAGCGCGTGGTCCTGAAGAACCACGGCTGCCATCCGTTCGGCAACGCCAAGGCGCGCGCCGTGGTGTGGAACTTCCCGGACGCGATCCCGCTGCACCGCGAGCCGATCTACTCCAACCGCCCCGACCTCGTCGCCAAGTACCCGACGCACGACGACAAGAAGGCGTTCTGGCGGCTGCCGACGCTGTACAAGACCGCGCAGCAGAAGAACGTCGCCGACAAGGTGCACGAGAAGTACCCGATCGTGCTCACCTCCGGGCGCCTGGTGGAGTACGAGGGCGGCGGCGAGGAGACGCGCTCCAACCCGTGGCTCGCCGAGCTGCAGCAGGAGAACTTCGTGGAGATCAACCCGAAGGATGCGGAGTCGCGCGGCGTCAAGTACTGGGACTACGTGTGGGTGAGCTCGCCCACCGGGGCACGCATCAAGGTGCGCGCGCTGGTGACGGAGCGGGTCGGCCCCGGCGTCTCCTTCATCCCGTTCCACTTCGCGGGCTGGTGGCAGGGCAAGGACCTGCTCGACAAGTACCCGGAGGGCGCGGCGCCGATCGTGCGCGGCGAGGCCGTGAACACGGCCACCACCTACGGCTACGACTCGGTGACGATGATGCAGGAGACCAAGACCACCCTGTGCCAGATCGAGCGCGCCTGAAGCTCGCCACGGATACGACGGAGAAAATACTATGGCCAGAATGAAATTCATCTGTGATGCCGAGCGCTGCATCGAGTGCAACGGCTGCGTGACGGCATGCAAGAGCGAGCACGAGGTGCCGTGGGGCGTGAACCGCCGCCGCCTGGTGACGGTGAACGACGGGAAGCTTGGCGAGCGTTCCATCTCGGTGGCGTGCATGCACTGCACCGACGCGCCGTGCATGGCGGTCTGCCCGGTGGACTGCTTCTACAAGACGGAAGAGGGCGTGGTCCTGCACGACAAGGACCTGTGCATCGGCTGCGGCTACTGCTTCTACGCCTGCCCCTTCGGCGCGCCGCAGTTCCCGCAGGCCGGCGCCTTCGGCCTGCGCGGCAAGATGGACAAGTGCACCTTCTGCTCCGGCGGTCCGGAGGACAACAACTCCGCCGAGGAGTACCGCAAGTACGGCCGCAACCGCCTGGCCGAGGGCAAGCTCCCGGCCTGCGCGGAAATGTGCTCCACCAAGGCGCTGCTCGCCGGCGATGCCGACGTGCTGACGAAGATCTACAAGTTCCGTGTCGTCACGCGCGGCAAGGGCGAGGAGATCTGGGGCTGGTCCATGGCATACGGCGGCAGCGGCAAGCTCGCCGATCAACCGGGAGCAAAGGCATGAAGAAGCTCACCACGCTCGCGGCCGCCCTGGCGGCAGCCGCGCTCTTCACCGGATGCACGGAAGTCGCGCAGGAACCCGGCAAGTCGTATGCGGGCAAGGAAGACGCCAAGCCCTATGCCGGCGACCAGTTCAAGGGCGACAAGGCGAAATGGGAGCAGTCGCTCGCTTCCCGCGCCGACATGCAGAACGACTACCGCCGTGCGATGGCCGAGAAGAAATAGAACGGAGAGACGACAATGACTACCAGAATCGCCAGAAGCATCGGCGCGCTCGTCGTGGCACTGGCTGCGTGGCTTCCCGCCGCGACCTTCGCGCAACAGCCGGCCGCACCTGCAGCACAGCCGCCCGCCGCCACCGCACCGGCTCCCGCGCCGGCCGCAGCCCCCGCACCGGACTGGAACAAGCCGCCCTCCTGGAATGACGTCAGCACGAAGGCGCAGTACGCCTCCGTTCCCGGCCGCGAGACCAACGTGCTCATCCAGGGCGCGGGCCACGAGTGGAGGAAGCTGCGCAACGGGCCGATCACGTTCTTCGGCGGCATCATTCTCCTGATCCCGCTCGTGATCCTCGTGCTCTTCTACCTGGCCAAGGGGCCGATCAGGACCCACGACCCGCTGACCGGGCGCCTGATCGAGCGCTTCTCGAGCGTGGAGCGGGTGGCGCACTGGACGATGGGGCTTTCCTTCGTCGTGCTGGCGCTCACCGGCATCGTCATCCTCTTCGGCAAGCACGTCATCCTGCCGATCGTGGGGCACGCGGCGTTCTCCTCGCTCACGGTGCTCGCGAAGAACCTGCACAACTTCGTGGGGCCGCTCTTCATCTTCGCCCTGGTGATCTTCATCACGCTCTACATCAAGGACAACTTCTGGAAGTCCTACGACGGGCAGTGGGTCGGCAAGTTCGGCGGCATGCTCTCGGGCGAGCACGTGCCCGCGGGCAAGTTCAACGCCGGCGAGAAGGCGCTCTTCTGGATGCTCGTGGTGGGACTGTGCTCGGTCATCAGCGTGACCGGATTGATCCTCAACTTCCCGAACTGGAACCAGGGCCGCGAGGCGATGCAGCTCGCCAACCTCATCCACGGCGGCTGCGCCATCCTCGCCATGGCGATGGCCTGCTTCCACATCTACCTCGGCACGGTCGGCATGGACCACGCGCTCGACGCGATGAAGACCGGCCTGGTCGACGAGACCTGGGCCAGAGAGCATCACCAGTACTGGTACGAGGAAGTGAAGGCGGGCAAGCGCCCCGAGAAAGCCGTTGCGGGCACCGCGCAACCGGCCACGGGAGACTGACCATGAAGACGAAACTGATCTCCCTGGCCTTTGCCGCCGTACTCGGCTTCGCTCTCACCGCGCAGGCAAAGCTGCCGCCACCGCCGCCGATCGACCCGGCCAAGGCCGAAGCCAAGAAGAAGTCCGACGACGAGGCCGCCGCGAAGGCCAAGGCCGCACAGGCCGCCGCCGAGGACAACGCCGTCAAGAACTACCAGGGCAACATGAAGAAGGCCGGCAAGCCCATACCGAAGCCCACGCCGATCGCCGCCGCGGCACCGCCTGCAGCACCTGCCAAGGCCGGCGCACCCGCTGCCCCCGCGAAGCCTGCGGACAAGGCTCCGGCGAAGAAATCCTGAGGACTGACCGACATGAGAAACGCATTGGCAATCGCCGTCGCCGCCGCCTTCGTCGCGGGCTGCGCAGGGATGGGTGAGGCTCCGGCGCCGAAGGCGCTGGGGAAGCTCGTCCCCACGAAGGGCAATTCGGTGGCCGGTACCGTCGTCTTCGAGCAGCGCGGTGCGAAGGTGGCCGTGTCCGGCACCGTCTCCGGCCTCAAGCCCAACGCCGAGCACGGATTCCACGTGCACGAGAAGGGCGACTGCAGTTCCGGGGACGGCATGAGCGCGGGCGGCCATTTCAACCCGCTGGGCAAGGGCCATGGCCACCACGGCGCCGACACCCGTCACGCCGGAGACATGCCGAACCTGCGCGCGGACGCCTACGGCAGCGCGACCTTCTCGTTCGAGACCACCGGGATCACCATCGGCTCTGGCGCGACGGACATCGTCGGCAAGGGGCTCATCGTCCATCGCGATCCGGACGACTACAAGAGCCAGCCGGCGGGCAATGCCGGACCGCGGCTCGCCTGCGCGGTGATCGCCAGGAGCTGAAGCCGGCTACGACGGGCAGCAGCGAAAGGGGCGGCGCGAGCCGCCCCTTTTTTCTTGTCTCTCGGGGACCTCAGGAGTCGCGGTGCGGGAAGTTGCCGGTCACCAGGAATAGCGCACCGAGTAGCGCACCACCGCCTCGCCTTTCGGCGCGATGCGAACGGGGAAGTGCACCGTGCGCGCATCCTGCTTCTCGAACTCGTGCGTCTTCTTCTGGATCGTCCAGTTCGTCCAGCGGTAGAGGTTTTCCCGCACGATGACCGTCACTGCCTCGTCGGGCTTCTGGTTGCGCACGCGCACCTCGATCTCCTCCTCGATCCACCTGGCGGAAGTGTCGACGCGATAGTCGAGCTGCTTCCTCTCGCCGACGATGTCGAAGGCGGAGCCCAGCTTCACGCGCACCGTCTCGTCGCGCGGCGTGTGGTCGATCAGGTCCTCGCCGATGAACTCCAGGCTCCCGTCGGCGTCGTCGCGCTTGGAGACGCGCAGCTTGCCCGCGGGCAGGGGCATGCCCAGCCCGTTGGCCGCCGCATTCTTCATGCGCAGGTAGACGTCCACCTTGCGGTTGGACTGCACGCCGAAATTGCGGTCGGTCATCGGCGAGCCGTAGTTCGGAAAGCTCGCTGCCTGCCCGCTGTAGAAGAGCTCCTTCTCGCAGCCCACCCCGGTGGCCGTGGGGAAGAGTTCGATCTGCTTGGTCGCGTTCTGCGCCAGCGTCGTCGGGCGCCCGAGCGTGTAGAGGTGGTACTCGAAGAAGGACTTCTCCTCGAAGCCTGCGGCCTTCGCCTCCTGGACGCGCCCCATGGCCATGGCGGCCGGTGCCGGGTAGCCGCGCGGCTGCGCGCGCTGCACGTCGCCCGCGATGAGCTTCAACTTGGCATTTTCGTAGGTGGCGCCGGACTGGTTCACGATCGTGACCCACGCGCCGACGTCCAGGCGGCACTGCCCCGGCTTCGGCTCGGCGTAGACGAGGTTGTAGTCCGCCCACCAGGTCATGCCCCCGGTCTGGTAGGCGATGCGCGCGTCGTGCATTCCCGCCTTGCCGGCCTCGATGTCCCACACCAGCGTCGGCTTGCTGATGAGGCCGCCGGGCAGGCTCGGGAGCGTGACGCCGGAATAGCCGTTGACCACGCGCACGGATCCGTCGGCTGCCTTCAGGGTCAGTCCACCCCGCGTGCCGACGAGGGTGCCGGTGAACGAGCCCACGCCCTGGCCGCGCGGCTGCTCGACGGTGATCTCGCGGTCGAGGTAGCGCGAGAGCAGCTTCTCGGTGCTGGTCAAGTCGAATTCGAAGCTCTGCTCGATCACCCGGGTGGCCTTCGGATCGGTGAGCGACGCAAAGGAGACCGTCGTGGGGTCGATGAGCGCCGGCACGTCCCCCACGCGCAGGAGGTTGCGTCCCGCCTTCAGGTCGAAGCGCCGGTCCTCGCGCACGAGCGCATAGCCCGGGATCGTCATGCCTTCGCCCCCGGAGCGGAAGGTCTGCGGGGAGAGCGTCCCCGGCTGGGCGCTGGAGTAGATGGTGACGGCGGTCTCGGCGCCGGCGGAAAGGGCGAGTGCCGCGGCAGTGGCGACGACGATGGGACGCAGGACGTGGGGCACGGGGGATTCCTCCTCGAAGCTCGAGGAGCCAGTTTAACGGTCCGCGGCGGCGTTGGGTTTGCGCTGCCGCTATACTTTCGCGCATGAGATTCGAGGGCACCGACACCTACGTCGCCGACGACGACCTGAAGATCGCGGTCAATGCCGCGGTCACCCTGCAGCGCCCGCTCCTCATCAAGGGCGAGCCCGGCACCGGCAAGACCATGCTCGCGGAGGAGGTGGCCCGCGCGCTGGGCAAACCCCTCTACCAGTGGCACATCAAGTCCACGACCAAGGCGCAGCAGGGCCTGTACGAGTACGACGCGGTCTCGCGCCTGCGCGACTCGCAGCTGGGCGATGCCCGCGTGCAGGACATCGCCAACTACATCGTGAAGGGCGTGCTCTGGGAGGCCTTCGAGTGCGAGGAGCAGGCCGTGCTCCTGGTCGACGAGATCGACAAGGCCGACATCGAGTTCCCCAACGACCTGCTGCGCGAGCTGGACCGGATGGAGTTCTACGTCTACGAGACGCGGCGCACGGTGAAGGCGCGCCACCGTCCGTTGATCCTCATCACCTCCAACAACGAGAAGGAGCTGCCGGACGCATTCCTGCGCCGCTGCTTCTTCCACTACATCCGCTTTCCCGACAAGGACACGATGCAGGCCATCGTCGACGTGCACTTCCCCGGCATCCGCAAGCAGCTCGTGCAGGCGGCGCTGGAGAGCTTCTTCGGCATCCGCGAGATGCCGGGGCTCAAGAAGAAGCCGTCGACGTCCGAACTCCTCGACTGGCTGAAGCTCCTGCTCGCCGAGGACATTCCGCCGGAGGCGCTGCGCAGCGACGGCCACCAGCAACTGATCCCGCCCCTCTACGGGGCGCTGCTCAAGAACGAGCAGGACGTGCACCTGTTCGAGCAGCTGCTGTTCCTGCAGCGCCGCGGCCGCTAGGCGCCGCAGGCACCGGGCGAGGCGGCACGGCGGTGCTCATCGACTTCTTCTTCACCGTCCGCAAGGCGGGGCGTGCCCGCCAGCGTGAAGGAATTCCTCACGCTGATCGAGGCGCTGGACAAGGGCGTGGTCTCGGGGAGCGTCGACGACTTCTACGTGCTCTCCCGCGCCACCCTCGTGAAGGACGAGGCCTACTTCGACCGCTTCGACCTGGCCTTCGCCGCCTACTTCAAGGGCGTGGCCGCGATTCCCGACGCGCTCGTCAAGGACATTCCCGCCGAGTGGCTGAGGAAGCTGGCCGAGCGCAACCTCTCGGAGGAGGAGAAGCGCCTGGTCGAGGCGCTCGGCGGCTGGGACAAGCTCATGGAGACCCTGCGCCAGCGCCTCGAGGAGCAGAAGGGGCGCCACCAGGGCGGCTCGAAGTGGATCGGCACGGCGGGCACGTCACCCTTCGGCGCCTACGGCTACAACCCCGAAGGCGTGCGCATCGGCCAGGACCGGCTCGCGCAACCGCCGTGCGGTGAAGGTCTGGGACCAGCGCGAGTTCCGCGACTACGACGCCGACCGCGAGCTGGGCGTGCGCAACATCAAGCTGGCCCTGCGGCGGCTGCGGCGGTTCGCGCGCACCGGGGCGCCGGAAGTGCTCGACCTGCCCGACACCATCCGCTCGACCGCGCGCAACGCGGGGTGGCTGGACATCAAGATCGTGCCGGAGCTGCACAACGCGGTGAAGGTGCTGCTGTTCCTGGACGTCGGCGGCTCCATGGACGACCACATCCGCATGGTGGAGGAGCTCTTCAGCGCCGCGCGCACGGAGTTCAAGAACCTCGAGCATTTCTACTTCCACAACTGCGTCTACGAAACGGTGTGGAAGGACAACCACCGCCGCAACCGCGAGCGCATCCCGACGGTGGACGTGCTGCGCAAGTACGGCCACGACTACAAGGTGATCTTCGTCGGCGACGCGGCGATGAGCCCCTACGAGCTGGAGCAGCCCGGCGGCAGCGTCGAGCACTGGAACGACGAGTCCGGCCGCATCTGGCTCGAGCGCCTGCTGCGCGCCTGGCCGCGCGCCGCGTGGTTGAATCCCGTGCCCGAGGACCACTGGAGCTGGACCGCCACCACGGAGAACATCCGCCGCATCTTCGACGGGCGCATGTACCCCGTGACGCTTTCCGGCCTGGAAGGGGCGATGAAGTCCCTTTCGTAGCCCGCGAAATCAGGGACAGTCCCTAATTTCCCCTGACGAAGCGGCGAACGCCGTTTTCCTCGAAGCGCCGGACGCGTCCCTTCGGCCTGCAGGAAGTGCAGGTGGGCGATGGCCTCGCCCATGGCGAAGCCCATCTGGTGCTCGTCGAGCTTGCGGTTGAAGAGCACGGGCAGGATCTCGAAGGCGGTGACGGGACTGGCGCATGCCTCGACGAGCTTCTCGAGGCGCTCGGCGTGATGCGCGCGCAACTGGTCGATGCGCACGTGCAGGCCCTCGAACACGCGGTCGTGCGAGGGCAGCACGCGCACCGGCTCCGGGATGTCCGCGAAGCGCCCGAGGGAGTCGAGGAAGAGTGCCAGCGGATTGGCCTCCGGCTGGTTGCCCCACACGCCGACGTTGGTCGTGATGCGCGGCAGGACCTGGTCGCCGGAAATGAGGATGCCGAGCGACGCGCAGTAAAGGGCCGCGTGCTCGGGGGCATGGCCGAACACGCAGATCACGCGCCAGTCGTGCGCGCCGATCGCGAGCGTGTCGCCGTGCATCAGGCGCCGGTAGTGCTGCGGCAGCTCCGGCACGCCGCGCCTGTAGAAATTGGCCTTGCGCACCTTGTCCGCGATGGCGGAGACGTCCATGCCGTTCAGCCCGAAGAAGTCGATGCCCGTGGCGCGGTCGAAGCCCGCGGTATCGTCGCGCGCGGCGTGGGCCGACAGGAACTCCGAGGTGGTCATCCAGACCGGCGCGCCGGTGCGGCTCTCCAGCCATGCGGCACTCCCGACGTGGTCGGGATGGTAGTGCGTGACGACGATGCGCTTCACGGGACGCGATCCCATGGTCCCCGCGAGCTGCCGCTCCCAGAGTTCCCAGGTGGCTTCCAGCCCGATGCCGGTATCCACGATCGTCCAGCCGTCGCCGTCCTCGAGGAGCCACAGGTTGATGTGGTCGAGTGCGAAGGGCAGCGGCATGCGGATCCACCACACGCCCGGGGCGACCGCGATCGCTTCGCCCGGCTGCGGGATGGTCCTGGCGAACGGGTAGTGGACCGTGGTCTCGTCGGTCATGCAATGGGCGCCGGCTGGCGGCGCGGCCCGGTTACTTGGTGGTGAAGACGAAGACGCCGTCCCAGTCTGCGGGCGGCGGGTTGGTGCGGAAGTGCTCGATGCGCTCGAGGTACAGCTTCGAGATCTTCGTTTCCGGCATGCGTTCTGAAGAGGTTCTCCGCCTCGTCCCAGCGCTGCGCGCGGTAGGCCGCGATGGCCTTGGCCAGCTGCTCGGCCTCGCGCAGCTTCGCCTCGGGAACATCACCCTGGCGCCCCAGCGGCTCGAAGATCGCCACGCCCTGGAGCTTGCCCTTCACCTGCACCTTGTCGACCTCGCGGTAGACGTAGGAGGGCACGGCCTTGACGATGTTCTCGGTGACGAGGATGCCCACACCGTACTGCTTGGTGAGGGCCTCCAGCCGCGAGGCGAGGTTCACCGAGTCGCCCATCACCGTGTAGGAGCGGCGGAACCGCGAGCCCATGTCGCCCACGCTCATCATGCCGCAGTTGAGGCCCACGCCGATGTGCAGTTCCGGCCAGCCGCGCTTGGCGAACGGGGCATCCAGCTCGCGCAGGCCCTTCTGCATTTCGATCGCCGACTCCAGGGCATGCAGGGCATGGTCCTTGTCGGGAACCGGCGCGCCCCAGAAGGCCATGATCGCATCGCCGATGTACTTGTCGATGGTGCCGCGCTTCTCCTGCACCTTCTCCGTCATCGCGGTGAGGTAGGCGTTCATCAGGTCCTTGAGGCCCTCCGGCGTGAGGCCCTCGGAGATCGAGGTGAAGTCGCGCACGTCGGAGAAGAGCACCGTCATCTCGCGGCTTTCGCCGCGCATCGAGTACTCGCCGGGGTTCTGCGCCATCTCGTCCACCAGTTCCTTCGGCACGTAGGTGCCGAAGAGCCCGGTGATGAGCGCGCGCGAGCGCGCTTCCGCGAAGAAGCCGTAGGCCATGTTGAGGAAGTAGAGGATTCCCAGCATCAGCAGGAGCGAGGTGACGGGGAGCACGAGCCCCTGCTGGAAGAAGTACAGGTTCACGGCGATGGCCAGGGCGAAGATCGTGCCCACGATGAGGGTCGACCACAGCGCGGAGAGCTTCGGCAGCAGGAGTGCGAGCGGGATGCCGAGCAGCACCAGCATGAGCACGGTGAGCCCGAGGACTTCCGGCGGGCGGTGCCGGATCGACTGGTCGAGGATGCCGGCCACGAGGTTGGCGTGGATCTCGACCCCGGGCAGGTTCTCGCTCACCGGCGTGGAGCGCAGGTCCTTCAGGCCCGCCGCCGAGGTGCCGACGATGACGATCTTGTCCTTGAGCTCGTCGACAGGCAGCGTGCCCCGGATGACCTCGGTCGCGGAGACGTAGCGGAAGCCGCCCTCGGCGCGGTAGGGCACCAGGGCCGACATGTCGCTCGCGAGCGGAATGGAGACCTCGCCGATCTGGATGGCCTTGATCCAGCCCAGGCGCTTGCCGCCCGTCTCGACCGGCGGGTAGAGGTGGATCTTCACCGGCGCATTGCCGAGGTAGGTGCGCGCCACGGCGAGCGACAGCGCCTCGTAGTACGCGTCGTCGTGGCGCATGAACATCGGCACCCGGCGCGTGGTTCCGTCGATGTCGAGGGCGGGATAGATGTGCCCCCCGACCTTGGCGGCATCCTGCAGCACCTGCAGGTTGCCGCTGTAGCCCGCGGCCACGTGGGACGGGAACTCCACGTCGCCCAGGGCGGCGGCCTCGAAGATGGGCGGCGGCAGCACGCCGGACTTGGTCTCCCCGCCCATCGCCACGCCGAGGACGACGGGCCACTTGCGCAGCTCGTCGGCGAAGACCTGGTCGTAGTCGAGGGCGGGGCGGGCCTTCTTCAGGAACGCCTGGTACTCCGGATCGTTCTTCAGCTCCCCTTTCGCGACGGCGTCCAGGATCGGCAGGCCCGAGCTGGTGTCGGGCTCGGGATTCACCACGTCGAAGCCGACCACCGCGACCTTGTAGCGCTCGAAGAGCTGGTTCACCATCCGCGCCATCTTGTCGCGCGGCCAGGGGAAGCGGCCCTCCGCGTTGAGGCTCTTCTCGTCGATGTCGAGGATGACCACGCGCGTGTCGAGCGTCTTCGGCAGGAAGAGGCGGATGCGCGTGTCGTAGGCCCACAGCTCCAGCTGGTGCAGCGAGCGCCATTCGTAGTTCTCGCTCTCGTGCATGAGGAAGACCCCGGCGAGCAGCAGGCCGACGAGCGCGCGCGCGATGTCGGCGATGGAGATCTTCGGGAGCCGGGGGACCTTCAGGGCCACGGTTTCTTCTCGGTCTTCTTCCAGGGGAGGGGGCTACCGCTCCCGGGGATGATACACCGGCGCCTCAGCGCGGCTGAAGGGTGGCGCGCGCGGGGCGCAGGGCGAGCGTTTCCTCGATCGCCCGCCGCGCCGCGTCCGGCGAGAAGTGGCGGCGCACGTTCTCCAGCCCGGCGGCCGAGATGCGGTTCCAGAGCGCCTCGTCGCGGTAGACGCTCGCGATCGCCTCCGCGAAGGCGCGCGGGCCGTCGGCCACGACGATCTCCTCGCCGGCCGTGACGTGCATGCCCTCCACGGCAGGCGTGGTCGCCACCACCGGGAGCCCCAGGCTCATGCTGTGGTTGATCTTCCCCTTCACTCCCGCGCCGTAGCGCAGCGGCGCGACCGACAGGCGGCAACGCTCGAACCAGGGCACGACCTCGGGCACGAAGCCGACGAACTCCAGCCCCGGGCCGCCCAGCTCCTGCACCGATTTCGGCGCCTTGCTGCCGAGGAGATAGCTGGTCACGCCGGGCAGCAACTCGCGCAGGTGCGGCATGACCTCGTTGGCGTAGTACAGCGCCGCATCCACGTTCGGCGGGTGCTGGTAGCCGCCGACGAAGACGATGCCCTCGCGCTGCGCGAACGGCCTGCCCGACGGCAGCGGATAGTGGATGTTGGTGAGGACGACCACCCGCGCGGAGGGAACCTCGCGGGCCAGCTCCTCGCGCTCCACCGGGCTCACCACCCAGGTCACGTCCGAGCGCCGGACGCAATCGATCTCCTCCGCGAAGATGGCGTTGGCGCCGGAGGCGAGGGAGCGGCTCTCCTTCAGCTGCGCCAGGCGCCTGCCGCGCAGGTAGTGCAGGTCGATCGTGTCGAACACGAGCAACGCCCGGGGCGCGTGCCGGCGCACGGCGTCGATGTGGCTGGAGGCTATGTAGTAGCGCGTGAGGACGACGAGATCGAGGTCGCCGCCGCGCTCGGCCAGCACGGACTCGATCGAGTCCGCATAGGGGTGGTGCAGCACCTCGATCCCCTCCGCGCGCAGCTCGGAAACATAGGGCTCGGCGTGCTCGAGGTTCGCCGCGACGAACGTCACCTTGAAACCCATGTCGCGCAGCACGCGCAGCAGGCGCCAGCCGCGCACCGAACCGGAATCCTGGTCCGGCGTGAGCATGCAGGCCTCGACCACGAGGACGCGCAGGGTGGCGCCGCGATCGCACTCCAGGCGGGGCTGCATGCCATTCACGCGATGGCCGGCGAGCGTTGCCTTCCAGCGCTCGTAGAGCTTGTCGCGGTTCACGACCTGGTAGCGCTTGGTGCCGTCGGCCTCGTCGGTGCCGTGCGAGGCGCCCTCGAAGTGCACGACTTCCGCGGCGCTCTGGTACCAGGTCGCGCGCCCGGCGCTGCGGGCCCGGAAGCTCAGGTCGACATCCTCGCAGTACGCGGGGGCGTAGTGCTCGTCGAAGCGCCCGAGGGCACTCGAACAGCGCGCGCGGAACGAGGAGGCACGCGCCCGAGCAGTAGTCGACGCGGCGCGCGTAGTTGTACTCGGGCCGGGCGGGGTCGTCGCCGCGGCCGTAGTTCCACGCCGAGCCGTCGCGCCAGACGATGCCGCCCGCCTCCTGGAGGCGGCCGTCGGGATAGACCAGCTTGGCGCCCACGATCCCGGCGTCGGGCTGCGTCTGCGAAGACGCGCAGCATCGCTTCGAGGCAGCCGGGCTGCATCACCGCATCGTTGTTGAGGAACAGCAGGAACTCGCCGCGGGCGAGCGTCGGCTCCGCGATTGGTGTTGCGCACGAAGCCGAGGTTGGTCTCGTTGCGCACGAAGCGCACGCCCGTCACCGGCGGCCAGCGCTTCGCGCCGCCGGCACCGGCGCGCAGTCGTCCATCACGATCACCTCGAGCGCGGTGCCCGCGGCTTCCCGCGCCACCGCCTTGAGGCAGGTGTAGGTGTACAGGTCCTGGCCGTAGGTGGGGATGATCACCGATACCCGCGGCGAGTCGGTGGCCGGGACGTGCAGGGGGACGATGTCGGGCTCCAGCCCGCCGCGCGCCCTCAGGCCGGAAGGGAGCGCCGGGCGCGCGAGGAGCTTGCGGCGCACGCGGCGTGCGAGCTCCCGCGGACCTTCTGCACTGAGGATCTGGCGCGCCGTCGCCAGGCGCGCCGGCGCCAGGCGCAATGCCGCGCCGAGGGCGCGCACCGAACGCGCCGACGAGCTTCAGGCGATGGACGGCGCAGCGCAGCGGCGCGGTGATGCGCCAGAACGTGCTCTCCTCGAGTTCGCGCACGCGCTCGCGCGCCTGGTCCACCGCAGACTCCAGTTGCCGCACATGCGAATCGTGTGTCCGGCGAAACGCCGCCAGTTCGGACTCCAGGCGGCCGATCTCGTTGCCCAGCTCCGCGACCCTGCGGCCGTGGCTGGCCGCCTGTGCGGAAGCCTCGGGAATGCGCACGCCGAGCGATTTGCGCGACTCCGAATGGCCGCCGAGGACGCCGGCCTCGTAGAGCTGCTCGAGGCTGGGCTCGGCCGGTGCGCGCCCTTCCGGGCGGTAGTAGATGCGCGGGTGCAGGAGCGCCGGCCGCCCGTCGCGCGCCTTGGTTGCGGCCACCGGCTCGAGATAGAGCCTCCCGGTACCGGGCGGACGTGAGGGGCCGCGTCGTCAAGATGCGGCACCATCGCCGGCCGGGGCTACGCAAACCGGCACCGCAAGGCCGGCGGCCAGCAGGAGGGCATCGTTGAACGCCTGCGCGGAGGCATCGACCGCCACGAGGGTCGCCAGCGGGTGGCCGTGAAGCCGTTCGGGCAACGCGCCGATGGCGGTGGCGACGATCGGCAGGCCCGACTCCATGGCCTTGGTGAGCGTGTAGGAGTAGCTCTCGGGCACCTGCGACGGGAAGAACAGCGACATCGCCGCGCTCGAGCGCGATCAGGCGGTCGAGCTCGCCTTCGGGATAGTTTCCGGTCGCCGTGAGCGGCGCATCCGGCCATTGCGCCAACGGGCGGCCGAGGTGGCCGAGGACGCGGAAGTGCAGCGGCAGGGCGCGCTCGATCGCGTCGCGCACGCAGGCCTCGAGGATGTCGAGGCCCTTGATCGCGGAGAGGCCGCCGGGCAGCAGGACGCGTGCCGGCGCGTGCGGCAGCGGAACGTGTGTCCTCCGGGTGGGTCCACTCCCGGATCGCAGCCGTGGGGTGGTAGCGCCGGATGCGACTCGCCAGGTCCTGGGACGGCGCGATGACCCGGTCCGCGCCCGCAAGCAGCTGTCCGAAGCGGCTGCGCCAGCTGCGGATGTCGAGCGGCCAGGCCGGCGGGCGCCCGGCCAGGCACTGGTTGCAGCCGCGCTCGTCCGGCTCGCCGCAGTAGCGGCCCTCCGCGGTGGCGAGGTGGTGCTGCGGGCAGATGGCGAGGTAGTCGTGGAGCGTGACGTCGTAAGGCACGGCCAGGCGCGCCGGCAGGTCGAGGACCGCCTCGGGAAGTCCGTGGGTGTGGTGGAAATGCACGCGGTCGATGGCGAGCGAGCCCAGCAGGTCCACGAGCAGGTCCCAGTCGCCGGGCGTGTCGAAGAACGCCTCGAACTCCTCTCCCGGTCGCAGCCAGGCGACGCTCGCCAGGTTCCTCGCCGGCGGGGCGCAGCGCGAGCACCTGCGCGTCCGCCGCCAGCGAGCGCCGCCAGGTCCCTGACGTGCTTGTCGATCCCGCCGCCCCAGCCGTGCGCGACGAAGAGCAGGTGCGGGCGCGGGTCGCTGCGGATGCGCTCGATGTCCACGTCGCGGCGCAGCGGCCGGGCGGGCTCGCGCGCGAGGAACTCCGCCAGTCGCGGCTGGAATTCCGGGTAACGGTCATCGATGATCCGCTGCGCCTTCGCGCGGATCTCTCCCGCGCCGCTGCCGAAGGAGACTTCCCCCTCGTGGAAGACGAAGGTGTCGGCGGCCAGCAGGTGGCGCCAGCCGGCACGCGCCGCGCGCAGGCAGAAATCGACCTCCTCGCCGTAGCCGCGGCCGAAGGCCTCTTCGTCGAAGGGTCCGACCTCCTCGAGACAGCGGCGGGCGATGAACATGCAGAAGCCGACGGCGGTGGGGAGGTCCACGGAGCGCCCCGCGTTCGCGTGCGCGAAGTGGGCATCGAGGGTCGCCGTCGTCGTTCCTTCGGGCAGGGGATTGGCTTGCGCGAAGCGCGGATAGCTCGCGATGGTGGCGTTGTTCGAGAAGGGCGTCACCGTTCCCGCGCCGTCCTCGCGCGCCGCGCACGCGGCAAGCCTGTCGAGCCAGCCGTCGGCCACCTCGGTGTCGCTGTTGAGCAGCACGACATCGCGCCCGGGATGCGCGCGCATGCCCTCGTTCACGCTGGCCACGAAGCCGGCATTGCGGGCGTGCGCCAGCAACGTGATGCGGCCATCCGCGGCCACGCCGCGAAGCCAGGCCGAGAGTTCGGGCTCGGGGCTGGCGTCGTCCAGCACGATCACTTCATGCGGCGTGGCAACGCGGGCGCGAAGCACGCTCTCGATGCAGCGGCGCGTTTCGGGCAACCCGCGGTAGGCGGGGATGATGACGTCGATCAAGGCCGGGGACGGGGGCGGAATCCGCAATTCTAGCGGAGTCCCCCGCCGGCCCGGCCGGGGATCAGTCGATCCTGACCTGCGCCTCGCGGGCCGGCTTGCCCCACTTCTCCCGGTCCCGGACGCGAACGCCCGGATGCAATCCCCCTTGATGGTCGTCAACTTTGCCTGCCTCTTTAGGCCGCAAAGTAGGCACGCTGCTGCCCAGTCCCCCGGGCGCGAGGAGAGAATTGGCATGGATTCCACCCGGAACGTCATCGCCGGCGTCGGTCTCGCCGACCGGCCCCGCAAGAGCCGCTGGCCGGCCCGCATGGACTTCGCCCAGAGCGCCACCGGCCTGGTGCTGGGCCTCTTCATGTGGGGCCACATGTTCTTCGTGTCCTCGATCCTGCTCGGCAAGGACGTGATGTGGTCGATCACGAAGATGTTCGAGGGCTACTTCTTCTTCGGCACCGCCTACCCGGGCATGGTGTCGGTGATCGTGGCGGGCGATCTTCCTGATCCTGATGGTGCATGCGTTCCTGGCGATGCGGAAATTCCCGGCCAACTACACGCAGTACCGGACCTTCATCGGCCACCAGCAAGCTCATGGCGCACGAGGACACGACCCTCTGGTGGGTGCAGGCGGTCACCGGGTTCCTGCTCTTCTTCATCGCGGCGGTGCACCTCTACCAGATGCTCATGCACCCCGGCGACATCGGCCCGTACGAATCCGCGGACCGCGTCTGGTCCGGGCGCTGGTGGCCCCTGTACCTGGTCGCGCTGTTCGCGGTCGAGCTGCACGGCGGCATCGGCCTCTATCGCCTGTGCGTGAAGTGGGGCTGGCTCGAGGGCAAGGACCCGAATGCGAGCCGCAAGCGCCTGAAGACCCTCAAATGGGCGCTCACCGTGTTCTTCATCGTGCTGGGCCTCGCCACGCTGGCGGCCTACATGAAGATCGGCTACGAGCACCGTGACCGGGTGGGCGAGCGCTACACGCCCTCGTGGGTGGTCCCGAATCCGATGGAGAAGGCGAAATGAAGATCATCCATACCGATGTGCTGGTGATCGGCGGCGGGCTGGCGGGCCTTCGGCTCGCGATCGGCGCCAAGCGGCGCGGCCACGACGCGATGATCCTCTCGCTCGTCCCCGCCAAGCGCTCGCACTCCAAGGCGGCCCAGGGCGGCATGCAGGCCGCCCTCGGCAACGTGGCCAAGGGGCAGGGCGACACCGAGGACGTCCACTTCGAGGACACGGTGCGCGGCTCCGACTGGGGCGCCGACCAGGAAGTGGTGCGCATGTTCGTGAACACCGCGCCCAAGGCGGTGCGGGAGCTGGCCGCGTGGGGCGTGCCGTGGAGCCGGGTGCGCAAGGGCGACCGCGACGTCATCATCAACGGCCAGAAGGTCACCATCACCGAGCGCGACGAGGCGCACGGGCTGATCGCCCAGCGGGACTTCGGCGGCACCAAGAAGTGGCGCACCTGCTACGCCGCCGACGGGACGGGCCACTCCATGATCAACACCGTGGCCGACCAGGCGATCGCCGACTCGATCCCGGTGCACGAGCGCAAGGAAGCCCTGGCGCTCATCCACGACGGCAGCCGCTGCTACGGCGCGATCGTGCGCGACCTCGTCACGGGCGAGCTCTCGGCCTACGTGGCCACGGCCACCGCCATCTGCACGGGCGGCGCCGGCCGCGTCTACCGCACCACCACCAACGCCGTGATCTGCGAGGGCATCGGCCACGCGATCGCGCTCGAGACCGGGCGTCTCGGCGCTGGGCAACATGGAGGCGGTCCAGTTCCACCCGACGGGCATCTTCCCGGCCGGCATCCTCGTCACCGAGGGCTGCCGCGGCGACGGCGGGCTGCTCAAGGACGTCGACGGCCACCGCTTCATGCCGGACTACGAGCCCGAGAAGAAGGAGCTCGCCTCGCGCGACGTGGTGTCGCGCCGGATGGAGGAGCACATCAAGAAGGGCAAGGGCCACAAGTCGCGGTTCGGCGAGCACATCTGGCTCGACATCACGCAGCTGGGCGAGAAGCACATCCACACCAACCTGCGCGAGGTGTGGGACATCTGCCACTACTTCCTGGGCGTGGACCCGGTGAAGGACATGATCCCGGTGCGCCCGGCCCAGCACTACACCATGGGCGGCGTGCGCACCGACGCCGACCGGCCAGAGCCCGACGTTGAAGGGGCTCTTCTCGGCGGGCGAGGCGGCCTGCTGGGACATGCACGGCTTCAACCGCCTCGGCGGCAACTCGGTCGCGGAGACGGTGGTCGCCGGCATGATCGTCGGCGAGACGATCGCGGACTACTGCGACGACCGCGCCAACGAGCCGTCGATCCCGACGGCGCTGGTGCGCGAGTGTCTCGAGCGCGAGACGGCGAAGCTCGAGGCGTTCACGAAGGGCGGCGGTACCGAGGACGCGTCCCTCATCAAGGGCGAGATGCAGGACCTCATGACGGCCAAGGTGGGCATCTTCCGCACCGGGCAGGACCTCGAGGAGGCCGTCGACAAGCTGCAGAAGCTGCTCGTGCGCAGCCGCCGCATCGGCCTGCGCTCGGCCTCGCTCGGCGCCAACCCGGAACTGGTGACGGCCTACCGCGTCCAGCGGATGCTGAAGCTCGCCCTGTGCATCGCCTACGGCGCCGCCGTCCGCACGGAAAGCCGCGGCGCGCACTTCCGCTCCGACTTCCCGCGCCGCAACGACGCCGAGTGGCTCAAGCGCACGCTCGCGACCTGGAAGAACGACTCGGACACGTTGCCGACCCTGAACTACGAGGCGCTGGATGTCGGGCGCATGGAGCTGCCGCCCGGCTGGCGCGGCTACGGCGCCAAGGACTACATCGACCATCCGGACACGCCGGAACGCCAGAAGGCGGTGGAGGCGATCCGGGCGCAGTACGCGAACGACCGCTTCGCCATGCAGAAGGCGCTGATGGACTACGAGCACCTGCTGCCCCCGGGCCTGCGTGGCCGCAACGAACGCATCGACGAGCGCTTCTAGGTGCGAGGACGAGCCGTCACAAAAGGACACCTTCCATGGCCGAAACCAACAACCTCCGGAAGTTGCGGTTCCACATCCTGCGCTACAACCCCGCGCAGCCCGGCGACGAGCCGCGCATCCAGACCTACGAGCTCGAGGAAGCGGCCGGCATGACGCTCTTCATCGCGCTCACGGAGCTGCGGGAGAAGCAGGATCCGTCGCTGCAGTTCGACTTCGTGTGCCGCGCCGGCATCTGCGGCAGCTGCGGGATGATGATCAACGGGCGCCCGGGCCTCGCGTGCCGGACGGTGACCAAGGACCTGGACGCGGACATCTCGCTGGCACCCCTGCCGGTCTTCGAGCTGATCGGCGACCTGTCGGTCAACACCGGCAAGTGGATGCG
This sequence comes from uncultured beta proteobacterium, assembly GCA_963786635.1. Taxonomy (GTDB): domain Bacteria; phylum Pseudomonadota; class Gammaproteobacteria; order Burkholderiales; family Usitatibacteraceae; genus FEB-7. The sequence continues at coordinate 272,793 of CAWAZV010000003.1, read as the reverse complement.
CGGCATGAGCGAGAAGCTCGAGACCTGGGTGCACTCGCAGGAAACGCAGCGCGACCTGAAGCGCATCGAGGAGGCGATGGACCCGGCGCTCGCCGAGTCGATCTACGAGCTCGACCGCTGCATCGAGTGCGGCTGCTGCGTGGCGAGCTGCGGCACGGCCCGCATGCGCGAGGACTTCGTGGGCGCGGTGGGCCTCAACAAGATCGCCCGCTTCCGCCTCGACCCGCGCGACAAGCGCACGGATGCGGACTTCTACGAGCTGGTGGGAGACGACAACGGGGTCTTCGGCTGCATGTCGCTGCTGGCCTGCCACGACGTCTGCCCGAAGAACCTGCCGCTGCAGACGCAGATCGCCTTCCTGCGCCGCAAGATGGTGGTCCAGGGAACCCGGGGCTGATCGAATTCGCAACAACAACAGGAGGGGAACATGAAGAAGGCACTCGCATTCGCGCTGCTGGCCGGGTTCGCCGTTTCGGCGGGCGCGCAGGATCTCACCTGGCGCAAGGACATCGCGCCGATCGTCAAGAAGGGCTGCGCCGAATGCCACGGCGCGGACGCGCCGGAATACGGCGACTGGATGCTGCTGGACGACGCCAAGCGCAAGAAGGAAGGCCCGCGCATGGACACCTACGGCAACTTCATGGACTACGTGGTGTGGCCCGCGACGGGCGCCATGATGCGCCGGCTCGATGACGGCGCCGCCGCCGGCGGCAAGCCCGGCAACATGTACAAGTACCTCGGCGACAACGATGCCGAGCGCGCGGCGAACCTGAAGACCGTCAAGGCCTGGCTGGGCGACGGCGCCTGGAACCTGAACCGCTTCAAGGAGCGCCAGAGCGTGCCGGGCGTGACCAAGGAGCAGCTGGAGAAGGTCAAGGCGAAGTACTAGCGGTTCCCCGGCGCAGCGATCGCGTCCGAGACGGCGGTCCCGGGCGGGCGCCGTCTGTTTCGGAGGGACGCACACATCCTTCGCCGGCGCCGAATGGGACCAAAGGGCCAGGCGCCGGCCAGCCGCTTGTGGTGGGTCAAGCCCCGGGGTCGCCTGGGCCGGACAATCGAACGCATCACGATCATCGAAGGAGAGAGCCATGTCGCGAATCGAGAAGGACTTCCTCGGCGAGAAGCAGATTCCCGACGACGCCTACTACGGCGTCCAGACGTTGCGCGGCAAGGAGAACTTCCACATCACCGGCATCCCGATGTCGCTCGAGCCGAACTTCGTCAAGGCCTTCGGGTACGCGAAGAAGGCCGCGGCGATGGCCAACCGCGACCTCGGCGTGCTCGACACGAAGGTCGCCGAGGCGATCATCTACGCGTGCGACCGCCTGATTGCCGGGGAATTCCGCGACCAGTTCGTGACCGACTTCATCCAGGGCGGGGCCGGCACCTCGACCAACATGAACGCGAACGAGGTGATCGCCAACCTCGCGCTCGAGAAGCTGGGCCACAAGAAGGGCGAGTACCAGTTCGTCAACCCGAACGACCACGTGAACTTCGGGCAAAGCACCAACGACATGTACCCGACCGCGTTCCGCCTGGCGCTGATCCTGCGGCTCGCGACCTACATGGAGGCGCTGACGAAGCTCCAGGAGGCGTTCTTCGCCAAGGCGAAGGAGTTCGACCGCGTGCTCAAGATGGGCCGCACGCACCTGCAGGACGCCGTGCCCATGTCGCTGGGCCAGGAGTTCCACGGCTGGGGCACGACGATCGGCGAGGAAGTCCAGCGCATCGCCGAGGTCCGGCAGTTCCTGCACGAGATCAACCTCGGGGCCACGGCCATCGGCACGACGGTCACGGCGGCGCCGGGCTACCCGGAGCTCGCCACGAAGTACCTGTCGGAGATCACCGGCTTCAAGTTCATCCTCGCCGGCGACCTCGTCGAAGCCACGTCCGACACGGGCGCCTACGTGCTGCTCTCGGGCGTGCTCAAGCGCACCTCGTCCAAGCTCACCAAGATCTGCAACGACCTGCGGCTGCTCGCCTCCGGGCCGCGCTGCGGCTTCAACGAGATCAACCTGCCGCAGATGCAGCCGGGCTCCTCGATCATGCCGGGCAAGGTGAACCCGGTCATCCCGGAAGTCGTGAACCAGACGGGATTCCTCGTCATCGGGCTGGACCTCACCGTGACGCTCGCCGCCTCGGCCGGGCAGCTGCAGCTGAACGTCATGGAGCCGGTCATCACCTTCGCGCTCTTCACCTCGATCGCGACGATGGAGAACGCCGTGAACAGCCTGCGCGTGAACTGCGTGAACGGCATCACCGCCAACGCCGAGCGCACGCGCGACATGGTGCTCAATTCGCTGGGCATCGTGACGGTGCTGAAGCCCTCGCTCGGCTACAAGCAATGCGCGGAGCTCGCGCGCGAGGGCTACGAGACGGGCAAGAGCCTGCACGACATCGTCGTGAAGGAGAAGAAGCTCCTGACCCAGGAGAAGTGGGACGAGGTCTTCTCCTTCGAGAACCTGATCGCGCCCAAGTTCGAGCAATAGCGCCCGCCGAAGGACAGCCCCTCAAGGGAGAAGAGCCATGACACTGTCGATCTTCATGCAATTCGTGGTCGTGCTCGCGGCGATCTGGATGGGCTCGCGCTACAGCGGCGTGGGCCTGGGCCTGTGGGGCGCGGTCGGGCTTCTTGTCCTGGTCGCCGCGTTCGGGGTGAGCCCCACGTCGCCCCCCGTCGACGTGATGCTCATCATCCTGGCGGTGATCATGGCCGCCTCGGTCATGGAGGCTGCCGGCGGCATCGACTTCCTGGTCCGCGTCGCGGAGCGGATCATCCGGGCCAATCCGAAGTACGTCACCATCGTGGCGCCGCTCACCACGTGGACGTTCACCTTCGTCGCCGGGACCGGCCACATCGTCTACCCGCTGCTGCCGGTGATCTACGAGACCGCGCACCAGAACGGCATCCGGCCCGAGCGGCCGATGGCGGTCGCGACGATCGCCTCGCAGCAGGCGATCACGGCGAGCCCCGTCGCCGCGGCGACGGCCGCCATGATCGGGCTCTTCTCGGAGAAGGGGCTGTCGCAGTGGGGCCTGCCCGAGATCATGATGGTGTGCGTTCCGGCCACGCTCACCGGCGTGGTCGCGGCCGCGATCGTTTCGATGTTCATCGGCAAGGACCTGAAGGACGACCCCGAGTACCAGGCGCGCCTCAAGGCCGGCCAGATCCCCGCGCCCGTGAATGCCGCCAATCGCCCGCCGCTCAAGCCCACCGCGAAGCTCTCGGCGTTCGTCTTCCTCGCGGGCGTGGCGCTGGTGGTGCTCTTCGGCTTCTTCCCCGCGCTGCGCACGCTCCCCGGCGCCAAGAGCGCCCTCGGCATGCCCATCGTGATCGAGATCCTCATGATGTCGGTCGCGGCAGCCCTGCTCTTCCTCACGAAGATCAACGTCGACGACGTTCCCAAGACACCGACGCTGCGCGCCGGGGTCGTGGCCGTTATCGGGATCTTCGGGCTTGCCTGGCTGGGAGACAGCTTCATCGCGGCGCACAAGGACGTGATCGTCCCGGCCATCGGGGACATGGCCAAGGCCGCGCCCTGGACCTTCGCCTTCGGCCTCTTCGGCGCCTCGGTGCTCCTTTACAGCCAGGCGGCGACCACGCGCGCGCTGATGCCCCTGGGCATGGCGCTCGATCCCGTTCCGAAGGGCAATGCTCTAGCTCACGACCCCGACCGCGCAAGCCGGACGAGCGCGCGTTCCGGGAAGGGGCACATAGGGATCCGGGCTGCACGACGGGCCACGCCGTGCACATCTCTCGATTTCGTCCGCCGCACCGGCCTCGTCGCCGGGCCGTTCCTCGCCGCGGCCTGCTATGCCCTCCTGCCGGAATCCTATGCGACCGGGCCCGGCACCCAGGCGGTGTTCACGGTTACCGGGCGCGCCACGCTCGCGATGGTGGTCTGGATGGCGACGTGGTGGATGACCGAGGCGGTGGACATCGAGGTCACCGCGCTCCTGCCCATCGCGCTCTTCCCGCTGTTCGGCATCGCCTCGATCGCGAAGGCCACGGCTCCCTACGCCTCGGACGTCATCTACCTGTTCATGGGCGGCTTCATCCTCGGGCTCGCCATCGAGCGCTGGGGGCTCGACCGCCGGATCGCGTTCTTCACGCTGCGGCTGACCGGCACGCGGCCCGGCGCGATGGTGGCCGGCTTCATGGTCGCCACTGCGTTCCTCAGCATGTGGATCTCGAATACCGCGTGCGCCGCGATGATGGTGCCCATCGCGGTGAGCGTGATCGACCTCGTGCTGCGCTCGCGCACCGGCCACGGATTGCGGGAGTCCGGCGGCATCCCGCAGGAGCGCGTGGCGGAGCGCAACTTCGCCGCTGGGCCTGCTGCTGGCCGTCGCCTACTCCGCGTCCATCGGCGGCATCGCCACGCTGATCGGCACGCCACCCAACGGCATCGCGGCACGCTTCATCACGCAGACCTACGGGACGGAAATCTCCTTCCTCGACTGGATGGCCTTCGGCCTGCCGTTCACGCTGGTGTTCCTGCCGCTCTCCTGGCTTCTCCTCACGAAGGTTCTCTTCCCGGTCTCCTTCGGTGAAGTGGCCGGGGGGCGCGAGATGATCGCCGCCGAGTACGCGAAGCTCGGGCCCCTCAGTCGCGGCGAAGGCGTGACGCTCGCCGTATTCGGCGGCGCCGCCTTCCTCTGGATCTTCGGCGGGTTGCTGCGCGACGTGTCGGTCGCGGGATTCAGGCCGCTGCGCGGGCCTCACCGACAGCGGCGTGGCGATGCTGGCGGCACTCGCCCTGTTCCTGCTTCCCGTCGATCGGGAGAAGGGCGTGCGGGCGATGGACTGGGACACGGCGGTGAAGATGCCGTGGGGCGTGCTGATCCTCTTCGGCGGAGGCCTGAGCCTCGCGGCGGCCGTCGAGGCGAATGGCGTCTCGGCCTACATCGGCCATGCCACGCGCGGGCTCGCGGTGCTGCCCCCGCTCGTGCTGCTGCTTGCGGTGGTGACGATGACGGTCTTCCTCTCCGAAGTCACCTCCAACACGGCGCAGGTGGCGACGATGACGCCGGTGCTCGCGGCGATGGCGCCGGCGCTGGGCCTCGACCCGAAGGCGCTGGTGATCGTGTGCGCGCTGGCGGCGAGCAGCGCCTACATGATGCCGGTGGGCACGCCGCCGAACGCGATCGTGTTCGGCACCGGCCTCATCCGCATGCCGCAGATGGTGCGCGCCGGGTTCGTGCTGAACATCGCCGGCATCGTGGTGATCACCGCGCTCGGCTGGTGGCTGATTCCGCACATCGTGGCGGGCCGCACCTGAGTTCGCCGCAGGGCGAGTTGCATTGGACGAAAGCCCCACGAATTGCGCAAACGCCGGCGCGGCATTGCGTAGGGTCAAGAAAATCCGGGGTGCCGCGGCGGAAAATTTGCGGGAGAGGTCGCGGTGTACGCGACCGTACGCGAAAGGATGTCGATCATGTCCACCGTCGCTCCCGGCTCCGCTCCTGCCAAGGTGCTTGCCGAAAAGTCGCCCCACGAGGGCTTCCCCTGGCGGGCGTTGCTTCCCGTCGTCGTCACGCTGGCGATCGCGATCATGCCCGCACCCGCGGGGCTGCCGCAGCACGCGTGGTATTTCTTCGCCATCTTCGCCGGCGTCATCGTCGGCCTGATGGTGGAACCGCTCCCGGGCGGCGCCATCGGCCTCATCGGCGTCACGCTCGTCGCGGTTCTCGCCCCCTATGTGCTGTTCGCCCCGGCCGAACTCGCCAAGCCGGGCTTCAAGCCGGTGAGCGCCGCGCTTTCGTGGGCGCTCTCGGGCTTCTCCAACGGCACCGTGTGGCTCATCTTCGGCGCCTTCATGTTCGCGCTGGGCTACGAGAAGACCGGCCTCGGGACGCCGCATCGCCCTCATGCTCGTGAAGGCGATGGGCAAGCGCACCCTCACCCTGGGCTACGCCGTGACGATCGCCGACACGCTGCTCGCGCCCTTCACGCCGTCCAACACGGCGCGCAGCGGCGGCACCATCTACCCGGTGATCCGCAACCTCCCGGCGCTCTACGACTCGAAGCCGAATGACCCGTCCTCGCGCCGCATCGGCTCTTACCTGATGTGGGTCGCGATCGCGGCGACCTGCGTCACGAGCTCGATGTTCCTGACGGCCCTGGCGCCGAACCTGCTCGCCCTCGAGCTGGTCAAGAAGACCGCGAACATCGAGATTTCCTGGGCGCAGTGGTTCATGTCCTTCGCACCGGTCGGGATACTCCTGCTCATCCTCATTCCCCTCATCACCTACTGGATCTATCCCCCGGAAGTGAAGAGCGGCGAGGAAGTGCCGCGCTGGGCGGGAGAGGAACTGAAGAAGATGGGCGGCATCACCGGGCGCGAACTGACCCTCCTGGCGCTCGTCCTCGTCGCGCTGTCGCTGTGGATCTTCGGCGGCAAGGTGATCGATGCGACGGTCGTGGCGCTGGTCGTGATCTCGCTGATGCTGGTGACCGGCGTGGTCACCTGGGATGACATCACGGCCAACAAGGCGGCGTGGAACACGCTCGCGTGGTTCGCGACGCTGGTGGCGCTGGCCGGCGGACTCAGCAAGGTCGGCTTCGTGAAGTGGTTCGCCGACGGAGTCGCCTCCAGCATGACCGGCTACCCGCCGTTCACGGCCATGGTGGTGCTGGTGCTGGTGTTCTTCTTCACGCACTACCTGTTCGCGAGCATCACGGCGCACGTCACGGCGCTGCTGCCGGTGATGCTGGCGGTGGGCACGACGATTCCCGGCCTCGACATGGCGCAGTTCTCGCTGCTCCTTTGCCTCACGCTCGGGATCATGGGGATGCTCACCCCGTACGCCACGGGCCCCAGCCCGGTCTACTACGGCTCCGGCTACCTGCCGGCCAAGGACTACTGGGTCCTGGGTGCGGTATTCGGCGTCATCTTCATCGCGGCATTCCTGTTGATCGGGCTGCCCTGGATGGCGATGATCAAGTAAGAGCCGGGGCGCGAACGCGCGCCCGCGGGGCAATCGGGGAGGGCGGTCTGCGGGCCGCCCTTTCCCTTTGCGGACCGGGCCGGTTTGCGGGTTCGCAATTGGTGCATTGCGGCATCGGCGGTGCTATGCTGCAAATAAGAATAGCTCGCAACTGGCTGACCGATGCCCGACCGCCGCCCGCTTTCCCGCCTTGCTCCCGGCGAGCAGGGAATCATCGCCTCGGTGGAGGGGCCGGAAGGCCTGCGCCAAAGGCTGGCAGCGCTGGGCTTTCGCGCCGGCCGGGCCGTGTTCATGCTGCGTCGCGCAACGATGCGCGGCCCCCTGCACGTCAGGCTCGGGACAACCGATGTCGCCCTGCGCCCGGCCGAGGCGAGCCTGGTCACCCTGCGCTCGGTAGCCTCCCGCAGCCCGTGAAGAGGGTCGCGCTCATCGGCATGCCCAACACGGGCAAGTCGACGCTCTTCAACCGCCTCACCGGCTCGCACGCGCACGTCGGCAACTGGCCCGGCATCACCGTCGACCTCGCCACGGCGCGCGTCCTCGTCGGCGCGCACATGGTCGAGCTGGTCGACCTGCCGGGCCTCTACGACCTGCACGGGTTCTCCGACGACGAGCGCGTGGTGCGGCATTTCCTCGAGGCGGCGCAGGTCGATGCGATCGTGGTCATCCTGAATTCCTCGCAGGTCGACCGGCAGCTGGCGCTCGCCCTGCAGGTGAAGGCGCTCGAGGTGCCGACGATCGTGCTCCTCAACATGGCCGACGAGGCGCGCCGCTTCGGCATCGAGATCGACGAGACGCGGCTCGCCGCGGGGCTCGGCATGCCGGTCGCCGCGATCGCCGCGAAGTACGGGACGGGACTTCCCGAGGCCCTGCAGAAGCTCGCCCGCCTCCTCGATGCCAGCGGCCCGGCGCGGGATGCCGCGGTGCGGGCCGCGCTCGCGGAGGATCACCGGCGCGAGGAGCAGATCGAGTCGCTGGTGCACGCCTGCGTCGTCGTGCCGGAGCGGATCTCCGAACAGGCGTCGGATCGCATCGATCGCGTGGTGCTGCATCCCTGGCTGGGATTGCCGCTCTTCTTCCTGGCGATGCTGGCGGTGTTCCAGGCCGTGTTCTGGCTGGGTGCACCCCTGCAGGATGGCGTCGAGTGGCTCTTCGATGCCGTTCGCAAGGCGGCGCTCGAGCCGGCCCTGGGCTGGCTTCCCGCGATGGCGCGGGGGTTGCTGCTCGACGGCGTGTGGGCGGGAGTGGGCACCGTGGCCGCGTTCGTGCCGCTCATCGTGCTGTTCTTCTTCTTCCTCGCCGCCGTGGAAGACAGCGGCTACCTCTCGCGCGCGGCGTTCCTCACCGACGCCCTCATGGCGCGGCTGGGGCTCGATGGCCGCGCCTTCGTCATGCTCCTCATGGGGTTCGGCTGCAACGTCCCGGCGCTCATGGGAACGCGGGTGATGCGCGACCGGCCGATGCGCCTGCTCACCATGCTCACCATCCCGATGTCGCTGTGCTCGGCGCGGCTGCAGGTCTTCGTGTTCCTCGCCGCCGCGGTGTTCACGCCGGCGCGCGCCCCGTGGGTGCTGTTCGGGCTCTACCTGGCCAGCTTCGCAGCCGTGATCGTGACTGCGCTGCTCTTCCGCCGCCGCTTCGCGAGCCAGGAGCCGTTCGTGATCGAGCTGCCGCCCTACCGCCTGCCCACCCTGCGGCACGTGTGGATGCGCGGCTGGGTGGAGGTGCGGCACTTCCTGCGGCGGGCGACGACGTTCATCTTCTTCGGCGTCATCGCGGTGTGGCTGCTGACGCACCTTCCCGCGGGTGCCGCGCCGGCCGGCCCCGACACGATCGCCGGCTGGATCGGCACGGCGATGCAGCCGGTGCTGGGCCCGCTGGGCATCGACGAGAAGCTCGCGGTGGCGCTCATCTTCGGCTTCGTCGCCAAGGAAGTGGTGATCGGCGCCTTCGCGGTGATCTACGGGCTCGAAGGCAATGCGCTGGCCGCCGAGTTCGCCCGTTCCATGGACTGGGTCGCGGCGACGAGCTTCATGCTCTTCACGCTCATCTACACGCCCTGCCTGTCCACCGTGGCCACGCTGCGGGCGGAGTCGCGCAGCGCGGGGTTCACCGTGCTGGCCGTTGCGTGGCCGATAGCGCTTGCCTGGGTGACGAGCTTCGCCTTCTACCAGGGGATGCGCGCCTTCGGCTTATGAACCCGGTTCATGAACCCGGTTCGCGAACCGGGTTCATTTGGGGTGGCGGATGCAGGCGCGCGGGTCGAGACCGTCGAGGCGGATGTCTTCCCCCTGGCGTCCGACGCACATCATGGCCATGAGATGCGTGGGCTTGATCTCGCCGCGGCGAATCGCGGCCTCGTCGCGGGCGTGCACCCGGTCGATGAACGCGCGATCCCAGTCGGCCCCGGCGTCGAAGTTGTGGCCGAAGCCGCGGTCGACGAAGGGATCGATCACGTTGGCGAAGGGCGCGAACAGGTCGAAGGCGAAGCGATCGACCAGCAGCGGCAGGATGTCCTGGGCGCGCACACCCTCGAATCCCTCCTGCGAGCAGTCCCAGTCGAGGAACTCGTCCTCCTGCCGGGCGAGCTGGTGGTTGTAGCGGTAGCGCGTGGGCAGCTCGCGCCAGAACTCGCGCACGATCGCCAGGGCCTCGGGCCAGCGCTGGTGGCCGTTGCGCCCGATCATGTCGGAGGTGATGAACACCCCGCGCGCATCGAGCGCCGCGGCGATCGCGTCGAACAGGCCTTCGAGGTTCGTGACGTGATGCAGCGACTGGTTGGCCATGCACCGCGTCGCAGGGCCCGCCGGACTCCCAGGCGTTGAAGTCCGCCCGGACGGGACGCACGAAACGATCGACACCCTCGGCCCTGGCGAGGTCCCGCCCCCGCTCCAGCATCGCCGGGCTCAACTCCACGCACTCGATCACGAAATCGCCGAGGCCGCGCGCAACGAGCAGCTTCGCCACGCGCACCTCGGTGTCGCAATTGCCGGCGCCGATGCTCACGAAGCGCCGCTGGCCGCGGGGCGAGGCGTGGTAGGCCTTCTCCAGGCCCATGGCGAAGAAGGCGTCGGGATGGTCGAAGCCCAGGGAGCGGAATTTCGGCGCCAGGTAGCGGTTCGACCAGTAGTGGAAGATCGCCGGCAGCTCGTGGACGTTCACGTCGCGGTCGAATCGCGACTGCTCGGCCTGGAGACGCTGCGCGTAGTCCGCGCCGGCAACGGCCGCCGCACCGCTGCCCATCCAGCGGCGGATGGCGCGCCGGGCTTCGGGGGACAGCAGGCGCCGCGCGAGAGAGCGGATCACGGCGAACTGGCGGGGCAGAGGCGGCACGTGGAGGCTGCGGCGGGATCGCATGTTAGGGGAGGTCAGGCACCGAAGAGCATCGATGCCTGCATTCTAGGGGCGGCTGGAGCATCAGTGGCAACCGGGGGAAGTTTGTCTCATCATCGTCGCCATGACCGCGCCGGGCGGTCTGCGCCGGGCAAGGACATACATTGATGAACGCGAGACAAATGTTGCATGGCAATGTGGTCGGGTTGCTTATGGCCTGCCTTGCGGTCTCGCCAGTTCTCGCCCAGTCCACCGGCCAGTCACAGGTGATCGAACGCTACTACCAGACCATCCTCGGACGCGCCGCCGACGCCTCCGGGCTGGCGTTCTGGCTTTCCGAGGCGGCACGCATGACGGGCGAGGGCGTCGATCCGGCCGAGGCGCTGCGGGCGGTGGCTGTCGCTTTCCATGGCAGCCCCGAGTTCGCCGCGCGCGGGCTGAGCGACAGCGCATTCATCGACAACCTGTACCCGACCTTCTATGACCGTGCCGCGGACGCTGCCGGCAGTTCCTACTGGCTGGGCCAGATGGCGGCTGGACTCAGCCGGGACATGCTGGTCAATTCGTTCCTGTTTTCCACGGAGTTCGGCGCCTACGTGACCGCCACTGCCGGAGCCGTGCCGAGTCGCGGCGAGGTCTATGCCGTCATCGACTTCTACCGCGGGGCCTTCGGACGTCTCCCGGACACGGGCGGCCTGCGTTACTGGCTCGGCGAATTTCGCAGCGCGCAGTGCCAGAGCACATCGACGCGGGCGGCCGCGGTGCGGCTGCGTGCCGGCAACATCGCCGTGCAGTTTTTCGCCGGTGTCGAATACACGGCCCGTGGCCGCAGCAACGTCCAGTACGTGGGCGACCTGTACAACGCCTTCCTGCGCCGCGGCGCGGATGCGGCCGGGTTCGCCTTCTGGGTCGGTGCGCTGGACGGGAGCACGCAGACCCGTGCGCAGGTCCTGCAGTCCTTTATCGACTCGACCGAATTCGCGACGCGCGTCGCGGCCGTTGCGGCCGCCGGCTGCGTGCGCCTCGGGGCGCCGACGGTGGCCAACGTGGCGGCGACCACCATCGCCGCGGTGGCCTACAACTCGTCCTCGAAGCTCGATGTCGCGTGGCAGGCTTCCGACGAAATTGCGGCGACGTCCTACAAGGTCACCGCCGTCGATGCCGTTGCCGGGGAGAGCTCCAGCATCACGGCGACCGGAACGAGTGCACGGCTCACCGGCCTCAAGTCGGCGACGACGTACAGCATCAGCGTGGCGCCCTGTGTCGCGTTCGCGACCGCGACGGTCTGCCTCGACAGCCCGGTGAACGCGACGACGGCCATGACGCACCGAGCGAGGTGTGGCACCTGCAAGGCAGCGGCAGCACGGTCGCGGGCCTCGCGCCGATCGTGAGCGACGGCAACGTGCGCATCAGCGCCACCCGTTTCGGGGCCGATGCCCCGGCCGATGTCGCCGGCCACGTGCAGATCTACTATGGCCCGAAGGCGACCAATCCGCAGGCGCTCACCGTCGGTGTCACCTCGCTTGCAGCGAGCGCCGGCAACCCGGCCTCCTACCTCTCGTTCACGAGCCTCGCCTCCAGCTCGGGCCTGAAGTCGCCGCCGTCGCCGGCGACGCTCGTGAAGCAGGTCGCGACCGGGCAGGGCGTCCCGCTGTCGGCGGGTCTGGGCGGCAAGGTGCGGTTGTTCTTCGAGGCGCAGGGAGCCGACGGCAAGACGCGCATCTTCCACGTCGACAGTGCCGACGGCTACACGGGACGCGACTTCCATGCGGGCGCGCCGACCCAGTGCAGCGCCACGGCTGACTACGAGGCGGGCGGCGGCTGCGCGCCAACGCGTGGCGATCGGCGTCGAGGGCGACGCCGTGCTGGCCCAACGCGAAGATTCCTGAACGCGCGCCAGAACAAGGTCGGCTGGCCCGTGCTCGACGACTGGCGCTGGAACGGCGCCGCCGGCACGTTCATGGTCTTCACCACCGACAACATCGCCGGCTGCACCACGCTCAACATGAACCACGGCTACGCGCTCTGGGACGGTGCCGCGTGGGCGGTGCAGGTCGACGCGGGCGGCTGCCCGAAGCTGTTCAAGGGGGCGCAGGCCATGCTGCCGATGCACATCGGCGGCGCGCGCTACAAGATGTACTACGGCGACACCACCGACACGACGGGCCGGCTGAATTCGCAGCTGCCGTTCCTGGGCCCGAAGAAGCTCATCTACGCGACGCGGCGCCGCGACCGGCAGCTGCGACGACGGTGGATTTCGAGGACTGGGAAGCGCTCGTCGGCCGGGCGCGACGTCGTGTTCCTGTGGCCCGACGGCAGCCTGCTCGACGCGACGGCCGAGGGCTACATCGACGACTTCCACTTCCTCGCGCCCACCGGCAGCCTCGACCTGCAGGTGGCCTACATCGCCATCACCGACGGCGTGCAGGTGCCCACGGCCGTGGCGGCGGTCCTGGCCAATCCCTGAACGTCGCGTGCGGCGGAGCGGGCTCCCCGAGGCGCGCGGCGGGGTCCGCGGGCCGGGCGACTCGTGGCAAGAGCGCACGATTTGCTCCATCATTCCAGTCATGAACCCGGAACCGGACAACGGCGCGATCGCGCAGGCCGAGATTCGCGACCTGAAGAACACCGTGACGGCCCTGCGCTTCGAGCTGGAAGGGGCGCGCGCGGACGCGGAACTGGGCGCCGTGCGGGCTGCCTCGGCGGCGAGCGGGGAGATCACGCAGCTCAAGGAGACGGTGGCGAGCCTGCGCGAGACGCTCGAAACGGCCCGCTTCGAGAAGGACAAGGCGGTGCGCGAAGCCATCTCCGCCTCCGAGGACCAGGTCGCCCAGCTGCAGTCGACGATCACGGCGCTGCGCGACGAGGTCGAGCGTGCCCACGCCGCGCGCGAGGGGGCGGTGGCGGCGGTGCACGCGCAGTACCGCAACGAGGTGGCGCAACTGCAGGCGACGATACGGGCGCTGCGCGAACAGTTGCAGGAAACGACGACGGGAGCGGGGAGCTGACATGGCTGCCGTGGATGGCAATCGGGCAGGCCCGGTCGAGGAAGCGGGCGCGACGCCGGTGCGGGCAAGGAAGAACGGCGCGGTGCGGGAAAAGGAACCCAGCCACAAGCGCCTGAAGCTGGTCGAGCTGCTGCTCGACGGTGTCGCGGCGGATGGCGGCGTACGACAACCTCGACGACGTGCTGCACGCGCTGGTGGAGATGACCACCGCGGAGGTGGACGCGGAGCGCGGCACGCTGTTCCTCAACGACCCCGACGACCAACGAGCTCTATTCGCGCGTGGCGCAGGGCAACATCCGCCGCGAGATCCGCCTCCTCAACACCAGCGGCATCGCCGGCCACGTGTTCACCACCGGCGAGTCGATCATCGTCCACGACGCCTACTCCGACCCGCGCTTCAACCGCGCGATCGACGAGCAGACCGGCTTCGTCACGCGCAACATCCTCTGCGTCCCGATCCGCACCGTGAAGGGCGAGATCATCGGCGTGGCGCAGGCGCTCAACAAGCACAAGGGCAAGTTCACCGCGCCACGACCTGGACGCTGCTCGAGGCGATGACCACGCAGGGCACGGTCGCGCTGCAGAGCAACCAGTTCATCGAGCGGATGAAGGCGCTGCGCGCGCAGGAGATGGAGTTCGTCGACGTCGTCTCCGAAGTGACCGCCGACATCAAGCTGGGCTCGCTCCTGCAGCAGCGTCATGGGCGAGGCCACGCGCATGCTGAACGCCGAGCGCTCCACGCTCTTCCTCAACGACGAGAAGACCAGCGAGCTCTGGTCGGAGGTCGGGCAGGGGCTGGAGTCGATGCAGATCCGCCTGCCCAACCACCTGGGCATCGCCGGCGCGGTCTTCACCTCGGGCAAGTCGATCAACATCCCCTACGCCTACGCCGACCTGCGCTTCAACCCGGCCTTCGACAAGAAGACCGGCTTCTTCACGCGCTCGATCCTGTGCGTGCCGATCGTCAACAAGCACGGCAAGACCATCGGCGTCACGCAGGTGCTCAACAAGCGCGGCGGGCCGTTCACCGGCCGGAGGACGAGTCGCGCCTGCGCGCCTTCACCGCGCAGATCTCCATCGCGCTGGAGAACGCCAAGCTGTTCGACGACGTGCAGAACATGAAGAACTACAACGAGGCGATGCTCGAGTCGATGTCGAACGGGGTGGTCACGCTGGACGAGGCCGGCAAGATCGTCACCTGCAACGCGGCCGGGCCTGCGCATCCTGCGCGTGCAGCCCGACGCAGATCCTGCACCGCGCCGGCGGCGCGAGTTCTTCGCGCGGCGCGAACGCCTGGGTGCTGGAGAAGATCGCCAGGGTGGACGAGACGCGGGCAGATCGACGTCACGATGGACGCCGAGCTGCACGGTCGGCGGCGAGAACGCATCTCGGTCAACCTCACCGTGCTGCCGCTGGTGTCAGCGCCGAGCAGAAGCGGCTGGGCTCGATGCTGCTGATCGAGGACATCACCAACGAGAAGCGCATGAAGTCGACGATGTCGCGCTACATGGACCCCGGCATCGCCGACCAGCTGCTGGCGAGCGGGGCCGAGGCGCTGGGCGGCCAGGCCGCGCCTGGCGACCGTGCTCTTCTCCGACATCCGCAGCTTCACCACCATCACCGAGCAGCTCGGGCCGCAGGGCACGGTGGCGCTTCCTGAACGAGTACTTCGACGCTGATGGTCGACTGCATCCAGCGCGAAGGCGGCATGCTCGACAAGTTCATCGGCGACGCGATCATGGCCGGCTTCGGCGTGCCGGTCGCGCACGAGGACGACGCGGACCGCGCGGTGCGCGCCGCGATCGCGATGATCACGCGCGCTGCGGACGTGGAACGTCGAGCGCGCCGCCGAGGGCAAGCCGCCGGTCGACATCGGCATCGGCCTCAACACCGACAGCGTGGTGTCGGGCAACATCGGCTCGAAGAAGCGCATGGACTACACCATGATCGGCGACGGCGTGAACCTCGCCTCGCGCCTGGAGTCCGCCTGCAAGCAGTACGGCGCGCACATCCTGATGAGCGAGTTCACCTGCGCGCAAGCTGCGCGGCACCTACCGCATGCGCGAGATCGACCTCGTGGTGGTCAAGGGCAAGACCCAGCCGGTGGCGATCCACGAGGTCCTGGACTACCACACCGAGGAGACCTATCCCGCAGCTTCCCGACGCGCTCGGGCACTTCCGCGACGGCGCTGCGAACGCTACCGCAAGCGCGCACTTCGGACGCCGGCGGCGAAGCTCTTCGCGAAGGTGCTCGCGATCAACCCGGACGACAAGGTCGCGAAGATCTACGTCGAGCGCTGCGACCTGCTCTCGCCGAGCAGCCGCCCGCCGACGGACTGGGCCGGCGTCTGGGTGATGGAGAGCAAGTAGACCTTGCGCACGCACCAGGTAACGCTCACCGACCCCGCCGAGGCGAAGAGCGCACTGCGTGCCCTGGCGCCGTTCGAGCCGGCTCTGCTGCTGGTCTTCGGCGCGCTTCCCTACTTCGAGAGCCGCGCCGTCTTCGACGAATTGCGCCGCCTCTGCCCGCAGGCCGCCATCGCCGGCTGCTCGACCGCCGGCGAGATCCGCGGTGCCGAAGTGCGCGACGGCACCTGCGTGGTCACCGCCGTCGCGTTCGACTCCGCCACGGTCGTGGCGCGCTCCACGCGCCTCGCCTCCATGGCCGACTCGTCCGGCGCCGGCGGCAGGCTCGCCGGGGCGCTGCCCACGCAGGGCCTGCGCGCGGTGCTGGTCCTGGGAACGGGCGTGCGGATCAACGGCAGCGCGCTCGTCCGGGGATTGCAGGCGGGACTGCCGCCGGGCGTGGACATCTCCGGCGGCCTCGCGGCGGACGGCGGCGCCTTCGTGCGGACGTGGACGATGGGGCCGGAGGGCTGCGCCGACGACCAGGTCGTCGCCGTCGGCCTGTACGGAGACGGGTTGCGCCTGGGCTACGGCTCCTACGCGGGCTGGGTGCCGTTCGGTCCGGCGCGCAAGGTGACGCGATGCGTGGACAACGTGCTCTACGAGTTGGACGGCGAGCGCGCGCTGGACATCTACAAGCGCTACCTCGGCGAGCACGCCGCGGCGCTGCCGGCCTCGGGCCTGCTCTTCCCCTTCGAAATGCTCGGCGAGAGGCTGGAGAAGCGCGGCATCTTCCGGACGATACTCGGCGTGAACGAGGCGGACGGATCCCTCACGCTGGCCGGCGACATCGAGCCCGACGGCTACCTGAAGCTGATGCATGCCAACACCGAGCGCCTGATCGAGGGGGCGGAGACGGCCGCGCAGGCGGCGCTGGCGCCGCAGGGCACGCTTCCCGCGCAGTCGCTCGCCATCCTGGTGAGCTGCGTCGGGCGCAAGCTCGCCATGGGCGATCGCGTGGAGGAGGAAGTCGAGGCGGTCGTCGAGCAGCTGGGCAAGGATACGACCGTGGCCGGCTTCTATTCCAACGGCGAGATCTCGGGGGCCTGCTCCGGCGGCCGCTGCCTCCTGCACAACCAGACCATGACGATCACGTGGATCGCCGAGGCCTGACGTGAACCGCACGCTCGCGAGGTTGCTGCGCAGGTACGCCGGCATCGCCTCCGAGGCGGAGCTTGCGCGCGCCCTCGACGCGGTGGCTGCCGGCGCGCCCGCGGCCGCCGGCACCCCGGAACTGCGCGGCCTGCTCGCGGGCCTGCGCGAGCTCATGCGCCGGATCGACGCCGGCTACGACCAGTACGACCGCGACCTCGACCTGCGCACGCGGAGCCTCGAGCTCACCTCGGAGGAGCTGGTCGGCGCCAACGAGCGCCTGCGCGCCGACAGCGAACGCAAGTTCACCAACCTCTACCAGAACACGCCGGTGATGCTGCACGCGACGGACGAGTCCGGCGCGATCACGAGCGTGAACGACTACTGGCTCGCGCAGCTGGGCTACCGGCGCGAGGACGTGATCGGCCGCAACGTCGGCGAGTTCATGACGGAGGCCTCGCGGCGCCAGGCGCAGGAGGAGGTGCTGCCCGCCTTCCGCGAGTCCGGCTTCTGCAGGGACGTCGCCTGCCAGTTCGTGGCGAAGGACGGGTCGCACCTGGATGTCCTGCTCTCCGCCTATTCCGAGCGCGAGGCGGACGGCCGGGTCGTCCTCACGCTCGCGGCGATGGTGGACGTGACCGAGCGCAGGAAGGCGCAGCGCCTGCAGGGGGCGCTCCACGAGATCTCGGACGCGGCGCACTCGGCCGCGGATCTTCCGCAGACGCTCGGCCGCATCCACGCGATCATCGGCGAGCTGCTGCCGGCGCGGAATTTCTTCGTGGCCCTCTACGACGAGGCGCTCGGGGCGGTGACCTTCCCGTACTTCGTCGACGAGCACGATCCCATGCCCGCGCCGCGCCGGCTGGGCGAGGGAGGGCTCACCGAGGAGGTGCTGCGCACGGGCAGGGCCCTGCTCATCACGCCGCAGGACATGGCCGCCAGGGTGCGCAAGGGCGAGCAGGTGGTCGGCACCGACTCCATCGACTGGCTGGGCGTGCCGCTCAAGTCGAACGACCGTGCGATCGGCGTGCTCGCGGTGCAGAGCTACGCGGGCTCGACCCGCTACTCCGAGGGCGACAAGGCGCTGCTGCAGTTCGTCTCCGACCAGGTGGCCGCGTCGATCGAGCGCAAGCGGGCGGACACGGCGCTGCGGGACAGCAACGAGCGCCTGCAACGGGCGCTGGAGGCCTCGCGCCTCGCCCTCTGGGACTTCGACATCGAGAGCGGCACCGTGTACCTGTCCGAGGCCTGGTCGGAAATACTCGGCGGGCCCTGGGTGCCGACCGTGACCACCTTCGCGGCACTCGCCGGCATGGTTCCGCCGGAGGACCGGGTCACGCTCTGGGAGGCGATCGTGCCGACCCTGAAGGGCGAGCAGGAGCAGTACCAGGTCGAGCATCGCGTCATCCGGCCGGACGGACAGACCCTCTGGATCCTGAGCCAGGGCCGGGCGATCGACCGCGGCGCCGATGGCCGCGCGCGGCGCGCCGTGGGCACCAATCGCGACATCACCGAGAGCCGGCGCCGCGAGGAGGCGCTCGAGCTCGCCGCCCTCGTCTACCAGCACAGCAGCGAGGCGATGATGGTGAGCGACGCGGAAAACCGCATCATCGCCATCAACCCCGCCTTCACGGCGCTCACCGGTTACGACGCCAGCGACGTGATCGGCCAGAGCCCGCGCATCCTGCGCTCGGGGCGCCAGGACCCGGAGTTCTACCGCGCCCTGTGGGACTCGCTCAACACGACCGGCCGGTGGCAGGGCGAGCTGTGGAACCGGCACAAGGACGGGACCATCTTCGCCGAGGCGCTCTCCATCAACACCATCCGCCGCCCCGACGGCGCCGTGCACTGGTACGTGGCGCTCTTCTCCGACATCACCGCCAAGAAGGAGGCCGACGAGCCTCATCTGGCAGCAGGCCAACTTCGATGCGCTGACGCTGCTTCCGAACCGGCGCATGTTCCGCGACCGGCTCGAGCAGGACCTGAAGAAGAGCCGCCGCGACGGCACGCTGCTCGCGATCCTGTTCATCGACCTGGACCGCTTCAAGGAGGTGAACGACACGCTCGGCCACGACAAGGGCGACCTCCTCCTGGTGGAGGCGGCACGCCGCATCCGCGAGTGCGTGCGCGAGTCGGACACGGTCGCGCGCCTGGGTGGCGACGAGTTCACGGTCGCGCTGGCCGATCTCGAGGACACCGGCCGCATCCAGTACATCGCGCAGTCGATCATCGACTCGCTGGCCGACGGTGTTCACCCTCGGCGCGGACACGGCGTACGTGACGGCCAGCATCGGCATCACGCTCTATCCCGCCGACGCCACCGAGATCCACGAGCTCTTCAAGCACGCCGACCAGGCGCTGTACGCGGCCAAGGCGGCGGGCCGCAACCGCTTCAGCTACTTCACGCCCGAGCTGCAGGTGGCCGCGCTGGAACGCATGCGCCTCACCAACGACATGCGCGGCGCGCTGGCGCGGCGAGCAGTTCAGCCTGCACTTCCAGCCGGTGGTGGAGCTCGCCACCGGGCGCATCCGCAAGGCCGAGGCGCTCATCCGCTGGCACCATCCCCAGCACGGAATCATCGGCCCGGGGCACTTCATACCGCTTGCCGAGGCGAGCGGACTGATCGTCGACATCGGCGGCTGGGCATTCCGCGAGGCGACCCGCTGGGTCGCGCGATGGCGCAGCGCCGGACACGACGACTTCCAGGTGAGCGTCAACCAGTCGCCGCGCGAGTTCCAGCGCGAGGGCAGCACCTTCACGGAAAGGGTGGCCTTCCTGCACGAGGCCGGGCTTCCCGGGCAGAGCGTCGCGGTGGAAATCACCGAGGGCCTGCTGCTCGATGCGAGCCCGGACGTGAAGGCGAAGCTGCTCGAGCTGCGCGATGCCGGCGTCGAGGTCGCGATCGACGACTTCGGAACCGGCTATTCGTCGCTGGCGTACCTGAAGAACCTGCACATCGACTACCTGAAGATCGACCAGTCCTTCACGCGCAACCTCGCCCCGGGCTCCAGCGACATGGCCCTGACCGAGGCCATGATCGTGATGGCGCACAAGCTGGGGCTCAAGGTGATCGCGGAGGGCGTGGAGACCGCCGCCCAGCGCGACCTGCTGCGCGCCGCGGGATGCGACTTCGGGCAGGGCTACCTCTTCGCGAGAGCGATGCCCGCGGAGGACTTCGAGGAGTTCCTCGCGGGCGGATCCCGCAAGGTCGTGGGGGGAGAATGAACGTGATCCAGCGGGGCGGGCGCGCACCTGCCAGGACTACGGTTGCAACGAGTCCTGCCGATCGAGCCGGAGAGGCGGGCGCGTACAATTGCCGCCATGAGATACGGATGTGCGACGAGGATGCTGGCCCGGCTCGCTGCCCGCGGGGCGGTGCTGCTCGTGGCTGCGCTCGGCATGGCGACCCCCGCGGGAGCGCAGCCGTACGGGTGGCGCAGCCGGGCGCGAAGGGTGCGGCGCCAGGCCAGTTCGCCGCGTCCATCAACGTCAATCCGTTTCCGGGCGCGACCATTCCGCCGGGCTTTGTCGTCTCCCCGGGCGCTGATGCAGGCTGGTTCGTCGCGGCCGATTCGTTCCACGACGCGCCGAACAGCCTCAAGTCAGGCGCGATCCTCGACAACCAGCGTGCCGACGTCGAGGTCACGGTCACGACGACGGATGGCACGGTGTCCTTCGCGCGGCGCGTCTCCAGCGAACCGGGTTTCGACTTCCTGCGCTTCTACATCGACGGGGTCGAGGTGGCGTGGTGGTCGGGCGACGTAGCCTGGGAAGTCGTCGCCTTTCCGGTCACGGCCGGGTCGCATGTCTTCCGCTGGTCGTACCAAAAGGACGGTTCGGACAACGGTGGCGAGGACGCGGCCTGGATTGACGCGGTCGTGTTCCCGGAGCCGTTCACGGAACCCAATGACCTGACCGTGACGATTGCGGGTACGGGAACGGGCGCGGTGACCAGTTCGCCGTCCGGGATCGATTGCGGCGCCACTTGCGAGGCGTCGTTCCCCGGCGGCACGGTGGTCACGCTGACGGCAATCCCGGCCGCAGGATCGGCGCTCGGCGGCTGGAGCGGAGCGTGCACCGGGACAGCGGCCTGCCAGGTGACGATGGATGCCACCCGGCGATGTCACGGCCACCTTCGTGCCGGCCGCGAGCGTCTCGCGGCTGGTGCAACCTCTCCGCGCGCGGCCGCGTGCTGACGGGGGACAACGTGATGATCGGGGGCATCGTCATCGAGGGGGCGGCTGCGAAGTCGGTGCTGGTCCGGGCGCGCGGACCGTCGATGATCCCGGCGGGCGTGACCGATGCCCTGGCGGATCCGACGCTCACCCTGGTGAACCAGGCGACCGGGGCGATCATCGGCACCAACGACAACTGGGGCAGCGCCAGCAATGCGTCTGCAATCGCCGCGTCGGGAAGTGCGCCGACGAATGCGCTCGAGTCGGCGATACTCATGTCGCTCGCCCCGGGCGCCTACACGGCGGTCGTGAGCGGCGTGAATGGCGGCGTCGGGGTGGGCATCGTGGAGGTCTTCGAGATCGACGCGCCGCAGATACCGCTGGCGAACCTCTCCACGCGCGGCCGCGTGCTCACGGGCGACAACGTCATGATCGGCGGCTTCGTGATCGACGGCAGCGGGCCGAAGACCGTGCTGCTGCGGGCGCGGGGACCGTCGATGATCCCGGCCGGCGTGACGGATGCGCTGGACAATCCGACGATGACCCTGGTGAGGCAGTCGACGGGTGCCGTGATCGCAACCAACGACGACTTCGGGACGGCGCCGAACCTCTCCGAGATCCTCGCGACGGGCCTCGCGCCGGCGGACTCGCGCGAGTCCGCGATCCTCGTCACGCTGGACCCCGGCGCTTACACCGCCATCGTGAGCGGCGTGGGCGGCGGCACCGGCGTGGGGATCGTCGAGATTTTTGCGCGCTAGTCCGCCGGGCATTCCCGTGACTGCGGCAAGTCCGGATCCGCTCATCTGCTCCGTCCTTCGCCACGAGTCCGGGCGGTGGGACGACCATGGCGACCCGGCCATGGCTGCGCGTTTCATCGGGGCGGCGAGATTTCACGGCGTGCTGCCGCTGCTGGATGCCGAGTTCCGCGACCGAACCGATGCCGGAGACTGGCCGAAGGAAGTCCTGATGGCGGCCTTCAAGGCGACGCTGGTCCGCGCGGCCTGCGAGGACGCCCATCGCCCCGAGATCACCCGCGTCCTCGATGCGCTCGCGGCCGACGGCGTGCGGCCGCTGGTGCTGAAGGGGGGCGCCCTGGCGCACAGCCATTATCCCGAGCCCGCGCTCCGGCCCAGGCATGACACGGACCTGCTCATCGCGACGGACCAGCGGGCGCAAGCCGGCCGCACCCTCGAGCGACTCGGCTACTCGCAGGCGCCCGGCGTGGCGGGCGAGTTCATCATGTACCAGGCGCTGTGGAGCCGGCCGGAGCCTCGGGCCGCCACCATCGCTGGACGTCCACTGGCGCCTCAACAATTCCCAGGTCCTCGCGAAGGTGCTGGCCTACCCGGAACTCGCCGCCCGCTCGACGCCGCTGCCCGCGCTGGGCGCATCGGCACGCGCGCTGGCGCCGGTCGATGCGCTGTTGCTCGCGTGCATCCATCGCGCCGGACACGCGGGCGAGACCGCGCATGTCGGCGACATCGTGCGGCACGGCGAGCGATCGCCTGATCTGGCTCTACGACATCCACCTGCTTGCGGTCGCATGTCCGGGGCGGAACTGGACGCGTTCGCCGAGCTCGCGGCGGCCAGGCAGGTCAGGGCGATCTGCCTCGATGCCCTGCAGACGCAGCGGCGCATGCCTCGGCACCCAGGTGCCGGCCCGCGCCTGCTCGAAGCGCTTGAGCCGGGCGGGGCCGGCGGAGCCCTCGGCCGACCTGCTCCGGGCAGGTCGGGGGCGCAGGCTGGCGGGCGAATTCCTGGCGATCCCGGGCTGGCGCAACCGGCTGCATTGGCTCGGGGAACTCGCGTTTCCGTCCGCCGATTACATGCGCTGGAAGTATCCCGGCGTCGCACCTCGCTGGCTGCCGTTCCTCTACCTGCACCGGGCGTTTTCCGCCATCGCGCGGCACTGGCTCGCCGCGGCGCGACCGCGGCTGAAGCCATCGGAGAGGGCGCCGGTATCCGTGTTAACCTGTTGATTATTAAATCTAACAACGTGGAACCCTGATGCCGGAGCGCACTGAGACAGCCGTGACGGCGCCCCGCGAAGCGGTCTTTCCGAAGGCACGCTCGATGTCTGTTTCGCCAAGAAGGGCGAGTTCGTCGCGCGCAACATCGCCGGCGAGACGATCGTCGTGCCCGTCCGCGGTCGCAAGGGGGACCTGGAGTGCGATCTACAACCTGAACGAGGTCGCCTGTTTCATCTGGAACAGCGTCGACGGCCAGACCACGGTGCGGGACCTCGTTGGCCGCGTATGCTCTGAATTCGACGTCGGACACGAGACCGCTGCAGCCGAGACACCCTGGAATTCGTCGTGGCCCTTCAGGATGCCGGTTTGATCGAGCCCGCGCCCATGGCGAAGGACTGACCCGATGGACATGAAGGTCGACGGCGCGAGGTGCAGGGCTACGGCGACTTCAGCCCGCCTTCCATGCGAAGCTGCAGGAGAAGCGGATCGCCTCCGACGTCGACCATCGAGGTCACCCGCCGCTGCCCGCTGGAATGCGCCCACTGCTACAACAACCTCCCCATGGGCGACCGCGAGGCGCGGCGCGGCGAGATGACGGTGGCGGAGCATCGCCGCCTCCTCGACGAGCTCGCCGAGGCCGGCTGCCTCTGGCTCCTCTACACCGGCGGCGAGATCTTCGCGCGCCACGACTTCCTGGACATCTACACCTACGCCAAGCAGAAGGGCTTCCTCGTCACCCTCTTCACCAACGGCACGCTCATCACGCCGCGGATCGCCGACTACCTGGCCGAATGGCGCCCCTTCGCGATCGAGATCACGCTCTACGGCGCGACGCGCGAGACCTACGAGGCGCTGACCGGGATTCCCGGCTCCTACGACCGCTGCCTGCGCGGCATCCGCCTGCTGCAGGAGCGTGGCCTGCCGCTCGCCCTGAAGACGGTGGCGATCTCGATCAACAAGCACGAAATCGGCGCGATGAAGGAAGCTGGCCGACGAGCTGGGCGTCCATTCAAGTTCGACGCGATGATGACGCCGCGCATCGACTGCTCGCAAAGCCCGCTGGCGGTGCGCCTGCAAGCCGTGGGAGATCGTGAAGATGGACCTCGAGGATCCCGTCCGCGTCGCGGAGTGGCAGAGGCTCGCCGTGCGCTACGAGCGCGTCACGGACGCGGAGCCATCCCGGCGACGAGGTCTACGAATGCGGGGGCGGGGTGAACGGATGCGCCTTCGACCCCGAAGGGAAGATGAGCATCTGCGTGATCTCCCACCAGGACAAGTACGACTGGCGGCGCGGGAACTCTCGCCGAAGGCTGGGGTCACTTCCTGCGGGAGGTGCGCGCGAAGAAGATCGACGCGCATCACCAAGTGCACGACCTGCAGGATCAAGGACATGTGCGGCATGTGCGCCGCCCATGCGGAGCTGGAGAACGGCGACCCCGAGGAACCGGTCGACTTCCTGTGCCATGTGGCGCACCTGCGGGCCCTGACGATGGGCATTCGCGGTGCCGGCGCACGGCGACTGCGAGTACTGCGCGGGCGGTTCCGCGGCATGCCGGATCTGCTGGACTCGGCCGCGAATGCTCGAGAAGGGGCGCGACGAGAAGTGGCTGGGACCCGCTCGCGCCCGCCAGGGTGATCGCCATCGCGGCGAGCGGCGCCAGGACCGGCGGAGGGTGTGGCACCTGTGGAGCGCCCGAGGGGAACTGTTCCTCGCGCGGTGCCTGAAACGACCTGGAGATCATGGAAGGATCGCGAATGAACAAGGGCAAGAGCGACGATTCACCGCGGCAGAAGAGGCCCTACCGGAGCCGGCGCTGGTCGTGGTCGCGCTGCGGCCGGACGAAGCCGTGCTGGGGTCCTGCAAGACGTCCAGGCAACAGCGGCCCGGGCAGTCGGCGGACAGCTGCCGGCCGAGTTCCTGCCGCAGCCAGGGCTCGTGAGAGCCGTCTCCATCGGGCCCGGCATCGCACGAGGTGCGGACCATTGACTGCGGAGCGACCTGCACAGCTGCGCATCGGGGACATCGGCGTCGCCCTCCGGTGCGACGAGTCCGCGATGACGTTCGCCGTTTCCGGCGCCGCCGCAGCGCTTCCTCGCGGGAGGGAACGCCGCGGACGCCACCGTGACGGCATCCTGGGGCGACCTGAGCCGGCCGGCGCCCCGCGATGAGATCTTCGATTCGAGCGGCCTGTGGAAACTCTACGGCCAGGACGGGGATTACGTGTTCCGCTTCACCGCCCCGGCCTACGGCGAGCACCCCTACAAGCAGGCGCGCTTCAGCCCCGATTTCACGCGCGGGGAAGTCACGCTGCACGCGGACTACTTCGACCGCCGCCAGCCGGCGTTCCCGCTCGAGTATCCGCTCGACGAGCTGCTGCTGACGAACCTGCTGGCGCGCGGCCGCGGCGTCGAGGTCCATGCGCTGGGCATCCGCGACGTGGACGGCCGTGGCTACCTCTTTCTCGGGCCATTCCGGCGCGGGCAAGAGCACGATGGCGAGGCTGTGGGAAGGGACCGGCGTCCTGGTCCTGAGCGACGACCGCATCATCCTGCGCAAGCTGGACGGCAAGGTCTGGATGTACGGCACGCCCTGGCACGGCGAGGAGAAGCTTGCCGCCGCCGAACGCACGCTCCTCACCCAGGCTCTTCGTTCTCGGCCGCGGTGCCGCGAACGAGCTCGTGGCCCTGGCGCCGCCGCAAGCGGTATCGGAACTCTTCACGCGCAGCTTCGTCCCGTTCTACAACGCGGCAGCGCTGCGCTTCACCCTCGAAGTCCTGCAGCAGGTGGCCGATGCCGTCGCCTGTGCGGAACTGCGCTTCGTGCCCGACCGCAAGGTCGTCGAATTCGTCAGAGAGTGCGCATCATGATCACCCGCGAATTCGGAACTGTTCCTCGACCTCGCCACCGACCTCCTGAGCCGCGGACACCGCGTCCGCTTCCGCGCGGAAGGCGGCAGCATGCATCCATCCATCCGCGGCGGCGAGGCGATCGTCGTCGAGCCGGTGCAGCCGCGGGAGGTGCGCGCGAACGACGTCCTGCTGTACCGGAATGCGCAACGCGTGATCGCGCATCGCGTGGTCGACATCGAAGCGGAACGGGAGGCGAGAGCCGATCTTCACCTTGCGCGGCGATGCCGCGGGTTGCACCGAGGAGCGCGTGGAGTGCGCGGCAGGTTCTCGGGCGAGTGCGCGGCGGTGGAGACGCAGGGGCCTGCGATGCGCAAGGCTGTCTGGCATGCCATCGCGCTGGCGGTCGATCGCGGCCTTCGTGATCGCGGTACTGGCGCTGGCCGTGCTGCCGGTCACGCCGGCGCAGGCTGCGGCGTGCGCGTTCACTTCCAACGTCGCCCCGACGGGCAACTGGAACACCACTGGCACCTGGACCAAGGTGGGCGTCGCGTGCTCGAACTATCCGGGGCAGACATTTGCGGGCGACACCGTGGTGATCGCAGAACGGCGACACGGTGATCCTGAATACCAGTCCTCCCCAGGCGATCGCCAGCCTGCAGGTCGGGCAGGGCGCCAGCGGCACGCTGACCATGGGAAACAGCAACACCAACAGGACATTGACGGTTTCCGGAGACGTGACCGTCACTGCCGGCGCGACCTTCACCACTGCCGGCGAACGGCGGCAACGTCCTCAACATCGGCGGCAACCTGTCGAACGAAGGCACCTTCGACATGAATCTCGGCGGCGCCGACACCGCAACGTCTTCTTCAATGGCACGACGGCGCAATCCATCAGTGGCGCGGGAGCCACGATGGACTTCTGCAACGTGACGATCAGCAACACCACGCAGCCGGTCACGACCGGCAGGAACTTCACCGTCTCGCACGGCACGATGACCGTGAACAACGGCGCCACGTTCAACACGGGCGCCTTCGTCGTGTCGGGTGGCGGGACCTTCACGCTGGCCGCCGGCGGCACGCTCGGCATCGGCAACGCGAACGGCATCACCACCGTCGGCACCGCGTCCGGAAGCCATCCAGACCACGACGCGCAACTTTCCCGGTCGGCGGCAACTACACCTACAACGGAACCGGCGCGCCAGAACACGGGGACCGGGTATCCGACGAACCTCACCGGCACCCTGACGATCAACAATCCGGGCAACACGGTGACCCTCAGTGCCGCGCAGGACCATCGCCAACACCGGCACCGTGAGCATCGTCGACGGCACGTTCGCGGCCGGCACGAACCTCACCATGGCGAGCACGTCGACCATCACCCGCAGCGGCGGCACGATGACCGGAACGCCGCAGGGGGCCGGCATCTACAACGTGACGTACACGGGCAGCGCCGAGTTGACGACATCGAGCGAAACCAGCGGCATCGGGTCTCACCAACATCACGCTTGTCCGACACCGTCGTGGTGACGGCAGGTGCTGCGATAACGACGGCGACCAACGGCGTTCTCACCATCGGCAGTGGCACCACGTTCATCCAGGCGGGTTCGGAGTTCGTGGCTTGCTCGGGCAACAACCTGTCCATCGGCCAGCATGATCGTGACCGGGGAATTTCGCCAACTGCGCGACCGGGGTGAACGACAGCGGCGGGACCGGCACGCTCACGTTCACCGGGGCGCGCTCCGAACCTCAACGTGGCCGCCAGCGGCCGCTTCGACTACATCGGGACGGGAACGATCACGTTCGTCGGCCAGCTCGCCAACGT
Source organism: uncultured beta proteobacterium (assembly GCA_963786635.1). Taxonomy (GTDB): domain Bacteria; phylum Pseudomonadota; class Gammaproteobacteria; order Burkholderiales; family Usitatibacteraceae; genus FEB-7. The sequence goes on along the minus strand of CAWAZV010000003.1, from coordinate 245,185 downwards.
GCAGGTCGCCGCGGGCGGAACCATCCGGATCAATGGGACCGGTGGCGGCAACAATGCCTGCGGATCCGGTTCCCTCACGTGACCACCACCGGCGGTCCGGGCAACGCCAATACCTGGAACACGAGCGCGGGCACGGGCAACTTCTACCTGGCGGACGTCAACATGGTTCGCCAGCAGACCAGCGGCCGTGAAGACGCTCTACGGAAATTCCACCATCGGCACGGGCAGCGGCCTCGGGAACTCTGGACGGTCAATTCGAACTGCGACGGCTCGTTCACCCTGGTCGAACTCGAGTCCTTCACGGCGGAGTCGACGGAGAACGGCAACCGGATCAGCGTGAAGACGAACCGGGACGTGAACAACCTGGGCTTCAATCTCTATCGCGAGGTCGGACGGCCAGCGCGTGAAGCTGAACGCCTCGCTGCTGGCGGGGACGGCGCTGATGGGAGGCGCAGGCACGATCTTCACCGCCGGGCAGTCGCGCCGCTGGCTCGATCGCGATGGCCATGGCGGGGGCGGTGTACTGGCTCGAGGAAGTCGATCTCGGCGGCATGAAGACCTGGTACGGGCCGCGCGGTGCGCCGGCGGTCGTGCCAGCGCGTGCAGTCGGTGGCAAGGCGCTGTCGGTCGGCGGCAGTCGCAGGCAGCCGTGTCGGAGCCGTGGAGCGCTTGCAGGCGGCGCATGCCGCCGATGGGGCGCGCCGGTGCGCGCGAGGAGGAACTGGACCCCGGCGAGGACGCTCTGCCAGATGGGCAGGGACGCGGCGGGCGGCCGCCAACATGGCGCCGAAGGCGGCGGTGGTCGCCAAGGCGGCGCCGACGCCGAAGAGCCGTCCAGAAGCAGTACGAGCTGGCCGCGGGTGCGGCGGTGCGCCTGGGCGTGAAGGCCGAGGGCTGGTACCGGGTGACGCAGCCGCAGCTGGTGGCTGCCGGGATCAGCGCGGGCGTGGATCCGCGCACCCTGCAGCTGTACCTGAACGGGGTCGAGCAGCCGATCCACGTGCAGAGCGCGGTGAAGAACCAGTTCGGCGCGCAGGACGCGCTCTACTTCTACGGCACGGGGATCGACAGCACCTGGTCGGACACGCAGGCGTACTGGCTGGTGGCGGGACCCGGCAACGGCCGGCGCATGAACGTCGAGCGGCGCCTCGCAGGGGCGCGGCGGGTGCGGCGAGCTTCCCCGCGACCGCGGCGTGGAAACCGCGCGAGCTGTACTTCCCGGCGCTCACCAACGGCGACGGCAACAACTACTTCGGGCCGGTGGTGAACGAACGTGCCGGTGAGCCTGGCGTTGACGGTCAATCGCCTGGACGCCTCGGGCGGAGCGGCGAACCTGCAGGTGAAGCTGCAGGGGCTCACCGACGGGGCGCACACGGTGACGGTTGCGTTCAACGGCACGGTGCTGGGCAACGCCAACCTGAGCTGGCAGGGCACGGTGGTGGCGAGCTTCACGGTGCCGGCGGTCAACGAGGGGGCGAACACGCTCACGCTGACGGCGGCCAATGCGGACGACGTGAGCGTCGTGGACGAGGTGCTGCTCACCTACCCGCACAGCTACACGGCCGAAGGCGACGTGCTGCGCTTGACGGCGCAGGCCGGAGCGGCCATCCGGATCGACGGCTTCGGCAGTTCCTCGGTCACGGCCATCGACGTGACCGACCCGGCCAATCCTTCGCTGCGTGCAGGGGCAGATGAGCGGGAGCGCTGGCGAACTACGCACTGGACCGTCGTTCCGGCCGCGGGCAGCGGCACGCGCACGCTGCTGCGCGGTGGGCAGCTCGCCAGGTCCGATGACGCCCACCATCACGGCCAACGCGCCGTCCTCCTGGAATGCGGCGCAGGCCGGCTACGACTTCGTGATCCTGGGCCACAAGAGCCTGCTCGCGAGCCGCGGCGCCGCTCGCGCACGCTGCGCCAGTCGCAGGGGCTGCAGGTCGGCGGTGATCGATGTCCAGGACCTGTACGACGAATTCAACTTCGGCGTGAAGAGCCCGCATGCGCTGAAGGCGTTCCTGGCCAACGCGAAGGCGAACTGGACGACGAAGCCGCGCTTCGTCCTGCTGCTGGGCAATGGCACCTTCGACCCGCGCAACTACCTCGCCACCAACGTGCCGGACCTGGTGCCGGTGAAGCTGGTCGACACCGCAGCAGATGGAGACGGCATCCGACGACTGGTTCGTCGATTTCGACGACGACGGCATCCCGGACATGGCGATCGGGCGCCTGCCGGCGGAGACGGCGGCCGCGGCCACCCTGCATGGTGAACCGGACGGTGACCTACAACCAGGCCGCCACTGGCGCCCTGGACGACGCGGGCGCTGCTCGTCAGCGGCCAGCAACAAGAACGCCACGGACGACTTCGTGGCCCAGTCGGCGGTGGTGCAGTCCGCGCTGCCGGGCGACGATCAGTCGCGACGAACCTCGTCCAGGCGACGGACCCGAACCCGGCCGGCAACCTGGTGGCTGCCATCAACGCGGGCCAGGCGCTGGTCAACTTCCTGGGGCACGGCTCGACCGAGGTCTGGGCGGGCAGCCTGTTCGACTCGGCGGCGGCGCTGGGCCTCGCCAACGGCGCCATGTCGCCCGTGGTCCTCACGATGACCTGCCTGAACGGCTACTTCCACGACGTGTACACCACGGCGCTGGGCAAGGCGCTGCTCAATGCGCCCAACGGCGGGGCGGTAGCGGTGTGGGCTTCGTCGGGGCTTACCGAGCCCGATCCGCAGGGCACCATGAACCAGGCGATGGTGAGCGCGCTCTATGCCACGCCGAGGAAGACCTTCGGCGAGGCCGCCGGCGGCCGCCAAGGCCGCCATCCACCGACATCGACGTGCGGCGCACCTGGGTCCTGCTGGGAGATCCCACCACGGTCATCCAGTAGGGGGAGGTCGCGCGGCCGGCCCGGGGGATGCGGCCGGGACGGCAATCTTTCATCTGTAATGCGCCGGCGAGCCTTCGCGCGGTCCATCGGAACGCCTTGCCCGCGCCCGGGTCGATATAATTGGAGCATCATACGGATCACTGGCGCCGCCAAAGGCGCAGTGATGGCCTGCGGAAGTTCGGCAGGGATCCGAAAACGTGCTGGCAAGACTTCGGCTCGCCCACGAGGCAGGGCTGAATGGGGATGAAAAATGAAATCGAACTCGATGGAAGTACTGGAGGTCTCGCGATTGCGGCACTCTTCTCGCTGGCGATGGGCCAGGCTGCCCTCGCGCAAGGCGTGAACCTGGTGCAGAACGGAAGCTTCGAGGACCCCGGGTACCCCGGCGACAACATCTGCGGCCGCTGGTGGTACAACGTCGGCTGGGCAGAGCAGTCGTCTGCGACCCGCTCCGGCGCTCCGAGTGGGGCCAGACGATTCCCGGCTGGCGCCAGACGGGTGCGGGCGTGAACTGGTATGCCGCCAGCGGCAACCTGCTCGAACCCTGGCCCATTGCGCCGAATGGAGACTACTCGATCGACCTGATCGGGGGCGGAGCGGGAAGGATCGAGCAGGATGTCACGACGACGCCGGGGGCGACGTACACGCTTGTCGTTCCGGTACGCGCGCCACGGGATCGTGCAGCATGCCGGGAGTCTCGGCCACCGTGACGGCGGGAGCAAGTCTCGCGTGTCCTTCGTTCCGGCCAAGACAGGCACCGACCCCACCGACTGGGAAGCGGGAAGCCTCGACATTCGTCGGGGCACCGGCTCCGGCGACGACAACGCTGATTGCGTTCCAGAGCGACCAGGGCCTGGTGACCGGAACTTGCGGTGGCGTGCTCATCGACTTCGTGTCCGTCCTGGCGGGCGCCGGGTCAACGCCGCCGCTGCCCCCGGACATCGACCCCGTCGGTGCACTGCCCGATGCCGGCGTCGGCGTGTTCTACTCGTATCACTTCTCGGCCACCGGTGATCCGACGATCACCTGGGACATCGCGGGCGGCGCCTTGCCGGCAGGGCTGACGCTTTCCCCGACCGGACTGCTCTCCGGCACGCCAACGACGATCGGGATGGCAACACGTTCACCGTCCGTGCCACCAACCCGGCAGGGGTGGCAACGGTAGTGGTGAGTCTCAGATGTGGTGCCGCCACCGCCAGTCCTCGACCCCATCGGCGCCGTGGCCGATGCCGTGGTCGGCGTACGGTATACGCGCAACTTCTCGGCCCACGGGCACGCCTCCCATTCGCTGGGACATCGCGGCCGGCAGTTTGCCTGCCGGGCTCTCGCTTTCGCAAGGCGGCGTACTCACCGGCACGCCGACCAGGAGGGGACTGCCACCTTCACCATCCGCGCGTACAACTCGGGGGGGGAAGCAACCGCCGTGGTCAATCTCAAGGTGATTGCGCCGCCCGTCATCAACGCGATCGGCACCCTGCCTGATGCCGTAGTGGGCGACGGCCTACTCGCGCACCTTCACCGCCCAGGGCACGCAGCCCATCACCTGGAGCGTATCGGCTGGTGCATTGCCCGCCGGGCTCTCGCTTTCGTCAGAGGGCGTGCTCAGCGGCACGCCGACCACGGCCGGGACCGCCACCTTCACCTCCGCGCCTCCAACGCCGGGGGGGCTGCGACTGCAGCGGCCAGCCTCAGGGTGGTTGCGGCGCCGCCCGTCATCAGCGCCATCGGCAGCACTCACCGATGCCGTGGTGGGCGTCGCCTACACGCGCACCTTCACGGCCCAGGGTACGCAGCCCATCACCTGGAGCGTCTCGGCTGGTGCATTGCCCGCCGGGCTCTCGCTTTCGACGGCCGGCGTGCTGAGCGGCACGCCGACCACGGCCGGGACTGCCACCTTTACCATCCAGCGCCTCCAACGCCTGGGGTGCGGCAACAGCGGCGGTCAGTCTCAACGTCGTGCCGCCGCAACAGAGTTCGATGCCGAAATCCGTGGACGACTGCAAGAAGGACGGCTGGCGGCGCTATGGCGTCTTCAGGAACCAGGGCGATTGCGTGAGCTACGTCGCCACGCACGGCGGGAATCAGCCAGCAGGAATGCCGAAGACGAAGGACGAGTGCAAGGACGACGGCTGGCGGCGCTACGGCGAGTTCCGCAATCAGACGGATTGCGTGAGCTACGTCGAGTCGCTTCCGAAGTCGCGGGACGATTGCAGGAGTGATCGCTGGAGGGGCTACGGTTGTTACCGCGATCGGGGAGATTGCGAGCGCGATGCCGATCGCAACGGCCGCGACCGGGATCGCGACCGGGATCGCGACCGGGATGACGATCGGGATGACGATCGGGATCGCGACCGGCGCGGCTGAGGCGTGGATTGCGAGCCCTGCCTTGCTGAAGACAAAGGGGCCAGTCTCGCGACTGGCCCCTTTTTCTTCCTGGTGGAGGCGGCGGGAATCGAACCCGCGTCCAAATGCCCATCCACAAACAGTTCTACATGCGTAGCCGGTTGTTCTGCTTTAGCAGGTGGGCCGCGAACCAGCTCCCGGCCTTCCCCACGAGCCACCTATTGGTTTAGGTCTTCACCAAGTGACGCGATGAATTCCGATTCCATGTTTATGACTCCGCTGCCGGTGAACTGGCCCAACCCATGGAAAAACTGGTGCGGAGCTAGCCGGTATTAAGCGGCTAGGGCGTACGTTTCGTCGTTCGCAGTTAAATTTGCGATTCCAGCGGTTTTACGAGGCGTTGGCGCTCGGCATGCCCTGCCTGCTTCATTGCACCTGTCGAAACCAAGTCGCCCCCGGAAATCGGGGTACTGCAGTGGACAATTCTACACGGCCCCTCAACGGGGCCTGCAGAGCAAGTTGGGACGAACGGCCCGCGCTTCAAGCGCGGCATCGCCTACAGGCCGGCCCAGCGCGCAATTCCGGCCGGTGAATCCACCACGCCGTCGGCCCCCCAGCGCGACGGATGCGGTCCGTCGCCGAGGTAGCCGTACCCGGCTGCCAGGACGGGCATCCCGGCGGCTCGCGCTGCCTGCACGTCGCGCTCGTCGTCGCCGACGTAGAGAACGGTGTTCGGCTGGAGCCCGAGGCGCCCGGCCGCATGCAGCAGCGGATCCGGGAACGGCTTGGCGCGCTCGCAGGTATCGCCTCCCACCAGCACCGCGCTGCGTGTGCCGAGACCGAGGCCATCCATCACGCCCTTCGCGAAGCGTTCGAACTTGTTGGTGACCACGCCCCAGGCCAGGCCGCTGGACTCCAGGCGATCGAGGAGTTCCGGCATTTCCGGAAAGAGGCGCGTGTCCACGCAGAGGTTCTGCCCGTAGATGGCGAGGAACTCCTCGCGCATGGCGGCGAACCCGGCATCCTCGGGGCGCACGCCGAATGCGGCGCCGATCATCCCGCGCGCGCCCTGCGATACATAGGGGCGCACCTGTGCGAGCGCGACGGGGGCAAGGTCACGCGCCTGGCGCATGGCGTTCACCGTGCGGGCCATGTCGGGCGCCGTGTCCGCCAGCGTCCCGTCGAGGTCGAAGAGGACGGCGTTGATGTTGGGGACAGGTTGCACGTCAATCGAGGCCATCATGAACGATCAGTCACGGTCTTTGCGAGCGAGCAACCTGTCCCCGTCATTTGCGGGCGGCCAGGATGTAGTTCACGTCGACATCCCGTCCCAGCGTGAAGACCTTGGTGAACGGATTGAAGGTCATGCCGGTGAGATCGGCCATCGAGAGCCCGGCGCTGCGGCAGTAGGCGGCAAGTTCCGATGGCGTGACGAACCTGGCGTACTCGTGCGTTCCCCGCGGGAGGAGGCGCAGCACGTACTCGGCGCCGACGATCGCGAAGAGGAAGGACTTCGCATTGCGGTTGATCGTGGCGAAGAAGAGCCACCCGCCGGGCTTCGCGAGCGCTGGCGCAGGCGCGCACCGTGCTGGCGGGGTCGGGCACGTGCTCGAGCATCTCCATGCACGTCACCACGTCGTAGGTCGCCGGGTTCGGCCTGCGCGGCATCCTCCGCCGATACGTGCCGGTAGTCGACCTCCACGCCGCTTTCGAGGCGATGCAGCATCGCGACCTTGAGGGCCTTCTCCCCGAGATCGATGCCCGTCACCCGGGCGCCCTTGACCGCCATCGACTCGGCGAGGATGCCGCCGCCGCAGCCCACGTCGATGGCGCGCTTGCCGGCGAGTCCGCCGACGAGGCGGTCGATGTGCGCCAGGCGCAGCGGGTTCATGCGGTGCAAGGGGCCGAACATGTCGCTCTCGGGATCCCACCACTGGTGGGCGAGGGCGCCGAACTTGGCGAGTTCACCCGCATCGAAGTTGCCCGCTGCGCGTTGCTGCGTTTCGGTCGTCATTCGCCGTTCCGTATCTTCTGTCGCCACCAGGCGGCCTTTGCCCGGATGTCTTCCGCATCCAGGCGGGTGAGTTGCCGGTCGGCGAGGCAGGCAACGCCCGCCACCCAGACGTGGGTCACGTGTTCGCGCCCGGCGGAGTAGAGCAGGTCCGACACGGGATCGAAACAAGGGAGCGTTTCCAGGGACGAAAGTTCCACCGCGGCGAGATCCGCCTGCTTGCCGGGCACGATCGAGCCGATCTCCCGCTCCAGGCCGAGGGCGCGCGCGCCTTCCAGCGTGGCGATGCGCAGGACCTCGTGCGCGCCGCAGCGCGCGGGCGTTGCCGCTGGCTCCCTTGGCCAGCAGCGATGCCGTGCGCATCTCGCCCAGCAGGTCGAGCCGGTTGTTGCTCGCCGCCCCATCGGTGCCGAGGCCCATCGTGATGCCCTTCGCGCGGAAGGTTGCCGCCGGCGCGATGCCATTCGCGAGCTTCAGGTTCGAACTGGGGCAGTGCGCGATCGACGCGCCCTCGCGCGCCAGGAGGTCGATCTCCGCTTCGTCCAGGTGGATCGCGTGCACCGCGATGAGCCGCGGCCCGACGATGCCCAGCCGTCGCAGCCGCTCGAGGGGGCGCACGCCGTTGCGCGCGAGGCCCTGCGCGATCTCGTCCGTGGTCTCGTGCAGGTGGGTGTGTATCGGCGCGTCGATCTCCTCGGCGATCGTGGCGATGCGCCTCAAGGTGTCGTCGCTGACGGTGTACGGGGCATGCGGGGCCAGGCAGAAGGAGAGCAGTTCCTCGCCCTGGTAGGCGTCGCGCGTGGCGAGTCCCTTGTGCAGGTAGCTCGCCGCATCCGTGGCATAGGCGCTGGGAAACTCCACCGTGATCACGCCGAGGCTCGCGCGGATGCCCGCCCGCAGCGCCGCGCGGGCCGTCGCCTCGGGAAAGAAATACATGTCGTTGAAGCAGGTGATCCCGCCGCGCAGCATTTCCGCCGCGGCGAGGAGGCTCCCGTCGTGCACGAACTCGTCGCTCACGTGCCTCGCTTCGGCCGGCCAGATGTGCTCCTGCAGCCAGGTCATGAGCGGCAGGTCGTCGGCGAGTCCGCGCAGCAGCGACATGGCCGCGTGGCAGTGCAGGTTGACCAGGCCCGGGATGAGGAGGTGCGCGGGGAGCCGCACCTCGGTCTCCGGCCACGTAGGCCGATTCCGCCTCCCCCGAAGGCAACAACCCCACGATGCGCCCGTCCCGGACGGCGACGCAGTGGTCGGCAAGGAGCGTCCCCGGCGGTTCGACCGGGGCGATCCAGGCGGCGTGAATCAGGGTATCGACCTGTTGCATGGCGTTCCACGAACAAAAAACCCCGCCGGGGCGGGGTTTTCTGCCGGGTCAGGAGAGCTTACTTCTTGACGCCCTTGAACTCGATGTCCACGCGACGGTTCTTCTGGCGGCCTTCCTTCGTCTTGTTGGTCGCCACCGGCTGGGATTCGCCCTTGCCGATCGTGGTGATCTTCGAGGACGGCATGCCCTTGGAAACCAGGTACGCCTTCACGGCCGCGGCGCGACGCTCGGAGAGCTTCTGGTTGTAGGCATCGGTGCCGACGCTGTCCGTGTGACCGGTCGCGATGACCATTTCGACGTCGACGCCGGCGAGCTTCGCCATCGCGTCATCGATGCTCTTCTTGCCATCCGGACGGACGACCGACTTGTCGAAGTCGAACAGCGCGTCGGCCTGGATGACGATCGTCTGCTTCATCGACGCCGGGGCCGGCTTGCCGGCCGGGGCGGTCGGCGAGGCGGGCTTCGCCGGCGCGCCGGGAGCGGCGGGGGCGGAGGGCTTCGGAGCCGGCGCGTCCTTCTTCGGCTGGCAATCCGGATGCGGAATGCCGGAGCTCAGGACGCAGTTGCCGGAGGAGTCGCGAACCGGGACGCCTTGGCTATCCGTCGCCACATTAACAGTCTGAGCGAGCGCGGGGCCGGAAGCGAGAGCTGCGGCGGCAACAGAACCGACAAGCAGCTTCGCAATCGAGGAAATCTTCATTTTGGAACTCCCAAGAGATTTGGATGATTTTTTGATGCCAGGCATTTTTTCTAGGCTCGCGCCTGAAACGACTCTCGCAATCATACACAAAGGGGCCTCCGGTCCACAACCGACAGTGCGGTTTACGCAACATTCGGGCGCCCCGGGTTGCGCATTCGCCACACTGCCTTGGGCCGCACGGACCTATAGCGTAGGGGATCCGGATTGTGCTAGTATTTCAGTTTGTCCGCCCGCAAAACATCCCATTAAAACAAGCGGTTAGCGTCCTCCCTGCCGCAGGCGAGGGTGACCCGCAATGACTTACGCGCCCATGGAACCGTTCGCCAAAGAAACCCACCCGATCAGCATCGAGCAGGAGATGCGCCGCTCCTACCTCGATTACGCCATGAGCGTGATCGTGGGGCGGGCGCTTCCCGACGTCCGGGACGGCCTGAAGCCCGTGCACCGGCGGGTTCTTTTCGCCATGCACGAGCTGTCCAACGACTGGAACAAGGCCTACAAGAAGTCCGCCCGCATCGTCGGCGACGTGATCGGCAAGTACCACCCGCACGGCGATACGGCGGTCTACGACACCATCGTCCGGATGGCCCAGGACTTCAGCCTGCGCTACCCCCTGGTGGACGGGCAGGGCAACTTCGGCTCGGTGGACGGCGACAACGCGGCGGCCATGCGCTACACCGAGATCCGCATGGCCAAGATCGCCCACGAGCTCCTGGCCGACCTCGAGAAGGAGACCGTCGACTTCGGGCCCAACTACGACGGCAGCGAAAACGAGCCCCTGATCCTGCCGGCGCGCTTCCCGAACCTGCTGGTCAACGGCTCCTCGGGCATCGCCGTGGGCATGGCGACCAACATCCCGCCGCACAACCTGAACGAGGTCGTGGACGCCTGCCTCGCCGTGCTGGCGAAGCCCGACATCGACATCGAGGAACTGATCGCGATCGTCCCGGCGCCCGACTTCCCGACGGCCGGCATCATCTACGGCACCGCCGACGTGAAGGAAGGCTACCGCACGGGGCGCGGGCGCGTGGTGATGCGGGCGCGGGCGCACGTCGAGGACATGGAGCGGGCCGGCAAGCAGGCGATCATCGTCGACGAGCTCCCCTACCAGGTCGGCGGCGACCAGCTGCTCAAGCGCATCAGCGAGCTGGTGCAGGACAAGAAGATCGAGGGCATCGCCGACCTGCGCAACGAGAGCGACAAGAAGGGCATGCGGCTCGTGATCGAGCTGAAGCGCGGCGAGGTCGCCGAGATCGTGCTGAACAACCTGTACAAGCTCACGCAGATGCAGGAAACGTTCGGCATGAACATGGTCGCCCTCATCGACGGCCAGCCGAAGCTGCTCAACCTGAAGCAGTTCCTCGACGCCTTCCTGCGCCACCGGCGCGAGGTGGTCACGCGCCGCACCGTGTTCGACCTGCGCAAGGCGCGCGAGCGGGGGCACGTGCTCGAGGGCCTTGCCGTCGCGCTTTCCAACGTGGACGAGGTCATCGCCATCATCAAGGCGGCGGCCACACCCCCGGTGGCCAAGGTGCAACTCATGGCGCGCGTCTGGCGCTCCTCGCTGGTGGAGGAGATGCTCGCCCGCGCTTCGGCCGACCAGTTCCGGCCCGAGAACCTGCCCCGGGACTTCGGGCTGGCGGCGAACGGCTACCGCCTCTCGGACGTGCAGGCGCAGCGCATCCTCGAGATGCAGCTGCAGCGCCTCACCGGCCTCGAGCAGGACAAGATCCTCTCCGAGTACCGCGAGGTGATCGCGGCCATCGAGGACCTCCTCGACATCCTGGCGAAGCCGGAGCGCGTGACCGCCATCATCGCCGACGAGCTGAAGGAGATCCGCCGCGAGTTCGGCGACGCGCGGCGCAGCGAGATCGTGGTGAACGGGGTGGACCTCTCGATGGAGGACCTGATCGCCCCCGAGGACGTGGTGGTCACGCTTTCGCATGCCGGCTACGTGAAGAGCCAGAAGCTCGACGAGTACCGGGCGCAGAAGCGCGGCGGCCGCGGCAAGCAGGCCACGACGACGAAGGAAGACGACTTCATCGAGAAGCTCTTCATCGCCAACACGCACGACTACATCCTGTGCTTCTCCAACAAGGGCAAGGTCTACTGGATCAAGGTCTACGAGGTGCCGCTGGGCAGCCGCGGCAGCCGCGGCAAGCCGATCGTGAACCTGCTCAAGATGGACCAGGACGAGCGCATCAACGCCATCCTGCCCGTGCGCGAATTCGTCGAGGACCGCTACATCTTCTTTGCGACGCAGCAGGGGGTGGTCAAGAAGACGACGCTTTCCGAGTACTCCCGCCCGCGCGGCTCCGGCATCATCGCCGTGGACCTCGACGAGGGGGACCATCTCATCGGAGTCGCGCTCACGGACGGGCACCACGACGTCATGCTCTTCTCCGACGAGGGCAAGGCGGTGCGCTTCGACGAGAACGACGTGCGTCCGATGGGCCGCGGCGCCCGGGGCGTGCGCGGGATGAACCTCGCCAAGGGCGGCAAGGTGATCGCGCTGCTGGTGGCCGAAACCGAGGAGCAGAGCGTCCTCACCGCCACCGAGAACGGCTACGGCAAGCGCACCTCCATCGCGGAGTACACGCGCCACGGCCGCGGCACGCTGGGCATGATCGCGATCCAGACGTCCGAGCGCAACGGCAAGGTCGTCGCGGCGACGCTGGTCTCGAAGGAGGACGAGATCATGCTCATCACCTCCGGCGGCGTCCTGATCCGCACCCGCGTGTCGGAGATCCGCGAGATGGGCCGTTCCACCCAGGGGGTGACGCTCATCAACCTGGACGACGGCGAGAAGCTCTCCGGCCTGCAGACGGTCGTGGACCGCGACGACGAGGAGAACGGCAACGGCAACGGCAACGGGGCCGAGGGCGGCGCGGCGCCGGCCTGAGCGGCCACCGGCACGGCGGGCGGTTCGCCGCGAGCGAAGGAGCTAGAGCGATGCACGTATGGAATTTCGGTTCGGGTCCGGCGATGCTGGTCCCCGCGGTGCTGGAGCAGGCCAGGGCGGAGCTCATCGACTGGCACGGCATGGGCATGTCGGTGATGGAGATGAGCCACCGCGGCAAGGAGTTCGTCGCACTCGCCGCGGCGGCCGAGGCGGACCTGCGCACGCTTCTCGCCATACCCGCCAACTACAAGGTGCTGTTCCTGCAGGGAGGAGCCTCGGCGCAGTTCGCCGCCGTGCCCATGAACCTGCTGCGCGGCAAGGCGAGTGCCGATTTCGTCACCACGGGCGAGTGGTCGAAGAAGGCGTTCGCGGAGGCGAAGAAGTATTGCCGGCCGAACCTGGCTGCGAGCGCGGAGGACCGCAACTTCACCTGCGTGCCGAAGCAGGCATCGTGGAAGCTCTCGCCGGAGGCCGCCTACGTGCACGTCTGCACCAACGAGACCATCGGCGGCGTCGAGTACCACTGGACTCCGGACACCGGCGACGTGCCGCTCGTCTCCGACATGTCCTCGCACATCCTGTCGAAGCCCGTGGACGTGGCGCGCTACGGACTGATCTACGCCGGGGCGCAGAAGAACATCGGGCCCGCCGGCCTGGTGATCGTCATCGTGCGCGAGGACCTCATCGGGCAGGCGATGCCCGACACCCCGAACGTCCTCGACTTCAAGCTGCAGGCGGATGCGGACTCGATGCTCAACACGCCGCCCACCTTTTCCGTCTACCTCGCGGGACTCACGTTCAAGTGGCTCCTCGCCAGGGGCGGGCTCGCGGTGATGGAGCGCGAGAACGTCGCCAAGGCGTCGCTCCTCTACGACTACCTCGACAGCCAGGACTTCTACGCCAATCCCGTGGCGAAGGAGGACCGCTCGCGCATGAACGTGCCCTTCCGCCTGAAGGACGACTCCCTCGACGCGCGCTTCCTGGCGGAAGCCGAGGCGCGCGGGCTGTCGCAGCTCAAGGGACACCGTTCGGTGGGCGGCATGCGCGCCTCGATCTACAACGCGATGCCGATCGAGGGCGTGGCCGCACTGGTCGATTTCCTCAAGGATTTCGCGCGCCGCAACGGCTGATGGTCGAGGAACGAGCCGACAGCATCCGATGAACGAGCCGTTCCGCATCGCCACCTACAACGCGATCTCCCCGCGCGGCCTGCGCCGCTTCCCGCCGCAGGCCTACCGTGTCGAGCCGGCGCTGGCGGAGCCCGACGCGATCCTGCTGCGCTCGCACGCGCTGGCGGTCGCGCAGGTCCCGGCCACCGTCAAGGCGATCGCGCGCGCCGGCGCCGGCGTGAACAACATTCCGGTGGCGGAAATGAGCCGGCGCGGCATCCCGGTGTTCAACGCACCCGGTGCCAACGCCAACGCAGTGAAGGAACTCGTCATCGCCTCGATCTTCCTCGCGGCGCGCAACCTCGTGGCGGCGATCGACGGCGTGCGTGCGCTGACCCCCGGCGCGGATTTCGAACGCCGCGTGGAGGACGGCAAAAAGAAGTACGCCGGCATAGAACTGCACGGCAAGACCCTGGGCGTGGTCGGGCTGGGCGCCATCGGCGGGCTCGTCGCCGATGCGGCGCTGAAGCTCGGCCTGCGCGTGATCGGCTACGACCCGCAGGCCACCACGGAATCGCTCGCCCGCCTTCCCGCCCCCGTGCGGGTGGTGGGGTCCGTCGACGACCTTTTCTCCGCCGCCGATTTCGTGACCCTGCACGTGCCGCTCCTGGAGGCGACGCGCCACCTGGTGGACGCGCGACGCCTCGCGCTGCTGGGCCCCGGTGCGGTGCTGCTCAACTTCTCGCGCGCCGCCATCGTCGACGAGGAGGCGGTGGCCGGCGCGGTGTCCGGTGGCAGGCTCAAGTCCTACGTCTGCGACTTCCCGAGCCCGCGCTATGCGGGGATCGCGGGCATTGTCGCGCTGCCGCACCTGGGCGCCTCGACGGAAGAGGCGGAGGAGGCCAGCGCGACGATGGTGATCGACCAGCTGCGCGACTTCCTCGAGGAGGGCGCGGTGCGCAACGCGGTCAACTTTCCGGCGGTGGAGATGCCGCGCGAATCGCCGCATCGCGTGGCCATCGCGAACGCCAACGTGCCCAACATGCTGGGGATGATTTCGACTACGATGGCGCGAAACGGCCTCAACATCCACAACATGGCGAACAAGTCGAAGGGGGAGATGGCCTACACCCTGGTGGACCTCGACAGCCCGGTCGCCGAGCCGGTGCTGGAGGAGCTCTCCCGCATCGCCGGCGTGCTGTCGGTGCGCCTCGTCCTTCCCCTGCCGGAGCCCGACGCGTGACGGACGAGCTCGACCGGCTGCGCGGCCAGATCGACCGCGTGAACGACGAAATCCTGGAGCTCCTCAACAAGCGCGCCCGGCTGGCGCGCGAGATCGGCACGCTCAAGGTCGGGCAGGCCTACCGCCCCGAGCGCGAGGCGCAGGTCCTGCGGCGCATCAAGGAGACGAATCCCGGTCCGCTCGCCGACGAGACCGTCGCGGTCCTCTTCCGCGAGATCATGTCGGCCTGCCTCGCGCTCGAGCGCCCCATCACCGTGGCCTACCTCGGGCCGCAGGGCACGTTCAGCGAGAGCGCGGCCATGAAGCACTTCGGTCACGCGGCCGTCACGACGCCGCAGCCGTCGATCGACGAGGTCTATCGCGCCGTCGAGTCCGGTGCCGCGGACTTCGGCGTGGTTCCGGTGGAGAACTCGACGGAAGGCGCGGTCGGGCGCTCGCTCGACCTCATGCCGCAGACGCCCGCCAAGGCGTGCGGCGAGGTGCTCATCCGCATCCACCATCACCTCATGACCAGGAACGCCGGCACCGGGCTGGAGTCCATAGGCCGCATCTTTTCGCACAGCCAGTCGCTCGCGCAATGCCACGAGTGGTTGAACAGCAACGTGCCCAAGGCGGAGCGCATCGCGGTGGCGAGCAACGCGGAGGCGGCGCGCCGTGCGGCGGAGGAGCCGGGAACCGCGGCCGTGGCCGGCGACCGCGCGGCGGAGCACTACGAGCTCGCCATCCTCGCCTCCAACATCGAGGACGAGCCCAACAACACCACGCGCTTCCTGATCCTCGGCGACTACGAGCCGAAGCCCTCCGGTCGCGACCGCACTTCCCTCGTGCTCTCGGCGCGCAACCGCGCCGGAGCCGTCTACGAGATGCTCACGCCGTTCGCCACGCGCGGCGTCTCCATGACCCGGTTCGAGTCGCGGCCGTCGAAGGTCGCGCTCTGGGAATACCTCTTCTTCGTCGACATCGAGGGCCACCGGGACGACGCGAACGTCGCCGCCGCACTGGAGGAGGTGGGCCGCATCGCCGGCTACCTCAAGGTGCTCGGTTCCTATCCCGTGGCCGTCCTGTGACTCCATGAGCCCGAAGGACCTGGCACCCGCGCACATCCGGGCGATCGCGCCCTACGTCCCCGGCAAGCCCGTTGCGGAAACCGCCCGGGAGCTCGGCCTGCCGGAATCCGCGATCCTGAAGCTCGCCTCCAACGAGAACCCGCTGGGTTCCTCGCCGAAGGCCATCGCGGCGCTGCGCGGCGCGCTGGGCGACCTGGCGTGGTATCCCGACGGCAGCGGCCACGACCTGAAGGCCGCGATCGCGGCGAAGCTCGACGTGCGCACCGGGAACATCGTGCTCGGCAACGGCTCGAACGACGTGCTGGAACTGGTGGCGCGCGCCTTCCTGACGCCTGCCGATTCGGCGGTGTATTCCCGCCATGCCTTCATGGTCTATGCGCTCGCCGTGCAGGCCATCGGGGCCACGCACATCGAGGTGCCGGCGCGCGATTACGGGCACGACCTCGAGGCGATGGCGGCCGCGATCCGGCCCGACACGAAGATCGTCTTCCTGGCCAATCCCAACAACCCCACCGGGACGTTCCTCGCCTGGGACGCCATCCGGGCGTTCCTCGCGCGCGTGCCGGCCCATGTACTGGTGGTGCTGGACGAGGCCTATGGCGAATACCTGCCTCCCGAACGGCAGTCACCCACGGCGGGCTGGATCGCGCAGTTTCCCAACCTGGTCATTTCGCGCACGCTTTCCAAGGCTTATGGCCTGGCGGGACTGCGCGTCGGCTTCGGACTTGCGCACCCGGAAGTGGCGGAGCTCATGAACCGCGTCCGGCAGCCGTTCAACGTGAACCACCTCGCCATGGTCGCGGCCTGCGCGGCGCTCGGCGACGATGCCTTCATTGCCGAGTCGAGGCGCGTCAACGCGGCGGGGCTCGTTCAGCTGCAGGAAGGTTTCGCGCGGCTGGGCCTCGAGTACATTCCTTCCGCGGGCAACTTCATCGCGGTGCGGGTGGGCGATGCCGCCCGCGTCTACGGCTCCCTCCTGCGGCAAGGGGTCATCGTCCGGCCCATCGCCGGCTACGGCATGCCGGAGCACCTGCGCGTGACGGTGGGAACCCGGGACCAGAACGAGCGCTTTCTCGAAAGCCTCGCGCGCGCGCTCACGGGCGCCTAGCCGGGGAACGGAACGAAATGAGGCAAGTGTGCGACGCCTGAAGACGATCGCGGTGATCGGTGTCGGACTCATCGGCGGTTCCTTTGCCGCCGCGATGCGCCGGGCGGGGGCGGCCGCGCGGATCGTCGGCGTCGATCGCGATGGCAGCGCGCTCGAGCGGGCCGCGGCGCTCGGCGTCATCGACACGGCGGCGGAATCCGCTTCCGAGGCGGCAGCCGGCGCGGACCTGGTCTTCGTCTCGGTTCCGGTCCGGGCGATCGGCTCCGTCCTGCACGACGTCTCGCTCGGGCTCGGCCCCGCCACCGTGGTCACCGATGCGGGAAGCACCAAGGCCGATGTGGTGCGCACGGCCGCGCACGAGCTGCGCGACCGGGTGGCGCGCTTCGTCCCGGGACACCCGATCGCGGGGCGCGAGTCGAGCGGGGTCGAGTCCTCGACGCCGGATCTCTTCCGCGGCGCGCGCGTGGTCCTCACGCCCGAGGCGGAGACCTCTCCCGAGGCGATCGAACTCGTGCGCGCGCTGCTGGGAGGCCTGCGGAGCGCGCGTGAGCACGATGCCCGCTGCGGCGCACGACCGCATCTTCGCCTCGGTGAGCCACCTGCCGCACCTCCTCGCCTTCGCGCTCGTCTCCGAGATCGTGTCGCGGCCGGACTCGGCGGAACTCCTCGGCTTCGCGGCCGGCGGCTTCCGCGACTTCACGCGCATCGCCGCGAGTTCGCCGGAGATGTGGCGCGACATTGCGCTTGCCAACCGCGAAGCCCTTCTCGAGGAGACTGGACCGCTACTGCGGCCCGCGTGGCGGTCTTCCGCGAGCTGGTGGCCAACGGCGACGGACCCGGCCTGCAGCGGCTCATGACCGAGGCGCGCAACGCGCGCCGTGCCTGGTCGGGAGCCAAGCGCAGCAACTCCGACGAATGACTCGTGGTCGAGGAACGAGCCGGTGGCTGACATGAACTACCTCGATCTCGCCCATGCGAGCCGTGCTGCGGGCACGGTGCGCATTCCCGGCTCGAAGAGCATCTCCAACCGCACGCTGCTGCTGGCTGCCCTGGCCGAGGGTCGCACGCAGGTGCGCGGGCTGCTCGACTCCGACGACACGCGCGTGATGATCGAGGCCTTGCGCACGCTCGGCGTCGACGTGAATCCCGGCGCCGCCGCGGGCGACTGGCAGGTGGACGGCGTGCGCGGCATCTTTCCGGTCAAGGCAGCCGCACTTTTTCTCGGCAATGCCGGGACGGCATTCCGGCCGCTCGCCGCAGCCCTCGCGCTGGGCGACGGCAATTACCGGCTCGAGGGCGTTGCGCGCATGCACGAGCGGCCGATCGGCGACCTGGTCGATGCCCTGCGCCAGGCCGGCGCGCAGGTCGACTATGGCGGCAACGAGGGATATCCGCCGCTCGCCATCGCGCCGCGGCGGGCGGGCGGCGGCGACGTCGTGCGCGTGCGCGGCGCCGTGTCCAGCCAGTTCCTGACGGCGCTGCTCATTGCGCTGGGGGCCACCGGCGGCGGCATGCGCGTGGAAGTGATCGGCGAACTCATCTCGAAACCCTACGTCGCGATGACCCTCGCCTTGATGGAGCGATTCGGCGTGCGCGTCCAACGCGAAGGCTGGAGTGCGTTCGTCATCCCGTCAGGCGCCCGCTATCGCTCGCCCGGCGGCGTGGATGTCGAAGGCGACGCTTCATCGGCAAGCTATTTCCTCGCCGCCGGATTGCTCGGCGGCGGGCCGCTGCGCATCGAGGGCGTCGGGCGCGCGAGCCTGCAGGGGGACGTGCGCTTCACCGAGGTGATCGAGGCCATGGGCGGCAAGGTGACGATGGCCGACGACTGGATCGAGGTCGCGGGCCGTCCGCCGCTCAGGCCGCTCGACGCGGATCTCAACGCCATACCCGATGCGGCGATGACCGCTGCCGTGCTGGCGCTCTTCGCGAGCGGTCCCTCCCGGCTGCGCAACATCGCCAGCTGGCGCGTCAAGGAGACGGACCGGCTGGCCGCCATGGCGACCGAGCTGCGCAAGTTCGGAGCCGTTGTGGAGGAGGGCGCGGACTACCTCGCCATCACGCCGCCCGCGGGCTTTCCCGACCGGAAACCGGCCCCGCATGTGGTCGCGATCGACACCTACGACGACCATCGCATGGCGATGTGCTTCGCGCTGGCCGCCTTCGGGCCGGATCAGGTCCGCATCAACGATCCCGGCTGCGTCTCGAAGACTTTCCCGGCATTCTTCGCGGCCTGGAAGAGCGTCGTCGCCTGACCTTGCGCGCCGAAAGTCGCCCACGCCTTCTCGTGGAAGAAGTAGGCGACGGTGTTCACGAGAGGCTCGACGAGAGCGAGCGCGCCGCCTACCGCGAGGCTGCCGGTCATCGCATAGCCGACGCCGAAGGCCACGCTCATGTGCACGAGGGCGAAGGAAATGGTCTTTTTCATGGGGTGCTCCCGCATTTGCATGGACCCCATGATGGGGACGGCGCGGCAATAGAGCAATACAATCGTTTCTATCGGGATAATAGCCTTGAACAATAAAGTGCCGGTGATCGCCATCGATGGCCCCTCCGCATCCGGGAAAGGCACGGTTGCCGAGCGAGTCGCAGCCGACCTGGGCTTCCGCTACCTCGACAGCGGTGCCCTCTATCGTCTGGCCACGCTGCAGGCGTTGCGGACCAGCGTGGCGCTTGACGACCAGGCGGCCCTGGCCGCGGCTGCGCGCGAAATGAAAATTGCCTTTCGCGACGCGAGGTTATGGCTGGGCGGCGAGGACGTGACCGAAGCGGCGCGCACCGAGGAAGTGAGCGCAGCGACCTCCCGCGTGGCCGCCAGCCCCGCGGTTCGTGCGGCCCTCCTCGAACGGCAGCACGGGTTTCGCGAGGCGCCGGGCCTGGTGGCGGACGGCCGCGACATGGGCTCCGTCGTCTTCCCGGACGCGAGCCTCAAGGTATTCCTCACCGCGGACGTCGCCACCCGGGCGGAACGTCGCCATAAGCAGTTGATGGAAAAGGGAATGTATGTGAAAATGCCGGACGTTGTGGAGGAACTGCAGGAGCGCGACGCCCGTGACAGCACGCGGCCCGTGGCCCCGCTAAAGCATTATCCCGACGCGCTTTTTCTCGATACCACCCATCTCACGATCGTCCAGGCGGTCGAACAGGTGCTGGAGTGGTACCGCGAGCGCGCGCCAGGATAGGTCCTTTTCTCCCTGACGGGGCCAAAAGCCCAAGGGTGTCAATCGTTTAGGTGTTCCATCGCGGTCGGGCTCGGGCCCGCGCCGGGGTAGAGTCATCGGCGCGGTTGGCTTTTTTCAATCAGACAAGGCTGCAAGGCCCTGCCGAACGAAAGCACAGGTTTCCATTCCATGTTGTCCCAATCCATCCCCACCCCCACCCCCGCACCGGAAAGCTTCGCCGCCCTCTTCGAGGAAAGCCTCACGCGCCAGGAAATGCGCTCGGGCGAAGTGATCACCGCCGAGGTCATCTCGGTCGATCAGAACGTCGTGATCGTGAACGCGGGACTGAAGTCCGAAAGCGCAATTTCCACCGAAGAATTCAAGAACGACCGCGGCGAACTCGAAGTCAAGCCCGGCGATTTCGTCTCCGTGGCCATCGAGGCCCTCGAGGACGGCTTCGGCGCCACCAAGCTCTCGCGCGAAAAGGCGAAGAAGCTCGCCGCGTGGTCGGAGCTCGATGCGGCGCTCGAAGGCGGCAAGATCATCTCCGGCGTGGTCTCCGGCAAGGTGAAGGGCGGCCTCACCGTCATGGTGAACGGCATCCGCGCCTTCCTGCCCGGCTCGCTGGTCGACCTGCGGCCGATGAAGGACACCTCCATGTTCGAGGGCAAGGAACTCGAATTCAAGGTGATCAAGCTCGACCGCAAGAGAAACAACGTCGTGGTCTCGCGCCGCGCCGTCATGGAGGAGACCGCCGGCGTGGAGCGCCAGCAGCTGCTCGAGACGCTCAAGGAAGGCGCGATCGTGAAGGGTGTCGTCAAGAACATCACCGACTACGGCGCGTTCGTCGACCTGGGCGGCATCGACGGGCTCCTGCACATCACCGACCTCGCCTGGCGCCGCGTGAAGCACCCCACCGAGGTGCTCGCCGTGGGCGACGAAGTCACCGCCAAGATCCTCAAGTTCGACGCCGAGAAGAACCGCGTCTCGCTGGGCCTGAAGCAGCTGGGCGAGGACCCGTGGATGGGCATCTCGCGCCGCTACCCGCAGGGCACGCGCCTCTTCGGCAAGGTCACCAACATCACCGACTACGGCGCGTTCGTCGAGATCGAGAGCGGCATCGAGGGCCTGGTGCACGTCTCCGAGATGGACTGGACGAACAAGAACGTCCACCCGGCCAAGGTCGTGTCGCTCGGCGACGAGGTCGAGGTGATGATCCTCGAGATCGACGAGGACCGTCGCCGCATCTCCCTCGGGATGAAGCAGTGCATGCCGAACCCGTGGGAAGAGTTCGCCATGAACCACAAGAAGGGCGACAAGGTGCGCGGGCTCATCAAGTCCATCACCGACTTCGGCGTGTTCATCGGGCTGCCCGGCAACATCGACGGCCTGGTGCACCTCTCCGACCTGTCGTGGAACGCCGCCGGCGAAGAGGCCGTGAAGGCGATGAAGAAGGGCGAGGAAGTCGAGACCATGGTGCTCTCCATCGACGTCGAGCGCGAGCGCATCTCGCTCGGCATCAAGCAGCTCGAGGGCGACCCGTTCGGCAACTACGTCACCGTCCACGACAAGGGCAACATCGTCAAGGGCACGGTCATCTCGATCGAGTCCAAGGGCGCGGTGATCGAGCTCGAGAAGGACGTGGAAGGGTACCTGCGCGCCTCCGAGATCTCGCGGGACCGCGTCGAGGACGTGCGCACCCACCTGAAGGAAGGCGACGAGATCGAGGCGGTGATCGTGAACATCGATCGCAAGAACCGCTCGATCAACCTTTCCATCAAGGCCAAGGACGCCGCCGAGGAATCGGCCGCGCTGCAGAAGATGGCTTCCGAGAGCAACGCCGCGGCGGGCACCACGAACCTCGGTGCGCTCCTCAAGGCGAAGCTCGGCGCCGGCAAGGAATAGAAAGGCCACAAGAAGATGCAAGGGGGAGACTCGCACGCCATGACCAAGTCACAGCTCATCGAACTGTTGAGCGCGCGGCACAGTCAGCTGGCACCCAAGGACGCGGAACTCGCCGTGAAGACGATGCTCGATGCGATGGCGCACACCCTCGCATCGGGAAATCGCATCGAGATCCGCGGCTTCGGCAGTTTCGGCCTGAACTTCCGCCCGCCCCGGGTGGGACGCAATCCCAAGACGGGCGAGAAGGTGCAGGTGCCGCGCAAGTACGTGCCGCACTTCAAGGCCGGCAAGGAATTGCGGGAGCGGGTCGATTCCCATGAGTGACCGGCCGCGGCCGGGATGAAAGCGAAGGCGGCGGGGTAAAATATGCCCCGCCGCTTTTTTTTGCCCAGAACGCCCGTTTCCGGATCAAGACATGCAAGCACTGGCCTGGATCTTCCGCATCGCGATCGTGGTGGTGCTCGTCTGGTTTGCCGTCCGCAACAGCCAGGTCGTCACCCTGCACGGCCTGCCGGAGCAGTCCTGGCAGGCGCCGCTCGTCTTCGTGGTCCTCGTCGCCTTCGTCGGGGGTGTCGTGATCGGCCTCCTCGCGTGGCTGCCGACCGTGGTGCGCCAGCGCCGCGAGGTGGGGCGGCTGCGCAAGTCGGCCGCGGCAAAACCCGTCTTGCCGGTGCCGCCCGCGGTCCCGGCCGCCGTTTCCGCAACCGCCGCGGAAACCCCGGATTCCCATGGAATTTGAGTTCTGGTGGCTGCTCGCGCTGCCGGTCTTCTTCGGCATGGGGTGGATCGCGGCGCGCGTCGACCTGAAGAGCCTGCTGTCGGAATCGCGGCAGATGCCGTCCTCGTACTTCCGCGGCTTGAACTTCCTCCTGAACGAGCAGCCCGACAAGGCGATCGAGTCGTTCCTGCAGGTGGCCAAGGAAAACCCGCAGACCGTCGAGCTGCAGTTCGCGCTCGGGAGCCTCTTCCGGCGCCGCGGCGAGGTCGATCGCGCGATCCGCATGCACCAGGACCTCATCGCCCGCGAGGACCTGCCCGAGGAGGAGCGGCGCCAGGCCTCCTTCGAGCTCGCGCAGGACTACTTCAAGGCGGGCCTCCTCGACCACGCGGAGAGCGTGCTGGTGACGATGGCGCAGGCCGATCCATCCGCCGACGTGCACCGCCATCTTCTCGACATCTACATCCAGGAGAAGGACTGGGAGAAGGCCATCGGCGCCGCCCGCAAGCTCGAGGTGAGCGCCAAGAGGAACTACCAGAAGGAGATCGCCAACTACCATTGCGAGCTCGCGATCACGCAGCAGATCCACGGCGAGAAGGGGCGCGCGCTCGAGCTCCTCGACCGCGCGCTGGAAGCCAACCGGAAGTGCGTGCGCGCGAACCTGCTGCGCGGCGAGTGGCTCGCCCGCGAAGGCCGCCACGAGGATGCCATCGCCGCGTGGAAGGCGATCGAGATGCAGGACGCCTCCTATCTCGGCCTCGCGGCCGATGGCATGGTCGAGAGCTACAAGGCGCTCGGCCGCCCGGGCGAGGGCCTGACGCTGGTGCGCGGGCTGCAGAACCGCTACCCGGGCCTCGACCTCCTGAACGTCGTCTACCAGGCGAGCGCCGAGCACGAGGGCGACGAAGCCGCCTGGCGCCTGGTGCGCGAGGAGGTGCGGCGCAATCCCACCCTGGTCGGCCTGGACCGCCTGATCGACGCCGAGCTGCTGCGCGCGCCGCCGGAGCGCCGCCAGGACCTGCAGCTCATGAAGTCGCTGGTGCATTCGCATGCGCAGGCGCTTTCCGTCTACCTGTGCTCGCAATGCGGCTTCAAGGCCCGGCAGTTCTACTGGCAGTGCCCCGCCTGCGGCGGCTGGGAGACCTTCCCGCCGCGCCGCACGGCCGAGCTGGAAACCGCCGGCCGTCACCTCGCGAGGATGCAGATTGGACAGTAAGCGCATCATCGTCGCGCTGGACTTCCCCGCAGCCGCGCCCGCTCTCGCGCTGGCGGCACGGCTCGACCCGGCGCTCTGCCGCGTCAAGGTCGGCAAGGAGCTGTTCGTGGCGGCCGGTCCCGCCGTTGTCGAGCAGTTGCAGCAGCGCGGCCTCGAGGTGTTCCTCGACCTCAAGTTCCACGACATACCGAACACCGTGGCGGGAGCGTGCCGGGCCGCCGCCGGGCTGGGCGTGTGGATGCTGAACGTCCACGCGAGCGGCGGGCTGGCGATGATGCGCGCGGCGCGCGAGGCCGTGGCCACGGTTGCGAGGCCGCCGCTCCTCATCGGTGTCACCGTGCTCACCAGCCTGTCCGACGCCGACCTGGCGGCCATCGGCTACGCCGGCAGCGCCGCCGCAAACGTCGAGCGGCTTGCACGCCTGGCTGCCGATGCCGGCCTCGACGGCGTCGTCTGTTCGGCCGAGGAGGCCGCAGCTGCTGCGCCGCGCCATCGGCGCGGATTTCGTCACGGTCACGCCGGGCATCCGCCTGCCGGGCGATGCGAAAGGCGACCAGTCGCGCGTCGTGACGCCGGAGGATGCCGTGCGCCGCGGTGCGCACTACCTGGTGATCGGGCGCCCGGTGACGCAGGCTGCCGATCCGGCGGCCACTCTCGAGTCCATCGCGCGTTCCATCGAACGCGAGAAAGCAGCGCCATGAAAGTCAGCATCGTCGGCACCGGCTACGTCGGCCTGGTGACCGGAGCGTGCCTTGCCGACGTCGGCAACCACGTGCTTTGCCTGGATCTCGACGAGCGCAAGATCGCCATGCTGCGCGGCGGCGAGATCCCGATCTTCGAGCCGGGCCTGCGCGAGATCGTGCGCGCCAACGTCGAGGCCGGGCGGCTGCGCTTCACCACCGACCCGGCCGAGGGTGCGCGCTACGGCTACGTGCAGATGATCGCCGTCGGCACGCCCCCGGGGGAGGACGGATCCGCGGACCTGCAGTACGTCCTCGCGGCCGGACGCGCCGTCGCCCAGCACATGGACGGCCCGCGGATCATCGTCGACAAGTCCACCGTGCCGGTGGGAACGGCGGACAAGGTGCGCGCCGAAGTGGCACGCACGCTGGCCGCACGGGGCGCCACGCACGCCTTCGCCATGGTGTCGAATCCGGAATTCCTCAAGGAAGGCGCCGCGGTCGAGGACTTCATGCGGCCGGACCGCATCGTCATCGGCGCCGACGACCCCAAGGCGATCGAGGCGATGCGCGAGCTCTACGCGCCTTTCCAGCGCAGCCACGAGCGCCTGCAGGTGATGGACATCCGCTCGGCGGAACTCACCAAGTACGCGGCCAACGCGATGCTCGCCACGCGCATCTCCTTCATGAACGAACTGGCACTCCTGGCGGAGCGCCTCGGCGCGGACATCGAGCACGTGCGCAGGGGGATCGGCTCGGATCCGCGCATCGGCTACCAGTTCCTCTATCCGGGCATCGGCTACGGCGGCTCGTGCTTTCCGAAGGACGTCACCGCACTCCTGCGCACGGGACAGGAGAACGGGGTCGATCTCAAGGTGATCCATGCCGTCGAGCAGGCCAACGAGCGCCAGAAGGGCGTGCTGGTGGAGAAGATCGTGCGGCGCCTGGGCGAAAACCTCGCCGGCCGCCGCATCGCGCTCTGGGGCCTCGCCTTCAAGCCCAACACCGACGACCTGCGCGAAGCCCCGAGCCGCGTGGTGATCGACGGGCTCCTCGCGCGGGGCGCCACCATCAGCGCCTACGATCCCGTCGCGATGCCGGAAGCGCGCCACCTCTATGCGGACGAGCCGCGCGTGCATTTCGCCGCCGACGCCCTCGCCGCGGCGAAGGGCGCCGACGCGCTGGCCATCGTCACCGAGTGGAAGGCGTTCCGCAGCCCGGACTTCGACGAGCTGAAGCGCCTGCTCGCCTCGCCCCTGATCTTCGACGGGCGCAACCTCTACGAGCCGGCCGCGGTGCGCGCGCAGGGGTTCGAGTACTTCCCGATCGGACGATGAAACCTACGGAACTCCCGCAGTTCGCCGGCCGCCGCGTGCTGATCGTGGGCGACGTCATGCTCGACCGCTACTGGTTCGGCGACGTCGAGCGCATCTCGCCCGAGGCCCCGGTGCCGGTCGTCCTCGTGCGCAAGATCGAGGAACGCCCCGGCGGGGCGGCCAACGTCGCCCGCAACATCGATGCGCTCGGCGGCGAGGCCACTCTCCTTTCGGTGATCGGCGACGACGAGGCGGGAGGCAGCCTGCAGGCGCTCCTGGAAGCGGGCGGGGTGCGCGCCTCGCTGCACCGCGACCCGCAGCTATCCACGACGGTGAAGCTGCGCGTCATCGGGCAGCAGCAGCAGCTGCTGCGCATCGACTTCGAGCGTGCGCCGGGCCACGAAGTGCTGGCGGCGAAGCTGGACGAGTTCGAGCGCCTGGTCGATGCGGCCGACGCGGTGGTCCTTTCGGACTACGGCAAGGGGGGGCTTGCGCACGTCACCCGCATGATCGAGGTGGCGCGCGCCCACGGCAAGCCGGTGCTGGTGGACCCCAAGGGATCGGAATACGCGCGCTACCGCGGCGCCACCGTCCTCACGCCCAATCGCGGCGAGTTTCGCGAAGTGGCGGGACGCTGGTCCGACGAGGCGGACCTCGGGCGCCGCGCGCAGAAACTGCGGTCCGAGCTCGAGCTCGATGCGCTCATCGTCACGCGCAGCGAGGACGGCATGTCGCTCTTCACCGCCACCGAGACGCGGCGCGAGCCCACGCGCGCCCGTGAAGTGTTCGACGTGAGCGGCGCGGGCGATACCGTGATCGCCGCGCTGGCCCTCATGGTCGCCGCCGGCGCCGACCTGCCCTCGGCCATGCGCGTGGCCAACCATGCGGCGGGCATCGTCGTCGGCAAGCTCGGCACGGCCGTCGTCCATCGCGAGGAGCTCGTCGAGAGCCTCGCCCACCACACCCAGAGCAGGACCGCAACGCCATGACCATCATCGTCACCGGGGCCGCCGGTTTTATTGGTTCGAACGTCGTGAAGGCCCTCAATGCGCGGGGCGTGACGGACATCGTCGCCGTCGACAACCTCACCCACGCGGAGAAGATGCCGAACCTCGCGGATTGCGAGATCGCCGACTACCTCGACAAGCAGGACTTCATCGGCCGCATCCGTGCCGACGAATTCGATGCGGACGCGACGGCCGTGCTGCACCAGGGCGCCTGCTCGGACACGATGGAGACCGACGGCCGCTACATGATGGAGAACAACTACCGCTACTCGCTGGATCTCCTCGACTGGTGCCAGCGTTTCGCCATCCCGTTCATCTACGCCTCCTCGGCCTCCGTCTACGGCGCCGGGCGCGTGTTCCGCGAGTTGCGCGAGCACGAGGGCCCGCTGAACGTCTACGGCTACTCGAAGTTCCTCTTCGACCAGGTGGTGCGGCGCCGGCTCGCGGCGCGCACCGCGCAGGTGGCCGGTTTCCGCTACTTCAACGTCTACGGCCCGCGCGAGACCCACAAGGGGCGCATGGCGTCGGTGGCCTTCCACTTCTACAACCAGTTCCTGAAGGAGGGGCGCGTGCGCCTCTTCGAGGGCAGCGCCGGCTACGGCGACGGCGAGCAGATCCGCGACTTCGTGAGCATCGAGGATGTCGTGCGCGTGAATCTGTTCTTCCTCGACCATCCGGAAATCTCCGGCATCTTCAACGTCGGCACCGGCAAGGCACAGAGCTTCAACGACGTCGCCTGCGCGACGGTGAACGCGATACGCCGCTCGCGCGGGGAGGCGCCGCTCACGCTGGCGCAGTTGCGCGAGTCGGGTGCCATCGAGTACATCGCCTTTCCGCCGCAACTGGTCGGCAAGTACCAGAGCTACACCGAGGCGGATGTCTCCGCGCTCCGGCTGGCGGGCTACGCGAGCCCGTTCCTGACGGTGGAGGAGGGGGTCGGTCGCTACGTGCAGGCACGGCTGGAAGCGGGGCACGCGCGCTGAGCCGGGTCGGTGCACAGGGCGGGCGTTATAAAGCACATAAAAACAAGATGTTAGGACTCTCATGGGAGGCATTGACGAGGAAACCCGTCAACCGATTCGGTTGGCCGGCGTTACCTGCGTAGCGTCACAAATGGCAAACGCAAGTCGAAACCACCAGCAAAGGGGATAGGAAATGAAGAAGCTTCTGGCATTGTTCTTGGCGCTCATCGCCTACGTCGGCATCGCCTTCGCCGCGGTCAACATCAATTCCGCGACGAAGGAGCAACTGGAGAGCCTCGATGGCATCGGCCCGGTGAAGGCGCAGGCCATCATCGATTACCGCAAGAAGAACGGTCCGTTCAAGTCGCTCGAGGACCTGAAGAAGGTCGACGGCATCGGCGATGCGACTTTCGACAAGATTCGCAAGGACGTCGCCCTGTCCGGCACGACCAAGGTCGACACGCCGGCCAAGGCCGAGCCGAAGAAGGACGAGAAGAAGGCCGAGCCGAAGAAGGACGAGAAGAAGGCCGAGCCGAAGAAGGACGAGAAGAAGGCCGAGCCGAAGAAGGACGAGAAGAAGGCCGAGCCGAAGAAGGACGAGAAGAAGGCCGAGCCGAAGAAGGACGAGAAGAAGGCCGAGCCGAAGAAGGACGAGAAGAAGGCCGAGCCGAAGAAGGACGAGAAGAAGGCCGAGCCGAAGAAGGATGAGAAGAAGGCCGAGCCGAAGAAGGACGAGAAGAAGGCCGAGCCAAGAAGGCAGCGACGAGAAGAAGGCCGAGCCGAAGAAGGCGAGAAGAAGGCGAGCCGACAGAAGGACGAGAAGAAGGCGGCGACGACAAGAAGGCCGCCGACAAGAAAGCCGCTGACGAGAAGAAAGCCGCCGACAAGAAGGCAGCCGACGCCAAGAAGGAAGAGCCGAAGAAGTAACCCGCCTCGTTCGCTGCATCCCGAAGGCCCCGCCCCAGGCGGGGCCTTTCGCTTGTGCTGCCGGTGGCGTAATCCCCGCGGCTATACTGCGGGCAAGTCAATCGCGAATGCCCCGCCATGTTTCCCACCATCGAACAATTCGTCGGCAACACGCCCCTCGTCCGGTTGCAACGCATACCCGGGCAGACCTCGAACGTGCTCCTCGCCAAGCTGGAAGGAAACAATCCTGCCGGCTCGGTGAAGGACCGGGCGGCGCTCGCCATGGTGCTGGGCGCGGAGAAGCGCGGCGAGATCAAGCCCGGGGACACGTTGATCGAGGCGACCAGCGGCAACACCGGGATCGCGCTGGCGATGGCCGCCGCCATCCGCGGCTACCGCATGGTGCTGGTCATGCCGGAGCACCTTTCCATCGAGCGGCGCCAGACCATGGCGGCGTTCGGCGCCCGGTTCGTGCTGACCGCGGAAAAGGGCGGCATGGAACTGGCGCGGGACACCGCGGAGCGCATGCGCGACGCCGGCGAGGGCGTGATCCTCGACCAGTTCTCCAACCCCGACAATCCGCTGGCGCACTACACCGGCACGGGGCCGGAGATCTGGCGCGACACGCGGGGATTGGTCACGCACTTCGTGGCCACCATGGGCACGACGGGCACGATCATGGGCTGCTCGCGCTTCCTCAAGGAAATGAACCCCGCCATCCAGGTGGTGGGCGTGCACCCGGGACCCGGTGCGAACGTCCCCGGCATCCGCAAGTGGCCGGAGGAGTACCTGCCCAGGATCTTCGACAAGACACGCGTCGACCGGATCATCGAGGTCTCGCAGCGGGAAAGCGAGGAGATGGCGCGGCGGCTGGCGGCCGAGGAGGGGATCTTCGCGGGAATCTCCTCGGGAGGCGGGCTGGCGGCGGCCATGCAGCTGAGCGCCGAAGCGAAGGATGCGGTCATCGTCCACATCGTCTGCGACCGCGGCGACCGTTACCTCTCGACGGGCGTTTTCCCGCCTGACTGGCTAACCGGTCGCGACCGGTTCATGAACCGGGTTCCTGCCTCAATACACCTTCACCAGCTGCTTGCCGAAGTTCTCGCCTTTCAGCATCCCGATGAAGGCGCGCGGCGCGGCCCGCAGCCCGTCCGCTATCGATTCCCGGTACTTGATGCGGCCAGCGGCGATGTGGCCGGCGAGTTCCTGCATCGCGCCCGGCCAGAGATCCATGCGGTCGCTCACGATGAAGCCCTGCAGGCGCACGCGGTTCACGAGCAGCGCGAACACGTTGCGGATGGGAATGTCGGCGCCGTTGTAGCCCGAGATCAGCCCGCACAGCGGAATGCGGGCGCCGTTGTTCACGCGGCGGAGCACGGCGTCGAGTATTTCGCCACCGACGTTGTCGAAGTAGACGTCGACTCCCGCCGGTGCGGCCGACTTGAGTGCGGCGTCGATGGGGCCCGCCTTGTAGTCGATGCAGGCGTCGAAGCCCAGCTCCCGCACCACGTACTCGCACTTTGCGGCGCCGCCGGCAATGCCGACCGCCCGGCATCCGGCGATCTTCGCGAGCTGCCCCACGACGCTGCCCACGGCCCCGCTGGCTGCGGAGACGACGACCGTCTCGCCGGCTTTCGGCACCCCGATCTCGGCAAGTCCCATCCAGGCCGTGATGCCGGGAGCGCCGGCCGCCCCCAGCCATACCGTCTCGGGGAGCCTCGGGTCGGGCAGCTTCATGAGTCCCTTGCCGTCGGCAACGGCCCAGCGCTGCCATCCCAGCATGCCCACGACTTTGTCGCCGTTTGCGAACCTGGGGTGGCGCGAGGCGGTGACCGTGCCCACGGCACCCCCGACCATCACCTCACCCAGTTCCACACAGGCGGCATAGGACTTTCCCTCGTTCATGCGCCCGCGCATGTAGGGGTCGAGCGAGAGCCAGTCGACGCGAACCAGCACCTCGCCCTCGCCGGGCGCGGCGATGGGTGCCTCCTCGAAGCGGAAGTTCGCCTCCTCCACCCATCCGGCGGGGCGGGACGCCAGCACGACCTGCAGGTTCGTTTCGCTCACGGTTCCTCCCTGTGGCCGTCGCGGCGCGCAAATCCTGCTGGCCACGGGCACACGGCGACGATAGCATCTACCTTCCCTACCGCGCATTTCTCCGTCATGGCTCCCATCCTCGTCTTCGATATCGAAACCATTCCCGACGTAGCCGGGCCTGCGCCGCCTCTGGGACATCGCTGACGAGGCGAGCGACGCGGCCGTCGTGGAACTGGCCTCGCAGCGGCGCCGCCAGGCGACCGGCAGCGACTTCCTTCCCTGCCACCTGCACCGCGTGGTCGCGATTTCCTGCGCGCTGCGCGAGCGCGACACGGTGCGCGTCTGGTCGCTGGGCTCGGCCGAAGACGGGGAACGCGAGCTGGTGAAGCGTTTCTTCGACGGCATCGACAAGTACACGCCGCAGCTGGTCTCGTGGAACGGCAGCGGCTTCGACCTGCCCGTGCTGCACTACCGTGCGCTCTTCCACGGCATCGCCGCGCCGCGCTACTGGGACATGGGCGACGACGACCGCGACTTCAAGTGGAACAACTACATCTCGCGCTTCCACTCGCGCCACATCGACCTGATGGACCTGCTCGCCGGTTACCAGAACCGCGCCTTCGCCCCGCTGGACGACGTGGCGCAGCTCTGCGGCCTGCCGGGCAAGCTCGGCATGGACGGCTCGAAGGTCTGGCAGGCGTGGTCCGAGGGGAAGATCGGCGCGATCCGCGACTACTGCGAGACCGACGTCGCCAACACCCTGCTGCTGTTCCTGCGCTTCCAGCGCATGCGCGGCGCGTTGACCGCGGAAGCCTTCGACAGGGAAGTGGCGCTCTTCCGCGCGTTCCTCGCCGAACAGAAGGCCGCGCACTGGCAGGAGTTCGCCGCCGCGTGGAAGCAGTGAGGTACCAGGTACATGTACCTGGTACCGCGGCGAAGCCGAGTAATTGGGGACAGTCCCTAATTCATTCCTGGCGGAA
The DNA here is from genome assembly GCA_963786635.1 of uncultured beta proteobacterium. Classification (GTDB taxonomy): domain Bacteria; phylum Pseudomonadota; class Gammaproteobacteria; order Burkholderiales; family Usitatibacteraceae; genus FEB-7. Next base: position 213,612 of record CAWAZV010000003.1, on the reverse strand, counting down.
GGGCGAGCGGTCGTTCAGCTCGTCGACGTAGGCGGAAATGCCCGCCCCCTCGCGGGCAAGGTAGTCGTCCACCGCGCGCGCGAAGGCCGGGTGGGCCAGCCAGTGGAAGGAGCGGGTCCTCTCCGGCAGGAAGCCGCGCGCATGCTTGTGTTCGCCCTGCGCCCCGCCCTCGACGAGGGCGATGCCGCGCTCGATCGCGAACTCGATCGCCTGGTAGTAGCACGCCTCGAAGTGCAGTCCCGGGACGAACTCCACGGCACCCCAGTAGCGTCCGTACAGGACGGATTCCGAATGCAGATCCAGCGCCGCGGCGATGGGCTTGCCGTCGCGTTCGGCGATCACCAGCAGGACGTTGTCCGGCATGCGCGCGGCCAGCATCCCGAAGAACTCGCGGCTCAGGTACGGCGTCGAGCGGTGCGCGCGGTAGGTGCGCAGGTAGCAGGCGGTGAAGAAGTCCCAGTCCGCCTCGCTCGACTCGCGGCCCGTCACCCGCCGCAGGCGCACGCCGGCCTCGGCCACCTTGCGTCGTTCCTGGCGTATCTTCTTGCGCTTCTCCTGCGCCAGGGCGGCGAGAAAGTCATCGAAGGTCGCATAGCCCGGGTTGCGCCAGTGGAACTGCACCCCGGCACGCTCCATGAAGCCGGCCGCGCGCAACGCGGCCACGTCCGCTTCGGCGGGAAACAACACGTGCAAGGACGACACCGAGGAGTTCCCGGCGAGTTCCCGCAGCGCCCCCGCGAGCGCGTGGCGGGCTTCGTCGGTCGCCGCCATCAGGCGCGGTCCCGTTGCCGGCGTGAACGGAACGGCTGCCAGCAGTTTCGGGTAGTACGCGAGGCCGTGCCGCTCGTAGGCTTCGGCCCAGGCCCAGTCGAACACGTATTCGCCGTAGGAGTGGGTCTTGGCATAAAGGGGCACTGCGCCCATGAGCGCATCGCCTTTCCAGAGTGTCAGGAACTGCGGCGTCCAGCCGGTGCGCGGCGAGGCGCAACCCGAACGGTGGAGGCTGTCGAGGAAGGCGTGCGCGAGCGTCGGGTTGCCGCCATGCAGCGCGTCCCACGCCTCGGGGGCAACGCCTTCCAGCGAGTCGAGCAGGCGGATCGAATCGGGCAAGGGGGAGGGGACCTATAATGACCAGGTCGGATTCTATCCGCGCACAGACAAAGGGTAGCGTCCCCATGAAGATCGCCGTTGCCCAGATCAACACGACCGTGGGCGATTTCGCCGGAAACGCGGCGCGCATCCGCGGCGCCATCGACGAGGCACGCGCCGCCGGCGCCGCCCTCGTGGTCACGCCGGAACTGGCGCTATCGGGATATCCCCCCGAGGACCTGCTTTTCCGCGACGATTTCTGCGACCAGTGCGAGGACGAGCTTCTCGCCCTGGCCGCGTACGCCCCCGAGATCTGCGTCGTGGTCGGACATCCCCATCGCGATGGCCGCACGCGCTACAACGCGGCATCGGTCCTGCGCGGCGGGCGCGCCGAAGCGCTCTACTGCAAGCAGCGCCTGCCCAACTACAACGTCTTCGACGAGCAGCGCTACTTCGCCGCCGGGAAACGCGGCCTGCGTGATCGGGGTCGGCGGGCGCCGCATCGCGCTCACCATCTGCGAGGACCTGTGGTTTGCGCAGCAGGCGGCGCAGGCGCGCGATGCGGGTGCGGAGCTGCTGCTGTCCATCAATGCCTCGCCCTACCATCGCAACAAGCTCGCCCAGCGCTACGAGGTGATGGGCGAGCGGGTGCAGGAAACGGGCCTGCCGCTGCTGTACGTGCACTGTGTCGGCGGCCAGGACGAGCTCGTGTTCGACGGCGCCTCCTTTGCGTTCAGCGCCGACGGGCACCCTGGCCTACCAGGGCGACACGTTCCGCGAGGCGGTGGATGTGGTCGAGTTCGCGGGCGAGCGCCTCTCCGGGCCCATTGCGCCCCCGCTCGCCGACGAGGAAACGGTCTACCGCGCGCTCCTGACCGGCGTGCACGACTACGTGGAGAAGAACCGCTTCCCGGGCGTCCTGGTGGGCCTGTCCGGCGGCATCGACTCGGCGTTGGTGGCCGCCCTGTGCGCCGATGCGCTGGGGCCCGAGCGCGTCCACGCGGTGATGATGCCCTCCGACTACACGGCTGCGATCAGCATCGAGGACGCGCGCGAGATGGCGCGGCTGATGCGGCTCGAGTACTCCGAGATCGCCATCCGCCCCGTGGTCGAGGCGTTCCGGGCGCAGCTCGCGCCGGCATTCGCCGGCCGCGCCGAGGACACGACCGAGGAGAATCTCCAGGCCCGCACCCGCGGCACGCTGCTCATGGGGCTGTCGAACAAGTTCGGCTGGCTCGTGGTCTCCACCGGCAACAAGAGCGAGATGGCGACGGGCTACGCCACCCTGTACGGGGACATGGCCGGCGGCTACGCCCTGATCAAGGACGTGGTGAAGACCCTCGTCTACCGGCTGTCCAACTGGCGCAATGCCCGGGGGCGGGTCATCCCGCAGCGGGTCATCGACCGCCCGCCTTCCGCGGAGCTGCGGCCCGACCAGACGGACCAGGACAGCCTGCCCCCCTACGAGGTGCTGGACGCGGTGGTCGAGCACTACATGGAGCGCGACATGACTCCCGAGGACATCATCGCGCTGGGCTACGACGGCGAGGCCGTCCGCCGCGTGGTGCACCTCATCCGCGTGAACGAGTACAAGCGCCGCCAGGCGCCGCCCGGCGTGCGCATCACGCCGCGAGGCTTTGGCAAGGACTGGCGCTATCCGATAACATCGGGATTCCGACCCAAGGCCTGAGAGACGCCCATGAAGAAGATCGAAGCCGTCATCAAGCCGTTCAAGCTGGACGAGGTGCGCGAGGCCCTTTCGGAACTCGGGGTCTCGGGCCTGACCGTCACCGAGGTGAAGGGCTTCGGCCGCCAGAAGGGCCACACCGAGCTCTACCGCGGCGCCGAATACGTCGTCGACTTCCTGCCCAAGGTCAAGGTGGAAGTGGTCGTCGGCGACGGCCTGGTGGAAAAGGCCATCGACGCCATCGTGAAGGCCGCCCGGACCGGCAAGATCGGCGACGGCAAGATCTTCGTCTGCGACGTGCCCCAGGTGGTGCGCATCCGCACCGGCGAGACGGGGGAGGACGCGGTCTAGGCCCGCCGGGGCTTTCCTGCTATTCTTCGCCCAACTTCGGGGGAAAAGCATGCTTCTTGCCGCCTTTTACGTCTTCGCAATCGCCGCGATCATCCTGCACTACACCGGCCATCTCAAGCGCTGGAACTGCGAGTGGGTCCTGATCGTGCTCGCGATCGCCGTCTTCCCCGCCGTCCTCTTCCTCTGATCCCGCTCGCCCGCGCGTGGCTCACGCCGATGCGGCGCCGAGCCGCGCCAGCGGGTCCTGGCGGTAGAACTCCCTGAGCTGCGCATACACCGCCGGATAGGCGGGCTCCAGCCACTCCGGCGTCTCGAAGAAGGCCTCCGACACCACCGCGAAGAACTCGCCCGGGTTTTCCGAGGCGTAGGGGTCGATCGGCAGCGCCGTCGAGCAGGCTCTCGTCGCCTGCTTCCGCACGCGCGTCGGCCTCGTCCACGCGCCGGCAGAAGTCCGCGTAGGCCGCGCTGAATGCGCCGCGCCAGGCCGCGAGCCGCATTCCCGCATGCAGCGGCGGGCAGCCGTTGGGGTCGCCGTTGCGCATGTCCAGCTTGTGCGCGAACTCGTGGATCACGACGTTGTAGCCGGCCACGCGCGCTCTCGTGATCGCTCGTCATGGCCACATCCTCGTAGGAGAGGATGACCGGCCCGCCCAGCCAGGCTTCGCCCGGCCATGGGGTCGTTCACCAGGTGCACCACGCCGGCCTCGTCCACGATCTCGCGCTCGGGGGCGAACTGGCCCGGGTAGACGATGATCTCGCTCCAGCCGTCGTACCACTCCAGGCCGAGTTCGAGGACGAGGATCGACGCCTGTGCGGCCACCTGCACATGCATGAGCGGGGTGATCTCGAGGTCGTGCGTTCCGGAAAAGTGCTTGCCGGCGAGGAAGCGCCCGGCGAGCGTGCGCAGCCGCTCATCGTCTCCGGGAGGCAGGCCGCGCATGAAGAGGTAGGGGGCCGTGGCGCTTTCCCACAGCCCCTCGTCGATCGTCTGCGTCCTGTCGTCGCGCTTGCCGAACCAGCCGAACATGCCTCAGGTAGCGGGTCCCACGCGCGTCACCTTGCCGGAGCCCGCCACGCTCTTCCTGACCGTGGGATCGCCATGGTAGCGGACGTCCCCGCTGCCCGCGATCGTGGCGGCGAGCGATTCGGCCGCGCGCACCACGGCGTCGCCCGAGCCGGCGATGGAAACGGACACGCGACGCGCCTCGAGCTTCGCGGTGTCGAGGTCGCCCGAGCCCGCGATCTTCGCCACGATCTCCGTCGGCCCGGCCGCCCGCCCGGATGTCGCCGCTGCCGGCGATCGAGACGGTCAGCGTGTCGACCTGCACGTCGGCGAGCTTCACGTCGCCCGAGCCGCCCACGGCGATCGCGAGCGTCGGAACGGCGAGTCTCGCCGCCACCACGTCGCCGCTGCCGGAGACGGCAATGGACTCGATGCGCGGCGCGGTGACCGTGATGCGGATGACGGGCTTGCCGCTGACCGAGAGCTTGCGCGCGAAGCGGATCATGAGCTTGCCGTTCTCGACGATGGTCTGGATTTCCGGGAGCAGGTTGTCGTCGGCCTCCACCGTCACGGCTTCCGGCGTGCCCTGGCGCAGTTCCACCCGGCCGGGGACGGCGAGGCCCAGGCCGGTGAAGCCCGTCACTGCCCGCGTCTCCTGGCGGATGGTGCCCGAGGGCTGGATGGAGACATCGGACGAGGCGATGGCCCCGGTGGCGGCGGTACGCGGCGAGGACGGCGAGAGCGACGAACAAGGCGCGTCTTTGCTCCATGGATGGTCTCCGGAAATGAAGGTGGCAGCGGTAGGACGCGCTGGCGAGCTCAGGCGGATTCGGCGATTCCCAGCTCGTGGCGGATTTCCATGGCCCGCCCGAGGGCCAGGTCCAGGCTCGGCTCGCAGACCGTGACGTGGCCCATCTTGCGCCCCGGGCGCGCCTCCCGCTTGCCGTAGAGGTGCAGGTGGGCGCCGGCGTGGCGCAGGACCGCGTCCCAGCGCGGTTCGCCCTTGCCCCAGATGTCGCCCAGCAAATTCACCATGACGGCAGGGGTGTGGAGCGTCGCGTCGCCCAGCGGCAGCCCGCACAGGACGCGCACCTGCTGCTCGAACTGCGAGGTGCGGCAGGCGTCGATGGTGTAGTGGCCGCTGTTGTGCGGGCGCGGCGCGATCTCGTTCACCAGCAGCCGCCCGCCCACCACGAACATCTCGACGGCCAGGACGCCGACGTAGTCCAGCGCCTGCGCGATGCGCGTCGCGAGTGCCGTGGCCTGCGCCGGCCAGAGCGTCGCGGGATGCGGGCAGGAGCGATGGAGACGTCGAGGATGCCGCGGGCGTGCCGGTTCTCCGCCACCGGGAAGACCGCCACCTGCCCGTCGGCCGCGCGCGCGAGGATCACCGAGATCTCGCGCTCCAGCGCCAGGCGCTCCTCGAGGACGCACGGCACGCGTTTCCACTGCGCGAAAGCCGCGGCGAGATCCGCGCGGGAGGCGATCGTGGCCTGCCCCTTGCCGTCGTAGCCGAAGCGCGCCGTCTTGAGGATGGCGGGAAGGCGCACGCGCGAGAGCGCCGCGTCGAAGTCCTCCTCGCCGCGCACATCGGCGTACGGGCCCACCGGCAGGTCGTGCGCGGCGATGAAGCCCTTTTCGCGGCTGCGGTCCTGCGCCACGGCGACCGCGTCGCCGCTCGGGCGCACCAGCGTCCGTTCGGCGAGCGCAAGCAGCGCCTCCGCCGGCGCGTTCTCGAACTCGGTCGTCACGGCCGCGCAGGTCCGTGCGAGCTCCGCGAGGGAAGCGGGGTCCGTGTAGGCGGTGTTGAGGTGGCCCGTGGCGAATTCCGCGGCGGGCGAGAGCGGGTCCGGATCGAGCACCGTGACGCGGTAGCCGAGCGTGCGCGCCGCCACCGTGAACATGCGGCCGAGCTGGCCGCCGCCCAGCAGGCCGAGCGTGGCTCCCGGCAGGATCACAGCACGTCGGGGAGTTGCATGGCCGCGACCATCTCGCGCAGCTCCTCGCGGTAGCCGGCCAGCTTCACGGCCAGCGCGGCATCGGTGGCCGCGAGCAGGCTCACGGCGAAGAGTCCGGCGTTGGCCGCGCCGGCCTCGCCGATGGCGAAGGTGGCCACCGGGATGCCCTTGGGCATCTGCACGATCGAGTAGAGCGAGTCCTGCCCGGCCAGGTGCTTCGACGGAACGGGCACCCCGAGCACCGGCAGCGTGGTCTTGGAGGCGATCATGCCCGGCAGGTGGGCCGCGCCCCCGGCGCCGGCGACGATGCAGCGCAGCCCGCGGTCGCGGGCGGTCTCGGCATAGTCGAACATCGCATCCGGCGTGCGGTGCGCGGAAACGACCTTCGTCTCGAACGCGACGCCGAAGTCCTTCAACACCTTGGCGGTGTGCTGCATGACGTCCCAGTCGCTCTGGGAGCCCATCACCACGCCGACGACCGGGGTTTCCATGCTGATCACCTCAAGAGTCGAGTGCGCGCGCGTCCTCGATGGAGGCGCGGTAGGAGTCGAAGATGCGCCCGAGTGCGGTGGCCATGTCCACCTGCGGCGCCCAGCCCAGCTCCTGCATCGTGTTCGCGATGTGGGGGACGCGGTTCTGCACGTCCTGGTAGCCCTTGCCGTAGTACTTGTCCGCGCTCACGTCGATGAGGCGCACCTGCGCGGCGTTGTCGCGGTACTCCGGGTAGCCCTTCGCGAGCTCCAGCATCATCACGGCGAGTTCGCGCACCGAGAAGTTGTTGGCGGGATTGCCGATGTTGTAGATCCGCCCCGTGGCGACCCCGCCGGGGTTCTCGATGATGCGCATGAGCGCATCGATGCCGTCGTCGATGTAGGTGAAGGCGCGCTTCTGCGAGCCCCCGTCGACCAGCTGGATGGGCTCGCCGCGCACGATGTGGCCGAAGAACTGCGTGATCACGCGCGAGGAGCCTTCCTTCGCGGTGTGGATGTTGTCCAGGCCCGCCCCGATCCAGTTGAAGGGCCGGAACAGGGTGAAGTCGAGGTCGCCCTGGGAGCCGTAGGCCCAGATGACGCGGTCCATGAGCTGCTTGGAGCAGGAATAGATCCAGCGCTGCTTGTCGATCGGCCCCAGCACCAGCTCGGAGGCGTAGGGGTCGAACTCCTCGTCGCGGCACATGCCGTAGACCTCGGAGGTCGAGGGGAAGAGGATGCGCTTGCCGTACTTCACGCAGGAACGCACGATCGGCAGGTTCGCCTCGAAGTCCAGCTCGAACACCTTCAGCGGCTCGCGCACGTAGGTCGCGGGAGTGGCGATCGCCACCAGCGGCAGGATCACGTCGCACTTGCGGATGTGGTACTCGATCCACTCGCGGTTGATGGTGATGTCGCCCTCGAAGAAATGGAAACGCGGGTGGGGCAGGAGGTCCGCCACCCGTTCGGAGCCCATGTCCATTCCGTAGACTTCCCACTCGGTCGTCGCGAGGATGCGCTGCGAGAGGTGGTGACCGATGAAGCCGTTGACGCCGAGTATGCAGATGCGCTTTGTCATGGCGAGAATTGTCCCATGCCCTCGCCGGCCGCGGCAAAACGCGCCGCGAGGTCGCTTCCCGAGAGGGCCTTCTCGCCCGCGAACTCGATCTCGCGCAGCTCGATCCATCGCCCGTCGCCGCAGCACGCCCACAGGCGGCCGTTGGCCACGGCCAGCGTCCCGGGTGCCCTGGCGTCCAGGCGGGGAGCCTCCGACCACCAGGAGCCGAGAACCCGCACGCGCTGTCCCGCCAGGGTCGTGAAGGCGCCGGGGTAGGGCGGGGCAACCGCCCGGATGAGGTTGTGCACTTCCCAGGAGCCCTTCTTCCAGTCGATGCGCCCGTCCTCGGGCCGGCGGCCGCCGAAGTAGCTGCCCTCGCGCAGGTCCTGCGCGCGCAGCTCTGCCGTGCCTTCGAGGAGCGCGGGCAGGGCGGCCTCGAGAACGCGCGCCGGCGGCGTCGGTGACCCGCGCGAACACCTCCGCGGCCGAGTCGTTGGGTCCGATGGGCACGGATTCCTGCCCGGCGATGCGGCCGGCGTCGGGCTTCTCGACCATCTCGTGCAGGGTGGCTCCGGTCTCGGATTCGCCGTGGAGCACGGCCCAGTTCACCGGGACGCGTCCGCGGTATTTCGGCAGCAGCGAGCCGTGCATGTTGTACGCGCCGCGCCCTGCGGTCGCCAGCACGGCGGGCGAGAGCATCTGCCGGTAGTAGAACGAGAACAGGAAGTCGGGCGCGAGCGCGGCGAGCCGCGCGACGAACTCGGGCGCGTTCGGGTCGTCGGGCATGGCGACCTCCAGGCCGGCCTTGCGCGCGACCTCCGCGACGCTCGCGAACCAGATGTTCTCCGCGGGGCTGTCGCGATGCGTCACGACCAGCGCCACGCGCACGCCCTGCGCGAGGAGCACGGAAAGGCAGCGGCAGCCCACGTCGTGGTAGGCGAAGACGACGGCGGTGGCGCTCACGGGTCGCGCTTCTCGAGGATGGCCTGCACCAGGTAGCGCGGACGCTCGCGCACCTGCTGGTAGATGCGCCCGACGTACTCGCCGACGAGCCCCAGCCCGAAGAGGAGGACGCCGATGAGGAAGAAGGCGAGGATATCGCGGTCCCAGATCACCATCAGGCCGTCGGCGTGGCCGTCGAAGACGCGCTTGACGATCACCACGCAATAGGTCGCGAGCGCCACGATCGACACGCCGATCCCGAAGAGCGAGAAGAGCTGCAGCGGCACCACGGAAAAGCCGGTGACCAGGTCGAAGTTGAGGCGGATCAGCTTGTAGAGGGAGTACTTGGATTCGCCCGCGGCCCGCTCCTCGTGCTCCACCTCGACCTCGGCGGGGTTGTGCGCGAACGAGTAGGCGAGCGCCGGGATATAGGTGCTCACCTCGCGCGAGGACCCGATGGCGTCGACGATGGCCCGGTCATAGGCGCGCAGCATGCAGCCCTGGTCGGTCATGCGGATGTGCGTGATGCGTTCGCGCAGGCGGTTCATCGCCTTCGAGGTCCAGCGGCGCCACGCGGCATCCTGGCGCCGGCGGCGGATCGAGCCCACGTAGTCGTGCCCCTCGTCCATCTTCGCGAGGAGCGTGCCGATTTCCTCGGGGGGGTTCTGCAGGTCCGCGTCCAGCGTCACGACGCGCTCGCCGCGGCAGTACTCGAAGCCGGCCATGATCGCCATGTGCTGGCCGAAGTTGCCCTTGAACAGCACGACCCGCGTCACGTCCGGCCGCTTCTGGAACTGCTCGCGCAGGAGCGCGGCGGACTTGTCGCGGCTGCCGTCGTTCACGAACACGACCTCGTAGGAACGCCCCAGGGCATCGAGCGCGGCATACAGCCGCGCGAAAAGCGCAGGCAGCACTTCCTCCTCGTTGTACACGGGGATGACGACGGAAACCTGTGGGGCTGCCATGGGCTAGCGCATGTTTCCGAGCACCGAGGAGCGGCTGTCGGCCATCTTCTTGATGAAGTTGGTCATCAGGTCGAATGCCTCGTTGCGCTTGTTGGTGAGCGACTGCATGCGCAGCATGTCCATCTGCTGCGAGCTGTTCAGGGAGTCGATCCTGCCCTTGAGCTCCGCGGTCCACTTGTCGAACGTGAACTGCTTCGCGGAGGGAATGCCCGGGGTGCCGACCTCCTTCACGGCGTCGGCCCCGACGGGCATGGTGAGGCCCGCGGCCTTGAGGGACGCGAGCAAGTCCTGCGCGGCCTTCCGGTCCTTGCCGAGGGCGCCCCAGGCAGCGGGGTCGCCGGGGCGATTCATCCGGAGTTCCGCCAGCAGCTGGTTCAGCTTCGCGATTTCCTCGTTGCGCTTCTGGATCGCGTCCATCTGGCCCTTGAGCTGGCCTTCCAGAAGGTTCGCCCGCTGCGACTGCACCGCCATCATCGCGGTCTCGAGGTCCATGCCGGAGATGTTGACGGCGGTGACGCCGCCGATGCCGCTCGCGTTCGTGCCACTCACGGCGAGCGTGGCGGCGGCCTGTTTCACCTCGGGCGGAACGGGCGGCGCGGCTGCGGCCTGCCTGGCGCCCGGTGCCGGCGCGGCCACCGACTTGGCCACGGGAGGCGAAGCGACCGATTTGGCTGCGGCGGGAGCGGACTTCGGTTTCGGTGCCGCCGCGGTCATCTGCCGGACCTGGTTCACGCAGGCGTCCTGTTGCGACGAGGCGGCGGGAAGCTTCAGGCACTCCATCATCCTCGCGTAGGCCTCGTCGGAGGCGCCTGCGCAGGGCGGCAGGGCGAGGGTCGCGAGGGCGATTGCAGGGGCCATGCGGAGGCGGTTTTTCATGGGAGTCCCGGGTCTGGTGTTCAGTGGGCGCGGCGGATGAGGCGCCGGAGCGCGTCGCAGACCCTGGCGACGTCGTCCGGGGTCATCTCGACAAACAGCGGCAGCGTGAGCGTCTCGCGGGCGATGCGCTCCGACACCGGGAACTGGCCGGCGCGGTAACCCAGGCTGCGGTAGTGGCTGGTGAGATGGATGGCCTCGTACGAAATGCCGGTGCCGATGCCCTGTGCGTGCAGGGCCTCCATCAGCGCCTTGCGCGTGAGCGGCATCTCGTCGAGCGGCAGCAGCACGGTGAACATGTTCCAGCTGTGCCCGGGGTTCACGCGCGGAGGCAGCCGGTCGGGAGTCAGCAGGTCGTCGCCGGCGAGGCACTCGAAGTAGTGCGCCGCCAGGCGCTCGCGCGCACGGCACCAGTCGTCCAGGTGCGCGAGCTGGGCGAGCCCGAGCCGTGCGGACACGTCGGACAGGTTGTACTTGCCGCCGGCGACCGTCACGTCGCGCGTCCCGTCGGGCAGGCGCGCGATGCCGTGGAAGCGCAGGCGTTCCACCGCCTGCGCCTCGGCGGCGTCGTTCACCACGAGGGCGCCGCCCTCGATGGTGGTCAGGTTCTTGTTGGGGTGGAAGCTGAAGGAGACGAGGTCCCCGCTGGCGCCCACGGGCCTTCCGCCGGCACGCGAGCCGATCGCGAGCGCCGCATCCTCGAGGATGCGCACGCCATGCCTGGCGCGGAAAGCCGCCAATGCCGCGGGGTCGAGCGGTGCGTTGTAATGCACGGGCAACAGGGCCTTCGTGCGCGCCGTCACAGCCGCCGCCGCCTGTCCGAGATCGAGATTGCGGGTGGCAGGATCGACGTCCACGAAGACGGTTCTCGCGCCCACGCGCTCGATCACGTTGGCGGAGGCGAAGAAGCTCTGCGCGGGCGTGATCACCTCGTCGCCGGGGCCGATGCCGATGAGTTGCAGCGCCACCTCCATCGCGCCGGTGGCGGAGGTGAGCGTGCGCACGGGGCGTCCGCCGACGTAGGCCGAGAGTGCCCCTTCGAAAGCCTGCACCTGCGGACCGCTCGCGATCCAGCGGCTGCGCAGCGTGTCGCCGACCGCGGCGATCATCGTTTCGTCGATGACCGGCCGCGCGAAGGGGAGGTACGTCGCGCTCACGAGCGCGCTACCAGCCAGACGCCGACGATGATGAAGCCGATGCCGACGAGCTTCTGCGCGTTGAGCGATTCGCCGAAGAGGAACCAGGCGGCCGCCGCATTGACGATGTAGCCGATCGACAGCATGGGATAGGCGACCGACACCGGCACGCGCGAGAGCGCGAGTATCCACAGGACGACGCTCACCGCGTAGCAGGCGAGCCCCCCGAGCACGAAGGGGCTGGCCGCGATCTTCATGCCGACGGGGACGATGTTGGCGAATGCGAAATCGAAGGTGCCGATGCGGTTGGTGCCCGCCTTGAGCAGCAGCTGCGCGGCAGCGTTGAGCAGCACGCCCGCCAGCACGAGGGAAAAGGCTGACGGCGTTCACGGCTTGCGGACGAGGACGCGGCGCTCGTCGCGGTGCAGGAGGGTCATTGCGAGGCCCTGGCGGGCCAGCTCCTCGAGGGTATCGGGATGAATTATAGCCATCGCCTCCCCGGGCCGCATCCAGTCGCGCCCGAATTCCTCCAGCGTCGGGATGTCTTGTCCCGGTTCCTTGTCGAGGCCGTGGGAGAACTCGTCGCGATAGTCGACCAGGGTGACGGTGCGGCCGAGGTAGAAGGGGATCGTCTGGTCGTAGTAGCGCACGGAATACAACCGCGTTCCCGGGGCGAGGTGGGGCTTCATCGCCGCGGCGACCACCTGTCCCGACTGGCGCGGCGCGAGCCTCTCGTAGCCGTCCTCGACGAAATCGATGAAGAGCAGGGACCCGGCCACGATGATCGCGAGTCCCGACCACTTGCCTCCCGCGCGCAGCCGGAGCGCCCCCGCGGCCAGCGCGACGGCCACGAAGGCGAGACCCGCGACGATCCACGGACGTGCGGCGCCATAGAGTTCCCGGGTCCAGGCGCTCTTCGCACGCTCCGGCATGCCCCAGGCCGCGGCCACGGCGACCACGAGCAGGGGGACGAGAAGGACGACCGGCTTCCACAGGCGCTCCGCCGGCGTGCGCGCGATCCAGTCGCCGAGGACGAGTGCGAGGACCGGGAATACCGGCAGGATGTAGGCCGGCAGCTTCGATCCCGAGGCGCTGAAGAAGACCAGCACGAAGCCGGACCACAGCAGTGCGAAGCGGCGCCAGGCGAACGTCGCGGAGCCGGCTTCGCGTCGCCAGCCCTCGATCGTCGCCGGGACCAGCGTCAGCATCCAGGGCAGGAACCCCACGAAGAGGATCGGCCAGAAGAACCACCACGGCTCCTCGCGCCGGTGCGTCTTCGTCAGGAAGCGCTCGAAATGCTCGTGCACGAAGAAGAACTGCGGAAAGTCGGGGTTGGCGAGCGATACCAGGACGAACCAGGGAGCGGCGATCGCGAGGAAGAGGGCCACGCCGCGCACCCACTCGAGCCGGGCGAGGAGCCGCCAGTCGCGGTTCGCGAGACAGTGCAGGAAGATCGCCGCGGCGGGGAAGACGATGCCGATGAGCCCCTTGGACAGCACGGCGAGTGCCATCCCGGCCCACGCGACCAGCATCCAGCGCTTCCGCGCTGCCTCTTCGCTGCGTCATGGCGAGGAGAAAGGCGCAGACCGCCACCGTGGTCCAGGCGGTAAGCCCCATGTCGAGCGTGACCACCCCGCCCATGCCGAGGAAATAGGGGCTGGAGAGAAGGACGCCGATCGCCACCAGCGCCGTATCCGTGCCGGCCAGGCGCCGCGCGGTGAAGCCGACGGCGAGAATCGCGAGCAGTCCGCTCAGGGCCGTGTAGAGGCGTGCCGTGAACTCGCTTTCGCCGAGGAGCGTGAATGCGGCGGCACTCGCCCAGTACTGCAACGGCGGCTTCTCGAAATACTTGATCCCGTTCAGGCGCGGCGTGACCCAGTCGCCGCTCGCCGCCATCTCGCGCGAGATCTCCGAGTAGCGCCCCTCGTCGGGGTTGGCGAGCGGGCGCTGCATGTTGTCGAGGCCGACGGCGAGCGCCAGCACCGCCAGCAGCGCGATCGCGACCCGCGCGCCGGTCACGGGCCGGCCTTCGCGTCCAGCAGGACGATCACCGCGCCGCTGCCGCCATGGGCCGGTGGCGGCTCGCAATAGGCGAGAACCTCCGACTTGCGCGCGAGGAGCTTGCGGATGCGCCCCTTGAGCACGGGTTCGCGGTTCACCGAACCGTGGCCCTTGCCGTGGATGATGCGCAGGCACCGCAGCCCCCGGCGCACGCTCGCGGCGAGGAAACGCGCGGTTTCCAACGCCGCCTCGTCGCCGGTGTAGCCGTGCAGGTCCAGTTCCTCCTGCACGACCCAGTGCACGCGCCGGAGCTTGCGCAGCACGTCCCGCGGCAGCCCCGGCCGCAGGTAGGCATGGTCCTCCTCGATCTCGATGTCGTCCGTGCTGCCGGCAAGGCGGGCGAGCTCATCCAGCACGGCGCGCTCGTCCTCGAGCCGCTGCACGGGCACGGGCGGCGGCGGCACGCGGGGGTGCGCGACGCGGTCGCTTGGGCGGGCCGGCGCGACGTCGCGCATCTCGCGGCGGAACAGTTCGGCGTCGTCGTCCGCCGGCACCCGCCCGGGGCGGGCCGGCTTCAAGACGCGAGGCTCTCCAGGTACCGGTCGGCGTCGAGCGCGGCCATGCAGCCGGTGGCGGCGCTGGTGACGGCCTGGCGGTAGACGTGGTCCTGGACGTCGCCCGCGGCGAACACGCCGGGAATGCTGGTGGCGGTCGCGTTGCCCTCGAGCCCGGTGCGCGTGACGATGTAGCCGCCCTTCATGTCGAGCTGCCCCGTGAAGAGGTCGGTGTTCGGCTTGTGGCCGATGGCGATGAAGCAGCCGGTGAGCTTCAGGTCGCGCGTGGCTCCATCGACGGTCGACTTGATGCGCACGCCGGTGACGCCGCTCTTGTCGCCGAGGACCTCGTCGAGCGTGTGGTTCCAGGCGATCGCGACCTTGCCCTCCTTCTCCTTGGCGAAGAGCTTGTCCTGCAGGATCTTCTCGGAGCGGAACTTGTCGCGGCGATGGATCACCGTGACGTGGCGCGCGATGTTGGAGAGGTAGAGCGCCTCTTCCACCGCGGTGTTGCCGCCGCCGACCACGCAGACGTCCTGGCCCTTGTAGAAGAAACCGTCGCACGTGGCGCAACCGGACACGCCCTTGCCCATGAACGCCTGCTCCGAAGGCAGGCCGAGGTACATGGCGGAGGCGCCCGTGGCGATGATGAGCGCGTCGCAGGTATAGGTTCCGGAGTCGCCGACGAGCGTGATGGGCTTGTCGCGCAGCTTCGCGGTGTGGATGTGGTCGAAGACGATTTCCGTCTCGAAGCGCTCGGCGTGCTTCTGGAAGCGCTCCATCAGTTCCGGGCCCTGCACGCCGGCGTGGTCCGCCGGCCAGTTGTCCACGTCCGTCGTGGTCATGAGCTGGCCGCCCTGCGCGAGGCCGGTGATCAGGACGGGCTTCAGGTTGGCGCGGGCCGCATAGACGGCGGCGGTATAGCCGGCGGGGCCGGAACCGAGGATGAGGAGTCGGCTGTGGCGGGTGGACATGGCGGTGGGGGAGGTAGCGGCGCCGGATCGGCGACAGGAGGCAATGATTATCCCACTGCCGCCTCTGTTGCGATTAAACAATTGACAGACAAGGCGTTTTGGCTATATTCGGACGATGTCCGCACCGACCCGCCCCGCCCCCGCCGGCGAGCGCACCGTCGCGCTCAAGGCCGTCCCCCTCTTCACCCTGCTGAACGACGGGGAACTGGAGCTGATGCGCTCGCTCGCGGTCGAGAAGAGCTTTCCGAAGCAGGCCGTCGTCCTGACCGAGGGCGAGATCGGCGACTCGCTGTACATGGTGGAGTCGGGCCGCGTGAAGGTCTTCATCGGCGACGAGGACGGGCGCGAGCTGATCCTGAAGATCCTCGGCCACGGGCATTGCTTCGGGGAGATGTCGCTGGTCGACCAGCAGCCGCGCTCGGCGTCGGTGACGACTCTCGAGCCGTCGACCTTCCTCATCCTCTCGCACAGCGCCTTCGAGCAGTGCCTCGAGCGCGCCCCGCGCATCGCCAGCATGGTGCTGCGCGTGCTGGCGCAGCGCGTGCGCGAGGCGGACCGCAAGATCGGCACCCTCGCGCTGATGGACGTCTACGGGCGCGTGGCCAGCACGCTCCTGGAACTCGCCACCGACGAGGGCGGCAAGCTGGTGGTGAACCAGAAGCTCTCGCAGCAGGATCTCGCCAACATGGTCGGCGCCTCGCGCGAGATGGTGAACCGCATCCTCAAGGACCTTTCCGACCGCGGCTTCATCGCCGTGGAGTCGAAGTCGATCACGATTATCAATCGGGAGCTTCCGCCCTCCCTGTAGCACTCTATAATCGGCCATCACGAGCACCGAGCTGATGGCCGCCCCCCCCGCGAATCCCGCAACCCCGAATCCCCGCCTTGCCCGCGTCCTGCGCGAGGCGGGCTGGATCCTGCTGCTGGCCGGCCGGCATCTATCTGGCCCTTGCGCTGGGCACTTTCGACAAGCGGCGATCCGGGTCCCTTTTTCAGCGGCACCGCGGCGCCCGTCGTCAACCGGGCCGGTCTGGTCGGGGCCTGGCTTGCCAACCTGCTGCTCAATGTCTTCGGCTACTCGGCCTGGTGGTGGGTGGTGCTCGCGGCCTGGGGCATCCTGCGGCTGTATCGCCGCGTGGACGAGTGGGAGCTCCTCGACCGGCGCTCGCTCGCCGTCTCCCTCGCCGGCTTCGTCCTGCTGCTCGCCGCCAGCAGCGCCCTCGAGGCGCTGCGCCTGCACAGCCTGAAGGCCGGCGCTGCCCGACCAGGCGCGGAGGCGCGGTCGGCGCGTTCCTGGCGGGGCCTGCGGCCTCGGGTCTCGGCTTCACCGGCGCGACGCTGGTCCTCATCGCCACGCTCGCCGCGGCGTTCAGCGTCTTCTCCGGCCTGTCGTGGATACGCCTCGCGGAACGGCTCGGCGCCGCGGTCGAGTGGGCGGCCGGCGCCGTGCGCGCGCGCATCGAGGCGCGGCGCGACCGCGAGGCCGGCCAGGCGGCGGCGCAGGAGCGCGAGGTCAAGGTCGAGGTGGCGAAGAAGATCTTCGAGGAGCACGAGCCGATCCGCATCGAGGTCCCGGAGGTGGTCATCGCGAAGAGCGAGCGGGTGGCGAAGGAAAAGCAGGTGCCGCTCTTCGCCGACCTGCCGGACTCGCCGCTGCCGCCGATCGCGATCCTCGACCCGGCGGACAGCCATGTCGAGCGCCCGACGCAGGAAACGCTCGAGTACACCTCGCGCCTGATCGAGAGGAAGCTCCTCGACTTCAACGTGCAGGTGAAGGTGGTGGCGGCCTACCCCGGCCCGGTCATCACGCGCTACGAGGTGGAGCCGGCCGTCGGGGTCAAGGGCGCGCAGGTGGTGAACCTCGCGCGCGACCTCGCCCGCGCGCTCTCGGTGACCTCGATCCGCGTGGTCGAGACGATCCCCGGCACCTCCTGCATGGGACTCGAGATCCCCAATGCCAAGCGCGAGATCGTGCGCCTCTCGGAGATCATCGGCTCGCAGGCCTATGCCGACATGCATTCGCACCTCACCATGGCCATGGGCAAGGACATCACCGGCAAGCCCGTCGTCGCCGACCTCGCGCGCATGCCGCACCTCCTCGTGGCGGGCACCACCGGCTCGGGCAAGTCGGTGGCGATCAACGCGATGATCCTGTCGCTCGTCTACAAGTCCCCGGCCTCCGACGTGCGCCTGATCATGGTCGATCCGAAGATGCTCGAGCTTTCCGTCTACGAGGGCATCCCGCACCTCCTGGCCCCCGTGGTCACCGACATGCGCCAGGCGGCCGCGGCGCTGCACTGGTGCGTGGTCGAGATGGACCGCCGCTACAAGCTCATGTCGACCGTCTCGGTGCGCAACCTCTCGGGCTACAACCACAAGATCCGCGAGGGCGATCGAGAAGAAGCAGCCCCTGAAGCACCCGTTCTCCCTGACGCCGGACAACCCGGAGAACCTCGAGGAGCTGCCGTTCATCGTCGTGGTGATCGACGAGCTGGCGGACCTCATGATGGTCGCCGGCAAGAAGGTCGAGGAACTGATCGCGCGCCTCGCGCAGAAGTCGCGCGCCTCGGGCATCCATCTCATCCTCGCCACCCAGCGCCCGTCGGTGGACGTGATCACCGGGCTCATCAAGGCGAACGTGCCCACGCGCGTGGCCTTCCAGGTCTCCTCCAAGGTCGACTCGCGCACCATCCTCGACCAGCAGGGCGCGGAGAGCCTGCTCGGGCAGGGCGACATGCTCTACCTGCCGCCTGGCCACGGCCACCCGCAGCGCGTGCATGGCGCCTACGTGTCGGACACGGAAGTGCAGCGCGTGGTCGAGCACCTGAAGAAGCAGGGCGCCGCACAGTACATCGACGGCATCCTCGACGACCCGGAACTCGCCGACTCCGAAGCGGGCGGCGGCGAGGCCCAGGGCGGGGAGGCCGATCCGCTCTACGACCAGGCCGTGCAGATCGTGCTGCAGAACAAGCGCGCCTCGATCTCGCTGGTGCAGCGGCACCTGCGCATCGGCTACAACCGCGCCGCCCGCCTGATCGAGGACATGGAGCGCGCCGGCCTCGTCTCGTCGATGGCGTCCAACGGCAACCGCGAGATCCTCGCGCCCACGAGGGCGGAGAAGTGAGCCTGCGCAGCCTCTTGCTGGCGGCGGTGGCCGCGGCGGTGCCGCTTGCGGCGACGGCGGGGGCCGTCGATGCCTTCCTCGCCTTCACGGCCAACTCGCGCACCGCCACCGCCCGCTTCGAACAGCAGGTGTTCGACCGCTCCGGGAAGGTCGTGGACCGCTCCTCGGGCGCGTTCGCGTTTTCGCGCCCCGGCAAGTTCCGCTGGGCCTACGACAAGCCGGTGCGCACCCTCATCGTCGCCGACGGCGTGAAGCTCTGGATCCACGACGAGGACCTGAACCAGGTCACCGTGAAGCGCATGGACCGGGCGCTTTCCGCCACGCCCGCCGCGCTGCTCGCCGGGCAGGCGGACGTGACGGCGATGTTCACGCTGCGCGACGCGGGGCCCGCCGACGGGTTCGACTGGCTGGAAGCCCTGCCGCGCGAGAGCGACACCGGCTTCGAGCGCGTGCGCATCGGCATGAAGGGCGGCGTTCCGGGCGCCATGGAACTGCAGGATGCGCTGGGCGGGCGCACCACGCTGCGCTTCCCGGAGTTCCGCCTCAACGCGCGCGTCGATCCGCAGGTGTTCCGCTTCGTGCCGCCGCCGGGCGCGGACGTCCTCGACGAGTCGCCGGCACGAAAGTGAGCGCGGCCGGCGACCTCTTCACCGCCGCGGGCGAGGTCAACGTGCCGCTCGCGGAGAGGATGCGCCCCCGGCGCGTCGAGGACGTGGTCGGGCAACGCCACCTGCTCGGGGAGGGAAGGCCGCTTGCCGTGGCGCTCGCCTCGGGCAAGCCCCATTCGATGATCCTCTGGGGGCCGCCCGGCACCGGCAAGACCACCATCGCGCGCCTCCTCGCGCAGGCCTTCGGCGCGGAGTTCATCGCCATCTCCGCGGTCCTCGCCGGCGTGAAGGAGATCCGCGAGGCGGTCGAGCGCGCGCGGCTGGCACGGGATGCGCACGGGCGCGCGACCATCCTCTTCGTCGACGAGGTGCACCGCTTCAACAAGTCGCAGCAGGACGCCTTCCTGCCGCACGTCGAGAGCGGGCTCTTCACCTTCATCGGCGCCACCACGGAAAACCCGTCCTTCGAGGTGAACGGGGCGCTCCTGTCGCGTGCCCAGGTCTACGTCCTGGAAAGCCTCGGCACGGAGGATCTCGACCGTCTCGTCGTGCGCGGCTTCGAGGCCGAGGCGGTCGACGTGACCGAGGAGGCGAGGAAGCGCATCGCCGAGTTCGCCGACGGGGACGGCCGGCGCGCGTTGAACCTGGTCGAGCAGGTCGCGAGTGCCGCGCGCGCCGGTGCCAGGCGCGGGGCGGACGTGGAGTTCGTCGACGGCGTGGTGACGCGCGCGGGCCGGCGCTTCGACAAGGGCGGCGAGAACTTCTACGACCAGATCTCGGCGCTGCACAAGTCGGTGCGCGGCAGCGACCCGGACGCGGCGCTCTACTGGATGGTGCGCATGCTCGACGGCGGCGCCGATCCGCGCTATCTCGCGCGGCGCATGATCCGCATGGCCACCGAGGACGTCGGTCTCGCCGACCCGCGCGCGCTCGAGATCGCCATGCGCGCCGCCGAGGTCTACGAGCGGCTGGGCTCGCCCGAGGGCGAGCTCGCCCTGGCGGAGTGCATCCTCTATCTCGCGGTCGCCCCCAAGTCCAACGCCGTCTACGTGGCCTACAACGCGGCGCGTGCCTTCATATCGCACGACGAGAGCCGCCCGGTGCCCATGCACCTGCGCAATGCGCCCACGCGCCTCATGAAGGACCTGGGCTACGGCAAGGGCTACCGCTATGCCCACGACGAGGAGGGCGGCTACGCGGCCGGCGAGAGCTACCTTCCCGACGGCATGCAGGCGCCGGGCTGGTACGAGCCCACCGACCGCGGGCTGGAAGCGAAGATCCGCGAGAAGCTCGCCTTCCTGCGCCGCCGCGACGGGGAAAGCGGCAGCGGCAAGTCGTGAATCGGAAAGCGCTCCGAATATAATCACCGTTTGACCTGATCGACGGACTCCGATGCTCGACATCCAGCTTCTCCGCAAAGACCTTCCCGCCGTCGTTTCCGGCCTCGCGCGCCGTGGCGTCGTGTTCGATGAAGCGGGCTTCCGGGCCCTCGAGGACGAGAGGAAGGGCCTGCAGACGCGCACCGAGGAGCTGCAGGCGAAGCGCAATGCGCTCTCGAAGCAGGTCGGCATCCTCAAGGGCAAGGGGGAGGATGCGGGCGCGGTGCTCGCCGAAGTGGGCGGCCTCGGCGAGGAGCTGAAGGCGAACGAGACGGCGCTCGCGGCCCTGCAGGAGAGGCTCAACGCATTCCTGCGCACCATCCCCAACATCCCGCGGCCGGAAGTGGCCTTCGGCACGTCGGCCGAACAGAACGTCGAGGTCCGTCGCTGGGGAGTGCCGCGCACCTTCGACTTCCCGGTGAAGGACCATGTCGACGTGGGAGCGGGGCTCGGGATGCTCGACTTCGACACGGCGGCCAAGCTCGCCGGCGCGCGTTTCTCCGTGCTGCGGGGAAGCCTCGCGCGCCTGCACCGGGCGCTCGCGCAGTTCATGCTCGACACGCACACCCGCGAGCATGGCTACACCGAGGTCTACGTGCCCTACCTGGTGACGGGCGAATGCGCCGACGGCGTCTCCAGCCTCGCCAAGTTCAAGGATGACCTCTTCAAGCTCGAGGGGCGCGACCTCTATCTCATTCCCACCGCCGAGTACCCGGTCACGAACTTCGTGCGCGACACGCTGCTCGAGGCGAAGGACCTGCCGCTCAGGTTCGTGTGCCACAGCCCGTGCTTCCGCTCCGAGGCGGGCAGCTACGGCAAGGACACGCGCGGCATGATCCGCCAGCACCAGTTCGACAAGGTGGAGATCCTGCAGATGGTGCACCCGGAGAAGTCGGCCGAGGCGCACGAGGAGCTCACCCGGCACGCGGAGACGATCCTCGAGAAGCTGGGATCTGCCCTACCGCTCGATGATGCTCTGCACGGGGGACCTCGGCTTCGCGAGCGCCATGACCTACGACCTCGAAGTGTGGCTGCCCGGCCAGAACGCCTATCGCGAGATCTCCTCGTGCTCCAACTACGAGGCGTTCCAGGCGCGCCGCATGCAGGCGCGCTTCAAGGGTGGCGACAAGGGCCGCCCGGAACCGGTGCACACGTTGAACGGCTCCGGGCTCGCGGTCGGGCGCACGCTCGTGGCCATCCTCGAGAACTACCAGCAGGCCGATGGAACGGTCGCCGTGCCCGAGGCGCTGCTTCCCTACATGGGTGGCATCGACCGGCTGATGGCCGGCCCGTACCCCGGTCCGGTCGCGTCTTGAGCACCCGCATCGTCGTCGTTCGCCACGGCGAGACGCAATGGAACCGCGCCGCCCGCATCCAGGGCCACCAGGACAGTCCGCTCACCGCGACCGGTGAGGCGCAGGCATCGGCCATCGCCGCACGCCTGGCCGGGGAAAAGTTCGACCGCCTCGTCGCGAGCGACCTCGGCCGCGCCTGGCGAACCGCCGAGGCGATCGCGGCGCGCACCGGCAACCGCATCGTCGCCGATGCCCGATTCCGCGAACGCAACTACGGCGTCGCCGAGGGCCTCACCCATGCCGAGATCGAGGCCCGCTACCCGGAGGTGTTCGCGCGCGTGCGCGATGCCGATCCGGACTTCGTGGTTCCCGGCGGCGAGAGCCGCAGGCAGCTCTTCGAGCGCGTGCGCGATGCCTTCGAGGCGCTCGCGCGCGAAGCGCCGGGCGAGAACCTCGCCGTGGTGTGCCATGGCGGCGTGCTCGCCGCGCTCTACCGGCACGTCAACGCGATCGATCTCGCGGCGCAGCGCGCCATCCCGATCCCCAACGCTTCCTACAATGCGCTCGTGGCCGACGGCGGACGCTGGCACGTGGAAGCCTGGGGCGACACCGCTCACCTCGCCTCGACCGAACCCTTCGTCGAGCCCTGAGGCTCCGGCCGCGGACGCGGCGCGAGCGGCGCTTCGCGCGGTTCCACGCGCGCCAGGATGTCCTGGTAGTTGCGCACGTTGTCGACGAACTGCATGGCCTCGTGGCCGCGCGCGAAGCCGTGCCTGAGCTCCTGGTAGGTCGCCGGATCGGCGAGCCCCGGCAAGCGCGAGCTTCACGTCCTGCCACTTGTCCGGCGACAGCCCCTTCTTCTGCGCGAGGATGCGTGCGTCCTCCAGGTGGCCGATGCCCAGGTTGTAGGCGGCGAGCGCCAGCCAGGTGCGGTCCGGCTCCGTGATGCGCGGCGGCAGCGTGTCGGCGAGCAGCCCGAGGTAGCGCGCGCCGCCGAGGATGCTCTCGCGCGGGTCGAGCCGGTCCTTGACCCGCAGGCGGTCGGCGGTCTCCTCGGTGAGCATCATCAGGCCGCGCACGCCGGTGGGGGAGGTGGCGAGCGGGTTCCAGTGCGACTCCTGGTAGCCGATGGCGGCGATGAGACGCCAGTCGAAGCCGCTGATGCGCTCGGCCTCGAGGAAGTGCGGCCGCAGCCGGGGCAGCATCGTGTTGATGCGCTCCAGCAGCGTGCCGGCGTCGATGGCGGTGATGCGCGCGGCGTGCGCGAAATGGCGGTCGGCCAGGCGCTTGAGCGTTCCGTCCTTCTCGATCCGCGCGAAGAAGACGCGCATGCGCTCCAGGAGCATCTTCTGGTCCACGGTCCCGACGCGCCAGGCGTAGTCGAGCGGCTTGCCGACGTCGAACGCCGCGTCGAGTTGCGGAAAGTGCTTGCGCGCGACGGTGAAGCGGGCCGAGTCGAGGAGGGCCGCGTCGAGTTCGCCATCGGCCAGGCGCTGCAGCAGCTCCTCGGGCGGCGTGTCGGGCGGCAGGCGCTCGCAGCGTGCCGGCAAGCTGCGGCGTGGCGAGCAGATGCCTCGCGAAGGAGTCGCCGATCACGCCGGTGCGCTTGCCCGCGAGATCGGCGAGATTGCGCGGCTTCGGCTCCGCCGCGCGCCAGACGAGCTGGATCTGGGCGGTGCGGTACGACGGTCCCCAGGCGGGACCCCACGGCAGGTCGAAGCGCCGCGGCAGGAGGGCAGCCGCCAGGTGCGCCTTCCTCTCGGCGAGCGCCTTCTCGGCCGCCTCGGGACTCGCGACGACCTCGACCTGCAGCGGCACGTCCAGTTCCTTCGCGAAGAGATCCGCGAGGTCGTACTCGAAGCCCGCGGCATGCCCCTGCGAATCCTCGTACCAGGTGGCGGGGCTGTTGATGGTGACGACGACGAGGGCGTTTCCCGGGCCGGGCGGCGCGACCGGCTTCGTTGCCACTTCGCATCCGCCGGCCACGAGGGCGAGGATGCCGAGGAGTATCCGCCCGATCATGGCGGCAGTGTGACCCGGCGGCGGCGGCGATTCAACCCGCCGTTTGGGGTCAGGTTCCTCTTCTGCAGAGTTCTCCGATGGCCGATCCATCGACGCGCTTTCGACAAGGGAACCTGACCCAAACGTCACCCGCCTATAATCCGGGTATGCCGAAGATCTACGCCATCGTTCCCGCGGCCGGGCAGGGCACGCGTCTGGGCGATGCGCTCCCCAAGCAGTACCTCGCGCTGGCCGGGCGGCCGATGATGTTCCATTCGCTCGAGGCGCTGGCCGCCGTCGCGCGCATCGAGCAGGTCTTCGTCGTCCTCTCGCCGCTGGACCGCCACTGGAGCGCGCACGACTGGAGCCACTTTCCGGAAAAGATCGCGGCACTCTTCGTCGGCGGCGCGACGCGCGGCCAGAGCGTGGCCAACGCGCTCGCGCACCTCGAGGGGCGCGTGGCCGCCACCGACTGGATCCTCGTGCACGATGCCGCGCGCCCGTGCCTGGCGACCGAGCTGGTGGAGCAGTTCCTGGACGAGGTGGGCGACGACCCGGTGGGGGGGCTCCTCGCCATGCCGCTCGCCGACACGCTGAAGCGGGCGGAGGAGTCGATGCGCGTGAGCGAAACGGTCCCGCGCGAGCGCCTCTGGCGCGCGCAGACGCCGCAGATGTTCCGCTACGAGGCGCTGGCGCGCGGGCTCGCGAAGATGCCCGGTGCCACCGACGAGGCGCAGGCGGTGGAGTCCCTCGGCCAGATGCCGCGCCTCGTGCAGGGGGAGAACGCGAACATCAAGGTGACCTTCGCCGAGGATCTTGCGCTCGCCGAGATGATCCTTGCGCGCCAGGGAGGCGTGCCCCTATGAGCGCATTTCGCATCGGACAGGGCTTCGATGTCCACCAGCTGGTGGCCGGACGCCGGCTGGTCATCGGCGGCGTGGAGATCGCGCACCACATGGGGCTCCTGGGCCACAGCGATGCGGACGTGCTCCTGCACGCCCTCTGCGACGCGCTGCTCGGCGCGGCGGCACTGGGCGACATCGGGCGGCACTTTCCCGACAGCGACCCGCACTACAAGGGCATCGACAGCCGCGAGCTCCTGCGCCGCGTGGCGGGGCTGGTGAGCGAGGCGGGCTTCGTCGCGGGCAACGTCGACGCGACCATCATCGCCGAGGCGCCGCGCATGGCGCCGCACATTCCCGCCATGGTGGCCAACATCGCCGCCGATCTCGGCATCGACGCAGCCTCGGTCAACGTGAAGGCGACCACCACCGAGAAGCTGGGCTTTGCCGGCCGCGGCGAGGGCATCGCGGCGCAGGCGGTCTGCCTGCTCGTTCCCCGTTGAAGGCAAAGGCTTCGATCCCGGCGGCGAGGAAAGCGGGTGGAAGCTGAGGACATCCGCGGCGCCGTACTGGCCGCGATAGCCGCGATCGCGCCGGAGACCGACCTGCAGGCGATCCGGCCCGATGAGCCGCTGCGCGAGCAGATCGACCTCGACTCGATGGACTGGCTCAATGTCGCCGTCGCCCTGCACGACCGGTTCGGCGTCGACATCCCGGAAGCCGACTACGGCCTGCTCGCGACGCTCGACTCCCTCGTGGACTACGTGGCGTCCAGGAAGGCGCAGCCATCCCGCCGCGCCACCGCGCGCGGCGCCGGCCGGGCTTGCCATCGCGAGGCATCTGGTCAACGGCGTGCCGGTGACGGTGCGGCCGATACGCCGCGAGGATGCCCCGATGGAGGCGGACTTCGTCCGCCACCTTTCCGGCGAGACGCGCTACAAGCGCTTCATGCTCACGCTGCGGGAGCTCTCGCACGCGAAGCTCAGGTACCTCACCGATGTCGACCAGTCGCAGCACGTGGCGCTGGTGGCCACCGTGGAAGAGGACGGGAAGGAGGTCGAGGTGGGCGTGGTCCGCTACATCGTCGATCCGGCGGGCACCGGCTGCGAGTTCGCGATCGCCCTGGACGATGCCTGGCAGGGTTCCGGGCTGGCGGGGATCCTCATGCATGCCCTGATCGACATCGCGCGCTCGCGGGGCCTCGCCACGATGGAGGGCATCGTGCTGTCCACGAACGCGAGGATGCTGAAGTTCACGCGCCAGCTCGGCTTCCGCCTGGAGCACGACCCCGAGGACCGCACCACGGTCCGGGTGGTGCGCTCGCTCCGGGAACCCGCGGCGTAGCGCAGGACGGCCGCGCTAGGGGCGGAACTGCGCCAGCGCGGACGTGGTCCAGGTGAGCCGCTCGATCAGCGTGCGCAGGAACTCGCGGTTGAAGCGCAGCTGGCAGCCTTCGGTGAGGCTGTCGAGGAGTATCGACTGCATCTTGAGCAGATGCACCTCCGACACGGCGGCGATGGTCGCCGTGCGCTGCGCCTGCTCCCCGGACAGGTAGGCCATCTCCCCGAAGCAGTCGCCCTCCTGCAGCAGGTTCAGGAGCTTGCCGTCCTTGAGCACCTTCACCTGGCCCGAGACGATCACGTAGAAGCAGTGCCCGATCTCGCCCTCGATGACGATCCCGGTCTCGCGCGGGTGCACTTCCCAGGTGGCGCCGCGCACCACTTCCCAGAGCTCGGCGTCGCGGAACTCGCCGAAGAAGGGCAGCGCGCGCAGCTTCATGAACTTCTCGGTCGAGCTGATCTCGGTGGTGTAGCGCTCCAGCTGCGGGAAGATGCTGGCCAGATCGGTCGCGAGCTCCGCCCAGGTCTGGTAGCGCTTCTCGCGATCGCGGGCCATGGCCCGCGCGACGATCCCGATGAGGCTCGCGGGCAGGTCGGGGCGCAGCTGGTCGAGCGGCGCGGGATCCTCGTGCAGGATCTTGTTGATCATCACGATCGCGTTTTCCGCGCGGAACGGGAGCTTGCCGATGAGGAGCTCGTACATCACCACGCCCAGCGAGTAGATGTCGGACTGCACCGACGCCGGCTCCTCGTTGATCTGCTCGGGAGACATGTAGGCGGGCGAGCCCATGAAGCCGTCGACCTGGGTGTGCGTCACATCCGAGATCCTGGCCGTGCCGAAGTCGCTGATCTTGATGTCGTCGCGGTCGGCGAGCAGGATGTTGGCCGGCTTGATGTCGCGGTGGATCACGCCGTTCTGGTAGGCGTAGTCGAGGGCGCGGCAGATCTTGTAGGCGACCAGCACGGCCTGGCGCACGGGCAGCAGGTTGGTCTCGGTGCAGTACTTCTTGAGCGAACCCCCCGGCACGTACTCCATGACGATGTAGCGCAGGTCCCCCTCGACGACGGCATCGTAGACGGCGACGACGTTGGGGTGGTTCAGCTTGCCGGCGAGCGAGGCCTCGTTCAGGAACAGCCGCTCGAAGCGCTTGGCTTCCTCCTCCGACATGTCGGCATGGCTGCGCGCGACCTTGATCGCGACCTTGCGCGCGTTGAACGGATCCTCGCCCTCGTAGACGATGGCGGTCGCCCCCTGGCCGAGTTCGGACAGGATGTTGTACTTGCCGATCTTGGCGGGGCGTTCGGACAAGGCGGGTGCCGGGCATTGCGTGGGGAAACGATCATTCGAGTTTAACCGAACTGGCCTGCGGCACTGCGCCACGGGTGGGGCAGGCGACCCCAGGGGACCCGCGCGCCGTTGCCCTTCGCCACCCAAGTCCCCGATAATCGCGAGGCACACCACGTTCCGGAGGGAAGCCGCATGCGGGAAGGACTGATCGAGGCCATTCGTGCCGGGAATGCCGCCGAGGCGCAGCGCCTGGCGACACCGGAGGCCGTGCGCGCCGCCGACGCGGAGGGCGCCACGCCCCTCATGGTGGCGGCGGACCTGGGCAATGCCGAATTGATCCGGGTGCTCGTGGCCGCCGGCGCCGAGGTCGATGCCCGGGACGCGCGCGGGTTCACCGCGCTCTTCCACGCCTGCTACAACGGCGACGAGGACCGCGGGCACCCCGATGCCGTGCAGGCCCTGCTCGATGCCGGCGCCGACAAGGAGGCGAAGATCGGCTTCGGCGTGCGGCCGCTGATGTATGCCGCCGGCAATGGCGAGGCCGTCGTCGTGGAGGCGTTGCTGCGTGCCGGCGCGGACCCCGCGGCGCGCAACGAGGGCGGCCGCACCGCGCTCATGATGGTGAAGGACCGCGACTACGTCGACGTCATCAACATCCTGCACGAGGCCGAACTGGCCCTGGGCGGCGAGGGCTGCGGCACGCGCAACGCCCCGAACATGCAGGTGGTCACCTTCCTGAAGAAGGCGCCCTAGCGGCGGCCGGTCAACCCGCGAATTGCGCGGCGATGCTCCCGGCCAGGGCGGCGAATTCGGCGCGCGAACCCTTCCTGACCGTGATGGCCGGCGCGGCCGCGGCGCCGCGGTAATTGCGGAACATCGAGCGGTGGTAGGCGGGGTCGTAATGGGCGCCGAGGAGTTCCGCCACCAGCGCATCCCAGGCACCCGTTTCGGCCAGCGCGATCCACTGCGCGATCCTTTCCTTGCCGTGCAGCGGGGCGAGGCATTCGAGCTTCTCGCGCAGCAGGCCGGGGTCGGCGACCAGGTGGGCATAGTCGTCGAGCAGCAGCGCGGCGCGGACTTCCGGGCTCACCTCGAGGCGCAGGCACTCGCCTTCGCGCATGCGGGCGATGAGCGCCTCCGGCACGCGCAGGTTGCCGACCTTCTTGCTCTCCGACTCGACGAACACGGGTCGTGCGCGATCGAATGACGAGAGGGCGGACCAGAGGGCCGTCTCGAATGCCTTCTGGGTGGGCTGCGCGGTGCCCGGAATCTCGCCCAGGACCGAGCCGCGGTGGGCGGCGAGGAGTTCCAGGTCCAGCACCTGCGCCCGCGTCTGCGCGAGCGCCTCGAGGAGGCGGCTCTTGCCCGACCCAGTCGCCCCGCAGATGACGCGGAACGCATGGTGCCCGGGCATGGTCTCGAGGTCGGCCGCCACCTGGCGGCGGAACGCCTTGTAGCCGCCCTCGAGCTGCGCGCGTTCCAGCCCACCTGGCGCAGGACGTGGGCGAGGGACCCGGACCGGGTGCCTCCGCGCCAGCAATAGACCAACGGACGCCAGCTCTTCGGCCGGTCGGCGAAGGATTGCGCGATGTGGCGCGCGATGTTCATCGCCACCAGCGGCGCGCCGACCCGCTTGGCCTCGAAGGCTCCCTGCTGCTTGTAGATCGTGCCGACGCGGGCGCGTTCCTCGTCATCGAGCACGGGGCAGTTCATGGCCCCCGGCAGGTGGTCCTCGGCGAACTCCGCGGGGCTCCTCGCGTCGACGATCGCGTCCCAGCCTGCCAGCTGCGCGGCGCTCGAGCGGGAGAGACACCCTGGCCAGGGGTCGCTCGTGGACGACGGGCAGTTCCGTCATGCCTTCGGCGCCCGGCGCAGCAGCGGCTCGAGCGTGGGCCACACGTTGTCGAGGATGATCGGCTGTGCCGCGGCGGTCGGGTGCAGCTGGTCGGGCTGGAAGAGCTCGCGGCGCTCGGCGATGCCGTGGAGGAGGAAAGGCACCAGCGCCACGCGCGCCTTCTTCGCGACCTGGGCATAGAGCTCGCGGAACTCGCGCGCGTATTCGATGCCATAATTGGGCGGAATCATGAGGCCCACGAGCACGGGTTCGGCACGGGCGGCGCGGGTCACCCGAATCATCTCCTCGAGGTTGGCGCGAGCGGCGGCCACCGGTTGGCCGCGCAAGGCATCGTTCGCCCCGAGCGCGATCACCACGAGGGACGGCTTGTGGCGCCTGATGTCCTCGGGCAGGCGGCGCAGCCCTCCTGCGGTCGTTTCTCCGGAAACGCTCGCGTTGATGACGCGCCAGGTGAGCTTGTCGCGGGCGATGCGCTCGCCCAGCAGTGCGACCCAGCCCTCGCGCGCGGCAAGGCCGTACGCGGCCGACAGGCTGTCGCCGAACACCATGACGGTGCGCTCCGCCTGCGAGGGCAGGGCCGCGAGGCAGGATAGGAGTGCGGCGAGGCCGATGGCCGCGCCGCGCAAATGTCGAAGGCAGGAATTCACGTCGGGGTCGTCACAGGATCCGGCATGCAGCGGAGCAACATGAACGATATCGGTACAGAAGAGCAACGCCGGGCCGTCGGCTCCGGAGCCCGGCCCGTCATTGTGCGGGCCGAAGGACTCACCAAACAAGTCTCCACCGCGGACCACGACCTGGTGATCCTGCACGACGTCACGTTCCAGGTGGGCGCGGGCGAGTCGGTCGCGGTGGTCGGGGCATCGGGTTCGGGGAAGTCCACGCTCCTGGGACTGCTCGCGGGCCTCGACGTTCCCTCGTCGGGGCGCGTCTGGATCGACGGCGAGGATCTCTTCGCCCAGGACGAGGACGGGCGTGCCCGCCTGCGCGGGCGCCTGGTCGGGTTCGTCTTCCAGTCCTTCCAGCTCCTTCCCGCCCTCACCGCCGTCGAAAACGTGATGCTGCCGCTGGAACTGTCGGGTGCCGCCGATGCCGCGGGCCGGGCGTCGCGGGTGCTGGAGCAGGTGGGGCTCGCGGATCGCCTCGGCCACTACCCGCGCCAGCTCTCCGGCGGCGAGCAGCAGCGGGTCGCGGTCGCGCGCGCCTTCGCCACCGAGCCCAAGCTCCTGTTCGCCGACGAGCCGACCGGCAACCTCGATTCCGCCACCGGCGCGCAGGTGATCGAGCTCCTCTTCCGCATGAACCGCGAGCACGGCACCACGCTCGTGCTGGTGACGCACGACGAGGCGCTCGCCGCGCGCTGCGACCGGCGCATCGCCATCGCCGCAGGCGTCCTGCAGGCATGAAGAACTTCGCGATCGCCATGCGCATGCTGCGCCGCAATGCCCACGCCGGCGAGGCGCGGGTGCTGGCCGCCGCCCTCTTCGTGGCGGTGGCGAGTGTCACGACGGTGGGCTTCTTCGCCGACCGCGTGCAGAAGGCGCTCGACCGGCAGGCGAACGAGCTGCTCGGCGGCGACCTCGTGGTGATCTCCGACCACCCGCTGCCGCAAGCTTTCCTGGACAGGGCCGGCACCGGCGTGCTCGCGGTGGCGCAGACGCTCACCTTCCCCAGCATGGTGTCCGGCGGCGCCGGCGCGAGCCTTTCGGAAATCAAGGCAGTGAGCCCGGCATACCCGCTGCGCGGGCGGCTGCGCGTGGCGCCCGAGCCCGCCGCGCCCGACCGCGAGGCCGAAGGCTCGCCCGCGCCTGGCACGGTGTGGGTCGGCGGCCCGCTGGTCTCGCGCGTCGGCGCCCGGGTCGGAGAGGAAATCCGCGTCGGCAATGCGAAGCTCAGGGTCGCCGCGATCATCACGCGCGAGCCGGACAGCGTGCTCGACTACTTCGGCATCGCGCCGCGCGTCTTGATGCACGCCGCGGACGTCGACGCCACGGGGCTCGTGCAGGTCGGCAGCCGCGTCACCTACCGCCTGCTGGTGGCCGGGGAGCCCGAAGCCATCGCGCGCTACGACGCCGAGATGCGCCCGCGCCTCGGCCGCGGCGAGCGCATCGAGGGTGTGCGCGATGCCCGCAGCGAGGTGCGCGTCTCGCTCGAGCGGGCGCAGCGCTTCCTCGGGCTCGCGTCGCTCCTTTCGGTGATCCTCGCCTCGGTCGCGGTGGCGCTCGCGGCACGGCGCTTCTCGATGCGCCAGACGGACGGTGCGGCGATGATGCGCTGCCTCGGCGCGGCGCAGGCCGACATCTTCGCCATCAATGCCTGGCAGTTCGTCGCCCTGGCGGCTGCCGGGTGCCTGGCCGGCACGGTGGCCGGATTCCTCGCGCAGGCGGTGCTGGCGCACTGGCTCACCAGCTTCTTCACCGTCGTCCTGCCCGGGCCCGGCTGGCTGCCCGCCGTGCAGGGCACGGTGATCGGCGCGGTGCTCGTCCTCGGCTTCACGATTCCGCCGCTGCTGCGCCTGCGCAACGTCCCCACCCTGCGCGTGCTGCGCAGCGATGTCGCGGTGGCGGAACCCTCGAGCCTCCTCGCCTACGCGCTGGGGCTTGGCGCGCTCTCCGGGCTGATCGTGTGGCAGGCGGGCGACGTGAAGCTGGGCGGGATCGCCCTCGGCGGCTTCGCGCTCGCGCTCGGGACCGCTGCCCTGGCAGGCTACGGCCTGATCCGCGGCCTTTCGCGGCTGCGCAACAACGCCTCCGGCCCGTGGCGCTACGGGCTCGCCAACCTGCGCCGCCGCACCGGGGCGAGCCTCGTGCAGGTGATGGCTCTCGGCGTGGGGATCATGGCGATGCTGCTCCTCACGCTGGTGCGCACGGACCTCATCGTGAAGTGGCAGAAGTCGATGCCGGCCGACATGCCCAACCGCTTCGCCATCAACATCCAGACCGACCAGTTGCCGCAGGTGAAGGGCTATTTCGCCGACCTGGGGCTCGCCACGCCCGACCTCTACCCGATGGTGCGCGGCCGCCTCGTGGCCATCGGCGAGCGCGCCGTGTCGCCCGCCGACTTCGAGGACCAGCGCGCCAAGCGCCTGGTCGAGCGCGAGTTCAACCTGTCGTGGGCCCGGGACCTGCGGCCCGACAACAAGATCGTCGGCGGCGCCTGGTGGAAGGCGGACGCGCGGGAGCCGCAGTTTTCCGTCGAGGAGGGCATCGCCAAGACGCTCGCGATCCGCATCGGGGACACGATGACGTGGGACGTCGCGGGTTCGCGCTTCAGCGCGAAGGTGACGAGCCTGCGCAAGGTGGAGTGGGACAGCTTCAAGGCCAACTTCTTCGTGATCGCGAGCCCCGGCGTGCTCGAGGCGTATCCGGCGAGCTGGATCACCAGCTTCCACCTCGGCGCCGGCCGCGAGGAGGTCGTCAACCGCCTGGTGGAGCGCTTCCCCAACGTGAGCGTGATCGACTTGACCGCGATCATGGACCAGGTGAAGCGCATCTCCGACCAGGTCTCGCGCGCGGTCGAGTTCGTGTTCCTGTTCGCCATCGCGGCGGGGCTGGTGGTGCTCTTCGCGGCCATCACCTCGACGCAGGACGAGCGCATCTTCGAGGGCGCGGTCATGCGCACGCTCGGGGCCAGCCGCCGGCAGATGGTCCTCACGCAGCTCTCGGAATTCCTCGCGATCGGGCTCCTCTCCGGGCTCGTGGCCGCCGCCGGCGCGGTCGGGCTCGCGATGGTGCTCTCGGAACGCGTCCTCGGCGTCCCGTACGAATTCAACTGGCTCGTGCCCGTGGCGGGCCTGCTCGCGGGCGGTGTAGGGGTGGCCATCGCCGGGCTCCTGGGCACGCGCAAGGCGGTGGACTCGCCGCCGCTGGCGGCCATCCGCGCCGTGACCTGAGTGGGGACAGGTTGCGCCTAGGCTCGCCGTACCTCCTGCTCTCGCTAACCGCTCTCCTCTGGTCCCTCAACTGGGTGATCGGCAAGGCGGTCGTCGGATCGATCTCGCCGCTGACGCTCACCTTCATCCGCTGGGTCATCGCCGTGGCGGTGATGATGCCCTTCGCCTATCCGCTCATCCGCGCCCACTGGCCGGTGGTGATGGCGAACTGGAAGGCGATCGCCTGGATCGGCTTCTGGGGCACGGGGCTGCACAACGCCTTCGCCTACGTGGGCCTGCACTACACGACGGCCACCAACGGCGTCATCCTGAACAGCAGCATCCCGATTCTCATCATCGTCACCGGCTGGCTGGTCTACCGCGACACGATCTCGCGCGTGCAGGCCCTCGGCGTGGCCATCTCGCTCGGCGGCGTGCTGGCGGTGCTCACGCGCGGCGATGCGGCAGTGCTCGCGACCCTCACGCTCAACCGGGGCGACCTCATCGTGCTCGTGGGCATGGTGTTCTGGGCCGTCTACACGGTGCTCCTGCGCATGAAGCCCGCGGAGCTGCCGGGACTCGCGCTGCTCGCGTGCTGCGGCACGGTGGGCGTGGCGCTCCTCGCGCCGCTCGCCGCGGCGGAGCTGCTCTTCTTCGGCGGCAAGGTCGACCTCACGCCCGCAACCGTCGCCGCGATGCTCTACGTGGGCATCTTCCCGTCGTTCATCGGCTACGTCTTCTGGAATCGCGCCGTGGCGGAAGTCGGCCCCAACGTGGCGGGAATCTTCATCCACCTGATGCCCGCGTTCGGGAGCCTCCTCGCGTGGCTGTTCCTGGGCGAGCGCATCGAGCTCTTCCACCTCGTCGGCATAGCGCTGATTCTCGCGGGCATCTGGCTCACCGCGCGTGGCCAGCGTTCGCCGCCGTTGCCGGCGGCGGAGTGAACAGGAGCGCTAGGGGCCCCTCGACCGCCTCGAAGCCGAGCCCGACGGAATCCCACTCGCCGCGCTCCGCATCGAGGGCGATGGCGACCAGCGTGTTCTTGGCGAGCCAGTCGCCGTCGACCTCGAGCCGCCATCCCTTCGCCTTGCGCGCGAGGCGCAGGCGCGGCAGCTTCAGCGTGCGCCGGCTGCGGTAGAAGATCACCGCGAGCCGCAGGCACAGCGCCAGCATGGCGAGCGACGCGTCGTCCGCGAAGGCCTCGCGCATCTTCGACAGGCGCCCGCGCTGCGCGAGGACCAGGTTCGACAGCCACCCCTGCTCCAGCCGCGAGAAGCCCGGCATGTCGGCGTTGGCGAGGATGTAGGCGGAATGCTTGTGGTAGGCGCCCTGCGAGATGGAGATGCCGATCTCGTGCAGCCGCGCCGCCCAGTCGAGGAAGCTCTCCGCGCTGGCGCCCTTCTCGTCGCGAACGGGCTCGAGCTGGCGGTGGAACTCGCGCGCGAGCGAGCAGACGCGCTGCGACTGCACCTGGTCGACGTGGTAGCGGCGCACGAACTGGTCGACGGTCACTTCGCGGATGTCGCGGTGGTGCACGCGGCCCAGCAGGTCCCACAGCACGCCCTGGCGCAGCGCCCCCTCGGCCAGCGTCACCTGCTTGAGTGACAGCTCGGTGAAGATCGCCTCCATGATGGCGAGGCTGCCGGGGAAGACCGGCAGCCGCTCCTCGCGCAGCCCGGGCAGGGAGAGCTTGCGGATGTCTCCGGCGGCAAGGGCTTCCTCGCGCAGCCACGCGAGGCCGTCGGCGGTGATGCCGCGGTCGGCCCGGCCCGAGGCGACGATGGCCTCCGAGAGGGCGCGCGCGCTGCCGGAGGATGCCACCGCCTCCTTCCAGCCGGTCTTCTCGAAGCGCGCGACGATCGTCTGCACCTGCTCGCGCGCGGCGAGCTCGGCGGCCTTCATCGACTTCTTGTCCATGCGTCCGTCGGGGAAGAAGCGGCGCGTCCAGCTCACGCAGCCCATGTACAGGCTTTCCATCACCTTGGGCTTCAGGCGCACGCCGATGATGAACTCGGTCGAGCCGCCGCCGATGTCGAACACCAGCCGGTTGCGGTCGGTGAGCGGAATGGAGTGCGACCACGCCCGAGTAGATGAGGCGCGCCTCCTCGCGACCGGAGATGATCTCGATCGGGAAGCCGATGGCCTTCTGCGCGTCGCGCGAGGAACTCGCGCGCGTTCTTCGCCACGCGCAGCGTATTGGTGCCGACTACCCGGACGGATTCCGGCGGCATGCCCGCGAGGCGTTCGGAGAAGCGGCGCAACGCCGCGAGCGCGCGCTCCTGCGTCTGGGCATCGAGGCGCTTGTCGGCGCCGAGCCCGCCGCCGAGGCGCACCGTCTCCTTGATCGAGTCGAGGGGGTAGAGCTGGTCGTCGACGACGCGGCCGATCGCGAGGTGGAAGCTGTTGGAGCCGAGGTCGACCGCGGCGAGGGTGGTATATTCCATGGAACTCCTGCGCGGCGCTGGGCGTCGCGTCTGCCGGCAGTGCGCACAGTATCGCACAGTTTCGCGGAGCCTCCGGCGCCGTCCCGGCGCCTTCACGAATCCGTCATGAAGCGGCGACATCATCTTGGGTAACAAGCCGAAATCCGAGCCCCGCCGGGTGCCAGCCCTTCCGCACGACCACTTCCTGAACCGCGAGCTGCAGACGCTGGAGTTCAACCGGCGCGTGCTCGCGCAGGCCGAGGAACGCGCCGCACCCGCTGCTCGAGCGGCTGCGCTTCCTCTGCATCGTCTCGTCCAACCTGGACGAGTTCTTCGAGATCCGCGTGGCCGGCCTCAAGGAGCAGCTGAAGCTGGGCGCCAATGCTCCCGAGGCCGACGGGTTGCCGCCGCGGGAGACGTTCGCGCGCGTCGTGCCGCATCGCCCGCGCGCTCGTCGATCGCCAGTACACGCTGTTGAACGAGACGGTCCTGCCGGCATTGGCGGCAGCGGGCATCCGCTTCCTGCGCCGCGGCGAGTGGACGCCCGCGCAGCAGGAGTGGGTGCGCGAGTTCTTCTTCCGCGAGATGATGCCGGTGCTCACCCCCATCGGGCTCGACCCGGCGCATCCGTTCCCGCGCGTGTTCAACAAGAGCCTCAACTTCGCCGTGGAGCTGGACGGGCGCGATGCCTTCGGGCGCGACTCGCGCGCCGCCATCGTGCAGGCGCCGCGCGTGCTGCCGCGCGTGATCCGCCTGCCCAAGGGTGTCGCGAGCGGCGACGCACGACTTCATCTTCCTCACCTCGGTCCTGCACGCGCACGTGGGCGAGCTCTTCTCCGGCATGAACGTGCTGGGCTGCCACCAGTTCCGCGTCACGCGCAACTCCGACCTCTTCGTCGAGGAGGAGGAGGTCAAGGACCTGAAGAAGGCCCTGCAGGGCGAGCTGCCGCAGCGCCACCTCGGCGACGCGGTGCGCCTGGAGGTCGACGACACGATGACCGCGCCGATGGCGACCTTCCTGCTCGAGCAGCTGGGGCTGGAGGAAGTGGACCTCTACCGCGTGAAGGGGCCGGTGAACCTGGTGCGGCTGATGAACGTGCCGGACCAGGTCGACCGCCCGGAGCTCAAGTACCGGGTCTTCCAGCCGGGCCTGCCCAAGGCGCTCGCGAAGTCCAAGGACATCTTCGAGACGCTGCGCAAGGGCGACGTGCTGCTGCACCGCCCGTTCCAGTCCTTCGCGCCGGTGATCGACTTCATCCGCGAGGCGGCCGTGGACCCGCAGGTGGTCGCGATCAAGCAGACCGTGTACCGCACCGGAACCGACTCGGTGATCATGCAGACGCTGATCGACGCGGCGCGCGCCGGCAAGGAGGTGACCGTCGTCGTCGAGCTGATGGCGCGCTTCGACGAGGAGGCGAACATCAACTGGGCGGCCAAGCTCGAGGAGGTCGGCGCCCACGTGGTCTACGGCGTGGTCGGGCACAAGACGCACGCGAAGATGGCGCTGGTGGTGCGGCGCGAGGAGGGCCGGCTGATGCGCTATGTCCACCTCGGCACCGGCAACTACCACCCGCGCACGGCGCGCCTCTACACCGACTTCGACCTCCTCACCTGCGCGCCGGAGATCTGCGCCGACGTGAACGAGGTCTTCCAGCAGCTGACCGGGCTGGGCAAGGCCACGAAGCTGCGCCACGTCTGGCAGGCGCCGTTCACCCTGCACGCGCGCGTCCTCGAGGCGATCGAGAACGAGACGCGCAATGCGCGCGCCGGCAAGCCCGCGGCCATCATCGCCAAGATGAACGCGCTGCTCGAGCCCGGCGTCATCGAGGCCCTGTACCGGGCCTCGCAGGCGGGAGTCAAGGTCGACCTCGTGGTGCGCGGCGTTTGCGCGCTGCGTCCCGGCGTGCCCAAGCTCTCCGAGAACATCCGCGTGCGCTCGATCGTCGGGCGCTTTCTCGAGCACACGCGCGTCTTCCACTTCGCCAACGGCGGCCAGGAGAAGGTGTGGCTGTCGAGCGCGGACTGGATGGACCGCAACTTCTTCCGCCGCATCGAGCTGGCGTTCCCGGTCGTCGATGCCAAGCTCGCCAGGCGGGTCATCCACGAGGGGCTGCGCCCCTACCTCGACGACAACACGCAGTCCTGGGAGATGCGCCCGGACGGCTCCTACGAGCGGCGCAAGCGCGGGCGCGGCAAGAAGCACTGCGCGCAGATGGAGCTGCTGGCGGCCCTCGCGGGCGGTTGACGCGTCGGCGAACCAGGTTCACTGCCATGAACACGGGCCTGTGCCCGTCATCGTGAACCGGGTTCATCCTACCACCAGGGCCAGCGCAGCCAGCTCGTGGTGTTGCGGCCTTCCTGGCCCAGCGGATCGGTGGGGTAGTTGCGCACGAGCACCTTCTTGGCGTCGTCGCGCAGCTCCGCCAGCCCCATGCGGTCATAGGCCTCGACCATGATGTCGAGCGCTTCGCGCCGGGCCGGCGACTCGGGAAAGCGGGTGATGACGTCCTGGGCGCGGCTCACGGCGGCAAGCCAG
Organism: uncultured beta proteobacterium; assembly: GCA_963786635.1. Lineage (GTDB taxonomy): Bacteria > Pseudomonadota > Gammaproteobacteria > Burkholderiales > Usitatibacteraceae > FEB-7. The sequence goes on along the minus strand of CAWAZV010000003.1, from coordinate 175,990 downwards.
GCGCCGCGGCGCAGGTAGTAGCGGGCCACGTGGATCTCGTGGCGGGCGAGGCCGTTCACCAGCAGCTCCATGCGCGCGCGCGCGTCCGCGGCATAGCGGCTGTCCGGATAGCGGTTGATCAGCTCCTTGAACATCTCGAAGGACTCGCGGGCGGCCTTGGGATCGCGGTCGGCGATGTCCTGCCTGCCGAGGAGCGAGGAGATGCCCAGGTCCTCCTTGAAGTTCGCGAGCGCCTTCAGGTAGAGCGCGTAGTCGAGGTTGGGGTGGTTCGGGTAGGACTTCACGAAGCGGTCGATCGTCGCGATCGACTGCGCGGTGTCGCCTTCCTTGTAGTAGGCGTAGGCGGTGTCGAGCTGCGCCTGCTGCGCATAGCGGCCGTAGGGGAACTTCGACTCGAGCTCGGTGTAGATCTTCACCGCGGAGAGCCAGCTGCCGCTGTCGAGCTCCTCCTTGGCGACGCGATAATAGTCGGCCGCTCCCCAGTCGCGCTTCACGTCGAGCTTCTTGTCCAGCCAGCCGCAGCCCGCCAGGGCGATGCCCAGCGCGGCCAGCAGCACTGCCGTTACACTTCGCTTCATGGTCGATCCCGTTGCGGAACCCGCGAATTATACCTCCGGGCAGGTCGCTTCCCCGCGGCTCACGCTGAGCGCCGGCCCCGCGGAGGCGGGGTTGCGCCTGGACCAGGCCCTGGCGCGCCTGCTGCCGAAGGAGTCGCGCACGCGGCTCGCGAGGCTGGTGGAGCAGGGCGCGGTGCTGGTGGACGGCGAGTGCGCCCGTCCCCGGCACAAGCTGCGCGGCGGCGAGCGCATCGAGGTGACGCTGCTCGCGCGGCCCGAGGAGGAGGCGTTCCGCGCGGAAGCGATCGCGCTCGACATCGTCCACGAGGACGCGGACGTGCTGGTGATCGACAAGCCCGCGGGACTCGTGGTGCACCCCGGCAGCGGCAACTGGGCGGGAACGATGCTGAACGCCCTCCTGCACCACGAGCCCGCGCTCAAGGGCCTGCCGCGCGCGGGCATCGTGCATCGCCTCGACAAGGAAACGAGCGGGCTGCTGGTCGTCGCCCGGCACGAGGCGGCGATGCAGGACCTGGTGCGGCAGCTGCAGGCGCGCACCGTGAAGCGGACCTACCTCGCGATCGCGCGCGGCGTCGTGGCCGCGCGCCGGCACGGTCGATGCGCCCATCGGGCGGCATCCGACGCAGCGCACGCGCATGGCGGTGGTTCCCGGCGGCAAGATCGCGGTCACGCACTACCGCGTGCGCGAGCGGTTCGCGGCGCACACGCTGCTCGAGTGCGACCTCGAGACGGGCCGCACGCACCAGATCCGCGTGCACCTCGCCTCGATCGGGCACCCGCTCGAGGGAGACCCCGTCTACGGCGGGCGCGGCGTGCGGCGCCTGCCGCGCCAGGCGCTGCATGCGTGGAAGCTCGCCTTCGTGCATCCGGGTAGCGGCAAGCGCGTGCACTTCACGGCGCCGCCTCCGGCCGACTTCGAGGCGCTGGTCGCGGCGCTGCGGGACGAATGAAGCGGCCCGCGCAGCTGGCTCGAGCCCGACTGGCCCGCACCGGCGCGCGTGCGTGCGTTCGTGACCACGCGCGAGGGCGGCGTGAGCGAAGGCGAGCATGGCACGCTGAACCTCGGGATGCGCTGCGGCGACGATCCCGGGCGCGTCGCGGCCAACCGGCGCGCGGTGCAGGCGCATCTGCCTGCCGTGCCCGCGTGGCTGGTGCAGGTGCACGGCACCGCGGTCGCGGATCTCGATGACGGGGACGCTACCCATTCCCCTTCGGGGGAGGGTCGCGTCCCCTCAATCGCGGACGCGGCGGTCACCTCGCGGCCGGGAAGGGTGGCGGTGGTCCTCACCGCCGACTGCCTGCCCGTGTTCCTGTGCCGGGAGGACGGTTCGCGCGTGGCGGTCGCCCATGCCGGCTGGCGCGGGCTCGCCGCCGGCGTGCTCGAGAATGCCGTCGCCGCCCTCGGGGAAGACGCGTCGCGCGTGCTGGCGTGGCTGGGGCCCGCGATCGGGCCGGACGCGTTCGAGGTGGGGCCCGAGGTGCGCGAGGCGTTCGTCGCCGTCGATGGGGCGGCGGCCGGCGCGTTCCGGGCGCATCGCGACGACCGCTACCTCGCCGACCTCTATGCGCTCGCGCGCGGCCGCCTGGCCCGCGCCGGCGTGGCGAGCGTCTCCGGCGGCGGCTTCTGCACCTACACCGAGAGCGAGCGCTTCTTTTCCTACCGCCGCGTCCGGGAGAGCGGACGCCTGGGCGCCTTCATCTGGATCGACGGCGGAGGGTTGACAGCGCTGCTAGACTGTTTGCAACTCAGTCGCGCGAACCCCCTGCCATGACCGTCCTCGCCTGGATCCTCGCCGCCTGCCTCGTCGGCGGCCTCGTCTCGGTCCTGCTCGCCGCCCTCGTCGCCTTCCGGGTGCAGGCGCGCCTGGTGCCGATCCTCGTGAGCTACGCGGTCGGCGCCCTGCTGGGGGCGGTGTTCCTCGACATCATCCCGCACCTCTTCGAGCAGACGACCGACCACGCCGCGACGGCGGCCACGATCCTCGCCGGCCTCCTCGGCTTCTTCGTCCTCGAGAAGATGCTCCTCTGGCGCCACCATCACGGCGACGGCACGGAAGAAGCCGCCGTCGGAGGGCACGGCCACTCCCACGGGCACGACGGCGGACGCTCCGGCTGGATGATCGTCATCGGCGACTCCTTCCACAACTTCACCGACGGCGTCATCATCGCCAGCGCGTTCCTCGCGGACGTGAAGCTCGGCATCTTCACGGCGGCGGCCATCGTCGCGCACGAGGTGCCGCAGGAGGTCGGCGATTTCCTGGTGCTCCTCCACTCGGGCTTCTCGAAGACGCGGGCGCTCCTGCTCAACGCGCTCTCGAGCCTCGCGGCCGTGGCCGGGCGCGCTGCTCGGCTACTTCATGCTTTCCGCCGCCCAGGAGTGGGTGCCGCGGGTGCTCGCCATCGCCGCCGCGAGCATGATCTACGTCGCGGTCGCCGACCTCATTCCGGGGCTGCAGCGGCGCACCCGGCTCGGGGAATCGCTCACCCAGGTCGCGTTCATCGCGCTGGGCATCCTGACGATGTGGGGCGGGCACCTGCTCGTCGGGCAGGCGCATTAGGGAAATCCCGCGCGGTTTCCTTGACACCCCCCCCGGCCGCCCCCCAAAATGTGGGCGAAAATCCCTGAAATTCCAAAGGTTTGCGTCGCAACCCGGCGCACATTCCCCATGCCCAAATCGCATACCCAGCATGCCGAGCGCATCGTCGGCCTGCTCGCCAAGTCGCACGAGAAGATCGCCTCCTCGCTGCACGCCGACAGTCCCACGCAACACGTGATGTCGGGATTCGCCGACGCCTACCGCGCCTGGCTCGAGTCGGTATCGGCAAAGCCGCAGACGCTCATGGACCTGCAGGGGCGCTACATGCAGGAGCAGATGAACCTCTGGATGCACGCCTTCCAGCCCGACGGCGAGGAGGTGAAGGGCGAGCGCCCGGTCACCGACAAGCGCTTCAGCGCGCCGGAATGGGGCGAGCATCCGCTCTTCCGCTACTTCCGCGACTCCTACCTGCTCACCTCGAAGATGATGATGCAGGCGGTCGACGAGGCGGAAATGGACGCCGCGACCAAGCGGCGCATGCGCTTCTTCATGCGCCAGTACCTCGATGCCGCGGCGCCGTCGAACTACCTCGCCACGAATCCCGAGGCGCTCAAGGCCGCGCTGGAGAGCGGCGGCAAGTCGGTCGAGGAGGGGATGAAGAACCTCATGGCCGACATGGAGAGCGGCAAGATTTCCATGACCGACGAGGCGGCCTTCGAGGTCGGCAAGAACATCGCCGTCTCGCCCGGCGCGGTGGTCTACGAGAACGACCTGATCCAGCTCGTCCAGTACAGCCCGCTCACCGACAAGGTGCACGAGCGCCCGCTGGTGATGGTGCCGCCCTGCATCAACAAGTTCTACATCATGGACCTGCAGCCCGAGAACTCCCTCGTGCGCTACGCGGTGGAGCAGGGGCACACGGTGTTCATGGTGTCGTGGCGCAACGTGAAGCCGCCGCTCGACAAGCTCACCTGGGACGACTACGTGGAGATGGGCGTCATCGCCGCGCTCGACGAGGCGCGCGCCATCACCGGGGCCGACAAGGTGAACGCGCTCGGCTTCTGCATCGGCGGCACGCTGCTGTCGTGCGCTCTCGCGGTGCTGGCGAAGAAGCGCAGGAAGCCCGTGGCGAGCCTCACCCTCATGACGACGCTGCTCGAGTTCTCCGACGTGGGCGAGATCCGCGTCTACATCGACAAGAACTTCGTCGCCAAGCGCGAGAAGAAGCTCGCCAAGGGCGGCATCGTGCCCGGCGCGGAGCTCGCGAGCGCGTTCTCGAGCCTGCGCGCCAACGACCTCGTCTGGTCCTACGTGGTGTACAACTACCTCAAGGGCCAGCAGCCGCCGGCCTTCGACCTGCTCTACTGGAACGCCGACTCGACCAACCTGCCGGGGCCGATGTACAGCTACTACCTGCGCAACACCTACGACGACAACAAGCTGGTCGAGCCCGACGCGCTCACGATGTGCGGCGTGCCGGTCGACCTGAAGCGCGTCGACATGCCCGCCTTCGTCTTCGCCGCGCGCGAGGACCACATCGTGCCGTGGAAGGGCGGCTACGAGAGCGCGCGCTACCTCGGCGGGCCGGTCAAGTTCGTGCTCGGCGCGAGCGGGCACATCGCCGGCTCCATCAATCCGGCCGTCGAAGGGCAAGCGCAGCTACTGGACGAACGACCGCCTCGGCGACGATGCCGACAAGTGGTTCGCGCAGTCGAAGGAAGTTCCGGGCAGCTGGTGGGTGCCGTGGACGAAGTGGCTCAAGCCCTTCGCCGGCAAGTTGGTCGCGGCGCGCACGAAGCTGGGCGATGCGCAGCACAAGCCGATCGAGCCGGCGCCGGGACGCTACGTGAAGGAACGGGCCGAGTTCGAGAAGTGAGCGGGACGACGCGCGGGAGCGACCCGCGGCGCACAACACGAATCGCCAGGAGGAAGTCGACATGACGCAACGCATCGCCCTCGTGACCGGAGGCATGGGCGGCCTCGGAGAAGCCATCTGCATGAAGCTCGCCCGCATGGGCATCAAGGTCGTGGTGACCTACTCGCCGGGCAACACCAAGTACAAGGACTGGCTGAAGGACATGGAGGGCCGCGACTACCATTTCCACGCCTATCCCTGCGACGTGGCCGACTTCGACTCGTGCGACAAGACGGTCGCGCTGGTCTCCAAGGAGATCGGCCCGATCGACATCCTCATCAACAACGCCGGCATCACGCGCGACATGACCTTCAAGAAGATGAGCAAGGTCGACTGGGACGCCGTGATCCGGACCAACCTCGACAGCGTCTTCAACATGACCAAGCCGGTGGTCGACGCGATGGTCGAGCGCGGCTGGGGCCGCGTGATCAACGTCTCGAGCGTGAACGGGCAGAAGGGCGCCTTCGGCCAGACCAACTACTCGGCCGCCAAGGCGGGCATGCACGGCTTCACCAAGGCGCTCGCCCTCGAGGTGGCGCGCAAGGGCGTCACCGTCAACACCATTTCCCCGGGCTACATCGGCACGCAGATGGTGATGGCGATCCCGAAGGACGTGCTCGACTCCAAGATCATCCCGCAGATTCCCGCTGGGCCGCCTGGGCAAGCCCGAGGAGGTCGCGGGGCTGTGCGCCTACCTCGCCTCCGACGAGGCCGCGTTCATCACCGGCGCCAACATCGCGATCAACGGCGGGCAGCACATGTTCTGATCGCGCGCGTCGCGCCGAAGCGGAAAGGGCGCCTTCGGGCGCCCTTTTTCATTGTCGTTCCGCATCGTGCGATGTGGGTGGCCGGGTGGCAGATCCTTTTCGAATCCCGGGGACCGCACGCGTGATTCCTCGGGGCAATTGATCGCAAATCGGGGGAAGTCAACACACGACTTCCCCCGATTTGGCCGGCTCAGATCGCCCGGAGGGATCGACGACTGCCTTTCCGGGACTGGACAGCTCCTTCGGACCCCATTCGAGGCACGCGACCTCGCCCCTCCGCCTCCGTGACAGCTACTTCGCCGGCTGGAACTCCGGGTGCCCGGCCTGCCAGAGCAGGAACGCGTAGATGTCCGCGGTCTGCTTCTGGCGCTGCGCCTTGGTGTCGCCGATGCCGTGGCCGCTCTCGTAGTCGAGGTCGAGCAGGACCGGCTTGCCGGACGCGCTCGCCGCCATGCAGCCGCGCCGCCATCTTGGTCGACTGCCAGACCGCCACGCGCGGGTCGTTCACGCCGTGCGGGATCATGACCGCGGGATAGCTGCGTGCCGTCCTTCACGTGGTGGTAGCTGCTCATCGCGAGCAGGGCGCGGAACTCGTCCTCCTTCTTCACCGTGCCGAACTCGGGCACGTTGAGCACGCCGTTGGCCTCGGTCTCGGCGCGCACGGCGTCGAGCAGCCCCACGGCCGGGATCGCGGCGGCGAAGAGGTCGGGCCGCTCGGTGAGAGCGCGGCCGATGGTGATGCCGCCGGCGCTGCCGCCGAGGATGCCGAGCTTCGCGCTGCGACGTGTACTTCTGCGCGATGAGGTACTCGGCGCAGGCGATGAAGTCCTTCCAGGTGTTGGGCTTGGTCGCCTTGAAGCCGGCCTTGTGCCAGTCCTTGCCGTAGACGCCGCTGCCGCGCACGTTGGCCACCGCGTAGACGCCGCCCTTCTCCAGCCAGGCGAGGCGCCGCGGCGTGAAGCCGGGTTCCTCGGTGATGCCGTAGGCGCCGTAGCGCGTAGAGGAGCGTCGGATTGGTGCCGTCGAGCTTCACGCCCTTGCGGTGGATGATCGACAGCGGCACGAGCGCGCCGTCGTGGCTCTTCACCTTGACCTCGGTGGTGACGAGATCGGTCGGGGCGCCGAACTTGCCCGAGCGGCTGCAGCTTCGGTGTTGGTGGCCTTGCCGGAGCCGTCGACCGCGAAGATCTCGGTGGCGCGCGTCCAGGCGCGCAGGCTCACGATCGCGCCGTCGGCCGCGGGCGTGGCGGAGAGCAGGCTCGCCGCGCCGTCGACGGGGAAGCTTCACCTCGGTCGCCTTGCGCGCGCCCCAGGCGCAGGCGCTTCAGGCGCTTCACGGCGCCGTCGCGCGACTCGAAATAGAGCGCCGTCGCGTGCCGCGGCGATGTTCGAAGATCACCTGCTCGGAAGGCGCGACCACCGTCGCCGCGGACTTGAGGTCCGGCTTGGCGAGGCTCGTGCGCACGACGGAGAAGCGCGGGCTCGCCGCGTAGGTCATCAGGTAGATGTCGTCGCCCTTCATCGTGAAGCTGGTCACCTTGTCGGCGACGCCGCAGATCTTCGTCCAGGGCGTGTCGGGCTTGCCGACCGTGGCGAGCGGCGCGGAATAGAGCGTGACCTCCCGCTCGACGTCCGCGACGACCATCGCGACGGCGTGGCGCGAGCCCGGGGTGACGATGACGAAGGCCTGTTCCGTCGGCGCCACGGCACGCGCGGCGAGACTTCGGGGCCGAGCACGAGCGCGTCCTTTTCCGCATCGGTGCCGACCGTGTGCAGCCACAGGCGCATGTTCTTGTAGCGCTCGGTGGCGGCGCGTCGGCGGGAAGTTTCCTCAGGCGCAGGTGGAAGAATGATTTGCCGTCCGGCATCCAGCTGATGCCCGCATAGGCTCCCGCGTATGCGGCGCGGTCGATGGGCTTGCCGATGCGCTTGCGCGTGGCCGTCTCGATGACGTAGAGAACGGCCTCCTCCGACCCGGACGGCCGAAACGCCCAGGGCGACGAGCTTGCCGTCGGGCGAGGGGAAGAAATAGTTGATCGCGTGCGGCTTGCCGGTCTCCTTCTGCCAGTCGTCGGGGTCGGCGACGAGGCTGTCCTTGCCGTCCGGGCTTGCGCACGTAGAGCTTGAAGGTGTTGTCCTTCGCGCCGCGGCGGGTGAAGAAGATCGTGCCGTCCGGCAACTGCGCGTACGCCGCTGATAACGGCATCCGCGTGGCGTTGTCGAGTTCCGCCACGCGCTTGCGAGCAGCGCTGCGTAGCCCTTGAGGCCCCGCAGCGTCGGCGTGGGCATGGTCCGCGTGCGCCTTCATCCAGGCGGCGACCTGCGGATCCTTCGCGTTCTCCAGGGCGCGATAGGGGTCGTCGACGACGGTGCCGAAGTAGGTGTCGGGGACGTTCTTCGCCGGGAAAGACCGGAAGCGGCTGCGCGGGTGCGGCAAACGAGACGAATGCCGCGCAGGCGGCAACGAGGCGGAAGGGATTGTTCACGCGAACCTCCGGAGACCCCTCGTGGGGGTGAGGGCGCGAAGTCTAACAGGAGGGAGCCGATACCACGCGTGGCGCCTCCGGACCGAGGTGCCAGTTCAAAGCGTTGTCGTGTCGGCGCCCGTACGCGCTCGGCTTGCCGGCGATCCCCTGAAGGGGCCCCTCGCCGGGTGCCTCACGCGTACATGTGCAGTCCGCCGTTCACCGACAGGTTCGTGCCGGTGATGTAGGCCGCATTGTCGGAGGCGAGGAAGGCGACGGAGTCGGCCACCTCCGCCGGCATCGCGAGGCGCCCCGCGGGGATCTGCGCGACGATCTGCTTCCTCACGTCCTCGCGGATGGCCGCGACCATCTCGGTCTCCACGTAGCCCGGGGAGATCGCGTTGACGGTGACGCCCTTCCGCACCACTTCCTGGGCCAATGCCTTGGTGAAGCCCAGGATGCCGGCCTTGGCGGCGGAATAGTTGGTCTGCCCGAACTGGCCGCGGATCGCGTTGACCGAGGAGATGTTGATGATGCGTCCCCAGCCGCGGTCGCACATGCTGTCGATCACGTGGCGCGTCACGTTGAAGACGCTGGTGAGGTTGGTCTCGATGACCAGGTGCCACTGCTCGGGCGTCATCTTGCGGAAGGTCGAGTCGCGCGTGATGCCGGCGCAGTTCACCAGGATGTCGACGGGCCCGTGCTCCTTGGCGATCCCGGCGACCATCTCGCCCATCGCGTCGTAGTCCGAGACGTCGCCGAAGGCAAGCGCCGTCTTGTCCCCGTTCAGGCCCACGGCCGCCATGTTCGCGAGGAACTTCGACTCCGTGCCCGGGATCGCGTAGTTGGCGACGACGAAGTGGCCCTCCTGCGCGAGACGCTTGCAGATTGCGGTGCCGATGCCGCCGACACCACCGGTGACCAATGCGATTTTCCTGTCCATGGAGCTGCCTTCCTAGTTGCTACCGGCCGAGGGAACCGGCCCGCCAAAAAAAAACCCCAGGGTTGAGCCTGGGGTTGGAACCTTTATCCAAATTTTGAGAATTTGCGATAAAGGAGGAGGAGACGTTTGCGGAGCGTGCGGCCCGCGTTACCGGCGCGACTTCTTCGGCGCGCTGGCGGCGGCCTTCACGCCCGCGTCGGTGAAGCTCGCGGCATGACGGGCGGCCTTGGTGAAGGAGTCGAATGCGGCGGTGGCGGCGGCGAGCGAGGACTTCATCGCGGCCACGGCGACATCGCTGCCGGCCGGCGCCGACTTGGCGGCCTGGTCGACGGATTCGGTGACGGTGCGCTGCAGCTCGGCCAGGCGCTCCTCGGCGAGCTTCGAGAGCTCCGCCTGGGCGTCGGAGGCGACCTCGTACAGGCCGCGCGAGTACTCGAGCCACTGGCTCATCGCGTCCTCGGCCGCCTTGGTGCGCAGGGCGAGGAGCTGCTGCATGTCCTGGGTGCCGGAAGCGGCGCGCGCGCTGCGCGTCACATCGCCCAGGGCGGTCTTGGCGAAGCCCAGCTGCAGTGCAAGCAGACGCTCGGCGCTGTCGAGCGACAGCTTCGACAGGCGGGCTGCGGACAGAACCGCGGTGTTGTTCAGTTCGGACATCTGCTCGGAGAAGTCGGCCATGGCTCGGGCTCCCATCACAAAGGGCACACAAATTGTGCGCCGCAACAATTGAATTCTAGGAAGGAGGGCCCCCCCTGTCAAGGCGAATTTATTGCGCTGCACCAAAGCTCGCGCGCGGCGCCGCCGCAAAGGCGTAAAATGCAATAGAATTAACCACTTGCTATATTTCCGGTGAAACAGCCGTCGGCCCTGCACATGCGCCGATTGATGTAGCGCAACATAGCCCGAGGAACCGCCATGGCCACACCTCGCATCATCAAGAAGTACCCCAACCGCCGCCTCTACGACACCGAGACCTCGACCTACATCACGCTCGCGGAGGTGAAGGACCTGGTGCTGCAGTACCGCGAGTTCCAGGTGCAGGACGCGAAGTCCGGGGAGGACCTCACGCGCGCCATCCTGCTGCAGATCATCCTCGAGGAGGAGTCCGGCGGCGTGCCGATGTTCTCGACCGACATGCTCGCCAACATCATCCGCTACTACGGGCACTCGATGCAGGGCCTGATGGGCTCCTACCTCGAGCGCTCGATCCACGCCTTCCACGAGGCGCAGAAGCGCTTCCAGGAGCAGGCGCAGGTCCTCGATTCCCAAGGTGCCCGCCGAGGCGTTCACGAACATCATGCAGGCCGGCACGCCGATCCCGCAGGTGATGGGCGGCTATCTCGAGAAGGGCGCCAAGGCGGTGATCGACATGCAGGACGAGCTGCGCAACCAGGCGCTCAAGCTTTTCTCGGGATTCCCCTACGCCGCGCCGGGCACGGAGAGCCGCGCCGCGAGGCGGCGCCCGAGAAGCCGAAGCGCGCCAGGCGCGCCCCGTCGCGCAAGACGCGTGCGAAGAAGTAGCGCCCGCGCGTGACCGACCGTTCCCGCAAAGCCCCGGCGCGCGCGCCGCGGGTGGGCTTCGTGTCGCTCGGGTGTCCCAAGGCGCTGGTCGACTCCGAGTCCATCCTCACGCAGCTGCGCGCGGAGGGCTATGACATCGCGCCGACCTACGCGGGCTCCGACCTCGTCGTGGTCAATACCTGCGGCTTCATCGACGCGGCCGTCGCGGAATCCCTGGAGGCCATCGGCGAGGCGCTCGCCGCCAACGGCAAGGTGATCGTCACCGGCTGCCTGGGCGCCAAGGGCGACGTGGTGCGCAAGGCGCATCCCCGCGTGCTGGCGGTGACCGGGCCGCACGCCACGCCGGAAGTGATGGCGGCCGTGCACGCGCACCTGCCGAAGCCGCACGACCCGTTCACCGACCTCGTGCCGCCGCAGGGCATCCGGCTCACGCCGCGCCACTACGCCTACCTCAAGATTTCCGAGGGCTGCAACCACCGCTGCACCTTCTGCATCATTCCCGCGATGCGCGGCGACCTCGTGAGCCGTCCGGTGGGCGACGTGATGAAGGAGGCCGAGAACCTGGTGGCGGCGGGCGTGAAGGAGCTCCTCGTCATCTCGCAGGACACGAGCGCCTACGGCGTGGACGTGAAGTACCGCACCGGCTTCTGGGGCGGCAGGCCGCTGCGCACGCGCATGACCGAGCTGTGCGCAGCGCTCGGCGAGCTCGGCGTCTGGGTGCGGCTGCACTACGTCTATCCCTATCCGCACGTCGACGAGGTGATCCCGCTCATGGCGGAGCGCCGCATCCTGCCCTACCTCGACGTGCCCTTCCAGCACGCGAGCCCGCGCCTGCTCCGGCTGATGAAGCGTCCCGCGGCGGCCGAACGCAACCTCGAGCGCATCCGCGCCTGGCGCGCCGGGTGCCCGGACCTCACCATCCGCTCCACCTTCATCGTCGGCTTTCCCGGCGAGACGGAGGCGGAGTTCGCGGAGCTGCTGCAGTTCCTGCGCGAAGCCGCGCTCGATCGCGTCGGCTGCTTCGCCTATTCGCCCGGTGGAAGGTGCACAGGCCAACGCACTGCCCGGTGCCGTTGCCGAGGAAGTGAAGGAGGAACGCCGCGCCCGCTTCATGGAAGTGCAGGCGGAGATCAGCCGCGGGCGGCTCGCGGCCAAGGTCGGCCGTACCTTCGACGTGCTGGTCGACGACATCGAGGGCCGCATCGCCATCGCGCGCAGTGCCGCCGACGCTCCCGAGATCGACGGCGTGGTGCGGGTGAAGGGCGGCAAGGGCCTCAGGGCGGGCGACGTCGCAACCGTGCGCGTGACGGCCGCCGGCGACCACGATCTCGAGGCCGTGCCCGCCTGAAGGGGACGCTACCCTCGTGAGTGGACGCGCGGAGGGTAGCGTCCCCTTCAGGCCTACTCGGCCAGGACGGTCCTGACCGCCGACAGCAGCGCCGCGGTGGTGACCGGCTTGGCGATGTAGCCGTCGGCGCCTGCGACCAGCCCGCGGATCACGTCGTCCGGATGGCTATGCGAAGTGAAGATGATGACCGGCGTGTCGCGCAGGCGCGGATGCTGGCGCATGCGCTCGAGGAAGGTGAAGCCGTCGACGCCCGGAAGGTCGATGTTGAGGAGGATCAGGGCCGGGGCGCCCATCTTGTTCATGATCAGCGCCGCCACCTGCGGCGTGTGCGCGATCGCCGGGTTGTACTTCGCCTCGCGCAGGGCCAGCGCGACACGGGTCGCGGTCGGCGGGTCGTCTTCCACGATCAGGACGATACGGTTGGCGGCGTGCTGCGGGACGGGCCGCGCGACGATGACATGGAAGCTCTCGCCGCGGAGGTCGAGCGCGCCGATGAGCGCGCTGTCGGCGGCGTCCGGGAGGGGTTTGCGGGGAGCGGGAGGCGGCAGGTCCTTCGCGATCCCGGTGAAGTCCAGGTCGTAGGGATCCTCGGGGTGCGCCGGAACCAGCGTGCGGCCGGGTGCCATGACCGCGACCGGCGGGGAGGGACTACTGGCGCGTGAGCTTGCCGTCGACGACCTTGATCTTGTCGCCGACCCTGTAGCTCGTCTCCTGGCTGAAGTTGAAGGTGCGGGTCTTCCCGTCCTCCATCTTCACCACCACCGGTAGTCGGTGGTGGCCTTCTGGTTCTTCTCCACCTGGTGGCCGGCGTAGGCACCCGCGCCGGCGCCGATGACGGTCGCCGCGGTGTTGCCGCGGCCGCTGCCGATCTGGTGGCCGACCACGCCGCCGAGGACGCCGCCGGCAACGGCGCCGAGCCCGGAGCCCTCGCCTTCCTTCTTGACGGTCTTCACGTCCGTGACGGTGCCGCAGTTGTCGCACTTGCCGTGCGCGTCGGGCGCCAGCGCGATGGCGCCGATCATGATGGCCGTGGTGATCGCGGCGGAAATGTGGCAGCGGGTGATCTTCATGTTTGCTCCTCGGAGAAGGGCTGATTTCGCTTCAGAAATGTTAGCACGCCGCAGCGGGGTGTCCCGCGCTGCCATTGGATGCCGGGATCAGCCCGCGCCCGCCGGCTTGAGCTGCGGGAAGAGGATCACGTCGCGGATCGACGGGCTGTCGGTGAAGAGCATCGCCAGGCGGTCGATGCCGATGCCCTCGCCCGCGGTGGGCGGCAGGCCGTACTCGAGCGCGCGGATGTAGTCGGCGTCGAAGTACATCGCCTCCTCGTCGCCGGCTTCCTTGGCCTTCGCCTGCTGCGGCGAAGCGCGCCGCCTGGTCCTCGGGGTCGTTCAGCTCCGAGAAGCCGTTGGCCATCTCGCGGCCGGTGATGAAGAGCTCGAAGCGGTCGGTCACGGCGGGGTTCGCGTCGTTGGCGCGCGCGAGCGGCGAGACGTCGGTCGGGTGCGCGACGATGAAGGTCGGCTGGACGAGCTTCGCCTCGGTCGTGGCCTCGAAGAGCTTCAGCTGCAGCAGCCCCAGCCCGTCGGTCGGGAACACCTCGATGGCGAAGGGGCCGAGCGCGGCCTTGAGGTACTCGGGCTTCGCCAGTTCGGCGAGCGGGTGCTTCGGGTTGTACTTGGCGATCGCCTCGGCCATGGTGAGGCGGTCGAAGGGCTGCGCGAGGTCGATCGTCGTCGCCCTGGTAGGTCGAGGACCGTCGTGCCCAGCACCTTCGCGGCGCATTCGCGCAGCAGCTCCTCGGTGAGGTCCATCAGGTAGTGGTAGTCCTGGTAGGCCTCGTAGAACTCGAGCATCGTGAACTCGGGGTTGTGGCGCGTGCTGATGCCCTCGTTCCTGAAGTTGCGGTTGATCTCGAAGACCTTCTCGAGCCCGCCCACCACGAGCTTCTTCAGGTAGAGCTCCGGCGCGATGCGCAGGTAGAGCTCCATGTCGAGCGCGTTGTGGTGCGTCTTGAAGGGCTTGGCCGCCGCGCCCCCGGGAATGGGGTGCATCATCGGCGTCTCGACCTCGAGGTAGCCGCGCGCCACGAAGAACTCGCGGATCGCCTGCACCAGCTTCGAGCGCTTGATGAAGGTGTCGCGCGACTCCGGCGTTGACGATGAGGTCGACGTAGCGCTGTGCGGTAGCGCGCTTCCATGTCCGTGAGGCCGTGGAACTTGTCGGGCAGCGGCCGCAGCGACTTGGCGAGCAGGCGGATCGTGGACACCTGGATGGTGAGCTCGCCCGGTCTTCGTGCGGAAGAGCGTGCCCTCGGCGCCCACGATGTCGCCCAGGTCCCAGTGCTTGAAGTCCTCGTACGCCTCGGCGCCGATGACGTCGGTCTTCACGTAGACCTGGATGCGCCCGTCCATGTCCTGCAGCGTGGCGAAGGAGGCCTTGCCCATGAGGCGCTTCAGCATCATCCGCCCGGCCACGCAGGCGCGCGGCGGCGCCGCCTCGAGTTCCTCCTTGGTCTTGCCGCCCCAGGCTCCGTGCAGGTCGGACGACAGGTGCTCGCGGCGGAAGTCGTTCGGGAACGCCTGGCCCTTCTCGCGCAGGCGGGCGAGCTTGGCGCGCCGCTCCGCGATGATCTGGTTCTCGTCGGCGGGAGGGGGCGCGGGAATCGTTTCGTTCATGGTCAGACGCCTTGCTTGAGGGATGCGGCGATGAAGTCGTCGAGGTCGCCGTCGAGGACGGCCTGGGTGTTGCCCACCTCGTAGTTGGTGCGCAGGTCCTTGATGCGTGACTGGTCCAGCACGTAGGAGCGGATCTGGTGGCCCCAGCCGATGTCGGTCTTGGTGTCCTCCAGCTCCTGCTTCTTCTCGTTCCTCTTGCGCAGCTCCAGCTCGTAGAGCTTGGCCTTCAGCATCGCCATCGCCTCGGCGCGGTTGCGGTGCTGCGAGCGGTCGTTCTGCGAGGAGACCACGGTGTTGGTCGGCAGGTGCGTGATGCGCACCGCGGAGTCCGTCTTGTTCACGTGCTGGCCGCCGGCGCCGGATGCGCGGTAGGTGTCGATGCGCAGCTCGGCCGGATTGATGTCGATCTCGATCGAGTCGTCGACCTCGGGGTAGACGAAGACGCTCGCGAAGGACGTGTGGCGGCGCGCGTTGGAGTCGAAGGGGGACTTGCGCACCAGCCGGTGGATGCCGGTCTCGGTGCGCAGGTAGCCGTAGGCGTAGGGCCCGCTCACCTTGAGCGAGGCGCTCTTCAACCCCGCCACCTCGCCGTCGGACTCCTCGAGCACCTCGACCTTGTAGCCCTTCTTGTCGCAGTACTTGAGGTACATGCGCAGGAGCATCTGCGTCCAGTCCTGCGCCTCGGTGCCGCCCTGGCCCGCGTTGATGTCCACGAAGCAGTTGTTGGGGTCCATCGGGTGCGAGAACATGCGCCGGAACTCGAGCCCGCCGACCAGCTTCTCGAGCGCCTTCGTGTCGGAGCGGACGGCGACGAGCGTCGCGTCGTCGCCTTCGCCCTTGGCGAGTGCGAAGAGCTCCCCCGAGTCCTTCAGTCCCGACTCGATCTGCTCGATCACGTTGACGATGCCCTCGAGGGCGGCGCGCTCCCTGCCGAGTTCCTGCGCCCGGGCGGCGTCGTCCCAGACCTTGGGGTCCTCGAGGATCCTGCTGACTTCGGCTAGGCGCGTCTTCCTGGCGTCGAAGTCAAAGATACCTCCGCAGTTCGGCCGTGCGGGCGGCCAGGTCCTGGAGGGAGTTCTCGATCTGGTTGAGCTGGTCGGCTTCCATTGGTGCGGCTTTCGGTAAACCGAAAATTATACAGGCTGCGGTGTCCAATGTTCGATCACCAGCTGCAGCGACTCGCTTCCGTTCCACTCGTTGATGTCGAGGCGGTAGACGGCATCGATCGCGGCCGGAAAGGGACCCGCATCGCCGAAACGCATCGCGACGAAGCGGCGCCCGTCGCGGCCGAGCGTGAGGCGCGTGTGCTTGCCGCCGACGATGCGCTGCCCCTCCACGGCGAAGCGCCCCGCGAAGCGCGGCTCGGGAAAGCCCTGTCCCCAGACGTGGCGGCGCAGCTCGGCCGCGAAGTCGAAGCTGAGGTCGTCGCGGGCGAGTTCGCCGTCGGTCTCGATGCGCTGCGCGAGGTCGGCAGGCGTCAGCAGCTCGCGTGCGACCGCCTCGAACATCGCCGCGAAATCCTCGAGGCGCCCCGGATTGAGGGTCGCCCCCGCCGCCGCGGCGTGGCCGCCGAAGCGCTCGATCACGCCCGGGGCGCGCTTCGCCACGAGATCGAGCGCATCGCGCAGGTGCAGGCCCGGGATCGCGCGCCCGGAACCCTTGAGGACTCCAGCCGCGTCCGCGGCGAAAGCGAACACCGGCCGGTGGTAGCGGTCCTTGAGCCTGGAGGCGAGCAGTCCCACGACGCCGGCGTGCCACTCCGGCCGGTGCACGGTGAGCGAGTAGCCTTCGCCGGGATCGAGGCCGGCGAGCATGGCGAGCGCCGACTCCTGCATGCCTGCCTCGATCTCGCGCCGTTCGCGGTTGAGCCGGTCGAGTTCCTCGGCCAGGCGGGTGGCGGTGCCGGGATCGTCGGTGGCGAGGCACTCGATGCCGACCGCCATGTCTTCCAGCCTGCCGGCGGCGTTGAGACGCGGGCCGACCACGTAGCCCAGGTCGTAGGTCGTGGCGCGGCGGTGCTCGCGTCCGGCCACGCGCAGGAGCGCCTGGATGCCTGCGCAGGCCTCGCCCGCGCGGATGCGAGCGAGACCCTGCGCGACGAGGATGCGGTTGTTGGCATCGAGCTTCACGACGTCGGCCACCGTCCCCAGCGCCACCAGGTCGAGGAGCGAGGCGAGGTTCGGCTCCGCGCGTGCGGAGAATGCCCCGCGCCGGCGCAGTTCCGCGCGCAGCGCCAGCATCACGTAGAAGATCACGCCCACGCCGGCGAGGTTCTTGCTCGGAAAGCCGCACCCCGCCTGGTTGGGATTGACGATGCAGGCGGCCGCCGGCAGTTGCGCGCCGGGCAGGTGGTGGTCGGTGACGAGCACGCGCATGCCGAGGCGGTTGGCCTCCGCCACGCCCTCCACCGAGGCGATGCCGTTGTCGACGGTCACGAGGAGTCCGGGCGCGCGTTCGGCCGCGAGCCGCACGATCTCGGGCGTGAGCCCGTAGCCGAAGCGGAAGCGGTCGGGAACGAGGAAGTCGACGCTGGCCCCCATCGACCGCAGGGCGCGCAGTCCCACCGCGCAGGCGGTCGCGCCGTCGGCATCGTAGTCGGCCACGATGAGGATGCGCGTGCCGCTGGCGATCGCGTCGGCGAGCAGCGTCGCCGCCTCGCCTGCGTTGCCGAGGCGATCCGGGGCGACGAGTCCGGGCAGGGAGGCCGCCAGTTCCGCGGCATCGCGCACGCCGCGGGCGGCGAAGAGGCCCGCCATGCGGGCGTCCATGCCGCCGGCAATCAGCCGCGCGCGCGCTTCCTCGTCGATGGACCTGGCAACGATCTCAGGCATGGTCGGCCAGCGGCCGCGCCCGGCGCAGGAAGCGCCAGCGGGCGTTCGGGGCGATGTCGAATACGGCGCTGTCGCGTTCGGCGGGCAGCACGATGCGCACGTGTCCGTGGCCGGCAAGCGCGTCGCCGATCCGGGAGAACCACTCGCGTTCCAGTTCGCGGGCTGCCGCCAGCCACTCGCCGGCGTCGCCGCGCCGCAGCGGCCCGCGCAATCCCTCCAGCACGACGAGGCAGGCGCCCGGTGAGCGCGCAGGAAGTCCTGCCGGCCCTTCGGGAAGCGGGTGCAACGCACAGCCGCTGGCCAGCGCAAGGCCGCGGGCCAGCGGATCCGCCGCCACGACGCTCGCAAACGGCTGCGGCAGGCCCGCCGGAAAGGCTCCCGCGCCCCAGAACCACACGCCATTGAGGGTCGGGCGCCCGGCGGCTTCGCGTTCGGCGTTGAAGGGCAGGCCCGCCAGCAGCATCTGCGCCTCGCTGAAGAGCGAGGGCCAGCGACAGGCGGCGGCCGTGTCCGGGCAGCATGCCGAAGGGATTGCGCCCGACCGCATCGTCGAGCGGCACGGTGCGTGGCGCCTCCCCGGGCGGAACGCGGACGTACCACCGCTCGCTTGCGGGGGCGACGAACGCCAGCCCGTCGCGGGCGAAGAAGCCGTTGAGCGCTGCCAGGGCGGAATCGGCCTCCTCCCGGGTCAGTGCCAGCACGCTGGCGTCGTGCAGCACGAGGGCGTTCCGGTCGAGGCGCTGGTGCACGGGGTCGGCGCGCATCCAGTCACCTTCGCGCGGCCCGCCGTCGGCGGCGAGCGTGAGTGCGGCGACCGGAGCCTCGGCACCGAGACCCCATTGCCGCAGCAGCCAGGCGGTTCCGGTTCCCGCTTCTCGCGCGGCATCCGCGCGCGCGAGCCACTTCTCGAGTTGCGGCAAGCGCACGGCGCGCATCGGCGCGGGCGCGTCGGCGGGCGGGAGCAGGTCGGGGACGAGCAGGGTGAGCGGCATGTGAGAAAATGGGGTCGGTTCCCATTCTCCCAAGAAATCGGGGACTGTCCCCAATTTCTGTCCCTTCCCATTTCCCGGCCCCTCTTCTTGCAGCCATTCGAGATTTTCGTCGGCCTTCGCTACACGCGCGCCAAGCGCCGCAACCACTTCATCTCCTTCATCTCGCTGGTGTCGATGCTCGGGATCGCGCTGGGCATTGCCGCGCTGATCACCGTGATGTCGGTCATGAACGGCTTCGAGCGCGAGGTGCGCGCGCGCATCCTCGGTGTCGCCTCCCACGTGCAGGTGCTGGGGTTGCAGGGGGGGCTCCCGGACTGGCGCCAGGTCGCCAGCGTGGCGAAGGCCAATCCGGCGGTGGTGGCGGCAGCCCCGTTCGTCTCCGCCCAGGGGCTGCTGTCGTCCGGGGCGCAGGTGCAGGGAGTCCTCGTGCGCGGCGTGGTGCCGGAGTTCGAGGAACAGGTGGCCGACATCGGCAGGCACATGCGCGGCGGGAAGCTCGCGGACCTGCTCCCCGGCGAGTTCGGGATCGTCCTCGGCACCGACCTGGCGCGGGCATTGCGCGTGCAGCTGGGCGAGCGGGTC
Source organism: uncultured beta proteobacterium (assembly GCA_963786635.1). GTDB lineage: Bacteria > Pseudomonadota > Gammaproteobacteria > Burkholderiales > Usitatibacteraceae > FEB-7. Next base: position 156,836 of record CAWAZV010000003.1, on the reverse strand, counting down.
ACGCTCATCGCGCCGCAGGGGCAGGTGACGCCCGCGGGACTGGTGCCGCGGCTCAAGCAGTTCCGCGTCATCGGCATCTTCAACGTCGGCCACTACGAGTACGACTCGGGCCTGGCACTCGTGCGCATGGAGGACGCCCAGGCGCTCTACCGGCTGGGCGAGGCGGCGAGCGGCGTGCGCCTGAAGCTCGCGGACCTCTACCAGGCGCCGCGCGTGGCGCGCGAGCTCGCGAAGTCGATCGCGGGCGACGTGTACCTGAGCGACTGGACGCAGCAGAACGCCAACTACTTCCGCGCCATCCAGATCGAGAAGCGCATGATGTTCATCATCCTCACGCTCATCATCGCCGTGGCGGCCTTCAACCTCGTCTCGACGCTGGTGATGGTGGTGACCGACAAGCACCCCGACATCGCGATCCTGCGCACCCTCGGGGCCTCGCCCGCCGCGATCATGAAGATCTTCATGGTGCAGGGGACGCTGATCGGCGTGATCGGCACGGGCCTGGGCGTGCTGCTCGGCGTGCTCCTGTCGCTCAACATCGACGTCGTGGTTCCCTTCGTCGAGCGCACCTTCAACTTCCAGATCCTCTCGCGCGAGGTGTACTACATCAGCGAGCTGCCCTCGGAACTGGTGTGGCGGGATGTCTGGACCGTCGCGGTCGTGGCGCTGGGACTCTCGTTCGCGGCGACGCTGTACCCGAGCTGGCGCGCGGCGCGCGTCAACCCCGCGGAGGCGCTGCGCTATGAGTAGCGGGGCGCAGGCGGTACTCTCCTGCACGCGGACTCGCCAAGACCTTCGGGCTGGGCGAGGTGGCGGTGCCGGTGTTGAGGGGCGTGGACTTCGCGGTGCAACCGGGCGAGACGATCGCGATCGTGGGCGCCTCGGGCTCCGGCAAGAGCACGCTCCTGCACCTGCTGGGCGGGCTCGACCGGCCCACGGCCGGCAGCGTGCAGCTTGCGGGCAAGGACATGGCCGCGCTGGGCGCAAGAGCGCAGGGAGAGCTGCGCAACGCGGCGCTCGGCTTCGTCTACCAGTTCCACCACCTGCTGCCGGAGTTCACGGCCCTCGAGAACGTCGCCATGCCGCTCGCGATCCGCGGGCTCAGGTCCGCCGAGGCGAAGGCGCGGGCTTCCGCGATGCTCGGGGAGGTGGGGCTCGGGCACCGCCTCGCGCACCGGCCGGGCGAGCTTTCCGGCGGCGAGCGCCAGCGCGTGGCGGTCGCGCGCGCGCTCGTCACGCAGCCTTCCTGCGTGCTGGCCGACGAGCCCACGGGCAATCTCGACCGCGAGACCGCCATGCATGTCTTCGACCTGATCCTGGAGCTGAACGCGCGGCACGGCGCGGCGTTCGTCATGGTCACGCACGACCCCGAGCTGGCCGCCCGCATGGGCCGGCGGCTGCGGATCGCGGATGGGAAGCTCGCGGACGACTGAAGCGCCGCGCTAGAATCCACCGCTGGAGCCGGGGAGCGACATGCACGACTACTACCAGCTGCTGGGCGTGGCGCGCAACGCCAGCCCGCAGGTGATCAAGATCGCCTTCGAGGGCAAGCTCAAGTCGCTGGCCGATCCCGCCTACGCCGCCTCCCCGGAGGAAAAGCGCACCGAGGAACGGCTGCTCCGCGACGCCTACGTGACGCTGTCGGTGCCGGCCAAGCGCGGACCCTACGACGCGAAGCTGCTGGCGGCGGAGGAAGACAGCGCGGCGGCGGCGCAGCCGCCCGCACTGGCTGTGGCCATCGCTCGCGGTCGCCGCCCTGGTCGCGGTGGTTGCCGGAGCCTACTGGGTGGACCACTCCAAGGAGCAGGAGCGCCTGCGCATCGAGGCGCAGAAGGTCGAGCTGCAGCGCGAGAGCGCGCGCCGCAAGGCCGAGCAGGACGCCGAGCGGCTGAAACTCCAGCAGGCGCGCCAGGAGGAGGCGCAGCGGCAGGCCCGCGCCCGCGAGGAGCAGATGTGGATGCAGCGCGATCGCGCGGAATACGAACGCCAGCGCCGCGTGGAGGAGTCGCGCGCCCAGCAGAACGAGTACAGCCGCCAGCAGAAGGAAAGACGCGAACGCGACGAAGCGCTGCGCGAGGAGGAACGGCTGCGGCGCGCGCAGGAGGACCGCCGCCGGCAGGCGCTGTACGAGGTGGAGCGCCAGAAGGAGTACCTGCGCCAGCGCGAGGCCGAGGAGGAGCGCGCGCGCGCGGCCCGGCACGAACGGGTGCAGCAGGAAGCCCGCGAGCGCGAGTACCGGCGCCAGGTCGAGGAACGCCAGCAACGCCTGCAGCAGCAGCGCTAGTACTCCACCGGCACCGGGTCGAGCGAGCGCCACAGGTACCACGTCGCCACCGAGCTCCACGGCTGCCAGGGCGCGGCGATGCGGCGCATGTCGTCCCGGGTGAGTTCCCCGCCCGCGTTGTAGTGGCGTTCCATCGCGCGCTGCAGGCCGAGATCGCCCACCGGCAGCACGTTGGGGCGCATGAGGTGGAAGATGAGGAACATCTCCACGCTCCAGCGCCCGATGCCCTTCACCTGCACGAGGTCGGCGATGACGGCCTCGTCCTCCATGCGCGTCCAGCGCCGCGGCTTGAGCGTCCCGTCGTGGAACCGGCCCGCGAGATCCTTGAGATACGCGACCTTCATGCGCGAGAGGCCCGCGGCCCGCATGGCCTCCTCCTCGAGGGCGACGACGGCCGCCGGCGCGACCTCGCCCAGCGCCGCCTCGAAGCGGTCCCACACGGCCTGCGCGGCCTTCACCGAGATCTGCTGCCCGACGATGGAGCGGGCGAGGGTGGCGAAGGCATCGCCGCGCGTGCGCAGGTTGGCGTCCGGATGCGCGCGGATGATTCCGCGCAGCACGCGGTCGCGCTTCGCCAGGTGCGCCTTGGCCTCGTCCCAGTAGCCGGGCTTCACGGCGCCGCCTTGGCCCGCCGCGCGTGCCGCGTGCGCCAGGCGCGGGTGACGATCGCGCGCCAGGCGATCATGGTGAACGCGTAACCCGCGACCGCGAACGCGGTGCACTGGATCGCCAGGCCCACGAGGAGCGTGCTGCCCATCGAGGCGATCCAGGTGCCGAGGCTCGGGAAGGTGCTCTTGAGGCCCGCCCACGTCCACGGGATGTCCGGCGGCAGCGCCAGGTGGGATGTGTTGCCCGTCACGAGGCTGCCCACGTTGTAGGCGAGGATGTAGAGCGGCACGAAGGTGAAGGGGTTGGTGTAGAGCGTCGTGAACACCGCCGCCGGAATGTTGGCGCGCAGCGGGATGGCAATCAACGCGGCGGCCAGCATCTGCACGGGGCCCGGGATGAGGCCCGTCACCAGGCCGATGGCGACACCGAGTGCGACCGCGCGGCGATGCAGGTGCCAGAGGCGCGGGTGCGACGAGCACGGGCGCGCACCACTGCAGCCAGCGGTGGTCGCGGATGCTTTCGGGGGAGGGAAGGTGGTTCCTGAGCTTTCGCCGGATCATGCGGGTGCCGGGGCGCAACGGTTACGGATGTAACGGACGGGCAGGAGCATTCTGCGCAATGTGCGCCCCGAAGTCACTCGATGGCTGCTCCTTGACTTGAGTCAACCGGCGGTGAGCGCGGAACTACCAGAATTTCATTAGGGCCAGTGGATGAAGAGGTCGACATGAAATTCAGGAGATTGATTCTTGCAATGCTGTTCGGCTGCGGGCCTTGCGGGATTCGCGGTTCAGGCGCAGGACACCGTACCGGCGCTGCAAGGGCAAGCCCTCGGCGGAGGAAATCGCCCGTGCGCTCGCCAGGCCGGCCGAGGAACCGGCGATGCGCACGCGCGGAATCGTTCTCAATCCTCCCGGCGGGGCGCAGCCGGCCGCCGCACCTTCGGGCAAGCGTGCGATAGACCTCGAGGTGCTCTTCGAGTTCGACTCGTCGCGGCTCACCGCGGACGGTCGGGATGTGCTGGATGCCCTGGGCGGCGCCCTCGCGTCGAAGGAACTGGCCGACGTGCGCCGCGTGCAGCTCGAGGGCCACACCGACGCCAAGGGCAGCGATGCCTACAACGAGTCGCTGTCGCTGCTGCGCGCGCAGGCGGCGCGCCAGTACCTGATCCAGAAGCACAGGATCGCGCCGGCCAAGCTGCAGGCGCAGGGCAAGGGCAAGTCCGAGCTCGCGGACCCCCGTGACCCCTACAGCGCCGCCAACCGGCGCGTGCGCGTCATCGTCGAAGGGCAGTCCTAGGGACGAGCGGGACAGTCGAACGGGGATAAGCAAAGGAGACACCATGAAAACGAACGGCATGAAACTCATCGCATTGCTGGTCACTGCGCTCTTCGCCGCCGGTGCCCAGGCCCAGGCGAGCAGCAAGGTCGAGGTGGACAAGGTCGAGCAGCAGCAGACCGGGCAGGACAACAAGCAGTACATGGACCTCGGCAACGTGCAGAAGGGCGGCAAGTCGGACGTGAAGGCGGGGACGGTCACGCAGAAGCAGCTGGGTGGCCAGACCAACACGCAGAAGATGGGCGTGGGCAACGTCGCCGGCACGGGATCCTCGAAGGTCACGACCGGCGACATCACCCAGACCCAGATCGGCGGCACGCGCGCCCAGCAGAACATGCAGGTCGGCAATGTCGACGGGTCGGGCCGGTCGAACGTGACCACCGGCAACATCAACCAGACGCAGCAGTACGGTGACCGCAGCGTGCAGGAAATGAAGCTCGGCAACGTCGTCGGGACGGGGACCTCGAACGTCCAGACGGGCGACGTCACGCAATCCCAGACCGGGGCGCGACCACGTCCAGAAGATGGGCGTGGGCAACGTGACGGGCGGCGGCACGAGCGGCGTCATCACCGGCCCGATCACGCAGACCCAGACGGGCACCAAGAACAAGCAGGACCTGCAGGTCGGCAACGTGACCGGCAGCGGGACCTCCGACGTGGTACATCCCCGGCGGCATCACGCAGACCCAGGGCGGCAGGGGGAACACGCAGAGCACCAACATCGGCAACGTCAAGTAGCCGCGGACGCCAGGAGGCAGCCATGCGCACCCATCCTCTGCTGACGGGCTTTCTCGCCGGGCTCCTGGCCTGCGGGCTCGCCGTCCTCGGGACGGCCGGCGCGCAGTCGCTGGATCTCGACCCGGCCATGTCCGCCAAGGTCGCGAAGGAGAAGGCCAAGGCGCGCGGCACCGAGCAGGGCAAGGGGCCCACCAGTTCGGCCGACAAGACCATCGTGCAGGGCAAGGACGACTGCAGCGTCAACATCGGCAACGTGGATGCCTCGAAGTCCGGTCCCGGCAAGATGGCGCCGCGCGACAACACGGTCGTCATCACCGGGCCGGTGATCAACCTGGGCAAGTGCAAGTAGGGGACCCGCGTGCACAAATTCCCGAGCGGTAGCGCGTCCGTTCGCCGCGGCGCGGGCTGGCTCGCCTGCGCAGTCGCCGCCGCGTTGCTCGGGGCCTGCGCCTCGTCGGAGGAGAAGGCGCGGGAAGTGCACAAGGACGTCATGTCCGCCGCGGACCAGGCCAAGGCCGGCCCCAAGGCGGTTCCGTCGCGCAGCTTCACTTCGTTCACGCCCGCGTTGCGCTGCATGGACAACCTCATGCTCAACTACGGCGTGAAGGGCGTGAACGTGCTGGTGGAGGACCTGCAGGACGCCACCAAGAAGGTGAACGCGGGCACCCGCGACATGCTCATCTCCTCCGTCTCGGAGATGACGCGGCGCAGCGGCGCCATCCGCCTGGTGACCTACGGGGCGGATTCCGCCAACGTGATCAGCTTCCTCAAGGAGGCGGAACGCAAGACCGCCTACAAGAACCTGCCGGAGTACGGCGTGCGCGGTTCCGTCTCGCAGCTGGACGACAACATCGCGCGGCGCTCGGAAAACCTCGGCGTCCAGCTGGGGCCGGTGAGCGGCGGGCGTTCCAACACGGGCTCGGCGCAGATCCTCGCCCTCGATCTGTCCATGATCCGCACCGAGGACATCTCGATGATCCCCGGCGTCACGTCGCGCAATTCCGTCGTGATCTACAAGGAAGGGCAGGGGGTCGACGTCGGCGCGAGCGGCACCTGGCACTCGCAGGCCCTGGGCATCAACTTCGACCGCAGCCTGGAGAAGAACGAGGGCTTGACCCAGGCCCTGCGCAGCCTGATCGAGCTCGCCTCGATCGAGCTCTTCGGCCGGCTGGCGAAGATCCCGTACTGGACCTGCCTCGGCGCCGATGCCGGCAACGAGGCCGTGGCGACCGAGATCACCGACTGGTACTACAACCTGTACAGCAACCCGGCGAGCCTCGTCACCTATTTCCAGTGGCAGCTCAAGGTCAGGAACCTCTACGACGGCGAGATCAACGGCGAGCCCGACGAGGAACTGCGCGATGCGGTGACGGCCTACCGCAAGGCGCTGGGGCTGCCGGCCTCGGCGCGCATCGACCAGGAGTTCTTCACCGCCTACCTGAACGCCAACCACGGCCAGGCCACCGCGGCGGCGCGGCAGCATCTGGCTGCGGTGCCGCCCCGGCCAAGGCCGGTCGCACCCGCGCAGCCGATGCAGCAGCCGCAGGCGACGCAACAGGCGAGCGCCGCGCCGGCCCCCCGCGAGCCGCCCCTCGATCTCACGCTCACCAGCAACTCGCAGAACTGGCTGTTCCTCGGGGGCGAGGAGATCCGCCTGTCGGTGGGCGTGAGCCGCGACGCGCATCTCTACTGCTGGTCGCAGGACGAGACGGGCGCGGTCTCGCGCTTCTTCCCCAACCGCTTCGCCAGCGGGTCCCTGGTGGCCGCGGGCCGGCCGCTGCAGATTCCGGGCACCATGCCGTTCAAGCTGGTCGCCAATCGCAAGGGGCAGAAGGAACGCATCCTGTGCGTGGCCGCCGCGCGCGACGTGCTGGGCAACATGCCCTCGCGCGTGGTCGGCAACGACTTCGACCGCCTGCCGGTGCAGTCCCTCGAGGAGGTGATGAAGGCCTTCGAGGGAGTCGGCGACACCGCCGTGGCGATGAAGGCCGTCGATGTCCTCGTGCGCTGAGTTCGCTTGCGACCTGTGCGCTGGTCCTCGCGTTGGCGACGCGGCGCGGCAGTCGCGGCGCCGGAGACGCCGGAGGGCAGGAAGGGCATGGTCGCCCCGCCGCGCGATGGGGCGCCCCCCACCTTCAACCACAAGCAGGGCGCGGAGCAGCCGACGCTGCGCTGCTGGCAGTACGGCCGGCTGGTGTTCGAGAAGGCGGGGGTGCAGCCCGCCGAAATTCCGCCCGGCGCGCAGGTGTTCCGGCGCTCCGACCGCGACGACCGGCCCATCTACGTCTACGACATGGCGAACGGCATGTGCGTGGTCTCCCACGAAAGCACGCCGGCGGAACCACCGGGCGGCAACAGCCGCTAGCCGTGCGCCGGCGCGCTGCCGGCAACCCGCGACTGTCGGCGCGATCCCGTTTCGCGCGTTAAAGGCATCAATGCCGCGCACCCAGCGGAAAGGCGGCTCGCGGAGACCTTCCCTTGCGCGTGTTCGCCCTTGCCTTCGTCGCCGGCACGGCCTGGTTGCAGCAGGCGGCCGAGTTGCCGTCGGAAAACCTGGCCGGGCTGGCGGCAGCGTTCGCGCTCGCCTCCCTGCTCCTGCGTGGCAGTCCCCGGATCGTGGCCATCGCGATGGCAGGCCTGGTTGCCGGGCACGAATGCGCGGCGTGGCAGGCGCGCGGAGCGGCTGGCGGACGCGCTGCCGCGCGCGTGGGAGGGCCGCGACATCGCGATCGACGGGATCGTGTCCGGACTTCCGCAGGCAGGCGAGCGTGGCACGCGCTTCCTGTTCGATCCCCTGGGGGCCGTCACGCCCGGGGCGCGGGTTCCCTCGCGCCTGTCGCTCACCTGGTACGCCCCGCGCGGGGCGGGAGAGGGCGACGCGAGCGCGGTCCCGGAGATCCGGGCCGGCCAACGCTGGCTGCTCACGGTGCGACTGAAGCGCCCGCGCGGCCTCGCCAACCCGCACACCTTCGACTTCGAGCCCTGGGCGCTCGAGCGCGGCATCCGGGCGACGGGATACGTGCGCGCGGCACCGCAGCCGGTGCGCCTCGCGGAAGCGGTGCCGGGCTGGCCGCAGAGCGTGCACCGCGTCCGCGGGGAGATTCGCGAGTCCATGCGCGCAACGCTGGGCGAGGCGCGATTCGCGGGCGTGCTGGTCGCGCTCGCCATCGGCGACCAGGACGCCATCGCGCCGGATGACTGGAAGGTGTTCTGGCGCACCGGCGTCGGGCACCTGGTGAGCATCTCGGGGCTGCACATCACGATGCTGGGCAGCCTCGCGTTCGCCTTGACGGCGTTCCTGTGGGCGCGCGTGCCGGCGCTCGTGCTGGCGGTGCCGGCGCGCAAGGCGGCCGCCGTCGCCGGCGTGGCGGCCGCGTTCGCCTACACGCTCGCCGCCGGGTATGCGGTGCCGGCGCAGCGCACGCTGCTCATGCTGGCCACCGCTGCCGCGTTCCTCCTGGCCGACCGCATCGCCTCGCCGTCGCGCGTGCTGGCGACCGCGGTGGTCGTGGTGCTCCTCGCGGACCCGTGGGCCGTGCTCGCGCCGGGCTTCTGGCTCTCCTTCGGTGCAGTCGGCGCCATCCTCTACGCGGTCGCGCTGCGTACCGGCAGGGCGGGAATGGTGCGCGAGGCGGTGATGACCCAGGTTGCGGTGACGCTCGCGCTATGGCCGCTGCTCGCGGCATGGTTCGGCGAGTTCTCGATCGTCTCGCCGCTGGCGAACGCGTTCGCCATTCCCGTCGTGAGCCTCGCCGTCGTGCCGCTCACGCTGGCGGGGGCGCTCCTGCCGCTGCCCGGGCTGCTTGCCGCGGCGCACGCCCTGATGGAGATGACGATGGTGCCGCTCGAGTGGCTGGCGGGCCTGCCCGGCGCCGTGACGGAGAACGCGGCGCCGCCGCTGGCCGCGGTGGCCTGTGCCGTGGCGGGCGCGCTTCTGCTCTTGGCGCCGCGCGGGTTGCCGATGCGGGCAGCGGGTGCCGCGTTCCTGCTGCCGCTGGCCTTGTTCCGGGCACCCGGTCCCGCCAATGGCGAAGCCTGGATCGACGTGCTCGACGTGGGGCAGGGGCTCGCGGTGGTGGTGCGCACGGCCTCGCACGCGCTCTCCTACGACGCCGGGCCCGCCTGGAGCACGGAATCCGATAGCGGCAGCCGCATCGTGGTTCCATTCCTGCGCGGGGAGGGCGTGCGTCACCTCGACGCATTGGTCATCACGCACGCCGACGACGATCACGCTGGTGGTGCCGCGTCGATCATCGACGCGCGTGCCGTCCCATGGCTCCTCTCCTCGCTGCCCGCGGACGACGCGCTGCACGGCCTGGTTGCGCAGTCCCAACCCTGCGAGGCGGGCCGGCGCTGGCATTGGGACGGCGTCGACTTCGAGATCCTGCATCCTGTGCCCGAGGAGTTGCGCCAGCGCCGCGGCCGCGAGAACGACCGCTCCTGTGTCCTGCGCGTGGCGACCAGGGGCGCCACGGCGCTCCTCACCGGCGACATCGAGGCGCGCGGGGAGGCGGAACTGCTGTCGCGCTCGCGGGAGAACTTGCGCGCGGAGGTCCTCCTCGTCCCGCACCACGGCTCGCGCAGTTCGTCCACGCCTGCCTTCCTGGCGGCCGTGGCTCCGGAGCACGCGGCAATCTCGGTCGGCTGGCGCAACCGCTTCGGCCAGCCGGCCGCCCCGGTGCTCGTGCGCTATGCCGCCCGCGGCACGAAGATCCACCGCACGGACATGCGGGGGGCGCTGCGGGTCACGCTGCCGGCGGTGCCGGGAAATGAACCTGCCGTGCGCACCCTGGTCGAGCGGACGCGCTACTGGAGCGACCGGCGCGCGGAGTGACCGCGCGGGAAACGTGAGCCTTCAGCGATCCAGCGGACTCACGACCCCGCGCCCGCCGCGATTGAGGACATGGGTGTAGATCATGGTGGTGCTCACGTCCTTGTGGCCCAGGAGTTCCTGCACCGTGCGGATGTCGTACCGGCTTCCATGAGGTGGGTGGCGAAGCTGTGGCGAAGCGTGTGCGAGGATACGGGCTTCGCGATCCGTGCCTTTGCCGCCGCCCGTTTTATGGCGCGCTGGAAGGTCTGATCGAAGGCATGGTGGCGGCGGCGGATCCGGTGCGCGGATCGACCGACAGGCGGTCCTGCGGGAAGACCCACTGCCAGCCCCATTCGGTGCCTGCCCCGGGTTTCTTCCGCCCGAGAGCGTCGGGGAGTTCGACGCCCGGTACGCCCGCCGCGCGGTCCGACGCGTGGATCGCGCGAACGAGATCGAGATGCGCCGTCATTTCCTCATTATCGGGCGTTACATCCCCGAACACCCGTCGCCCCACTACTAGTTAGAGGTCGCGCAAGAAACGCCGTGCCATATAACGATATGGCGAAAATGCCATACGAGTGGTAGAGTAACCGCATGGCATTGGCGACCTTTGAATGGGATCCCTCGAAGGATCTCGAAAATCAGCGGAAGCACAAGGTCTCCTTTTCGGAAGCGCAGTACGCCTTCGCTGATTCAAGACGCGTCATTGCCGAGGACCTCGATCACAGCACCAAGGAGAAGCGGTACTTTTGCTTCGGCCGGGTGGAGCGAGGCGTAATCTCTGTCCGCTTCACGTACCGGGGCGGCGTCATCAGGATCTTTGGCGCCGGATTCTGGCGCAAAGGGAAAGCGATCTATGACCGCGAAAACCAAGTACACCAATGAACCCATCGAGGAATATCGAGTTGTCCCCGACTTCCTTCCTCCTCCGGATCAACTTGTGTTCCGCGATGAGGGGGTAAAGGTGACCATTGCTCTCAGCAAGCGAAGTGTCGACTTTTTCAAGGCGCATGCCGCGAAGAACCAAACTCAGTACCAGCGGATGATCAGGCAGTTGCTTGATGCGTACGTGGATGCGTATGCGCAACCTCTAACCACGCGTTCGAGCGGACGTACTGCCCGGGGCGCTTCGCGTCCGGGCCGCCGCTCAACTTAGTCGTTAGGCGTCCAGGAAGTGCCGGCGTAAAATGACCGTTCGTCCCATAGGAGTACCCGCCATGAAGTTCGAGCTTGAGTGCGAACGCGAGGAAGACGGCCGTTGGCTTGCGGAGGTTCCGCAACTGCCCGGCGTCCTTGCCTATGGAGCGACTGCCGACGAGGCCATGTCCAAGGCTGAAGTTCTGGCATTGCGCGTACTTGCCGACCGTCTCGAGCACGGCGAGAGCCGCCCCCACTCCATTTCATTCAACGTCGCCGCTGCGTGAGCCAGTGGCCCTCGACGAAAGCACGCCGCCTGCTCGCGGCGTTGCTCGACATCGGGTGGCAGGTGAAAAGGCAGTCCGGGTCACATCGCACGCTGAATCGCGAAGGTTGGCCTGATTTCGTCTTCGCATTTCATGACGGAGAAGAAATTGGTCCCAAGATGCTTGCCCGCATCGCCAAGCACACCGGACTCCGACCTGAGGATCTCTAGGCAGCGGACGCCTAACAACGCGTTCGAGCGGTCCGTGAGGCATAGTGGGCCGCGTCTTGCCGCGGCACGGTCATCGTGGCCGGCCGCTCAACTAGGTCGTTAGGCCGACATGAAGAATCATGATCCACTTGTTGATTCTCCAAATCTTGAGCGTATTGAGACAAACCGCACCGCTCCGCTTGCAACTGGAAACATCGCGCGACGGCGTATGCGCGTCGCCGGCCGGATGCTCGGCTCACTGCTGCTGGGTGGGGTGGCGATTCTTGGCTCGATTCTGATCTTTCGACAAGGCCTGCTGCCGCTGATCGAAGCGGTGTTCCATCCCGGGCCCGAATTGCTCAGTGTCTTCAGGCGCGCTGGCATCCTTCTGACGGCAGTGGCGGGCTACTGGGCTTTCGTGCACTGGCATGAAAAACGCGAAGCGACCGAGCTGCATCTTCGGCCGATTCACCTGATACTTGGCGGCGCGAGCGGCGCTGCCATGGTGGCGCTGCCGATGGCCGTGCTATTCGCTCTGGGCGTCTACGAACAGGTGCTGTTCCGCGGCGCCTCGCCGGCGCTGCTCGGCGTAGCAGCCCTTATCGGCATCGCGGCTATCCTGGAAGAACTGGTTTACCGCTGCCTGCTGTTCCGGCTCCTGGAACGGGCCTGGGGAACGAAGGTGGCGTTGGTAGTACAAGCGGTGGTGTTCGCCCTGCAGCACTTGGAAAACGTCGAACAAGGTGGGATCAGCGATGTGGTGACAATGCTGGTATCAGTGACTTTGGTGGGCCTGCTCTGGGCCGGGGTGTTCGTCCTGGCGCGCAACCTGTGGGTGGTGGCCGCCAATCACGCGGCATGGAACTTCACCATTCTGCTCAGTGGCCTGCCGCTTTCCGGCATTGAGGACTGGCGCAAGTTGGCGCCACTCGAAAGCCGCTTTGCCGGGCCCGACTGGCTGACCGGCGGGATGTTCGGTCCAGAGAGTTCGTTGCTGGTGATCGCGTCGACCACGGTCGCGGTTGTGCTGCTGCTGCGCGCGGCACGGCGACGTGGGGCCTTCTTCGTGCCGGCGGCCTAGTCCCGATGCGATGCCTACGAAGCCCTGACAGACCCCCATGCGGCCTAACAACGGCATGCAGCGGACGCGCTTCGCGCGCCGCTGATGCCAAGCGTTAGGTCTCATGTTCCGAGTGCGACCGTTCGAGGAAAGAGACGGACCGGCCTTGGCCGCTATCTATCGAGAGTCCCGCTCGGAAGCGACGTGGCTGCCGACGGCGGTGAAGGAGGGTTCTGACTTTGCGCGAGACACTGAGGGAGAAGTGTTGCTCGTTGCCGTCGGAAGCGACGACGAGCCCCAAGGTTTTGTCTCTGTGTGGGAACCGGATGCGTCTGTTCACCACCTCTATGTGCGGGCTGGATCGCGGCAAAAGGGCATCGGCAAACAGTTGCTCGATTCCCTTGGCTCTCGACTGCCAAAGCCGTGGCGGTTGAAGTGCCTGCGCGCGAATGAATGGGCACTTGCCTTCTATCTCCACCATGGTTGGGTGGAGATATCGTCGGGCGTTGGCGAGGATGGGCCATACGCGGTGCTGGAAGCGACATGAGCCCTAACAACGCGTTCGAGCGGTCCGTGAGGCAACGTGGGCCGCGTCTCTCGCGGCAAGGCGGTCGGTGTGCGGCCGCGCAACTAGGTTGTTAGGCAGCATGTCGACGATGGAGCCAGTGCCGAATGTTCTAAGCATCACAGTCGAGCAGGAGCCCGCGACAGACGTCAGGCGGGCGCTCTTTGATGGACTATCTCGAGCAAATGTCGAACGTACCGGTGACGGAAAGATCGAACACCTTTGCGTGATCGCGCGAGATTCAAGCAATGCACTTGCGGGTGGACTCTACGGTGAACTCTATTGGGGCTGGCTCAACATCTTGGCCCTTTGGGTCAGTCCGGACTTGCGGCGCCAAGGTCTGGGCAGTCAGATACTTTCCCGCGCGGAAGCCGAGGCCTGCGCGAAGGGCTGTCGTGGGGTCTATCTCGACACGTTCACCTTTCAGAATGTCGCGCTCTATACTCGCGCGGGATACGAGATATTCGGAACCCTTGAGCATTTCCCGAGCGGTCATTCACGGCACTTCCTCAGCAAGAGGCTACATGCTGCCTAGCAGCGCGTTCGAGCGGGCCGTGAGGCATCGTGGGCCGCGTCTGTCCGCGACAAAGCAGTGGTGGCCGGCCGCTCAACTAGGTCGTTAGGCGTATAGGAGCCGACGTGCACGGGTTCGTCCAAGTCTACTTCTGGTTCATGGTGGTCTACCTTGTGGCGTCGGTCATGCTCAAGATCGCGACCTCCAGGAAGCTTGCGTCGGTCGACCTGGCACCTACCATGTGGGTCGAAGAAGTCGCAGGCTATGTACTTCTCGCGATAGGGTTGATCGGAGTACATGGATACCTACAAGCAATTCCGATATTCAGCGCTGGATTCTGGCAGACGTTCATCGTTGCCCTTTCGCTCTTTGCGGTCCTCCAATACTTCATGCCGAAGATGCGACTCCTCCGAAAGATGAAAGGGACCAAAGTGGCCGTTGGAGCCATGGTGGTCGGAACTATGCTCCTTGCCCCCATGCTCGTTGCGCTAGCGATCTACGCCTTTGAGAGCGCCAATGTCTGGACGTACGCCTAACAACGCGTTCGAGCGGTCCGTGGGGCATGGTGGGCCGCGTCTGGCCGCGGCACGGTCATCGTGGCCGGCTGCTCAACTAGGTCGTTATGCGGACCACGAAAGGAGACATCACAGATGAGCAAGGTAACCCCGTTCCTGATGTTCAACGACCAGCTTGAGTCCGCCATCGAGTTCTACACTTCCACTTTCCCGGACTCCAGGGTCACGAATGTCGCCCGCGCTGGCAAAGATGGCCCCATCAACTCGGCCGAATTCGTCATCGGCGGTCAGTCCTTCATGGGCTACAACGGCGGTCCGTACTTCACATTCTCCGAAGGCTTCTCGCTGTTCGTGGAGTGCGAGGACCAGGAGGAAGTGGACGAGTACTGGAACAAGCTCGTCAAGGCCGGAGCCACCAAGATGCAATGTGGCTGGATCAAGGACCAGTTCGGTCTATCGTGGCAGATTGTCCCGAAGCGATTCATCGAACTCATCTGCGACAAGAACCCCGCGAAAGTGAAGGCCGTCATGGACGCCATGATGGAAATGGTGAAGCTCGACGTGGCGGCCCTTGAGAGAGCGTACGACTCGGTGCGATGAGCGTAGCGCCCGGTCAGGACTCCGGATCGAACATGATCTCGCGGACTTCCTGCGCACACCGGCACGCTCCGGCGATCCTGGCCGCCCAAGCGAGCGCCTCCTCGCGCGAAGGCACTTCGATGATCGAGAACCCGCCGATCACCGCCTTTGTCTCCGGTACGGGTCCGGCTGTGATGGTCCCGTCGGCAGCGACGACGGTCGCTTGCTGGCGCTGGACCCCGCCGCCGAAGATCCAGATCCCCGTGGCCTTGGCTTCCCGAACCACCGCGTGTGACGCTTCGCCCACCGCCGGCCAGTCCTCGTCGGGAATGTGGTCCATCGAGCCATCGTCGAATGAAATCAGGTACCGAGGCATCGCAATCCTCCTTCTAACTGAGATGATGCACCATGTACCCAATACCGGGCTTACGGCGCTTGCCTACGCGGGCCGCTCGACTTAGTCGTCAGGCGTCACAAGTGAAGCGCCGTCGCCTGCCGCTCACCAGTCCTCGATGATCGCCATGAAGCACCACGTCACACTTCCCCTCCTGCTGTTCCTGCTGCCGCTCGCCGCCGGCGCCCAGGACGAATGTACCGCCCAGGGCGAAGCTGAGCAGGATCGCATCGTGCGGGAGTTTTCTGGCCAGCCTCCCGCAAGAGGCGACAAGGATGCCGAGATCGCCTGGTCCAGGAAACTGCACGCCGCCCTTGAAGCCAATGCAAAGCGTGCCGAGGATTGCGTCCGAGCCAACAGGGCGGCAATCTCTCCAGCCGCAGCCGCGAAGGAAGCGGAGTGCGTCGCGGGGAGCAACCGCCGCGCGGATGAATTGGCCGACAGATACCGTGGACGAACCCTGACCGCGCAGGAACAGGCAACGAGGCGCGCCGAAGAGCAACGCTTGCACGAAGAGCGCATGTCATGCACGAACCGCGCAAACCGGTAGGGATCCCGTTGCAGGCGGACTGCCCTGATGGACGGCCGCGTGAACTCAAACGCTAGACACCGCTGAATTGCGCTTCGCAACCCCATGACCATCGCCGACGCCTGCATCCTCATTGCCTGCCTTCTTCCCATCGCTTGCGCAGGCATTGCCAAGTCCCGTGGCTTCGGCAAGCCTCGGCGCGAAGGCGGTTTCGACAATCACAACCCCAGGCAGTGGCTGGCCAATCTCCAGGGCTGGCAAGCTCGCGCCCACGCGGCGCAGCTCAACAGTTTCGAGGCCTTGCCGGTCTTCATCGCAGGCGTCCTGGTCGCCCAACGACTCAACGCATCCCAGGCAACCGTCGATGCGCTGGCCGTCGCCTTCGTTCTGCTCCGTGTCGGTTTCATCGGCGCCTACCTGGCAGACAGGGCCAACATCAGGTCAGTCCTCTGGCTGCTCGCACTCGTCTGCAGCGTCGCCCTGTTCTTCGTCGGCTGAAGTTCAACGTCAGGCAGCAACTTCAATGGCGGCAAGCGCTTAGCTCCAAGGAGGCGCGCATGACCCAGACCTGCCTCACGACAGGAGTGCCTTCATGAGAAAGCTCATCGCATCCACGTTTGCCTCGCTTGACGGAGTCATGCAGGCACCTGGCGGACCGGAAGAAGACCCCACCGGCGGTTTTGCCCTCGGCGGCTGGATGTTCGGCTACGCGGACGAAAGCATGGACATCTCCGCATCGGGTTTCGACGGCAAGGATCGCGAGCTGCTGCTCGGGCGCAGGACTTACCAGATATTCGAAGCGTACTGGCCCCACCAGCCGGAAGACCACCCGATTGCGAAGACGCTCAATGCGGCGAAGAAGCATGTCGCTTCGCGCACGTTGACGACGCTCCACTGGAACAACTCGACCCTGCTCCGCGGCGATGTCGTCCCGGCAATCATCGCTCTCAAGGCCCAGCCAGGCCACGACCTGCAGATCATCGGCAGCGGCAACCTGATCCAGACGCTCCAGGCCGCCTCACTGATCGACGAGTACAACGTGTGGACTTTTCCCGTGGTGCTCGGGCGCGGCAAGCGCCTCTTCGGTGAAACTGCCAGGCCATCGGCCCTTCGGCTCGTTCGCTCCCGGGTTTCGACCACTGGAGTTGTGATGAGCACCTATGTGCCAGGCGGCGATATCCAGCCCGGTTCGTTCGCAAGTGCCGAGCCGAGCGCGAGGGAGCTGGCCCGGCGCGAACAGATGGCCAATGAATCGTGGTGATGTGCAGAGGAGAATGCGCGCCAGCCATTCATTCCCGCAGTTCGCCCTTTGTGGCGAAAGTGCCCCGCGCGCGCGCCTTTGCGACAGACGTTAGCCGTCACTAGAGAAGGAAGTCCATGTCATTCACACTCACGCCGCAATCCGCCTGGGCAATTCTCTTTCTCGCCGGCGCTTCTCGAGGTTGTCTGGGCGGTCAGCATGAAGGCATCCGCCGGGTTCACGCGCCACCACTACACGGCGCTCACGTTCGCGGCCGCCTGGGCGAGCTTCCTGTTGCTGGGCATGGCCATGAAGCATCTCCCCGTGGGAACGGCTTATGCGGCCTGGACCGGGATCGGCGCGGTCGGCGCGGCGATACTCGGCATGCTGCTCTTCAACGAGCCGGCAACGGCCACCCGCATGGCTTGCATCGCCCTCATCGTCTGCGGCATCCTCGGCCTCAAACTGGTGGCCTGACACCGCCATGGCGAGGCCCATGCGTCCGCCATGCGCGAACGTCACTCGAATGGGTAGAGGTGCTTCATGGACAACTCTGAGAATGGCAGATCGAGGCGGTGGTCGACCGCATCTCGCTGGAACCGCATCCCTTGTCGAGGGTGGCGAAGGACTATGGAAGCGTTGCCGTGGCTTTGGCCGTGTTCATCGCGGTTCTCACCTGGCTTGCAATTCTTGGCCCACTTGCAATCACTTGGGTGACGCGGTGAATAGCTTCAGCCTCTGCCGATGAAGAAGTGTTCCGGTCCGCTCTCCCGCCGCCTTTGCAGCGCGATCCTGTTTCCTCCGATCCGAGCGGTTCTGGGCTTCTTCTGGGTGGGTGGCGCCATCGGCCTGGGCTCGGGCGTTGCCGGGTTGCTTCCCGAGAGCATGAAGCCGGTAGCGCCACTCCTCCTGGCCATCGGCGCACTTCTCGGCTATTGGTCCTTTGTCCGCATAGTGGAGAGACGGCCTGTCGTGGAACTGCTGTCGCCAGGGTCTCTTGAAGAGGCAGTCATCGGCGCAGCGATCGGAGTCGGCCTCTTCAGTGCCGTCATCGGCATACTCTTTCTTCTCGGCGGCTATTCGGCGACCGTCGCGAAAACTTCGCCCGACGTCATGCCCGCCCTGATGGCCGCGGTCATGGCTGGAGTGACCGAAGAAGTGCTGATCCGCGCTGTCGCTTTCCGCATCCTTGAGGGCTGGATCGGCAGCTGGCTGGCCCTGGGTGTCTCCGCCGTGCTCTTCGGCCTCATGCACTACCCGAATCCGGAAGCCACGGCATGGAGTTCTGCGGCCATCGCCCTGGAGGCCGGCGTGATGCTGGCCGCGGCCTACATGGTCACCAGGAGGATCTGGCTGCCGGTGGGCATACACGTCGCCTGGAACTTCACCCAAAGCGGCATATTCGGGGTGCCCACTTCAGGCGTGGAAAGCGCCGGTTACCTCGAAGGCCACCTGCACGGGTCATCACTGCTCACTGGCGGATCCTTCGGGCCGGAGGCATCGATTGCCGCGGTCGCGGTCTGCCTTGCGACAGGCTTCCTTTTCCTTTGGTTGGCCAACGCGAAAGGGCATATCCTGCGGCCATCGTGGCATCGCCAGGCCACAAGGATGGGTGATTCATGACCCCTGCTCGCAGCGCAGCCTTCGCCGACGAGATCGCGCGGGCGAAGGCGTTGATCGCAAGAGATGAACCTGAGGCCGCCTTTGCGCACCTGGAGCGCGCCCACGTCATCGGCCAGACCTTCGTCGTGCCCCACGCCCGATCGCACTGGCTGATGCTCATGGTGGAGCTTCGGCGCAGGCGGCCCGCGGCGGCCTTCGGGCAAGTCGTGCGCATCGTCCTGGGCATCCTGGGTTCTGCGGTCGGGGTGGTCCCGGTCGGCAACACGGGTGGCAGCAACGTCAGCATGTTCCAGCGCATGCCCATTGCGCCCGAGTTGCAGAACATCATCGATGGTGTCGCGCCACCCGATGCGCGGTCATAGCGGAGAACCGGAGGCGAAGGGATGGAACTCCTGATCGGAACGGTCCTGGCGCTCTCGGTCGGCCTCGCGTGCACGTTCATCGGCATGGACCGGGATCGCGCGCTGTACCCCGCGGTGATGATCGTCATCGCTTCGCTCTATGCGTTGTTTGCGGTCATGGGCGGCTCCACCCAGGCCCTGGTCATCGAGTCGGTTGTCGGCGCCGCGTTCGTGGCCGCGGCCATTGCGGGTTTCAAGCGCTCGCTGTGGCTGGTCGCCGCCGCACTTGCGGCGCATGGCGTGTTCGACCTGGTCCACGGCCACCTGATCGAGAACCCGGGGGTGCCCCGGTGGTGGCCGCACTTCTGCATGGCATACGATGTCGTCGCCGGTGCCTATCTTGCGTGGCTCCTGGCGCGTTCGAAAGTGCAGGCGTCTGCGACCTGACCCTCAGGCCGTCGCTTCGCGTGCCCTGCGCAGGTCGAGCGTCAAGGGAAAGCGCGGGTTGCGCGCCTCCTCGGGCAGTTCCATCGGGCCCGCCGTGTGGCCCATGGCCTGGAAACGCGCCACGCGCCTCGCCTCCGCCTCGAGCGCGTTCACCGGGAAGGTGTCGTAATTGCGCCCGCCCGGGTGGGCGACGTGGTAAGTGCAGCCCCCGATGGAACGCTTGTTCCAGAGATCGACCACGTCGAAGACGAGCGGCGTCTGCGGCGCGATCGTCGGGTGCAATGCCGAGGGCGGATCCCAGGCCTTGTAGCGCACGCCGGCGACGTACTCGCCGGGTCGCCCGGTGGGCGCCAGCGGCACGCGCCGGCCGTTGCAGGCGACGGCATAGCGCGTCGCGTTGAAGTGCAGGGCGCGGACCTGCACGCGCTCCACCGACGAGTCGACGTAGCGCGCCGTGGCCGCCTGCACCACTTCCTCGCCCAGCACGTGCCAGGGCTCGATGGCCTGGCGGACTTCGAGCTCGATCCCCTCGTAGGAGACGGTGCCGAAGCGCGGAAAGCGGAACTCGAGGAACGGCGCGAACCACTCGAGGCGGAAGTCGTAGCCCCAGCCCTGCAGGTCCTCGACGACGTGACGCAGGTCCTGGGCGACGAAGTGCTGCAGCATGAAGGCGTCGTGCAGGCGCGTGCCCCAATCGACGAGCCGGCCCTCGAAAGGCGCCTTCCAGAACCGCGCGACGAGGGCGCGCAGCAGCAGCATCTGCAGCAGGCTCATGCGCGCGTGCGGCGGCATCTCGAAGGCGCGGAACTCGAGCAGCCCCAGCCGGCCGGTGGCGCTCCCGGGCGCGTAGAGCTTGTCGATGGAGAACTCCGCCCGGTGCGTGTTGCCGGTCAGGTCGACCAGGAAGTTGCGCAGGATCCGGTCGACCAGCCAGGGCTTCTCGTTCGCCTGTCCCGGCGGCAGAGTCTCCTTCAGCTGCTCGAAGGCGATGGTGAGCTCGTAGAGCGCATCGTCGCGGGCCTCGTCCACGCGCGGGCTCTGGCTGGTGGGGCCGATGAAGAGCCCGGAAAAGAGATAGGAGAGGGCGGGGTGGACCTGCCAGTAGCTGATGAGCGAGCGCAGCAGGTCGGGGCGGCGCAGCAGCGGGCTGTCCGCGGCGGTAGGGCCGCCGATGGTCACGTGGTTGCCGCCGCCGGTGCCGGTGTGCCGCCCGTCCAGCATGAACTTCTCGGTGCCCAGCCGCGCCAGGCGTGCCTCCTCGTAGAGGACGGTCACGTTGTGCGCGAGGCTTTCCCAGTCGCCCGCCGGGTGGATGTTCACCTCGATGACGCCGGGGTCCGGCGTGATGGCGAAGCGGGCGATGCGCGGGTCGTCCGGCGGCGTGTAGCCCTCCACGTACGCCGGCCGGGCGAGCGCGCGTGACGTCGACTCGATCGCGCCGACGAGGGAGACGAAGTCCTCCATGAGCGCAACCGGCGGCAGGAAGACGTGCAGGCGGCCATTGCGCGCCTCGACGCACAACGCGGTCTTGACCACGTCCTTCGCCGCCGGCGCCTCCTTTCGCGAGCCGCCCGTTTCCTTGGCGGAACGCGCGGGCTTGCGCTTGCCGAGCGCATCGCGTCGCTCGAAGGGATCGATCGCGATGACCGGCTCCGCATCCTCGGCAAGCACGGCCGGGAGGGAGGCGAGCGGCAGGCGGTAGCCCATCGCGGAGTCGCCCTCGAGGAGGAACACGTGCCCGCGGCGCATCGGCCAGGGCGAGCTCGCCCATGTCGTCGCGCCCGTTGCCTTGGGCCGCGCGAGTGCGCGCAGCGGCAGCACGTAGCCCACCGCCGTGCCGATCGCACCGGCCAGCTGGCGCGTGAGACGCGAACGCACGCCGGCATCGGCGAGATCTTCGGCGAGCGGATCGACGTTGACCGGCAGGTCGGATTCCTCGCGCAGGATCTTCCAGGGATCCTCGTAGGCGGGCAGCACGAAATCGGGGGAGACCCCCAGCGCCTGCGCCAGTTCCACGGCGAAGCGGCGCGCGTCCTCGGGCGTGGCGGGATCCTCGTCGCGCAGCCCCGGCAGCACTTCCTCCTGCTCCCAGAGAGCAACGCCGTCGCGCCGCCAGTAGCAGGAGAGCGCCCAGCGCGGCAGCGCCTCGCCGGGATACCACTTGCCCTGCCCGAAGTGCAGCAGCCCGCCCGGGGCGAAGCGCCGGCGCAGCCGGTGCAGCAAGTCGACCGCCAGCTCGAACTTGCGCGGGGAGTGCGCGGTGTAGTTCCACTCCGGGCCGTCCATGTCGTCGATGGAGACGAAGGTGGGCTCCCCGCCCATGGTGAGGCGCACGTCGCCGGCGGCGAACTCCTCGTCCAGCCGGCGGCCCAGCCGGTCGATTTCCGTCCACTGCGCCTCGTCGAAGGGGCGCGTGACGCGCGGATCCTCGTGGATGCGCGTCACCTTCATCTCGACGGCGAGCTCGGAGCGGCAGGTGTCGGTGAAGCCGGTGACCGGAGCCGCGCTGGAGGGCAGCGCCGTGCAGGCGAGCGGGATGTGGCCTTCGCCGGCGAGGAGCCCCGAGGTCGGGTCCAGGCCGATCCAGCCGGCGCCCGGCACGTAGGCCTCGCACCAGGCGTGCAGGTCGGTGAAGTCCTTGTCCGTTCCCGCCGGACCGTCGAGCGGCTTCTGGTCGGCCACGAGCTGGATGAGGTAGCCCGAGGCGAAGCGCGCCGCCAGCCCGAAGCGGCGCAGGATCTGCACGAGGAGCCACGCGGAGTCGCGGCACGAGCCGGCCGCGCTCTCGAGCGTGTACTCGGGGGCCTGGATGCCGGCTTCGAGGCGGATCAGGTACTTGACGTCGTGCTGCAGGTCGCGGTTGACCGCGACCAGGAAGTCGATCGTCGAGATCTGCGCATTCAGGTGCCGGGCGCGCGCGCGCGCGATCCAGTCCCCCACCAGCGGGGTCAGGGGCTCCACCTCGAGATAGGGGGCCAGCTCGCGGGCGTTCTCCGGCGTGTAGGCGAACGGGAAGAAGTCGGCGGACTTGTCGACGAAGAAGTCGAACGGGTTCACCACCGTCATGTCCGCGACCAGGTCGACGACGATCTCGAGCGACTTCGCCGGTTCCGGGAACACCAGGCGCGCGAGCCAGTTGCCGTAGGGGTCCTGCTGCCAGTTGAGGAAGTGCTTCGCCGGCTGCACGCGCAGCGAATAGCTCTCGATCGGCGTGCGGCAATGCGCCGCGGGCCGCAGCCTCACCTCGTGCGGGGAAAGGCCGACCGCGCGGTCGAAGGTGTAGCAGGTGCGGTGGTGGAGCGCGACCCGGATCGTCACTCGAGCCAGTCCGGGTCGGGGAGCTCGCCGAAGACGCGCCGCAAGCCGCCGCCCCAGCGCGAGCGCAGCATCGTGAAGTAGGGGTCGCCCTCGCGGATCTTCTGCTGCAGGCCCACGCGCAGGCTGTCCCTGGGCAGCCACAGCAGGTCGATGGGGAGCCCCACGGAGATGTTGGACTTCATCGTCGAGTCGAAGGAGATGAGCACGCACTTGGCGGCCTCCTTCTGCGGCGTGCCGGTGTTGATGACGCGGTCGAGGATGGGCTTGCCGTACTTCGATTCGCCCAGCTGGAAGTAGGGCGTCTCGTCGGTGGCCTCGATGAAGTTGCCCTGGGCGTAGACGTGGAAGAGGCGCATCGCCTCGCCCCTGATCTGGCCGCCCACGATCAGGTTGGCGTTCACGTCGATGTTGCCTTGCATCAGGTAGGGCCCGTCCTTCCTCTGCATCTCGCGCAGCGCGTCGCCGACGAGGGCGGCGGCGTCGTACATGCGA
The DNA here is from genome assembly GCA_963786635.1 of uncultured beta proteobacterium. GTDB lineage: Bacteria > Pseudomonadota > Gammaproteobacteria > Burkholderiales > Usitatibacteraceae > FEB-7. The sequence goes on along the minus strand of CAWAZV010000003.1, from coordinate 133,828 downwards.
GTCCACCGTCCAGATCGTGCTCGTGCCCTCCGCGGCGTGCTGGTGGCGGTCGAGGAGGTTCACCACCCCCTGGGTCATGGCGAGGTTGCCGGAGGACAGGACCACGATCACGCGGTCGTCCTTCCTCTCGAACACGCGCATCTTCGTGAAGGTCGACACGTGGTCGACGCCGGCATTGGTGCGCGAGTCGGACGCGAAGATCATCCCGGCATCGAGGCGCAGGGCGACGCAGTAGGTCATGGAAGGGGTGTCGCTACGGTCGGAAGGGAAGGAAAATCATAACCCATGGCCCCTGGCCGCGCTGGTCGCGTCATCAGTCGACGAGCGTGGGCGCGAAGAAGCTCTTCTGGATCTGCGCGGACAGCTCCTGCATGGCGTCGAGGTAGTCGGTGAGGTACTCGTGCAGCCCGGTGGCGAAGATGTCGGAGATGCGCCCGTAGCGCAGCTGCGCGAGTGATCTGCCCGGCCTGGCGCAGCGTCTCGGCGGAGCGGTCGTTGCGCACGATGTCGAGCGTGTCCTGCACCTGGCGCATGCAGAAGTGCAGGCTCCGCGGCAGGTCCTCGCGCAGGATGAGGAGTTCGGCCAGCCGCACGCGGCGTGATCACGTCCCGGTAGACCTTGCGGTAGGCCTCGAAGGCGGACACCGAGCGCAGCACCGCGGACCACTGGTAGTAGTCCACCGCGCCGCCGACATCCTTCACGCTCGGCAGCAGGATGTGGTACTTCACGTCCAGGATCCGCGCCGTCGAGTCGGCGCGCTCCATGTGCGTGCCCAGCCGCGTGAAGTGGTAGGCGTCGTCGCGGCGCATCGTGCCGAAGGTGACGCCGCGGAAGAGGTGGCTCCTCTCCTTGACCCAGTCGAAGAACGACGAGATGCCGCGGGCGTTGAGGCTGCTCCTCGTCCATCTGCTGCATCTCGAGCCACGTGCCGTTGAGCACCTCCCACATCTCGGAGGTGATGGAGCCGCGGATGGCGCGGGCGTTCTCGCGCGCATGCTGCGCGCAGGAGCGGATCGACGAGGGGTTCTCCGGGTCCAGCGCCATGAAGTGCAGCACCTCCTTCGCGCAGACGGTGCTGTGGCGGCCGGAGAAGGGAAAGAGCGTGCCGGTGATGTTGAGCGGCGCGAACCACTCCTGGTCCTGCAGGCGCGGCTCCTTCACCAGGAGCGACATGCGCCAGGCCACGTCGAGGACGCGGGCGGTGTTCTCCGCGCGTTCGACGTAGCGGCTGAGCCAGTAGAGGTTGGAAGCGACTCGGGAGAGCATGAGTTCAGTCAATGTAAACGTTGGAACACGGATGAACACGGATAAACGCGGATGAACGCGGATGATGACTACGGACGTTGCGCCGTGGTCATGTCCCGAGAATGTCGCTGCGAGCACTCGGCACATCCGATCCCTTGTCAATACCGTGTTCATCCGCGTTCATCTGCGTTCATCTGCGGTTCCTCGCCTTCCTGTCTCAATCGACGACCCACGTGTCCTTCACTCCCCCGCCCTGGGAGGAGTTCACGACGAGGGAGCCTTCGCGAAGCGCCACCCGCGTGAGCCCGCCGGGGACGAAGCGCACCTCGCGCCCCGACAGAACGTAGGGCCGCAGGTCGATGTGCCTGCCGGCGAGCGAGTCGCCGACGAAGGTCGGGACCTGCGACAGCGAGAGCGTGGGCTGGGCGATGAAGCGCTCGGGGGAGTCGAGGATGCGCTGGCGGTACTTCTCGCGCTCCTCGCGCGTCGAGGTCGGGCCGACGAGCATCCCGTAGCCGCCCGAGCCCTGCGTCTCCTTCACCACCAGTTCCTCGAGGTGCGCGAGCGTGTAGGCGAGATCCTCGGGGTTGCGCAGCAGGTAGGTCGGGACGTTGGCGAGGATCGGCTCCTCCCCGAGATAGAAGCGGATCATCTCCGGCACGAAGGGGTACATGGACTTGTCGTCCGCGACACCCGTGCCGATCGCGTTGGCGAGCGCCACGCGCCCGGCGCGGTAGGCCTCGAGGAGGCCGGACACGCCCAGTATCGAGTCGGGGCGGAAGGCCAGCGGGTCGAGGAAGTCGTCGTCCAGGCGCCGGTAGATCACGTCCACGCGCTGCGGCCCCTGCGTGGTGCGCATGAACACGGTGCGGTCCTCGACGAAGAGGTCCTGGCCCTCCACCAGCTCGATGCCCATCTGCTGCGCGAGGAAGGCGTGCTCGAAGTAGGCGCTGTTGAAGTGCCCGGGCGTGAGGAGGACGATGACCGGGTTCTCGACGTCGCGCGGCGCCACCTCGCGCAGCGTCTCGAGCAGGAGGTCCGGGTAGTGGTCCACGGGCCGGATGGTCTGCAGCGCGAAGAGCTCGGGAAAGAGCCGCATCATCATCTTGCGGTTCTCGAGCATGTACGACACGCCCGAGGGCGTGCGCAGGTTGTCCTCGAGGACGTAGTACTCGCCGTCGCTGTTCTTCACCAGGTCGACGCCGGCGATGTGCGCGTAGACGCCCCCGGGGACGTCGACCCCGATCATCTCGCGGCGGAACTGGCTGTTGCCCTCGACGTCCGCGCGCGCGATCTTGCCGGCGGCGAGGATCTCCTGGTCGTGGTAGATGTCGTGCAGGAAGCGGTTCAACGCCGTCGCGCGCTGCCGCAGGCCATCGGCCAGGTGCTGCCAACGTTCCCCCGGTATCACGTGCGGCACGATGTCGAAGGGAATCAGCCGTTCCGTGCCGGAAGCCTCCCCGTAGACGGCGAAGGTGATGCCCACGCGATGGAACAGCAGGTCGGCCGCATGGCGGTTCTGCGCGATGCGCTCCGGCGGCGTTTCGCTCAGCCAGTTGGCGAAGGCCGCGTAATGCGGCCGCACCGACCCGTCCTCGGCGTACATCTCGTTGTGGCACTGGGTCAGCGGCATGGGCGTTCGGGCATTTTTCGGGAACTGTGCAATCCCCGTGCCAACGAGGATACGCACGGATCCCCGCCATGGAAAGAAGGGGCCGGACGGCAACGCACGAAACCTTCCGCGAACCAGCTTGGTGCGCGTGCACCACGATGTGGCGCGGAAGTCGGGCGCGGGAGGCGCTCGCGCAGGGCGTAGAATTTGTGCTGCCAACCGCCCGACGAGCTTCCCTTCCGTGCTGACCGAACATTCCCGTGCCGACCTGGCCCAGCTCGAGGCCGGACTCGTGACGACCTATGGCGCGGCCCTGGCCGACGCACCACGGCGCGCGCTGCAGCTCGCGCGCGGCGCCTGCCAGGCCGCGGGCCGCGAGGAGGCCTTCGACCGCGCGCGTGTCCGTGGCGCGCCTGCTGGTGATGCAGGGAGCGGATCCCGACACCGTCGCGGCGGCCCTCATCAGCGGGGCGATTCCCGGTGCGGAGCTGGATCTCGAGGGCATCGAGGCGGCCTTCGGCGCCGATCTCGCGGCAACTGCTCAGGGGGCTGCAACGCGCCGGGCGCATCGAGTCGCTGGCTTCCGCCGGGCCCGATCCGGAACAGCTGCGCAAGATGCTGCTCGCCATCGCCGAGGACGTCCGGGTCGTCCTCATCAAGCTCGCCGAACGCGTGGTCTACATGCGCTCCCTCACGAAAGCGGAGGACGACGCGCGCCGCACCGCGGGGGCGGAGACGCTGGCGCTCTTCGCGCCGCTCGGCCAACCGGCTCGGCGTGGCGGAGCTCAAGTGGGAGCTGGAGGACTTCGCGTTCCGCTTCACCGAACCCGAGGTCTACAAGAGGATCGCGAGCCTCCTCGACGAGAAGCGGAACGACCGCGAGGCCTACATCGCGCGCGTCATCGCCACCCTTTCCGGCGAACTGGCCGACATGGGCATCGCGGCGGAGATCCAGGGGCGCCCCAAGCACCTCTACTCGATCTTCCGCAAGATGCGCGGCAAGAACCTCGCCTTCGAGAAGCTCTACGACATCCGCGCCGTGCGCATCATCGTGAAGAACGTGCGCGAGTGCTACACGGCGCTGGGCGTCGTGCACGACCTCTGGGCGCCCATCGAGGGCGAGTTCGACGACTACATCGCGAGCCCCAAGGCGAACGCCTACAAGTCGCTGCACACGGCCGTGGTCGGGCCCGAGGGCAAGACGCTCGAGGTGCAGATCCGCACCGAGGACATGCACCAGCACTCCGAGCACGGCGTGGCGGCGCACTGGCGCTACAAGGAGGGCCGCAGGGCCGACCAGAAGTTCGACGCGAAGATCGCGTGGCTGCGCCAGGTCCTCGCGTGGCGGGCGGACGTCCTCGGCGCCGAGGGCGGCGGGGGACGGGCCGCGCGCGGGCTCTTCGAGGAGACGATCTACGTGCTCACCCCGCAGGGCCGCGTGGTGGACCTGCCGGCGGGCTCCACGCCGATCGACTTCGCCTACCACGTGCACACCGATCTCGGCCACCGTTGCCGCGGCGCCAAGGTCGACGGCCAGATGGTGCCGCTCAACACGAAGCTCGCCAACGCGCAGCGCGTGGAGATCCTGTCCGCCAAGCAGGGCGGCCCCTCGCGCGACTGGCTCTCCGGCGGCTACCTCGCCAGCCCGCGCGCGCTGGCCAAGGTGCGGCAGTGGTTCCGCCACGAGGACTTCGAGGACGACGTGGCCACCGGCCGGGGCGCCCTCGAGAAGGAACTCTCGCGCCTGGGGGCCACGAGCTTCGCGCACGAGCGCATCGCCTCCGCGTGCGGGTTCGAGCGCACCGAGGACTTCTTCGCCGCCCTCGGGCGCGGCGAGATCACCTCGCGCCAGGTCGAGATCGCCGTGCGCGGCGAGGCTCCCGTGGAGGCCCCTCCCGCGGTCACGGTGAAGCCCGCGCCGCCATCGCGCACCTCCTCGGGCGTGCTGGTGCTGGGTGTGAACAACATCGCCACCCTGGTCGCCAAGTGCTGCAAGCCCGTGCCGCCGGATCCGATCATCGGCTTCATCACGCGCACGCGCGGCGTGATGGTGCACCGCGCCGACTGCCCCAACATCACCGGCCTCGAGGAGGCGCAGCGCGAGCGCCTCCTGCCGGCGGATTGGGGCAAGACGGGCGAGGCGCCTTTCGCCGCGGACATCGAAGTGGTGTCGCTGGACCGCCAGGGGCTGCTGCGCGACATCTCGGAGGCGATCTCGCGCGAGCGCATCAACGTCACGGCGGTCAATACCCTGTCGCGCGGGGCGCATGCCTTCATGCGCTTCACGCTGCAGGTCGACAGCGGCGACGCCATCCAGCGCGTGCTGCGGCAGGTGCGCGACGTGCCGGGCGTCGACCAGGCGCGGCGGATCTGATGGCGGATACCGCCCGCATCGTCCTCAAGGCCGGGCGCGAGAAGTCGCTGCGGCACCGCCACCCGTGGATCTTCTCCGGCGCGGTCGAACGCGTCGAGGGCGCGCCCGAGGCCGGGGACACGGTGGCCCTGGTCGCGCACGACGGCTCTCCCCTCGGAACGGCCGCGTATTCGCCTTCCTCGCAGATCCGGGCGCGCGTCTGGTCCTTCGACGCGGCCACGCGCATCGACGAGGCATTCCTCGCCGCCCGCCTGCAGGCTGCGGTGGCAAGGCGGGCCTCGCTCCTCGACGAGCGGAACGACGCCTGCCGGCTGGTGCACGCGGAGTCCGACGGCCTGCCGGGACTCATCCTCGATCGCTATGGCGACATCGGGGTCGTGCAGTTGCTCTCCGCTGGCGCGGAACGGTGGCGCGGATTCTGGTCCGAGGCGATTCCCCGCATCGCCGGCTTGCGCGCGCTCTACGAACGCTCGGATGCCGAGGTGCGCACGCTCGAGGGTCTCGCCCCCCGCGCCGGGCCGATGGCCGGGGAGCCCGGGGCAGCCGCACGCATCGTCGAGTCGGGCCTCGCCTACGAAGTCGATTTCGTGCACGGCCAGAAGACCGGCTTCTTCCTCGACCAGCGCGACAACCGTGCGCTGGCGGGGAAGCTCGCCCGCGACTGCGATGTCCTGAACGCCTTCTGCTACACCGGGGGCTTCACGCTGTCGGCGCTGGCCGCGGGTGCCCGCAGCGTCCTGTCGGTGGACACCTCGGAAGAGGCGCTCGCCATCGGCAGCCGCAACGTCGCGGCGAACGGGCTCGATGCGGCGCGTGCGCAGTGGCTCGCCGCCGACGTGTTCGAGTTGCTGCGGAAGCTCCGCGACCAGGGCCGGCGCTTCGGCCTGATCGTCCTCGATCCGCCGAAGTTCGCGCCGACCGAGAAGCACGTGCCGCGCGCGGCGCGCGCCTACAAGGACATCAACCTGCTGGCGATGAAGCTGCTCGCGCCGGGCGGGTGCCTGCTCACGTTCTCCTGCTCCGGCGCCGTGGGCCCGGAGCTCTTCCAGAAGATCATCGCGGGAGCGGCGGCCGATGCCCGCGCCGACCTCGTGATCGAACGCCGGCTCGGCGCGAGCCCCGACCACCCGGTGTCGATCCACTTTCCCGAAGGCGAATACCTCAAGGGCCTGCAGCTGCGCGCCACCGGCTGAGGGCGGCGCGGCCCGCGCGCTTGCGCGGGTGCGGTGCCGCGCCTAGGATGAAAGCATGCTGCGCCGCCTTTCCGCCTTCCTCAGCGAAGCCGTGATGGGCTTCCTCGCCCTGGCCGCCCTGGGCACGGGGCTGGCGCCATTTCTCTTCTCGCTTACCCCCACGGCCGAAAGCGTGATCGATGCCCTGGAATGGGCGATCGTCGCGACCTTCGCGCTGGAGTACCTGGTGCAGCTCGCCGTCGCCGCGGATCGCGGCGCCTACGTGCGCGATCCGTGGCGCATCCTCGACGCCGCCATCGTCCTGGGCTCCGTGGCGTCGCTCCTGCCGGCCATCTCCGATGCCGCGCGCACCATGCCGGCGCTGCGCATCCTGCGGCTCTTCCGCGTGCTGCTGTTCGGCATGCGGGCCGGGCACGGCGTCGGCACGCCGGCATTGCCGGTCCCGCGCGGGCTGCCCGAGGGGCCGCCGCGCGTCGCGCGCCTGCCTTGTGGCGGCGCTGCGGCGCTTGCCGGCACCTGGGAGGACCTCCTGCGCTGGGCCGCCTCGCCGACGAGCGAATGGATCCATGCCTCCTGCCTGTCGCCGCAGCGGCTGCGCGAGGCCGCGGAGGCCGCCGGCGTGCCGCACGTGATGGTGGATGCGGCGCTGAACGAGTCCAGCTACCCGCGGCTCGAGTCGGGGCCGCGCTGGTCCGCACTGACGCTCTCCGTGCCGTCCCCGACCGACATCCTGCGCCGCGATCCGGTGCTGATGCTGCTCACCGAGGACGACGTGCTGTCGCTCGCGCAGCACCCGCTCGATCTCGGGAAGCCGCCGGCCGCCTATGCGGACCTTCCGTGGGGACCGCGCTGCGCGCTCGACGTCGTGCGCCGCGTCCTCGGGCGCAACGAGGAGCTTGCCGGGCGCCTCGAGCGCGAGGTGCGCGAACTGGAATCGCTGCCCGCCGACGAGAGCCCGGAGCGCTTCTTCGAGGCGACGTTCCGGCTGAAGCGGGCGCTGTCCGTGGCCAAGGGCGACCTGTGGCGGCTGCGCGGCATCCTCGAGATGCTGGCCGAGGGGCGGCGCACGCTCCCCGGCCTCGCGCGGCAACGGCCGCGAGGCCGCCGCGCGCCTGGTGGAGGAAGCGGACTACCTCTACGAGACCGTCGACAACGCGCGCGAGGCGGTGCTCTCGCTCATCGACCTGCACATCAACGTCGCCGCGCACGAGACGAACCGCTTCATGCGCCTGGTCGCGATCATGAGCACGCTGGGCCTGATTCCGGCGATCACCGGCGGACTGCTGGGGATGAACCTCGCCGACTCGCCCTGGTCGGTGACGCTGGGGCAGGTGGCGTTCGCCACGCTGGTCCTGATCCTCGGCGTGCTCTACGCCTTCCTCGCCAAGGGCTGGCTGCGCTGACCGCGGCGCCCGGGCCGGGCAGCGGCGGGGCTCGCGCGATTGACGCGCCCGGCATTTTTGGGCCTACTCGGGCAACAGCCTGCGAGACGGAAAGCACCGACCATGAGCAACAGACCGGGCAAGGACAAGGACGCCGGCGCCGGGCCGCGCGGCCGCTTCCGCATGGGCGAGCGGCTGGTCGCCGAAGGCCTGGTCACCCAGGCGGCGCTCGACGCCGCACTCGCCACCGCGGCCGCGACGGGCAAGCGCCTCGGGCAGGTGCTCGTGCAGGGCGGCGCGCTCGGTGAGGAAGAACTCGCCCAGTTCCTGTCCCGGCAGCTCGGGCTCCCGTTCGTCAATCTCGTCCAGTACGACGTGCGCCCGGACCTGGTGCGCCTGCTGCCCGAAGCGGCTGCCCGCCGCCACCGCGCCGTGGTGCTGGAGCGGCGCGACTCGGGCCTGCTGGTCGGCGTGGCCGACCCGGTCGATGTCAGCGGCCAGGACGAGATCGAGCGCCTGCTCAAGTCCCCCATCGCCGTGGCGGTCTGTCCGGAAAGCCAGGTACTGGCCACGCTGGACCGCATGTACCGGCGCACGGACGAGATCACCGGGCACGCGCGCGCCCTGGAGAAGGACATCGGCCAGTCCGCCGAGGCCGGGCCGGGCGAGCGCGAGGACAAGGACGAAGCGCCGGTGGCGCGCCTGATGCAATCGCTGCTCGAGGATGCGGTGCAGGTGCGCGCCTCCGACATCCACATCGAGCCGCAGGAGCGCGCCCTGCAGATCCGCTTCCGCATCGACGGCGTGCTGCAGCCGCAGGCGGCGGCCGACGCGCGCATCGCCAGCGCGCTCACGCAGCGGCTGAAGCTCATGGCGCATCTCGACATCTCGGAGAAGCGCCTGCCCATGGACGGGCGCTTCTCGGCGCGGGTCCGCGACCGCGAGATCGACGTGCGCATGTCCACGCTCCCCGGGCAGCACGGCGAGTCGATCGTGCTGCGCCTCCTCGACCAGTCCGGCAAGGTGCCGGGACTCGACGGCATCGGCATGCCGGAGGACATGGTGCAGCGCCTGCGTGCCATCCTCGGCTCCGGTTCGGGGATGGTGCTGGTGACGGGGCCGACCGGCGCCGGAAAGACGACGACGCTGTACGCGGCGCTCTCCGAGGTCGACCTCGCGGCGCAGAAGGTGGTCACGATCGAGGATCCGGTGGAGTACCGCCTGCCGGGCATCGTGCAGGTGCAGGTGAACGAGAAGATCGAGCTCACCTTCGCGCGCGTGCTGCGCGCGACCCTGCGCCAGGATCCGGACGTGGTGCTGGTGGGCGAGATGCGCGACACCGAGACGGTGGAGATCGGCCTGCGCGCCGCGCTCACCGGCCACATGGTGCTGTCCACGCTGCACACGCGCGACGCGCCGAGCGCCATGTTCCGGCTGTTCGACATGGGCGCGCCCACCTTCATGGTCGCGACCTGCCTGCGCGCGGTGGTCGCGCAGCGCCTGTGCCGCCTCAACTGCGAGGGATGCAGCCAGGCTCACGAGCCCAGCGCCCAGGAACGCGCCTGGCTCGCGCCTGGCCGGCGGCGAGGAGGGCGCCCGCATCCCGGTCCGGCGCGGGAAGGGCTGCACCCTGTGCAACAACACCGGCTACCGCGGCCGCAGCGGCATCTACGAGATCTTCGTCATGGACGAAGCGCTCATCCAGGCGGCGATGGTCGGCGGGGGCGCGCCGCTGCTCGCCGCCGCACGCGCCAGCATGCAGGGACACACGTTGATGGCCCATGCGTTTGCCCTCGTGAAGGAGGGCCGCACCTCGGTGGACGAGGCGATGCACGTGGTGAGCGCCGGCGAGGACTGACCCGGTGCCGCTCTACACCTACCGCGGCCGCGACGCGAGCCTCGCGCCAGTGAGCGGCAGCCTCGATGCGGAGTCGCCGGCGAAGCTGGTCGAACAGCTGGTCGCCAAGGGCGTGGCGGTGACCGAAGTGTCGGCGGCCGCGGGCGCGGTGGCCGCGCCGCAGGTCGCGACGCCCTGGTGGGAGAAGTTCCGCTTCGACACCATCACGGACGACGACGTGATCCTCTTCTCCCGCCAGATGTACGCCCTGCAGCGGACCAACGTGCCCATCCTGCGCGCGCTGGCGGGCCTGCAGGATTCCACGGTCAATCCCGCCTTCGCCGACGTGCTGGGCGACGTCCGTTCCAGCCTCGAGAAGGGGCGCGAGCTCTCCGCGGCCATGGCGCGGCACCCGCGCGTGTTCTCGGAGTTCTACGTGGCGATGATCCGGGTGGGCGAAATCAGCGGACGCATGGCCGAGGTGTTCAACCGGCTGTTCACCCACCTGGAATTCGAGAAGGACGTGCGCGGCCAGATCAAGACCGCGCTGCGCTACCCGTCCTTCGTGCTGATCGCCGGGGGCATCGCGCTGGCGATCCTGAACCTCTTCGTGATCCCGGTGTTCGCGGGGGTCTTCGCCGGGTTCAACGCGAAGCTTCCCATGATGACCCGCGTCCTCATCACCTTCTCGGAATTCACCGTGCGCTGGTGGCCCGCGCTCCTCGTCGCGCTGGCCGGCGGCGTCTTCGGGCTGCGCACGCTCCTCGCCACGCCGGATGGCCGCTACTGGTGGGACGCGCAGAAGCTGCGCCTGCCGATCATCGGCAGGATCGTCCTGCGGGCGACCCTGGCGCGGTTCGCGCGCAGCTTCGCGCTGGCCTCGCAGAGCGGCATCCCGGTGCTGCAGGCGCTCGCGGTCGTCGCGCGCACCACCGACAACGCCTACGTGGGCCGCAAGATCGAGGGCCTGCGCGCCGCGATCGACCGCGGCGACAGCCTGTACCACAGCGCGGTCGCCTCCGGGGTGTTCACGCCCGTGGTGCTGCAGATGATCGCGGTGGGCGAGGAGACCGGCGAGATCGACGCGCTGCTCACGGAGATCGCCGGCATGTACGAGCGCGAGACCGCGTACTCGATCAAGGAGCTGTCCACGGTCATCGAGCCGCTGCTGCTGGTGGTGATGGCGCTCCTGGTGCTGGCCCTCGCGCTGGGCGTCTTCATGCCGATGTGGTCGCTGGGGCAGGCCGCGCTCGGGCGCGGCGGTTGAGGTTGCATTTGTCACGGGAAAAGCGAGGTTTCGGGACCAATGCCTTGATCGGCCGGACATTTGTCCCCGGCCTCCCGATACCTGCCGGTATTGTGGAATGGCCTCGGCAGGGACGATAATCCCCACACCACGCAATTTCCGGGCGCGTCTCCAACTTGTCCAGGGGCATGAAATGAAACGTATCCAGTCCGGCTTCACCCTGATCGAACTGATCATCGTCATCATCATCCTGGGCATCCTTGCCGCGGTGGCGATCCCGAACTACATCAACCTCAAGCAGGAGGCCGCGCAGGCCGCGGTGAACGGCGTGGCCGGTTCCATTTCGTCGGCCATGTCCGTCAATTTCGCGGGGCGCAGCGCCAACCCCGCCCTGGGCGTTGCCGTGAACAACTGCTCCGCCGGCGCGACGGTGCTGCGCGGGGGCCTGCCGACCTCGGGCGGCGTCTATGCGATCACCGCGGCAGCCGTGGCTGCGGGAGCGGCGGCGACCTGCACGCTCACGTTCACGCCTACCGGCGGGGCGGCGGTGACCTCGACCTTCACCGCGCTGGGAATCGCCTGATCGGTGCCGTGGCCCGGATCGGCCGCCATCCGGCCGGTCCGGTTCCAGCCAACGCCGCCAAGGGAGAAAGAGCGACATGAAACGTCTGCAAGCGGGCTTCACGCTGATCGAGCTGATCATCGTCATCATCATCCTGGGCATCCTGGCCGCGGTGGCGATCCCGCAATACATCAACCTCAAGCAGGAGGCCGCGCAGGCCGCGGTGAACGGCGTGGCGGGCTCGCTTTCCTCGGCGATGGCGATCAACTTCGCGGCACGCACCGCCAACGGCGCGGCGGGCGTTGCCGTGAACAACTGCTCGAACGGCGTCAACGTCCTGTCCGGCGGGCTCCCGGCCACGGGGGGCGTCTACGCGATCACCGCCGCGCCGGTCGCCGCGGGCACGGCCGTGACCTGCACGCTCACCTACACGCCGACCGGCGGCGCGGCGGTGACCGCGACATTCACCGCGCTCGGAATCGCCTGATCGGCTAGCGCGCGATGGCTGCCCGCCAGATGTCCTCGTCGCTGCGGCGAGGGCGTCCGCGCGGATTCTCCCTGTTCGAGCTGGTGGCCGTCCTGCTGGTGGTCGGGATACTCGCGGTCGTCGCCGTGCCGCAACTCGTCACCACCCAGAGCCTCACGCTGCCGTCGCTGAAGGCGCAGCTGGTCGCCAGCATCCGCTACACGCAGAGCCTTTCCATGAGCCGGGGGCAGCGCTACCGCATCAACTTCACCGCCGGCAGCTACCAGATCACCGACATGGGCGGGGCGCCCATCGTGCAGCCCGGCACGGCGAGCACGGCAGCCATCGTGGTTTCACCCGCAATCCTGGGCGGCTACAACCCGCCGCTCACCGGCAGCTACGTGGCCTTCGACGGCAGGGGCGTGCCGTACGTGAGTGCCGCGACGGCGCTCGGCTCGTCCGCGACGATCACCATCACTTCCGGCACCGACAGCGCGACCCTCGCCATCGCGCCCGAGACGGGCCGCGTGCAATGACCCCGCGCGCCCGCAGGTCCGCCGGCTTCACGCTGATCGAGGCGATCGTGTTCATCGTCGTGGCCGGCGTGCTCACGGCCGGCCTCGTGGTGGCGCTGGTGGCTCCCTTGCGCGGCACCGCGGAGGTCGGGAGCCTCGACCGCGCAGCCGAGCTCGTGCAAAGCCGCATGGAGCTGATCCTGGGGCAGCGCCGGGCCGCGGGTTTCGCCGCCTTTGCCGATCCCTGCATGCCGGGCCCGGGCCCGGCGATCTGCACGCCTCCCGCGGGTTACGCGGTCAGCTCGAGCATCGTGACCGGGTGGGGCGCGGATCCCGCCAATTTCAAGGTGATCACCGTCACCGTGACGGGGCCCACGGCGCTCAGCGCCACCGCGCTGGTGGCCGACTACTGATGGGCAACAACCGCGGGTTCAGTCTCATCGAGCTGATCATGGTCATCGTCGTGTTCGGCATCGTCTCGGCCGTTGCCGCGTTGATCATGGACAACGGCTTCCGGGCCTACTTCGCCGGCCGGGACATCACCGAGGCCGACTGGCAGGCGCGCGTGGCGGCGGAACGCATGACGCGCGAACTGCGCGCCATCCGCGCCCCCGCCGACCTGGTCATCACGTCCGCATCCGACATCTCCTTCGTCGACGCCGAAGGCCAGGTCATCCGCTATTGCCAGGCGACGATCGGCACCTGTCCCGGAGCCGCGGGCGAACTGATGCGCAATTCGCAGCCGCTCGCCGCCGGGATCGCCGGCCTGGGCTTCTCCTTCCTCACGCGCACCAGCGTCGCGACGGCCGTTCCGGCGCAGGTGTTCTACGTGATCGTCGACTTCACGGCCCAGCAGGGCACGATCAGCCGGGACTACCGGTTCGCCGTCAGCCCGAGGAACTTTCCGTGAGCCGGCGCCGGGCGCAGGCGGGTTTCCTCACCATCGTGGCGCTCCTGCTCATGATCGTCCTGGTGTCCATGGCGATCGCGCTGGGCTACCTGGTCGGGAGCAGTGCGTTCGCCACCGCCAGCCGGGTCGGGGCCATGCAGGCGCTGTTCCTGGCCGAGAGCGGGCTGGAGGCCGAGCAGCGTCGCTGGGCGCAGAACCTGAACTGGTACCGCAGCGCAACCGACCCCAACCCGGCCGCGCCTGCCGCCCAGGCGCTCGGCAACGGGACCTTCACCGTGAGCACCAGCCTGCCCGCCACGCTCTTGCGCACGCAGTTGTCGGCCGCCGGCACCACGATCAACGCCTACACCACCAACCGCTTTCCGGCGAGCGGCATCCTGCAGGTCGACGACGACCTCGCCTCCGGCGGCGAGCTGGTGCGCTACACGGGCATCGCCGGAAACACCTTCACCGGTGTAACGCGGGCGCAGGGCGTGGGCACGGTCACGAGCCTGGCCGGCGCGCACCAGCGCAGCAGCGCCGTCTATCCGGTGACGATCCTGCGCACGGCGATGGCGGCAAGCTGCACGCCGCTTGCCTCGATCCAGGTCGATGCGCACGGCAAGTTCCTCGGCGCCGGGACGCTCGACATCGAAGGCGAGGAGGTCGGCTATGGCGGTTCGCTCCACCAGCGGCGGCACCACGACCCTCACGGGAATCACGCGCTGCCTGGGAGCGGTGACCGCGGTTGCCCACGCCATCGGCCAGCCCGTCACGCCCGTGCTGCAGGGCGGGGACTCGGCCGGCTACCAGGTGGAACTGGCCGCCAGCGGCACGGCGGGCGGAGCCACGCGCCATGCGCGCCGGACGATAATGCGGTGATGGCGAGCCTCGTCTTCCGGCGGTTCTTCGGGCTGCTCGTCCTCGCCGCATTCGCGGGCTGGGGGACATCCGCGCAGGCGGCCCGCAGCTTCACCTACACGCAGGCGCCGGCGGTGGGAACGCAGTTCGACATGGGCAGCACGCAGTCGCTCACGTTCCCGATCACCAACACGGCGACCGGCGCCCAGGCCGGGGAGCGCATCCACGAGCTGCGCTTCCGCATTTCCTCCGGGTCGCTGTTCTCCGCAGCCACGGCGGCGCCGGCCGGATGGACGATCGTTGCACTGAGCACGACGTCGGTCACTTTCCGCGCGAGCTCGTGGGCCAATGCGATCGCCGTCGGCGGTGTCGCGCGCCTTCACCCTGGCGCTCACGATGCGCTCGACCACCGCCAACGTGAACGAAAGGCTGCAGGACATCCGCGCGAGCTTCACGAACACCACGACGGGACCGCCGTTCACCCTGCGGGGAACTGCGACGATCGCGAACGCCGGCGGCTGGACCCTGATGTCGCTCGCCATCACCTCCTTCCAGATCACCGACACGCTCGGCACCCCGGTCTCGGCGATCACCGCCGGCTCGAGCTTCCGCCTGGTGATGACGGTCCGGAACAATTCCAGCACGGCGAAGAACAACGTCGTCTCGAGTCCCAGTCCGCCCACGCCGGCTCAAGACGGGCACGGTGACGCAGGGCTGACCGGCACGGCCGGAAGTCCGCTCAACCTGCCGGCGGGCGCCTCCGGCAGCATCACCTTCACCTACAGCACGCTCGCGACCGACAACGGCACCATCAGCTTCACCGCCATCGCGTTCAGAACCGCCACGGTCACCTCGAAGTCCGCCACCTCCAGCCTGCTCGCGGTCGGCCGCTTCTCGGCCAGCATCGCGGCCTCCCCGTCGTGCCAGTACGTGGGTGCGAACGTCACCGTGACCATGACGCTCAACGTGGGGTTCCCCTACAGCATCCTGAACGTCACGCCCACTCTCACGCCCGTGGCCGGAGCGCCGGTGACCGCCGTGTCCGGGCCCGCGCCGGCCGCGCCCATCGCCAGCGTGCCGGCGTCCCCGCCGACGACCAACGTCACCTGGACTTACCGGGTCAATGCCGCCGGCACCACCACGCCGTTCAATTTCAGCGGTTCGGCGACCGGCACCGGCAATATCGTGGGGTCGCCGACGCACACGACGCTGGTGACGAACTCCGGCAATGTCGTGCGCGGCAGCTTCGCCACCGGAATCGCCCCCACGGTCGTGAACGCCGGCAGCGCCAATGTCGAGTTGAGCGCCACGGTGACCAACAACGGCTGCGCGGCCGTGAACAGCGTCGCGATCACCGCCCCGGCGGGGTGGACGGGGGCGGGCGACAACTACTCGCTGGTCAATCTCACCGCGGGCAGCGTGATCGAGACGTGGGTTGCCGCAGGCGCGAACCCGGTCACCTTCACGGCACCCGATGTGGCCGGACAGATGCCGCTCGGCTTCGGGGGGCGGTTCGGCGTGGTGTACGCCGCGACGCCGGCGGCAGCCACCACCAGCGTGTTCACCCTGCGCGTGACCGACGCCAACGGCGCGTTCGTCGACTACCCGCTCACCGTCACCGTGAACGCGTTCAAGTCGGGAACGCTGAACAGGGCGACGACCCGCACGGCGCGCGAGGACTTCCATTGAAGGGGCGAAGCTGACGGAAGGGGCGGCGCGGCGGTAACGGCAGGCTTGAAGGCCGATTTGCGGTAGATTGTCCGCAGGCTGACTGGGAAAGGGGCATGGATGGCGGGGCTGTTATCGGGTTGGCCCGGGCGCAAGCGTGCGATGGGGGGAATCCTCGCGCTCGGCGCCGGCGACGACGTTTTTCGCTACGTGCTCGCCTCCGAGGCGAACGAAGGCAGGCGCCACCATCGCTGCGTGGGGCACGGAACTGCGCGACTACCAGACGCACGACACGTTCATGAAACGCGTGAAGTCGGTGCTGCCGCCGGCGGGCCGCGTGATCGCCGTGCTCGATCCCGGGCAGTACCAGATCCACCAGATGGAGGCGCCCAACGTGCCGCGCGAGGAACTGCGGGAGGCCACGCGCTGGAAGGCGGTCGAGTTCCTCGAGGGCACGCCCGAGGACTACACGCTCGACGTGCTGACCGTGGAGGGCGCGGGCGAGGTCGTGAACAAGGTCATCGCCGTGGTCGCGCACAACGACGTCATCCGCTGCCCTCATGCGCAGCGGCGAGAAGCTGGGCCGCCCCCTTGCCGTCATCGATGTCTGCGAGACGGCGCAACGCAACCTCCTGCACGCGGTCCTCGCCACGCAGGCCGACGCCCCGGCCGTGGCGGCGGCGCTGGTCGCGCACGCGGGTCGCGCGCTCCTGGTGGTCGCCGTGCACGGGCAACTGAGCTTCTTTCGCCGCTTCGAGTTCGACGCCGACATGGTGGCGGTTCCCGTCAACGAAGCGCAGGCCGCCCTGATCTCGGAGGGAGTCGGTGCCGAGACCGCGGCAAAGTCCCTGAACCAGTTGAACCGCAGCCTGCAGATGTGGGACGACAGCTATCCGCACCTGCCCCTGGGCACGCTGCGGGTCGAGGCCGGAGTGAAGACGGCCGCACTCGTCGATCGCCTCAGGACCGAGACCGGTGTCGATGCGCGGCCGCTCGACCTGTCCGCGGTGTTCCGGGTGGCGGCGGGCAAGGCCGCGTTTCCCTGGGCGGATACGGCGTACCTGCCCTTGCTGGGCGCGCTCCTGCGCCCCGCCGAGCCATCCTGATGGCTGCCATCGCTCCCCTGCGCCTGCAGCAGGTCAATCTCCTCAACGCGGGACTGATCCCCAAGCGGGAGAGCTTCACCGCCCGGCACATCATCGTCTGGTCGATCGTGGCCGCTGGTGGGCATGGCGGTGCTCGGCTGGTGGGCGTCGGTCGAGACGGGAAAGCTGCGCCGCGAGGTGGCCGCCAATGCCGCGCGGCTGGCCGCGGACAGTGCGTTCGCGCTGAAGCCGCGGCTGCCGGGCGGCGAGGTGGCGCCGACGGCGCAGGAGATCGCCGCCCTCGAGCAGGCGTGGCAGTCGATGAAGTCCCAGCGGGAAGCGCGCCAGGGTGCGCGCGACCTCCTGAAGCGCGGACTGGCGAGCCCGGACGACGGGCCGAGCGCGCTCCTGCGCCGGATCGCCACCACCCTGCCGGACGCGGCCTGGCTCACCGAAGTGCGCGTCGCCGGCGAGCGCATCGACGTCACCGGGAAGTCGCTCGACGCGGCCGCGATCGACGCCTGGCTGGAGCACCTGCGCACGAGCGGCTTCCTGGCGGAGAAGCCGATGCCGACCCTGCGCATCGAGCGCACGGATGCGCCCGCGCCGTCCGGCGGCGTGCTGCCCGTCTTCGTCTTCGGCATCGCCGCGGCGCTCGCGGTCCCGTTCGCGGAAGAGGGGGCCCGCCAGTGAAGGCCGAACTGAAGCGCGCCATCGCCCGCGTCGACGCGATGACGCTGCGCGAGCGGGTCATGGTTTTCCTGTGCGTGCTGGTCGTGCTGGGGGCCCTGACCTATGTCCTCTTCGTCATGCCGCTCGCCGCTGCCCAGAAGCAACGGGCCGCGCAGATCGACCAGGGGTCGGCGCAGATGGAGGCGCTGCGCGACCAGGCGCAGATCGGCATGCTCGAGGGACGGCGCACCCGTGCGACGCAGCTGCGCGCCGAGACCGCCGGCCTGGAGGGGGAGATCGACGCGATCGAACGCGAGATCGCCGCGCTGTCCGATGGCGCCGGGAAGGCGGCGAGCCTGCCGGCGATGTTGAAGCGCGTCGTGAAGCGCACCGACAAGGTGTCGCTGGTGCGCGTCGTGTCCTCTTCCTCGGAAGCGGGCGCGGCACCGCCGCCCGGCGTGGCGGGCGTAGCCGGAGACGGGCTGGACATCACCCTCGCCGGCCGCTATCTTGACCTGATGGAGTATCTCGCCGCGCTCGAAGCCGCCATGCCCCAGGCGCACTGGAGTTCGCTGCGTCTCACCGCGGAGACGGTTCCCGTGCAGGTGGTCGTGCGCATGGTCACTCCGCAGGGGCGGCCGTGAAGTCCCTGCGCGACGTGCACACCGGGTGAATCCCGTGGCGTGGTCATGGCGTCCCGCAGGCACGCCGCGCTCGCAGGCGCAGGCCTTCGGCATCCCGGTGGCACTCGCCATGACGATATTCTCCGCAGCGGTGGCCGCGCAGGCGCCGGCATTGCGCGACCCGACCGAGCCGCCAGCCGCCCTCCGCGCCAAGCCGGCAAGTGCCAAGGGACCCGTCGACGATTTCCGGCCGGAGCACCTCGTCATCGTCGACGGGAAGCGCTTCGTGGTGTGGAAGGGGCGTCGCTACGGCGTCGGCGACACCGTCCAGGGCGGACGCATCGAGCGCCTCGACGAATCCGGTGTGTGGTTGCACCGCGATGGCGAAGTGCGCAAGCTGCCCCTGTTCAGCGCAGTGGAGAAGAGCCAGCCCCATGCCGGGGCGCCGACGTCCTCCGTGTCCCCGGGCACGGCGAAAGGAAGATCCTAGTGCCTGCACCTGCAATGATCCAGCGACGGCCCCGGCGCAACTTCGGTGCCCGCCTTGCGATCGGTCTCGGCCTTCTGGTACTCGCGGCGGGCTGTGCCAACCGGGGTTTCACGAGCGATTCGGCGGATGCGGCACGCACGCAGATGGAGCAGGCGACCGCAGCCGCGGCGGCCAAGCCGCCGGTGGTGGTTCCCGCCCACATCAGCGATGCCCTGCAGGGACGCGAGGTGCCGTTGGCCGAGGCGCCTGCCGAGCCGCGCTTCGACCTGGTCGTCAACAACGCGCAGGCCCGCGAAGTGTTCCTGGCGATGGTGACCGACACCCGCTACAGCATGCTGATGCACCCGGAAGTGGCCGGCACGCTCTCGGTCACGCTGCGCGGCGTCACCGTGCGCGAGGCGCTGGAGGCGATCCGCGACGTCTACGGCTACGACTTCAAGATCGACGGGCGGCGCATCACCGTCTTTCCGCCGACGCTGCAGACGCGCATCTTCACGGTCAACTACCTGCAACCTCAAGCGCGAGGGGCGCAGCGAGATCCGCGTCAATTCGGGGGCGACGGCGGTGCCGGGCAGCGGCACGACGCCGACCCAGTCCGCCAACAATACGGGCGGGATCGCGGCGCCGACCCAGCAGGCCTTCGAGAACAGCCGGCTTTCGACCACCTCCAAGACCGAGTTCTGGGGCGAGCTGGAAGCGTCGCTGCGCGGCATCGTCGGCGCGGCCCCGGGCCGCAACGTCGGTGGTCAACTCGCAGTCGGGGGTGGTCGCGGTGCGCGCCATGCCCGAAGAGCTGCGCCAGGTGGAGGCGTTCCTGAAGGCCACCCGCATCGCGGTGGAGCGCCAGGTGATGCTGGAGGCGAAGATCGTCGAGGTGGAACTGCGCGACGGCTACCAGAGCGGGGTGGACTGGTCGATCCTGCGCGGTCGCGGCGCCGGCGGCACGATCAGCGGCTCTCCCGCCAACCAGCTCCTCAACCCGCCGGTCGGATCTCCCCCGCCCGCCTCGCCAACTGGCCAAACGCTGTTCCCGGTCCTCAATGCGGCCGCGCCCCTCATCGATTCGGTGAACTTTCCGCCGCTCGGGGCGGGACTCTTCGGACTGGTCTTCGGCACCTCGAGCTTCGAGGCGGTGCTCGCGCTTCCTGGAAACGCAGGGCAGCACGCAGATCCTGTCCAGCCCGCGCCTGGCGGCGCTGAACAACCAGCGGGCGGTGATCAAGGTGGGCACCGACGAGATGTTCGTCACCGGCGTGACCGGCGGCACGATCACGCCCGGCCTCACGGCGGGCGGCAACACCACGACGCTTCCCACCATCACGCTGGCCTCGTACTTCTCCGGGATCGCGCTCGACGTGATGCCGCAGATCGACGAGGGCGACACCATCACGCTGCACATCCATCCCTCGCTCAGCTCGGTGACGGAAGTCACCAAGCAGATCGACCTCGGGGGATCGATCGGCAAGGTGCAGCTGCCGCTCCCGGTGAGCAGCTCGAACGAGACCGACACCGTCATCCGCGTGAACGACCGGCAGCTGGTCGCCATCGGCGGCCTGATGCAGATGGCCTCGAAGATGTCGCGTTCCGGCCTGCCCGGCACGACGGGCATTCCGGTCTTCTCCAGCCTGGTGGGCAACGAGCAGGTGCAGGGAGTCAAGCGCGAGATCGTGGTGCTGATCCGCTCGACCATCATCCGCTCCCAGGAGGACTGGCGCGAGCAGGCGCGCGAGGCCAGTGCGCGCATCGAGGACCTGAACAAGACGCGCCCGACCATCTCCATCGACGGGTCGGCGCCGTCCTCGGCTGCAAAGCCGAAGTGAGCGATGTACCACGCGCACTTCGGGCTGCGTGAGGCGCCGTTCTCGCTGACGCCGGACACGGCGTACTTCTACGCCCACGACGGCGCGCAGGCCGCCCTCAACACGCTGCTGGTGGCGCTGCGCTCGGGCGAGGGCTTCGTGAAGATCGTGGCCGAGGTCGGCTGCGGCAAGACCCTGCTCTGCCGGCGCCTCCTCGCCGCGCTCGCGCCGGACTGCGAGACCGCCTACATCCCCAATCCCACCCTCGATGAACGCACGCTGCTGCTCGCCGTGTGCCAGGAGCTGGCGATTCCGGTGACGGGCGCTGGGCTCCGCGTATCAGTTGATCAAGGACCTCGAGCAGGGCCTGCTGTTGCATGCCCGCGCGGGCCGCCGGGTGGTGCTGGTGATCGACGAGGCGCAGTGCATTCCCGACGAGACCGTGGAGGTGCTGCGGCTGCTCTCGAACATCGAGACGGAGAAGAGAAAGCTCCTGCAGATCGTGCTCTTCGGCCAGCCCGAGCTCGACGAAAGGCTGGCGCAGCCCCACCTGCGCCAGCTGCTGCAGCGCATCACCTTCGGCGAGCGGATCGCGCCCCTGCGCGCCACCGACATCGAGTCCTACGTGACCCATCGGCTGCGGGTGGCCGGGGCCGGCGAGGCGCGCATCTTCAGCCACGCCGCGGTGGCGGAGATCGCCCGGCGCGGCGGCGGGATCCCGCGCGTGGTCAACGTGATCGCGCACAAGTCGCTGATGCTCGCGTACGGGGAGGGTGTTGCCCGGGTCGAGCGCCGGCATGTCCGGCTTGCCGCCGACGATTCGGCGGCGGTGATCGGGAGCTACTTGCCCCGCTCCTGGTTCGGCAGGCTGCTGGCGCTGGGAAGCCGGCGCATCGGGCTGCTATGAGCGTCGTCAATCGCATGCTGCAGGACATCGACCACCGCATCGGATCGACGGCGTTCGATGCGCAAAGCCCCGTCCCCGATGTCAGGGGCGTGCCGCCGCGAGCGATCACCCGGCGGCGGCTGCCGTGGATCGCGGGAGCGGCGATCGTCCTGGTCGCGGCCGGCGCCCTCGTGGCCCTTGGCCTGGGCGAAGGGCGACTCTCGGGAAGGAACGATTCCGGGGCGGCGCTTCCCCGGGGTGCGGCCGCGCCGATTCCTGCGGCGGTGATCCAGCCATTGCAGCCTCCTGCGCCTGCCTGCCGCGCCGGCGGCCGACGCTGCCATGGCGCAAGGCCAGCTGGCCACCGAGGCATCGCCACCGCCCGCGACGCGCGAGCCGATCGAGTCCTTCAAGCTGTCGTTCGACCTTTCCCCTCTGAAGTCCCCGTCGCGCCCGCCCGACGCGGCGAACGTCGCGAAGCCGAACAAGGCATCCGGGGCGGTGCGCCCGGTTGCGGCGGCGGCAGTGGCTCCTCCCGTGACGGTGCGCCCGGTGGAGACGGCGCCATCCCCACCCGTCGCGGTGCGGCAGGTTGCGGCGGGCGAGACCGTGGCCTCCGCGCGCCTGATGTGGCAGGAGGGTTCGCGCAACAACGCGTATGCGACCCTGCGCGAGGCGCTTGCGGCTGCCGAAGCCTCGCGCGATCCGCAAGCCACGCGGACGCTGGCGCTCGAGCTCGCGCGGCTCGAACTCGCCGGCAACCGGGCACAGGCCGCGCTGGACCTGCTGCGCCGGCAGGGCGTGCTGCTCGGCGACGATGCCGATGCCCTTGCCCTGCGCGGCAACGCCCAGCAACGGCTGATGTTGCACGGCGAGGCGGCGGAGTCCTACCTTGCCGCGTTGCGCCTGCGGCCGACCGAAGGCAAGTGGATGCTGGGGGCGGCGATTTCGCTGGCTGCCGACGGCAGGACGGAAGAGGCGCAAGCCTGGGCCAACCGGGCACGCGATCGCGGCGCGATCACGCCGCCCATCGCGGCCTACCTGCAGCAACTCGGTGTCGGCACGCGCCCGTAGTGGCGGCGTACCCGGGAGGAGAAGGGCAGCGCCCGGGGATCTAGCGGGCGGGGCGTGGCGTCATCGCCTGGATGGCGCCGAGCGCGCTGTGGGTGTTGCGGCGCACCTCGTGGGCGAAGCGCGCGTTGTGGTCCCACACCCACTCGGAAACGATCGACGCCGGCGTGGCGCGCGGCAGCTCGAGGTAGGCATCCGTTTCCGGGCCGTCGTGCACCACGCGCATGCCGTTCTTGCGCGCGAGGTGCATCATCGCGCCGTTCTGGCGGAGGCAGTGCACGAACACTTCGCGCACGCCGCGATTGGTCAGGTGCATCACGGCGCGCGAAAACAGGGCGTTGCCCAGGCCGAGGCCGCGACCTTGCGGCAGGACGGACAGGCCCAGCTCCGCCTTGTCGGGGTAGAAGGCCACGTGCACGACGGCGATGAGGCGCAGGTCGTCGCCGGCGATGCCGAATATCTCGTCGCGGTCGAAGTCGATGCGATCGTCGAGCATGCGAACGGCATCGTCGCTCAGCGACGCGCCGAAACGCAGATGCCTGTCTTCGGGATCGAGTGCGAGGAAGTGCTCGGTGATGGCCTGGCGATCCTGCTCGCGCAGGCGTATCGGCAACTGGGTCGTGCCTGTCATGTGTGTCTCCTTGTGGGTGACGTTGAGCAATATGGGGGCGTTCCAGGACAAAGCAAGGACGATGCCACCGTTTCTCTGACTGGCGAGTTCGGATATAATTCCCGCTTTCCGTAGGCGCGTAGCTCAGTTGGTTAGAGCACCACCTTGACATGGTGGGGGTCGTTGGTTCGAGTCCAATCGCGCCTACCAGTTTTCTTCGGTCGTCCACGGACGGCCGGCAAGGCGCGAGAAAGGGCCGAGCGATGGTTATGAGACCGCCAACTACGAGGTTCCATCCGGACGCCTAGAGCGGGACGCTTTTCTTTTCGCCTGACAACGAAAAAGCGCGGCTCGCCCGCGCTTTTTTCATTCCGGTACCAGGTACATGTACCTGGTACCTCAGCAGCGAGGAACAGAACATGGTCGCCATCACGTTGCCGGACCGGTCGGTCCGATCGTTCGACAAGCCCGTCACCGTCGCGGAAGTCGCGGCCTCCATCGGCCCCGGACTTGCCAAGGCGGCACTGGCCGGCAAGGTCGACGGCAGGCTCGTCGACACTTCGTTCGTGCATCGATCGCGATGCCGCGCTCGCCATCGTCACCGACAAGGACGCGGAAGGGCTCGACCTCATCCGCCACTCCACCGCGCACCTCCTCGCCTACGCGGTGAAGGAGCTCTTTCCCGACGCGCAGGTGACGATCGGCCCGGTGATCGAGAACGGCTTCTACTACGACTTCGCCTACAAGCGGCCCTTCACGCCCGAGGACCTGGCCGCCATCGAGAAGCGCATGGCGGAGCTCGCGAAGAAGGACATTCCCGTCGCGCGCGAGGTCTGGAAGCGCGATGACGCGGTGAAGTTCTTCGCGTCGATCGGCGAGAAGTACAAGGCGGAAATCATCGCGGCCATCCCGGCCGACCAGGACATCTCGCTCTACCGCGAAGGCGACTTCGTCGACCTGTGCCGCGGGCCGCACGTGCCCTCCACCGGCAAGCTCAAGGTCTTCAAGCTGATGAAGGTCGCCGGCGCCTACTGGCGCGGCGACTCGAAGAACGAGATGCTGCAGCGCATCTACGGCACGGCCTGGGCGAGGAAGGAGGACCAGGAGGCCTACCTGCACATGCTCGAGGAGGCCGAGAAGCGCGACCACCGGCGCCTGGGCACCCAGCTCGACCTCTTCCACCTGCAGGACGAGGCGCCCGGCATGGTGTTCTGGCACCCGAAGGGCTGGGTCATCTGGCAGCAGGTCGAGCAGTACATGCGCCGCGTCTACCAGGCCAATGGCTACCACGAGGTGAAGTGCCCGCAGATCCTCGATCGCTCCCTCTGGGAGAAGAGCGGCCACTGGGAGAACTACAAGGACCACATGTTCACGACGGAGTCGGAGAAGCGCGACTTCGCCATCAAGCCGATGAACTGTCCCGGCCACGTGCAGATCTTCAACAAGGGCATCCGCAGCTATCGCGACCTGCCGCTGCGCTATGGCGAGTTCGGCGCCTGCCACCGCAACGAGCCCTCGGGGGCGCTGCACGGCCTCATGCGCGTGCGCGGCTTCACGCAGGACGACGGCCACATCTTCTGTGCCGAGGAGCAGATCTCCGCGGAGTGCGTGGACTTCCACCGGCAGGCTTTCGCCGTCTACCGTGACTTCGGCTTCCACGACATCCAGGTGAAGCTGGCCCTGCGGCCCACGCCGCGAATCGGCAGCGACGAGCAATGGACCAAGGCCGAGGAGGCGCTGCGCGGTGCGCTGCGCGAGGCGGGCGCCGCAGTGGACGGAGCTTCCGGGGGAGGGCGCCTTCTACGGCCCCAAGATCGAGTACCACCTGAAGGACTCGCTGGGCCGGCCCTGGCAGGTGCGGCACCATGCAGGTCGACTTCTTCATGCCCGGGCGGCTGGGGGCGGAATACGTCGCGGAGGACAACTCGCGGCGCCTGCCGGTCATGCTGCACCGCGCCATCGTCGGCTCCATGGAGCGCTTCATCGGCATCCTGATCGAGAACCACGCGGGCGCGTTCCCGCTGTGGCTGGCGCCGGTCCAGGTGGTGGTGATGAACGTGACGGACCGCCAGGAGGCCTACGTCCGCGAGGTCGTCGCCGGCCTGCGCGCCGCCGGCATCCGCGTCGAGGCGGATTTGCGGAACGAGAAAATAACGTATAAAATTCGCGAACATAGCATGCAAAAGCTTCCTTACCAGCTGGTGTTGGGCGACAAGGAAGTGGCAGCCCGGACGGTCTCGGCAAGAACGCGCGCAGGTGAGAATGAGTCACCCGTCGCGCTCGAGGCCTTCATTTCGCGCCTCAAGGGCGAAATCACCGAGCGAAAGTGAACGCACCAAAGGGAGGCGAGGACTGTATCATCCACTTACTGAAGAATCCTCGCCAAGTGACTGATAATAAAGAGGGTTCTGCGCATCGCTCACGATAACAAGTCGGTTCGGATCAACGGGGAGATCAATGCCCCGGAGATTCGCCTGGTCGGCCTCGAAGGTGACCAGCTCGGCATCGTTTCCATCACGGAAGCGATGCGTCTCGCGGAAGAGGCGGAAGTCGATCTCGTGGAGATCGCCCCGACCGCGGTTCCCCCGGTTTGCCGGATCATGGATTACGGCAAGTTCAAGTACCAGGAACAGAAGCGGGCGCACGAGGCGAAGCTCAAGCAGAAGCAGATCCAGGTCAAGGAGATCAAGTTCCGCCCCGGCACCGACGAGGGCGACTACCAGATCAAGCTGCGCAACCTGATCCGCTTCCTGACCGAGGGCGACAAGACGAAGATCACGCTGCGCTTCCGCGGCCGCGAGATGGCGCACCAGGAACTGGGTGTTGCGCTGCTGAAGCGGGTGGAGGCCGACCTCCTGCTCTACGGGCAGGTCGAGCAGTGGCCAAGGCTGGAAGGCCGCCAGATGGTGATGGTGCTGGCGCCGAAGAAGAAGCACTGACGGTTTTGCAGGGCCGCCCCTCGCGAGGGGCAAGAAAGGCGACTTCAGGTCCCAAGCGCGGAGCGGTTCCGCCACCTGCTGCGCCCGAAGCGGTCGCAACCCTCACGGGGAAGCGGCCAATTTGAGAAGAAGGAGGGCACCATGCCCAAGATGAAGACCAAGAGTGGCGCCGCCAAGCGCTTCAAGGTCCGCGCGAGCGGATCCGTGAAGCGCGGCCAGGCGGGCAAGCGCCACATCCTCACCAAGAAAACCACGAAATCGAAGCGCCAGTTGCGCGGCTCGGCGGCGGTCCACAAGACCAACACCGACTCCGTGAAGGCGATGCTTCCCTACGCCTAAAGGAGACCGACGATGCCTCGCGTAAAACGTGGAGTAACGGCGCGCGCGCGCCACAAGAAGGTCCTCGAGCAGGCCAAGGGTTTCCGCGGCCGCCGCAAGAACGTCTACCGCATCGCCAAGGAAGCGGTGATGAAGGCGGGCCAGTACGCCTACCGCGACCGCCGCAACAAGAAGCGCGAGTTCCGCGGCCTGTGGATCGCCCGGATCAACGCGGCCGTCCGCGAAGCCGGGATGACCTACAGCCGGTTCATGGCGGGACTCAAGAAGGCGGCCATCGAGATCGACCGCAAGGTGCTCGCCGACCTTGCCGTGCAGGACAAGCCGGCCTTCAGCCGGATCGTCGAGCAGGCCAAGTCGAGCCTCGGCGCCTGAAGCGACGCTAAACCGGAAAGGGGGCTCTGGAAGAGCCCCCTTTTCATTTCCGCCCCGTCCGCCCCATGCCATCCATCGACCAGATCGTCTCCGAGGCCGAGGCCGCGTTTGCCGCGGCGGCGAGCATTGCCGACCTCGAGCAGGCCAAGTCGCGCTTTCTCGGCAAGGCCGGCGCGCTGACCGAACTGCTCAAGGGACTGGGGAAGACTTGGCGCCGAGGAGCGGCCCAAGGCGGGCGCGGCCATCAACGACGGCAAGTTGCGCATCGAGATGCTGCTGCAGTCGCGCCGGGATGCGATCCTCGCCGCCGAGCTGGACCGGCGCCTGGCCGGCGAAGCGATCGACGTGACGCTGCCCGGCCGCCGCCAGTCCGAGGGCGGCCTGCACCCGATCTCGCGGGCGCAGGAGCACATCGAGCGGCTCTTCGCGTCGATGGGCTTCTCGGTCGCCGACGGCCCGGAGATCGAGAACGACTTCTACAACTTCACGGCGCTGCGCATGTTCCCGGACCATCCGTCGCGGAGCATGCAGGACACCTTCTACATCGCCGATTCGGACAAGGTGCTGCGCACGCACACCTCGCCCGTGCAGATCCGCTACATGCAGTCGCACGAGCCGCCGATCCGCATCATCAGCCCCGGCCGCGTCTACCGCGTGGACCATGACGCCACGCACTCGCCGATGTTCCACCAGATCGAGGGGCTGTGGATCGACGAGGGCATCAGCCTCGCGGACCTGAAGGGCACCCTGACGCAGTTCTTCCGCGCCTTCTTCGAGCGCGACGACATCAATGTCCGCTTCCGGCCGTCCTACTTCCCGTTCGTCGAGCCCGGCGTGGAGATCGACATGGAGTGGGAGCGCAAGGACGGCGAGGTGAAGTACCTGGAGATCGGCGGCGCCGGCGTCGTGCATCCGGACGTGCTGCGGAACGGCGCGCATCGACCCGGAGCGCCATTCCGGCTTCGCCTTCGGCATGGGCCTCGACCGGCTCGCCATGCTCAAGTACGGCGTGAACGACCTGCGCCTCTTCTTCGACAACGATCTGAAGTTCCTGAGGCAGTTCCGATGAAGGTCTCCGTAGCCTGGCTGCGCAGCCTCACCGGCACCGATCTGCCGGTGGAGCGCATCGCGCACGTCCTCACCATGGGCGGCCTCGAGGTGGAGGAGGTGGCGCCGGTCGCAGCCGCCTTCGACCGCATCGTGGTCGCGCACGTGAAGTCGGTTGCGCCGCATCCCAACGCCGACAAGCTGCGCGTGACCGAAGTGGACGCGGGCACCGGCACGACATTGCAGATCGTCTGCGGCGCGCCCAACGTGGCGGCAGGCCAGAAGGTGCCGTGCGCGCTCGTGGGCGCGAAGCTCCCCGGCCTCGAGATCAGGCAGGCGAAGCTGCGCGGCGTGGAGTCGAACGGCATGCTCTGCTCGGCGCGCGAGCTGGGATTGTCGGACGATCACGCCGGACTGCTGGTGCTCCCCGGGGATGCGCCGGTCGGCCAGGACATCCGCGCCTACCTCGACCTGGACGACATCGATCCTCACCCTCAAGCTCACGCCCAACCGCGGCGATTGCCTGTCGATGTTCGGCGTGGCGAGGGACTTCGCGGCCCTGACGGGCAGACCGGTCACGCTCCCCGAAGCTGCACCGGTCACGGCGGCGATCACCGAGACGCGCGAAGTGCGCATCTCCGACCCCGCGGCCTGCGGGCACTACTACGGCCGGGTCATCCGCGGCATCGATCCGCAGGCCAAGTCGCCTGCGTGGCTGGCGCGGCGGCTGGAGCGCGCGGGCTTGAGGCCGCGCAGCCCGCTCGTCGACATCACCAACTTCGTGATGCTCGAGCGCGGCCAGCCGCTGCACGCCTTCGACCACGCCAGGCTCAGCGGCGCGATCGACGTGCGCATGGCCCGGCCCGGCGAGGAGTTGAAGCTCCTCACCGAACAGTGGGCGGAATACATCCCGAACCTGCTCCTCATCACCGACGCGTCCGGGCCCGTGGCACTGGGCGGCGTGATGGGCGGCTTCGAGTCGATGGTGACCGAGCGGACGACGGACGTGTTCTTCGAGGCGGCCTACTTCGCGCCCGAGGCGATCCAGGGCCGCGCGCGCGCGCTGCAGCTCACCAGCGACGCGGCCTATCGCTTCGAGCGCGGCGTCGACTTCGCCGGCACCCGGGCGGCGCTCGAGCGGGCGACCGAACTCACGCTGGCGATCTGCGGGGGAGAGGCCGGTCCGGTGAGCGAAGCGCGCGGGGAACTGCCTGCGCGCCCCGCGGTGCGCGTGCGCCCGGCGCGCGTGCGCAGGCTGCTGGGCTACGCGGTCGCGGACGATGCGATCGGCGAGATCCTCGGGCGCCTGCGCTGCGAGGTTGCACGCGCGGGCGATGCCTTCGAGGTGACGCCGCCCAGCTGGCGCTTCGACCTCGCCATCGAGGAGGACTTCGTCGAGGAAGTGGCGCGCGTGCACGGCTACGAGCACGTGCCTGCCGTCGCCCCGCGTTCCAGCGTGCCGATGCTCACGCCCGCCGAGGGCAGCCGCACGCGCATCGACCTCAAGCGCGCGGTCGCCGCACTCGGCTACCAGGAAGTGATCAACTACAGTTTCGTCGCCTCCGAGTGGGAAGCGGACTTCGCCGGCAACGCCGTCGCCGTGCGCCTCGCGAACCCCATCGCGAGCACGATGGACGTGATGCGCTCCACCCTGATCGGCGGCCTGGTCGCGGCGGTGAAGTCGAACCTGAACCGCGACGAGGAGCGCGTGCGCCTGTTCGAGGTCGGGCGCTGCTTCCTCGGCGAGGGCCCGGAGCCGCACGAGCAACCCGAGCGGCTGGCCGCCATCACCTATGGCCCGCGCCTGCCCGAGCAGTGGGCGGAGAAGGCGCCGGGCGCCGACTTCTACGACGCCAAGGGGGATCTCGAGTCGATCGCGGGCGCGGTGGCGGGGCTGGAATTCCGTCCCGGCAGCCATCCGGCCTGCCATCCGGGCCGTTGCGCGCGCATCTGGGCGGGCAGCCGCGAGGTCGGCGTCGTGGGCGAACTGCACCCGCGGCTGCAGCAGAAGCATGAACTGGCCCTGGCGCCGGTCCTCTTCGAGATCGACGCGGACGTGCTCCTGGCGGGCCGCGCCCCGCGCTTCGCGGGCGTCTCGCGGATGCCGATGGTGCGCCGCGACCTGGCCGTATTGGTCGACGAAACGCTCTCCGCAGGGGTCATTCTGGGGGCCATCCGGGGCGCGATTCCGGCCTGCGTGCGGGAGGTCGAAATCTTCGATCAGTACCGCGGAAAAGGGGTCGAGCCGGGGAGAAAAAGCCTTGCGTTTCGTATAGTTATGCAGGATACTGCCAGAACTTTGACAGATGCCGAGGTCGAGGAAATCGTGGCTTCCATCCGGCAACTTCTCATCGAAAAATTCCAAGCCAGCCCGCGCGCGTGAAAGACAAGATCACCCTCACCAAGGCCGAGTTGGCCGACCTCATGTTCGAGAAGGTCGGGCTCAACAAGCGCGAGGCCAAGGACATGGTCGAATCCTTCTTCGAGGAAATCCGCATCGCGCTGGAGCGGGGCGAGATGGTGAAGCTCTCGGGGTTCGGCAACTTCCAGCTGCGCAAGAAGCCGCAGAGGCCCGGCCGCAATCCGAAGACCGGGGAGGAAATCCCCATCACTGCCCGTCGCGTGGTGACTTTCCACGCGAGCCAGAAGCTGAAGACCCTCGTGGAGAAGTCCTTCAATGGCCACGGAGATCCTGGCAACGAATGACCTCCCCGCCATTCCCGCAAAGCGCTATTTCACCATTGGCGAAGTAAGCGAGTTGTGCGGGGTGAAGCCCCATGTACTGCGCTACTGGGAGCAGGAGTTCACGCAGCTGAAGCCCCTGAAGCGCCGCGGCAACCGGCGCTACTACCAGCACCACGAAGTGCTGCTCATCCGCCGCATCCGCGAGCTCCTCTACGAGCACGGCTTCACCATCAACGGCGCCCGGAACCGGCTCGAGGAGAGCGTCACCTCGCGCACCGGGTCGCATGCGCCGTTCAACACCATGACGGTGCCGCAGCCGCTCTCGCCGGCCAACATCCGCAAGGAACTGAAGAGCATCCTCAAGATGCTCGACAACGAGTAGTTTCGCGCCTCGCGAGGCGGGCGGACGGGTCTTTCTCGGCTATAATTCCGCTCTCGGTCGGGGCGTAGCGCAGCCTGGTAGCGCACCTGCATGGGGTGCAGGGGGTCGGAGGTTCGAATCCTCTCGCCCCGACCAATTCCTTCAAGGGGCTGCACGGCGAGTGCGGCCCCTTTCGTCTTCGGCACGGCGGCAGCCCGGATAGCGTCGCGTCGTGCAGCGGCGCGCTCGGGCACGCCCGGAAAGGTGGAGGCCAATGTCCGCGATTCGCCAGCGCATCAAGGTGCTTGCGCCGTCCGTGCTGAAGGGACTGCTGCGCGGCATCGAGAAGGAAGGGCTGCGCGTCCGCGCCGACGGGGCGCTGGCCGATACACCGCATCCGCCGGGTCTCGGATCCGCGCTCACGCACCCGCACATCACCACGGACTTCAGCGAGTCCCAGCTCGAGCTCATCACCGGCGTGCACGCGAGCGTCGAGGCGTGCCTGGCGGAACTCACGGAACTGCACCAGGTGGTCCTGCGGCAGCCTCGGCGACGAGCTGATCTGGTGCGCGAGCATGCCGTGCAAGCTTCCCGACGACGACCTGATCCCGTTGGCCCGGTACGGGAACTCGAACATCGGGCGGATGAAGACCGTCTACCGGCAGGGACTCGCGCACCGGTACGGCCGCCGCATGCAGGCCATCTCCGGGATCCACTACAACTTCTCCCTGCCGGAGGAAGCGTGGCCACGGCTGCGCGAGGCGGAAGGCAGCGCATTGCCGTTGGGTGCCTACCGCGACCAGCGCTACCTCGCCCTGATCCGCAATTTCCGGCGCCATTCCTGGCTGCTGCTCCTGTTGCTGGGGACTGCGCCCGCGGCCTGCGGCTCGTTCGTCGCGGGCCGCAGCCACCGGCTATCGACGTGGGACACCGGAACCGTGTTCGCCCCGGGAGCCACGTCGCTGCGCATGGGGGGGCTGGGTTACCAGAGCGACGCGCAGGCATCGCTTGCCGTGAGCTTCAACGACCTGCGCGGGTACGCGACCACGCTGGCCCGGGGTCTCACGGAGCCCTATCCGCCCTACGAAGCCATCGGGCTGCGCGAAGGCGACGACTATCGCCAGCTGGCCACCACGCTCCTGCAGATCGAGAACGAGTTCTACGGGACCATCCGGCCGAAGCGCACCATCCGGCGCGGCGAGCGGCCGCTGCACGCGCTGGGCGAGCGTGGCATCGAGTACCTCGAAGTGCGCTGCCTCGACGTCGATCCGTTCCATCCCGTCGGCATCCACGCCGGCGCGATTCGCCTCCTCGACATCTTCCTGCTGCACTGCCTGCTGAGCGACAGTCCGCGCGACGATCCGGGGGAGATCGCAGCCATGGCGCGCAACCAGCGCCTGGTGGCCGAAAGCGGACGCGATCCGCAGGCGGCGCTGGAGCGCGCGGGCGAGAAGGTGCTGGTGGTCGATTGGGCCGCGGAACTGCTCGCCCGGTGCGAACCCATCGCCGCGGCCTTGGACGAGGCCCATGGGGGAGAACGCTACGGCGAGGTCCTGGCGGCCGCGCGCGGCGCCTTGCGCGATCCTGTCGTCGCTGCCGTCGGCACGGGTGCTGCGGGAGACGGAGCAGGCGCACGAAAGGAGCTATCCGGCGTTCGCGCTGGCGCAGTCGTGGCGGCACCGCGACGCGCTCGCGGAGTTGCCCCTGGCAGCCGAGGCCGAGGCGCGCTACGCCGAGTTCGCGGAGCAGTCGCGGGCGGAGCAGGGCCGCATCGAGGCCGCGGACGACCTGCCGTTCGAGACCTTCCGCCGCCGCTATCTCGAGCAGGAGCTCCTCACGGGACCGCATTTCCTTTCACCCGACTGATCGCGATCTGCGCGGCCCGGGTCGGGTTCGCGAACCGGCAGCAGAGGTCTCGCGCAGGATCACGGCCCGCTCATACCCGCTCGATGATGACGGCAATGCCCTGTCCGACGCCGATGCACATCGTGCACAGCGCATAGCGGCCGCCGGTTCTCGCAAGCTGGTAGGTTGCCGTCGTGGCGAGGCGGGCACCACTCGCTCCCAGCGGATGCCCTAGCGCGATGGCTCCGCCATTGGGATTCACGCAGGGGCGAGTCGTCCGGCAAGCCAAGATGACGCGTGACCGCCAGCGCCTGCGCGGCGAACGCCTCGTTCAACTCGATGACGTCGATGTCGCCGAGCGCCAGCCCGGCCTTGCGCAGGACCTTCTCGGTCGCCGGCGCAGGCCCGAACCCCATGATCCGCGGCGGCACGCCGGCAGCGGCGGCGGCGACGATGCGCGCTCGCGGGGTGAGTCCGTGCCGCTTCGCCGCGTCCTCCGAGGCCAGGAGAACTGCGCATGCGCCGTCGTTGACCCCCGAGGCGTTGCCCGCAGTCACGGTGCCATCCGGGCGAACGACACCCTTCAGCTTCGCCAACGCTTCAGGCGTTGTCGCCCGCGGATGCTCGTCCTTGCCGACGATGACCGGATCGCCCTTCTTCGCCTGGATCGTCACCGGCACGATCTCCTCGGCGAGCCTGCCCGCGGCCATCGCGTCCGCCGTCCGCTGCTGGCTGCGCAGCGCAAAGGCGTCCTGGTCGGCCCGGCTCACGTTGAATTCCCGGGCAACGTTCTCCGCGGTCTCGGGCATCGAGTCCACGCCGAAGCGGGCCTTCATCAGCGGGTTGATGAACCGCCAGCCGATGGTCGTGTCCTCGATCCTCGCCGCACGCGAGAAGGCGCTTTCGGCCTTGCCGATGACGAACGGCGCTCGCGACATGCTTTCCACGCCGCCGGCGATCATGAGCTCTGTCTCGCCGCTCTTGATCGCCCTTGCCGCAATGGCGATCGCGTCCAGGCTCGAACCGCAGAGCCGATTGACGGTGGTGCCCGGAACCTCCTGCGGCAACCCGGCCAGCAACAGCGCCATGCGTCCGACGTTGCGGTTGTCCTCGCCGGCCTGGTTGGCGCAGCCGTAGATCACGTCGTCCAAAGCCCCCCAGTCGACCCTTGCGTTGCGCGCCATCAGCGCGGCGATCGGGATCGCCCCGAGGTCGTCGGCCCGGACGGATGCGAGCGCACCACCGTAGCGGCCGAAGGGGGTGCGAATGGCATCGCAGATGAAGGCATGGCGTGTCATGAGATTCCTTCGCGCACATCGAGGGCCCAGAGCCGCTGGCACAGCGCGCGCGCCTCGCGGTCGCCGAGCACAGGCGCGGCGAGTTCAAGGAGCTTGCCCTCCAGCTCGGCATCGGTGAGGGGTGAATCCGGATCACCCTTGCGCGTGGGCTGCAAGTGTTCGAGCCGCGTACCGTCGCGCAGGACGACGCGGATGCGCGCGGCACGCTTCGCGGGAAACGCCGCGTCCAGCTCCGGGTCGATGGCCACGTCGATGCGTTCCATGAGCGCGCGGGTCACGGGATCGTCGAGACGTGCCGGCTCGTAGGCCGCCAGCCGCACGCTGCCGTTCACGAGGGCGGTGGCGACCATGTACGTGAGGCTGAAACGCGCTTCATCGGCGGTCGCCGGCCGCGTGTGGCGGGCAATGTCGAGCGCAGGCCTGTAGGTTCCGACGTGCAAGTGTCCGATGTCGCCCGCCTTGAAGCCGTGGCGCCGCTGCAGCTCGAGCGCACCGTCGATCGCCGGGAACGCATGGCCGCAGCCGATGTGGTTCTTGAAAGTCAGGCGCGTGACGTGAAAGTCGCGGCCCAGCGTTTCGCCGACCCCGGACCAGTCCACGTCGCGGCTCATGGCGCGGCCGAATCCCGCCTCGCCATCCAGGACGTCGAGCGAGCCCACCATGCCCAGTCGCGCGAGCTCCGCGGCGAGGAGTCCCGCTTCCGCCGCGCGCCCCGCATGCAGCGGCTTCGACATCGCCTCCAGGCGGAAGGACTGCTGCAGGCCCGCGGCGAAGGTCGCGGCTATGGCGAGGGCATGGGCGAAGGCCGCTTCCCCGTGTCCGCATACGCCTGCGACGGCCGCCGCGGCCCCGAAAGTCCCGATGGTTCCGGTGTTGTGCCAGTACTCGTAGTGCGGTCGTCCCATGGCCACGCCGATGCGCGTGGAAACCTCGTATCCCAGCACCACGCCGTGCAGGAAGGCGAGACCGCTGGCGCCGCGTGCCTGGGCCGCAGCGAGCGCGGCGGCGATGGTGGCGGCTCCCGGGTGGTACATCGCCTCGCGGAAGCTGTCGTCCACTTCGGCGGCATGGGCCGCCGTGCCCTGGATCAGCGCCGCCGCCCGCGCCGTGGCCGGCCGCCCGAGCGCCAGGCGCGCGTGGCCGCGGTCGAGGTCCTCGGCCAGGGCCTGTTCCAATATGCGCACCGGGGCGGTGGCGAGGCCGGGATAGAGCGACGCGTGCCAGTCGATGACGGCCCGCTTCGCGTGGTGCAGGACTTCCGGAGGGAGCGCCATTTCACGGAAACCGGCGGCGAACCTGGCGAACACCTGCGTGGGATGCACGTCAGGTCGCCCCGGATAGAAGCAGCAGCACGTCGCCGCGGACGAATCCGGGGCCGCTCACCGACGCCAGCCAGTCGAGATCGGCGCGCAGGTTCTCCTCGCCGCGCTCGCGCGCCCAGAACACCGGCCCGCCCTCCCAGCGCGGAAAGCCGTAGCCGTTCACCAGCACGACGTCGACGTCCGTGGCGCGCTCGGCCACCCCTTCGGCCAGCAAGAGGGCGGCTTCGTTGACGAGCGCGAGAAGCGCGCGGCGCCGGATCTCGTCCGCGGCGATCTCGCGCCTGACGATGTCCTTTTCCGCGCGCGCCCGCTCGATGATCGCGTGCACGGCCTCGTCCACCTGGCGTTCCTTGAGTCCTGGCACGTAGCGGTAGTAGCCCGCGCCGGTCTTGCGCCCCAGGCGCCCGGCCTCGCAGAGCCGGTCGGGAATTTGCACATAGCGCGCCTGCGGGTCCCGCGTGGCGGCCTGCGACTGGCGCATGCGCCACGCGATGTCGAGCCCGGAAAGGTCCGCCACTGCGAACGGGCCCATGGCGAATCCATACGCCTCCAGCGCGGCATCCACCTCGCAGGGCCAGGCACCCTCTTCGATCATGAACTCGCACTGGCGACGGTAGGCGGCATAGAGGCGGTTGCCGATGAAGCCGAAGGCGTTGCCCGCGAGCACCGGCAGCTTTTTCAGGCGCCTGCCGACGGCGAGTCCCGTTACAAGCACGTCCGCGGCCGTGGCCTTGCCACGCACGACCTCCATCAGCCGCATCACGTTGGCGGGACTGAAGAAGTGCAGGCCGACGACATCCCCGGGGCGCGCAGTGGCCGAAGCGATCGCGTCGAGGTCGAGGTACGACGTGTTGGAGGCGAGTACGGCGCCCGGACGTGCAAGTCCATCGAGCCGACGGAACACGTCCTGCTTCACGCCAAGCTCCTCGAACACCGCCTCGATCACGAGATCCGCCTTCGCGACTTCCGACCAGTCCACGCCGAATTGCAGGCGGGCCATGCTCTGCGCCGCTGCCGACTCGCTTGCCTTTCCTGCCTTCACGCGGCCCGCATAGTGGTCGCGAATGCGGGTGACGCCGCGGTCGAGCGCCGCCGCATCCTGTTCGAGGAGCGCGACGTCGTAACCCGCGTCCAGTGCCGCGATGGCGATGCCCGAGCCCATGGTGCCCGCGCCGATCACGGCGATGCGCGACACGGCCCGAGGCTGCGCACCATCGAGAGCGGGATGCTTGGCGCTATCCCGTTCGGCGAAAAACTGATGACGCAGCGCGAAGGCCTCGCGCGAGACGCGCAGGGCCTGGAATTCGGCGCGCTCGAGCGCGAGCGCCTCGTCGATGGGCAGGGTCGCGGCTGCCAGGGTGCGTTCGATCGCCGCCTTCACCGCCGGCCGGTTCTTTCCGGCTTTCAGCGCCGCGGCCGCCGCGGCTTCCACCGCCCCGGGTTCGGCAGGCGGCACCTCCAGGTCGCGCAATCGGCGCTTGCCGGCCAGCGCGCGTGCGTACGCGACAGCGCCCTGGCGCAGGTCGCCGGGAATCTCGCTGTCCACCACGCCAGCGGCCAGCGCCTTGGCCAGCGGCAACCGCTCGCCGCTGCAGATCCACGGGATCGCGCGGGCAATGCCCACGATCCGCGGCAGGCGCTGCGTGCCGCCCGCACCGGGGATGATGCCGAGCGTGACCTCCGGCAGGCCCACCACCGTTCCCGGGGAGGCCACGCGGGCGTCGCATCCCAACGCCAGCTCGAAGCCGCCGCCCAGGGCTGCGCCGTGGAGAGCCGCGACGACGGGCTTGTCGCAGGCCTCGATCGCCGCGATCACGGCGGGCAGCTGCGGCTCCTCCAGGGGGCGGCCGAACTCGCGCAGGTCGGCGCCCGCAACGAAAGTCGTGCCGGCGCCGATGATGACCACGGCTCGAATCGCGCCATCGGATTGCACCTCACGGACACATTCCAGGAGTCCGCGACGAACCTCCGCGGAGCCGGCATTCACCGGCGGATTGTCGATGACGAGAACGGCCACGTCGCCCTCGCGCTCCAGTCGGACTTTTGCGTTCGGGTCCATTTCAGTCCCCGCGTGCGAGCACCACGACACCGTCCGCGGCCCGCACGCCCTGACCGGCCGGCAGGACGAAGAGCGGATTGATCTCCGCCTCGACGAGGCGGTCACCGAGTTGGGCCGCCATGCGGGAGAAGGCCACGATCGCATCGACCAGCGAGTCCACATCGGCGCGCGCACGTCCCCGGAAGCCATCCAGCAGCGGCCAGGTCTTGAGCTCCTTCGCGAGCCCGAGCGCCTCCGCGCGGCTGAGCCCTCCCTGCGGGGGCAGCAGGCGCATCGTCGTGTCCTTGAAGAGTTCGGCCGTGACGCCGCCCATGCCAAGGAGGATCGCGGTGCCCAGCGCGTCCCGGTGCATGCCGAGGATGAGTTCCGTGCCGCCAGTCACCATCTCCTGCACGAGGAAGCGGGTGGGGCGCTCGCCCGCCTTCGCCGCCACCTCGTCCGCCATGGCGGCGAGCCGCGCGGGCACGTGCTCGGGGG
The DNA here is from genome assembly GCA_963786635.1 of uncultured beta proteobacterium. GTDB lineage: Bacteria > Pseudomonadota > Gammaproteobacteria > Burkholderiales > Usitatibacteraceae > FEB-7. The sequence continues at coordinate 95,997 of CAWAZV010000003.1, read as the reverse complement.
AAACGTTCGTGGCGACGCCGCCCACGTCGCTCTTGTGGGTGATCTTCGCGGACAGGATCTTGAGCACCACGGGGCCGCCGAAGGCCCGCGCTGCCTCGCCCGCCGCCCCCGGGGTCGCCACGATCGTTTCGCGCGCGCACGGCACGCCAAAGCGCACGAAGAGCTGCTTGGCCTGCGCCTCGTCGAGAGAGCCCGCCGGGAAGTCGTCGACCGCGACCGGTGCCGGCAAGGACAACTCTTCCGCCGGCGGTTCCCAACGCCCGGCCTGGAGCATGCCTGCGAGCGCCGCGGTGCAGCTCTCCGGCGTTGCGAAGGCCGGCACGCCGCGGCCCGTGAGCAGCGCACCCACGTCCGGTGCGTGCGGGCTCATGTACGCGATGACCGGCTTGTCCGAACCGGACAGGCAATCCTGGATGGCGCCCGCCATGAGTTCGGGCATGGCGAGGCTGGAGGAGCCCACGATCACCACGAGTGCATCGTAGGTCGGGCTCTGCAGCAGCACGTTGATGGCGCCGCGCAGCAGGTCCGGGCGCAGGCCGGCCAGCGTCACGTCGATGGGATTGCGATCCAGCGCCGCCTCGGCGCCCGTCTGCAACGCACGCAGCGCCCCGGCCGTCGCTGCGTCGGGGGCGGGCGTGTCGAAGCCGTTCACCCCGAGGTCGTCCGAGATGAGGGTGCCCGCGCCGCCGGTCGAGGTGAGGATGGCCACCCGCTTGCCACGCAGCTTGCGGCCGGTCGCGAGGGCCGCCGGTACGTCGAGCAGGTCGCCGAAGGTTCGCGCGCGGATCACGCCCGCCTGCCGGAAAAGCGCGTCGTACATGCGGTCGGCGCCGGCAAGCGCGCCGGTGTGGGAGACCGCTGCCTTGGCGCCAGCCTCGGAGCGGCCGATCTTGAACGCAACGACCGGCTTGCCCGCGCGGGCGGCCTTGAGCGCCGCCGCGCGGAACTTGGCGGGATCACGCACTGTCTCGATGTAGAGCGCGATGACCCGGGTCGCCTCGTCGTCGGCAAGGTAGTCGATGAAGTCGGCGAGTTCCAGGTCCACCTCGTTGCTCGTGGAGACCAGCTTGGTGAGGCCGATGCCGCGCGCGGCCGCGCGCGAGAGCAGCGAGCCCGAGGATGCCGCCGCTCTGCGAGACCACGCCGATGGCTCCCACGGGGAAGTGGTCCATCTCGAGCGCCCCCGTGGCCGAGAGCACGATGTTGTCGGTGAGGTTCACGAGGCCGATGGTGTTGGGCCCGAGGATGCGCATGGCGCCGGCTGCCTCGCGCAACTCGCGCTGGCGGCGCGCGCCCTCCTCGCCGGTCTCCGTATAGCCGCTCGCGAGCACGATGGCCGCGGCCGTGCCGCGCTTTGCAAGCTCGCGCACGGCCAGGTGCGCCCGCTCGGCCCCAAGGAGCACGATGCCCACGTCGGGGACGGCAGGCAGCGACGCCACGTCCGGGTAGCAGGCGAGGTCGCCGATGCGGCTGGCCTTCGGGTTTACCGGATAGATGTCGCCCGCGAAGCCGTGCTTGAGGAGATACGCCACCGGCCGGCCCGCCGTCTTGGTCGCATCGGCCGAAGCGCCGATGACCGCGACGCTGCGCGGCTTGAGCAATCGGGAAATCGCGTCCATCGCCTTACTCCTTCGCTGCGGACTTCGCGAGAAACGCCATGACCGATTCGCGGTGCTCCGCGCTCGTGTAGCAGATGCCCTGCGCCTGGCTGCCCTGGGCGAAGACCTGGTGTGCGGAAAGCTCGAAGGACTGGTTCAGGATCGTCTTGCCCAGGGCCAGCGCCGTGGGCGAGCCGCTGGAGAGTTCCGCGGCCCAGGCCTGCGCGTCCGGCACCAGTGTTTCGGACTTCGTCTTGCGGTCGACGATGCCAAGCGCGAGTGCCTCGTCCACGTCCACCTTGCGGCCGGTGAAGATGAGCTCCTTCGCGCGGGCAAGTCCCACGCGCCGCGGCAGGAAGTACATCCCGCCGCCGTCGGGCACGATGCCGCGCAGGATGTAGGACCACGCGAAACTCGCCCACTCGGATCCGATGATGAAGTCGCACGCCAGCGCGGTATCGGCGCCCAGTCCCGAAGCCGCGCCGTTCACGGCCGCGATCGTCGGTTTGGGCATCGTGTGCAACAGGGCCTGGGTGCGGTGCACGCGCTGCTGGCGATGCCAGCCGTTGAACGCGATCTCGCCGGCGGGTGCCTCCATGCGGCGCTTCATGCCGGAGATGTCGCCGCCCGCGCAGAATCCCTTGCCCGCGCCGGTGAGCACGAGGGCGCGGATCGCCTTGTCGGCGGCGACGGCCTCCAGCGCGTCGATGAACTCGGAGCGCATGTCGTCGTTCATGGCGTTGCGCTTGTCGGGACGGTTGAAGGTGATCGTCGCGATCGCGTCGCGGACCTGGAGGTCGATGAAGGAACTAGGTCATGGGTTCTCCGGGCGCCGGGCTCATTCCGGCCTGATGTTGTTTTCCTTGACGATCTTGCGCCAGCGCGCCTCTTCGGCACGCACGTAGCGGTCAAGTTCCGCCGGGTCGCTCGCGACGATCGAGAGGCCTTCCTGCTCCATTTTCTTCATGAACTCCGGGCTGCGCGCGGCCTTCTTCACGGCGGCGTTGAGTTTCGCGATGGCCTCGGGTGGCGTGCGCGCCGGAGCATAGATGCCGTACCAGCTTTCCACGGCGTAGCCGGGAACCGTCTCCGCAATGGTCGCAACGCCCTTGAACGAAGGCGACGGCGCCTCGCTCGTGACCGCGATGGCCCGTAGCCGGCCGGCGTCGATGTAGGTCGAGACCGCGGCCGCGGTCCCGAACATCATGTCCACCTGGCCGCCGAGCAGGTCGGTGAGCGCCGGCCCCGCGCCCTTGTACGGCACGTGGGTAAGCTTCACCTTGCCGAGGTTGGCGAACATCTCGCCCGCCAGATGCGCGGAAGTGCCCACGCCCTGCGAGGCATAGGTCACCTTCTCCGGGGCGGCCTTCGCGGCAGCCAGGATGTCCTTCACCGTCTTGAAGGGACTGTTCGCGCGGACTACCAGCACGTTCGGACCGCGGCTCACGAGGGTGACGGGGGTGAATGCCTTGTCGGTGGCGTAGGGCAGCGACGGCTGCAGGCTCGGATTGACGGCGTGCGCGAAGGTGGCGACCAGCAGCGTGTAGCCGTCGGGCGTGCTCCTGGCGACCGTGTCGGTGCCGATGATCGTGCCGCCACCGGGCTTGTTCTCGACGATGACCGGCTGGCCCAGTTCCTTGGCAAGGCCGGAACCGAGCGTGCGGGCCACCAGGTCCGTGCCGCCGCCAGGGGAGAACGGCACGATGAGCTTGACGGGTTTTTCGGGAAACGGCGCCGCTGCAGCGGCCGTGGCGACGGCCATCGACAGGCCGAGAAGAAGCACTCGAAGCGGGTGCGAGGGCAGGAAAGTGGACACGGCAGGAATCCTTTTCTGGTCGGGAGCGGAATACGTAGCGTAGGCCCATTCACTGCGGCCTCGGGACTCCCCGTTCCATCCAGTGGAATTGGCGGACCCGGCCGAGGCGGATACACTGGGAGCGATTGCATGCCACGCGCCACCCGGACGGAGCCCGTACCGTGTCTACTCGCGAACCCTTGCTGCGCGCCGAAAAACCAGGCCGCTCCCCGGCCAACCGCTCGCTCGAGCGGGGCGTGGAAATTCTGCGCGCCTTCCGGCCCGGCTCCGGCTTGCTGGCCAACGGGGACATTGCGGAGCGTACGGGACTGTCGAGGTCCACCGTGAGCCGTCTCACCCAGACACTGGTGGGTGCCGGACTGCTGCAGGCGGATGCCAGGTACCGGGCCTATCGCCTTGCCCCCGCGGTCCTCAGCCTCGCCCACGCCATGAGGATGGGGTCCGGCATCCTGACGCTTGCCGCGCCGAAAATGCGCGCGCTGGCCGAGAGCAATCGCATCAACGTGGGTCTCGCCGCGCCCGACGGGGACGAGATGGTCTATCTGGAGTCGATCCGGTACAACCGGCGAATTGCCTTGCGCAACGTCGTCTCCGGCCAGCGCGTTCCGATGGAGCTCACGTCGCTAGGGCGAGCTTATCTGGCGACGATACCGCCGGCTCGACGCGATGTGCTCTTCGCGATATTCCGGCAGCGTCGTGGCGCCCATTGGCCCTCCATCGCCCTGGCGATCGCGAAATCGATCCGGATGGTGGAGGCGCGCGGCTACTGCTGCCGTGTCCTGGCAACCGGAGGTCGTGGCGCTTGCCGCGCCGCTTCGTGCGGGTGACGGCATCTATGTGCTCAATGCCAGCGTCTCCACGAAGGAGTCCATGGAGGATGTCGCCCAAAGGCTGGCGGCCCCGCTTCTCGGCCTGCGTCGTGAACTGCAAGGCCAGCTGGACCTGGAGGTCGGGAAGTCGCTGGACCGGACCTGAGCAGGAAGGGGTTGCACGTCACGTGCAATCCCTTGGCATGCGCCCACGCCCTGGGCGCGATCCCGGAGGTGCGAATTCCTCCCCCCAACCCGACCGCTTCAGGCGTAGGTGGGGTACGTCGGGTCGTACATCGCCGCGCGGACAAACGTCGCCATATCCGCCGGTTTCGCGACCCCCGCCAGGCCGCGCTTGAACACGACGTCGGCCACGCTGGTCGCGATGGCGGCGGAAACGTTGCGCATGTCCCTGAGCGGCGGGTAGAGGCTGCCCTGCGCCAGGTCCGCCGGCGTCACCATGCCGGCCAGCGTATCGGCGGCGGCGAGGAACATGTCGTCGGTCACGCGGCGCGCCTTCGTGGCGACCACGCCCAGCCCGACCCCGGGGAAGATGTAGGAGTTGTTGCACTGCCGCGGCACGAGCGTCTTGCCCTCGACATTGACCGGCGCGAACGGGCTTCCGCAAGCGAAGACGGCGCGGCCCTTGCTCCAGGCGTAGGCCTCCTCGGCCGTGCACTCCGACTTCGAGGTCGGGTTCGACAGCGCGAAGACGATCGGGCGCTCGTTGAAGGAACTCATGGCTTCGACGATCGACTTGGTGAAGGTGCGGCCCACGGCCGCCACGCCAACGATCGCCTGGGGCTTGAGCGCGTTCACGGCCGAGGCGAAATCGGCGACGGGCGGATGCGCGTGCGCGTACTTCAGCTTGTGGTCGGTGAGTCCGGTGCGTTCCGCGGTCACCAGTCCCTTGGAGTCCACCAGCCAGCAGCGCTTGCGCGCTTCGGCCTCGGGCAGCCCGTCGGCGACCAGCGAGGCGGTGATCAGGTCGGCGATGCCGCAGGCGGCTTCGCCGGCGCCCAGGAACAGCACGCGCGTATCGGCCAGGCTCTTGCCGGTGATGCGGATGGCCGACTTGAGGCCCGCGAGCGTCACCGACGCCGTGCCCTGGATGTCGTCGTTGAACGTGCAGATGCGGTCCTGGTACTTGTGCAGCAGGCGGAAGGCGTTCGCGTTGGCGAAGTCCTCGAACTGGATGAGGACGCCGGGGAAGACCTCGTTCGCGGCGGTGACGAACTCTTCCACGAGCGCGTCGTACTCCGGGCCGCGCACGCGGCGGCGGTTGTGGCCGATGTAGAGCGGGTCCTTCAGCAGCTCCTCGTTCTCCGTGCCGACGTCCAGGGTGATGGGCAGGCAGAGGTGCGGGTGCATGCCGGCGCAGGCCGTGTAGAGGGAGAGCTTGCCCACGGGGATGCCCATGCCCTGGGCGCCGAGGTCGCCGAGTCCGAGGATGCGCTCGCCGTCGGTGACGACGATGAGCCCGGCCTTGTGCGGCCAGTTCTGCAGCACCTTCTTCACGCGCCCGGCGTCGGCGGCCGAGATGAACATGCCGCGCGCCCGCCGGTAGATGCGGCCGTAGAGCTGGCAGCCCAGGCCCACGGTCGGCGTGTAGATGAGGGGCATGATCTCCTCGGCGTTCTCCATCACCACGCGGAAGAAGAGCGTCTCGTTGCGGTCGTGCAGCGCCGTGAGGAAGATGTACTTGTCGAGATCGGTGGGCAGGCGCCGCATGTTGTTGAGCACGCGGCCGACCTGCTCGACCTGGGTGGTCACGCGCGGCGGCAGCAGGCCGCGAAGGCCCAGGGCATCGCGCTCGGCTTCGGTGAAGGCCGTGCTCTTGTTGTATTCCGGGTCCTGGAGCAGGGCATAGCCCCTGAGCGGGGGAGGCGTGGTCTGCGGCATGTCGTTTTCTCTCCGAGGTTCCGCCGAGGCGCCGGGTCGCGATCCGTCGCGTCCCTCGAGCGCGTGTTCTTGTCGGGCCATGCCCGTGGCGGAGGTGGTGCCATGCTAGGCCGCAGCGGCCGGCGCCCTTTGCGCTCGATCAAGGCCGGCGTTTGCGCTCGGTCAATGCCGCTGTTCGCGCCTGGCCAAAGGGCGCGTTTTCGCCCGTCCCGGCGGCGAACGGCCGACGGCGCGTTTGACAGCAGGCAGGTGCCCGCGTAGGCTCCGGCGCCATCTGGTCGGGAGAGCGTCGTCGCGCAGTTCCGCACGGCCGCCGAAGGGGTAGCGCCCGCAAACTCTCAGGCAAAAGGACCGACCGGACCCGGGCTCGCGGCGCCGTGTATTGCCGGCAACGCGAGGCAGTCCCGGACTCTGGAGAGCGAGGGTGGGAGCAGCCGGCCCGCCTTCCACCGAAGGGGCTCGCGGCGCGCACGTCTCGGCGCCGTAATCTCTCAGGTACAAGGGACAGAGGGGCCAGGCAAGCGACAATGCTTGCCTGGCCCTTTTTCATTTCCGGGAGCCCTCGCCATGCCGAAAGCCACGCCGCTCAACGCCATCCACCGCGAGGCAGGTGCCCGCATGGTGGATTTCGGCGGATGGGACATGCCCGTCAACTACGGCTCGCAGGTGGAGGAGCACCATGCGGTGCGCCGCGATGCGGGCCTCTTCGACGTCTCGCACATGCGCGTCGTCGACATCGCCAGGGCGCCGGTGCCCGCGAATTCCTGCGCTTCGCGCTGGCGAACGACGTCACCAGGCTCACCGTGTCCGGGCAAGGCCCTGTACTCGTGCCTGCTCAACGAGGAGGCGGGTGTCGTCGACGACCTCATTGCCTACTACTTCCGCGACGACTTCTATCCGGCTGGTCGTGAACGCCGGCACCGCGGAAGACGACATCCAGTGGCTGCGCTCGCTCAAGACGCTGGCCGGGCCACGAGGTGACGATCACGCCGCGCGAGGACTACGCCATGCTCGCGGTGCAGGGACCGAACGCGCGCGCGAAGTTCTGGCAGGCGTTTCCCGGAAACCCAGCCCGCGACCGAGGCGCTGGGCGCCTTCACTGCCGCGCGCGTGGGCGACATCATGGTGGCGCGCACCGGCTACACGGGCGAGGACGGCTTCGAGGTGATCTTTCCGGCCGACGACGCGGCGAGCGATCTGGAAGGGACTCGTCGGCGCCGGCGCACGGCCCTGCGGGCTCGGCGCGCGCGACACGCTGCGCCTCGAGGCCGGGATGAACCTCTACGGGCAGGACATGGATGCGAAGACGACGCCGCTCGATGCCGGGCTCGCGTGGACCGTGGACCTCAAGTCGCCGCGCGCGTTCTACGGCCGCAAGGCGCTCGAGGCGCGCGGGCAGAACGCGCTGTTCCTCGGGCTGGTCCTGGTCGACAAGGGCGGCGTGCTGCGCGCGCACCAGAAAGTCCTGGGCGCGAGCGGCGAAGGGGAGATCACCAGCGGCACCTTCTCGCCGACGCTCGCCGTATCCATCGCGCTCGCGCGCCTGCCGCTGGGCACGGCGCCCGGCGATGTGGTGCGCGTCCAGGTGCGCGACAGGGAACTCGCCGCGAAGGTCGTGAAGCCCCCCTTCGTGCGCAACGGCAAGCCCCTCATCTGATTCGAACCGGGTTCATGAACCCGGTTCATGAACCCGGTTCATCGAAAACACTACCAACGGAGAAGACGTCATGAACATTCCCCAGGAACTCAGGTACACCGAATCGCACGAGTGGGTGCGCCGCGAGGCGGACGGCACCGTCGCCATCGGCATCACCGATCATGCCCAGGAGCAGCTGGGCGACATCGTCTTCGTCGAGGCGCCCAAGGCCGGCCGCAAGGTCGCCAAGGGCGAGGCGGTGGGCGTGGTGGAGTCGGTCAAGGCCGCCTCCGACATCTACGCGCCGGTGGCCGGCGAGATCGTCGCGGGCAACGACGCCCTGGCCGACGCTCCGGAGAAGGTGAACGCGGACGCGTACGGCTGCTGGCTGTTCCGCATCAAGCCGGACAATGCCGCCGACATCGACAAGCTCCTCGACGCCGCCGCCTACGAGAAGGTTGCGTCCGAGTAGGCCGCGTCCGCGCAAGTCGCCCCCGGGCCACCCCCATCAGCGCCGTCCGTCTTCCCGCCATTCGCTTCCGCACGAAGGAACAGCCATGCCCGACACCACGACGCCTTCCGGCAACCGCGCCACGCTAGCCGAACTGGAGGACCGCGCCGCCTTCGCGCGCCGCCACATCGGCCCGACGGCTGCGGACCAGGCCGAAATGCTTGCGGCCCTGGGCTTCGCGACCCGCGATGCGCTCATGGAGGCGATCGTGCCGGCCAACATCCGCCGCAAGCGGCCGATGGCGCTTCCGGCCGGCAAGCCCGAGGCGCAGGCGCTCGCGGAGCTGAAGGCCATCGCCGCGAAGAATCGCGTCTGCCGCTCCTGGATCGGGCAGGGCTACTACGGCACGCACACGCCGGGCGTCATCCTGCGCAACATCCTCGAGAATCCCGCCTGGTACACGGCCTACACCCCGTACCAGCCGGAAATCTCGCAGGGGCGCCTGGAAGCGCTCGTCAACTTCCAGACGATGGTGTGCGACCTGACCGCGATGGCGATCGCCAACGCCTCGATGCTCGACGAGGCGACGGCCGCGGCCGAGGCGATGACGCTCTGCCGGCGTTCCGGCAGCCACGCGTCGAACGTCTTCGCGGTGGCGAGCGACGTGCTGCCGCAGACGATCGACGTCCTGCACACGCGCGCAGCACCTCTCGGCATCGAAGTTCGCGTGCTGCCGCCAGCGGATCTCGCAAGCGCCGATGCCTTTGCCGTCCTGGTGCAGTACCCGGGCGCGGACGGCGACGTCCGCGACTACCGCGCGCTGGCCGATGCGGTCCACGCCAGGGATGCGCATCTCGTCGCCGCCGCCGACTTGCTGGCGCTCACCGTGCTCGCGCCGCCGGGCGAGTGGGGTGCGGACGTCGCCGTGGGCTCGGCGCAGCGCTTCGGCGTGCCGATGGGCTTCGGCGGCCCGCACGCCGGCTACCTCGCGACGCGGGACGCGCTGAAGCGCAGCATGCCGGGGCGCCTGGTCGGCGTGACGGTGGATGCGCACGGCAACCCTGCCTACCGCCTCGCGTTGCAGACGCGCGAGCAGCACATCCGCCGCGAGAAGGCGACCTCCAACATCTGCACCGCTCAAGTGCTGCTCGCGGTGATCGCCTCGATGTACGCGGTGTACCACGGCCCGCAGGGCCTCGCGCGCATCGCCCGGCGCGTGCACCGCCTTACGGCCATCGCCCGGGCCGGCCTCGCGAAGCTCGGCTTCGACGTGGTGACGACTGCGTTCTTCGACACGCTCGCGGTCAGGACCGGCCAGCAGACGGCCGCCATCGTGGCGCGGAGCAGCCAGGCCGGCGTGAACCTGCGCCGCATCGATGCGGCGACCCTCGGCCTGTCCTTCGACGAGACGACGACCCGCGATGATGTCGCACAGCTGTGGGAGATCTTCGCCGGCGCGCCGGCGGGTTTCGTCCCCGGCGATCTCGATGGTGCCGCGGACGCGATTCCCGCGGGGCTCGTCCGCACCTCCGCCTACCTCGCGCATCCGGTGTTCAACCGCTACCACGCGGAAACCGAGATGCTGCGCTACCTGCGCCGCCTCGCGGACAAGGACATCGCCCTCGATCGCGCCATGATCCCGCTGGGCTCGTGCACGATGAAACTCAACGCCACGAGCGAGATGATCCCGGTCACCTGGCCCGAGTTCGGCAACGTCCATCCCTTCGCACCGGCGGAACAGGTCGAGGGCTACCGCGAACTCGTCGCCGGCCTCGAGAAGATGCTCGTCGAATGCACCGGCTACGCCGCCGTTTCCATGCAGCCCAATGCCGGCTCGCAGGGCGAGTACGCGGGGCTCCTCGTCATCAAGGCCTGGCACGAGAGCCGCGGGGAAGGGCACCGCAACGTCTGCCTCATCCCGAGCTCGGCGCACGGCACCAATCCCGCCTCGGCGAGCATGGTCGGCATGCCCGTGGTGGTGGTCGCCTGCGACGACGCCGGCAACGTCGATCTCGCCGACCTGCGGGAGAAAGCGCAGAAGCATGCCGCGAACCTCGCCGCGATCATGGTGACGTATCCCTCGACGCATGGCGTGTTCGAGGCGGGCATCACCGAGATCTGCGACATCGTGCACGCGCACGGCGGCCAGGTGTACGTCGATGGCGCGAATCTCAATGCGATGGTCGGACTGGCCGCGCCGGGAGCGTTCGGCGGCGACGTCTCGCACCTGAACCTGCACAAGACCTTCTGCATCCCGCACGGCGGCGGTGGCCCCGGCGTGGGGCCGGTGGCGGTCGCGGCGCACCTGGCGAAGTTCCTGCCGGGGCACCGCGCGCTGGGCGAGTCGAAGCATGCCATCGGCCCGGTGTCGGCGGCCCCCTACGGGAGCGCCTCGATCCTGCCGATCTCGTGGATGTACATCGCGATGATGGGTGCGGAGGGCCTGCGCGCCGCGACCGAAGTGGCCATCCTCAACGCCAACTACATCGCGAAGCGCCTCGCGGCGCACTACCCGGTGCTCTACACCGGGCCCGGCGGACTCATCGCGCACGAGTGCATCCTCGACCTGCGTCCGCTGAAGGAAACGTCGGGCATCTCGGTCGACGACGTGGCCAAGCGCCTCATGGACTACGGCTTCCACGCGCCGACGATGTCGTTCCCCGTTCCCGGCACGCTCATGGTCGAGCCGACGGAAAGCGAGTCGAAGGCGGAGCTCGACCGCTTCTGCGAGGCGATGATCGCCATCCGCGAGGAGATCCGCGCCGTGGAGGAGGGCCGCCTGGACCGCGAGGACAACCCGCTCCGGCACGCGCCGCACACGGCGGCCGCGGTGCTGGCGGACGATTGGAAGCACGCCTATGCGCGCGAGCTGGCTGCCTTCCCGGTCGCCTCCCTGCGCGACAACAAGGTCTGGCCGCCGGTGGGCCGCGCCGACAACGTCCACGGCGACCGGCACCTCTTCTGCACCTGCGTGCCGGTCGCGGACTACGCCTAGCGCGAACGCCGCGGCCCGGACTGCCGAATTTGCCGCGTCGGGAGGGCGAGTAAATCCCCGTATCCCTGCAGGCCCGATCTCGGGCAGAATCGCCGCCAGTCTCGGACTCAGGAACGGGACAAGGTGGCTTGCGTGGAGGACCGCCTCGACGACTTCTGGGATGACCTCCTCGAGTTCATCGAGGAGCGTCGCGTGGTCCCCATCGTCGGCCCCGATATCCTCTTCGCCGATCCCGGCACCGGACGCGGCAAGCTCCACGCGCTGCTGGCGACCCGCCTGGCGGAGAAGCTGCGCGTTCGCCTCGCCGAGCGGCATCGAACCGTCGCTCGACGACGTCGCCCGCGCCTTCCTGTCCCAGGGAGGACGCCGCGAGGAGATCTATCCGCCGCCTGCGGGCGGTCGCGCGCGACACGCCGTTCCCCGTGCCCCCGGCCCTGCACGCCCTGGCGTCGATCGACGCCTTCGACCTCTTTCGTGTCGCTCACCTGCGGCTCAGCTGCTGGTCGAAGCGATCAATCGCGAGCGTTTCGCCGGGGAGTTTCCGTCGGGAATCCGGCCTGCGGGGGAATTGCACGCGGATCTCGGGCACGCCGTGGAAGTCTCTGCGCGACGCAGGCGGGTGGCGCGCCTGTCCGAGGCAGGCGTCCTGGAGGTCGCGCGGCGTACGTTCCGCCGTGGGCGGCACGGCGCTGGAGGAGTTCCGTCCGGTCTCGCAGAAGGCCAAGGTCACCGCCCCTTACACGCTGGGTGCCGATGGCTCCGCGTTCGCCTGGACTCAGCGACGAGCGCACCGTCGGCTGGGCCTTCGGCGACCAGGCGCGCAAGGGATCGACCGCGCGGCTGCCGCACCGGATTCGCGGCCTCGAGATCTCGCGCGACGGGCGCCTCGTGGCCGCGCTGCTCGAGGACGGGACCATCCGCGTGATCGATCACCGAGACCGCCCGTCCCTCGGGTCTTCCGGCCCGCATCGCGCGCGGCGTGATGGCGTGGGGCATCACCGACGACGGCCGCTACCTGCTCGTGGCCGGGGAGGCTTCCCTGCAGGCCTTCGATGCGCGCACCGGCTTTCCGCTGGCGACGCGTGCCTTCGCCGGCGGCCTCAGCGCCGACGTGAGCCGCGGCTCGGCGGCCATCGCCCTTTCGCGAGGGCGCGAGCTGGCGCTGTGGCGGCCGGACGGCGAGGCGCCGCGCCGGCTGCCCGTTCCCGCATTGGCAACTTCCGTGCGCTTCTCCCCGGCACGGCTCGCGGCTGCTGTCCGTGTCTGTCGATGGCAGGGTGCAGGTGCGCGACGTCGCCACGCTTGCCGAAACCGGCCCGGCGCTGCGCCACAGCAACGCGGTCGTGAGCGCGGAGTTCTCTCCCGATGGGCGCTGGGTGGTCACCACGGCGCTCGACGGCGCCATCCGCATCTGGGACCCGATCTCCGGGCAGGTCGTGTCCGACCCGCTGAGGGCCAAGTCGCGCTCGGCGCGCGCACTCGTGGTGGGCGAGGGCAACTGGATGGTCATCCTCGGGGGCGAGGGGGCGCGGGTCGAGTGGCGACCGCTCGCTATCGGCTTCCCGATGCCGCTGCCGGAATGGTTCGAGGGATTCTATGGATCGCTGTCCGGACTCGCCGGCGTGGACACGCTGGCGGCAACGCCCGACAGCAGGGACCGGCCCGCCGGCACCGAGTCGTGGGTGTCCTGGTGGAAGGAGTGGAAGGCTTACGTCGAAAGGCGGCATCTGCCGCCGGGAGGGTGAGATGCAAACGAAACGAGCCGAGCGCGGGTTCACGCTGATCGAGCTGATGATCGTCGTCGCGATCATCGGCATCCTCGCGGCGGTGGCCCTTCCGGCCTATCAGGACTACCTCAAGCGATCGCGATTTGCCGAGGTGGCGTCGATGGCGCATGTCGGCCGCGAGGCGATCGCGGAGTACTACGCCCGTTGGGGAAGGTTCCCGGCGGACAACGCCCAGGCCGGCCTTGCTCCGCCGGGCGCGTATGTCGGCCAGTTCGTCCGGGGCATGCACGTCCGCGACGGCGCCATTCGCGTCGAGGCGGACGGGTTCGAGGCCGGCAGGGCGAGCGTGTACCTGCGGCCCAGGGTGACCTGCAGATTGTCGAACACGAATTCCTCGACGAACTGCGCGGTCTCGGCGGTAAAGGCGAGGAATCGGCAACCCGCGCGCACCACCCTGCGTCCGTCGGGAAGGACGGCGTGCGAGGTGTGGCGCACCTCCAGGCTGACGGTCACGACCGCCTGGCCCTCGCGCTCGACACGGCAACTGCCGAGCACCATGGCGGGATGCAGCGAGTCGCCGCCGAAGTCCACCTGCAGGCCGATGCCGCCGCGGCTCACGTCGGTGATCGAGGCTTCGAAGATCGGTGCGGCCCCGGAATAGGCGACCAGCCTGAGCGGCGCGTGTTCGGGAACGCTGGCGCGGGCGTGCTGCCGGCGCTTGCTGATCGAGATCCGTTCGGGAAACTCCAGCTCGATCGCCGGCTCGCCTTCGTGGGTGACGTGGTGCGGATGGTCGGCGGAAAAGGCCACGCGCCACTCGCCGAAGAGGACCTCGAAGTCGACCGGCGCGTCGGCGGGAAGCGAGCGGGGGAAAGGTGACCCTCGCGTGCCGCGATCACGAAGTGACGGCGCTGCGGGTCCAGGTGGCGCAGCCGCACCGAGTAGGACAGGCCACCCGCGGCCGATCGCGCCAGCAGGTCCTCGCCCTCGGCCACCAGGGCCTCGAGGACGGCGATCTCGGCATCGGTCGGGAGAGGTCGCGTCACGCTCTTCGCAAGGGTGGAATCACCACAGGATCACGCGCTCGCCTTCGGCGCGCAACGCCTGCGCGTCCGCAGGGCAGGAGAACGCCCGCGCGAACTCGGGGAAGTTGGCCAGCGGTCCCCGCACGCGGTAGCGCGGCGGCGAATGGCCGTCGGTGAGCAGGCGCAGGCGCTCCTGTTCGGGACGCACGCGGCTGCGCCAGGCCTGCGCGAAGGAGATGAAGTAGCGCTGCTCCGGCGTCAGGCCGTCGATCCGCTCGCGCGGCTGGCCGGCGAGCGCGCGCTGCAGCCCGAGATAGGCGATCTGCAGCCCACCCAGGTCGGAAATGTTCTCGCCCAGGGTGAGTTCGCCGTTCACCTTGAGGTTGTCCACGCCCGGGAAGGCCCCGTACTGCACGACCAGCGCCTGCGCGCGCTCGCCATAGCGCTTGCGGTCGGCGGGGGTCCACCACTCGCGCAGGTTGCCCCAGGCATCGTAGCGGCGGCCACGGTCGTCGAAACCGTGCGTGATCTCGTGGCCGATCACCATGCCGATCGCGCCGAAGTTCACGGCGTCGTCCGCCTTCGGGTCGAAGAAGGGCGGCTGCAGGATGCCGGCGGGAAACACGATCTCGTTCAACGAGGAACCGTAATAGGCGTTCACGATGTGCGGCGACATCCACCAGTCGCCGCGCTCGACCGGCTTGCCCTGGCGGGAAAGGATGCGGCGGAACTCGTAGGCGTTGGCGTTGAGCCAGTTCTCCGCAATGGGCGCGCGCCGACTTCCGCCGTCGCGAAGTCGCGCCAGCGCTCCGGGTAGCCGATCTTCACCTGCATGCGCTCGAGCTTCTCCAGCGCCGCCTCGCGCGTGGCCTCCTCCATCCAGTCGAGCGTCTGGAGGCGATCGCGGAACGCCGCCTTGATGTGGGCCACCATCGCGAGCGCGCGGCTCTTCGCCTCCGGCGGGAAATTCTCGGCCACGAACAGTTCCCCGAGCGCGTGGGCGAGCGGCTCGCCACCGTAGCGCCCGCTGATCACCTGGATGACGCGCTCGGCACGCGTGCCCTGCTGCCCCACGCCGGTGAGCGTCTTCTCGAAGAAGGCGAAGTGCGCGTCCTCGAACGCGCGCGGCAGCTTGGTGGCGGCGGCCATCAGCACCTGCCAGCGCAGGTAGGCCTGCCAGTCGGCGATGGGGCGCGCGGCGGCCAACGCGGCGAATGCCTTCGCATGCGCTGGCTGCGCGACGTTCAGTTCCGTGACGCTGCCTGCGCCGATGGCCGCGAAGTAGGCCGGCCAGTCGAAGCCGGGCGCCTCGCGGGCGAGTGCCGCCACGGTGCGCACGTTGTAGGTCCGCTCCGGATTGCGGCGCTCCACGAGCGTGAGCTGCGCGCGGGCGAGTTCCGTCTCCGTTTGCATCACCCGCGTGGCGAGGTCGACGCTGGCGGGGCCGGCCGCACCGGCCAGCGCGAACATCGTCTCCAGATGGCGCTGATACGCCTGGCGCTGGGCCGCGGAGCGTTCGTCGTCGCGGAAGTAGTAGTCGCGGTCCGGAAGGCCGAGTCCGGAGGGCGTGACGGCAGCCAGGTAGCGGCGCGCATTCTTGGCATCCTGGCTCACCTGGAACCCGAAGCCGGCACGCACGCCGTGGCGGTGCAGGGTGGCCAGGACACGTGGCAGGTCCGCGGGCTGCTGCAGCGATTCGATGGCCGCGAAAAGCGGGGATAGCGGGGCAACCCCTGCCTTGGCGATCGTGGCCTCGTCCATGCCGCTGGCGTAGTACGCGACGACCTTGTGCCGGTTGCTGCCCGCCGGATACGGATTGGCTTGCGCCGCTGCGGCGAGGTGCGCGCGCAGCCAATCGCGGTTGCGCTGGTCGATGATCCGGAAAGTGCCCCAGTCCGAGCGATCCTCGGCAATCGCCGCCGTGTCGAGCCAGCGACCGTTGGCGTAGGCATAGAAGTCGTCGCAGGGCGCGATGTCCTTCGCCAGCCCGGAGACATCGAGGACCGCTGCCGATCATGGCGGGAAGGGCGGCGAGGCAGGCGCAGCTGGCGATGGCGGAACATGGCGGGGAGGTGACGTGGTGGACCGACCATTCTAAGCGGACGCACAGGGGGCGGCCGGGGGGCGTTCCCGGTATAATCGCGACAGCAAACACCGGGCGAACGCCCCCCCGCATGCGCATTCTCCTCTCGAACGACGACGGCTACTTCGCGCCCGGCCTGGCCGCGCTTGCGCAGGCGCTCGAGCCCCTGGGGGAGATCACGGTCGTGGCGCCCGAACGCGACCGCAGCGGCGCCTCCAACTCCCTCACGCTGGACCGGCCGCTCTCCCTGCACCGCGCCAGCACGGCTATCTCTACAGTGAACGCACGCGACAGCTACGGCACAGGATCCTCGGCCACGGTTGCTCGACATCGAGCTCGACTCGTCGTCTCCGGGATCAATTCCGGTTCCAACATGGGTGACGATACGCTCTACTCGGTATCCGCCTGGGCGGCTGCGACCGAGGGCTACCTGCTGGGCCTGCCCGCGATCGCGTTCGCCTGCTCCTGGTAGGGAGTTCGCGCACTACGCGACGGCCGGCCGAATCGCGCGAGCTCGTGGAGCGCATCTTCCGCGATCCGCCGGCCGAACCGGTGCTCTCTGAACGTGAACGTCCCGGTGCGACCTTCCCGACGACGAACTCGCGGGGATCGAGGTTACGCGCCTGGGCCGCCGCCACAAGGCACAGCCGGTGGTGAAGGGCGTGAACCCGGGCGCGGCGAGACGGCTTACTGGGGTGGGGCCCGCGGGTGCCGCGCGCGAGGCGGGGCCCGGGACCGATTTCCACGCGCTCGAGCGTGGCGCCGTTTCCGTCACGCCCCTGCAGGTCGATCTCACGCACGCCGGCCAGATGGACGCGATCGGGCGCTGGCTCGCACTGTGAGTGCCTCCCCCGGCATCGGCATGACCTCCGACCGCACGCGTGGCCGCATGGTGGAGGCGCTGCGCAAGTCGGGAATCGACGACGAACGCGTCCTCGCGGCCATGCTGGAGATCCCGCGCCACCTCTTCGTGGAGGAGGGAATCGCCTCGCGCGCCTACGAGGACACGCCGCTGCCGATCGGGCACGGCCAGACGATTTCCAGCCCCACCTACGTGGCGCTGATGACGCAGCTGCTGCTCGAGAAGGGCCCCGTCGCCAGGGTGCTCGAGGTCGGCACCGGTTGCGGCTACCAGACGGCGATCCTCGCGCGGCTGGTGAAGGAGGTCTACACGCTCGAGCGCATCGCGCCGCTGATGGACAAGGCGCGGCGCCACCTGCGCGACCTGCGCTTCTACAACGTGCGCTTCAAGCACGCGGACGGCCACAAGGGCTACCCCGAGGGAGGCCCCTACGACGGCATCCTGTCCGCGGCCTCGGCGAGCCACGTCCCTGCTGCGCTCATGGAGCAGCTCGCCATCGGCGGCCGTCTCGTGATCCCCGTGGGCACGGAGGAGCAGTGGCTGCACGTGATCGAGCGCACGCCGGCGGGCTACACCGACGAGAAGCGCGAGGCCGTGCGCTTCGTGCCCATGCTGCCCGGGATTGCCTGAAAATGGGGACGCAACCCTTTGTCACCCCCGCCGTCGGAGAGAGACCATGACCCTGTCCCTGTCCTCCTGCGCCGCACCGCCACGCTCGCCGCCGCGCTGGCGCTCGCCGCGGGTTGTGCGACCAAGCAGCCGGCACCGGTGATCGAGCGCGCCCCGCCGCCGCCCAAGGCGGTGCCCCCCAAGCCCGCGCCTCCGAAGCCGGTCGAGAAGCCCGTTCCGACGCACACCGTCAAGCGCGGCGAGACGCTCGTCGGCATCGCGCTGCAGTACGGGCTCGACTACCGCGAACTCGCCGCCTGGAACGGCATCGCCAATCCCAACGTCATCAGCGTCGACCAGGTGCTCGTTCTCGCGGCACCCAAGGGTGGTCCGGCACCGACCGTGACCACCCCGCTCGCGCCCGCCGGGCCGATCATCGAGGCGCGGCCGCTCGCGAACACGGAAACCACGAAGGTCGAACCGCGCGGCCAGCGCCTGCCCTATTCCGACAAGAACCTGGCCCAGCTCGCGAAAGGCGATGGGACGCCCGAGCCGGCACCCGCCACGCCACCTTCCGCGGCGCCGCCCGCGGCAGCTCCGCCGGCAGCCGCTCCGGCGACCTCTCCCGAGCCTGCAACCGGCACGCAGGGCGAGGCGGTCGACTGGATCTGGCCCGTCAAGGGGAAGGTCCTCGCTGCATTCACCGAAGCGACCAAGGGCATCGACATCGCCGGCAGGAAGGGTACGCCGGTGGTCGCCGCCGCGGCCGGGCGCGTGGTCTACGCCGGTCAGGGCCTGCGCGGCTATGGCAAGCTCGTCATCATCAAGCACAACGAGACCTGGCTCTCCGCCTACGCCCACAACGACGAGATCGTCGTGAAGGAGCAGGAAGAGGTGAAGCGCGGGCAGAAGATCGCCACGATGGGCTCCACCGATGCGGACCAGGTGAAGCTGCACTTCGAGGTGCGCCGGCAGGGCAAGCCCGTCGATCCGGCTCGGGTGCTGCCGGCACAGTAGGGCTGGGGCCGTGAAGCTGGCATTCGCGAACCACCAGCTGGTGGTCGAGCTGAACGAAGGCGAGGCCGCCGCGCAGCTTCGTGCCGCGTTGCCCCTGACCGTGGACATGGTGCGCTGGGGCGATGCGCTACTCGCGCACTTGCCCGTTCCCGTCGGTTCGATGGAAAAGCGGCGCGAGGTATTCGCGGTCGGTGACGTCGCCCTCTGGCCGGACGACAACGCCTTCTGCATCTTCTTCGGTCCCACCCCCGTCAGCCACGCAGACGAGCCGCGCATGGCCTCCCCGGGCATTGCGCTCGGGAAGGTGATTGGCGATGCCGCCGTCTTCAACCCGCTCGGGCGCAGCCTGCGCGTTCGCCTGCTTCCCGCGGACGGCTAGGCCGGCTTGAAGGACCTCACCAGAGCGAGCAACTCGCGCGACTCGCGCTTGGAGACGCCCGCCCCGTAGCGGGCCTCGACGTAGCGACGGGTGATCTCGCGCGCCGCGGCGGCGTTGGCCGGGCGCGCAATTTCCACGCGGGCCGAGGAAATCCATCGGGCCTTCATGCGGCGTGCGGATGATGCTGGCCGCCGCGAGCTCGACGCAGTAGCGATCCCAGGCGACGACAGCGGGGTCGCGACGGCCGGGCAGGTCGCGCAGCACGAGTCCGAGTGCCACGAGGCTGCCGACGACGAAGGCGGCGATATCGCGGATAGACCGCGAGACTTGCGCCAGTCCAGCGCGTCGAGGCCGAGCGAGTTGAGCAACTGGCGCTGGCGGTCGACGTTGAGCCAGTACCCCGTGGTTTTACTGGCTGTTCAGCGCGTCCCAGGCGAAGCGCAGGTTGGAGAGGATGCCGAAGCGGTCGGCGGCGATGAGCGACGGGAAGATGCCGATCGGGCCCAGTGCCGCATTCATGCCCATGTCAATGCGCGTGGGCGCGACCACGGACGGATGAACCCGGACCCAGCCGCGTTCCTCGAGCCAGATTTCCACCCAGGCGTGCGCATCGGCCTGGCGCACGAGGAGTTCCCGGTTGAGCGGATCGATCTCGCGCTGGTAGCCGGTGACGACGCGGGCGGGGATGCCCGCCGCGCGCATGAGGAGAGCGAAGCTGCCGGCGATGTTGGCAGAAGCCGCGCTTGGTCTTCGAGAGGAATTCGTCGAAGGGGGTCCTCCAGCTTGAGCAGCGGCGGCTCCAGCGTGTACGTGAACTGGCGGTTGAAGTGCTGCAGCGCCTGGTTGACGATGTCGACCGGCCGGCCGCCTGCCTCGCGGGCCCACTGCCGCCCGAGCGCGATGGTGCGCGGGTTGCGGTTTTCCGGAACCACAGCGCGATCGGCGAACACCGCCGGCAGATGCTCGCCATAGCGGTATTCCAGCCACGACATCATCTCGGCTCGCCACGCGGGCGCATCACTCGCTCACGGACCGCAGCTGCAGGTCATGGCGCAGCCCGACACCCCGCGGGCAGGTGCCCGGCACGTCCAGCGCGAAGAGCCAATGCTTGCCGTGCGGCTCCACGGTCACGGCATAGTGCACGGGTCTTTGCGCAACCGTGTAGTTGAGCTTTGCGGACGGCGTGAACTCGGGGCCTTCCAGGTGCGCCCGTCGAAGGACCACAGCACCGGGCCGCGCCAGTAGAGCGACGCATAGGGCGGCATGTCGCCCTCGAACTGCACGCGGAAGGCGGTGGCCTCGGACTGGATCAGCTTGGAGATGTTCCCCGGCGTCATCGTGTCCGACAGCCCGGTGAGGCCGGCGCGCGCGTCCTGCGGGCAGCGCCCACAACGGCCCCTGCACGCGCGGAAAGAGGATGAAGAAGACCACCATCAGCGGCACGGCCTGCAGCAGGAGCATTCCCGAGGGCACGAGCCGCTCGCGCACCGTGGGCGTGCGCCCGACGCCGCGGTGGAAGCCCACCAGCGTGCCGACGAAGAGCCACACGCAGGCGAGCATGTAGATGCCGAGCGGTATCGTCTGCGAGAAGAGGAAGTTCGTCATCACCAGGATGAAGCCGAGGTGGATGGCGAGCACCACCTCGCGCGAGGTCTTCATCTCCAGGAGCTTCATCGCCGACATCAGGATGAGGAGCGTGGTGCCCGCGTCGCGGCCCATGATGCGGCCGTAGGCGAGGAATGTCGCCGCGACGGCGCCCAGGGTGAGCGCCACGACGAGCCAGCGCGGCGGGAAGCGCGCGGCGCGCAACGCGATCCAGCCGCGCCAGACCACCACCAGCACGAAGAAGGTGCCCACCCACTCGGCCAGGCGCAGGGCGTGCGGCGCGATGACGAACAGCATCGCCGCGAGCAGCCACAGCACGTTCTTCACGTCGAGTGCCGCGTTGGGAAGGTAGGGGACGCTACCCTTCCTGGTGGGGACGCTGCCCAAGGGGACGCTACCCATGTCCACCCGGGTCGCCGTGCAGCGCCAGCGCCTCGAGGCAGCGCGCGCGATGCGCCTCGCCCCGGCCCGGCGGGATCGCCACGCCCGGCAGGCGCAGGCCGTAGCTCTGCCCGAGGCGCTCGGTCTCGATGACCCAGTGCGTGAGCACGGACAGGCGCGCCTCCGGATCCGGCGCGTGCGCATCCATCCAGTCCAGCCAGAGCTCGGCGGACGCGGTGGCCTGGAATTCCTTGGTGAGGAGGTCGTCGCCGCGCGCGAGCGCCTTCCACGCGATCTTGCGGGGCGGGTCGCCGGCGCGGTAGAGGCGCAGGAGGGCGAAGTCGTCGTCGCCCGCGATCGGGATGCCCTCGTCGTCGCTCGAGAGCGACTGCTGCGGCGGCAGGCCGGCCGTGGGGTCCGGCCGCGGATAGACGATGACCGTGAGCCCGAAGTCGACGTAGGACCAGGCGTGGAAGAACCCCACCGGATAACGGGTGAAGATCTCGAGGCGTCCGCCGGCAAGCCGGCCGCGGCGCGGCGCGGAAACGGCGAGCGTGGCAATGGCCGGCTCGCCCGGCCGCACGTCGGCAAACACCGGGTACTCGTCGCGCCTCCTGAGGGCCACCGCGAAGCGCTCGCGCGAAGGCGACTCCAGCACCACGCGGAAGTTCGCCGTGTCGCCGGCGAACACCGGGTCGCAGCGGCCCGGCCGCAACTTCAGGTGCGCGAGGTTGCGCCAGGTGTGCAGCATCGCCACGCCGCCCATCGCCGCCAGCAGGAAGGTCAGGATGAACCCCAGCGAAAGCGCGTAGTTGATCGAGGCGAGGAGGAGGATCAGGAGGACCAGCGCGAAGAGATAGCCCTGCCTGGTCGGCAGGATGAAGATGCGCCGCTGCACCAGCGTGACCGGCGCCGCCTCGGGGGCCTTGGCGCGGAAGATCCAGTCGGCGATCGACTGCCTTGCGCTGGCGAACATCGCCATCGGCCGCGCCTAGGGGATGGCGACTGAAGTGAGGAGATCGGTGGCGGCGTCGAAGCCGCCCTTCTGCAGCTCGCCGCTGCCGTGCAGGCGGTGGCCGACGACGGAGGAGAGGACCGCCTGCACGTCCTCGGGAAGCACCTGCCGGCGACCCTGCATCATCGCCCAGGCCTGCGCGCCGCGCAGCACGGCGAGGCCGGCGCGCGGCGAGAGGCCCTGCGCATACTTGGGCGACACGCGCGTGTGGGCGACGAGCGCCTGGACGTAGTCGAGGAGGGCGTCGCTCACCTGCGTGGCGGTCACGGCGCGCTGCAGCTCGAGGAGCTGCACCGCCGTCATCGCCGGCTCGAGGTGGGCGATGAGGTCGCGCCGGTCCTCGCCCCGGAGCAGTTCGCGCTCGGCGGCCGCGTCGGGGTAGCCCAGGCGCAGGCGCATGAGGAAGCGGTCGAGCTGCGACTCGGGCAGCGGAAAGGTGCCGACCTGGTGCAGCGGGTTCTGCGTGGCCATGACGAAGAACGGCTCCGGCAGCGGCCGCGTCTCGCCCTCCGCGGTCACCTGGTGCTCCTCCATGGCCTCCAGCAACGCGCTCTGCGCCTTGGGGCTGGCGCGGTTGATCTCGTCGGCGAGGATGATCTGCGAGAAGATCGGGCCGGGGTGGAAGCGGAAGGTGGAGCTCTCGCGGTCGAAGATCGACACGCCGATCACGTCCGCCGGCAGCAGGTCCGAGGTGAACTGGATGCGCTTGTAGTCGAGGCCGAGGAGCCGCGCGAGCGCCTGCGAGAGGGTGGTCTTGCCGACCCCGGGGACGTCCTCGATCAGGAGGTGGCCGCGCGCGAGGATGCAGGCCATCGCCAGGCGGATCTGGCGCTCCTTGCCGAGGATGATGCGCGAGGCGCGCGCGACGACGTCCTCGACGGGGCTGGGGGCAAGGCGGGCACGGGCTTCGATGAGCATGGCGTCTAGTATAGTTGCAGTGGCGGGGGGCGGATCGTCGCCCCCCGAACTCCTGGAAAATGCCGTGTCCGTCGTCCTCCTCACCCACCCCGACTGCGCTCTCCACGAGATGGGCCGGCACCATCCCGAGTCGCCCGAGCGCCTGCTGGCGGTCCTCGGCGCCATCGACGATTCCGGGCTCCTGGCGCACCTCCGCGAGGAGGAGGCGCCGGCCGCGAGCGTCGAGCAGCTTGCGCGCGTCCACCACGACGTGCACATCGAGCTCGTGCACGACTCCGCCCCGCAGTCCGACTACACCTATCTCGACCCCGACACCTCCATGAACCCGCAGTCGCTGTCGGCCTCGTTGCGTGCGGCAGGCGCCGTGGTGCGCGCGACCGACCTGGTCATGGGCGGCGGGGCGACGCGGGCGTTCTGCGCGGTGCGCCCGCCCGGCCATCACGCCACGCCCGATCGCGCCATGGGCTTCTGCGTCTTCAACAACGTCGCCGTCGGTGCGGCGCAGGCCCTCGAGCAGCACGGGCTGGAGCGCATCGCCATCCTCGACTTCGACGTCCACCACGGCAACGGCACGGAAGCCATGTTCCGCGACGATCCGCGGGTCCTCTTCTGCTCGACCTTCCAGCATCCCTACTATCCCTTCTGCGGGGCCGATTCCGGCAACGAGCACGTGATCAACGTGCCGCTGCCGGCCATGACGGCCAGCGCCGGGTTCCGCGCGGCGGTCACCCGCCACTGGCTGCCGGCGCTCGAGCGCTTCCAGCCGCAGCTGGTCTTCATTTCCGCCGGGTTCGATGCCCACCGCGAGGATCCGCTCGCCTACCTGCAGCTCGAGGACGAGGACTACGCCTGGGTGACGCAGCGCATCGTCGAGGCAGCCGAGCGCCACGCCGGGGGCCGCATCGTGTCCACCCTCGAGGGCGGCTACAACACCGCCTCGCTCGCCCGCAGCGCCGTGGAGCACGTCAGGGCGCTCGGAACCTGAGTCCGGGCGCCCGGTCGGCGCGGCTTCCCCGCGCGATCAGTCCGGGATGCCGAGCGCGACCGGGGGGTGCAGGCTGCTGCCGCGAACCTCCAGCCGCTTCTCGCGCGACTTCGCCCCGGCCACCAGGGTCACGTTGCGGCGCGGGACGGCGAACTTTTCCGCCAGGTAGTCGACGAGCGCGGCATTGGCGCGATCCTCCAGGGCCGGGGCGGCGACGCGGATCTTGATGCTGGCGCCGTGGAGTCCCGCCACTTCGGTGCGGCGCGCGCCCGGCTGCGCGTGCACGCAGACCGTGACGGTGCCGGCCGCGTCGCGGCGGAACCAATCGCTCATGGCAGGGAAAGGTGGGCCGGGCGGCCCGCTACTTCGACGGCTTTGCGGCGACCGTCGTGAGCTTGAGGGAGAGACCGAGCTGCGCCCAGTTGCGCGTCTGCAGCGCCGAGTGGATGAGCGAGCGGTAGCGCTGCGCCTGCTGGTACACGAACGGCGAGGCGACGAAGGTCTGGTAGTGCTCCTCGAAGTGCCCGGCGCCGCAGTAGGACGCGAATGCGCAGGCCTGCTGCAGGTCGCGGTGCTGGGCTGCCGCATTCCAGCCCCATGTCGCAGGCGACGAGGTTCCACGCGCCGATGAAGGCCGTGGGCTCGGGCATTTCCTCGTTGGGACCGATGCGCAGCTGTTCCTTGATCGGCGACTGCGCGAGGAGGCCGCCCACCGTCATGAGCGCTTCCGGGTCGCCCGTCTCGAGGATGGCCACGATGCGGGCGAGGTCCTCCGGCGCGATGCGGGAAGGGTTGCCGGCGTCGTCGCGCGGATTGGCCTGGTTGGTGCGCTGGATCTCGTTCACGAGCAGCTTCGCCTGCGCGCGCGCATCGCCCTGCTGCGCCGCGGCGAGGTAGAGGTCGTCGATGTCGCGCAGCGCGATCTTCGTGCCACGGAAGCGCAGGCAGCGCGCCGTGTCGTCCACGTTGTCGAAGGCGGCGACGCGCAGGGCGGCATTGGGGTCGCCGGCCGGGAGCGAGGCCAGGAACTGGCGGCGCTGCTTGGCGCTGTAGGAGGCGAGGTCCTCGTTGATCGAGTTGGCGAACAGGCACGACTCGAGCGCCTTGGCGAGGTGGAAGCGCTCGTCGGCGGTCAGCTGGGCCTTGCGCGCGGCCAGGGCGTCGGCGAACGCCTTCAGGTCGCGGGAGGAGCGGAAATCGGCGGCGACGGTGGATGAGGGCACGCCGAGCGCCATGGGCCGCGAAACCGGCATGCGCATGGTGGAAAGCGGTCGCGCCGGCATGGCCTGGACCAGGTTGGCGCCGCTGGCCAGCGACCCGGAGGCGACGGCCATATCCCCGGCATCGGCGGCCGACTTCGCCGCCGGTGCGGCCTCCGGCGACGCGCCCGAACCGTCCCACTTGGCGACGAGCAGGATTCCGTACGCGACGATGGAGGCGAGGCCGATGGCCGTCAGGGGCTTCATGGAGGGCAAGTTTCGTCTGAAAGTGCCGCTTCGTCAATGACTTCCGACACTTCCGGCTAGTGGTGGAGGATCTTCGACAGGAACTGCTGCGCCCGCTCGGAACGCTGGGTGCCGAAGAAGTCGTCCTTGGTGCAGTCCTCGACGATCCGGCCCTGGTCCATGAACACCACGCGGTGGGCGACTTTTCGCGCAAAACCCATCTCGTGGGTGACGACCATCATCGTCATGCCTTCCCTGGCCAGCTCGACCATCACGTCGAGCACCTCGTTGATCATCTCGGGGTCCAGGGCGGACGTGGGCTCGTCGAAGAGCATCGCGATCGGGTCCATCGAGAGCGCCCGGGCGATGGCGACGCGCTGCTGCTGGCCGCCGGAGAGCTGGCCCGGGAACTTGTCCTTCTGCGTGAGGAGGCCCACGCGGTCGAGCAGCTTCAGGCCCTTTTCCACGGCCTGCTCCCTGGTGCGCCCGAGCACCTTCACCTGGCCGATGGTGAGGTTCTCGGTGATCGACATGTGCGGGAAGAGCTCGAAGTTCTGGAACACCATGCCGATGTGCGCGCGCAGCTTCGGGCAGGTTCGTCTTCGGGTCCCCGACCGAGATGCCGTTCACGAAGATCTCGCCCTTCTGGAAGGCCTCCAGCCCGTTCACGGTCTTGATGAGCGTGGACTTGCCGGAGCCCGACGGGCCGCAGATCACCACCACCTCGCCCTTCTCGACCTTCGTGGTGCAGTCGGTGAGCACCTGGAAGGCGCCGTACCACTTGCTCACGTCGCGCACGTCGATCATGGGGCGAGTTGCTGCGGGAGAATTCATGGCGTTCCTAGCGGGCGACGGCGAGCCGGACCTGGAGGCGCTTCACGCCCCAGGAAGCGGCCAGGCAGATGACGAGGAAGACGAAGGCGACGAAGAGGTAGAGCTCGACGATGCGCCCGGTGAGCTGTCCCGGCCTTGGAGGCGGCGCCGAGAAAGTCCTTCAGCGCCACCACGTAGACGAGGGAAGTGTCCTGGAAGAGGATCACGGCCTGCGTGAGCATCACCGGCAGCATGTTGCGGAAGGCCTGCGGCAGCACCACGTGGCCCATCGACTGCCAGTAGTTCATGCCCAGCGCGTAGGCGGCCGAAGGCTGGCCGCGCGGGATCGACTGGATGCCGGCGCGCACGATCTCGGAGTAGTAGGCCGACTCCACCATGATGAAGGCGACGATGGCGGAGGTGAACGGCCCCACCGCCTCTCCCTGCTGGCCGGTGAACTTGCTCACGATCATCGGCGTGAGGAAGTAGAACCAGAAGATCGCCATGATGAAGGGGATCGAGCGGATCAGGTTCACGAAGCCCGCGGCCGGAACCGAGAGCGCCTTCCAGTGCGAGAGCCTCGCCATGGCGAGCAGCGTGCCGAAGAAGATGCCGCCGGCGAGCGCGATGGCGAAGAGCTTGAGCGAGGTGAGCATCCCGTCCCACAGCACCTCGCGGTACTTCCACACCACGCTCCAGTCGAGGTCGAGCATCAGTGCCCGCCCCCCTGCGAGATGTAGCCGGGCACGGCCACGCGGCTCTCGATGGCGCGCATGACGAAGATCACCGTCATGGTGATGACGATGTAGATGAGGGTCGCGGCGGTGAAGGCCTCGAAGGTCTTGAAGGTGTACTCGGAAATCTGGCGGCTCTGCGCGGTCAACTCGAGGACGCCGATGGTGAGCGCGGTGGAGGAGTTCTTGAAGATGGTGAGGAACTCCGAAGTCATCGGCGGGATGATGATGCGGAAGGCCATCGGCAGCGTGACGTGCCGGTACACCTGCGGCAAGCGTGAAGCCCATGGCGAGCCCCGCGTTGGTCTGCCCGTGCGGCAGCGACTGGATGCCGCTTCGCACCTGCTCGGCCACGCGCGAGGCGGTGTAGAGGCCGAGGCAGAGCACCGCGGCGGTGAATTCCCAGAGGCTGAACTGCGCGGCGAACGGCAGCGTCAGGAGGTTGGGCATTTCCTGCTTGAGCCAGTCCCCCCAGGCCTTCGGGATGATCTCGGGCATGACGAAGTACCACAGGAACATCTGCACCAGCAGCGGGATGTTGCGGAAGAACTCCACGTAGACCATGCCCAGCGTGCGTGCCCAGGCGAGTGGCGTGGTGCGCGCCACGCCGATGATGCATCCCACCACGGACGCGATCACCCAGGCGCAGGCCGAAACGCTCATCGTCCAGAAGAGGCCCGACCAGAGCCAGCCGAGGTAGGTCATGCCGCCCGAGGGCGCCTGCTCGAGAAAGACCTTCCAGTCCATTGCGTGGTCGGCGTCGAAAAGGGAAGGGGGCGGTCGCCCGCCCCCTCGGTGCCGCGCCCGGTCAGTCCGGCAGGGCCTTGCAGCGTGATGGCCGCCTTCAGCAGCGGGCTCATCGGCACGCCCATCGTCTCGCCGGAGGGCAGCTTCTCGAGGAACCACTTGTTGTAGATCTTGTTGATGTCGCCGCTCGACATCAGCTTCGCGATCGAACGGCGGATCACCACGCCGAAGTCCTCGTCGCCCTTGCGGTACATCATCCCGTACGGGTCGTACGAGAGGTAGTCGCCCACCACCTCGAAGTCCTTCGGGCTCTTCGCCTTGGCGATGAGGCCGTAGAGGAGGATGTCGTCCATGGAGAAGGCGACCGCGCGGCCGGACTCGACCGTGAGGAACGATTCGCCGTGGTCCTTGGCGTTCAGGAACTTGATGTTCAGGTTGTCCTTGTCGGAGAGCGCCTTGATGATGCGCTCGTTGGTCGTGCCCTGCGTCACCACCACCGTCTTGTTCTTCAGGTCCTTGTACGACTTCACCTTGGCGGACTTCTTCACCAGCAGCTTGGTGCCGGTGATGAAGGTCACCGGCGCGAAGCCGACCTGCTTCTGCCGCGTGAGCGTGTTGGTGGTCGAGCCGCACTCGATGTCGATCGTGCCGTTGGCCATCAGCGGGATGCGCGTCTGCGGCGTGACCGGGTTGTACTTGACCGCGAGGGTGGCGAGCCCGAGTTCCTTCTTCACCTCCTCGACGACGGCGGCGCAGATGTCCATCGAGTAGCCGATGGGCTGCTGCTTGTCGTCCAGGTAGGAGAAGGGGATCGAGGTTTCGCGGTGGCCGATGGTGATGGTGCCGGAGTCCTTGATCTTCTTGAGCGTGCCGGTGAGTTCCTGGCGCCAGCGCCGGAGCGGTGGCGAGGACGGCGACGGCCGCGACGGCGGCGAGCGAGGTGCGAATCATCTTGATGCCTCCTGGGAGTTGGATCGGGGGTGCAGGGAGATGCGGGGCGTGCCTCAAGCGAGGGGCTAGGATACGTCCCGGCGTCCCGCCGTGGCAAACCCGAGCGACCAGGCGACGATCGCCTCGGCGAGCGCCTGTCCGGCGTCGAGGAGCGGTACCGGGCTGCGCGCCCCCTGCGCGGCAAGCGGCAACTCGGTGCAGGCGAGGAGGATCAGGTCCGCGCCGCGGGCCGCCAGCGCCGCCGCGGCGCCCTCGAAGGGAGCGCGTGCGCCCGCGACATCGCCGGCCTTCACGCGCTCGATCGCCCGGTCCACCAGCCGGGCCTGTTCGTCTTCCGTGGGCGCGATCCACTCGAACCCGCGCTGGGCGAGGCGCTTGCCGTAGAAGGCGGCCGCGAGCGTGCCGCGCGTGGCGAGGATGCCGATGCGCAGGGGCTTCACCGGCTGCCTCGCGATGGCCTCCACCGCGGCGTCCGCGATGTGCAGCAACGGGATCCCCACGCCGCCGGCCAGTTCCTCCGCCCAGTAGTGCGCGGTGTTGCAGGCGACGGCGAAGGCCTCGCAGCCCGCCGCCTCGAGGGCGCGGGCACCGGCGGTCATTGCCGCGACGGGGGACGGTCCCTGGCCGAGGACCCCCGCCACGCGGTCGGGCACCTGCGGCACGTTCCAGACCACGATCGGCAGGTGCTCGGGGTCGCTGGCGGCGGGCGTGGCGGCGAGGATCTTCGCCTGCAGGTCGATGGCCGCGGCGGGCCCCATGCCGCCGAGGATCCCGACTCGCCGGGGCGCGTGATGGGTGGTTTTCATGCTGTCATCGTAATCGCAGGGCATCTTGGAGGAAAATGGCGCTTCGGTCGGCCGCGCTTCGCCCCCACGAGGGGGATGCCGCAGGGTCCGCCCGCCACGAAAAACAACGAGGTCCTCATGCCATCCCCCGCAACGGAGCCCAAGCAGTCCATCCTCGAACCCGTCCTGCGCCTGGCCGCGCAGCGCCTGGGCGGCGCCGCGGCCGACGAGGCGCGCGCCTTCCTGGCGCTCTACTACGACCAGGTCGATGCCGAGGACCTCGGCGCGCGGGCGCCGGAGGACCTCTACGGCGCGGCGATGGCACACCTCGCGTTCGCGCGGCGCTTCGCCACCGGCACCCCGAAGCTGCGCGTCTACAACCCGCGGGTCGACGAGCACGGCTGGTCGAGCCCGCACACGGTGATCGAGATCGTCAACGACGACATGCCCTTCCTCGTCGACTCGGTCACCATGGAATTGAATCGCCTGGGCCACACCCTGCATCTCCTCGTGCATCCGCTCGCCAAGACCGGGCGCGACCAGGAGGGCGAGCTCGAGTCCTTCGCGCCGGCCGGCCGCGATGGCGCGCACGAGTCGTTCATCCACGTCGAGATCGACCGCGAAAGCGACCCGGCGAAGTTGAAGGCGCTGGGCGCGGGCCTCTACGCGGTGCTCGCCGACGTGCGCGCCGCCGTCGAGGACTGGCCGGCGATGCGCGCCCGCATGCAGGCCATCGTCGACGAGATCGCCAGGCCGCCGCAGGGACAGGACCCGGCCGACGTGGAGGAGACGCGCGCCTTCCTCGCCTGGGCACTCGACCAGAACTTCACCTTCATCGGTTATCGCGAGTACGAGCTCGCCGCCGTCGACGGCGAGGACCAGCTGAAGATCATCCCGCGCTCCGGGCTCGGCGTGCTGCGCGAGCCGCAGCTGGGCGGGGTGTCGCCCAGCTTCAGGGAACTGCCGGCGGCCATCCGCGCGCTCGCCCGCGAGCCGCGCCTGCTCGTCCTCACCAAGGCCAACTCGCGCGCCACCGTCCACCGCCCGGGCTACCTCGACTACATCGGCGTGAAGAAATTCGACGCCGCCGGCCGCGTCACGGGCGAGCGCCGCTTCGTGGGCCTCTACACGACGGCCGCCTACCATGCCGATCCGCGCTCCATTCCGCTGCTGCGGCGCAAGGTGGCGCGCGTGCTCGACCGCGCCGGCTTCCCGGCCGCGAGCCACGGCTACAAGAACCTGCTGGCATTGCTGCACTCGTATCCGCGCGACGAGCTGATCCAGGTGGACGAGGCATCGCTCGCCGCGACCACGCTCGGCGTGCTGCGCCTGGGCGACCGCCGGCGCACGCGTCTCTTCCTGCGCCGCGACCTCTACGGCCGCTTCTTCTCCTGCTTCGTCTACCTGCCGCGCGAGAACTTCAACACCGACGTGCGCGTGAAGATCCAGGAGATCCTCAAGCGCCGCCTCGCCGGCACCAGCGCCGAATACACCGTGCAGCTGACCGATGCCGTGCTCGCCCGCATCCACCTCCTCGTGCGCACCTCCCCCAAGGACGAGCCGAGCGTGGATGTCCAGGCGATCGAGGCGGAGATCGTGCAGGCGACGCGGCGCTGGGAGGATGACCTGAAGCTCGCGTTGTCCGACGCGGTGGGCGAGGAACGCGCGGTTCCGCTCCTGCAGAAGTACGCGGGCGCCTTCCCGGTGGCGTATCGCGACGCCGTGTCGCCGCGGGCGGCCGTGCGCGACATCGCCGTCATCGAGACGCTCGATGCCGGCAATCCCTTCGCGGTGAGCCTGTACCGCCCGGTGGAGGCCGACGCGCGCACGCTGCGCCTGCGCGCCTACCGCGTGGGCCAGCGCCTGCCGCTGTCGGCGAGCCTGCCGATCGTCGAGAACATGGGGCTCGAGGCCATCGACGAGGAGGGCTGGGAGGTCGGGCAGGCGGGCGCGACGCCGGTGTTCCTGCACGACTTCGGCCTGAGGAGCGCCCGGCCGCTCGCGGACGTCGAGGCGATCAAGGCGGTCACCGAGGAAGCGCTCCTGCGCGTGGCGCGCGGCGAGATCGAGAACGACGCCTTCAACCGGCTGACACCCGTGGCGGCGCTGGCTCCCGACGACGTGATGGTGCTGCGCGCCTACGCGAAGTACCTGAAGCAGACCGGCTTTCCCTTCAGCCAGGCCTACCTCGCGCAGACGCTCGCCGCGCATCCGGGCATCGTCGCGAAGCTGGTGGCGATCTTCCACGCGCGCTTCGACCCGGCTTTCCAGGGCGACCGCGACGCGGCGCAGCAGCAGCTGCACGACGAGGTCAAGGCGGCGCTGAACGACGTCGCGAACCTGGACGAGGACCGGATCCTGCGCCGTTACCTCTACACCCTGCGCGCGTCGCTGCGCACCAACCACTGGGTGCGCGACGCGCAGGGCAGGCGCAAGCCCTATCTCGCGATCAAGCTGGATTCGGCCAGGGTGCCGGAGCTGCCCGAGCCGCGCCCGCTCTTCGAGATCTTCGTCTACTCGCCGCGCTTCGAGGCCATCCACCTGCGCGGCGGCAAGGTGGCGCGCGGGGGCCTGCGCTGGTCGGACCGCCCGGAGGACTTCCGCACCGAGATCCTCGGCCTCATGAAGGCGCAGATGGTGAAGAACGCGGTCATCGTCCCGGTGGGCTCCAAGGGCGGCTTCGTGCTGAAGGCCGCCCCGCCCGCATCCGAGCGCGAGGCCTATCTCAAGGAAGGCATCGCCTGCTACCAGGACTTCCTGCGCGGGCTGCTGGACGTCACGGACAACCTGAAGGGCGGGAAGGTGGTGCCGCCGCGCGACGTCGTGCGCCATGACCCCGACGATCCCTATCTCGTCGTGGCGGCCGACAAGGGCACCGCGGCCTTTTCCGACTACGCCAACGCGGTGAGCGCCGAGTACGGCCATTGGCTGGGGGATGCCTTCGCCTCGGGCGGCAGCGCCGGCTACGACCACAAGAAGATGGGCATCACGGCGCGCGGCGCCTGGGAGAGCGTCAAGCGGCACTTCCGCGAGATGGGCATCGACACGCAGGCGCAGGACTTCACCGTCGTCGGCGTCGGCGACATGTCGGGCGACGTGTTCGGCAACGGCATGCTGCTCTCCCGCCACATCCGGCTGCTGGCGGCCTTCGATCACCGGCACATCTTCCTCGACCCGGATCCCGATACGCAGAAGAGCTTCAAGGAGCGCGAGCGCCTCTTCGCGCTGCCGCGCTCCTCCTGGGAGGACTACGACAAGGCCCTCATCTCCAAGGGCGGCGGCGTCTTCCCGCGCGCGGCCAAGTCGATCGCGCTCTCGCTCGCAGGCGCGCAGGGCGCTCGACATCGCGGAGGAGAGCCTCACGCCCGCGGAGCTGATGAAGGCGATCCTCGTGGCGCCGGTCGACCTGCTCTACAACGGCGGCATCGGCACCTACGTGAAGGCGAGCACGCAGACGCACGCGGACGTGGGCGACCGCGCCAACGACGCCATCCGCGTCAACGGTGCGCAGCTGCGCTGCAAGGTGGTGGGGGAGGGCGGCAACCTCGGCTTCACGCAGCTCGGGCGCGTCGAGTTCGCGCGGGCCGGCGGGCACCTGTGCACCGACGCCATCGACAACTCCGCCGGCGTGGACTGCTCGGACCACGAGGTCAACATCAAGATCCTGCTCGGGATCGTCGCCGCGGAAGGCGAGCTGACGGAAAAGCAGCGCAACAAGGTGCTCGCCGAGATGACGGAGGAGGTCGGGCGCCTCGTCCTGGCGGACAACTACTACCAGACGCAGTCGCTCTCGGTCTCGGGCAGTGCGCGGCGAGAAGCTGCTGGACGCGCAGGCGAGCCTGATCCGGGCGCTGGAGAAGGCCGGGCGCCTGAATCGCGCGGTCGAGTACCTGCCCTCCGACGACGAGATCGCGGAGCGGCGCGCGCGGCGCGAGGGCCTCACCACCCCGGAGCGCGCGGTGCTGCTCGCGTACTCCAAGATGGTGCTCTTCGACGACCTCGTGCGCGGCACGCTGATCGACGATCCCTACGTGGCGCGGGCGCTGGTGGCCTACTTCCCGGCGCTCCTGCGCAGCCGCTACGCGGACGTCATGCCGCGCCATCCCCTCAAGCGCGAGATCATCGCGACGGTGGTGGCCAACACGATGATCAACCGCACCGGGTCGGTCTTCGTGCAGCGCATGCACGAGGAGACGGGCGCCAACCCCGACGAGGTGACGCGCGCCTTCATCCTGGTGCGCGACATCTTCGGCTTCGACGCGCTGTGGGACGCCATCGACCAACTCGACAACCGCGTTCCCGCCGCCGTGCAGTCGGAGATGCTCATCGAGGCGGGGCGCCTGGTCCTGCGGGCCACCCTCTGGTTCCTGCGCCGGCGCCGCGAGAAGCTCTCGATCGCCGAGGTCCTCGCCATCTTCCAGCCGGGCCTCGCCGCGTTTCGCGAGCGCGTGCCGGAGATGCTGGTCGCGGCGGACCGCGTGCCCTTCGAGGCGACGGCGGCGCGGCTCGCCGGGCAGGGCGTTCCCGCGGAACTGGCGCGCGCCATCGCCAGCCTCGATGCGCTCTACGTGGTGCTCGACGCCACCGAGGCCGCGGCCGAGACGGGTCGCCCGCTCGAGGCGATCGCGCAGCTCTATTTCGCGCTGGCGGGCGACCTCGAGCTGCGCTGGATCGCCGAGCGCATCACGGCCCTGCCGACGGAGACGTCGTGGCAGGCCCTTGCGCGCAACGCGCTGCGCGACGACCTCTCGGCCCAGCAGCGCATCCTCGCGACGACGGTGGCCCGGCTCGCGCCGGCCGCCGCCGATCCGGCCGCGATGATCGCCGCGTGGAAGGAGCGCTGCGCGCAGCCCATCGCCCGGCTCGCCGCGATGCGCGAGGAACTCAAGCGCGCCGGAACGCTCGACCTGGCGGTGCTCTCGGTCCTGTTGCGCGAGTTGCGCGGTCTTGCCTGAACCGGCGAGCAGCGATCGGGGGCGGTGGCAGGTCGTCGCCGCCCTCGGCGTGACCCAGATCGTCTCCTGGGGCAGCCTCTATTACGCCTTCGCCGTGGTGATGGAGTCGGTGCGGGACGAGCTGGGTGCCTCGCCGCCCGTGGTCGTCGGTGCCTATTCGCTGGCGCTGCTCGTGTCCGGCCTGGTGGCCGCGCCCGTGGGCCGGCACATCGACCGGCATGGCGCGCGCGGCGCGATGACGGCGGGATCGATCGGCGCCGCGCTGCTGCTGGCGGTCTTCTCGCAGGTGACCAGCACCGCCGCCCTCTACGCCGTCTGGGCGGCGCTCGGCTTCGTGATGGGGCTGACGCTCTACGAGCCGGCCTTCGCGAGCCTGGCGCTCGTCTTCCGCGCCGACCTGCGCAAGGCGATCACGGTACTCACGCTCGCGGGCGGGCTCGCGAGCACGGTCTTCTGGCCGCTCACGCAGTGGCTCGCCTCCTCGCTGGGCTGGCGCGAGGCGGTTCTCGTCCTCGCCGCCATCAACCTCGTGCTGTGCGTGCCCCTGCACGCATTGTTCCTGCCCGCGCGGGGACGACCGGCCGATTCGCCGCCCGGCGCCGCCGACGATGCCGCGGGCCGCGCCCGGCTCCTCGCGGACTGGCATTTCCGCTGGCTGGCCGTCGCGTTCACGCTCAACATGCTCGCCTTCTCGGCGATGGGGCTGCACCTGCTGGCCATGCTGCAGGAGCAGGGCTATTCCCCGAAGTCGGCGGCGCTGTTCGCGGCGATGGTGGGCCCGATGCAGGTGGCGGGGCGCATCGTCGAATTCACCTTCGCGCACCGCGTGAGCCCGGCGCGCGTGGGCGGGATCGCGCTCCTGGCATTCCCCGTGTCCATCGCCATCCTCGCCTTTGCCGGCGGCAGCACCGTGGGGGTGGTGGCGTTCGCGATCCTCTATGGGGCGAGCAACGGCGTCATGACGATCGTGCGCGGCACGGTGCCGGCCGAGATCTGGGGCCGTGCCGGGTACGGGGGATTGACGGGACTCATGGCCACGCCGGTGCTTCTGGCACGCGCCGCCGGGCCATTCGCGGCGGCCGGCGTGCTGGCGCTGGCTGGTGGATACCGTTCGGTGTCGTTCGCGCTGATCGCCGTCGGGATCGTCTCGTGGGCTGCCTTTGCAATGGCCGTGCGGGACCGGGGCAAGTAGGGACAGTCGCTGTTTTCGCCAGGCGCGTGGAGTTGGCCTATGCCGACTCGACGATCAGTGCCGCCACCACGCGCCGCCCCTCCGAGAGGAGGATGTTGTAGGTACGGCAGGCTGCCCGCGTGTCCATCACCTCCACGCCGATGCCGGCCTGGTAGAGCGGTGCGAGCACGGAGGGGTGCGGAAAGCGGAATGCGGCGCCGGTGCCCAGCAGGACGATTTCCGGCCGACCTGCCGCCAGTGGCGCCAGGTGTTCCGGGCCCAGTGCCTGCAGGTTGCCCGTGAACCAGCCGGGCGTGACGGCATCGGCGGCGACGACCACGTTCGCCTGGTGCCGGGTGCCGTTCACGTCGACGTAGCCGTCCCCGTAGGCAGTGAAGAGGTTGCGGCCGGCGGCGGATTCGAGCGAGATTTTCATGGCCGGGCATTGTCGCACCGGACGGGGCCGGCGTTCAGCCCCCGGCGCGCTGGAAGCCGAGCAGGAACCGGTCCACGAAGGCGCGCGCCTCGCCACTGGCTGCGCCGTCGAGGGTCAGCGTCACCGCGAGCACGGGAAGGGCCACCGGCCCGAAGGGGCGCCCGGAGCGCTCCGCGATGTGAATCCGCCAGGCGATCGCTCCTCCCGCGCCGACGATGTCGTCGCCTTCGACGCGGTAGGTCTCGTTGCCGACCGCCACCGGCAGCAGGCGCAGGAAATCGGCCCGCGTGAGGGCCATCTCCCAGCGATGCAGTGTTGGTGTCAGGCACGGTGTCCGACACCGTGCCTCAAGCCGCGATCCTCAGCCACCGGCGATGGGCGGCCAGATGGCGAGCACGTCGCCATCGCGCAGCG
Source organism: uncultured beta proteobacterium (assembly GCA_963786635.1). Lineage (GTDB taxonomy): Bacteria > Pseudomonadota > Gammaproteobacteria > Burkholderiales > Usitatibacteraceae > FEB-7. The sequence goes on along the minus strand of CAWAZV010000003.1, from coordinate 59,733 downwards.
CCCGGCCGGCGCGCTCTTCCGGGGGAACGAAGACGCCGTTCACGAGGACGAGGTGGACGAGGCGTTGCGGCAACCCGAAGGGCGCGATCGCGGCGGCGATCGTCTCCCCGTCGGCCAGGTCCAGTTCCACGGCGTTGTCGCGCCGCGCATGCGCGGGCAGGTGGTCGGTGAGCGTGGCGTAGAGCTTGAGCGTGACCCGCATCGCGCGCTCTAGGCGGCGGCCTGCGCGCGCGCCAGGTAGGCCTCCATGAGGCGCGTCGGGTCGCGCGACGAGCTTGTCCTTCCACTCGCCCAGCGCCACGCGCCCCTGGATCAGGCCGCGGATGACGCCGACGTGCTCGGTGAGCCCGAGGCTGGTGGCGCCGATGAGGCGGTCGCCCTGGAATTCCAGGCGCAGGTAGCGGAAGGCTTCGTCGTCGCGCAATTCGGCCTCCGCCCCGCCTTCAGATGGCCGGCACGCCATGCCACCGGCCGAACGAAGTCGCCACCAGCCCCAGCGTGTCGAGGACGTTCATCGCCAGCGCGCCCGGCGAGACCGCCTCGCGGCCGGCCATGTTGAGCGCGGCGATGCGCGCCTGCTCGACCGCCGTCGGCTGGATGGCGTAGGCGATCTTCCTGTCGGTGTCGAACTCGGGCGCCCGCGAGACGTCGCCGGCCGCGTAGACCCCCGCGACGTTCGTCTGCATGTGGTCGTCCACCAGCACGCCCTCATCGCAGGCGATGGAGCTGCCGGCGAGGAAATCCGTGTTGGGCGTTACGCCGGTGGCCGAGATGACGAGGTCGGCCTCGATGTGTTCCCCGGAATCCAGCGTGGCCGTGAGGCCGGCGCCCGATTGCGCGAGGGAGACGACACGCGTCGCGGTGAGCACGCGGATGCCCTTGTGCTGGCACCAGGTCTTGATCAGTTCGCCGGCGCCCGGGGTCATCATGCGCGGCACCATGCGCTCGCCCATCTCCACCACCACGAGGTCGACGTCGCGGGCGGCCAGCGCCTCCAGGATGATGCAGCCGATGAAGCCCGCGCCCATCTGCAGGACGCGGCTGCCGGCCTTCGCGCGCGCCATGATCGCCTTCGCATCCGCCAGCGTCCAGCACGGGTGCACGCCGGGCAGGTCGATGCCGGGAATCGGCGGGCGGTTCGGGCGCGAACCCGACGCGATGAGCAGCCTGTCCCACGGCAGCGCCTCGCCGGACTCGAGGACGACCTCGTGCTTGGCGGTGTCCACCGAACGCGCGCGACCGGACTTGAGTGCGATGCCCAGGCGCTCGAAGTGCCCCGCCTCCTTGCGCAGCCACGTGCCCGGCTCCGCGATGTTGCCCATGAGGAGATAGGGGATGGCCATGCGCGAGTAGGGCGGCCCGGGCTCGTCGCCCAGCAGGGTGACGCTGTCCGCGGGCGAGAGCTTGCGCAGCGTCTCGGCCGCGACCACGCCGGCCGGGCCGTTACCGACGATGAGGTGCCGCATGGCGGGCCTCCTACTTCAGCGCCGCCGTGCCGAGGCGCTTGCGCGTCTCCGCCGTGGGCACGCCTTCCTTGTTCCAGCCGCGCAGCTCGTAGTACTCGGGCAGCATCTTGTCGATGCCGTTGACGAGCCCCTTGGCCGGGCCGGTCTTCGCGGCCTCCGTCTTCAGGCGCTTGGGCAGGTCGTCGTCCTTCTTCGTGAGCCCGGCGGCCAGGTTGAATTCCTTCTCCAGGTTCCAGATGCGCTCGCCGACCAGGTTCAGGTTCTCCAGCGACCAGTCGCCTTCGCACGCGGCCTGCACCTGCGGGCCGACGTCCTGCAGCGTCCAGGCGAACGACGTGAAGAGGCACAGCCCCGAGGAGTCGAACACGGCGGTCGCGTCCTGGAACGCCTTCACCAGCCCCGCCTTGCCTTCGGTCGCGAGCGGATCGGTCTTCACCGGGATGCCCAGCACCTCGCTCGCGACGGTGTAGCCGCGCAGGTGGCAGGCGCCGCGATTCGACGTGGCGTAGGCGAGTCCCATGCCCTGGATGCCGCGCGAGTCGTAGGCCGGGAATTCCTGGCCCTTCACCGTCATGGAAAGGTCCGGATGGCCGTACTTGGCGGTAAGGCGCTTCGAACCCTGCGCGATTTCCTTGCCGAACCCGGTTCCCTTGCCGATCTGTTCGGCGAAGTAGGTAAGCGCCTGGGCGGAGCCGAACGGCGCCTCGATGCCGAGCTGCTCCTTCTTCAGCACGCCCATCTCGTAGAGCTCCATCACCGCGCCCACGGTCGCGCCGAAGGAGATCGGGTCCCAGCCGTCCTCGTTGGCGAGGAAGTTGGCGTAGGTGAGCGCCTCCAGGTCGTTCACGCCATTGGCCGCGCCCAGCGCCCAGGCCGCCTCGTACTCCAGGCCCCCGGAGGCGCCCCAGTACTGCGGCTTGTTGACCACCGTGTAGTGCGACTCGTCGATCTTCGAGATGCGCCCGCAGGCGATGGTGCAGCCGAAGCAGGCCTGGTTGGTGACGAGGTTCGCCTTGCCGTCGGTCTTGCGCGGCGCGTGCATCGCCTCGGCCGAGATGTCCTTGGCGCCGTCGAACTGCACGTCGCGGTGGTTGCGCGTGGGCAGCGCCCCGATCTCGTTGATCACGTTCATCAGCACCTGCGTGCCGAACTTGGGCAGCCCCTGGCCGGTGACCGCGTTGTCCGCCAGCACCTTCTTGGCGGCATTCACCGCCTTCATGAAGGCGGCGGGGTCCTTCACGTTGCCGACCCCCTTGGTGCCGCGCACGGCGATGGCCTTGAGGTTCTTCGAACCCATCACGGTGCCCACGCCCGAGCGGCCGGCCGCGCGGTGCAGGTCGTTCACGACCGCCGCGTAGAGGCAGCCCGTCTCGCCGGCGGGGCCGATGCTCGAGATGCGCACCTGCGGGTCCTGGAAGCGCTTCTTCAAGAGCCCCTCGGTGTCCCACGTCGACTTGCCCCACACGTCGGAGGCGTCCAGCAACTCCGCCTTGTCGTCCGCGATGTGCAGCAGGACGGGCTTGGCCGACTTGCCCTCGATGATGATCATGTCCCAGCCGGCCATCTTCAGCTCCGCGCCGAAGTAGCCGCCGGAGTTGGAGCAGGCGATGGCGCCGGTGAGCGGGCCCTTGGTGATGACGGAGTAGCGTCCGCCCGTGGAGGCCATCGTTCCGGTGAGCGGGCCCGTGGCGTAGATGATCTTGTTGGCGGGGGAGAGCGGATCGATCTTGGGATCGACTTCCGCGGTGTAGTACTTGGTGGCGAGTCCGCGCTGGCCGAGGTACTGCATGCGCCCACTCCATGTTGAGTGGCTCCGGCGTGCAGGTGCCCTTGCGCGAGGTCGACTCGAAGAATCTTGCGTGCCCAGGACATGGTGGCCTCCCTCAGTCCGCGTTGCCGGCGGCCGGCTGGTTGTCGAGTTTCCCTGCCCACTGGCGCATCCGGTCGAGCCCCGTCCAGTCGGCGTCCACGTAGGTGATGGCGCCCGTCGGGCACGCCTCGGCGCAGGCCGGGTTGCCGCCGCACAGGTCGCACTTCTGCACCTTGCCGGTGTCCTGCACGTAGTTCACGGTGCCGAACGGGCAGGCGATGGTGCACACCTTGCAACCGACGCAGACGTTTTCCAGCACCACCTTGGCGCCGGTGGCCGCGTCCAGCTTGATGGCCTCCACCGGGCAGGCGTGCAGGCACCAGGCCTCGTCGCACTGCGTGCAGGTGTAGGGCACCTTGCGGCCGGTGTGGTGGAAGTCGAAGACCTTGATGCGCGACTTGGCGGGGTTGAAGACCTGGTAGTTCTCGTAGGAACAGGCCATCTCGCACTGCAGGCACCCGGTGCACTTCGCCGGGTCGATGTGGAGCGACTTCTGCATTGTTTTCTCCTCCGGAATGCGGCCGGGCCATTATATGCACAGGCGTTCATATGTCGAAAGGCGGAGGGGCCGCCTTTTCCCGGCTAGCGGGTGTAGTGGTCGTAGATCCTGCGCGAGGCCATGGCGATGCTCTGCTCCTGCTGCTTCAGCGGCTCTCCGGAGCCCTTGAGGAAGATCGCCACGACCACGTGGCCGCCCCGCCACGGCAGCGTGACGATGCCGACGTCGTTGGTGGCGACGCGGGAAAGCGTCCCGGTCTTGTGCGCAACCGGCGTGCCGCGCGGCAGTTCGCCCCTGAGCCGCCGCGTGCCGGTCCGGCAGTTGGCCATGTGGTCGAGCAGCAACTCGGTGCTCGCGGGGGAGAGGGCCTTCCCGCGATGCAGTTGCTGCAGGAGGAAAACCATCGCGTCGGGCGTGGTCGTGTCCCGCGGATCCTGCAGGAAGCGTGCCGCCGCCCGGGCGCGCGAGGCCACGGCCACCGACTTCTGCTGCTGGGCGAGCGTGCGTTGGTTTCTCTGTCCGGCCGGCGGCAAGGCGTATCCCCAGGAGTCCGCAACCAGCTCGGCCGCCGGGCGGCTCACGTCGAAATCGGCCAGCCCCAATCCGCGCATCTGGGCGGTCACGGCGTCCGGTCCGCCGGCCATCGCCAGCAGCAGGTCGGTGGCCGTGTTGTCGCTGTCGCGCAGCATGTAGTCGAGGAGCCTCGCCACCGTCAGGGGCTTGCGCACGCCCGCGCCGGTTTCCTTGAGCTCGCCGCTGCCCGGGCTCACGTTGTCGCCGTCCACGTCGACTTCGCGCGACAGCGACAGCGCCCCGCGGTCCACCAGGTCGAGGACCTTGATCGCGACCGCGACCTTGAACGTGCTCGCCATCGGAAAGCGCTCGGAGGAGCGCAACCGGATCCGCTCTCCGGACTCCAGATGCAGCGCGCTCACGCCCAGCACGCCGCCGGAAGCCTCGGAGATGCGGGTCAGCTCGGCCTGGAGTTCGGCGGTCGCGCTGGCTCGGCTCCCCGCCCGGGCGGGGCGAAGGCGAGGAGGAGACCGGAGCCGACCGCGACGAGGACGGCCAAAGCGCAGCCCCCGGCGCGATGCCGGGGGCCGGGTGAAGCAGTCTCAGGCGGCAGCCTGGTAGAGGCGCGCGTGGAACACCTTGCTGTCAGCCAAGCTGGTGCAGCGTCTTGGCTGCGGCGAGCACGGCCAGGTCGAGGAAGGGCTCGATCAGCACCACGCCCATGTAGGCGGAGCCGAAGGCCACGACATTGGTGAGGTTTTCCGCGCCGAAGCCCTGGCCGTAGAAGGCCCAGAAGCCGACCCAGGCGACGACGCCGCCCTGGAAGGCGGTGGAGAGCTTCAACGCCTGGCCGTAGGTGACGTCCTTGTACGCGGTGTTCGCGGGAATGACGCGGCGGGCCAGTTCGTTGACGGCGAGGAGCGGCACGAGGAGGCTCGTCACGTTCATGCCGTACTGCGGGAGGTCGGCCGGCGCGAAGAAGAGCCCCTGCACCAGCAGCCCGGCGGCGAGGCCGAGCGCGGCAGGTGCGGCGCCGAACATCAGGAACAGCGTCGAGCCGAGGATGAAGTGCACTTCGGAGATGCCGACCGGGTAGTGCGGCAGCACCTGGAAGAAGCAGAACACCAGGACGGTCGTGATCAGCGCGCGCACCGCAAGAGGGGCGACTCCGTCGCGCTTCGCCGTCTCCAGCGCGAGCTTGGCCGAATATCCCATCGCGCCGGCGGCGGTGGCGAAGCCGAGCGTCAGTTTGGCGCCTTCGACGATTCCTGGTTCGATGTGCATGTGTGCTCTCCTGTTGATCAGTTGTGCTGCTTGGTAGCCCCGGATCGCCCGGCGAAGGATGGCGCGCGGCGAATCTGGAAAAATTGTGTGCCACGGCTTCGGGAGTGTCCACGTCGTTTTTCCGATTCCCCCGATAGGAAATCGCCTATGCCGGGCGCCTAGAGTCCCTTGCGGTGCACCTCGCGCAGGCTGGTGCTCATGCGCGCCCCGATCATCGCCAGCAGCCGCAGCCCCTCCTGCGTGCCGGGGTCGCTCATCAGCTTGAGGAGGCCCCTGATGCCTCCCGCTGCCGGCGGGGAGGTCGCCAGCTCGCGGCTGGCATGGGTGAAGGCATTGGACATGCAGATGAGGAAGCGCTGGTTCTCCGGGCGGTCGAGCTCCCGCAGGAGGTGGATGAAGCCGTCGTTGCGCGTCAGGCGGTCGAGCAGCGTGATGCCCTCGGAAAAGGTCGCCGCGAGGCGGTTGACGATCTCGTCCGACATCGCGTCCTGGGCCGAGGTGACGAGGTGCGCGAACTCGGCGAGTCGCTGCATGTCGCCTTCGCTGATGGTCGCGGCGGCAGCGGGTGTTTCGGTCGGGGTGGTCATGGTGTCATCTCTTCACAGTAGGCCGCGGACGCTGGTCCAGTACATCTGGTTGTAGGAAAGCTTGAACCAGTGCATGGGCTTGGACGGCGGTTTCAGGTCGGGCGGGATCTGGTAGTTGAACATCGCGTAGGTCGCGCGGTCGTGGCCGGCCTCGATGAAGCAGTACACCTTGCCGTCGTAGTCGCGCACCGGCTCGCCGATCTTGATGATGGAGGCGAGATTCTCCGCGATCACCTCGGCCTGGAAGTGCGCCGCCGAGCCGGTCTTGCTGACCGGCAGGTTGGTGGTGTCGCCCACGACGTAGACGTTGTCGTGGCCGTTCATCTTCAGGCTGTAGCGGTCGGTCGGAATCCAGCCGCCCTGGCCCAGGTTGTCGTTCTCGACCACCTCCATGCCGCGGTGCTGCGGGATGACGATGAGCAGGTCGTACGCGTACTCGGTGCCTTCCTCGCTCTTGAGGATCCGGCTCTTCGCGTCGATCTCCTTGATGTTGAAGAGCGTCTCGTACTCGATGCCGATGCGGTCGAACTCGGGCTTGGCCCACTTGGCCACGTTCTCGATCGTGTGCAGCCGGTTGATCGGGTAGTGGTACTTGAGCGTCACCTTGTCGCGGATGCCGCGCGCCTTGAAGTAGTCGTGCAGCGAGAACATCACTTCCACCGGCGCGATCGGGCACTTGTGCGGCACGCCGACGGCGACGGCCACCTTGCCGCCCTGGAACTCGCGCAGCTTCTTGTACAGCTTGACCGCGCTCGCCTCGGTATAGAAGAACTCGGCGCCTTCCTCCATGCCCGGCGTTTCCTGCGGCACCATGCGCGAGCCGGTCGCGATCACCAGCGTGTCGTACTCGTGCACCTTGCCGCTCTCGCACCGGACCTTGTTCTCCTTCAGCAGGAACTGCTTCACCGGATCGACGTGGAAGTCGATGCAGGGCTCGAGGAGGCCCGCCTGGTCGCGGTAGAGCTGGTCCGGCGTCATCTGCCCGAAGGCGACGTAGAGGAGGCCGGGCTGGTACATGTGGCGGTCGGAGGCCGACAGCATCGTGATCCGCACCTTGCCGGTGCGGCACTCGGCGGTGAGCCGGCGCGCGAGGTTGTTGGCGACGATCGTGCCGGCGGTGCCGCCACCCACTACGAGGATTCTCATTGCATTCTCCTGTCCGTTGCTGCCGCGAGCCTGCCGGCCGTTTTCCGCGGTCGTCCCGCGCCCGCGGGCTACTTGGTCTTGCGCACCTTGATGTGCCACGTGTCGCCGGCCTGCTCGATGCTGAGCATCTCGTGCCCCACCTTCTTCGCCCACTCGGGGATGTCGTTGGCGGAACCCGTGTCGGTCGAAAGCAGCTCGATCACGTCGCCGACCTGGGCGTGCTTCATGTAGCTGATCAGCTCCATGAGCGGCCCCGGGCAGAAGGTGTTGCGCGCGTCGACGGTCTTGGTTTCACTCATGTCAGGGCTCCTTGCCGGAAATTGCGGTCGGTCGCTTTCGCGCTCTAGAACGTCAGCAGCTGGGCGCCTTCGGCGTCGCCCAGGAACTTCGTCAATCCCGTCGGCGGGCCGAATGCCGGGTCGAGCCTGTCCTTGGTGATCCGCAGCAGGTCGATCGCCATGGAGCAAGGCAGGAGCTTGGCGTCGCCCAGGTCGGCGGCCTGCTGGAAGAGCTGCCGGAAAGGCGGCACGCCCTTGTCGTCCATGAGCTTGCCGAACTCGCCTTCCGCGGGGGGCTCGCCGGCGTGGCCCTGGACGAAGTAGAGCAGGGCATTCATCGAGAAGAACACGGAGACCTCGTCCCCGGTGGCCGCGGAAACGGAGGCGATCATCGCCGCCATCTGCAGCTTCTCGCGCGTTCCGGAAACGCACACGATCTGGATCTTCCTCGCCATGGGCAGCCGATTCCTTCCTGGTCAGTTCACTTGCATTCGGGCTGGAAGACTCACCGCTAGCGGTGCCAGCTGTAGCGCTTGATCAGCGCGAGGAGGGCGCTGTCGAGCGCGTAGCCGACCGCTCCGATGACCAGCAGCATCGCCATCAGGTGGTCGTATTCGAGAGTCTCGCGCGCGTCCTCGATCGTGTAGCCCAGGCCCGAGCGCACGCCGAGGAACTCGGCCGGTACGAGCACGACCCAGGCGACCCCGAGTGCGAGGCGGATGCCCGTGAGCACATCGAAGGCGATCGCCGGGATGATGATCCGGGTGACGACCTGCCAGGGCTTCGCGCCGAGGTTGCGCGCCACCTTGAACCACGCCGGGTCGACCTTCGACAGGCCGGCGGCCGTGGAGAACATGACGGGCCAGACCGCGGCGATGGCCACCAGGAAAATGATCGCCGTGTCCCAGCCCGCGAAGACGATGACCGCGATCGGCTCCCAGGAGAGCGGGCTGATCATGCGCATCAGCTGGAACGGCGAGTTGCTCAGCTCGCGGAAGCGGCGGCTGCGGCCGATGAGGATGCCGATCGGCACGCCGACGGCAATGGCGATTCCGAGGCCGGCGGCCAGGCGGTAGCCGCTGGAAAAAAGGGCCTTCTGGATGTGGCCGTTCCCGAGCATCGCCCAGGTGGCCTTGAAGGCCGGGATGGGGCCGAAGCTCGCGAACTGGGAGGTCGCGGGGTTGAGCGACAGGGCATACGTCGAGGCCCCCCAAAGGCCGAACAGGATCGCGAGCCCGCCGAGAAAGGTGGCGACGTTGTACGGCAGGCCCGCGAACATCGAGGGACGCTGCGCCGGCGCGGCTGCGGCCGTCGCAGCGATGGCTGCGCCGCCGCTCACGGCAGCGAACCCGGGTGGTGCGACCGGCGGGGCATCAGGCGTCCCCCCGGTGCCAGCTGTAGCGCCTGATCAGGAGTGCGCAGCAGGAGTCGAGTGCGTAGCCGATGAAGCCGATGGTGAGCACCATCGCGGTGAGGTGGTCGTAGGAGAGGGTCTCCCGCGCATCCTTGATGGCATAGCCCAGGCCCGAGGTCACGCCGAGCAGTTCCGCGGGGACCAGCACCACCCAGGCCACGCCGAGTGCCAGGCGGATACCGGTGACGATGTCGAAGGCGATGGCCGGCAGGATGATCTGCGTGAGCATCTGCAGCGGCGTGGCGCCGAGATTGCGCGCCACCTTGAACCAGGCCGGATCGACCTTGGCCAGGCCCGCGGCCGTGGAGAAGATCACCGACCACACCGAAGCGATCGCCACCAGGAACACGATCGAGCCGTCCCACGAGGAGAACACCAGCACCGCGATCGGCATCCACGACAGCGGGCTCACCATGCGCAGGAACTGGAAGGCGGAGTTGCTCAGGTCGCGGAACAACTGGATCCGCCCCATGAGGATGCCGATCGGCACGCCCAGGGCGATGGCGATGGCCATCCCGGCGGCGAGGCGCATGCCGCTCGCGTAGATCGCGCTTTGCAGCTTGCCGGCCTCCACAGTCTCCGGAAACGCCGCCAGGGTCTGGAAGAGCCCGAAGCCGGCAAAACTCGCCGTCTGCGGGTTCCTGGCGATGAAGTACCCGCCCAGCCACCAGAGCGCCGCGAAGATCGCGAGCCCGGCGACGAAGTTGAAGGCGCCCCGCGTCGCCGCGTCGGCGACACCGGGCTCCTCAACTGTTGCGCGTCGGCGGCCAGGGCTTCCCCGCTCTAGACTCACGACGGTTTCGGTGCGCGTGTACGGGTCGCCCGTCTTCGGCACGCTGCGGTCGTTCTTCCACTTCGGGTTGGCTTCCAGCGCCTTCTTGATGAAGGTGTAGTTGACCAGGTCGCTCGGCGACGGTCTCGGGAGTCAGCTTGTCGAGGAATGCCGCGTCGCCCGTGATCACCGTCTTCTTCATGTCGTTCACGACCAGCTCGGTGGCCGAGGGGTACGGCCAGCCCTGGAAGTTGATGCGGTCGTTGCCCCAGTCCTTGTGCTTGATCGCCTCCGCGTTGCCGGGGTAGGGGATGTCGTAGAGCATCATCGCGCGCTCGACCACTTCCTTGGGGAAGGGCAGGTAGCCCTTGCCGTCCTTGGAGAGCATTTCCGCCATGGCCGCGCGGTTCTCGACCAGGTGGATCTGCGCCTTGACGACGGCATTGAGCACGCCCTGCGCCCAGGCCGCGCGCGCCGGGTCCATCGTGTCCGCCTCGTGCATGCACCACCACGCAGCAGGGGTGGCCCTTCCAGACGTCGCCGGTGAAGCGCAGCAGCTTGCCGCCGGCCCGCAGTTCGCCCAGGGCGTTGAAGGGCTCCGCGACGAAATAGCCGTCGATCGTCTTGGCGGCCAGCGCCGGCGGCATGTCCGGCGGCTGCAGCACGATGAAGTTGCACTCGTTGGGCGCGAGCTTCGCGTCCTGCGGCTTGATCACCGGGGTGATGCCGGCCTCGCGCATGACCTTCTGCGAGATGATGTTGTGGATCGAGTACCAGAAGGGCACCGCGAACTGCTTGCCGCCGAGGTCCTTCGCCGAGTTGATGCCGGCGTCCTTGTGCACGACGATGCCGGAGCCGTTGGTGTGGTTCCAGGCCACGATCTTGATCGGGAACTTGTTGTTGTAGCGCATCCAGATCGGGATCGGGATCAGCAGGTGCGCCAGGTTGAAGCGGTGCGACGGAGAAGGCCTCGACCAGCGGCGACCAGCCGCGGATCAAGCGTCGGCGGCGCGGAGTCGAGGCCCTCCTTCTTGAAGAAGCCCATTTCGTGCGCGACCAGCAGCGCGCCGGCGTCCGTGATCGGCAGGTAGCCGATCTTCACCACCGGGTCGAACTTCTTCTCCTGCGCGAAGGTGGCGGCGGTCGGGAAGAGGCTGCCGAGGGCCGCGAGGGTTCCCATCTTCAGCAGGTCGCGCCGGTTGACGCCCGTGCCGAGGATCGAGCTGAAGCGCGAGTCGTAGTTGAGCGCGAGGCGCGGGTCCGTCATGCCTTCGGCAATGTCCGGGTTCGTGGGCATCAGGCGCTTGATCGGGTCGTCCGGGATCGTCTCGGGGGCGCAGCCGGTGCACCGGCATCCGTCCACGTGCACCAGTGCGCTCGGATGGTCCTGCTCCTGCTCGTTCCAGATCTTCATGCAGAGCTCCTCTTTACTGGTTAGCCGGCACGGGGCCGGTGCTGCGCCGAAGAAACCACCATCGCCAACGATCGAGTCGCCCGCCTCCCGCCTCAGGGAATGGACGCCGCCACCGCCGCATCCTCGCCATTGCCCTGGGCCGCCTCCTCGTCCTGGGCCGGCTTGCCCGCCGCCGTGTGGAAGGCGTCCATCAGCCGCGCGCGCATCGCCTGCACGGCGGGATCCTGCCGCTGCCGCGGGTCGGGCAGCGGGACCTCGATCTCGTCCTTGATCTTGCCGGGTGCGCCGGCCATGATCACCGCGCGGTCGGCCATGATCACGGCTTCATCGATGTCGTGCGTCACGATGATGAGGTTGAAGCCGAGGCGCTTGGCGATCGAGCGGACGTCGCGCTGCAGCGAGGCGCGCGTGAACGCGTCGAGCGCGGAAAACGGCTCGTCGAGCAGCAGCAGTTCCGGCTCCATCACCAGGGAGCGCGCAAGGGCGACGCGCTGTTGCTGGCCGCCGGAGAGATCCTGCACGTTGGTTTCGGCGTAATCGGTCAGCTCGACCAGCCGCAACGCCTCGGCCACGCGCTCCTTCATTTCCTTCTCCGGCCAGTGGGCGAAGCCCAGGCCGACGCCCACGTTCTGCGCCACCTTCATCCAGGGGAAGAGGTGCGGGGCCTGGAACATCATCACCCAGCGCGACGACGGGCCCTCGACCCTGGTCTCGTCGAGATGGATCGAGCCGCCGGCGGGCCGCAGGAGGCCGGCGATGATGTGCAGCAGGGTCGACTTCCCGCACCCCGAGCGGCCGATGATGGCGAGCGCCTCTCCGGGTTTCGCCTGGAGGTTCAGTTCGGTGAAGGTGGGCTGGCCGCGCGTGCTGTAGCGATAGCTCAGGTCCTGGATGTTGAGACGCACGCCGCGTATGGACACCGATCAGCCCTCCGGGGCAGGGGCGATGCTCACCTGGCGTTGAGCCGTTCGTGGACCTGCTTCATCCGCCGGGCGATGTCGTCCTCGCTCACCAGGCCCCGCTTGATCAGGGAGTGGGTGAGCGCCAGGAGCTGCCGCTCGGGAAAGGGGACGTCCTTGTAGATCGTCTCGGACAGCTCGTCCTCTTCCCAACGCCGCTCCAGGGCCGGCAGCGCCACGGCGTTTTCCACGGCACCACGGTCGACCTTGCCGTCCAGCCATTGATGGTCGAGCTGGGTCGCCGTCGCGCAAGTGTTGCCGCCAAGGACCTCGCACATGCCCTCGAGGCTGGTCTTCCAGGGCGGGTCGGGGTTGGTCACGCCGTACTGGCTCGCGAGATCCTCCCAGACCCGGCCGTGCTGCTTGATTTCCTCCAGCAACGCAACCGGGGTCCAGTTCGCCCCTTCGGGGGTCGCCCCCGCGGGGGCGTTCGTCTTCCCAGAATCGCTCATGGTCCGCTCCTAGTGGTGCGCCGGGGGGTTCTTCGCCCGATGCACGGGCAGCTTCAGGTTGGTCGTCATGCCGGGCTTGGGCAGCGCTACGCCGATCAGGCAATCGCGCGTCACGATCTCGGTCAACTGGTCCTCGGTCCAGCCATCGGTGCCGGCGGGGCGCGTCGGCATCACGATGAAACGGCACTTCTGGTTCGAGTCCTCGACCCGGACATCCATTTCCGCGGGGAGGGTCAGGCCGAACTCGGCCAGCACCTGACGCGGCCAGCGCACGAGGCGGCGGCGGTAGTTCGGGGTGCGGTACCACTCCGGCTGGAAGCCCAGGATCGGGCGCGGATAGCAGGAGCAAAGCGTGCAGACGACCACGTGGTGCAGCGTGGGCGTGTCTTCCAGCACGCGCAGGTCGGTGTAGTCGCTCGGCGTGCCGAACCCGGTCGGGTTCAGCCAGTCCACGCCCACCGCCAGGCTCGCCTTGATGGCATCCGTCAGGCAGAGCTTCTTGTAAGCGGGATCGAGCCAGGCCTTGGCCACCATGCGCCCGGCCGGGGTCGGCCCGATGTGCTCGGCGAATTCCGTGAAGCGGCGGTGGTCTTCCGCGGTGAACAGCCCCTTCTCGATGGACAGCTCGCGCACGGCGATCTCGAGTGCCTCGAAGTCGCTGATTTCCTCGACCATCGGTGCCGGGGGACGATGTCCGTGCCCGTGTCCGTGGTCATGATCGTGATCGTTCGACATCTTCTGTCACCTCCTGGTGCGGTATCGGTTTGTCGGTCCGGTCATGCCGGCTCGAGCCAGCGCTCGGAAAACTCGGACTGCAGCGTGTCGTTGGCGAACGCCTCGGGATACTCGGGCCAGAGGTCCTTCTGCTTGAAACGCACGATGTAGAACCACTCGGAATGGTCGACGTGGCCCCAGGCCTCGTCCTCGGGTGCCGGGCTCTCGTGGGTGACCACGCTCACGACTCCCTCCGCGCCGCGGGTGTAGACCTGGCAGCGGGTATAGAAGACGTCCGGCAGGTCCTTGATGCGCACGCGCTGGCCCACCTTGAACTTGGGCGGGACGCCGGCCGTGCCCTTGAAGCACTGCGGGTCGCCCTTGCCGGTGGCTATCGTGGCGTGGTGGGTGCGGTCATCGTGGCTCATGGCGCTTTTTCACCTCGTCGATTTTGTTGATGAGTTCGGTCAGCGTGCAGTGCTTCTTGTCCACCAGCACGCGGGCGGCGGACAGGAGCCAGCGGCCGTAGTAGGGCAGGCCCAGGTACTGGGAGGTGCCCAGGTCGACGTTCTGCATGCGGCGCCGTTCCTCCGCGCACCAGACGCCACGCCAGGCCAGGCATTCGGTGGTGACGTAGGCCCGGTAGCCCCAGGCCTCGCCTTCCTCCTCGGTCCATTCACAGGGAACATCGACCTCGCCGCCGACGTCGTGGGGCGATCGGGTGTAGGCCCGGAACAGCTCGTGGGTGATGTCCGTGGGATACGGCGCCTTGCCCGTTTTCTGGACCGGCGGCTGGATCTCGACGACCGCCTGCAGATGCCGCAGCACTTGGTCTCTGGTACTGGATGACATGGCTGGACTTCTCCTCCCTGGGTGGTTGGCCTGCAAGTCAGGTGGAACGAACTTGCCGGCTGATTCTGTTGGAGGGTTTTATAGCTGTCCATGTGTATTTTTGGATTCCCCCCATAGTAATATCCTATGGAAAGCCGACCGCCAGACGACGATGCAATCCAAGCTGATGTTCCCGCGTTCGATCCGCTACCTGCTCGCGGTCGCGGAGCACCGGAGCTTCACGCGCGCGGCCGATGCGCTGTGCGTCTCGCAACCGACGCTCTCGCAGCAGATCAAGCACCTCGAGGAGGCGCTGGGCATCCAGCTCCTCGACCGGTCCGGACGCGTGGTGCTGCTCACCGATGCCGGGCAGGTCTACCTGCACCACGCCCGCCGCGCCCTCGACGAGCTGGACGCGGGCAAGCGGGCCGTCGGCGAGGTGGCGGACCTGAGCCGCGGGTTCCTGCGCCTCGGGATGACCCCGGTCACCGAGTACCTGACGACCACGCTGCTGGAGGAGTACGGCGCACGCTATCCGGGCATCAGCATCCGCGCCATGGAGATGTCCCAGGACATGATCGAGGCGGGTGTGGCGGAGAACAACATCGACGTCGGCATCGCCTTCACGCACCTGCCGTCCGTCGACGCCTGGTCGGGCAAGATCGAGATGCAGGCGCTGTTCATGGAGCCGCTGAGCCTGGCGGTCGGCGATTCGCACGTGCTGGCCGGGCAGCGCAAGCCGGTTAGCCCGAAGGTCTTCGAGACCGAGCCCATGGTGCTGCTCAATTCCAACTTCGCCCTGCGCCGCCATTTCGACCTGTACTGCCTCGAGAAGGGCATCACGCCGCGCATCTCGCTGGAGTCGAACTCGCTCAACATGATCGTGCAGGCGGTGAGCCTGGGCCGCATGGTGACGGTCCTGCCCACGACCATCGCCTGCACCCAGCCGCGGCTGCGCGCCGTGCCGCTGCAAAGGGAATTGCCGCACCACACCATCGCACTGGTCTGCGCCAAGGGCGCCTACCGCAGCCCGTCCTGCCAGGCCTTCGTGAACCTGGCGGCCACGTGGAACTTCAGCCGCTGTCCGGTGACCCCCGAAAAGGGCGCGCAACCCTGTCCCAAGGCGGATTCGTGCGACCGCAGGAAGAAGGTCTTCGCGGCGGCGAAGAAGTCGTACGAGGCGCCGCGTCCGGGCGGCGGCGAAGTCAGGACCTGACCGCGATGTAGGTGTAGTAGTTGCAGGAGGCGAAGAAGGTCCCCTCCTGCATGGAAAGCAGCTGCGCGGCGAGCCACGACTCCGCCGTCCCTGCCGGCAGCAGCCCGGCCCTGGCGACGAATGGCGCGTAGGTCTCCGCAAACGACCGGAAGTAGCTCGCCCGCCCGATCTCGGCCACCGCGTCGCCCCAGGCGGCCTTCATGCGCAGCCCCAGTTGCGGCAGCAGCCGCGGCAGGTCCCGCATGATGCGCGGGTTGTTGAAGCTGGCCGTCGCCAGGGCCACGTCCATGACGCGGCCGAACTCGTAGTCGGGGAGGGCGAACGTGAGCGAGGAATAGTCGCCGTCGAAGACGGCCACGATTCCGCCCGGGCGCACGACGCGGACCATCTCGCGCAGGACCGTCTTCGGGTCCGCGACGTGGCTGATCAGCGTGTGCGCGAACGCCGCGTCGAAAGACGCATCGGGAAAATCCAGGGCGTGCGCATCGCCGACCCGGAAGTCGACACGGTCGTCGACGCCTTCGGCCGCGGCCAGCTTGCGCGCCTCCTCGATGAACGTGGCGCCGTGGTCGACGCCGGTCGCCGTTCCGGAAAAGTCCGCGCGACGCGCCAGCAGGCGGGTCGTCGCACCGGTGCCGCATCCGACTTCCAGCACGCGGGCGGACTGGCGCACGGCCAGATGCTCGGCATATTTTTCGAAC
Organism: uncultured beta proteobacterium; assembly: GCA_963786635.1. Lineage (GTDB taxonomy): Bacteria > Pseudomonadota > Gammaproteobacteria > Burkholderiales > Usitatibacteraceae > FEB-7. The sequence goes on along the minus strand of CAWAZV010000003.1, from coordinate 43,617 downwards.
AGCCTGGTGAAGACCGGATCCCTGGCGCGACTTTCCAGGCGGGCCATGATGCGCCCGACCGAGGTCGCGTCGAGTTCGTTCACGAAGCGGTGCGGGTCGCGGGCAACCAATCTTCACCTCCGGAGACGGCGAGTATTCGCCCGGCCGCCTGCCACTGTCCATGACGCATTTCCGATTCACTCCATAGGAATCCGTTATCCACTCCCGGTAGCCTTGTCGCTGCGGTGGCTTCGCGTTAACGTGCGCGGACCCTTGCCCCGGCCGGGCAGATGACGAGGACCGCCACGATGAGCCAGAGCGAAAATCCCAGACCTCCGTTGCCGCCTTTCGACGCCGTGACCGCGGCGCAGAAGGTCCGCCTGGCGGAGGACGCGTGGAACACCCGGGATCCGGTCCGGGTATCGCTCGCCTATACCCCCGACAGCGTCTGGCGCAATCGCGCCGAGTTCCTCACGGGGCGCGCGACGATCGTCGAGTTCCTCACCCGCAAGTGGGCGAGGGAGCTGGATTACCGGCTCATCAAGGAACTCTGGGCGTGCCAGGGCAACCGCATCGCGGTGCGCTTCGCCTACGAGTGGCACGACGACTCCGGCAACTGGTTCCGCTCCTACGGCAACGAGAACTGGGAGTTCGACCCGAACGGCTTCATGCAGCGGCGCATCGCCAGCATCAACGACCTGCCCATCCGCGCGGCGGACCGCAAGTACCACTGGCCGCTCGGCCGGCGTCCCGACGATCATCCCTCGCTGTCCGACCTCGGCCTGTGAAGCCGGCCTGGTGCCACCGGTCGTGGCCAGCTTGACGCCGCGCTTCCACATCGTCGACGTCTTCGCGGAGCGCGCCTACTGCGGCAACCCGCTCGCGGTCGTCGTCGGTGGCGACGGCCTTCCGGATGCGACGATGCAACTGATCGCCGCGGAGGCCAACTACTCCGAGACGACCTTCGTGGGACTGCATCCGGCGGACGACGGCGGCCATCGCGTGCGCATCTTCACGCCGGCGCGCGAGATCGACTTTGCCGGACACCCCATCCTGGGCACTGCCTGGGTGCTTCGCCACAGCCTCGGCGGGCGCTCGGCGGACCCCGTGCGGCTGAATCTCGCCATCGGGCAGGTCCCCGTGACTTTCGAGCAGGGCGCCACGGGCGGGGAACTGGCCTGGTTTCGCGCCCCGGCCGTCCGGCTCGGCCCGGCATGCTCCCGCGAACGCATCGCCGCCGCGCTCGGGATCGCGCCCGACGACATCGACGCACGCGCTCCGGTCCGGCAGGCGAGCGCGGGCACGGCGGCGGTGATCGTGCCGCTGCGCTCGCTCGCAGCCCTGCGGCGCTGCCGCCTCGACCTGGCGGCCTATGCGCCGCTGGCGGAAGAGGGCTTCCCGCCGCTCGTCTACCTGTTCTGCACGGAAACCCGGGAGCGCGGCAACGACCTGAGCGCACGCTTCTTCTTCGAGGCCAACGGGGTGCGCGAGGATCCCGCCACGGGCAACGGGGCCGCCTTCCTCGGCGCCTACCTGCTGGAACACGGGCTCCTCGGGGCCGGGGACCTCGACCTGCGCATCGAGCAGGGGCACGAGGTGCGCCGGCCGTCGCTCGTCCGCCTGCGCGCGCGCAGGGCCGGCGGCGGCCCCGTCATCGACATCGGCGGACAGGTCATTCCGACGGTGGCGGGGGAACTCGTGCTGGGAGCGCAGGGGCCGCAGTAGATCGCCGGCCGTCGACGCGGGCGCGACGCGATTGCCCGCGCCTCGGTGCCCCCGCTAGAATGATGGTTATTGCGGCGCAGCAATCCCGCCTGCACGCCAGCCCACCCGAACCGAGTCCCCATGTCGCCGGATTTCTCCCGCATCAAGCGCCTCCCGCCCTACGTCTTCAACATCACCAACGAGCTGAAGATGGCCGCCCGCCGCGCGGGCGAGGACATCATCGACCTGTCGATGGGCAACCCCGACGGGCCCACGCCCCGGCACATCGTCGACAAGCTGGTCGAGGTGGCGCAGCGCGAGGACACGCACGGCTACTCGGTCTCCAAGGGCATCCCGCGCCTGCGCCGCGCCATCTGCCAGTGGTACAAGCGCCGCTGGGACGTGGACTTCGACCCGGACACCGAGGCCATCGTCACCATCGGCTCCAAGGAAGGCCTCGCGCACCTGATGCTCGCCACCCTGGACCGCGGCGACACGGTGCTGGTGCCCAACCCGAGCTACCCGATCCACATCTACGGCGCCATCATCGCCGGCGCCGACATCCGCTCGGTGCGCATGACCCCGGGCGTGGACTTCTTCGCCGAGCTGGAGCGCGCCATCGGCGAGCTGTTCCCGAAGCCCAAGATGCTGATCATCGGCTTTCCCTCGAACCCCACGGCGCAGTGCGTGGAGCTGGAGTTCTTCGAGCGCGTGATCGCGCTCGCCAAGCAGCACGACATCCTCGTGGTGCACGACCTCGCCTATGCCGACATCACCTTCGACGGCTGGAAGGCGCCCTCGATCATGCAGGTGCCGGGCGCGCGCGACGTCGCGGTGGAGTTCTTCACCATGTCGAAGAGCTACAACATGGCCGGCTGGCGCATCGGCTTCATGGTCGGCAACAAGGACCTCGTGAACGCGCTGGCGCGCATCAAGAGCTACCACGACTACGGCACCTTCACGCCGCTGCAGGTCGCGGCGATCGCCGCGCTGGAAGGGCCGCAGGACTGCGTCGAGGAGATCCGCGCGCAAGTACCAGAGCCGCCGCGACGTGATGGTGAAGGGCCTGCACGAGGCCGGCTGGATGGTGGAGAACCCCAAGGCCTCGATGTACGTCTGGGCGAAGATTCCCGAGCCCTACGCGCGGCATGGGCTCGATCGAGTTCGCGAAGAAGCTGCTCCGGGACGCCAAGGTCGCGGTGTCGCCCGGCATCGGCTTCGGCGACTACGGCGACGACCACGTGCGCATCGCGCTGATCGAGAACGAGAACCGCACGCGCCAGGCGGTGCGCGGCATCAAGGAGATGTTCCGCAAGGACGGGCAGCGCATGAACGTGGTCGCGGTCACCGACGCGCAGGGCGCGGTCGTCGCGCCGGAACTCCTCGCCGCCGCCGAAGCGGTCCACCGGCAGCTGCGCGCCAACCTGCCGGCCGACTACGCCGGCCGCATGAGGGAGGTGTTCGCGAGCGGTGCGGAGATGGCGGTGGCCGTCGTCCGAGCGGCAAGGTCGTCGGCCTCACGGTCTTCCGCGTGATCGAGAAGACCTACAGCGGCCGCGAGCTCTACTGCGACGACCTCGTCACCGACGAGACGAAGCGCTCGAAGGGCGTGGGCAAGGCCATGATCGCCTACATGGAGCGCGCTGTGCCGCGAGCGCGCGCTGCGACACCTTCGCGCTCGATTCCGGCACGCAGCGCACGCAGGCGCACAAGTTCTATTTCCGCGAAGGCCTGGTGGTCACCGCCTTCCACTTCCGAAGCCCATCGCATGAAACCGATCCGCGTCGGCCTGCTGGGCCTGGGCACCGTGGGCGGCGGCACCATCGAGGTGCTGCGCCGCAACCGCGAGGAGATCGCGCGCCGCGCCGGCCGCGAGATCGTGGTCGCGATGGCCTCGAGCGCGCGCGACCTCGCCAAGCCGCGCGCGATGAGCCTCGAGGGCATCGAGCTGGTGGCCGATCCCGCGAAGCTGGTCGCGCATCCGGACATCGACATCGTCGTCGAGCTGATCGGCGGCGAGACGCGCGCCCGCGAGCTCGTCCTGGCGGCGATCGCCAACGGCAAGCACGTGGTCACCGCCAACAAGGCGCTGCTCGCGAAGCACGGCAACGAGATCTTCGCGCGCGGCCCAGCGAAGGGCGTGATGGTCGCCTTCGAGGCGGCGGTGGGCGGCGGCATGCCGATCATCAAGGCGATCCGCGAGGGCCTCACCGCCAACCGCATCGAGTGGATCGCCGGGATCATCAACGGCACCTGCAACTACATCCTCTCGGAGATGCGCGACAAGGGGCTGCCCTTCGACGTGGTGCTCGCCGAGGCGCAGCGCCTGGGCTACGCCGAGGCCGATCCCGCCTTCGACATCGACGGCATCGACGCCGCGCACAAGCTCACCATCCTCGCCGCGATCGCCTTCGGCATCCCGATGCAGTTCGACAAGGCCTACACCGAGGGCATCGGCAAGCTCACCGCCATCGACATCAAGTACGCCGAGGGGCTGGGCTACCGCATCAAGCTGCTCGGCATCTCGCGGCGCACGGAGCAGGGGCATCGAGCTGCGCGTGCATCCCACGCTCGTCCCGGCGCGCCGCCTCATCGCCAACGTCGAGGGCGTGATGAACGCGATCCTCGTCAAGGGCGACGCCGTCGGCCCGACGCTCTACTACGGCCGCGGCGCCGGCGCCGAAGCCACGGCGAGCGCGGTGGTGGCCGACCTCGTGGACGTCACGCGCATGGCGACCGCCGACCCGGAGCACCGCGTGCCGCACCTCGCCTTCCAGCCCGACCGCCTCTCCGACACCCCCATCCTGCCGATGGAGGAGGTGCAGACGGCCTACTACCTGCGCCTGCGCGCGCTCGACCGTCCCGGCGTGCTCGCCGACGTGACGCGCATCTGCGCCGACCGCCACATCTCCATCGACGCCATCTTCCAGAAGGAGGCGGGCGAGGGCGAGGAGCAGGTGGACGTGGTGATCCTCACGCACGTCACGCGCGAGAAGGACATCAACGCGGCCATCCGCGCGCATCGAGGCGCTGCCGACGATCCCGGTGCCGGTGGTGCGCATCCGGCTCGAAGAACTGCTGTGAAGTACCTAAGCACGCGCGGCCACGCCGCCGAGCAGACCTTCACCGACATCCTGCTCGAGGGCCTGGCCTCCGACGGCGGGCTCGCGGTGCCCGAGCAGTGGCCGCGCGTCATGCGCCCGAAGCTCGACGCGATGCGCGACCTCGCCTATCCGCAGCTCGCCTTCGAGATCCTGCGCTTCTTCGCCGACGACTTCCCCGGCGCGGAGCTGAAGGCCATCGTCGAGAAGACCTACACGAAGGAGATCTTCGGCACGCCCGAGATCACGCCGCTCAGGACGCTCGAGCACAACCTGCACCTGCTCGCCTGCTCCAACGGGCCGACGCTCGCGTTCAAGGACATCGCGATGCAGCTGCTCGGCAACCTCTTCGAGCACGTGCTCGCGAAGCAGGGCCGGGAGCTCAACATCCTCGGCGCCACCAGCGGCGACACCGGCTCCGCGGCCGAGCACGCGCTGAAGGGCAAGGCCGCGCGTGAAGGTCTTCATGCTCTCGCCGCACGGGCGCATGAGCCCGTTCCAGCGCGCGCAGATGTACTCGCTGGCAGGACGCCAACATCTTCAACATCGCCATCGAGGGCGTCTTCGACGACTGCCAGGACCTCGTGAAGGCCGTGAACGCCGACGCGCGCTTCAAGGAGGAGCATCGCCTCGGCGCGGTGAACTCGATCAACTGGGCGCGCGTCGTGGCGCAGGTGGTCTACTACTTCAAGGGCTACTTCGCCGCCACGCGCTCCAACGACGAGCAGGTCTCCTTCGCCGTGCCCTCGGGCAACTTCGGCAACATCTTCGCCGGCCACGTCGCCAAGCGCATGGGCCTGCCGATCCGCCGCCTGGTGCTGGCGACCAACGAGAACGACGTGCTGGACGAGTTCTTCCGCACCGGCCGCTACCGTCCGCGCAAGGCCGCCGAGACGCACGCGACCTCGACGCCCTCCATGGACATCTCCAAGGCCTCCAACTTCGAGCGCTTCATCTGGGACATGGTCGACCAGGACGGCGACAAGGTCGCGTGGCTGTGGCAGCAGATCGAGGAGAAGGGCGGCTTCGACCTCTCCACCGACCGGGCCTGGGAGAAGATCGAGGAGGACTCGGGCTTCGTCTCCGGCCGCAGCCTGCACGAGGACCGCATCGAGACCATCCGCCGCGTGAAGAAGGACTACGGCGTGGTGATCGACCCGCACACCGCCGACGGCGTGAAGCATCGGCGCAGCGCCACCGCGAGCCGCGCTACCCGATGATCTGCCTCGAGACCGCGCTGCCGGCCAAGTTCGAGGCGACGATCGTCGAGGCGCTGGGCGAGCCGCCCGCGCGCCCGGCCGGGCTTCGAGGGCATCGAGGACCTGCCGCAGCGCTTCGACGTGATGGGCGTCGATGCCGAGGCGCTCAAGGCCTACATCGCCGCGCGGACCTGAAAAAATTCGGCATGGGGACAGGTTGCCCTTCATCGAAGCTCACCGCGCAATGCACGGTGAGTTCAAGAAGAGCAACCTGTCCCCACGCCATTACTTGCGGATACCGCGGATCGCATCACGGCGTGACGATGTTGAACCAGAACGGGAAGGTGTCGAGCAGCCCGATGAACTCCGCGAACGCTTCGCGCTTGCCCTCGACCTTCAGGTCGCCCGACGTGATCGCCTGCTCGAGCGTGATCTCCCTGAGCTGGATCGCGATCGAGCGTCGCCTTGGTCATGCGTGATCTTGGCGTCGGCCTTGGCGACCGGCTTCGCCGTAGTTGAGCACCGCGTTCTCGACCATCAGCGCGTACTGCTTCTTCAGGTCGGTGAAGTCGATGTTGAGCGCGATCTTCTTGCCCGGCCGCCTTCGGGCCGTTCAGCCGCACGGCGAAGTAGTCGAACAGCATCTCCGGCGGCATCGCCTTGATCGTGTCCGGGCTCGCCGTGTTGATGCCGCCTGCGCTCGGCACGCCGTTGCGCAGTTCGTAGGCGCCCTGCAGGTACACCGAGCGCCACGGACCGGACTCGGCCTGGTAGCCCAGCTGCTCGTAGGTGTCGGCGAGCAGCTCCTTGCCGTCCTTGTTGTTCGGGTCGGCGAAGACGACGTGCTTCAGCGCCTCGGCGACCCAGCGGTACTCGCCCTTGTCGAAGTCGGCCTTGCGCCTTGCAGGACCGCGGCCTCGCCGCCCATGTACTCGACGTACTTCTTCGCCGCCGGCTTCGGGCGGCAGGTTGTCGAGGTCGACGGGTTGCCGTCGTACCAGCCCATGTAGCGCTGGTAGACCGCGCGGGAGTTGTGGCGCAGCGTGCCGTAGTAGCCGCGGTTGTACCACTGCTGGTCGAGCTCCGGCGGCAGCTTGATCATCTTCGGAGATCTCGATGCCGGTGTAGCCCTTGTTCATCAGGTTCACCGACTGGTCGTGGATGTACTTGTAGAGGTCGCGCTGCTTCTTCCAGTAGTCGATGATCTTGCGCGTTGCCCCACATCGGCCAGTGGTGGCTCTGGAACTTGACCTCGACCTTCGTGCCGTAGAGGTCGATCGTCTCGTTCAGGTAGCTCGCCCACTTCAGCGGATCGCGCACCTGCGCGCCGCGCAGCGTCAGGATGTTGTGCAGCGTGTTGGTGGAGTTCTCCGCCATCCACATCGCCTTGAACTGCGGGAAGTAGGTGTTCATCTCGGCCGGCGCCTCGGTGCCCGGCGTCATCTGGAACACCATCTTCACGCCGTCGATCGTGACCTCCTCGCCGGTCTTCGTGATGTGTCGGTCGGCTCGATCAGCGTCGCGGTGCCGGTCGAGGTGGTCTGGCCGAGCCCGCCGTTGACGCCGCCCTGCGCGTTGCGCGGCAGCAGCGCGCCGTACATGTAGATCGCGCGGCGGCTCATGGCGTTGCCGGCGATCACGTTCTCGCTGACCGCGTGCTCGGTGAAATGCTCCGGCGCGATGATCTGCACCTTGCCTCGCCTTGACGTCCTTCTCGTCGACGATGCCGCGCACGCCGCCGTAGTGGTCGACGTGCGAGTGGCTGTAGACCACGGCGACGACCGGCTTCTTGCCGAGATGCTTGGTGACGAGGTCGTAGGCCGCCTTGGCGGTCTCGGCCGAGATCAGCGGGTCGAAGACGATCCAGCCGGTGTCGCCCTGGACGAAGGTGATGTTCGAGAGGTCGTAGCCGCGCACCTGGTAGATGCGGTCCGTGCACCTTGAACAGGCCGTGCTGCATGTTGAGCTGGGCGTTGCGCCACAGGCTCGGATTGACCGTGTCCGGCGCCGGCTTGTCGACGCCGATGTACGTCTTGTACGGCTCGAGGTCCCAGACCACTGCCCTTGTCGCATTCTTGATCGTGAGCGTTCCGGGGGCGGCGATGAAGCCGCGCTTGGCGTCCTCGAAGTCCGCCTTGTCGCCGAACGGCAGGCTCTGCTGGACCTTCTGGTTGGCGGCCTTGGTCGCCGCCGTCGCCGGCTTCGATGGAGGGGATGCCGTCTGGGCCGAGGCCGCGAAGGAAAGGCCGAAGCAGGCGGCCAGAGTGCAGGCGTGCGATCGGATGATGTTCATGTGCTCGGTCTCCAGGTGTCTTCCGCTGCCGGCCAGGGCACAGGCCCGGTCGGGCGGGGCGCAAAGTGTGCCCAAGCGCGTATATGATGTCCAATGCAATATTTGCCATGGAATGATGCATGCAGAACATGATCGACTTGCGCCTGCTGGAGTTGGCCGTCGCGCTGGACCAGCACCGCAACTTCGGCCGCGCCGCCGAGTCCATGGGCATCAGCCAGCCGTCCTTCAGCCGCGCCATCGCCGCGCTCGAGACCTATCCTGGACGCGCGCCTCTTCGATCGCACCAACCGGCGTGTCGTGCCGACCCAGGCCGGCGCCGCGCTGCTTTCGCGCGCTCGCTCCCTGCTGGCCGACGCAGCCGCGCTGCGCGACGCGGTCGACGATCACAAGGGACTGCGCTCGGGACACCTGCGCGTCGGCGTCGGACCCTATCCGCTGGACCTGAGCGTGGGCGAGACCGTGGCGCGCATTGCCGCCCGCCATCCGCTGCTGCAGATCGAGCTGATCGAGGGAGGATGGCGCGACTTCGGCCCGAAGCTGCTGGCGGGCGAGGTGGAGGTCGCCGTCATGGAGTCGTCGATCGTCGCGGCCGACCCGCGCTACCAGGTCGAGGCGCTGCCGACGCACCAGGGCTGCCTCTACTGCCGGCAGGGGCATCCGCTTGCCGGGCGCCGCGGCCTCACGCTCGCGCAGATCCTCGCCTATCCGCTCGTCGGGGTGCGGATTCCTGCGACCAAGCTCACGGCGGCGAGCGCCGGCGCGCACGGCTTGCTGCCCGACCCCGTGACCGGCGACCTGATGCCGCGGGTGACCACCACCTCGTTTGCCGCGAGTCGCGCCATCATCAGGCGCACCGACGGGATCGGCATGGCCGTGTCGGTGCAGATCGCCGACGACGTGCGCCGCGGTGAACTCGCGATCCTCGACTTCGCCGCCACGACCCTGAAGACCGAGTACGGAATCACCTATCTTCGGGGTCGGTCGCTGCCGCCCGCCGTACGGGAATTCATCGACACGCTGAAGGAAGTGGAGGCTGGCCTGAGGGAGCCCGCGCTCGGCGCAATCAAGAAGAACACGAGCCACGCGACCAGCAGCGTGAGCAGCATGCCGCCGAAGATGGCGCCGAAGATGGTGACCATGACGCGCCCGTCGGCCGCCTGCTGCGCCGCGATGTCGCCGGCCGCGATCCCGCGCGCGAGCTTCCGCTCCCGGAAGGCCATCCAGATCACGCCGGCGAGCACGGCGAGGAAGGCGAGAAAGACGAGGAAGAGCTTGGCCCCGAGGCTCATTCGTCTTCGGGATCGCGCGGCGGACGGCCGTCGTAGACGTGGTTGCGGCGGCGCTGCAGCCAGGCGTCGCGCGTGAAGCTGTACTTGTCGAGCGCCGCCTCGTCGAGCACCTTTTCCGCCTTGAGGAGCTCCGCCCGGGTGCGCACGAGTCCAGCCCGAAGAGGCTGTTGCGGATGGCGACTTCCTCGATGCCGCGGTTGTAGGCGAAGCTGGGGTCGACCCAGCGCGCGGGGGCGTCGCGCAGCGTCGAGGGTCCGAAGTAGCGGGATCACGAAGTAGGGCCCCGGCGGCACGCCCCACCACCCGAGCGTCTGGCCGAAGTCCTCGTTGTGCTTCTCCAGCCCGGCGGGGGTCGCCACGTCCCACAGGCCGCCGATGCCGATCACGGTGTTGAACGCGAAGCGCCCGAGGTCCGAGACGCCCTCGCCGAACTTGCCCTGCAGGAGGTTGTTGGCCCCGGTGCCGAGGTCCTGCAGGTTGTTGAAGAAGTTGGACACCCCCTCGCGGAAGAAGTCGGGCGTGCCTTCCTGGTAGGTGATGGCCACGGGCTTCAGGAACTGCTGGTCGACCGCGTCGTTGAAGGCGTACATGCCGCGGTTGTAGCGTTCCCACGGGTCCTGCTTGTGCGCCGGGCCGGGAAGTGCCGCGCAGCCGGAGACGGCGGCCAGTGCCGCGATGGCGATCAGGATTCTCATGCGGCGTGGTGGAGGAAGCGCAGCGACAGGTCGACCGCCTTGATGTCCTTGGTGAGGGACCCGACGGAAATGCGATGCACGCCGGTCTCGGCGATCTCGCGCACGTTGGCGAACTCGACGCCGCCGGAAGCCTCCAGCTCGGCGCGCTCGCCGGTCAGGTCCACGGCCTCGCGCATGCGCGGCAGCGTGAAATTGTCGAGGAGGATCAGCCGCGCGCCGGCCGCGAGCGCCTCCTGCAGCTGCGCGATCGTCTCCACCTCCACCTGCACCATCGTGCCGGGGGTGGCCGCGTGCAGCGCCGCCGCGACCGCCGCCTTTACGCTGCCGAAGGCCTCGAGGTGGTTTTCCTTGAGGAGTATCCCGTCGTAGAGGCCGGTGCGGTGGTTCATGCCGCCGCCGACGCGCACGGCGTACTTCTGCGCCAGGCGCAGGCCCGGAACGGTCTTGCGCGTGTCGAGGATCTTCGCCCGCGTGCCTTCCACCAGCTTCACGAAGGTGCGGGTGCGGGTGGCGACGGCCGACAGGAGCTGCAGGAAGTTCATCGCGGTGCGCTCGGCCGTGAGCAGCGCGCGGGAGTCGCCCTCCAGCTCGCAGACGGAAGTGCCCGCGACGAGCTCGTCGCCGTCGGCGTGGTGCCAGAAGATCTCGGCTTCCGGGTCGAGCGCCTCCACGGTCCGGTTGAACCACTCGGTGCCGCACAGGACGGCGTCCTGGCGCGTGAGGAGGCGGGCATGGGCGACCTTGCCCTCGGGCAGCAGGGCGGCGGTGAGGTCGCCGGTGCCGACGTCTTCCGCCAGTGCGCGGCGGACATCGTTGGTGACGGCTTCTTCCAGGGCGTGGAGGGTATCGGGCATGGCGGCAGGATTTGGCTCGAAACGGCTTGAAACGACGCGGGAATGCCCCATTTCGGGGATAGCCCCGGGATTTCGGGGAGAATTCCCGACGAAATCCGTTGCAAAAAGGATACCACGCGATGCGCATCGACAAGCTCACCACCAAGTTCCAGCAGGCGCTGGCCGACGCCCAGAGCGCCGCGCTGGCGAACGACTCCGGGTTCATCGAGCCGCAGCACCTGCTCCTCGCCCTGCTCACGCAGGAGGACGGCGGGGCGGCTTCGATCCTGCAGCGCGCCGGCGTGAACGTCGCATCGCTGCGCAAGGCGCTCGAGGAGGCCGTCGCACGGCTGCCGAAGGTCGAGGGGCAGGGCGGCGAGATCTCGCTGTCGCGCGACCTGGGGAACCTGCTCAACCTGACGGACAAGGAAGCGACGAAGAGGGGCGACCAGTACATCGCCTCGGAACTCTTCCTGCTGGCCGCGGTGCAGGACAAGGGCGAGACCGGGCGCCTCCTCAAGCAGCACGGCGCCAGCGCCGCCGCGCTCGACACCGCCATCAAGGCCGTGCGCGGCGGGCAGGGCGTGGAGAACCCCGAGGCCGAGGGCAGCCGCGAGGCGCTCAAGAAGTACACGCTCGACCTCACCGAGAGAGCACGCCAGGGCAAGCTCGACCCCGTCATCGGCCGCGACGACGAGATCCGCCGCACCATCCAGATCCTGCAGCGGCGCACGAAGAACAACCCGGTGCTGATCGGCGAGCCCGGCGTGGGCAAGACCGCGATCGTGGAGGGCCTCGCGCAGCGCATCGTCAACGGCGAGGTGCCCGAGACCCTCAAGGACAAGCGCGTGCTCTCGCTCGACATGGCCTCGCTCCTGGCCGGCGCCAAGTACCGCGGCGAGTTCGAGGAGCGCTTGAAGTCCGTCCTGAAGGAGATCGCGCAGGACGAGGGCCGCATCATCGTCTTCATCGACGAGCTGCACACCATGGTGGGCGCCGGCAAGGCCGAGGGCGCGATCGACGCCGGCAACATGCTGAAGCCCGCGCTCGCCCGCGGCGAGCTGCACTGCGTGGGTGCCACGACGCTGGACGAGTACCGCAAGTACATCGAGAAGGACGCCGCGCTCGAGCGCCGCTTCCAGAAGGTGCTCGTCGACGAGCCCAGCGTGGAGTCCACCATCGCGATCCTGCGCGGCCTCCAGGAGAAGTACGAGGTGCACCACGGCGTGGACATCACCGACCCGGCCATCGTCGCCGCGGCCGAGCTCTCGCACCGCTACATCACCGACCGCTTCCTCCCCGACAAGGCCATCGACCTGATCGACGAGGCGGCCGCGCGCATCAAGATGGAGATCGACTCGAAGCCCGAGGTGATGGACAAGCTCGACCGGCGGTTGATCCAGCTGAAGATCGAGCGCGAGGCGGTCAAGAAGGAGAAGGACGAGGCGTCGAAGAAGCGCATGGTCCTGATCGAGGCCGAGATCGCGAAGCACGAAAAGGACTACGCCGATCTCGAGGAGGTGTGGAGCGCCGAGAAGCACGCGGTGCACGGTTCCGCCACGATCAAGGAGGAAATCGAGAAGCTGAAGCTCGTCATGGAAGAGGCGCGGCGCAAGGGCGACTGGGCGAAGATGAGCGAACTGCAGTACGGCAAGCTCCCGCAGCTCGAGGCGCAGCTGAAGAAGGCCGACAAGGACCAGGGCGCGGCCGCGAAGCCGAAGCTCCTGCGCACCGAGGTCGGTGCCGAGGAGATCGCCGAGGTCGTCTCCCGCTCCACGGGCATTCCCGTCTCCCGGATGATGCAGGGCGAGCGCGAGAAGCTGGTGCAGATGGAGGCGCGGTTGCACGAGCGCGTCGTCGGCCAGGACGAGGCGGTGCGCCTCGTGGCCGACGCCATCCGCCGCTCGCGCGCGGGCCTCGCGGACCCGAACCGGCCCTACGGCTCGTTCCTGTTCCTCGGCCCCACGGGCGTGGGCAAGACCGAGCTCTGCAAGGCGCTGGCGTCCTTCCTCTTCGACTCCGAGGACCACCTGATCCGCGTCGACATGAGCGAGTTCATGGAGAAGCACTCCGTCGCGCGGCTGATCGGCGCGCCCCCGGGCTACGTCGGCTACGAGGAGGGCGGCCACCTGACCGAGGCGATCCGCCGCAAGCCCTATTCGGTGATCCTGCTGGACGAGATCGAGAAGGCGCACCCGGACGTGTTCAACGTGCTCCTGCAGGTGCTCGACGACGGGCGCATGACCGACGGCCAGGGGCGCACCGTCGACTTCAAGAACACCGTCATCGTCATGACCTCCAACCTCGGCAGCCAGATGATCCAGCAGATGTCGGGCAGCGACTACGAGGTGGTGAAGCTCGCGGTGATGGGCGAGGTGAAGGCGAACTTCCGTCCCGAGTTCGTCAACCGCATCGACGAGATCGTCGTCTTCCACGCGCTCGGCGAGGAGCACATCCGCAACATCGCGAAGATCCAGCTGCGCTACCTCACGCGAGCGCCTGGCCAAGCTCGACATGCGCCTCGAGGTGTCCGACGCCGCACTCACCCAGCTGGCCACGGCGGGCTTCGATCCCGTCTACGGCGCGCGGCCGCTGAAGCGCGCCATCCAGCAGGCGATCGAGAATCCGCTGGCGCGCGAGATCCTCGAGGGGCGCTTCGCGGCCGGGGATGCGATCCAGGTGGACCACGGGAAGGCTGGCTTCGTCTTCGGCAAGTCGGGGGTCAAGGGCAAGAAGGCGGCGTGACCGCCGCCTCGCCGCCACGCAAGCCGCCCGGCAAGGCGGCGCCCGGCGCTGCATTTGCCGTGCCGAGTTCGCGGCTCGGAAGGCTCGCCCGCCTGGGCGCCCTCGCCACGGGGGTGGCGGGCGGCATGCTCGCGGAGGGTGTGCGGCAACTGGCCAGTGGCAAGCGCCCGACGCTGAGCGACCTGCTGCTGACGCCCGCCAATGCGCGGCGGGTCGCGGCCAAGCTCGCGCAGATGCGCGGCGCGGCGATGAAGGTGGGGCAGCTCCTGTCGATGGACGCGGGCGACCTCCTGCCACCGGAACTGGCCGAGGTCCTCTCGCTCCTCCGCGCGGACGCGCGATCCATGCCGGAGAGCCAGTTGAGGCGGGTGCTCAACGCCGGCTGGGGCAAGGGGTGGGAGCGGCGCTTCGAGCACTTCGAATTCGCGCCGGTCGCGGCGGCGTCGATCGGGCAGGTGCACGCCGCGCGCACCAAGGATGGCCGCTCGCTCGCGATCAAGGTGCAATACCCCGGGCGTACGCCGCAGCATTTCCAGCGACGTCGACAACGTGGCCACGTTGTTGCGCATCGCGGGCCTGCTGCCGGCCGGGCTCGACCTGCGTCCCGTGCTCGCCGAGGCGAAGCGGCAACTGCGCGCGGAGGCCGACTACCTGCACGAGGGCGAGAGTCTCGCGCGCTTCGGAAGCCTGCTCGCGGCCGACCGCGACCTCGTCGTTCCCGGCCTGCATCGCGACCTCACCACGGAAAACATCCTGGCCATGACCTTCGTCGAAGGCGTGCCGGTGGAGACGCTGCGCACCGCGCGCCCAGGCGGAACGCGACCGCGTGGCGGGCCTGCTGCTCGACCTGCTGTTCCGCGAGATCTTCGAGTTCCGGCTGGTGCAGACGGACCCGAATTTCGCCAACTACCAGTACGACACGGCCACGCGGCGCCTGGTGCTGCTCGACTTCGGGGCCACGCGCACCTATGACGCGGTCACCGTCGAGGCCTTCCGGCGCCTGTTCACCGCCGGCGTGCGCAAGGACCTGCGCGCGGCCGACGCGGCGGCCTGCCGCCATCGGCTACTACCGGCCGGAACTCGACCAGCGCCGCCGCCGCTTCGTGGTCGATCTCGTCGTCCAGGCCTGCGAGCCGCTGCGCCATCGCGGCGCCTACGACTTCGGCGGCTCCGATCTCCCGGCGCGCATGCGCGAGGCCGGACTGCAGATGAGCACCGACCGCGAACTCTGGTACTCGCCGCCGGCCGAGGTCCTGTTCCTGCACCGGAAGATCGGCGGGATGTACCTGCTGGCGGCGCGGCTCGGCGCGCGCGTCGACATCCGGACGCTCTTCGCCAGGCACGCCCGGCAGGTTGATCGGCGGGCCGGGCTGCACGATCGGAGCGCTGGCTTGCGCCTGCTAGAATTCGCGCCTTTCGCCCTCGCGGAGTTCGCCGTGCCCATTGCCTCGCTTCGCGCCCTTGGCGCCGCCTGCTGCATCGCCTTCGCCGCGCCTGCCGTCTTCGCGGCGACTTTCCTCGGCGTCGAGGTGCCGCCACCGCTGCCGGCGAAGAACGTCGTCGACACCTACTGGGGCACGCCGGTCGACGATCCCTACCGCTTCCTCGAGGACACCAAGGACCCGGCGGTGCAGGCGTGGATGAAGGCGCAGGCCGATGCCACCGACGCGATCATCGCCAAGCTCCCGGTGCGCGACGCGCTGCGCAAGCGCATCGCCGAGATCGACGACGCGGTGCCCTCCGTGGTCACCTCGGTGCAGCGCCTGCCACGGGCCGCTACTTCTTCCTGCGCCGCAACGCCGGCGAGAACCAGTTCAAGCTGGTGCGCCGCGACAAGCTCGATGGCGAGGACGTCGTCCTCGTCGACCCCGATGCGCTGGCGAAGGCCACCGGCAAGCCGCACGCCATCGGCGAGATCGCGCCTTCGCGCGACGGCAAGCTCGTCGCCTACTCCATCTCCACGGGCGGCACCGAGATCGGCACGATGCACGTGATCGATGCCGTCACCGGCAAGGAGGTCGAGCCGCCCATCGACGCGATCCGCGGCGGCGGCAGCGTTTCCTGGCTGGACGACGGCAGCGGCTTCTTCTACACGCGCCTGCGGCCGGACTGGGCGAGCGTGCCGGCCACGGAGCGCTTCCTCGACAACCTGCGCTACTTCCGCAAGCTGGGCGCGCCGGGCAAGGACCCGGCCGTGTTCGGCCCCGGCGTGCACCCGGACGTGAACGTGCCGCGCACGGCCTCCGGCGTCGTCTTTCCCGTGCGCGGCACCGGGCTCGCCGGCGCGGTGGTGGTCGATGGCGTCAAGCGCGAGCGCACCTTCTACCTGACCGATCTCGACGGGGTGCTCGCGCGGCAAGCCGAAGTGGCGGCGCATCTTCGGCGAGGAGGCGAAGATCACGGCGACCGCCATCGCCGGCGGCTGGATCTACGTGAAGACCGCCGCCGAGGCGCCGCGCTACCGCGTGCTGCGCATGCCGCTCGCGACCCCCGATCTCGCGAAGGCCGAGGTGGTCGTGCCCGCCGGCGACAACGTCGTCGTCTCGATCGCCGCGGCCCGGGATGCGTTCTACGTGACGCAGCGGCAGGGCCCGGTCACGCGCCTCTTCCGCGTGCGCCACGACAAGGGCGCCAAGCCGGAACCGGTCGCGCTGCCCTTCGAAGGCCACGTCGGCATCTCGTTCGCGGATTCGCAGCAGGACGGCGTCATCTTCCAGCTCGGCGGCTGGACCCGGGCGTCGAAATTCCACGCCTTCGAGCCGGCGCGGGCCGCCGTGAACTTCCTGCCCCTGAAGCCGCCCGGCAAGTTCGACGAGCCGGCGGGCCTGGTCGCGCGCGAAGTCCGCGTGAAGAGCCACGATGGCGTCGAGGTCCCGATGTCGATCATCTCGCGCGCCGACATCAAGCTGGACGGGAGCAACCCGACGATCCTCTACGCCTACGGGGCCTACGGCATCGCCGAGGATCCGGGGTGGAGCCCGCGCCTGCTGGCCTGGCTGGAGCGGGGCGGCGTCTACGTGCATGCGCACGTGCGCGGCGGCGGCGTGTTCGGCGACGAGTGGCACCGTGCCGGCCAGAAGACCACCAAGCCCAACACCTGGAAGGACGGCATCGCGGCAGCCGAGTGGCTGATCGCGCAGGGCTACACGTCGCGCGAAGCACCTTGCCGTCATGGGCGGCAGCGCCGGCGGCATCTTCGTGGGCCGCGCCATGACGGCCCGCCCGGACCTCTTCGCGGCGGCGGTCGTCGCGGTGGGCAACACCGACCTCGTGCGCTCGGAGACGCGCGCCAACGGGGTGGCCAACATCCCCGAGTACGGCACGGTCAAGAAGGAGGACGAGTTCCGCGCCCTCCTGGAAATGAGCCCCTACGCGCAGACGCGGGACGGCGTGAAGTACCCCGCGGTGCTGTTCGAGCACGGCGCCAACGACATCCGCGTCGACGTCTGGATGACGCTCAAGACGGCCTCGCGCCTCGCGGCCGCCACGGCGAGCGACCGGCCGGTGCTGATGCGGCTGGAATACGACGGCGGCCACGGTGTCGGCAGCACGCGCGACCAGGCCCAGCGCCGCACCGCGGACCGCTGGGCCTTCCTGCTCTGGCAGTTCGGGCTGGAAAAGCCCTAGGAAGCGCTAGCGCCTGCCGTATCCGTCCCGGTAATCGTGATGGCCGGCACGCCAGCCGTGCGGCCTCGCGACCACGACCGAGGTGTAGACGGGACGTCGCGGCGCGACGCGGTACACGACGACCGGCGCCGGCACGATAGACCACGCGGGGCGGCGCGTAGTACACCGGCGCGGACGGGTAATAGGCGTGCGGCGGCGCGTAACGGTACCGGCGCGCCGTAGTACCCCGAGCCTGCCGCGATGCTGGCGCCGGTGAGGGCGCCCAGCACGCCGCCGACGATGGCGCCGTCGTGGCCGCTGATGCCGTGGCCGATGGCGGCCCCGAAGGCCCCGCCGACGAGTGCGCCCATCGCGGGGTCGTTGCCTGCCTGCGAGGCGGTGGGGAAGAGGGCAAGTGCGGAAACCGTCGCGATCGCTGCCATTGCGCGGGATTTTCTGGTCATGGTCGTCTCCATCGTGTGTCTGGTGGTGGGCAGCCGGACCCTGGGCCCTGCCGGAGCGCCGTTTTCGCGGCGCCTGCAGCCAATAACGCCTCCCGGGCGAATCGGCTGTACCGGCAAAACAACTTGTTACACAATGGCGGCGCGCCTTCCTCCCCCCGCCATGAGCCAACCCCGGCAATCGCACTACGAGACCCTCGGTGTCCGCCCCGACGCCGCGCCGTCCGCCATCGTCCGCGCGCACGATCGCCTGCAGGCCCAGTTCCGCGATCCCGCCACGCCGCCGGACCCCAGGCGCGAGTCGCTCGTCGGCGAGGCATTTGCCGTGCTCTCCGATGCCGCGCGGCGGAAGGCCTACGACGCGTCGCTGGCCGATGCGGCGAGCACACCGCAGAGCCGGCGCCCGGCCCTCATCGCCGGCGCCGTCGTGGCGGTCGCGGTCGCGGGCGCGGCAGCCTGGTTCGTGCTGATGCCGGGCAAGCCGCCGGCGCCCGAGGGGCGTGCCGTCAAGGAGATCCTGGCCGACGTCGCGCGTTCCGTCGGCCGCGTGCAGGCGATCGACATGTCCGGCAAGGCCACCGCGACGGGCATCGCCTTCACGGTGGCCAATGGCGTGATGGCGACCACTTGCGAGGGCATCGCGCCCGGCGCGCAGGTGACGGTCGACATTCCGCCGCGCAGCATTCCCGCGCGCGTGGCGATGTCCGACGAAGCGCGCGGGCTGTGCAAGCTGGTGGTGGACGGCGCCGGAAGCTGGCCGCTCGCGATCAAGGGCGTATCCCCCAAGGTCGGCGACAAGGTCTATGCGGCGGGCGTCGATGCGGCCGGCGAGGTGGTGCTCGTCGAAGGCGTGGTGAAGCGCGTGGCGAGCGAGGGCAATGCCGAGGTCATCGAGGCGAGCGTGCCCGTGGCCCCGGCCATCGGCGGCCGGCCGCTGCTGGACACGTGGGGGAGGGTCCTTGCCGTCGCGACCGCAGCGCAGCCCGGAGGCGCCGCACGCCACGTGCTGATGCCGGACGACTGGGCGAGGGAATTGCCCAAGGACGCGCCACCACCGCCTGCGCCGGCTGCCGAACCCGCTCCGGCGCCCTCTGCAGCGGAACCCCCGCCCGTCGCGGCACCCTTGCCCGGCCCGTCCGGCATCCTCAGCGCGCCGCCGGCCAAGGTCGAGGAAATGGCGCGCAAGGCGCGCGCGCCGAAGGTCCCCGGGGACCTGTAGGGACACTGGAGATCGCCATGAACAGCAAGTTGCCCGAGGCCTTCTGCGGGGCCCTGGGCGCGCGTTTCGAGTACGTGCGATCCATCGGGCACGGCGGCATGGCCGAGGTGTTCCTGGCCCAGGACCGCTTTCGCCAGAAGGAAGTCGCCCTGAAGGTCGTGCGCGGGGCGCAAGGGGGCCACCGAGGACCGCAAGCAGTTCGAGCGCCTGTGGCTGAACGAGATGCGGCTGGCCGGGCGCCTCACGCATCCGTACATCCTCGAGATCTACGAGGCGGGGACGGAGGGCGGGCAGAGCTTCCTGGTGATGGAGTACCTCTCCGGGGGCACGCTCGCGTCGTACACCTCGCCGGAGACGCTCCTGCCGCCCTCGCGCGTGGCGGACATCGTCTTCAAGGTCTGCCACGCCCTCGAGTACGCGCACACGCAGGGCCTGCTGCACCGCGACGTGAAGCCGGCGAACATCCTGCTGGCCGCGGACGGCACGCCCAAGATCAGCGACTTCGGCGCCGCCTACCTGGTGGGCGAGGAGCACACGCAGGTGCTCGACGTGGGCACGCTCTTCTACGTGCCGCCGGAGCACTTCGAGGGCGCGGAGCCCGGCGTGCAGAACGACATCTACGCCACCGGCGTCATGGCCTACAACCTCCTGTCCGGCGCATTCCCGCACAAGTCGACGTCGCAGGCCGACATCATCACGGAGAAGCTGCAGGGCACGCCGGTGCCGCTCGCCACGCGCCGCCCGGACCTGCCGCCGGCGCTGCACGCGACGATCGACCGCGCCATCCATCGCGACCGCAAGATCCGCTTCGGCACGTGGCACGAGTTCCGCGAGGCGATCGCGCTCGCGTTCCCGGAACTGATCGCGCAGTCCGCCACCGTGAACGACAGCGCGCGCTTCGAGGCCCTGCGCCAGATCCGCTTCTTCGACAAGTTCTCCGAGACGCAGGTCTGGGAGGCGGTGCGCATCGGCGCGCAGCGCCAGTTCGGGGCGGGCGAGGAGGTGATCGCCGAGGGCTCGGAGGACACGACGCTCTACGTCGTCGAAGCGGGCGATCTCGAAGTCGTGCATCGCGGCGTGCGCCTGGGACGCATCGCCATGGGCGAGGCGTTCGGCGAGATCGCCTTCATCGAGGGCGCCGAGCGGCCGCGCTCGGCCAGCGTGCGCACCGTGACCCCGACCAGCGTCATCGCCTTCCCCGCCGCGGCGCTCGCCAACGCCACGGGGGCCTTGCAGGCCGCCATCGGGCGCGCCATCGTGCGCCTGCTCGTGCAGCGCCTGGTCACCGTCAACGACCGCTACGTCATGGCCATCAAGGCCAAGGCGACTCCGGAGTGACCCCATGCCTTCCCTGATCGAACGTTGCGCCACCTTCATCGCCGTCCTCCTGCTTGCCGCGGTTCCCGCGACCGCAGTCGCGCAGCGCACGCAGAAGCCGCCGCTGCACGGCCAGGAGTGGATGGCCGTCACCGGCAAGCCCCTCGGGGCGGCCGCCGGCGCGAAGATCTTCCTCAAGGGCGGCAACGCGGTCGATGCGGCCTGCGCCATGATCGCCGCCACCGCGACGATGTGGGACGTGCTGCACTGGGGCGGGGAGACGCAGGCGCTCGTCTACAACCCGCACACGAAGAAGGTGATCGGCATCAACGCGCTCGGCGTGGCACCCACGGGGGCGACGCCGGAGTTCTTCAAGTCGA
This sequence comes from uncultured beta proteobacterium, assembly GCA_963786635.1. Taxonomy (GTDB): domain Bacteria; phylum Pseudomonadota; class Gammaproteobacteria; order Burkholderiales; family Usitatibacteraceae; genus FEB-7. Next base: position 22,796 of record CAWAZV010000003.1, on the reverse strand, counting down.
AGGGCATGGACTACCCGCCGCCTTACGGGCCGCTCGCCGCCGTGACGCCGGGCACCCCCGGCGGCATCCTCACCATGCTCGCCGAATTCGGCAAGCTCTCGCTCGCGGAAGTGCTGGAGCCCGCCATCCGCATGGCCGACGGCTATCCGATCGAGGCGCAGACGGCCAACTACATCGAGCGCCGGCGCGATCTCCTGATGCAGTGGCCGGATTCCCGCCGCATCATGCTGCCGCGCGCCGGGCGACCACGCGCCGGAAGCGGGCGAGATCTTCCGCCAGCCCGAGCTCGCCGCCACGCTGCGGAAGTTGGTCGAAGCGGAGAAGCAGGCCCTGGCGGCCGGCAAGACGCGCAAGCAGGCCATCGCCGCCGCGCAGGATCGCTTCTACCGCGGCGACATCGCGAAGGACCTGGTGGCGAGCGTGCGCGCGCAGGGCGGGCTCTTCACCGAGGCCGATCTCGCCAACTGGAAGGTGCGCCTCGAGGAGCCCGAGGTGACGAGCTACAGGGGCATCGACGTCTACAAGCTCACCGCCTGGACGCAGGGGCCGGTCATGCTGCAGGCGCTCAACATCCTCGAGAACTTCGACCTGAAGGCGATGGGCTACAACAGCGCCCGCTACATCCACACCGTGTACCAGGCGATGAACCTGGCCTTTGCCGACCGCGACTTCTACTACGGCGACATGCAGTCCCTGCCGCCGGTGCCGGTCCTGGGCCTGCTGTCGAAGGACTACGCGCGCGACCGCGCGAAGCTCATCGACGCGAAGAAGAACGATGCCAAGGCGAAGCCGGGCGACCCCTATCCGTACCAGCGCACGAAGAACCCCTACCTCGACCTCCTCGAGCGCTGGCAAGAGCCGCGCAAGAAAGGACCGGGAACGGGCGGCACGCCGATGGCGGCCAACGACGCCGCCTTCGAGCAGGCGTTCTACGCCGGCACGACTTCCGTCATCGCCACCGACAAGGAAGGCTGGGTGGTGTCGGTGACGCCGAGCGGCGGCTGGGTGCCGGCCGTCATCGCCGGCAAGACCGGCGTGGGGCTCTCGCAGCGCATGCAGAGCTTCGTGCTCGACCGCGCCGAGAACCCGTACAACGTGCTCGCCCCCGGCAAGCAGCCGCGCGTCACGCTCACGCCGAGCATGGCGCTCAAGGACGGCCAGCCGTACCTCGCCTTCGCGGTGCAGGGCGGCGACGGGCAGGACCAGGACCTGCTGCAGTACTTCCTCAACATCGTCGAGTTCGGCATGACGCCGCAGGAGGCCGCCGAGGCGCCCGGCTTCAACAGCTACCAGATGCGCGCGTCCTTCGAGGCGCACGAGTCGCGCCCCGGACGCATCATGCTGAACGACGTGACGCCGCCCTACGTGCGCGCGGAGCTGAAGGCCATGGGCTACGACGCGATCTTCCGCGACCGCACCTCCGGCCCGGTGAACGCCATCCTCGTCGACCGCAAGCACGGCACCTTCTGGGGCGGCTCCAGCAACCACGGCGAGGACTACGGCATCGGCTGGTAGTCGGGTGCGCAGTCGCTTCGGAAGCATTTGAACCAGTCCCGGGAGTACCGCAATGTCGCCATTGAAGAACCTGCAACAGGAAACGCTGCTCGCCACCCTCGGCATCGAGATCACCGAGGCGACGAAGGAGCGCGTGGTCGCGACCATGCCGGTCGGGCCGAAGGTGCACCAGCCGTTCGGGCTGCTGCACGGCGGCGCCTCCGTCGTCGCTCGCGGAAACCGTGGCGTCCCTGGCGGCCTACATGAACGTGGACCACGCCACGGAGACGGCCGTGGGCATCGAGATCAACGCCAACCACCTGCGCGCCAAGCGCGACGGCGTGGTGACGGCGACCGCCACACCGGTGCACGTGGGCAAGCGCACGCAGGTCTGGGACGTGCGCATCGAGGACGAGGAAGGCAAGGCGGTCTGCGTCTCGCGCTGCACGCTGGCGGTGGTACCAAGGTCGAAGTGACGGCGGTGGCCCGCGACCGTTTACACTGGTCGGCATGAAATACAAGGACTACTACGCGGCCCTCGGCGTGGCCCGCGATGCGAGCGACGCGGTCGATCAAGTCGGCCTACCGCAAGCTCGCGCAGAAATACCACCCGGACGTCACCAAGGATCCCAAGGGCGAGGAGAAGTTCAAGGACATCGCCGAGGCCTACCAGACGCTCAAGGACCCGGAGAAGCGCGCGGCCTACGACCGGCTCGGCAGCGGCTTCCAGCCCGGGCAGGACTTCCGCCCGCCGCCCGGCTGGGAGCAGCAATTCCGCCGCTCCGGCCAGGAAGGCGAGGGCGTCTTCTTCGACGAGGATCTCGACCTCTCCGATCTCTTCGCGAGCATCCAGGGGGCAGGGCACCGCACCGGGCGCGCGCGCGCCAACATGCCCTTTCCGGGCGCCGACTTCGAGGTCGCCGTGCATCTCACGCTGGAAGAGGCGGACCGCGGCACGCAGGTGGACTTGAACCTGAGCGTGCCCGAGGTCGACGGCGCCGGACACGTGCGCCATGTCCCGAAGACGATCAAGGCGCGCATTCCCAAGGGGGCCACGGACGGGCAGCGCCTGCGCCTGCGCGGGCAGGGCGGCAAGGGGGCCAACGGCGGCCGCGACGGCGACCTGTACCTGAACATCGCGCTGCACCCGCACCCGCTCTTTCGTGCCAGCGGCCACGACCTCTACCTCGACCTGCCGCTGACCCCGTGGGAGGCGGCGCTCGGCGCATCCATCGAGGTGCCCACGCTTTCCGGCAAGGTGAGCCTCAAGGTGCCCCCCGGCACGACGGCCGGCAGGAAGCTGCGCTTCGCGGGGAAGGGATTGACGCGACCCGACGGCGGGGAAGGGGACCTCTACGCCATCGTGCAGATCGTGAATCCCACCGTGCTGGGCGAACGCGAGCAGGAACTCTACCGGCAGCTGGCCGAATCGTCGCGCTTCGACCCGCGCGGCCACTTCGCAGGAGCCAAGACACCATGACCGCCCAACGCGACGACATCCTGTGGCTGGACGAGAAGGTGCACGTCACGATCGCCGAGCTCGCCGAGTGCACGGGAGTTCCGGAGGCGGTGCTGCGCGAGCTGGTCGAATACGGCGCGCTGGCACCCGCCGATCCGCGGGCGGACGTCTGGACGTTCAGCGCCGACTGGGTGGTGAGCGTGCGCACCGCGGCCCGCGTCTGCAACGACCTCGAACTCGAGACGCGGGCGCTGGCGTTGGCCCTTTCCTACGTGGAGCGCATCCACCGGCTGGAAGACGAGGTGCGGCGCCTCACCGCGCAGCTCGGCGAGCCGCCGCGATGAGGCTCTCGGTCCTCGACCAGTCCCCCGCCGCGCAGGAGAAATCGCAGGACCAGGCCATCCGCGAGTCGCTGGCACTCGCGCAGCACTGCGAGGCGCTCGGCTACCACCGCTACTGGGTGTCGGAGCACCACAACAGCGCGAGCATCGTCGGCACCGCGCCGGAAATCCTGATGGCCGCCATCGCGGCCACCACGAAGCGCATCCGGGTCGGCAGCGCGGGCGTCATGCTGCCGCACTACGCGGCGCTGAAGGTCGCCGAGCAGTTCCGCGTGCTGGAGGCCATCGCCCCCGGCCGCATCGACCTCGGCGTCGGGCGCGCGCCGGGCTCCGACCGCCTCACGGCGATGGCGTTGAATCCCGACCCGCGGGCCGCCGACGACTTCCCGCGCCAGATCGTCGAGATGGACCTGTGGCTGCGTGGCGAGGAACTTCCGGAAGGCCACCCGTTCCGCGCCATCCATGCGCACCCGATGGGACCGACGAGTCCGGAGATCTGGATCCTCGGCAGTTCCGACTACGGCGCGCAGCTCGCCGCCTACCTGGGCTATCCGTACGCCTACGCGTATTTCTTCACCGAGGGCCGCGGCACCGAGGAGGCACTCGCGCTCTACCGCGCCGAACTACCGGCCGAGCGAGCGCTTTCCGAAGGAGCAGGCGACGATCTGCGTCTGGGCGCTGGCGGCGGACACGGAGGAAGAGGCGCGGCGGCTCCTCATGACGCGCGAGCACTGGCGGGTGGGATTCGAGCAGGGGCTGCGCACGCCGCTGCTCTCACCGGAAGAGGCGGCCGCGTATCCGTATACCGACGCCGAACGCGCGATCATCCAGCGGCTGCGCGAGAAGGCGATCGTCGGTACCGGGGCGCAGGTGGCGGCGAGGCTGCGCGCGCTGGCCGACGAAGTTCGCCCTCGACGAGATCGTCGTCAACACCTGGACGCACGATCCGGCTGCGCGCCACCGTTCCTACGAGCTGCTGGCGGCCGAACTCCTGCCGGCATAGTCATGGAGCCGTTCAGCGAGGCAATCGCCTTTGCGCAGTCGCACGAGATCCCGTGGCCGCGCGATCCGACAGCGGACCTTGCGCATTGGGGCGTCCACCACGACGACCCGCCGCCGTTCGACCGGCTGCGCGGGCCGGTGCATCCGCGCGGCGGCGTCTCCGGCGTGATCCGCCTGCGCGGCGAGGAAGTCGCCGCCTGGGGCGAACCGGATCGCGCGGACCAGACCTTCAGCGTCGCCAAGACCTACCTCGCGCTGCTGGCGGGCATCGCGCAGGCGCGCGGGCTGCTGCAGCCGGGCGAGCGCGTGAGCGAGCGGCTGCCGGGCATCGGCTTCGATTCGGCGCACAACCGCGCGATCACCTGGGAGCACCTGCTCACGCAGACCAGCGAATGGCAGGGCGTATGCCTCGGCATGCCGGAGCAGGTGGAACACTACCGGCGCGTGTCGCACGACCCCAAGCCGGCCGTGGGCAAGAAGGGGGAGCTGCGCCCGTTGCGCGAGCCGGGCACGTACTGGGAATACAACGACGTGCGCATCAACCAGTTCTCGCTCGCGCTGCTGCACCTTTTCCGGCGGCCGCTGCCGGAAGTGTTTCTCGAAAGCGTGCTGCAGCCGATCGGCGGCGGCCGCGACTTCCGCTGGGAGGGCTACGACGATGCCTGGGTCGAGATCGACGGCCGGCGCATGCAGTCGGTTCCCGGCGGCACGCACTGGGGCGGCGGCGTTTCCATCAGCGCCCGCGACCAGGCGCGCATCGGCCAGTTGCTGCTCGATGGCGGCGCGCACCAGGGCCGGCAGGTCATTCCGCGCGAGTGGGTCGAGCGCATGCGCGCACCCTGCGCGGTGGCGCCGTTCTACGGCTGGCTCACCTGGCTCAATCGCGACGGGCGCCTGTACGCCGAGGCCTCGCGTTCGAGCTGGTTCATGTTCGGCGCCGGTGGCCACACGGTGTGGATCGATCCGGAGAACGAGGCGGTGGTGGTTGCGCGCTGGCTGGACGGGGCGCACTCGGCGGGGTTCGTGCGACGGGTGGCGCAGGGCTTCGGGAAGTTCAAGTTGGACGCTAGTGCCAAGCGAATACCCGGCCGATAACAGTCAACGGAGGGCAGTCACTGAAACTCGCGAACATCCGGTCGACAACCATTGCGCTTTTTGTCGCAGCGTTCCTGTTCCTGCTTGTCGACGATACGCCGGGCAACTCCGGATTCCAGGCCGCAGGCGTGTTGCTTGGCGTTGTCACCGCGATCATCGCGGTCAATCAGGCCAGATCTGGTGGCGAATCGGACGATGCGCCGCCAAGCCATGCGCCTATCGATTCACGCAAGCGGGCCATGCCTAGACCGGAACTTCGTGGCGCGCTACGGAGTCCTCGTCCCAGGCGAGGCCCACGCCAGGCTCGTCAGGAATCTGCAGCTCGCCCCCGGCCACGGCGTACGGCTTCTGCAGCAGGGGATCGATCCAATCCTGCCACTCCAGCCAGTGCGCCGTTTCGGTGACCCGCATGACGTGGGCGGCGACCTCGGGGTAGAGATGGGTCGAGACGGGGACGCCCGCCGTGCCGGCGATCGCCGCGGCCCGCAGCCACCCCGTGACCCCTCCGATGCGCATGAAGTCGGGCATCACGTAGTCGCAGGCCTTCTTTTGCAGCGCGAGCTGCAGGTCGCGGGGGCCGTAGAAATTCTCGCCGATCTGCAGCGGCGTCTTCAGCTCCGCGGCGAGCTGCGCGTAGCCGTCGAGGTCATCGTAGACGACAGGCTCCTCGATCCACGCGAGGCCAAGATCGTCGAGCATGTGGCAGCGCTGCAGGGCTTCCCCGCGATGCAAGCCCTGGTTGAAGTCGACCATGAGCTGCATGTCGTCGCCGACCGCCCGGCGGACCGCTGCCACCGTCTCGAGGTCATCCTCGGGCCGCTCCCGCCCCAGCCGCAGCTTGAGCCCGCCGAAGCCGCCTTCGTCACGCAGCTCGACCGCCTCCGCCGCAACTGCCTCGGGCGCCTTGAGCCAAAGCCCGTTGCTGTTGTACGCGCGCACCGGACCCACGGATCCGCCGAGCAGCACGCACAGCGGCATGCCTGCCGCCTTGGCCAGCGCATCCCAGGCCGCCATGTCGATGCCGGAAACGGCGATCATCGACAGGCCCTGGTAGCCAACGAAATGCAGCGACTTGCGGGCCAGCCCGAACAGCTCGACGGGGTTGACCGGTCGCCCCTTGATCAGGTCGCCCAGGTCGTGAAGGGCGGCGACCAGGTAACGCATGGCCTTCGGCAAGTAGGGCTCGAGATAGCTGCGCCCGATGATGCCTTCCTCGGTCTCCAGGTCGATCAGGATCACGGGCCACTGCGTGATCGTCGCGATGCGCGCCACGATCGGCCTCTCGAGCTCGAGCACGACGGCCCTCACCCGCAGGCTCCTGACGGTCGGTGCACTGTTCCTTTGCCCCGGCAGGGATCTCACGGCTGCTTCGCCCGAAGTGCCCGCATCCTGGCCTTGGCGAGCCCCGCGAACCGGCCTTCCGGATACTTCTCCAGGTAAGCCTCGTACTCCTCCGCATTCTTGCTCGATTCGATGCTCTTCCAAAAGGTGTGTTCCATCTCCACGTCGATCTGCAAGATCGGCTTGAGCTGAACAGTCTGAGTCATTGACTTGTCGTCCGACTGGCGATCTTGGTGACGCTTTTGTCGCCGTCGCCGACGCAAATGAAAAGTCGCCCGTAAGAGAGGACGAGACCCAAGGGACCTGCCTTCCCGCGGTTTCCCTGGCCACCCCCTGCGCGACACGCTTGAACACACGCTCGACCTCCGCATCGGGTTCGCGCAGACTCGCCAGCAGGTGCTTCGTGTAAACGCCGTTCCGCCCGACGCCATCCTCCGCCGTGGACCCCGGCGCGGTCGCGAACGCAATCAGCGTTCCAACTGCTGTTTCCATTTGCGCAAGCCCGCCGCCTGCAGAACGGAACGCCTTTGCAAACGGGTTATTGCGGCATGCGTCTAGGATCACGACACTCACGCGCACCTGGGCGTCTGCCATCGCAGAGAGAACGAGGTTCGCATCGACGGATTCGTCTTCGAGCTCGTACTCGTTCCGGATGTCGGCGCTGACCGGTATCAGGTGGTTGCGCCCTTTGCTCTGGATTCCATGGCCGGCGTAGTAAAACAGGCCAACGTCGCCATGATCCCGCATTGCCGCCGAAAACTCGCGCACCGAGCGCTTCATCTCTCGCTGCCCGGCATTCAGCCTGAGTATTACCTTGAACCCGAGTTCCTCGAGCCTGCGGGCCACGTCGGTCGCGTCATTGGTCGGGTTGATCAAGGGCGAGACAGAGTAGTTTGCGTTGCCTATCACTAACGCAACACGGGACTCCGCCTTCCCCTGCGCAAGGGCTGCGCCAGAAACGGCCAGCCCTGCACTCGCCAGAAGGGCGGCGATAAAGACTGCGCCAATCAAGGACGAAGCGCGAACCAAGATGCCTCCTACATTGGCACGAAATAAGAAGTTCTCGGTGCGGGCGCAGTATTGCACGGGCATACGGTCATGGCAATTTGCCAGCCACCAGCCCAGGATGCCGCTGTCATGCGTGCCATCTACTTCGCTTTTTGACACGCATCCCGATCTCGGCCCACCCTGGCGGTGGGCGTTCGAGTTTCCAGCTTTACTCGAACTGCGGCTTCATCGCGCCCTACAGGTCGGTCGGGGCGACATTGGACGATGCCGGTTAGACCCACGCGGCCCGACGCAGACGACGGTAGACGAGGACAGCAGCCCAGCACGGTCACGGCCACGGCCAACGGATAGCCGCCCTTCCATTTCAACTCCGGCATCCATTCGAAGTTCATGCCGTACAGGCTGAAAATGACGGTCGGGATGGCCAGGATCGCGCCCCAGCCGGCCAGGCGCTTGACCACCTCGTTCTGGTTGTTGGCCACCAGCGCGAGGTTCACCTGCATGGCCGTGGTGAGCATGTCGCGCATGCCGTCGATGAGTCCCACCAGCCGCGAGACGTGATCCTGGACGTCCCGGAAGTAGGCCCGCAGCCCCTTCGGGATCAGGTCCTCGTGCAGGTGCATCAGCTCGGAGCTGATCTCCGCCAGGGGCAGGGCGGCGTTGCGCAACTCGAGGAGATGGCGCTTCAGCCCATACAGCCGCTCGATCACGAGCCGGTCGAACCGGTCCTTGAAGATGTCGGTCTCGATGGCATCGAAGTCCTTCTCGAACTGGGCCACGATGGGCTGGTAGTTGTCGGCCACGAAGTCCAGGACCGCATAGAGGGCAAACCCCGGTCCGTTGGGAAGGCCCTTCGTGCGGTCCTCGGAGCGCTGCAGGATCTGGGCGTAGCTCGACGAAGCGCCGTGGCGCACCGACACCAGGAAGTTCGCGCCGACGAAGAGATGGGTCTCGCCGTAGACGACCTGGCCCGCTTCCAGCTGGGCCGTCTTCAGCACGATGAATAGCGAGCCGCTGTACGCCTCGATCTTGGGGCGCTGGTGCGCGTGGTGGGCATCCTCGATCGCCAGGTCATGCAGGCCGAACTCTTCCTGGATCTTGCGCAGCAGCGCGTCGTCCGGCTCGTGCAGCCCCAGCCACACGAACGTGCCGGGCTGCGCCGATGAGCTCGCTGACTTCGTCGAGGGCGATGGCGCCAAGGCGCTTCCCGTCTCGATAGGCAACGCTGTCCACGGTGGATGTCATCGCCGCGAACGGAATGGCTGCCAAGCACTTCCTTGGTCAGCTTGCCTCATTCACTTTTCCGTCTTGACCTTTTCTTTCTTGATCTCTCTCTTTCTTGACCTTTTCCTTCTTCACGGCCGGCGCCGCCAATGCCTGCTTCGCCAGCCGTTTGCCCTGCTTGGCGGCGACATCGAGAAGCTTCCTGCGCTTTTGGTGCTCCCGCCTGGTTTTCAACATTGACGCGTGGGTCATTTTGGCCTCCGATGGATGAAAAGTTGAATTCAACCCCAGTTTGATCCGATCTTGCGTTCTTGGCCAACGCAGCGCATTTGAGCGAGACGTGTGCTTCCGGTTCGAGCGAGCGTCACGGCGTTGACGTACGATGGACCCCTCAGGTCTCTCCTGCCACGCGGCGCTCGACACGGCCAAGCCGGGAAGCCACATTCAATGATCACAAGACCGAAAAGCAAGCCGTTCTCGATGATTCGAGAGTTCCACCTGGCGGACTGGTTTACGCTCGGGAACGCCGTCTGCGGAGTCGGAGCGCTCTTCTCCGTCATCACGTATCTCGAGCGGCATGACATCAGGCACGTCTACTTTGCTTGCGGCCTTGTCCTGGCTGCATTGGTATTCGACGTGCTGGACGGCCGCATAGCCAGGTGGAGGCAAAATACTTCTTCAATGGGCCGGGAGCTCGACTCACTCGCCGATATCATCTCCTTCGGCGTGGCCCCCGCGATCATTGCGTACGGTTGCGGCATGCAAGGCCTGTACGACCGCATCGTCCTGGCCTACTTCGTCGCCTGCGGGGTCTCTCGCCTTGCCCGATACAACATCACGGCCGAGACGCTGTCCGAGGGCACCGACAAGGTGAAGTACTTCGAAGGAACACCAATACCGACTTCGATCGTCCTCGTTCTGCTGCTTGCGGTTGCAGCATGGTCGGGAGCGGTACGCGAGAATCTCTGGTTCGGCGAAGTCGCATTGGCTGGCTTCAAGCTTCATCCTCTCGTTCTCCTGTTTGCGATCTCGGGCTCGCTCATGATCAGCCGGCTGCGCATTCCAAAGCCCTAGCGTCATGCTGCCCGCGCTTCCCGATCAGGCGACGGTCTGAAGTTGGGCCGGGTCCAGCAGAAGATAGCTGGCAAAGCGTCCGGCATCCCTGTTCCCGTCGTCGCTGACGATGACGATTCGCTCCAACCCGCCGATGACGGCCGGGCTCATCCCTTCAGCCTTCTCGAGGTTGCGCAAGCCCGGAACCCTCACGCGGCTTGCGGGCGCCCCTGGCTCGCCGCTCCAGCGCCAGAGTTCAAAGTCGGCCGGTTCGCGTGTAGTCGGGCCGCCAATCACCAGATAGGCTCCCATGGCGGGAACGTATGACAAGCCACGGATGCCGTGGCCGGCAAGATCCAGTTCATGAAGCAATGGCGCGATTCGCGGCGCTTCATCCGACTCGAAGATGCCGGAGGGGTTTTCGACGCTGGCGATGAGCGCTCGACCGTCGCGCAACGGGCTACGGAAGGCAATCAGCAGTCGCTTCTGGTCGGGGCTGATTTCCAGGGCTTCGATATTGAGCCCGCCATCGGCTTTGACGTCCTCTACCTGGGCTGCGGCCGCCAGCACGGCATGTCGCGAGGTCAGGGCCCGCTTCAATCCGTCGACAATCTTGGGGCCGACCACGCGCTTTCCCTCGACCCGGAAGCGGACCAGCTTCTCACGGGACTTCTTCTCGTCACCGTCGTCATCGCGCGAGTGCGATGTGATGCCGTAGACAAAGCCCGCGCGGTCGAGAGCCAGTCCTTCGAGGTCATCGAGCTTCCAGAACCCGCTGAAGATCTGAAACAGTCCGGCAGTGAGCGCCTTGCTGTCGACGCGGCCATCCGCACCGATGGTGACCAGGCTCAACGGGTGGCTCTTCTCGTCCTCCACGACAAGAAAGCGCCCGTCCGGCAGTTGCTGTATCGCCGAAGGCTCGAAGATGCCGGTCAGGGGCTGGAAGGCCGGGCGTTGTTCGTTGGTCATCTGGACATTCTGTACCGAGTCCACACGGAAATGCGGCACTCCGCGCTGTCGACCATCGTGCCCGCCTAACTGTTTGATGTCTTGTCTTCGTAACCCAGGATGAGCGACTTCAACCCGACGTAGGGCTTGGCTTCTTCCGCCTCCGCAGGAACCGGGGTGTTCCGTGCCGTCCCCGCTTCGAATTCGCGAATGCGGCGTTCCAGGGATGCCTTGTCCTCCTCGAGAATTGCGACCTGGCGGCGCAATCGCGCACCGAGCCACTGTGCCTTGATCACGCTCGGGGTCGATACGAGCCCGGCAATCAGCGCGCCCATGCCGAGCGCGACAAGCAGCACCACCGCGAGCGAGGCGTCGTAGTGCCAGAACGCGAAGGCCACAGTCACGGGAATGCTGTTCTGCAGGGCGAAGGTGACAGCGCCGATGGCGAAGATGATTCCCAGGATCAACAGGACTTGCATGACTTCCTCCGTTCAGTGGAACGGACCGCCGTCACCCGGCATCGTCCGTAGCGGCCAGTGTCCCCTTGGCGAGCCGAGTGATCTATGCGTTGGCGTACGTATGGCGAGAATTGTGTGCTGCGGCCGATGCCGAAATGTCGGGCGTCAAGGAACTGCCCGCTCAGTGTGCGGTAGCGAACAGACGGCCGGCGACGGTCGAACGCAATGTCGGTCCGGCGCGACGACTCCAGGCGAACTGATGTCGCGCAACCTGTTGCACGCGGATCAGGAAGGGGACCATCTTGAGTGCGAAGTTGTCAGCGAGGCCGCCAGCGCAATCCCCGGTCCATAGCCGGACGGCACCTTCCGTCGCCGCGAGCAGCGTCGAACGTTCCCGCGTGAAATCCAACTTTCATGCCACGGGCCTTTCGGAGGGGCTGTCCGCCGAAGACCTCGAGCGCTTCGAGAACATCACCTTCGCACGCCGCGTCCTCGGGGTCGGCGAACGGCTGTTCCGCACGGGCGACAAGTGCAGTTGCATCTTTTCCGTCTACAGCGGCCTCTTCAAGACGACCCTCACCGATGGGCATGGCCGCGAGCAGGTCACGGGGTTCTTCATGCCGGACGAACTTCTCGGCATGGACGGACTGGGGAGCGGTCGCTACACCGTGTGCGCGATGGCGCTGGAGGTCAGCAACGTCTGGGCAATGCCGCATGGGCTCATCGAATCCATGGCAAGGGAAGTCCCCTCGCTGCAACACCGCCTGCTCGCCGCACTCGGAGCCGAGATTGCGCGCAGCCAGGGCAGCATGATGATGCTCGGCTCGATGAGCGCCAGGGAGCGCCTCGTCCACTTTCTCCTGAACGTCTCCAGGCGATTCCTGCGCCGCGGCTACTCCGGAAGCGCCTTTCGGCTGTGCATGTCTCGCGCCGACATCGGCAGCTACCTCGGCCTCAGCCTCGAGACGGTGAGCCGGCATCTCTCCGCACTCGCCAGGGAAGGGTTGATCGGGGTGCGGCAGAAGGACATTGCCATCCTCGACGTCAAGGGCCTCGAACGCATACTCGGCGCGGGCGGGGCCACGACCGGGGCATGATGGTCGGGCGGCCGATGGCCGGCGTTCACGATTGCGTGCCGCGACCCGGCGCGAGGTCCCGGGCGGCCTGCGCACCGACCGAAGTGTTCCAGAGTTGCTCCGTGTCCACCGCCGACCCTGCGCCGCCAGTTGGGACGCTCGCGATCGGTTCCGGGCAGGTTGAGCGGCTCCGACTCGCCGGCCAGGTCGTCGGCCTGGACGAGCGCCAGCGCGCAGGGGGTCGTGCCGATGTAGCGGTGCAGGGACTGCGCCCACGCATCGTCGGCAGCCCCGGCTCCGCCAGGATCGGCTGAAACGCCCGCGGCCTGCATCGCGCCGGCAAGTTCCAGCGACATCCGCGGTCCTCGCAGTCCAGCGCGGTCGCCGTTTCCTCGTCGCTCGCCAATCCCAGTGCCCGGCGCTCCTCGATATCGGCGCCATGCCGCCAGCCGCGGATCGTCGGCAGGTCGTGCGTCGAGATGCACGCCGCCGCCTTCACCGGATAGCGCTGCGGCGCGCGGAAGTGCGGGCCATCGCGCTCGAACCACAGCACGCGGTAGGAGAGCACGTCGGCGGCAGAGAGGCGCTCGCGCAGGCCTTCCTCCACCGTGCCGAGATCCTCGCCCACGATGAGGCAGCGCGCGCGCGCGCTCTCCAACGCCAACGCACCGAGCAGATCGTCGAACGGATAGCGGACGTAGGCACCCTCCGTCGCCGTGGCGCCGTCCGGCACCCAGAAGAGGCGCGCGAGTCCCATGACGTGATCGATGCGCAGCGCCCCCGCATGACGGGCATTGGCGGCGACGAGCGCGCGGAAGCCCTCGTAGCCTCCGGCATCGAGCGCGTCGGGCAGCGGCGGCGGCAGGTTCCAGACCTGTCCCTCGGGGCCGAGCGGGTCGGGCGGGGCGCCGATGGAAACGCCGCGGCCGAGTGCCGCCTGCGTCGACCACGCTTCGGCGCCATCCGGTGCGGCGCCGATGGCGAGGTCGCGATAGAAGCCGATCGCGAGCCCGCTCGCGTGCGCGGCCTGCGCCAGCTGGCGGTCGGCGAGCCACTGCAGGTACATCGCGAAGTGCACCTCGCGCCCATGGCGCGCGGCGAAGCGCGCCACGCCCGGATCGTCCGGCCGGCGCAGTTCCTCGGCCCAGCGCTGCCACGGCACGCCGGGCCGCGTCGCGGATATCGCCTCGAAGGCGGCGAAGCGGCGCAGGCGTTCCCCGCCGGCGGCGACGAACTCGCCGAACTCGCGCACCAGGGGATCGTCGGCGGTGCGGCGCACGAAGGCGTCGTAGCAGGCTTCCAGCACCGCGCGCTTGGCGGACCACGCGGCGGCATAGTCGACCGCGGGGCTCTGCGCCAGGCGGCGCAGGAGTTCGCCCTGCTGCTCGAGCGCGCGGCGTGCCGCCTCCGATGCGGCGAAATCCGGCACCGCCTGCACGTCGATGTAGAGCGCATCGAGGAAGCGCCGGTCCGAGGGGTGGTAGGGGCTGGCGCGTTCGCGCTGCGCCGAGAACAGCGCATGCAGGGGCTGGATGCCGACGAGCGCGCCGCCGACGCGCGCCGTGGCGGCTCCCGCCTGTGCGAGTGTCGTGAAGTCGCCGCTGCCCTGGTCGCCGTCACGGCGCAGGGCGTAGAGATGGGCGGCGAGCCCGAAGCGGCGCTGCCCGTCGCGCAGGCTCGCCGGCAGGAAGCAACGCCGTCGGCACGACGAGCAGGTGGCAAGTCTCGGGCGCGTCCTCGAGGCTCGCCGTGTAGTGCCCGACGGGAAGTGCCGGCAGTGCGACGAGTCGCCGCTCGACTTGGCGGCCGTCGGCGGCGCGGATGCGATCGGCTGCGCATTGCGTCCCAGGTCGCAGGCCACGCGCTGCACCCGGCCATCCTCGCCGACGAGGCGCAGCGTGCGCAGTCCCGGTGAACCGCGACCGGCGACCACGGGAATGTGCAGGCCATGCCCTTCGACCAGCACGAGCGCGCGCGGCAGGAGGCGCAGCTCGCGTGCCGCGGCGAGCGCGGCCAGCCGCTCGCGGGCCTGCCCGGTCGTGCGCGCCGCGAGTCCCATCGCCTCGAGGAGGGCGAGCCGCGCGTCATCGGTGACGCGGTATTCCTTTCCGGCGACGTCGTGCCACGTGGGTGCGATTCCTGCGGCCTGGGTCAACTGGTCCAGGATTGCAGGCTCCATCCCCGGGCGGCGTTTCGCAGCTGGCAGGTGCGGCCTCCTCGACGAGCACCACGACCGCGCGCGGGGCCAGCGTGTCGGGCGCGTGCGCATGGGCGGACGATGCCGTGCCGCCGGCGAGCGCGGTGTCGATCGCCAGGCGCCAACGCTGGCCGTCGCGCGCATCGGGCCAGCGCACGGTCACCGCTTCCGTTCCCGCGTTGAGCGCGACGACGACGCGATCGGGCGCGGTGCCGTCATCCCCGGGTGCGTACAGCGCAGCGATGAGCACGCGCCCGTGCGGATGCTCCCAGTCCGACGCGCTCATCGCACGGCCATCGGGATGCCGCCATTCCACGTCGGGAATGCCGCTCGCATCGACCGGCTCGCCCTTGAGCCAGCGATCGTCACGCAGCGCGCGATGCGCGTGGCGCAGGGCGGCGAGAGCCGCGACGAAGCCGGCGAGTTCGCCATCGGCGCGGCTCCAGTCGACCCAGGCGAGCGCGTTGTCCTGCGCGTAGGCATTGTTGTTGCCCTGCTGGCTGCGGCCAAGTTCGTCGCCCATGGCCAGCATGGGCGTGCCGCGCGAGACGAACAGCGTGGCGAGGAGGCTGCGCACATCGCGTTTCCTCGCGGCTGCGACGGCGGCATCGTCCGTCGTGCCCTCGATTCCGTGGTTCCACGACAGGTTGGCATCGGTGCCGTCGCGGTTGCCCTCGCCGTTGGCCTCGTTGCGCTTGTGCGTCCAGGAGACGAGGTCGGCCAAGGTGAAGCCGTCGTGGGCGCACACGAAGTTGACCGAGCGCGAGGGCTGGCGCGAACGGTGCGCGAAGATGTCCTCGCGAGCCGGCGATGCGCGTGGCGAGCTCGCCCGTCATCCCCGCGTCTCCACGCCAGTAGCGGCGCACCGCATCGCGGTAGCGATCGTTCCATTCGCCCCAGCCGGCGGGAAACGCGCCGAGGCGATGGCCGCCGGGGCCGATGTCCCAGGGCTCCGCCACGAGCTTGAGGCTCCGCAGCACGGGATCCTGCGCGATCGCCTGCAGCAGCGGCGCCGCGGGATCGAAGCCGTGGTCGCGGCGGGCGAGGGTGGTGGCGAGGTCGAAGCGGAAGCCGTCCACGCCGGCGGCCCGCGCGTAGTGGCGCAGCGTGTCCATGGCGAGGCGCAGCACCGGCGCGCGGTCGAGCGCCAGCGTGTTGCCGCATCCCGCATCGTTGGCGTAATGCGCGTGGTCGCCGGGCAGGGTGCGGTAGTAGGTGGCGTTGTCCAGGCCGCGCAGGCTCAGCGTCGGCCCCAGTTCGTCGCCTTCGCCCGTGTGGTTGAGCACGACGTCCAGCAGCACTTCGATGCCGGCTTCGTGCAGCGCGGCGACACAGGCCGCGAGTTCGGCCATGCCGCCCGGAGCCAGCCGCGGGTCCGGCGCCATGAGCGCGACCGGGTTGTAGCCCCAGTAGTTGGTGAGGCCCAGGGGTCCGAGGTGGCGCTCGTCCACCCAGGCGGCGATCGGCATCAGCTCGACGGTGGTGACGCCGAGGCGCACCAGGTGCGCGATGGCCGCAGGGTGCGCGAGGCCGGCGCAGGTGCCGCGCATCGCCTCGGGCACCTCCGGGTGCGTCTTCGTGTAGCCGCGCACGTGCAGCTCGTAGACGATGGTGTCGGACCACGGCGTGCCGCTGCCCCGGGCTGGGTGCCTTTGCCGATGCGGGAACGGCGATGGCCTTGGGGACGAAGGGGGCGCTGTCGCGCTCGCTGCGCGTCTTCCCGTCGGGCTCCTCGCCGAACTGCGACTCATGCAGCGCGAACGGGCGGTCGAGCACCGTGGCGTACGGGTCGACCAGCAGCTTGTGCGGATTGAAGCGATGGCCGTTGCGCGGGTCGTAGGGCCCGGTCGCGCGCAGGCCGTAGCGTTGTCCCTTCTTGATGCCGGCGACGAAGCCGTGGAAGACGTCGCCGCTGCGCTCGGGCAGCGCGATGCGGCTGGCGCTCGGTGTCGCCGGTGGCGTCGAAGAGGCAGAGCTCGATCGCGGTGGCGTGCGCGGAGAAGACCGCGACGTTGGCCCCGCCCGGCACGAGCGTGAGGCCGAGCGGCTCGTTCACGCGAGCTCGCGATAGAGCGCCGCGTACTGCCTGGCAGGACGGCGCCAGCCGACGTCGGCGGACATCGCGTGCTGCTGCAAGCGCCGCCAGGTCGGCTTGTCGCGCCAGAGGGAAACGGCGCGCTCCAGGGTGAGCACGAGAGCCTCGCGCGTGACGGGCGCGAACTGCAGGCCGTTGCCGGCACGCGCCGCGAGCGCCATCTCGTTCGCGTCGATCACCGTGTCGGCCAGCCCGCCGACGCGCGCCACGACCGGAATGGTTCCATAGCGCAGCGCGCACAGTTGCGTCAGGCCGCAGGGCTCGAAGCGCGAGGGGACGAGGAGCGCATCGGCGCCGCCCTGCACCAGGTGCGCGAGGGACTCGTCGAAGCCGATCACCGCGCCTGCGTGTCCCGGATGGGCCGCCGCGGCCACGGCCAGTCCCGCTTCCAGTTCCGACTCGCCCGACCCGACAAGGGCGAGCTGCGACCCGAGCGCCACGAGATCCGGGATCGCCTCGAGCAGGACATCGATGCCCTTCTGCCAGGTGAGGCGGCTCACCACGCCGAAGAGCGGCGCCGTGGCCTTCTCCGCGAGCCCGAGCCGCTTCTGCAGCGCGCGCTTGTTGGCGGCGCGTTTGGCGACGCTTTTCGCGTCGAATGTGGCGGCGAGGTAGGCGTCCGTCGCGGGGTTCCAGTATTCCGTGTCGATGCCGTTGAGTATTCCCGTCAGCACGCCGGCACGGCTGCGCAGCAGGCCGTCCAGGCCCATGCCGAACTCCGGCGTGCGGATCTCCATCGCATAGCGCGGCGAGACCGTGGTGATGCGGTCGGCCAGCGCGAGCCCCCCCTTGAGGAAGCCGATCCTGCCGTAGTACTCCAGGCCTTCCATGGCGAACGACGGCGGCGGTAGGCCGAGTTCGGCGAGAAGGGTCGCCGGAAACTGCCCCTGGAAGGCGAGGTTGTGGACCGTCATCACGGTGCGCGGCCGCGGGCCGTCCCCGTAGTGCAGGTAGACGGGCGCGAGCCCCGTCTGCCAGTCGTGGGCGTGGACGATGTCGGGCACCCAGGCGGGGAGGACGCCGCGGCCGATGTCGGCTGCCGCCCTGGCCAGTGCCGCGAAGCGCTGCGCGTTGTCCGGCCACTCCTTGCCGTCGGCACCGAGGTAGGGATTGCCGGCGCGGCCGTAGAGATGTGGCGCGTCGAGGACGATGAGGTCGAGTCCCGCGACACGCGCGGCGAGCAGTCGCGCCGGGCCGCCCTGCAGGCTCGTGTACGCATGCACCGGCTCGGCGGCGGTCTTGATTGCCTCCATGACCGCCGGGTAGCCGGGAAGGAGCGTGCGCACCGCGATGCCCTCGGCCGCGAGCGCCGGGGGCAGGGCGCCCGCGACGTCGGCGAGGCCGCCCGTCTTCACCAGCGGGAAGACCTCGGAGGCGACGGAGAGGACCGTGGGGTTCGTCATGCCGCGAGGCGGTCGATCATCGGTTGCGTGATGAGGCAGATGCCGAGTTCGCTGCGGCGGAAGCGGCGCGCGTCGAGCTCGGGGTCCTCGCCGACCACGAGGCCCTGCGGGATCTTCACTCCGGCGTCGATGACGACGTTGGTGAGGCGGCAGTGGCGGGCGATATCGACATAGGGCAGGACAACGGCGTTCACCACGGTCGAGTAGGAATGCACGTGCACGCCGGTGAAGAGGAGCGAGCGGCGCAGGTTGGCGCCGGAGACGATGCAGCCCCCGGAGACGAGGGAAGCCACGCCGCTGCCGCGGCGCCCCTCGACGTCGTGCACGAACTTGGCCGGCGGCGTGATCTCGGCGTAGGTCCAGATCGGCCAGTTGCTGTCATAGAGGTCGAGGTCGGGGACGACGTCGGTCAGGTCGACGTTGGCCTCCCAGTAGGCGTCGATCGTGCCGACGTCGCGCCAATAAGCCTCGGTCTCGCCCCGCGAACGCACGCAGGAATCGGTGAAGCGATGCGCGACGGCCTTCCCGTTCGCGACCAGCCACGGGATGACGTCCTTTCCGAAGTCGCGGCTGGAATTGGGGTCGGCGGCGTCGCGGCGCAGCTGGTCGTGCAGCAGCTCGCGGTGGAAGACGTAGATGCCCATGCTCGCGAGCGCGCGCCCGGGGCGGTCCGGCATCTCCGGCGGGTTCGCGGGCTTCTCGAGAAAGGTGACGATGCGGTCCTCGGCGTCGACGTGCATGACGCCGAACGCGCTCGCGTCCGCCACGGGAACCTCGACGCAGGCGACGGTCACGTCGGCGCCGGAATTGACGTGCTGCACCAGCATGCGCTCGTAGTCCATCTTGTAGACATGGTCGCCGGCGAGGATCACCAGGTACTCGGGCGCGTAGCCGTCGATGATGTCGATGTTCTGGTACACCGCATCCGCCGTACCCGCGTACCACTGGTTGTCGCCGAGGCGCTGGCTGGCGGGCAGGATGTCGAAGGACTCGTTGCGCACCGGCTGCAGGAAGTTCCAGCCGCGCTGCAGGTGGCGGATCAGGCTGTGCGCCTTGTACTGCGTGGCCACGGCGATGCGCCGGATGCCGGAGTTGAGCGCGTTGGAGAGCGCGAAGTCGACGATGCGCGACTTGCCGCCGAAATAGACCGCCGGCTTGGCGCGCCGGTCGGTGAGTTCCATGAGCCGCGAGCCGCGGCCACCGGCTAGCACATAGGCCATCGAGGAGCGCGCGAGGGGAGTCGAGTAAGTGACCTGTTCCATGGTTGTCCTTTTACGAACCCGGTTCGGGTTAGGTACCAGGTACATGTACCTGGTACATGTACCTGGTACCGTTCAGTTTCCTTCGTAGGCGAGCCAGAGGGTGGCGAGGGGTGGGAGGGTGAGCGTGGCGGAGCAGGGCAGGCCGTGGCTGGCGGTGGCGTCCGCGAAGACGCCGCCTGCGTTGCCGGCGTTCGAGCCTTCGTACACCGCGGCATCGGTGTTGAGGATCTCCCGCCAGCGTCCCGGCAGCGGCAGCCCCAGGCGGTAACCGGCGCGCGGCACCGGCGTGAAATTGCAGGCGGCCACCACGGGGCGCGAACCTGCGCCACCCGTGCGCAGCCAGGCGAGCACGGAATTGTCGCGGTCCTCGACGACGATCCAGCGGAAGCCGCTCCGCCTCGCAGTCGCGCTCGTGCAGCGCGCGTTCGCCGCGGTAGAGGCGGTTCAGGTCCCGCACCAGCGTCTGCGCGCCGCGGTGCCAGTGCGTCCCGCGCCTCGCCCCACTCGAGCTGCCCGTCGAAGTTCCACTCGCGGCCCTGGGCGAATTCCTGGCCCATGAAGAGAAGCTTCTTGCCCGGGTGCGCCCACATGAAGGCGTAGTAGGCGCGCAGCCCCGCGAACTTCTGCCAGGCGTCGCCGGGCATCGCGCCAGCAGCGACGCCCTTGCCGTGCACGACCTCGTCGTGCGACAGCGGCAGGACGAAATTCTCCGACCAGGCGTACATGAGCGCCGAAGGTCATCCGGTCGTGGTGCCAGCGGCGGTGCACCGGGTCCTCGGCCACGTAGGCCAGCGTGTCGTTCATCCAGCCCATGTTCCACTTGAACCCGAAGCCCAGGCCGCCGGCGTACACCGGCTGCGAGACCGCCGGCCACGCCGTCGACTCCTCCGCGAGCGTGATGGCGCCGGGGTGCAGCGCTACACGGTCTCGTTCAGGCGGCGCAGGAAGGCGATGGCCTCGAGGTTCTCGTTGCCGCCGTGCGGGTTGGGGATCCACTCGCCTGCCTTGCGCGAGTAGTCGAGGTAGAGCATCGAGGCCACGGCGTCCACGCGCAGGCCGTCCACGTGGTAGCGCTCGAGCCAGAAGAGCGCGTTGGCGACGAGGAAGTTGGCGACCTCGCGCCGCCCGAAATTGAAGACGGCCGTGTTCCAGTCCGGGTGGAATCCCTGGCGCGGGTCCGCGTGCTCGTAGAGCGCCGTGCCGTCGAAGCGCGCGAGGCCGTGCGTGTCCACCGGGAAGTGCGCCGGCACCCAGTCGAGGATGACGCCGAGGCCCGCCGCATGGCAGCGGTCGACGAAGCGCGCGAACCCGGCCGGCTCCCCGAAGCGAGCCGTCGGCGCGAAGAGGCCGATCGGCTGGTAGCCCCACGAGGCATCCAGCGGGTGCTCGTTCACCGGCATCAGCTCGACGTGCGTGAAGCCCATGTCCGCCACGTACGGCGGCAGGGCGTCGGCGAGCTCGTCCCAGTCGAGCCAGCGTCCGCCATCGCCGCGCCGCCACGATCCCGGATGCACCTCGTAGATGGACATCGGGGTGCGGCGGTGATCGCGCGCGGCGCGATCGCGCATCCAGCCCTCGTCCGACCACGGGTAGGCTGTCGTGTCGCAAACCTTCGAGGCGGTGGAGGGGCGCAATTCCGCGCCGAAACCCAGCGGATCGGCCTTCAGGGGAAGCAGCTCGCCGCCCGGGCCATGGATCTCGTACTTGTAGAGCGCGCCGTTGGCGAGCCCCGGCACGAAGATCTCCCAGACGCCGTTGTCCACGCGCCGGCGCATGACGTGGCGGCGGCCGTCCCAGCCGTTGAAGTCGCCCACCACCGAGACGCGCCGCGCGTTGGGCGCCCACACCGCGAAGTGCACTCCCGTGGTGCCCTCGTGCTCGAGCAGGTGCGCGCCGAGCCGGTCGAAGAGGCGCACGTGCGTGCCTTCCTGGAGCAGCCAGTCGTCCATCGGGCCGAGTACCGGGCCGTAGGCGTAGGGATCGTCGACCGTCCAGGTGTCGGCGCCGCGGCGGGCCTCGAGCCGGTAGGGGGTCCGGGTCGCGGCCCGACCCGCGAAGAACCCGCCGGGATGCAACTGCTCCAGGTGCGCGAGCAGTTCGCCGCCGCGCGTCATGGCGTCGACGGATTGCGCGCCGGGAACGTAGGCCCGGATCGCGACGGCGCCGTCCGCGTCATGCGCGCCGAGCACCGCGAAGGGGTCGTCATGGCGGCCCGCGACGATCGCCTCGATGACGCCGGAGGGGAGGGTCGGGGTCAAGTTCGAACGCCTCAGCTCGACCCGGGCGCCGCGGCCCCGGTTGCCGGCAGCGCTTCGGCGCGCCAGATCTCGCGCGCGTAGTCGAGGATCGCGCGGTCGGAGGAGAACCAGCCCATGCCGGCGGTATTGAGGACGGCGCGGCGCCACCATTCGTTGCGGTTGCGCCAGAGCTCGGCCACCTCGCGCTGCGTCGCGCGGTAGGACTCGAAGTCGGCGCAGACCATGAAGTGGTCGTGGTGGCGCAGGTTCTCAACGAGTCCCTTGTAGCGGGCGCGGTCGTCGGGGGAGAACACCCCGGTCTCGAGGGCATTGAGCACGCCCGCCAGCATGGGCGAGGCGGCAATCGCATCCTTCATGTCGATGCCGGCGGCACGCCGCGCCGCGACCTCCTCGGCCTTGAGGCCGAAGATGAAGATGTTCTCCGCCCCGACGCGCTCGCGGATCTCGATGTTGGCGCCGTCGAGCGTGCCGATGGTGAGCGCGCCGTTCAGCGACAGCTTCATGTTCCCGGTGCCCGAGGCCTCCATGCCGGCCGTCGAGATCTGCTCGGAGAGGTCCGCCGCCGGGATGATGGACTCGGCCAGGCTCACGTTGTAGTTGGGCAGGAACACGACCTTGAGCTGGCCTTCCAGCGCGGGGTCGTTGTTGATGGTGCGCGCGACGTCGTTCGCCAGCTTGATGATGAGCTTGGCCCGCGCGTAGCCGGCCGCCGCCTTGCCCGCGAAGATCTTCACGCGCGGCGTCCAGTCGCTGGCCGGATGGGCGCGCATCTCGTTGTAGAGGGCGATGATCTCGAGGAGGTTCAGGAGCTGGCGCTTGTACTCGTGGATGCGCTTGATGTGCACGTCGAAGAGCGCCTCCGGATCGACGCTCACGCCGGTGCGCTCTGCGATCACGCGCGCGAGCAGCACCTTGTTGGAACGCCGCACCACGGCGAAGCGCTCGCGGAAGCCCGCATCGTCCGCATGGCGGGCAAGTTCCGCGAGGCGGTCGGTGTCGTCGACCCACTCCGGCCCCAGCGCGTCCGAGATCAGGTTGGTGAGCCCCGGGTTGGCCTGGAAGAGCCACCTGCGGAAGGTGAT
>CAWAZV010000002.1:0-164367 GCA_963786635.1 uncultured beta proteobacterium | reverse complement strand
CTTCCTCCAGCGCCATCCGGCGCGCGATCTCCGGCATCAGGAGCTTCGGCTTCCAGCCCAGTTCCGTCGCGGCTCTTGAAGCGTCCCCCGCGAAACCCTTGAGGTCGGTGGGCCGGATGAAGGCCGCGTCGCTCGCCACGTACTTCTTCCAGTCGAGCCCCACGGCGTCGAAGGCGGCGGCGACGAACTCCTCCAGCGAAGCCACGTGGCCGGTGGCGATCACGTAGTCGTTCGGCGTCTCGCGCTGCAGCATCTTCCACATCGCCTCGACGTACTCCGGCGCCCAGCCCCAGTCGCGCCTGACGCCCATGTTGCCGAGCACCAGCTTGTCCTGGCGGCCGGCGGCGATCGCGGCGGCGGCGATGGCGATCTTGCGCGTGACGAAGCGCGGGTGGCGCAGCGGCGACTCGTGGTTGAAGAGGATCCCGGTGCACGCGTAGAGGCCGTAGCCTTCGCGGTAGTTGGCGACGATCCAGTGCGCGGCGGCCTTGGCGGCGGCGTAGGGGCTCCGCGGATGGAACGGCGTGCTTTCGGCCGCGATGCCGCTGGCGACCTCGCCGAAGCATTCGCTGGAGCCGGCGTTGTAGAAGCGGATCGGCTTGCCGAGGAAGCGGATCGCCTCCAGCAGCGTGATCGTGGCGTTGGCGATGCTGTTCAACGCCTCCACCGGCTGCGAGAACGACATCGCCACCGAGCTCTGCCCGGAAAGGTTGTACACCTCGTCCGGCGACCACTTGCTGAGCACCTCGAAGACGCTGCGGAAATCGGTCGGGCTCATCGACTCGAGCTTGACGCGATCGACGATGCCGAGCTTCTGCAGGTTCTCCAGGCGCGGCGCCTGCGCGTCGCGCGACGTGCCGATGACCTCGTACCCCTTGTCCAGCAGCAGCTGCGACAGGTAGGCCCCGTCCTGGCCGGAGATGCCGACGACGAGTGCCTTCTTCGTGCTCATTCCGAGACGTACCAGGTACATGTACCTGGTACATGTACCTGGTACCGTTCCCTGCCCGAATCACTCATGCCGGTTGGGGGTGAGGTAGCCGTGGCGCTTGACGAGCTCGTCGCGCTCGGCCTCGGCAAGGTCGGCGACCATCATCTCGGCGACCAGTTCCTGGAAGCTCACCTTCGCCTTCCAGCCCAGCTTGGTGCGCGCCTTGGTGGGGTCGCCGAGCAGCGACTCCACTTCCGTCGGGCGGAAATAGCGGGGATCGACGCGCACGACGCAGCGCCCGTCGCCGTCGAAGGCATGCTCGTCGACGCCCTTGCCTTTCCAGGTGAGGGTGAGTCCGATCTCCCTGGCAGCGGCATTGACGAAGTCGCGCACGCTGTACTGCTCGCCGCTCGCGATCACGAAGTCCTCGGCCTCCTCCTGCTGCAGCATCAGCCACTGCGCCTCCACGTAATCGCGCGCATGGCCCCAGTCGCGCTTGGCGTCGAGGTTGCCCAGGTAGAGGCAATCCTGCAGGCCCAGCTTGATGCGGGCGAGCGCGCGGGTGACCTTGCGCGTCACGAAGGTCTCGCCGCGGATCGGCGACTCGTGGTTGAAGAGGATGCCGTTGCAGGCGTAGATGCCGTAGGCCTCGCGGTAGTTCACCGTGATCCAGTAGGCGTAGATCTTGGCCGCGGCGTAGGGCGAGCGCGGGTAGAAGGGCGTGGTCTCCTTCTGCGGCACTTCCTGCACCTTGCCGAAGAGCTCCGACGTGGACGCCTGGTAGAAGCGCGTCTTCTTCTCCAGCCCCAGGATGCGGATCGCCTCCAGCAGCCGCAGCGCCCCCAGCGCGTCCGAATTGGCCGTGTACTCCGGCTCCTCGAAGCTCACCGCCACGTGGCTCTGCGCGGCGAGGTTGTAGATCTCGTCGGGCTGCACCTGCTGCACCACGCGCGTGAGGCTCATCGAGTCCGTCATGTCGCCGTGATGCAGGAAGAGCCGCAGCGCCCTTCTCGTGGCGGTCCTGGTAGAGGTGGTCGATGCGGTCGGTGTTGAAGAGCGACGTGCGCCGCTTGATGCCGTGGACGATGTAGCCCTTGCCGAGGAGGAACTCGGCGAGGTAGGCGCCGTCCTGGCCGGTGATGCCGGTGATGAGCGCGACTTTGGGGGAGGCCATGGGGAAAGTTCTTGAATTGACGGCGTTATTCTACCCCGCACCCTCGCGGTACCAGGTACATGTACCTGGTACCGGAAGACTAGCGACCGTAGTGGTCGTCGTAGCGGCGGATGTCGTCCTCGCCCAGGTATTCGCCGCACTGGACTTCGATGATGTGCAGCGGCTCGGCGCCGCGGTTTTCCAGGCGGTGCCTGGCGCCGATGGGGACGTAGGTGCTCTGGTTGCGCTTGAGCGTGGCGACGACGCCGTCGTTGGTGACCGTCGCCTCCCCCGCCACCACCACCCAGTGCTCGGAGCGGCGCTCGTGGCTCTGCAGGCTCAGGCGCCCGCCCGGATCGACCTCGATGCGCTTGATCTTGAAGCCGGGGCCTTCCTCGAGCACGGTGTAGGCGCCCCACGGACGGCGCACGGTGACGTGGACGATGTGTTCCTGCGCGGAACGCTGCGCGAGCGCGTCCACGACCTTGCGCACGTCCTGCGAGACGCCGCGGCCGGCGACCAGCACCGCATCCGCCGTCTCGATCACGCTCACGCCCTCGACGCCGACCACCGCGACCAGGCGCTTGCCGGCGCGCACGAGCGTGTCCTTGCAGTCGAAGGCCAGCACGTTGCCCAGCGCGCTGTTGCCGGCGGCGTCCTTGGCGGAGATGTCGTGCACCGCGTCCCAGCTGCCCACGTCGGACCACTGGATGTCCGCCGGGACGAGGAAGAGGTTCGACGCCTTCTCCAGCACGCCGTTGTCGATCGAGATGCCGGGGGATTTCGGGAAGTGCTCGCGCACCGCCTCCTGCCACGGGCGGCCCGATTGCGCGGCGGTGCGGATTGCGGCCATCACTTCGGCGAGTGCGGGAAGCGCCTTCGAGATGGCTTCCAGGATCGCGCTCGCCTTCCAGACGAACATGCCGGAGTTCCAGTACCAGCCGCCTTCCTTCAGGAACGCGGTGGCGGTGGCTGCGTCCGGCTTCTCCTTGAAGCGCTCGACCTGCGGGAGTCCGCTGCCGCTCGCGCGCGCCAGGATGTAGCCGAAGCCGGTCTCCGGCCCCGTCGGCGTGATGCCGAAGGTGACGAGCTTGCCTTCCTGCGCCGCCGCGATGGCCTTGCGCAGGCATTCGTGGAAGGCGGGCACGTCGCGGATCACGTGGTCGGCCGGCAGGATCACCATGACCGGATCCTCGCCATGCAGGAGGAAATGCGTCGCGGCCAGCGCGATGGCCGGGGCGGTGTTGCGCGGCGCCGGCTCGAGGAGCTTCTCGAAGGGCGCGAGGGGATGGAAGGCCTCCCCCTTGGCGCTCTCCTCGCTCGCGACGATGAGGACGTGGTCGCGCGGGATGATCGGGTCGAGGCGGGCGACGGTGGATTCCAGCAGGCTCAGCTCGCCATCGAGGCAGAGGAACTGCTTGGGCATCTGCTGGCGCGACATCGGCCAGAGACGGGTGCCGGAGCCGCCGGCGAGGATGACGGCTCTCACGTCCGGGGATTTCTTCGCGTTCATCGCCCGAATTGTATCTTTTCGGGGACGGTTCTCCGGGACGGTTCCTTCAGAACCGTCCCCGATACCTGTCCCGGATCGTGCTTCAATGCACCCCCATGGCCCTCCTCCGCTCCACTGCCGCGCGGGCGCTCGTCCTGCTTGCCCTCCTGGCCGCACTCGGCTGCTACGGCCTGGTCCGCGCGCCGGACTTCCTGACCTCGCCCTGGCCAGGCGGCCGTGCGCGCCGATGCCGCGTTCGTTCTCGGCGGCAGCGCCGGCGATCGCGAGCTGCAGGCGGCGGAAATCTTCCGCCAGGGGCTGGTCCGGACCTTCGTCATGACCGGGATGGAAGACGTGATCCCCGAGGCCGAGCTGCTCGAGTTGCACTGGCGCGCGCACCTGCTCAAGCGGGCCGGCATCCCCGCCGAATCGATCCTGCTCGATGCCTTCAGCACGAATTCCGACGACGAGGCCTTCATCGGGCTCAAGCTCGCGCGGGAACACGGCTGGAAGCGGATCCTGGTGCTGAGCGATCCGCCGCACATGCGCCGGCTGTCGGTGATCTGGGGGCGCGCCTTCGCCGGCAGCGGCATCGAGCTGCACTTCGTCCCCTCCCGCCCGAAGTGGTGGGTGCCCGAGCGCTGGTGGACGAGCCGGCGGAGCGCGCAGTTCCTCGTCTCCGAGTACATCAAGCTCGTCTACACGATCCTCTGATCGGTACCAGGTACATGTACCTGGTACCGCAACGAACGCGCGTTGCTACAATTCCGCATGCGTTCCATCCTGTTCGTCTGCACGGCCAACATCTGCAGGTCCCCCACCGCCGAGGCGGTGATGCGCAGGCACCTGGCGGACAAGGGCGGGGCGGAACTCTTCCAGATCGACTCGGCCGGCACCCACGACATGCACGTCGGCAAGCCCCCCTCCACTCTGGCGATCGAGCGTGCGCGCCTGCGCGGCTACGACCTCGCGAGCCTGGTGGCGCGCCAGGTGCGGGCGACCGACTTCGACGAATTCGACCTGATCCTCGGCATGGACCGCGGGCACCTGGCGAGCCTGCGCAAGATCGCGCCGACGCGCTGCAAGCACAAGATCGAGCTCTTCCTGGAATACGGCGACCGCTTTCACGGCAAGGACATCCCCGACCCCTACGGCGGCACCGCGCGCGACTACGACCTCATGCTGGACATGGTCGAGGACGGCTGCGCGGGGCTGGTCCAGCTGCTGGTGCGCTATCCGGTGACGGTTCTCGGGACGGTACCAGACGTACCCATGTACCTGGTACCTGTCCCGGCCGACTTGTCATCGAAATCGATGAAGTCGCGCGTTTCGACTTCATGCCCCGCCTGCCCGCAGGATCTTCCCGGATTCCCTCGCCACCTCTGCATCCGCCGGTGCCAATGGCATGCCGTGCCTTCCGACCGACCTGGATCGCCACGTGTTCCTGAAGTACCTGCGGGAAGCTGTGGCGGCAGCGGCGACGATTTCGCCCTGCACGCCTTCGTGCTGATGACGAACCACGTGCACCTGCTTGCCACCGGCAATCGGGAAGGTGCCGTCTCCGGCGATCATGCAGCGCGTCGGCCCGCTACGCGCGGTACTTCAACACGTACCCACCCGCGCCGGGCCCCTGCTCCGGCAGCCGATACTGGGCAAGCCTCGTCGAGACCGAGCGGTACCTCTTCGCGACGATGCGCTACATCGAGCTCAATCCGGTCCGGGCCGGAATGGTCGATGGCCCGGCCAGTACCCCTGGTCGAGCTACCGGCACAACGCGGCAATGGGCTGGCGCGAGGAAATTACCTGCACACGAGACATATCTGGGCTGGGCGGACCACTCCGGGCACCGCGCCCGGCGCCTGGGCGATTTCGCTTGTTGCCGAGGCGACCTCACCCAAGGCGACCTCGCCCGCATCCGCAAGCGCTTCACATAACCACCCGCTCGGCGGCGCCGGACTTCATCGCGGATTCGGCAAGTACCGGAGTACGCGTTCCCGGTACCGTCCCGGAGAACCTGTCCCCGAAATCACTTCTTCGTGAAATCGCCCGCCTTGACGATGGTGACCTTCGCCAGGGCGAGGTGCTTGCGCAGCGCCGCGTTGACGTCCGCCACGGTGAGGGCCGCGATGCGGTCCTCGAACGCCTTGGAAAAGGCATACGTGCGCCCGTGGTGCATGTAGAAGGTCCAGCCGCCGGCCAGCGGCCCATCCTGCGCGCGGGTCTGCAGGCGCTGCTGCATGACGCCTGACTTGGCCTTGGCGAGCTCCGCCTCGGTGACGCCGTCCTTGAGCACGCGCTCCATCTCCTCCCGGAACGCCGTCTCCACCTTGGCCATGTTCTGCGGCGCGGCGATGGCGTAGGCGCTCCAGGTGGCGGCGCGGTCGATCGTCGGCACGCTCAAGCCCGAGCCGGCGCCGTAGGAGAGCCCGTCCTTCTGCCGCAGGCGGTTGGCCAGGCGCGAATCGAGCCCGCCGCCGCTGCCGACGATGTAGTTGGCCATGTAGAGCGCGGCGTAGTCCGGGTCGTCGTCGCGCAGGTCCAGGTTCTGCCGCGCGAGGAAGATGGCGTTCTCCTTGTCGGGTGTCGCGACCGTCAGGTTGGCCGCGGCGACGTCGGCGTGCTTCGACGGCACGTGCGCGAAGGGCTTCGGCGCGTTCCAGCCCTCGAACAGCTCCTTGAGCAACGCCGCCACCTTCGCCTCGTCGAAATCGCCGACGATCGCGATCTCCGCCGCGCCCGCGCCGTAGAACTCGCGGTGGAAGCGCCTGGCGTCCTCGAGCTTCGCGGCCTTCAGGTCGGCGAGCGATTCCTCCAGCGTCGGGCTGTAGCGCCAGTCGCCCTTGGGATAGGCGTTGAAGTGCTTCGAGAGCGCCTCCGACGCGCGCGCCTCCGGATCCGCCAGCTGCGCCTGGATCGAGGTGATGCTCTGGTTGCGCAACTGCTCGAACTCGCTCTCCGGGAACGACGGCTCCCTGAGGACGTGCGCCGCGAGCTTCAGGGCCTCCTCGAGATTCGGTCGCGTCGTCTGGAAGCTGCCGCCCCCGCCACCGACGCGGCCGGAGATCTTCAGGCGGTCCAGCTCGTCGGAGAGCTGCGTGCGCGTGTAGCGCGTGGTGCCGCGCGTGAGCATCTGCCCGGCCAGCTGCGCCGCCGTCCGCTGCCCGAAGAGGCTCTTCTCGTCGCCCATGTTCAGGCGCAGCGACACGTTCACCGTCTCGCCGCGGTTCTTCTTCGGGAGCAGCGCCACCTTGAGGCCGCCGAACTGCATGCGCTTCGTGCGGGCGTCGATGTTGGCCTGCGAGGGATCGAATGCTTCCGCGACGCTCGCGTCGGCCTTGCCCTTGAAGTCCTTCATCACCTCGGCCACCGTGGGCGCGGCGGGGATCTCGGCGCGCTGCGGGCTGTCCTCGGGCAGGTAGAGGCCGACCGTGCGGTTGTCGCGGCGGTAGTAGGCCCTGGCCGCCTTCGCGACCGTCTCCGCGGTCACCTTGGGCAGGTCGTCGCGCGAGAGGAAGAAGAGCCGCCAGTCGCCCAGCGCGATGTACTCCGACATCTGCACGCCGATCGACTCGTGGTTGGCGAGCGTCTTCTCGAAGCTGTTCTCGAAGTTCTTGCGGGCGCGCGCGATCTCCTCGGCCGTGGCGGGCGCGTTGGCGAAACCTTCCACGATCTTCACCAGCTCGTCGCGCACGGGCTCCACCGCATCGCCCTTCTTCACCACCGCGCCGAAGAGATGCAGGCCGGGATTCACGCCGACCAGCGGGAAGCCGAACACCTGCGCGGCCTTGCCGGTTTCCACCAGCGCCTTGTGCAGGCGGCCGGTGGGCGTGTCGGTGAGGACGTTGTTGGCGAACGCGATGCTGTCGCCATCCGCGTGCAGCGCCGAGGGCACCTTGTAGGCGAGGGCCACGATCTGGATCTCGCCCTTGCGGCGGATGCGGAACTCGCGCTCGCCGTCCTGCGTGGGCTCCACCGTCCAGAATTCCGGAAGCGCGCGGGCGGGCTTCGGGATGGGGCCGAAGGCGCCGGCGATGAGGGCGAGCGCCTTCGCCTCGTCGAACTTGCCCGCGACCAGCAGCACCGCGTTGTCCGGCTGGTAGTAGGTGCGGTAGAAGGCCTGCAGGTTGGCTTCCTTCACGTTCTCGATGTCGCTCCGGTTGCCGATCGTCGAGCGCCCGTAGCTGTGCCAGTCGTAGGCGATGCTCTGCAGGCGCTTCAGCAGCACGCCGAACGGGCGAGTTCTCGCCCATCTCGAACTCGTTGCGGACGACGGTGAATCTCGGTGTCGAGGTCGGACTTGCGGATGAACGAGTTCACCATCCGGTCGGCCTCCATCTCGATCGCCCACTTCGAGGTTGTCGTCGGTGGCCTGGAGGATCTCGTAGTAGTTGGTGCGGTCGAGCCACGTGGTGCCGTTGGAGCGGGCGCCGCGCTGGTTGAACTGCTGCCGAGGTCCGGGTTCTTCGGCGTGCCCTTGAACACGAGGTGCTCGAGCAGGTGCGCCATGCCCGTCTCGCCGTAGTTCTCGTGCCGGCTGCCGACGAGGTAGGTGATGTTCACGGTGATGGTCGGCTTGGACACGTCCGGGAACAGGAGCACCTTGAGCCCGTTCTCCAGGCGGTACTCGGTGATGCCCTCGACCGAGTGGACCTTGGTGACGCCCCTGGGCAGCGGCGCCTGGGCCAGGGCCGGGGCGGTGGCGAGGAACGTGAGGCAAACGGCGATCAGGCGGAACAAACGCATCGGGCAACTCCCTTGTTGTGGGGACGGTTCTCCGGGACGGTTCCGGAGAACCGTCCCCGATACCTGTCCCTAATTCTTGCGGCGGCGGCGGGCTTCGTAGAGGCAGACACCGCTCGCCACGGAAACGTTCAGGCTTTCCACCGAGCCCAGCATGGGGATGGAGACGAGGTGGTCGCAGGTGTCGCGGGTGAGGCGGCGCAGCCCCTCCCCTTCGGCGCCGAGCACGAGTCCCAGGGCGCCATCGAGCTTGGCCTGCCAGAGGGTCTGCGGCGCGTCGTCGGCCGTGCCCACCATCCAGATGCCGCGTTCCTTGAGGTCGCGCATGGTGCGGGCCAGGTTGGTGACCACGATGTAGGGGACGGTTTCGGCCGCGCCCGAGGCGACCTTGGCGGCCGCGGTGGTCAGGCCGCAGCTGCGGTC
Organism: uncultured beta proteobacterium; assembly: GCA_963786635.1. Lineage (GTDB taxonomy): Bacteria > Pseudomonadota > Gammaproteobacteria > Burkholderiales > Usitatibacteraceae > FEB-7. Next base: position 155,628 of record CAWAZV010000002.1, on the reverse strand, counting down.
CTTGGGGGCGATCACCGCATGCGCCCCGGCCCCGTCGGCCACCCGCAGGCAGGCGCCGAGGTTGTGCGGATCCTGCACGCCGTCGAGCAGCAGCAGGAGCGGCGGCTCTTCCAGCCCCTCCAGCACGTCCTCGATGAACTGCGGCATGCGCATCTCGTCGGCCATCGCCACCACACCCTGGTGGCGTGCGCCGCCGGCCATGCCGTCCAGGCGCTTGGTGTCGACCGTGATCAGCCGCACGCCGAGCTTGTCGGCGATGGCCTTCAGCTCCTTCATGCGCGAGTCGGACCGCGCGGCGTCCACGTAGATCTCGTGCACCGTGCCCGCCCCCTGCTTCAGGCGCCCCTTCACCGCGTGGAATCCCGCCAGCGTCTTCATCGCATCTCCTCGTGGGGACGTACCCGGAACCGTCCCCAATACCGGTTCCGGAGAACCGTCCCCGATACCTGTCCCGGCTACTTGCGCTTGCGTCTTGGGGCCGTCGGTGAGACGGGTGTCCATCCGGGTCTGCTTCTTGTCCTGGTCGCGCGGCTTCTTCGTCACCGCGACCGGCACCGGCACCGCGTGGGGCATCTCGCCCTCGACGGCAGGCGCGCGGCCCGTCCCGTCCACCAGCACGAAGTCGATCTTGGTCGTCTCGATGTCCACCCGCACCACCCGCACCTTCACGCGCGCGCCCAGCTGGTAGCGGATGCCCGTGCGCTCGCCCTTGAGCAGGTGGCGCTGCTGGTCGTACTGGTAGTAGTCGTTGCCGAGATCCGAGATGTGGACCAGCCCGTCGATGAACAGCTCGTCCAGCGTGACGAAGAGGCCGAAGCCGGCCACCCCGCTCACCGTGCCCTCGAACTCGTCGCCGACGTGATCCTGCATGAAGTAGCACTTGAGCCAGTTCTCGACGTCGCGCGTGGCGTCGTCGGCGCGGCGTTCCGTTTCCGAGCAGTGCACGCCCAGCGCGTTCCAGTCGCCGGCCTCGTAGCGCGTGCCGTTCAGCACCGCCTTGATGGCGCGGTGCACGAGGAGATCCGGATAGCGGCGGATCGGCGAGGTGAAGTGCGTGTAGCCCTCGTACGCCAGGCCGAAGTGGCCGACGTTGTCGGGGCTGTACACCGCCTGGCGGAGCGAGCGCAGCATCACCGTCTGCAGCAGGCCCGCATACGGCTTCTCCTTGATGCGCGAGAGGAGCTGCGCGTAGTCCTTGGCGTGCGGCTCGTCGCCGCCACCGAGCGTCAGGGCGAAGTCCTTCAGCATGGAGCGCAGCGCCTCGAGCTTCTCCGGCGTGGGCCCCTCGTGGATGCGGTAGAGCGTCGGCTGCTGGTTCTGCTGCAGGTAGTCGGAGGCGCACACGTTGGCCGCCAGCATGCACTCCTCGATGAGGCGGTGCGCGTCGTTGCGCTGCACGCGCACGATGCGCTCGATCTTGCCCTTCGCGTCGAAGATCATCTGCGTCTCGACCGAATCGAAGTCGATGGCGCCGCGCTTGGTCCGTGCGCCCAGCAGCATCTTGTAGACGGCGTAGAGGTTTTCCAGGGACGGCACGAGCGTCCTGTCGACCGGCGGCTCCGCTTCCTTGCCCTCGAGCACCGCGGCCACCCGCGTGTAGGTGAGGCGCGCGTTGGAGTGGATCACCGCGGGGTAGAAGGCGTAGTGCCGCACCACGCCGCTGGAGGTGATCTCCATCTCGCACACCATGGTGAGGCGGTCGACCTCGGGCTTCAGCGAGCAGAGCTCGTTGGACAGCGCCTCCGGCAGCATCGGGATGACGCGGCGCGGGAAGTAGACGGAGTTGCCGCGCTCCTGCGAATCGCGGTCGAGCGCGTCGCCGGGCCGCACGTAGTGGCTCACGTCGGCGATGGCGACCCAGAGGCGGTAGCCCTTGTGGCTCTTGCCGCTGGCCTTGCCCGAAGCTCCGGTCTCCAACGGCACGCAGCACACCGCGTCGTCGAAATCCTTGGCCGTCTCCCCGTCGATGGTCACGAACGGGAGGTCGCGCAGGTCCTTGCGCCCCTTGAGATCCTTGGCCAGGACCTTCGAGCCGTAGGCGGCCGCCTGCTTCTCCGATTCGCCCGAGAAGACATTGGGCAGGTCGTGCTTGCGCAGCGCGATCTCGATCTCCATGCCCGGATCGGCGTAGTTGCCGAGGATCTCGAAGACACGCGCGATCGGCTCGGCATTGGGCGAGGGCTGCTGGACGATCTCCGCCACCACCACCTGCCCGTGCTTCGCCCCATTGGCGCCGTCCGGAGGCACGAGGAAATCCTGCGCGATGCGCTTGTCCTCGGCGACGATGAACATCACGCCCTGCTCGACGAAGAGGCGTCCCACCACTTTCTGGTGGGCGCGCTCGAGCACCTCGACGATGGAGCCTTCGCGGCGGTTGCGGCGGTCCAGGCCGGTGACGCGGGCGAGCACGATGTCGCCGTGCAGCGCCTTGTGCATCTGCTTGGGGCCGAGGAAGAGGTCGTCGGAGCCGTCCTCGGGCTTGAGGAAGCCGAAGCCGTCCGGGTGGCCCATGACGCGGCCCTTGACCAGGCCGGCCTTGTCCGCGACGAGGATGGCACCGCGGCGGTTCTTCATCACCTGGCCCTCGCGCTCCATGGCGGCAAGGCGGCGGGCGAAGGAGTCGCGCTCGTGGGATTCGATGCCGAGGAGGGTCGCGATGCGCTCTTCCTCGAGGGGAACGCCCTCGCGATGCAGCGCCTCGAGGATCATCTCGCGGCTGGGCAGGGGGTGCTCGTACTTGGCGGCTTCGCGGTCCCGGTGGGGATCGGCGTGTCGCAGGGTCTTGGTTTTGCTAGACAAAAAAGGGTCATCCTTCTAAAATTATGGGCTTGGCTGATAGTTCACAAGGCCATGCCCGGGTGGCGGAATTGGTAGACGCACCAGTTTCAGGTACTGGCGGGTAACACCGTGGGGGTTCGAGTCCCTTCCCGGGCACCACCAATTATGGGGTCGGGTTTCCAAACCCGACCCCATTTTCTTTGGTACCAGGTACATGTACCAGGTACAGTACCTGGTACCGTCAGGCGAAAGGGTGCTCGAGCACGATGGTTTCCTCGCGATCGGGGCCCGTCGAAATCAGCACGATCGGCGCGCCGACCAGCGACTCCAGGCGCTTGAGGTAGGCGCGGGCGGTGGCGGGCAGTTCGCCGTAGGACTTGATGCCGACCGTGCTTTCCTTCCATCCGGGGAAGTCCTCGTACACCGGCTCGCAGATGGCCAGCGCCTCGGCGCCGACCGGCAGGATGTCGCGCAACTCGCCGCGCACCTTGTAGCCGACCGCGAGCCGCACGGTATCCAGGCCGTCCAGCACGTCGAGCTTGGTGATGCAGATCCCGGTGAGTCCGTTCAACTGGGCCGCGCGCTTGAGGGCCGCCGCATCGAACCAGCCGCAGCGCCGCGGCCGGCCCGTGACCGAACCGTATTCGTTGCCGCGCACGCGCAGGTGCTCGCCGATCTCGTCGTCGAGTTCCGTCGGGAACGGCCCGCCGCCCACGCGCGTGGCGTAGGCCTTGGCCACGCCCAGGATGTAGTGCAGCTGTCCGGGCCCCACGCCCGCCCCGGCGCACGCCTGCCCCGCGAGGCAGTTCGACGAGGTGACGAACGGATAGGTGCCGTGGTCGACGTCCAGCAGTGCCGCCTGCGCCCCCTCGAAGAGGATCGACTTGCCTTCGCGGATCAATGCGTTGATCTCGCCGGAGACGTCCGCGACCATCGGCTGCAGGCGCTCGCCCAGGGCGAGCGTCTCGTCGAGCGTCTTCTGGAAGTCGACGACGTCGGCCTTGAAGTAGTTCTTGAGCACGAAGTTGTGATAGTCGAGCACCTCGCCCAGCTTGGCGGCGAAGCGCTCGCGGGCGTAGAGGTCCTGCACGCGGATCGCGCGCCGCGCCACCTTGTCCTCGTAGGCCGGGCCGATGCCGCGCCCGGTGGTGCCGATCTTCGCCTCGCCCTTGGCCCGCTCGCGCGCCGCATCGAGCGCGACGTGATGCGGCAGGATCAGGGGGCACGCCTCCGAGATGCGCAGGCGCCCGCGCACGTCGAGGCCGGCCGCTTCCAGCTCGGCGATCTCGTCCGTGATCGCCCGGGGCGAAACGACGACGCCATTGCCGATGAAGCACTTGACGCGCGGATGCATGATCCCCGAGGGAATCAGCCGCACGATGGTCTTCTTGCCGCCGATCACCAGCGTGTGCCCGGCGTTGTGGCCGCCCTGGAAGCGCACCACCGCCTCGCAGTGGTCCGTGAGCCAGTCGACGATCTTGCCCTTGCCCTCGTCGCCCCACTGCGTGCCGATCACCACGACGTTCTTTGCCATGTTCAGTTGCCTTTCAGGGGGACGACCGTCCAGCGGCCTCCCTTGGATTCGAGTATGCGGTCGCAACCCAGCTCGGCGCGCGCAGCCGCGTGCCCCGGCAGTTCCGCGATCACGACCTCGCCAGCGCCGCGCAACCGCGCCACTTCGTCGTCGAGCGCCAGGTCGGCCACGCAGGGAGCAAGGATGCCGGCCCGTTGCGGCGTCGGCCCCGCCAACGCCGCGATGCGCCGCAGGTCCATGGTGAAGCCGGTGGCGGGCCGCGCGCGCCCGAAGGAACGCCCGACCTCGTCGTAGCGGCCGCCGCGCGCCAGCGCATCGGGCGAGCCCGACGCGAAGGCAGCGAACACCACGCCGCTTTCGTAGTTGAAGCCGCCCAGTTCCGCGAGGTCGATGCTGACCTCCAGGCCGGGAGCCGCCGCCTCGCGCGCGAGGCGTGCCAGCTCGTCGAGCGACTGCGCAATGACGGGGTTCTTCGGCAATGCCTTGCGCGCTTCCTCGAGCACGCCGGCATCGCCATTCAAGCGCGTGAGCCGCGCGATCGCCTCCGCGCGCTCCTCCCCCAGCGCCGTCCTCATCGCCAGCACCGACGGCGCGTCCTTCTGCAGCACGGCGTGGAAGAGCGCCTCGACGTCCTCGCGCTCGAGAGTTGGCGCCCTCGACGAGCGCCCGGTAGATGCGCGGGTGGCCGATGTCCAGGTGCAGCTTCGCAAGCCCGGCACTGGCGAGCGCCCGCGACATGAGCCGCAGCACTTCCAGGTCCGCCTCCAGCCCGGCGTGGCCGTAGAGCTCGGCGCCGATCTGGATCGGCTCGCGCGTCGTGGTCATGCCGGCAGGCAGGGTGTGCAGCACGCTTCCGCAGTAGGCGAGCCGCGTGACGCCTTCGCGATTGAGGAGATGCGCGTCGATCCTCGCCACCTGCGGCGTGTGGTCCGCGCGCACGCCCAGCTGCCGGCCCGAGAGCCGGTCGACCAGCCGGAAGGTGGCGAGGTCCAGGTCGCGGCCGGTGCCGGAGAGGAGCGATTCCGTGTATTCGAGCAGCGGCGGCTGCACCAGCTCGTAGCCGTGCGCGGCGAAGAGGTCGAGGATGGCGCGGCGCAGCCGCTCCACCGTCCGCGCCTCGCCGGGCAGGATGTCCTCGATGTGCTCGGGCAGGATCCAGCGTCTCATGTGAAGAAGGCCAGCAGCACCAGCCCCGCCGTCATCGAAGCCAGCCCCGCGAAGCGCAGCTGCCCGTCCTTCAGTTCGATCAGGCTGCGGAAGGTCTCGCGCCACAGCTTCGGCGCCAGGAACGGCAGGATTCCCTCGATCACGAGCATCAGCGCGAATCCGGCGAACAGGACTTCCGTCACCGCCCTCGAACCCTACTTCCCGCGGTTCGGGTTCTTCAGGTACTTGAAGAAGTCCGAGTTGGGCTCGAGCAGCATCACGTCGCCCTTGTTGCGCAGCGCCGCGCGGTAGGCCTCGAGGCTGCGGTAGAAGCTGTAGAACTCGGCGTTGCGCCCGTACGCCTCGGCGTAGATGCGCGCGGCCTGCGCGTCGCCCTCGCCCTTGATGCGCTGCGCGTCGCGGTAGGCTTCGGCCACGATCACCTGCTTCTGGCGGTCGGCGTCGGCCTTGATCTTCTCGCCCTCGGCGGAGCCGGTGGAGCGCAGCTCGTTGGCGACGCGCTTCCTTTCCGACTCCATGCGGCGAAAGACGTCGGAGGAGATCTCGGGCACGAGGTCGACGCGCTTCAGGCGCACGTCCACGACCTCCACGCCGATGTTCTTCACGTCCTTGTCGACCTTCTCGGCCACCGTCTCCATGATCTTGTTGCGCTCGCCGGAGACCACGTCGTGCACGGTGCGCTTGGCGAATTCGGCGCGCAGCGCGTCGTTCACCGTCTGCGAGATGCGCGCCTCGGCCGCGACGGGGTCGCCGCGCACCGACACGTAGTACTGGCGGACATCGATCACGCGCCATTTCACGAACGAGTCGACGAGGACGTTCTTGTTTTCCGCGGTGAGGAAGCGTTCCGCGTCCTTGGTGTCGTAGGTCTGGATGCGCGTGTCGAACAGGCGCACGTTCTGCAGCAGCGGCACCATGAAGTAGAGCCCCGGGGTGGTCTCCATGGAGACGACCTCGCCCAGCTGGAACTTGATGGCGGCCTTGCGCTGGTCGACGGTGTAGAGGCTCATCGACAGGACGAGCAGCACCACGACGGCGGAAACGAGGAATGCGGCGGCGGAGCGGTTCATGTCGGCCCCTTATCGGTCGCGGGAGCGCAGCGCATCGCGGCCACGCGTGTCGGCGGACGCCGGAGCGGCGGTGGGGGTCTCGACGGCGGGGGCGGCCATGCGCGGCAACGGCTGGTCCGAACCCTGCGCGGAAACCGTCGCGCCCTGCTGGGAGGTCATCTGCATCAGCTTGTCGAGCGGCAGGTAGAGCAGGTTCTGGCCGCCCTTCTGGTCGACGATGACCTTGGTGGTGTTGGAGAGGATCTGCTGCATCGACTCGAGGTAGAGGCGCTCGCGCGTGACCTGGGGAGCCTTCTCGTATTCGGCGAGTATCTGGCGGAAGCGCGACGCATCGCCCTGCGCGGTGGCGACCGCCGTCTGCTTGTAGCCGTTGGCCTCCTCGGTCAGGCGCGCGGCGACGCCGCGCGCGTTGGGCACGACGTTGTTGGCGTATGCCTGGCCCTCGTTCTTGAAGCGCTCGCGGTCCTGCCCGGCGCGCACCACGTCCTCGAAGGCGGCGATCACCTGCTCCGGGGCCTGCACGTTCTGCAGGTTGACCGTCGTGATGTTGATGCCGGTCTTGTAGCGGTCGAGGATGTCCTGCATCAGCACCTTGACCCGCGAGGCGACTTCGGTGCGGCCCTGGCTCAGGACGAAATCCATCTTGCTCTTTCCCACGACCTCGCGGATCGAGGTCTCCGCGGCCTGGAGCACGTTGTCGTCCGGGTTGCGGTTGTTGAAGAGGTAGTCCTCGGGGCCCTTGAGCGTGTACTGGATGGCAAACTGCACGTCGACGATGTTCTCGTCGTCGGTCAGCATCAGCGCCTCGGCGGGCTGCTTGTTCTTCGGGGTGCCGCGGTAGCCCACCTCGACGGTGCGCACGCCGGAGACGTTCACCACTTCCGCGCTCTCGATGGGAAACGGGATGTGCCAGCGCGGACCCGGCATGGTGGTCTCGATGTACTTGCCCAGCCGCAGCACGACGCCACGCCGGCCTTCCTCGACGATGTAGAAGCCGCTCGCGAGCCACACGCCGATGATGAGGACGACGATGAAGGCGATCGACCCGCCGAAAAAGGCCGCGCTGGGCCCGGAATACGGCGGCTCGGGATCGGACGGGCCGGAAGAGCGGCGGCCGAAGAGGCTGGAGAGCTTCTGGTTCAGCTTCTTCAGGATCTCGTCGAGATCCGGCGGGCCGTCGTTGTTGCGCTTTCCCCACTGGGGATCGTTGGGAGGCATGCGGATTGTTCTTGGGGCGGGAGGTGGGAACGAAGGGAAGATGCGGGCCGCGTCGGCCGTTTCAATGCCGGGCGAGGGGCGTCATTCAGGCAGCCGGGGCAAGTGCACGCGGATTCGTGTCCCGGGCAACTTCAGCCAAGGCCGCCCGGATGGCCTCGATGCCGGCACCGGAAACAGCACTCGCCTTGATATTCAAGATGTTACCACAAGGATCGCGGACGACTTCCGGTTGCAGTCCGGCGACCAGGTCGATCTTGTTCCAGACCACGACCTGCGGGATGTCGGATGCGCCGATCTCGGCCAGCACGATGTTCACCGCGTCGATCTGCTCGTCGTGGCGGGGGTTGGAGGCGTCCACGACGTGCAGCAGGAGGTCGGCCTGCACCGTCTCCTCCAGCGTGGCGCGGAATGCCGCCACGAGTCCGTGCGGCAGGTCGCGCACGAACCCCACGGTATCGGAAATGGCGGCATTCACGCCCTCGCCCAGGTGCAGGCGGCGGGTGGTGGGGTCCAGCGTCGCGAAAAGCTTGTCGGCCACCAGGGAGTCCGCGCGCGTGAGGCGGTTGAAGAGCGTCGACTTGCCGGCGTTGGTGTAGCCCACGATCGACACGCGCAGCATCCCGGAGCGGGTGCGGGCGGCGCGCTGCGTGGCGCGGGTGCGGGTCACCTTCTTCAGGCGTTCCTTCAGCTTCTTCACCTTCTCGCCGATCTGGCGGCGGTCCAGCTCGATCTGCTTCTCGCCCGGGCCGCCGGTCTTCGAGAGTCCCCCGCGCTGGCGCTCGAGGTGGGTCCAGCCGCGCACCAGCCGCGTGGAGAGGTGCTCGAGGCGCGCGAGTTCCACCTGCAGCTTGCCTTCGTGGCTGCGCGCGCGTTGCGCGAAGATGTTGAGGATCAAGTCGGTGCGGTCGTAGACCTGCACGGCCGGCCCCTCCTCGGACAGCGCGCGCTCGAGGTTGCGGACCTGGACGGCGGTGAGCTCGTGGTCGAAGACCACCGTGCGCGCACCGTGCAGCCGGCAGGCCATGAGGATTTCCTGCACCTTGCCGGACCCCGCGTAGGTGGCGGAGTCGGGACGATCGCGGCGGCCGTTGATGACTTCGGAGACTTGCGCGCCGGCGCTCTCGATCAGGCTCGCGGCTTCCTCGGCGCGATCGGAATCGGCCCGCTTGCCGATCTGCAGGCAAACGAGGATCGCGTGTTCCCGCCCGCGCGCGGGTGGTTCAGGATTCCGGGGAATGTTCGGAGGGGACCGAAACCGGCCGCGCCGGTACCACCGTGGAAATGGCGTGCTTGTAGACCATCTGCGTCACGGTGTTCTTGAGGAGGACGACGTACTGGTCGAACGACTCGATCTGGCCCTGCAACTTGATGCCGTTGACCAGGTAGATCGAGACCGGCACGTGTTCCTTGCGCAGGATGTTCAGGAAAGGATCCTGAAGCAATTGTCCCTTGTTGCTCATGGTGTTACCCCTTTTCTCTTCGGGTTTTCTTTCCGGTCCGGCTTATGGATTCAAGGCTGCCGGTCCAGGACTTGCTGCAGCCGGCCGACTCTATCGGAAAGCGCCGCATTTATCCACTTCGCAACAGACACCCCGGCGGGGACCGAGTTCCGTACCAGGTACAGGTACCAGGTACATGTACCTGGTACCTCAGCTGAACTTCTTCTTCTGGTGGCGCTTCTCGCGGCGCCTCTTGGCTTCCTGGCGGGGGGTGAGGATGGAGCGCTTCTTGTCGGCGTAGGGGTTGGCGCCCTGGCGCAGTTCCACGCGCAGGGGCGTGCCCTTCAACTTGAAGACCTTGACGAAGGTGTTCTCGAGGTAGCGGCGGTAGCCGTCCTTGATCGCGGCGACCGAGGTGCCGTGGATGACCACCACGGGGGGATTGGAGCCGCCCTGGTGGGCGTAGCGCAGCTTGGGCCGGATCTTGCCGGCGAGCGGCGGTTGCTGCTTCTCGACGGCCGCCTGCAGGGCGCGGGTGAGTTTCGGCGTGGACAGCTTGGCCATGGCCGCGGCGAAGGCCCGGTCCACCGCCTGGAAGAGCGCCTTGAGGCCCGTGCCCTTCAGGGCCGAGATGGGCACGAACTCGGCGAAGTCGAGAAAGGCGAGCTTCCTCTCCAGGTCCGTCTTCGCTTCCTTGCGCTTCTGGGCGTCGACGGCGTCCCACTTGTTCACCGCCACGGAAAGCGCCCGGCCCGCCTCGAGAATGTAGCCGGCGATGTGCGCGTCCTGTTCCGAGATGTCCTGCGCCGCGTCCACCACGAGCACCACCACGTTCGCCCGCTCGATGGCCTGCAGCGTCTTCACCACGGAGAACTTCTCCACCGACTCGAACACCTTGCCCTTGCGGCGGATCCCGGCGGTGTCGACGATGGTGTAGGGCCGCCCCTGCCAGGTCGCCTCGACCTCGATCGCGTCGCGCGTCGTGCCCGGCTGGTCGAAGGCGATCATGCGCTCCTCGCCCAGCACCTGGTTCACCAGCGTGGACTTGCCGACGTTGGGGCGCCCGACGATGGCCACGCGCGGGTGGTCCGGCTCGGCGTCGGCGTCCTCCTTCTCCACGGGGAAGGGAGCCAGCGCATCCTCCACGAGCTGGCGCACGCCCTCGCCGTGTTCCGCCGAGATCGCATGCGGGGTGCCGAGGGCGAGCTCGTGGAACTCGGCCGTCACCAGCGACTCCTGCATGCCCTCCGTCTTGTTGACCGCGAGCCACACCGGAGCCCCGCGTTCGCGCAGCAGGTTGGCGATGCGCTTGTCCTGGGGGGCGAGGCCGGCGCGCCCGTCCACCACGAAGATGACGACGTCCGCTTCCGAGATCGCCTCCTGCGCCTGGTGCGCCATCTCGGAGAGGATGCCGTCCTTGGCCACCGGCTCGAAGCCGCCGGTGTCGACCACGATGAACGGCTTCTCCCCCATGCGCCCGCGGCCGTAGTGCCGGTCGCGCGTGAGCCCGGGCATGTCGTGCACGAGCGCGTCGCGCGAGCGCGTGAGCCGGTTGAAGAGAGTCGACTTGCCGACGTTCGGGCGGCCGACGAGGACGACGGTGGGTTTCACAGGCGCCTCTAAAGGCGCACGAGTGCGAGCATTCCGCCGGCGGTCTGCACGAGCACTCCCGCCTTGGTGACGACCATGGCATTGACCGCGCTGCCGTCGAGCGCCAGCCGGCCGATGATCGCGCCGTTGTCGCGGGAAAGGACGTGCAGGAAGCCGAGCGAGTCGCCCACCATCACCTTGCCGTCGAAGATGACCGGAGTGGACATCTTGCGGCGCGCGAACTTGTCCTGCTTCCAGCGCGAGGCGCCGCTGTCGCGGTCCAGCGCGTGCACGTTGTCCTTGTCGTCGGAGATGTAGAGGCCGCGATCGTCCATCGCGATGCCGGTCGCGCTCGAGATGTCGCGCGCCCAGACGGTATTGCCGCCCTGGATCTCGAAGCACGCGACCTTGCCCTGGAAGGCGGCGGCGCAGATGCGCCCGCCATCCACCAGCGGCACGCCGGCCACATCGGCCACCCGCTCCAGCTCGGTGGAGCCGCGCGGCAGGCTCACGGTCACTTCCCAGGTGAGCTTGCCGTCGTCGAGATCCAGCGCGATCAACTTGCCGCCCGGATAGCCCACCACGACGGCAGTCGGCGTCACGTGCACGCCGGCTTCCGCGCGCAGCAGGAGCGCCGGCGTGGTGCGCTGGTAGACCCACTGCCGCTTCCCGTCCGCAGCCGCGAGCGCGAAGATGCGCCCGTCGGCCGTGCGCACGATGACGTTCTTGCCCGCAGGAACGGCGGGTGCCAGCACCTCGCCACCGACCTGGGCCACCCACTTCTCCTTGCCGGCCGTGTCGAATGCCGCCACCTGGCCCTTGATCGTGCCGACGATGAAGGTATCGCCCTCGCCCCAGGCGCCGCCGGATAGCGCGCGCTTGGTGTCCACGCGGGTGACCACGGAACCGTTGGCCGCGTCGAGTATCGTCACCGTGCCGTCGGCCGCGGCGGCGAAGATGCGCGTGCCGTCGACCTTGGGAACGAAGCGGTAGGTGCCCGACTTGCCCACGGATGCGCTCCACGCCAGCGTGGGCGTCACCTGCGCGCTGAACTCCGCCAGCGGTGCCGGCTTCTTCGCTTCGTCCTGGAGCCAGGGGATGTAGCTGCAGCCGGCCAGCGCCAGCGCGCCGCCAAGGGCAAGGGCGCGGCCGGCCGCCCTCACTGGGCGCCTCCCAGCGCGCCGAGCTTGAGTTCCGTGAGGGAACGGATCGGGCTGCGCGGGTCGGCCTTCTCGAGGGCGAGCTTGTAGGAGGCGCGCGCCTCGTCGTTGCGCCCCTGCGCGAAGAGGATGTCGCCCTTCAGGTCCGCGACCAGCGCGGCCCACGCCTCGTCCTTGTTGCCATCGAGGAGTTCCAGTGCCTCGGGATACTTCTTCTGGTCGAGGAGGACCGCGGCCAGGCGGATGCGCGCGATGCCGCGGTGCTCCTCGCGGCCGCTCTTCAGCACCCACTCGAGGCGCGCCTGCGCGGTGGCGAGGTCGCCCGACTCGAAGCTCGCCTGCGCGGAGACGAGCGCTGCCTCGGAGGCGAAGAAGGAGCGCGGGTGCTTGTCGATGATCGCCTGGGCGATGTCGCCGGTCTTCTTCGCGTCGCCGCGCAGCTTGGGCAGCTCCGCCACCATCGCCGCCGCGTCCTCGCTCTGCACCTGCGACCAGTATTGCCAGCCTTTCCAGCCGCCCACCGACAGCACCAGGGCGGCCACTGCCGCGTAGACGAAGCGGGCGTTGTCCTCCCACCAGTGCTGCAGCGCTGCAAGCTGTTCCTGCTCTTCGAAATCGTAGGATCCTGCCATGGGTCGTGTTCCGGATAAGGGATGCGGGGGGCCTTCAGGAGGCGGGGCGAAGGCGCGAGAGCGCCTCTTCGGGGGTGACGAGGCTTTGTTCACCCGCGCCGCGCAGGGCCTTCAGGGTGAGCTTGCCGGCGGCGATCTCGTCGTCGCCGAGGATTATAGCGAAGCGGGCTCCACTCGCGTCGGCCTTCTTCATCTGCGACTTGAAGCTGCCGCCGGCGCCGAGCACGCAGGCGAGTCCCGCGTCGCGCAGGCGCTCGGCCATGCGCCACGCCTCGCCGGCCGCGGCCTCGCCCGCATGGACGATGAAGGCGTCCGGCTCCTGCGCCGCGGTGCGCCCGTGGGCCTGCATGGTGAGGATGGTGCGCTCCAGCCCCAGGCCGAACCCGCAGGCCGGCGTGGGCTTGCCGCCCAGCATGGCGAAGAGGCCGTCGTAACGGCCGCCGCCGGCGATGGTGGACTGGGCGCCGATGCGGTCCGAGACCCACTCGAACACGGTGCGGTTGTAGTAGTCCATGCCGCGCACCAGGCGCGGGTTGACGGTGAACGGGACGCCCGAGAGATCCAGGAGGCGCCGCAGCTCCTCGAAGTGGCGCGCGGCGTCGTCGCCGAGGTGATCCAGCAGCTTCGGCGCCGCCTCGATCATGGCCTGCAGCGCCGGGTTCTTGGAGTCCAGGATGCGCAGCGGATTGGTGTGCAGGCGGCGCCTGGAGTCCTCGTCGAGCAGCTCCGCGTGCTGGTGGAAGTACGTCACCAGCTTCTCGCGATGGGCGAGGCGGTCGGTCCAGTCGCCGATGGAGTTCACCTGCAGCGCGATGGGGCCGATGGCGAGCGCCTTCCACAGCCGCGCGAGCATCACGATCTGCTCGGCGTCGACGTCGGGACCGTCGAAGCCCAGCGCCTCCACGTCATACTGGTGGAACTGGCGCTGGCGGCCCTTCTGCGGCCGCTCGTAGCGGAACATCGCGCCGGAGGTCCACACGCGCAGCGGGCCGTTGTAGAGGAAGTTGTGCTCGATCGCGGCGCGCACGATGCCGGCCGTGGCCTCGGGACGCAGCGTCATGCTGTCGCCGTTGCGGTCATCGAAGGTGTACATCTCCTTCTCGACGATGTCGGTCACCTCGCCGATGCCGCGCACGAAGAGTGCCGTCGGCTCGACGATCGGGCGTGCGGATGTTGCGGTAGCCGTACTGGCGGAAGACCTCGCGGCACGCGTCCTCGAGCTGCTCCCACAGCGGGGACGCATCGGGGAGGAGGTCCTCCATGCCCCGGATCGCCTGGATCTTCTGGCTCATGATTGCGCGGGTGGCGTGGCCGGGGAACGAGCCGGCTGAATCTCGATGATCGTCTTCTTGCGCCGCGTCGAACGCGCCGCCGCGCCGGGCGCATAGTGCGTGCGCACGTACTCCTCGACGATCGCCTGGAACTCCTCCGCGATGCGCTCGCCCTTGAGCGTGACGGTCTTCTCGCCGTCGACGAACACCGGCGCCACGGGCTTTTCGCCGGAGCCGGGAAGGGAAATGCCGATGTCGGCGAGCTTCGATTCACCCGGGCCGTTCACCACGCAGCCCATGACCGCCACGTGCATCTCCTCCACGCCCGGGTACTGCGCGCGCCACACCGGCATCTGTTCGCGCAGGTAGGTCTGGATCTTGTCGGCCAGCTCCTGGAAGAAGGTGCTCGTGGTGCGCCCGCAGCCGGGACAGGCGGAGACCTGCGGCGTGAACGAGCGCAGGCCCATCGTCTGCAGGATCTCCTGCGCGACGATCACCTCGCGGGTGCGGTCGCCGCCGGGCTCGGGCGTGAGGGAGACGCGGATCGTGTCGCCGATGCCTTCCTGCAGGAGCACGCCCATCGCGGCGGTCGAGGCGACGATGCCCTTGGAGCCCATGCCCGCCTCGGTGAGGCCCAGGTGCAGCGGGTAGTCGCAGCGTGCGGCGAGGCTGCGGTAGACCGCGATCAGGTCCTGCACGGCCGAGACCTTGCACGACAGGATGATGCGGTCGCCCGGGAGGCCGATCTCTTCCGCCCTTGCCGCGCTTTCGAGCGCGGAAACGATGAGCGCCTCGCGCATCACCGCGTCGGCTTCCAGCGGCACAGCGCGCTCGGCGTTCGCGTCCATCATCCGCGCGAGCAGTTCCGGGTCGAGCGATCCCCAGTTCACGCCGATGCGCACCGGCTTCGCGTGCGCGATGGCCGTCTCGATCATGGTGGCGAACTGGTCGTCGCGCTTCGTGCCATGGCCGACGTTGCCGGGATTGATGCGGTACTTGTCCAGCGCGACCGCGCACTCGGGCACCTGGGCGAGGAGCTTGTGGCCGTTGAAATGGAAGTCGCCGATGAGGGGGACCGCCACGCCCGCGGCCAGCAGCCGCTCGCGGATGGCCGGAACCTGCCGTGCCGCTTCGAGCGTGTTCACGGTAATGCGCACGGCCTCGCTGCCGGCGCGCGCCAGCGCCGCCACCTGGTTCGCGGTGGCGACGGCATCCTCGGTGTCGGTGTTGGTCATCGACTGCACCAGGATGGGCGCGCCGCCGCCGACGAGGCTCCCGGCGATGCGGACCTGGCGCGAGGGACGGCGCGAGACGGGGCTCATGCGGGACTCTTCCCTACTGCAGCGTGAAACGGGCGACGGCCACGCGCGTGTGCGGCTCGAGATCCACCGCACGGCCGTTGTACGTGAGGCGCACCTCGGCGGCGTTGCCGATCACCAGGTTGAAGGGCGGCTTGCCGACCACCTCGGTGGTGCTGCCGCCCGCATGCGTGCGCGAGACGAGCACCTTGCCCTTGGCGTCGACGATCTCCACCCACGCCGGGCCGCGGAACGCGAGGCGGATGAGGCCCTCGCCCGTGCCGGGCGCGCGCGGCGGATCCGCGAAGACCGGCTCCTTGGCGGCCGACACACCGGGAGGCGCCGCGCCGGCCGATGGCGCGGGCGCCGCGGTGGATGCCCCTGCGGCGGGTGCCGCGGTGCCTGTCGCGAGGGCAGTCCCCTGCGCTGCCGGGGCATCGGGCGCCGCAGCAGGCGTCTGCGTGTACTCGTTGGGCACGCCCTCCGCCCTGGGTGCCTCGACGGCCGGTGCCGCGACCTTGGGCGCCTGCACCGCGGGCTTCGTCGCCGGCGCCGGTCCCTGCGGGCGGATGAACAGCCACCAGTACATGGCCGCGAACCCGAACACGATCACCGCGGCGGCGATGCCGGCAGCCTTCACGTAGGGATTGGCGAGGCGTGCGCCGAGCGGGTCGAAGCGGATGTTCTGGCTCGGCACGACGATGCGCGGCGCGGTCTCGCGCGGCGCGTCCTCGACGAGGAGTCCCACCAGCGCTTCGGCATCGAGGCCGAGCGCGCGGGCGTAGTTGCGCGTGAAGCCGCGCAGGAACGTGCCGCGCGGCAGGCGCTTGTAATCGGCGGCCTCGAGCGCCTCGATCTGGGAGACGCTCATGTGCAGGCGCTGCGCGATGTCGGCGCGCGCAAGGCCCTGGCGCTCGCGTTCCGCAGCGAGGATCGCCCCCGGCGAGCGCGGCGCCTCTCCGCGCTCGGTATTTTCGGCCACGGACTCCATCACTGCTTCTTGGTCGAGCTCTGGATCAGGTCGCGGGTCTGCGGCGCATCCGGGAAGCGCCGCCGCAGCTGCTGCATCATGCTGTCCTCGGCCGCCTTCTCGCCCTGCGCGCGCGCGAGCTTGACGCCCAGCACCAGCGCCGAAAGGGACGGCTCGCCCAGGCGCATGTAGCGCACCAGGTAGATCTCGGACTCCTTGTAGCTCCCCTTTTCGTAGAGGATCTCGGCGAGGCTGTAGAGGGCACCGGCCAAGTCGGGCCGGAAGACGACGGCGCGGCGCAGGTAGTCCTCGGCCTCGACGTTGCGGCCCTGCATGCGCGAGCACAGGCCCGCGTTGAGGAGCGCCTTTTCCGGCGAGACGTAGAGGTTGTCCGCCTGCACCTGCGCGAAGAGCTGCATGGCGCGCGCCGGCTCTCCGCGCAGGCACAGGAACCAGCCGTAATTGTTGAGCAGCTCGGGGTCGCGCGGCGCCATGGCGAGCGCCTTCTCGAACATGGCGCGCGCCTGCGCGTCCTCGCGCAGCTCCATGAAGATGAGGCCGCGCATGTTGTAGGCGGGAACGTAGGCGGGGTCGTCCCGGATCGCGAGGCGCGTCTCCTCCAGCGCCACCACGAGATTGCCGCGCTGGTAGTACTCGCCGGCGAGCGAGGTGTGGATCTCGGCGCGGCGGCGCGCATCGGAAGTCGCCGCATCCTGCACGAGGCGCGTCTCCACGGAAGTCTGCGAGACGCATCCGGCCAGGAGGACGGCGACGAGAATTGCAGCAATCCTGCTCATGCGGCCTCCTTGTGGATCTTGACCGTGCGCTTCTTCATGCGGTTCACGACCTGCCCGGCGAGCTGCCCGCAGGCGGCATCGATGTCGTCGCCGCGCGTCTTGCGGATCGTGGCCACGTAGCCGGCCTCGACGAGGATGTCGCGGAAGCGCGTCACCGCCTCGGGCCGCGAGCGCCGGAAACCCGACTCGGGGAAGGGATTGAACGGGATGAGGTTCAGCTTGCAGGGCACGTCCTGCAGCAGCTTCGCCAGCGCGCGCGCGTGCGCCGGGGCATCGTTCACGCCGTCGAGCAGGATGTACTCGAAGGTGACGAAGTCGCGCGGGGCGGCCTCGAGGTATTCCTTGCAGGCGGCGAGCAGGTCCGCGATGGGGTAGCTGCGGTTGACCGGCATGATGCGCGAACGCAGCTCGTCGTTGGGGGCGTGCAGGCTCACCGCCAGCGCCACCGGGCAGCGCGCGGCGAGCTTGCGCAGCTGGTGCACCACGCCGGAGGTGGAGAGCGTCACGCGCCGGCGCGACAGGCCGTAGGCGTGGTCGTCCAGCATCACCGTCATGGCCGCGACGACGTTCTCGAAATTGTTGAGCGGCTCGCCCATGCCCATCATGACGACGTTGGTCACGGGTTTCGGCGTGGCGCCTTCGGAGGCGCTCTCGAGGCGGTAAGGCATGCCTTCGGTCGACAGCTCCATGAGCCGCCGGTTGGCCACCCACAGCTGCCCGATGATCTCGGCAACGCTCAGGTCGCGGTTGAAGCCTTGCCGCCCGGTCGAACAGAAACCGCAATCGAGCGCGCAGCCCACCTGGGAAGAGACGCAGAGCGTGCCGCGGTCGTCCTCGGGGATGAACACCGTCTCGATGCCGTTGCCGATGCCCACGTCGAATAGCCACTTCACGGTACCGTCCGCCGAACGGTGCTCGGAGAGGATCGCGGGCGGACGCACCTCGGCAAGCTCCTTCAGCTTCTCGCGCAGGCCCTTGGCGAGGTCCGTCATCGCGTCGAAGTCGGACTCGCCGCGCTGGTGCACCCAGCGGAAGACCTGCTTCGCGCGAAACGGCTTCTCGCCGATCGACGCGAACCAGTCGGTCAGGGCGACAAGCGTGAAATCGAGGAGGTTGGTGCGCATGGCAGGCGCGTGAGGGTTGCCCTGGTGGGGGCTACCGTCAGCGCGTGAAGACCTGGCTCGCCGGGAAGAAGTACGCGATCTCGACGGCCGCGGTTTCCGGCGCGTCCGAGCCGTGCACGGCGTTGGCGTCGATGGAATCGGCGAAGTCGGCGCGGATCGTGCCCTTCTCCGCCTTCTTCGGATCCGTGGCGCCCATGAGGTCGCGGTTCTTCTGGATCGCCTCCTCGCCCTCGAGCACCTGGATCATCACCGGGCCGGAGATCATGAAGTCGACCAGGTCCTTGAAGAACGGGCGCGCCTTGTGGACGGCGTAGAAGCCTTCCGCCTCCTGCCGCGAAAGGTGGGCCATTCTCGACGCGACGACCTTGAGGCCGTTGGTCTCGAAACGGGAGTAGATCTTGCCGATGATGTTCTTGGCCACGGCATCGGGCTTGATGATCGAAAGGGTGCGCTGTACCGCCATGAAAATCTCCGCTAACTGAATGAAAAGTTTAGCTTTTCATTCTAGCACAGCGCTCCCCGGCCGGGCTAGGCCGGGACCGGTAGAGTCCGGTACCAGGTACATGTACCAGGTACCTGTACCTGGTACCAAAATCAGGGCTGCCAGGTGGGGACGAGGCCGGCGGCGCCGGGCGCGGGGCGGAAATCGGCCGCCACGCCGATGCCCGGCACCCAGACCAGTTGCTCGCCCTCGAACAGCAGGGGCAGGCGCTGGCGGTGCCACACGGGCACGTCGTGCTCCTGCAGCAGGTTCTTGAGGGTGCGGGTGGGACCGTCGGGCCACAGGCGAATGCGTTCCCCGCCGGTGCGCGCAGCGAAGTGCCAGCGTCCGGTGGCCACTCGCGCCACCGCGATGCCCTCTCCTGCTGCCTCGCCGAAGCGCACTTCCCCCCGACCCTCTCCCAGGGCAAGCTCCCGTTCGCCCTGCCAGGCGACGTCCCACTTCGGCATCCCGTGCGGCGCCGCCTCGATGACGATCCGGCCGCGGTGGCGAACGATGGCGCGCCCGCCGTGGAGGATGAGCACGCGCGCATCTTCGCGGGCCGAGACGAGCTGGCGCAGGATGTCCGCCAGGCGCGCTTCGCCCGGCATCGCGAGGTCGTGCACGGCCAGGAAGTGCCGCAGCACGTTGGCGCCGCGCGCGGAGTCGAGCGCGCCCAGCTTGTCCGCCGCAAGACCACCGCCGTCGGCGACCTTCCTGGCGTCTTCCTCGGCCAGATCGGCGATGACGGCGGATGCCGAGGCGGCATGGCGGGCCAGGCGCGCCAGCGACTCCCGATACTGCGGAAAGCGCTGTACCACGAGCGGCAGGACTTCATGGCGCAGGAAATTGCGGTCGAATGCGGTGAGCGCATTCGACTCGTCCTCCACCCAGGCCAGCCCGCGCGCGCGGGCGTAGCCGGCGAGAGCCGCTCGGGGCACGTCGAGCAGGGGACGCAGCAGCGTGGTGGTACCTGCCGAGCGCGCCTCGCCCATCGCCGCCAGGCCCTTGATGCCGGTGCCGCGCAATGCCTGCAGGAGGACGGTTTCCGCCTGGTCGTCGCGGTGGTGGGCGAGCACCACGAAGTCGGCGCCCGCGCGCGCGAACGCCGCATGGCGCGCCGCCCGCGCCGCCGCCTCGATACCGGAAGGATCGTCCGGGTCGATGCGCACACGCTCGACGCGCAGCGGCACGGCCAGACTGTCCGCGAAAAGCTCGCACTGCCGCGCCCAGTCGTCCGCGTGCACGGACAGTCCGTGGTGCACATGCAGCGCGGCGAGCGCATAGCCCATGCGTTCGCGATGCCGGGCAAGGAGATCCAGGAGCACGGTCGAATCGAGGCCGCCGGAATAGGCCGCGCAGACCATTTGCCCGCGCCGTACGTGCGCCGCAAGGCGCCCGGCCACGTGCGCAAGGAGGTCGTCCGGCGATGCGAAGCGCTGGGCCATCGGCGGGCCGGCGCGAAGGCGCCCTACTCCGCGAGTTCCTTGAACTTGCCGAAGTTCACCAGGCGGTCCTGGCGCCGCTCGAGGAGCTGCGTCATCGGCATGTCCTGCAGCTGGCGCAGGTGGTCGGCGATGGCCTTCTTCAGCGACTTGGCCGACTCGGCGGGATCGCGATGCGCGCCGCCCAGCGGCTCGTTCACGATCTTGTCGATGACGCCGAGCGCCTTCAGCCGGGGCGCGGTGATGGCCAGCGCCTCGGCGGCCTCGGCGGTGTTGTCCGCGCTCTTCCACAGGATGGCCGCGCAGCCCTCGGGAGAGATCACCGAGTAGGTCGAGTACTGCATCATGAGCGTAGCGTCCCCCACGGCGATGGCGAGCGCGCCACCCGAGCCGCCTTCGCCGACGATCGACACGACGATGGGCACGCGCAGTCCCGCCATCTCGTAGAGGTTGCGGCCGATGGCCTCCGACTGGTTGCGTTCCTCCGCGCCGATGCCGGGGTACGCCCCGGGCGTGTCGACGAAGGTGAGCAGCGGAATCGCGAACTTCTCCGCGAGCTTCATCAGGCGCAGCGCCTTGCGGTAGCCCTCGGGGCGCGGCATGCCGAAATTGCGCAGGATCTTCTCGTTGGTGTCGCGGCCCTTCTGGTGGCCGAGGACCATCACGCTCTGCCCGTTGAACCGCGCGAGCCCCCCGACGATGGCCTGGTCGTCGGCGAAGGCGCGGTCGCCGTGCATCTCCTCGAAGTCGGTGCACATCGCCGCGATGTAGTCGAGCGTGTACGGGCGCTGCGGGTGGCGCGCGACCTTGGAGATCTGCCAGGAACTGAGCTTGCCGTAGATGTCCTTGGTGAGGTCGCGGCTCTTCTTCGACAGCTTCTCGATCTCCTGCGAGATGTCGACGGCGCTGTCGTCCTGGACGAAGCGCAGCTCCTCGATCTTCTGTTCGAGCTCGGCGATGGGCTGCTCGAAGTCCAGGAAGGTGGTTTTCAAGTGTCGAGGGCGGAAGACGCGATCGGCGAATGATAACAGCGCGGCAGGCGCGGCCCCCTCCCCCGGGGCCGGACCGGCGCTTCAGCGCAGCGCGTCCACCGCGCGGCACAGCGCCTCGATCCCCTCCACCACCCGCGGCGACGGCCGCCCCAGCGCCGGGGAGGCGACGAAGGCGAGCTTGCCGCGCCGCACCGCCTCCAGCCCGCCGCGCTCCGACCACGACATGCGGAACGCCGCCTCGCCTCCCGCGGGGCCCGTGCCGACGATCGCCGCGGGATTGCGCGCGTAGAGTTCCTCCCACGAAACCAGCGGCGCCACTTCCGCCAGATCCGCGAACACGTTCGTCGCCCCGCAGATCTCCAGCGCCTCGCCCATGAAGTGCCGGCCCGCGACGGTCATGAGGGGCCGGTGCGAAATCTCGAGGAAGAGCCGCAGGCGGGCCTTGCCCGCGTACTGCGCGCGCAGCCGGGCAAGCCGCGACTCGTAGGCGCGCACCGCCGGCGCCGCGTCCCCGCCGGCGAGCGTGGCGGTGAGTTGCAGGAGCCGCGGGATCTCGGCGAGCGTGCGCGACTGCACGACGAAGACCTGCGCGCCCAGCGCCTCGAGTGTCGCGATGTCCGCGGGGCGGAAGCTGTCCTTCCAGGCGATGACCAGGTCGGGAGAGAGCTTCGCGAGCCGCTCCATGTCGATGGCGAATGCCGTGGAGACGACCGGCAGGGCCGCTGCCGCGGGCGGATGGTCGCTCCAGGCGCTCACGCCCACGACGCGCGGCCCGGCGCCGACCGCGAACGCAGCCTCCGTGATCGAGGGGGCGAGGGTGACCACGCGGCGCGCGGGTTCCCGAGGACCACCTTCCTGTCGAGGTCGTCGACGAGGGCGATCTCCGCGCGTGCCGCGAGCGCCAGCGCGACGAGACCGAACGCGGCCAGGGCGATGCGAAGGGGGGCCATGCCAAGTCGTGGCGGACAGCCGCCGCGGCGAACCGGGTTCACGCCTGGCGGTGGCGGAGGGCCGCGCCGCGCCGGGCGAGATACGCCTCGCGCGCGATGGCCATGTCCTCGAGGAACCACGGCAACTCCGCGAGCGTCAGCGCCTGTGCCGCATCGACCAGGGCCTTGCGCGGCTCCGGATGCATGTCGGCGAGGACCATGTTGGCGCCGGCGATGGCGCCCTGGGCGGCGACGTGGAAGATGTCGGGAATGCCCTCGGGCGAGGACCCGCGCGTGCCGACCGAATGCGAGGGATCGACGCAGACCGGCATGCGCGTGAGGCGCTTGACCGTGCCCACGTGGCCGAAGTCGACGAGGTTCCGGTGCGGGTCGCCGAAGTTGGTCTTCATCCCGCGCAGGCAGAACACGATGTCGCGATTGCCCCCGCTCGCCACGTACTCGGCCGCCAGCAGCGACTCGTGCAGCGTGATGCCGAAGCCGCGCTTCAGGAGGATGGGGAAGTCGCGCTGGCTGCCGACCGTCTTCAGCAGCTCGAAGTTCTGCGTGTTGCGCGTGCCGATCTGCAGCATCACGCCCGTGGGCTCGCCGGTCTCGCGCAGCGCCGCGCGGATCTCGTCGAGATGCTCGTCGTGCGTCACCTCCATCGCGATCACGCGGATGCCGTGCCTGCCGGCCAGCTCGAAGACGTACGGCAGGCACTGCCTGCCGTAGCCCTGGAAGGAGTACGGACTGGTGCGCGGCTTGTAGACGCCCATGCGCGCGCACGCCTGGCCGGCGGCCGCGAGCGCGGCGAAGGTCTGCCCGACGTACTCGCGCGTGTCCACGGCGTTGAGACCGGCGACGACGTGGAAGGAGTCCTGGTCGAACACCACGCCCCGGTACTCGAAGCGGATGGATTCCTCGTTGCCGGGACGGCGGCCGAGGATGCGGAACTCGTCAGATTGGGTCATGGGGGAGTGATGCGGGGAGTAAACCTTTGGAACGCAGATGAACGCAGATGAACGCGGATAAACAGCGGATGAACACGGATGGATCGGATTGTGGACAGACAGTCGCAGTGATCATGAACACTTGCGATTCTGTTGCCACAATCCGATCGATCCGTGTTCATCCGCTTTTATCCGCGTTCATCTGCGTTCATCTGCGTTCCAAAGGTTTACTCCCCCCTGACAAGCCGCCGCGCGCGCACTCCCTCCGGCAAGCGTATCGAGCAGGCGGACCGTGTCCTCCCACCCGATGCACGCGTCGGTGATGGACACGCCGTGCGCCAGCGGCTGGCCGGGAACGAGATCCTGCCGGCCGGCCTTGAGGTTGCTCTCCACCATGACGCCCATGATGCGGTCTTCTCCTGCGGCGAGCTGCGCGGCCACGTCGGCGCCGACGTCCATCTGGCGCTGGTACTGCCTGGCGCAATTGGCGTGCGAGAAGTCGACCATCAGGTGCGGCGCCAGCCCGGCCGCGGCGAGGTCGCGGGAGGCGGCCTCGATGCTCGCCGCATCGTAGTTGGGCGTCCGGCCGCCGCGCAGGATGACGTGGCAATCCTCGTTGCCGATGGTCTCGAAGATGGCCGCCTGCCCGGTCTTGGTCATGCCCATGAAGGCGTGCGGCGCGGCGGCGGCGCGCAATGCGTCCACCGCCACCCGCACGGAACCGTCGGTGCCGTTCTTGAAGCCCACCGGGCAGGAGAGCCCCGAGGCGAGCTGGCGGTGCGACTGCGATTCGGTGGTGCGCGCGCCGATGGCGCCCCAGGCGATGAGGTCGGAGGTGTACTGCGGCGAGAGCAGGTCGAGGAATTCCGTGCCGCAAGCGAGTCCCATGCGGTTCAGCTCCAGCAGGAGCTTGCGCGCCAGGCGCAGGCCCTCGTTCATCGCGAAGCTGCCGTCCAGGTGCGGGTCGTTGATGAAGCCCTTCCAGCCGACGGTGGTGCGCGGCTTCTCGAAGTAGACGCGCATCACGACGAGCAACTCCTTCTCGTGGCGGCGCGCCTCGCGCCGCAAGCCCCTCCGCATACTCGATCGCCGCGTCGTAGTCGTGGATCGAGCAGGGGCCGACGATCGTCACCAGCCGGTCGTCGGCGCCGTGCAGCACGCGATGGATCGCCTGCCGCGCCGCGCCGACCGTCGCCAGCGCGGCCGCGTCGACCGGCAGTTGCTCGCCCAGCAGCTGCGGCGCGATCAGCGCGCGAACCGCGCTGATACGAAGATCGTCCGTCTTTCCTGCCACGCTCATTCCTCCGGCTCCTCCGGAATCACCCGCCGCTGCCGCACCGCCCCCGCCAGCGTGTCGAGGACCTTGACCGTATCCCCCCAGCCGAGGCAGGCATCGGTGATGGACACGCCGTACGCGAGCGGCTTGCCGGGCACGTGGTCCTGGCGGCCCGGATTGAGATGGCTTTCCACCATCACGCCGACGATGCGCGTCTCGCCGCGCGCGAGCTGCCCGGCGACGTCGACCGACACCTCCACCTGCTTCTGGTACTGCTTGGACGAATTGGCGTGCGAGAAATCGATCATCACGTGCGGCGCGAGGCCGGCGGAGGCGAGGTCCCTGCAGGCCGCCTCCACGCTCGCCGCGTCGTAGTTGGGGCTGCGCCCGCCGCGCAGGATCACGTGGCAATCCTCGTTGCCCGCCGTCTTGAACACCGCCACGTGGCCGCTCTTGGTCACCGAGATGAAGTGGTGGCGCGCGTTGGCGGCCTTGATCGCGTCCACGGCGATGCGGATGTTGCCGTCGGTGCCGTTCTTGAATCCCACCGGGCACGACAGTCCCGAGGCGAGCTGCCGGTGCGACTGCGATTCGGTGGTGCGCGCCCCGATCGCCCCCCAGGCGATGAGGTCGGCGATGTACTGCGGCGAGATGAGGTCGAGGAACTCGGTGCCGCAGGGCACGCCCATGCCGGTGATGTCCAGGAGCAGGCGGCGCGCGAGCTGCAGGCCCTCGTTCATGTCGAAGGTGTCGTTCAGGTGCGGGTCGTTGATGAGCCCCTTCCAGCCGACCGTGGTGCGCGGCTTCTCGAAATAGACGCGCATCACGATGAGGAGATCGGGCGCGTGGCGCTCGCGTTCGGCCTTCAGGCGCGTGGCGTACTCGCGCGCGGCGTCGAGGTCATGGATCGAGCAGGGACCGACAACCACGAGCAGCCGGTCGTCGGCGCCGCGCAGGATGTCGTGGATGCCCTGGCGTGCCTCGAAGGTGACGCGCTCGGTCTCGTCGGTGGCGGGGAGCACGCGCATCACCTGCATGGGCGCGAGGAGCTCGTCGCCCTGCTCGATGCGTACGTCGTCGGTGCGGTAGTGGGTCATGGTCGTCCGGTCGTCGAAAACAAAAAACCGCCAGTTTGCGGCTGGCGGTTTCTTGGGAATCCTGCGCTCGATCTGCCCGCGCTAGCTTCTCCCGACCGCCGAGGGCGTGGGAAACCAGAAATAGAAGAAACAGGCGGCGTAGCGGTTCATGGCCGTGAATCCTAGCAGACCCGCATGTTGCAGTGCAAGAAAAGGGACAGGTTTCGGGGACGGTTCCGGAGAACCGTCCCCGAAACCTGTCCCGCTAGTACCATCGCGTTTGATGCAACCGACCGGGACCCAACCATGCGCTTCACCGCACTTGCCTTCGCCCTCCTCGCCCCTGCGGCGCTCGCTGCCTCCGTCCGGCGATGACGGCAAGGCCCGCTCCTTCACGCACGAACTGAAGCCCGGCGGCGTTGCCGAGGAGTGCCTGCGCCTCGCGGCCGGCAGGAGCCGCAGCTTCGAGTGGACCGCCGACGGGCCGCTCGACTTCAACATCCACTTCCACCACGGCGACAACGTCACCTACCCGGTGAAGCTGAACGGCCAGGCGAAGGGCAAGGGCAGGTTCACCGCCCAGGCCGGCGAGGACTACTGCTGGATGTGGACCGCCAGGCGCCCGACCCGGCTCACCGGCACGCTTGGTCCCGAGGAATGACTCTGGTACCAGGTACATGTACCTGGTACCGAGCTGCGTCAGGCGGGGATGAACTTGAGGGCGAGGCCGTTGTTGCAGTAGCGCTTGCCGGTGGGCTTGGGACCGTCGTCGAAGACGTGGCCCTGGTGGCCGCCGCAGCGGATGCAGTGGTACTCGGTGCGCGGGTAGATCAACTTGAAGTCGGTCCGGGTGCCGAGCCGGCCCGATATATAGGCAAAGAAGCTGGGCCAGCCGGTGCCGCTGTCGAACTTCATCTCGGAAGTGAAGAGCGGCAGGTCGCACCCCGCGCACACGAAGGTGCCCTTGCGTTTCTCCCCGTCGAGCGGGCTGGAGCCGGCCCGTTCCGTGCCCTCCTCGCGCAGGACGGCGTACTGCTGCGGCGTCAGGCGCTTCTTCCACTCTTCTGGCGTGAGCACGAGCTTGTCGATCTTGACGGGATCCGTGGGCGCGGCAGAGGCGGTGCGATTCACGGCGAGAAGTCCGGCAAGGGCGGCGACGAATTGGCGACGTTCCATGCGATCTCCGGCAGAGGGTGAGCGCGGCAGCCCGGAAACCTAGCCCGGGGCCTTGATGCCTGCCGCCTTGAATGCATGGACAAGTGCGGCGGGCGCAAGTTTCGCCAGTTCCGCCGCGGACCGGACCTGTTCCCGTCCGCAGGTGGTCGCAGCGGAAGACGGGCATCGTCACCTCCGCGGAGAATCCGGGCGTGTCCTTCCAGGCGAGGTGCGTCGAATAAGTCCGCGACCCGGTTGCGGCCGAGGGCAGGATCGCCCCGCAACCGCCGCAGGCGAACTTCCTGAACAGCAGGCCCTTCTCCGTGCCGGCGGGCACCTTGGCCAGTTCCTCCGTCGAGCAGCGCATTGAGGAGCCAGATCGGAAACGGCTGGCCGACGAAATAACGGTGCGGCGCGTCACAGGCAAGCACCGGAAAGTCGCGCAGGTCGAGGCGCATCGGCGCCTCGTCCCCGATCGCACCTCCGCAACCGCTTCGCCTGCAGGGGCGCCTCGCAGAGCGGGCACGGCTTGCCTTGCGCGATGTCCACAGCCTGCTCCTCCTGCTTCCGGCGTCGCTGGAGTGTACGCCCTTCGCGCAGCACCGGGACCGTGGGAAAATCCGCGCATGCCACCAGCCACCTCCCGCCGCGATCGCCTGGCCGACACGCCCGCCCTCCTGGCGGCGCTGGGACCGTTCAAGGGCATCGTCGCCTTCATCGCCGTCTACGTGCTGCTCGACTGGCTGAGCTACGTCCACGCGGTCAACGCGTTCGGCGTGACACCGTGGAACCCGCAGCCGGCCCTCGCCATCGCCCTGCTCCTGTTCGCGGGGCAAAGGATGCTTCCGGCCGTGTTCGCCGCGGTCGTCGTCTCCGAGGTGCTCGTGCGCGGCGCGCCTGCCCCGATGCCGGTCACCCTGTTCGCCGCTGCCGCCCTCACGCTGGGCTATGCCGCCACGGCGCAATGGCTGGCCGGTCGCGGCGGGCCGAACCTGCCTCTGGCCACGCGCGGCGACCTCGTGCGGCTCCTGGCCGGGGTCGCGGCAGGAACGCTCCTCACCGGCTCTTTCTTCATCAGCACGCTCATCGCCGCGGGCTATGCCCCGCCGGGTCCCGCGCCGCAGGTGCTGCTGCAGTTCTGGATCGGCGATTGCGTCGGCATCGTCGTCACGCTGCCGCTGATCTTCACCCTGGTCGATGCGCAGCGCCGCGCGCGCCTCCTTCGGCGCTGCCCCAGCGCGAGACCCTCGCGCAATTCGCTGCCACGCTTGCGGTGCTGTGGTTCGTCCTGCGCGGCTCCCCGGGGGCGCCGTTCAAGTACTTCTACCTCCTGTTCCTGCCAGTGGTCTGGGTCGCGACCCGCCACGGGCTGGCCGGCGCCGCGCTCGTGATCGGCATCATCCAGGCCGCCATCGCCATCGAGGTGCACGGGCCGGACTACGCGAGTCTCTTCGTCTTCGAACTGCAGGCGGAGGTGATCGCCCTCACCGTCACCGGGCTCTTGCTCGGCATCACGGTCGACGAACGCCGGCGCCTGGGCGACGAGCTCAGGGAGTCGCTGCATCTTGCAGCCGCCGGCCGCATGGCCGCTGCGCTGGCCCACGAGCTGAACCAGCCGCTGACCGCGCTCACGAGCTACGCCGCCTCCGCCCGGCGCATCGCTTCGGCTTCCGGGGAGCCACGCGAGCCCCTCGCCTCCGCCCTGGACCGGCTCGTCGCCGAGGCGCACCGCGCCGCGCAGGTGGTGCGCCGCATGCGCGACTTCTTCCGCACCGGTTCCGTGGACCTGCGGCCCATGCGCTGCGACGACGCAGCGCGCGCACTCGTGGAGACCCTGCGCGAGGACGCCGCACAGCGCGGCATTGCGCTGGCGCTCGACACCGGACCGCTGCCCGTGGTGCTCGCCGACGCCCTGCAATTCGAGGTCGTGCTGCGCAACCTGGTCGCCAATGCCTGCGACGCGCTCGCCAACGTTCCGGCTCCGCGCCGCGTGGTGATCGAGATGCGCCACGACGACGTCGGCCGCTTCGTGGTGACAACCGTGCGCGACAACGGTCCCGGCATCGCGCCGCAGGCGCGCGAGCGCCTGTTCGAGCCATTCGCCACGACGCGCGCCACCGGCATGGGCATGGGACTGGCCATCGGCCGGGCCATCGTCGAGGCGCACGGGGGCAGGCTCTGGGCGGAGGACGGTCCCGGCGGATGCTTCCGCTTCACGCTCCCGGCCGGCGAGGACACCGATGCGTGATCAACGGGCGCCGTTGACCGTGCACATCGTGGACGACGATCCGTCGGTCCGCGATTCGCTGGCGTTGCTGCTCAGCCTGCACGGGCGTGCCACCGCCTCGTTCGCGAGCGCCGAGGACTTCCTCGCCGCCGCACGCCCGGACTGGGCGGGCTGCGCCATCGTGGACATCCGCATGCGCGGCATGGACGGGCTGCAGCTGCTGCGCGAGATGAAGACGCGCGGCATCCTGCTGCCGACCGTGATCGTGACCGCCCACGGCGACGTCGCCTCGGCGCGAGCCGCCTTCAAGGACGATGCCGTCGACTTCCTCGAGAAGCCCTTCGACGAATCCACCCTGGTGAACGCCGTGGACGCCTGCCTCGCCCGCGAGCGCTCGCGCCTCGCCAGCGGCGACGAGGAGAGGCGCCGCGACGAGGCGCTGCAGGCGCTCTCCGCGCGCGAACGCGAAGTGCTCGACCAGCTCCTGCTCGGGCTGCACAACCGCGACATCGCCACGCGCTTCGGCATCAGCCCGCGCACCGTGGAAGTCCACAAGGCGCGCATCCTCGCCAAGCTCGGCGCCCGCGACGTCGTGGACCTGATCCGGCTCGTGAACCGCGTCTAGTCCGTACGGGCTTCCCCGTACGGGCCAGCGCCAATTTTCGCGCCCGGCCCCGCTCGGTAACCTTGGCCCGAGGAGGTCGATGCCCCGCGCACCTTTGCGGAGCGAACCTGGCGCCCATGGTCTTCACCAGCACCCTGCTCTATCCGGAACTCGCACGTTTCGCCCCCGAGTCGCGCGCGGCGGCGTTGCGCCAGGCGCGGCGCGTGCCGCTCGACTGGGTCGAACTCGCCGGCCTGGGCCTGGGGGTGGTTGTCGTCGCTCTCCTCACGCGCTACGGCGTGACCGAACTCGACGTCCTCGCGCGCCTGTCGGCCGCGGCCGCGAACTTCATTGTCGCCATCCCGCTCCTGGCACTTGTCGCCGGGCCGATCCTGTGGCGGCGCACGCGCCGCGCGCTGCGCGAGGACCCGCGCGCCGGCGAGCCCGGCTAGCCGTGCCGACCATGCTCGCGACACCCACCCTCATCCAGACCATCGGCGCGGCGCTCTTCGCCATCGCGCTCGTGCACACGTTCTCGACCAAGTACTTCGAGCGCCTGGCGCACAGCCGCCCCGACCACGCCGGCATCTGGCACCTGCTGGGGGAAGTGGAAATCGTCTTCGGGGTGTGGGCGGGGGCCCTCATCCTCGCGATGATGCTGGTGGCGGGGCGCGATTCCGCGACCCACTACCTCGACTCGCGCGACTTCACCGAGCCGCTCTTCGTCTTCGCCATCATGGTGATCGCGGGCAGCCGGCCGATCCTCGAACTGGCCAACGCCGGCGTGCGCGCCACGGCCCGCGCGCTGCCGATGCCCGGGGCGCAGGCGATGTACTTCACCGTCCTCGCCTTCGTGCCGCTGCTCGGCTCCTTCATCACCGAGCCCGCCGCGATGACGCTCGCCGCACTCATCCTGCGCGACCGCTTCTTCGCCGCCGGAATCTCGAACCGCCTGCGCTATGCGACGGTGGGCACGCTGTTCGTGAACATCTCGATCGGCGGCACGCTCACCGCGTTCGCCGCGCCGCCCGTCCTCATGGTGGCCGGCAAGTGGGGCTGGGACAGCGCCTTCATGATGTCCACCTTCGGCTGGCGGGCCGTCGCTGCCGTCCTGCTGAACGCACTCTTCGTGACGCTGCTCTATCGCCGCGAGCTGGCGGCGATCGCGGTCAGGCCCGAGCCCGCGCGTCTCGCCCTGCCCACGCCGGTGGTGCTGCTGCACGCGGGACTCCTCGCCTCGGTGGTGGTCTTCTCGCACCATCCGGCGCTCTTTCTCGGGCTCCTGCTGCTGTTCCTGGGCTTCGCCACGGCGTATCCGAAGTTCCAGGACCGCATCATCCTGCGCGAAGGCCTGCTGGTGGCCTTCTTCCTCGCCGGTCTCGTGGTGCTCGGCGGCCAGCAGCGCTGGTGGCTCGAGCCCCTGCTGCGCGGCATGGATTCCACGGCCGTGTTCTACGGCGCGACGGCCCTCACCGCCGTGACCGACAACGCCGCGCTCACCTACCTCGGCTCGCTGGTCGAGGGCTTGAGCGACGAGTTCAAGTATTCGCTGGTGGCCGGCGCCGTCACCGGCGGCGGCCTCACCGTCATCGCCAACGCGCCCAATCCGGCCGGATTCTCGATCCTGCGCCGCAGCTTCCACGACGAGGCCATCCACCCCTGGGGCCTCTTCACCGCCGCGCTGCCACCCACGCTGGTAGCCGTGCTGTTCTTCCAGATCCTGTGAACCGGGCGCCCGCTGGCCCGAATGGAGGTGCCCCGATGAACTTCGTCACCGACTTTCTCGACTGGCTGGCCACGCTGCCCGCCGACTTCGCCTTCCTGCTGGCACTTCCCTTCGTGGTCGGTGCCGTGGGCCTCCTCGCCGACCGCCCGAAGCGCCGCGTCGCGCTGCCCGCGCCCGCGACGCCCTCGCCGATTGCGGCGCGGCCGCGTGACGCGATGAAGCCCGGCTAGGGGGAGAAGCGCCGCGCCGGACGATCAGGCGCCGGTGCCGCCGACCGTGAGCCCCTCGATGCGGATCGTGGGCTGCCCGACGCCCACCGGGACGCTCTGGCCTTCCTTGCCGCAGGTGCCGATGCCGGGATCGAGCGCCATGTCGTTGCCGATCATCGCGATGCGCGTGAGCGCGTCGGGGCCGTTGCCGATCAGCGTGGCGCCCTTCACCGGGTACAGGAGCTTGCCGTTCTCGATGTACCAGGCCTCGGCCGCCGAGAAGACGAACTTGCCGCTGGTGATGTCGACCTCGCCGCCGCCGAAGTTGACGGCATAGAGGCCGCGCTCCACGGAGGCGAGGATCTCGGCGGGGTCCCGGTCGCCGCCCAGCATGCAGGTGTTGGTCATGCGCGGCATGGGCATGTGCGCGTAGCTCTCGCGGCGCCCGTTGCCGGTGGCCGGCACGCCCATCAGCCGGGCGTTGAGCCGGTCCTGCAGGTAGCCGCGCAGGATGCCGTCCTCGATGAGGACGTTGCGCTGCGTGGGCTCGCCCTCGTCGTCGATGGAAAGGGAGCCGCGGCGGTCCGCGAGGGTGCCGTCGTCGACCACCGTGACGCCCTTCGAGCCCACGCGCTCGCCGATGCGGTTGGAGAACGCGGAGGTCCCCTTGCGGTTGAAGTCGCCCTCGAGCCCGTGGCCGATCGCCTCGTGCAGGAGGATGCCCGGCCAGCCCGGGCCCAGCACGACCGTCATCTGCCCGGCCGGGGCGGGCCGCGCCTCGAGGTTCACCAGGGCCTGCTTCACGGCCGTCGGTCGCCACGTGGTCCAGGCGCTCGTCGGTGAAGTACTCGTAGCCGAAGCGTCCGCCGCCGCCGCAGTAGCCCTGCTCGCGCCGGCCGTCCTGCTCCACGATCACGGTGACGGACAGGTTCACGAGCGGGCGCACGTCGGCGGCGCGCACGCCGTCGGCACGCGCGATGAACACCACCTCGTACTCGCCGGAGAGGCGGCCGATCACCTGCTTCACGCGCGGGTCGGCGGCGCGCACGCGCTTCTCCAGCCGGTCGAGGAGGCGCACCTTCTCGGCGTCGTCCAGCGCGGACACCGGATCGACCGGCGCGTAGAGCGGCTGCGCGGAGCGCACCACGGGCACGGCCGCGGCCGCATCGCCGCCCTGCGCCGCGATGGCGCGCGTGACCCGGGCGGCCGCCTCGAGCGATTCCGGGGAGATGTCGTCGGCGTAGGCGAATGCCGTCTTCTCCCCCGACACGACGCGCACGCCCACGCCCTGGTCGATGGCGAAGCTGCCGCTCTTCACCTGGCCCTCCTCCAGCATCCAGCTCTCCGAGCGGGCGAGCTGGAAGTAGAGGTCGGCATCGTCGGCGCGATTGGCGCGGATGAGGGCGAAGACGCGCTCGAGTGCCGCCTCGTCGATGCCGAACGGTGCCAGCAACGAGGCGTGTGCGCAGGACTGGGGACAGGTTGCTCGTATCCATTTGCGGTGACTTACCTTCATCTCGGCTTCGTTATGGTGCAACCTGTCCCCATTCACCGCAAGTCTTGTGTCTCAGTGCAGGCAAGCTCCGGCGGATCTTGGCCTGGTAGGTGGGGTTCACGCCGGCGACGACGACCCCGGAGCCGCGCGGCAGGCGGTCGAGGACGACGCCCCACGGGTCCACGATCATCGTGTGGCCGTGCGTCTCGCGGCCGTTGACGTGGTAGCCGCCCTGCGCGGGAGCGACGACATAGCACTGGTTCTCGATGGCGCGCGCGCGTATCAGGGTATCCCAGTGCGCCTTGCCGGTGGTCTCGGTGAAGGCGGAGGGGACGAAGATCAGGTCGACCTCGCCCATGGCGCGGTAGAGCTCGGGAAAGCGCAGGTCGTAGCAGACCGAGATGCCGAGCCTGCCCCACGGCGACTCCACCGTGACCACGGCCGCGCCCGGCTCGATGGTGCGCTCCTCCGAATACTTCTCCTGCCCCATGTCGAAGCCGAAGAGGTGGATCTTGTCGTAGCGCGCCACGCGCTTGCCCTCGCCGTCGTAGACGAGGCAGGAGTTGCGCACCTTGTCCGGGGAGTTGCGCTTCCAGCGGCACCGAGCCGCCGACGATCCACACCTTGTGGCGCTTCGCCTCCTGGGCGAGGAACGCCTGGATGGGCCCGGCGCCGTCCTTCTCGCGGATGGCGACCTTGTCGGTGTCCTTCATGCCCATGATGCAGAAGTACTCCGGCAGCGCGATGATGCGCGCGCCCGTGGCGGCGGCCAGCTCGATCAGCCGCGCGGCCTCCTCGAGGTTGGCCTGCACGTGCGGCCCGGAGGCCATCTGCACGGCCGCCACGCGGAACATGCTCTGCGTCGTGACGACCGTCTCGCGCAGGGCTTCCGGCGTGGTGGAGTTCTTCGTGATGATCATGGCTTCGGGGCGGGCGCCGCGGGGTTCGGCGCCTGCGTGCCGGCCGTTCCGGCGCCCAGGCGCGTGATCGCGGGATTATCCCACGAGCCCGTGACGAAGTACTCGTAGGACACCGCCTTGCCCAGCGGGTTCTGCAGCAGCTTCGACAGCAGGAGCGTGGTGAGCCCCATCACCGGCGTCCCGAGCACCGTCGCGGCCAGCGCCACGCCCTCCCCCACTTCGGGCACCACCCGCAGCGTGAGGTTCTGGGTTTCCATCGGCAGCGAGACTTCGCCTCCCATGGTGACCGTCGCCGACGGCCCGGCGATCTCGAAGTCCCTGGTGAGGAGGATGCCGCGTGCGAGCCGCACGTCGCCCTGGATGCGGTCGAAGGCGAAGCCCTCGCTGAAGATGTCGCCGAAGTCGAAGGTGAAGCGGCGCGGGATCGACTGCAGCGACAGGAGCCCGAGGAGCTTGCCCGCGCCCGGCTCGATCTTGGCGAACTGCCCCTTCGAGGCCTCCAGGCGGAAGCTCCCCGACAGGATGGCCGGCGTGAATTCGTACGGGAACCCCGGCCACGCGAGATTGCCCTCCAGCTTCGCCTCGCCGCGCGTCACGTACTCGCCGTAGCCGAACTGCCCGAGGAGCGCGTGCAGGTCGCCCGTCGCGAACTTGAGGTCCAGCTGCGTGAGCGGCCCGGTGGCGGTGCGCCGCCAGGCGCCGCGTGGAGGTGAAGCGCGCGTGGTCGTTGGCGATGTCGAGCTTGTCGATGCGCCACTGGTCCCCCTCCTGCTGCGCCACGAGCTCGAGGCGGCCCAGCCAGCGACCGCGGAACTCGAAGCGCTTCGCCGTGATGTCGAGCGCCGGCAGGTCGTCCTCCGAGGAGGTCGCGGGAGCCGGTTCCGGTCCCTCCGCGCCGCTCGTGCCGGCCGCCAGGAGGAAGCGCTCGAGACGGGCGACGATGCGGCCGCGGCCGGCGGGATCGAAAGTCACGTCACCGGCGATCGCCGGGCTGGCGAGCGTGCCGCGCCACTCGGCGCCCTCGCGCTGCAGGCGCGCGCCCATCTGCAGGAAGTCGCGGCCGGTATAGCGCAGCCGCCCGAAGCGCACGTCGAGGCCGCGCAGCTCGAGCGCCGCCGGGATCGTCGGCGTCGTGACTCCGGCCGGCGGCGCCAGCGCCTCGTGCCAGGCGTCGAGATCGAAGCGGGCGATGTCGCCGTAGAGCCAGAGTCCGTCGCGCACCGGCTCCCGGGTCACCGGCGCGCCGAACTTGAGCGCCGCGTGCCAGCTTTCGCCCGCCTCCGTTTCGCGACGGCCGATGCGCGCGTGCACGCCTGCCTCGAGCCGCGCCACCGATCTCCTCGTCCGCGCTTCCCAGGCGCCGTACCCTCACCGCCAGTGCCCGGGTCTCGTCCGCGCGCTTCGCGAACGGCTCCGGCAGCCCGATGGCGAGACCCTTGAGGTTGGATTCGACGCGCAGCTCCGTTCCCTCCTCCGCGGTCACCACGCGCGCGCTCCACTCCGCCGCCCCCGCCGTGCGCCGCGCGAAGGCCTCGGGTATGAAGGCGCCCAGCGCCGCGGCCCCCAGGCGCCCGTCGATCTGCGTGAGCACCGCGCCATCGGGCTGCGTCGCGAGGCGCAGGGTCGCCGGCTGGCCGAACATGACGCCCACGAGTTCCGGCGCGCGCACGGACTTCTCCGTGAAGGTGATGTTGCCGCGCAGGCCGTTGAGAGAGAGGCTGCGGCCGACGCTCGCCGTGGTGCCGCCCAGCGCGACGTCGCCCGCCACCCGCACCGGTTCCGTTCCGCCGAGCGGGATAGGCGAGCTTCAGCTTGAGCCGCGCCGGCCCCTCCAGCGCCACGTGACGCGTGAATGCCCCCGGGCCGGTCGCGAGCGGCGTCTCGCGCAGGAAGCGGCGTGCCGTCCGTCCCGGTCGTATCGATGTCGACGTTGATCTCGAGCAGCGGCGGTCCGGCCGCGAGGTCGGGAATGAGCGCCCGGACGCTCCTCGCGCGGCTCGCGTAGATGCCGGCCGCGTCCGCGATGATCTCCAGGCGCGCGTTGTCGAAGCGGATCCGGCCGCGCACGCGGTCCACGCCGGGCCAGGCAGGGTGGTACTGCAGGCGCCCCTCGTCGATGGCCGCATCGACGAAGAAGCGTCCCTGGCCGGAATCGGCATAGGGAAAGTGCCACAGGTCGCCCTTCAGCTCGAAGCGCCCGCGGCTCACGTCGCCGGCGAGGATCGCGCGGTCCAGCCAGTCGCGTGTCGTCCGCGATCGCGTTCGGCAGGTAGTTCGCCACCGCCGGCGCGCGCGCGCGCTCGATCGTTCCCTTGAGATCGACCCAGCCGGGCGAGTGCTGCGCGGAACCGGGCAGCGTGCGGTAGCTGCCCGACACGGCGAGGGCCGCGTCCGCGTTGGCGAGGCCGGCATCGTCGATCGTGCACCGCGATCGCCTCGCCGTCGCGCTTCCAGGTGGCGCGCGCGCGCAGCGTGTCGAGGACGAATGGCGCGCGGAAGAGCGCGGCCGCCTCGAATGTCGCGTTCGTGGCATCGAGGCGCAGCTTGCCGCCCTGCTCGGTGCCCTCGACCGCGCCGGAAAGGCCGGTGACGCCCGGGTAGCCGTCGACGGCGTTGATGGCGAGGTCCTCGAAGCGTCCCTTCACCTTCCAGGTCGTGGCCTCGCGCAGCGTCTCGCCGGTCCAGACCAGCGACGAGTCGAGGAGGCGCCCGCGCGGCGCGAACCGGTTGGCCTGTGCCTTGGCCTCGCGCGGCACGGGCAGGTAGTCGAGGAGTGCCGCGCCGATCTTCAGGTCGACGCCGTTGGCGCGCACCTCGCCGCGCCGCGGCTCGCCTGCCTTGCGCGAGACCGAAACGGAAAAGTCCGCGGCCGTCGCGGCAAGTCCGTCGCGCGTGCGAAAGCTCAGTCCTTTCGTGCCCACCGCATAGCCGTCGTCGAGCAGGCGATAGAAGGCGCGGCCGGAAAGGGTCTCGAGGTCCAGGGGCAGCGCATCGGCCGGCGAGCTGGGCGCGCACGCCGCCGAGACTCAGGTCGGCGGTCAACTCGCGCACGCGCCCCGGCTCGAAGTCGGCCCACGCGCGCAGGCTCCCCACCGCCGTGCGCAGCGTGTCCGGCACGGGCAGGTAGGAGCGCAGCCGCGCGAGATCGGCGCGCCCCGTTTCGCCGTAGACCGTCCCCGCGACCTTCCAGCCGATCGCCCGGCCGTCGCGAACTGCAGGTCGGCGCGCAGGTCGACCTTTTCCGCGATGTCCGCCGGCGGTGTGGCCCGCAGCGCCGCGAGATGGCGGCGCCCGGCCTTGCGCACCGCGATCTCCACCTGCCGCAGCTCCACCTCCGGAGCGCCGGTCAACTCGTCCTGCCACGCGAGCGTCGCATCGTGGATGGCGAGCCGCGGCTGCGCGAGGAGCCAGCGGGCGAGGGTTCCGTCGTCCTCCGTTGCCGGCGCGTTGAGCGGCTTGTCGGCCAGGTAGATGAGCCCGTCGGCGCCCCGCCGCAGCCGCAGCTGCGGACGGTACAGGTCGACATCGTGGAAGCGCAGGTCGCCGGCGAGCAGCGTCCACCACGACAGGGTGATGTCCGCGCGCTCCAGCGCGAAGTAGGCCTTGCCGCGCCGGTCGGCCACGCGCACGTCCGTCATGCTGAGCTGCGGCCGCAGGCCGTACCACCCGGCATCGACGTGGGCGATCTGCACCGTCATTCCCGACGCGCGCGACACCGAGGCCGCGATGTCGTCGCGGTACCCGTCCACCTGCGGGAAGACGAGGTAGCGCAGCGCGAGCACCACCGCCAGGAAGGCGACGACGGCCGCGCCGGCCAGGGCTGCCGCGACGCGCGCGACGGAACGGGAGATTGCCTTGATGCTGTCCTCGGAAGCGGGAATCGACCTCGCGTGGAGGTCGCGGGCGCGGGTGTCGTTTCGCGGTATTGTAGCGGCTGGGGCCGTGACCCCCTCCGATGACCGACCGCACTTCCCCCGAATCGTTTCCCGCCGCTTTCGAGCGGACCTTGCGCCTGTCGCCGTTCGCGCGCCGGCTCGTGTCCGCACGCCCGGCGCTGGCGGCCGGCCTTGCGGCCCGGGGTGCGGCCGCACTCGCGCGCGCGGACCTGCAGGCGGCCGTGGCCGCCGTTCCCGCAGGCGACCCGGCGGCCCTCGCGCAGGCGCTGCGCGAGCTGCGCGCGCGCGTCATGCTGACGCTCGTGCATCGCGACCTGGCGGGCCTGGCGAGCCTGGACGAGGTCGTGTCGACCGTCACCAGCCTGGCGGATGTCGCGATCGGCGCGGCGGTCGACGCGGCGCACGCCGAGCTGGCCGCCGTGCACGGCGAACCGGCGCGCGGCGAGCGGCTGCTGGTGGTGGGCATGGGCAAGCTGGGCGGCGGCGAGTTGAACGTCTCCTCCGATGTCGACCTGGTGTTCCTGCACGCGGGCGACGGCGATACCGACGGCGCGCGCCCGCTCTCGCACCACGAGTTCTTCGCGCGCGTCGGCAAGCGCGCCATCGGGCTGCTGGCCGACGTGACGGCCGAGGGCTACGTCTTCCGCGTCGACATGCGCCTGCGCCCCTTCGGCGAGTCCGGGCCGCTGGTGAGTTCGCTCGCCGCGCTCGAGAACTACTTCATCGGCCAGGCCCGCCCGTGGGAGCGCTACGCCTGGCTCAAGGGACGCGTCGTGAACGGGCCCGGCGCGGAGGTCGCCGCGATCGTCGAGCCCTTCGTCTACCGCGGCTACCTCGACTACGGGCTGCTCGAGTCGCTGCGCGACCTGCACGGGCGCATCCACGCCGAGGCGAGCCGGCGCGGGCGCACCGACGACATCAAGGTCGGCGAAGGCGGCATCCGCGAGTGCGAGTTCGCGGTGCAGCTCTTCCAGCTGGTGCGCGGCGGACGCGACCGCGGCCTGCAGCTCACCTCGACGCGGGCGGCACTCGCGGCAGTGGGCGAGCGCGGCCTCCTGCCGCCGGAGCGGGTGGCCGCGCTGGGACTCGCCTACGAATTCCTGCGCCGCCTGGAGCACCGCCTGCAGTACTACGAGGACCAGCAGACGCAGGCCCTGCCCGTGGCACCGGAGCACCGGGCGGCCATCGCCGAGGCGATGGGCTACGCCGGCTGGGACGCGCTGCTGCCGGACCTGGACCGCCACCGCGCCGGCGTGCGCGAAGCCTTCAATGCCCTCTTCGAGCGCCACACGCAGGGCGGGGCCAGCGCGCTCCTCGCCCGGCTCACCGACCCGCAGGCGACTCCCGACGAGGAGGGCCTGGCGGAGGACCTGCGCGCCACCGGGCTCGCCGACCCGGCGCCCGTCGCCGCGCGGCTGGCCGCCTTCGTGCGCTCGCGCCGCTATCACGGCCTGAGCGGCGGCAGCCGCACCCGCGTCGATCGCCTCCTGCCGGCGATGATGGAGGCGGCCGTGCGCGAGGACACGGGCGCGGACACCGCCACGCGGCTGCTCGATCTCCTCGAGGCCATCGACCGGCGCGAGTCCTATCTCGCCC
This sequence comes from uncultured beta proteobacterium, assembly GCA_963786635.1. GTDB lineage: Bacteria > Pseudomonadota > Gammaproteobacteria > Burkholderiales > Usitatibacteraceae > FEB-7. Next base: position 116,603 of record CAWAZV010000002.1, on the reverse strand, counting down.
TCCTGGACGAGTACCCGCTGGTGCTCGCCCGCGCCACGCGGCTCGCCGCGCGCAGCCGCTGGGCCGCGCGCCTGATCGCGCGCCACCCGATCCTGCTCGACGAGTTGACGCGGACCGCCGCGAGCTTCACCGCCACCGACTGGGCGGACGAGCGGCGCCTGCTCATCCGGGAATGCGCCGCCCTGGGCGACGACACCGAGCGGCTGATGGACCAGCTGCGCCATTTCAAGCAGCGCCACGTCCTGCGCCTCGCCATCGCCGACCTCGAGGGCGAGCTGCCGGTGATGGCGCTGTCCGACGAGCTCTCCGCGCTCGCCGACCTGCTGCTCGACGTGGTGCTGGGATTCGCCGCGCGCGCCGTGTTCGGGGGGGACGGGCTGGCGCCTCCGGCCGGGTTCGCGGTCATCGGCTACGGCAAGCTCGGCGGCAAGGAACTCGGCTACGGCTCCGACCTGGACATCGTCTTCCTCTACGACGAGTCGCGCAAACCCGACGCCGAGCGCCTGGCCCGCGTGGCGCAGCGCGTCAACACCTGGCTCACCAGCCACACCGCCGCGGGCGTGCTCTACGAGACCGACCTGCGCCTGCGCCCGGACGGCGCCGCGGGGCTGCTGGTGATTTCCTTCCCGTCCTTCCGCGACTACCAGCTGCAGCGTGCCTGGACCTGGGAGCACCAGGCGCTCACGCGCGCGCGCTACTGCGCGGGCGACGCGGCCCTGGGCGAGCGCTTCGAGGCGTTGCGCCGCGACGTGCTCGCCGCCGCGCGCGACCGCCGCGAGCTGCTGGCCGAGATCGTGGCGATGCGCGAGAAGATGCGCGCGGACGTGAAGGCGAATGCGCGCGACCTGAAGCACCTCCCCGGCGGCGTGGTGGACCTGGAGTTCGCCGTGCAGGCGCTGGTGCTGGCCGAATCCGCGCGGCATCCGGGCCTCCTGGACAACCGCGGCAACCACACGCTGCTCAAGCGCGCCGGCGAGCTGGGAATCGTGGCCATGGAGGTTGCGGCCGCGGCGGCCGATGCCTACCTCAGCTTGCGCGCCCGCGCGCACCAGTCCGCGCTCAACGACGAGGAGCATGTGCTGCTGGCCGAGGGGGAGCTCGCGCCGGAACGCGAGGCGGTGACGCGACTCTGGAAGGCGGTGTTCGCCGCGTAGCGGCGCGCTAGGCCTGGCGGCGCGAGCAGGTGGTAGACCTGCATGCGCCCCTTGCCCTTGATCTCCACCTCGTGGGGCGAGTCGAACTGGAAGCGCGAGTGCAGGCGCCGGTACGACATGAGGTCCACGTGCGCCGTCCCCACGACGGCATCGGCGGCCATGCGGAAGGCCACGTTCACCGTGTCGCCCCACATGTCGTAGATGAACTTCTTCTTGCCGATGACGCCCGCCACCACGGGCCCGGTGCCGATGCCGATGCGCAGCTCGATGCGGTCGCCCGTGCTCTGGCTGTACTCGCGGATGCCCTCCAGCATCTCGAGCGCCATGTTGGCGATCGAGGAGGCGTAGTGCACCTCCCCGCCGGAACCGAGGCCGGCCACCGCCATGTAGGCGTCGCCGATGGTCTTGATCTTCTCCACGCCGTACTTGTCGGCGATCTCGTCGAACATCGTGAAGACGTCGTTCAGGATCTTCACCGTCTCCACCGGCGAGAGCTCCTCCGTCATCTTCGTGAAGCCGACGATGTCGGCCACCATCACCGTCACGTCGGCGTGGCCCTGCGCGATGTTGGACTCGCCCCGCTTCAGCCGCTCCGCGATGGCCTGCGGCAGGACGTTCAGGAGCAGCTGCTCGCTCTTCTCCTTGGCGATGAGGAGCTCCTCGTGCTGCAGCTCGACCTGCTCGCGCAGGCGCTGCTTCTCGCTCGCGAAGTACCACAGCAGCGCGTAGATCATCAGCGAGATCGCCGCGAAGTTGAGCACGAAGAACACCGAGACCGTGCGCATGTCCAGCCGCGACGTGCTGTCTGGGGATCATGAAGTCGAAGAATCCCGCCAGCACCGTCATGAACAGCCAGGCGAAGAACCACGGGATCGACTGGCGCGTGCCCAGCACCGTCACCGCGCCCACCGGCGCGATGAGGCCCCACAGGCTCACGCCCGAGGCGGTGACGAAGTTGCCGATCGACCACTGCATGGCGAAGGGCGTGAAGAGGATCAGCGCGAGCTGGATCATCGCGAAGAGCTCCAGCTTGCGCGTGCGCAGGTAGAAGGCGATGGTGCCCGCGGAGAGCGCCTGGAAGGCGAGCGAGATCGAGACCGAGAAGTTGTGCCCCAGGCTCCAGTAGACGCTCAGCCAGAGGACGGAGGCGAGGACCATGAGCCCCGTCGTGAGGACCAGCATGTCCCCGGCGAGCTTCTCCTCGGCGTTGCGCGCCGGCGGCAGCAGGGGCGAACTCGGCAAGGGCGCTCTCGCTGCCGGCACTGCTACCCGCGGGGGGACGGTCGAGGAATCGGTCGGCATGCGTGCGCGGCGGCTGCCTGTGGCTTTTTGGGGCGGGTAACGATGACAATTATCTCACACTGTATCGCGGACCATGCCGGCTGTCTGCCGCCTCCCGGCGCCATTGCCGCAAGGCCACGGCCGGCCGGCGCACCCGGTTTGCTAGAATTCGGGGTTCCCGCACACGTCAAGCACAGGAACTCCCATGTCGATGGCCGACCGCGACGGCTTCATCTGGTACGACGGCAAGCTCGTGCCCTGGAGGGAAGCCACCACCCACGTCCTCACCCACTCCCTGCACTACGGGCTGGCGGTCTTCGAGGGGGTGCGCGCCTACAAGTCGGAGATCGGCACCGCCATCTTCCGCCTGAAGGAGCACACCGACCGGCTCTTCAACTCGGCCAAGATCTACATGATGCAGGTGCCCTACACCAAGGAGCAGCTCTTCGAGGCGCAGCGCGAGGTGGTGCGCGCCAACAAGCTGGAGAGCTGCTACCTGCGCCCGCTCGCCTTCTACGGCTCGGAGAAGATGGGCGTGTCCCCGGTCGGCGCCAGCGTGCACGTGTCGATCGCCGCCTGGCCCTGGGGCGCCTACCTGGGCGAGGAAGGGCTCGCCAGGGGCATCCGCGTGAAAACCTCCTCCTTCGCCCGCCACCACGTCAACGTGACGATGGCGCGCGCGAAGGTGGCGACCACGTACGCCAACTCCATCCTCGCCAACCTCGAGGCCACGCAGGACGGCTACGACGAGGGGCTGCTGCTGGACACCGACGGCTTCGTCGCCGAGGGCTGCGGCGAGAACATCTTCCTGGTGAAGGACGGCCGGCTCTACACGCCGCAGCTCACCACCGCGCTCGACGGCATCACCTGGCGCAGCGTGCAGCAGATCTGCGCCGACCTCGGGCTCTCCGTGGAAAAGACGCGCCTCACGCGCGACGACGTCTACATCGCCGACGAGGCGTTCTTCACCGGCACGGCGGCCGAAGTCACGCCGATCCGGGAACTCGACCGGCGCACCATCGGCAGCGGCTCGCGCGGCCCGGTCACGGAGAAGATCCAGTCGGCCTTCTTCGACATCGTCAACGGCCGCAACCCCAAGTACCACCACTGGCTCACCAAGGTGGACTAGTGGTCGAGGAACGAGCCGGCAGATGCAACACCCCTGCCCACGGAGCTCGACCGCATGTCCGTCGAGGTCACGGCCGCGGACCTGCCGCTGCACTGCCCGCTCGCGTCGCAGAAGCTGTGGAACACGCATCCGCGCGTCTACCTGCCGGTCGAGGCGACCGGGGAGGCGCGCTGCCCCTACTGCGGGACCGTCTACCGGCTGCCGGCGCGCGCGAAGAGTTAGGGACAGGCCCGAAGTCGCTCAATTGACGATGTCTGAGATTGGGGCCTCTGTCCCTAATTATTCGATCCCATGAGCGAAACCCTCGTCGTTTCCCCCTCGTGGATCGGTGACGCGGTTCTCGCCCACCCGCTCCTCGTGCGCCTCAAGGCGCGCGACCCGGGCGGCGCCATCGATGTCCTCGCCCCGGCCTGGGCGGCGGCGGTCTTCGGGCGCATGCCGGAAGTGCGCCGCACGATCGCCTTCCCGTTCGGCCACGGAGAACTGAAACTGCGCGAGAGGCGCCGCTTTGCCCGGGAGCTGCCGCACTATGACCGCGCCATCGTCCTGCCCGGGAGCCTCAAGTCCGCGCTCGTTCCCTGGTTCGCCGGCATCGCCCTGCGCACGGGCTGGCGCGGCGAGTGGCGCTACGGGCTGCTGAACGACCTGCGCACGCTCGACGCGGCGGCCCTCCCCTTGATCGCGGAGCGCTACGCCGCGCTGGCCCAGCCCGCGGACGAACCGCTGGAGAGGCCGCTTCCGGAGCCGCGCCTGGTGGCCGACCGGACGGCCGGCGGTGCCACCCTGATCAAGCTCGAACTCGAGACGCGGCGGCCCATCCTCGCCCTCGCTCCCGGCGCGGAGTACGGCACCGCCAAGCGCTGGCCGGCGCGCCACTTCGCGGCCGTGGCGCGGGCCCATGTGCAGCGCGGCTTCCAGGTGTGGCTCTTCGGGTCCGCCCGCGACGCCGCGGTGACCGCGAAAGTCGCCGCCTTCGCGGCCGTGCCGGTGACCGACCTCGCGGGGAGGACCAGCCTCGGCGAGGCGATCGATCTCCTGGCGCTCGCCACGCGCGTCGTGAGCAACGACTCCGGCCTGATGCACGTGGCGGCAGCCCTCGGCCGGCCCATGGTCGCGGTCTTCGGTTCCTCGAGCCCCGCCCACACGCCGCCGCTGTCGAAGCAGGCACGCGTCATCTCGCTCAAGCTGGACTGCAGCCCCTGCTACAAGCGCACCTGCCCGTACGGCCACACCAACTGCCTCGAGAAGCTCCAGCCCGAGCAGGTCCTCGCCCTGCTCGACTAGAATGGGCGCCTTGCCGCAACAGCCCCTCCGGAGCAGGACCATGCGCATTCCCGCCCTCGCCCTCGTCGCACTGCTCACCGCCTGCGCGACCGCCCCGTCCGGCGACGCACTTCGACAAGACCCTGGCCGAAGCCGACTGGAAGCAGTCCCTCTCCGCGTGGCGCGAGCGCGCCGACAAGGGCCTGCGCGCGGACAACGGCTGGCTCACGCTGGCGGGCCGCTACGTGATGAAGCCCGGCGTGAACACCTTCGGCACCGGCCCGGCGAACGACATCGTCTTCCCGAAAGGCCTGGGGCCGGAGCGCATCGGCACCATCACCATCGCCGGAGGCAAGGTGACGATGCAGCTGGCCCCCGGCGTCACCATGACCAAGGACGGCGTGCCTTTCACCGAGCGCGTCCTGGGGACAGCGCTGGACAAGCGCGACTGGGTGACGCTCGGCCGCGCGACCATGCACGTGATCGCGCGCGAGGACCGCCACGTGCTGCGCCTCGCGGACAACGAAAGCGAAGTGCGCAAGAACTTCGGCGGGCGCGTCTGGTACGAGCCGGACCCGTCCTTCCGCGTGCAGGCGACTTTCGTGCCCTACCCGCCCGGGAAGAAGGTCACGATCGTCAACGTGCTCGACGAGGCTTCCGACGAGCCTTCGCCCGGCTACGTCGAATTCGAGCTCGGCGGGCCGCAGGCACCGCCTCGACGCGGTCGGCGAGGACCAGGGGCTTTTCTTCGTGCTGCGCGACGCCACCGCGGGCGACACCACCTACCGCCCGGGCCGCTTCCTCTACGTCGGAAGACGACCGCCGGGCCCGGCAAGCCGTTCGCGCTCGATCTCAACCGCACCTACAACCCGCCCTGCGCGTTCAGCGAGTTCACCACCTGCCCGCTGCCGCCGAAGCAGAACATCCTCAAGGTCCGCGTCGAGGCGGGCGAGAAGTATCCGCCGCGGCGAACGGGCTGACCGGGAATCCTCCTCGCCACGCCGGCAACGCTAGCGGCGGGCGAGATCGCCCGGCGTGTCGATGTCGAAGTGGATGCCGGGGTCGTCGCAACGGACGACTTCCAGCCAGGCGCGGTGCCGCTCGATCACGCTGCGCGCACCTTCGTCGCCGTCGAGGGCGGCGAGATCGGCGTACAGCTCCGCCGCGAATCCCACCGGATGGCCGCGCCGCCCGTTCGCGTCGACCGTCGCGGCGATCTTCGCGCCGCGCGACAGGGCGTCCGCGACCGCGCGATGGGTCGCCGGAAGGATGCGTGGCATGTCCGCCAGGGCGATGATCCAGCCACCGGCCGCGCGGCTTGCCTTCACGCCGGCGGCGAGGCTCGCTCCGAGGCCGCGCGCGGAGTCCGCCGATTCGAGCACTTCGCAGCCGGCTTCGCGCAGCAGCCGGGCGACCGCGGCATCGCCGGCACGCACGACGGCGAGGACATTGCCGGCACCCGCGTCGAGCGAGCGCGCCGCGCGCACCCCGATGGGCACCGTGTCGCCCGGAAGCGTTGCCAGGAGCTTCGCGCCGCCGAAGCGCGATCCGGAGCCTCCCGCGAGGAGGATGCCGCGGATCAAGCGCGCAGGCGCACGGCGGCGGGTTCGGCCCTTTCGAGCAGCACGCCGTTGCGGGTGGCGATGAGGTCGGCGAGTATCGCGACGGCGATCTCCGGCGGCGTGCGCGAACCGATGGCGAGCCCCACGGGACCGCGCAACCGCGCGATCTCGCGCGCCGAGAGGTCGAACTCCGCGAGGCGCTTGCGGCGCTCCGCGCTGGTCTGCTTCGAGCCGACCGCGCCGACGTAGAACGCCTCCGACTTGAGCGCTTCGAGCAGCGCCATGTCGTCCAACTTCGGGTCGTGCGAAACGGCGAGGACGACGGTGTGGCCGTCGGGCTTCATGGCGGCGACGGCATCGTCGGGCATGCCCGCGACGAGGGTTGCTCCCGGCACGCGCCACGCCAGCCGGTACTCGTCGCGCGGATCGCAGACGAACACGCGGTAGTCGACCGTGGCGGCGATCTCCGCCAGGTAGTGCGCGATCTCGGAGGCGCCGATGATGAGCATGCGCCAGCGCGGGCCGTGGATGCTGGTGAAGAGTGTGGCGGTGCGCTCGCATTCGTCCGTGGGCGCTGCCCGCGCAAAGCTCCACGCGCCGGTGGCGAGGTCGACCGTGCGGCCGATCACCTTGCCGCTCGCGATATGCGCGAGGAGCGCCTCGAGATCGGCAACCGGGACCTCCGCCTCGACGATGACCTCGAGCTTGCCCCCGCAGGGCAGGCCGTAGCGGCGCGCCTCCTCGCTCGAGACGCCATAGGAAACGAAGCGCGGGATGCGTCCCTGGAACTCGTTGCGGCGCGTCACGAGGTCGTCCTCGATGCAGCCGCCGGAGACGCTTCCGACGAGGATGCCGTCGTCGCGCATCGCCAGCAGCGACCCCGGCGGACGCGGGCTCGCGCCGAAGGTCTGCGCCACGGTGACGAGCCACGCGCCGCGGCCGGCGCGCTTCCACGCCAGCGCGCTTTCGAGCACGTCGAGATCGAGACTTTGCATGGGGCGAATATAGCATCGCCCCGCGGTCACCTCGGGGCCGTTGCCTCGAGGGTGCGGGACGGCAGGAGGAAGAGCTCGCGCAGCGCCGTGCGGTACTGGTCGCCGGCGACCGACGAGAGGTTGTGGTGGCTGCCGCCCTCCACCTTGATGAAGCGCTTGGGGCCGGCGGCGGCCGCGTAAAGGCGCTCGCCCATCTCGTAGGGAACCACCCGGTCGCTCGTGCCGTGCACCACCAGCAGCGGCGGGCGGATCTTCGGCACCTTGGAGAGCGTGTCGAACTCCTGCGTGAGGATGAGCCCCACCGGGAGCACGCGCCACGCGGTGTGCTCGACCATGTCGCGGATGGAGGTGAACGTGGCCTCGAGCACCACGCCCGACGCCTCGGGGCGGCGCAGGGCCAGTTCGGCGGCGATGGCGCCGCCCAGCGAGTGCCCGACGATGTAGCGCGCGCGGGCGGGCTCCTGCGTCGCGAGGTAATCCCAGGCGGCCTGCGCATCCTCGTAGGCGAGCTGTTCCGATGGGGAAGCATCGGTGCTCTTGCCGAAGCCGCGGTAGTCGATGGCGAGGACGTGGAAGCCCAACTTGCGCCAGCGCTCGATGCGCGTGACGCTGCCGGTCAGGTTCCAGCGCGCGCCGTGCAGGTAGAGCAGCACCGGCGCGCCGGCGTCATCGGCCTGCGCCCAGAAGGCGTGCAGCCTGTCGCCGTTGGCGCCCACGGGAATCCAGCGTTCCTCGTACTGCAGGCCGGAGTTCTGGTAGCCCCACCAGGTGTCCTTGGTCGGGCGGAAGATGAGTTCGCCCTGCTTCTCCGACATGTAGGCGCAGCCGCCCACCGTCGCGGCCAGCAGCAGGGCGGCGACGAAACGCGTGAAGGTGGAGCGCGCTTTCATCTGACGGGGATTTCCATTGCTGTGGGTCATGCCGGATTCCATCTGACCGCCTCGAGGCGCGTCCGTTCACCAGAAGTGCAATTTGGGCCAATCGCGGGACGAGGTGGTCCAAGCGGCCAGCAACGTGACCGAGGGTCGGTTCGAGCCAGGCCGCCAGCTGACCACCTCGGCAGCCGCGGCTGTCGCGACTCGATCCATCTTCCGACATGGTGGTCGTCCGGACATGCTCGCGCCATTCGAGGCGTGACCGGATGCCGCGGGGCAAGTCGATGGCAAACCTTGGGCACGCGACCGTCGCGGTGGGGCAGCGCAGCGAACCCACCTCTCGATGGGTAAAAAATCGGGGCCTGGCGTGTGTTGCCTGGCCCCGATTTTTTGGGCACCCATCCGACGGTCACGCCTGCGTGCCAGGTTTGCCATCGACTTGCCCATCCTCGCCCACCACCGCGACCTCATTCAGCCAGTCTCACGTCCACTGGGTCTTGCCAAGCGGCAGCACCCTCGCCCGCTTGCCGGTCAGGGCAAAGAGCGCATTGGCGACGGCAGGCGCGATCGGTGGCGTGCCGGGCTCGCCGACGCCGGTGGGCGCATCCGCGGTGCTCGGGACGAGATGGACCTCCACGCGCGGCATCTCGGGCATGCGCAGGACCGGGTAGTCGTGGAAGTTGGACTGCTGCACCTTGCCGTCCTTGAAGGTGATGGCCCCGTGCAGCGCGGCGGAGAGGCCGAAGGCGATGGCGCCCTGCACCTGCGCCTCCACCGTCATGGGATTCACCACCAGGCCGCAATCGAAGGCCGCCACCACGCGGTGCACCTTCACCGCGCCCGCGTCGAGGGAGACCTCGGCCACCTGCGCGCAGACGCTGCCGAAGGATTCGTGCACGGCGATGCCGCGGGCTCGCCCCTTGGGCAGCGGCGTGCCCCAGCCGGCCTTCTGCGCCGCGAGCTCCAGGGTCGCGAGGACGCGCGGATGCTTCGCGAGCAGCTTCCGGCGGAACGCGACCGGATCCTCGCCCGCCGCGACGGCCAGTTCATCCATCATCGTCTCCATCACGAAGGCCGTGTGCGAGTGGCCCACGGAGCGCCACCACAGCGACGGGATCGCCGACTTGGGCGAGTGCAGCGTGACGCCCATGTTGGGGATGTCGTAGGGCGTGTCGCTCACGCCTTCGACGGAAGTCTCGTCGACGCCGTCCTTCATCAGGTAGGGCTCGAAGGCCGTTCCGGCGATGATCGACTGGCCGACGATGGTGTGGTTCCAGCCGGCGATGCGCCCCTGCGCGTCCACCCCGGCCTCGACGCGGTGCACGTACATCGGGCGGTAGTAGCCGCCGCGGATGTCGTCCTCGCGCGTCCAGACGACCTTCACCGTCACCTTCGCATCGCGGGCGATCTCGCAAGCCTCGATCACGTAGTCGGAGGCCGGATTGGCGCGCCGCCCGAAGCCGCCGCCCGCGGCCATCGTGTTGAGCTTCACCTTGTCCGGCGCGAGGCCCAGCGTCTTCGCGGCAGCGCCATGGTCGACGGTCTGGAACTGCGAGCCGCACCAGATCTCCGCGCTGTCGCCGCGCAGTTCCACGGTGCAGTTGAGCGGCTCCATCGGCGCGTGGGCGAGGAACGGCACCTCGTAGTCGGCGGAAACGATCTTCGCCGCGGACTTGAGCGCCGCGGGGTCGGCGGCCTTCTTCGCCACCGCACCGGGCTTGCCGGCCAGCTCGGCGTACTGGGCGCGCATCGTCTCGGTCGCGAGCGTGGCGCCGGGGGCGGGATGCCACTGGACCTCGAGCACGTCGCGACCCTTCTTCGCCGCCCAGAAGCTGCGCGCGACCACCGCGACGCCATTGGTGAGCTGCACGACGTGGGTCACGCCCGGCACGCTCTTCACCTTTTCCGCATTGATCGAGGCGACGCGCGCGCCGAAGACCGGCGGGTGCGCCACGAGCGCGGTGTGCAGGTCGGGACGCTTCACGTCCATCCCGAAGACGGTCCTGGCATCGATCTTCTCCGCGGAGTCGATGCGGCGCGTGGCCTTGCCGATCAGCTTGAACTGCTTCGGGTCCTTGAGCTCGACCTTCTCCGGCACCGCTTGCCTGGCGGCCGCCTCGGCGAGGCTGCCGAAGGAAGCCTTCTTGCCTGCGGGGCCGATGACGAACCCCTTGTCGGCGCGGCAGGCTTCGGGCTTCACCTTCCATTGCTGCGCCGCGGCCGCGATGAGCATCGTGCGCGCCTGCGCGCCCACGGTGCGCAGCTGCGTCCACGAGTTCGACACGCTCGAGGATCCGCCGGTCATCTGCATGCCGAAGGCGGTGTGCGCGAATTCCGGCGCCGCCGGGGCGAGCTCGGCGCGCACCTTCTTCCAGTCGCACTCCAGTTCCTCGGCGACCAGCATCGGCAAGGATGTCGTCACGCCCTGGCCGAACTCGAGGTGCTTCACCATCACCGTCACCGTTCCGTCCTTCGCGATGCGCAGGAACGCGTTCGGATTGACTGGCGCCTTGGGCGCGCCCTGGGCATGCGCGAGGCGCGCGCGCTCGGGAAGCCAGAAGCCGATGACGAGTCCGCCGGCAATGGCGGTGGTCGACTTGAGGAACGCGCGACGCGAGGCTGCCTTTCGGGGAAATCTTCATGGCGAGGCTCCTCAGCGCTTTCCGGCCAGCGTCGCGGCGGCCGACTTGATGGCCTCGCGGATGCGCGGGTAGGTGCCGCAGCGGCACAGGTTGCCTTCCATGGCGGCGTCGATGTCCGCGTCGGTGGGCGACTTGTTCTTCGCCAGCAGCGCCACCGCCGCCATCACCTGGCCCGGCTGGCAGTAGCCGCACTGGACCACGTCCTTGTCGACCCACGCGCTCTTCACCGCCTTCACCACGGGATTGCCGGCGGCCAGCCCCTCGATGGTGTTCACGCGCTTGCCGGCGACGTCGGCGACCTTCACCGAGCAGGAGAACTGCGCCTCGCCGTCGATGTGCACGGTGCAGGCACCGCATTGCGCGCGGCCGCAGCCGTACTTGGTGCCGGTGAGGCCGAGCGTGTCGCGCAGCACCCACAGGAGGGGGGTTTCGGGGTCCACGTGGAATTCGATGGGTTCGCCGTTGACGCGAAACTTGATCATGGGGGGTCCTCGAGGGGTGCGGCGGCTGGGAAAGGACGTCATTATGAGGGAATGGGAGGGGCGCCGGACAAGGTGCCTTTGCTATCATTCGCCCGCCCTCTGGAATCCCCATGCCCCCGCGAACCCGCAAGCTCTTTCCCACGCCAGACGACGCCGAGGCCGCCTTCTACGACGCCTTCGAGCGCGGCGACCTCGCCGCCATGATGGTGGTCTGGGCCGAGGGCGAGGACGTGGTGTGCGTGCACCCCTCCGGCCCGCGCCTCACCGGCTTCGAGGCGGTGCGCGATAGCTGGATGCAGATCTTCGCCGCCAACATCAAGCTCGTGGTGCGCGTGACCGAATCGCGCCGCGTGGACGGACCGTCGGTCGCCGTGCGCTCGGTGGTCGAGTCGATCACGGCTGCGGGCTCGCAGGACCCGCCGCAGCAGGTGAACGCCACGAACGTCTACGTGCTGACCGACGCCGGCTGGCGCATCGCCATGCACCACGCCTCGCCTCCCGAGCCGGCCCCCGAGGCCGCCGAGGACGAGGCGGCGCAGCCGCACACGCTGCACTGAAGTGAAAGGCGGGGACGCTACCCATTCCCCCGAAAGGGTAGCGTCCCCGCTCGTCGCCGTCTGCCCTCTTCCTCTTCTTCCTGGCTTCCAATGCGGCGGCCCAGCCCGACCCGCGCAAGGTGGTGCGCGTCGCCTACCCGAGCGCGGAATCGAAGCTCGATCCGGCCGCCGAATCCGACGAGGCCTCGGGCTCGATTTCGCAGGTGATCTTCGATCCGCTCCTCGCCTACGACTTCCTCGCGCGTCCGGCGAAACTCGTCGGCAACACCGCCGCCCTGCCCGAAGTCACCGACGACGGCGCGACCTTCACGTTCAGGGTGCAGCCCGGCATCCTCTTCGCCCCCGACGCCGCGTTCGGCGGCCGGCCGCGCGAGCTCACGGCGCACGACTACGTGTACTCGATCAAGCGCCTCTTCGACCCGAAGCTGCGCAGCCAGTGGCTCTTCCTCGTCGAGGGCAAGATCCTCGGGGCGGACGCCGCGATGCAGGCGGCGAAGGAAAGCGGCCGCTTCGACTACGACCGGCCCATCGCGGGCCTGCAGGCGCTGGACCGCTACACGCTGCGCATCCGGCTCGCCAATGCCCGACTGGTCCTTCCCTTACGTGCTCGCCATGCCGGCGACCGCGGCACTGGCCCGGGAAGTGGTGGAGCGCTACGGCGCCGACATCGCCCAGCATCCGGTGGGAACCGGCCCCTACCGCATCGCCGAGTGGGTGCGCGGTTCCCGCGTCGTGCTGGAGGCCAATCCCGGCTATCGCACGGAGATCTTCGCCGGCGATCCGGGGCCCGACGAGGCGAGCCGCGCCATCCACGCGCGCCTGCAGGGCAAGCGCCTGCCGATCGTGGGCCGGATCGAGATCCACGTCGTCGACGAGGCGCAGCCGCGCTGGCTCGCCTTCCTGAACGGCGCGCACGACTACATCCGCCCGCTGCCCGAGGACTTCGCCAACATCGCGCTGCCCGGCGGCAAGCTCGCGCCCAACCTCGCCAAGGCCGGCATCAACGTCACGCCGGACGAGATCGCCTACACCACCTACACCACGTTCAACACCGCGCCGACCATCGACGGCAAGCCCAACGCGATCGGCGGCTACACGCCGGAACGCGTGGCGCTGCGGCGCGCGCTCGGCATGGCCTTCCGCATCGACGACCAGCTCGCGATCCTCGACAAGGGGCAGTCGGTGCGCGCGCACACGCCGCTGCCGCCGGCGGTCTCCGGGCACGACCCGCAGTTCGTGAGCCCGACCCTCGAGTACAACCCGGCGCGGGCCAAGGCGCTGCTCGACATCTTCGGCTACGTCGACCGCGACGGCGACGGCTATCGCGAGGCGCCCGACGGCTCGCCGTTTTCCTTCGACCACGCCTCGATCCCCACGCTGCGCGAGCGGCAGAGGAACGAGCTGTGGAAGAAGTCCATGGACGCGATCGGCATCCGCGTGACCTTCGACAAGGTGGAAAAGCTCCCGGAACTGCGCAAGCAGGCGCAGCACGGCCGCGTGCAGTCGTTCAGCTACGGCTGGATCGCGGACTTCCCGGACGGCGAGAACTTCCTGCAGCTCCTGTGGAAGGGCTCCATCGGCCAGGTGAACTACGCGATGTTCGACCTCCCGGAGTACAACGCCCTCTACGAGCGCGTGAAGCGCATGCCCGACTCGCCGGAGCGCAACGCCCTCATCGCGCGCATGGTGAAGCTCATCGTCGTCTATGCGCCGTGGTACGTCGAGACGTACAAGGCGCAGAAGGTGCTGGTGCACCCCTGGGTGCTCAACTTCAGGAAGCACCCCTTCGCGCACATGCCCTGGAAGTACCTCGACATCGACCCGTCACGGCGCGGCGGTCGCTAAAGGCCCTATCATTGGCCATGGCCGCCGTTCCCGACGACTCCGCACCGAAGGCCTCGACCCTGTTCGGCACGCTGGTGACCGCGGCGCTGGTGCTGGTGCTCGCCTGGTTGCTGGCGCAGTGGACCTGGATGTTCTTCGCCCCGGCCCGCGTGGCGGAGACGGCCGTGGCTGCGGGCGGCACGGATCTGGCGGCAGTCGCGCGGCTGTTCGGCGGGGCGGCGCCTGCCGGTGCCGCGGCCGGACCTGCTTCGGGAATCCGCCTGAAAGGGGTGGTCGCGCCCTCGCCCGCGGAAATCGGCTCCGCGGTGTTCAACCTGGGCGGCAAGGACGTCGCGGTGAACCTGGGCGGGGAACTGCAGCCCGGCGTGAGCCTGGTGGCCGTCGAGCGCGACCACGCGGTGATTTCGCGCGCCGGGGTGCGCGAACGCATCGATCTCGACACGCGCATGGCGGCGGTGCCGCGCGCGGTGGGCGGCAGGGCCTCCGGCTTCCGCCTGAACGTCTCGCGCTCGGGTTCCAACGCCTACACCTTCTCGCGCAAGGACCTGGACGACGCGCTCAAGGATCCGGCGCAGATGGGCTACCTCGGCCGCATCGGCTCGCCCCCCGGCGGCGGCGTGCGCCTGGACGAGGCGCCCCCGGGCAGCCTCGCCGCGCGTCTGGGCCTGCAGCCCGGCGACGTCATCCGCAAGGTGAACGGGCAGAAGGTGGCCTCCGCCGGCGACCTTGCCCGCCTGTACCAGCAGTTCGCCACCACCTCCAGCATCCAGGCCGAGGTCCAGCGCGGCTCCTCCGCCGTCCAGTTGAGCTACACCGTCAACCCCTGATCTGGTACCAGGTACAGGTACCAGGTACATGTACCTGGAACCGTCCCCGGAGTCACAAATCGGCAACCCCCCTGTAATAAAATGGGGATTCGGCGCAAAATGCCCGAGAAATCAATGAGGAAGCAAAGTCTCGTGACACGGTTTCTAGCATTGGTGGCGCTCGCCGCCCTCTTTTCGTTCCTGCCGGCTTCCGCCGCGGAGGAGGAGAAGGTCACGCTCAATTTCGTGAACGCCGACATCGTCTCGGTCATCAAGGCGGTCGGCGGCCACACGGGCAAGAACTTCATCCTCGACCCGCGCGTGACGGGCACGGTGAACGTCGTCTCCGAGAAGCCGGTGCCGAAGGACCTCCTCTACCCGATGCTGCTCTCCGTGCTGCGCACGCAGGGCTACGCGGCGGTGGAGTCGAACGGGTTCGTGAAGATCGTCCCCGAGGCCGAGGGCAAGACCGGGGCCAGCCCCACGGGCGAGGCCGCCGCGAAGGCGCCCGGCGACCGCATCGTCACGCGCGTCTTCATCCTGCAGAACGAGTCGGCCATGCAGCTGGTGCCGGTGCTGCGCCCGCTCGTCACCGCCAACAACTTCGTCGCCGCCTACCCGAACAACAACGCCATCGTCATCACCGACTACGCGGAGAACGTGAAGCGCATCGAGTCGATCATCCGCGCGATCGACCTGCCCACGGGCGGCGACGTGCAGGTGCTGCGCCTGGAGCACGCCTCCGCGGTCGACGTGGCGCAGACGATCAAGAGCGTGATCCCGGAAACCACCGCGCCGGCCAACGCGCCGGGCACGCCGGCCAAGGCCTCCGTCGCGGTGGACCCGCGCACCAACAGCCTCCTCGTGCGCGGCGACAACCCGGGGCTGCTCTCGCGCATCAAGGCGCTGGCCGCGAGCCTCGACACGCCGGGTGCCGGCGCCGGCAACATCCACGTGGTCTACCTGCGCAATGCCGAGGCGCTGAAGATCGCCGATACGCTGCGCGGCCTGATCTCCGGTTCCGAATCGGCTCGCGCAACGACGACCGCCACGACCCCCGCCACCCAGACCGGCGGCACGTCCACCGCCCCGGCGACGAGCGCGCCCGCACCCGCCTCGATCATCCAGGCCTACGTGCCGACCAACTCCATCATCATCATCGCGCCGGAACCCGTCTACCGGAGCCTGCGCGCGGTGATCGACAAGCTCGACGCGCGCCGCGCCCAGGTCTTCGTGGAGGCGCTCATCGTCGAAGTGTCCACCGGCATCGCGAGCGAGTTCGGCGTGCAGTGGCAGTCCGCCCGCAACATCGGCAACGGGCAGTCGGTGTTCGGCGGCACCAACTTCAACACCGGCACCGCGGGGGGGCTGGGCACCAACATCATCAACGCCGCCCTCGACCCGCGCACACTTGGCGGGGGACTCAACCTCGGCCTCATCAACGGCACGCTCAAGATCCCCGGCACCGACATCGAGGTGCTGAACCTGCAGGTGCTGGCCCGCGCCCTCGAAGCCGACTCCGGCGCCAACGTGCTCTCCACGCCCAACGTGCTCACCCTCGACAACGAGGAGGCGAAGATCATCGTCGGCCAGAACGTCCCCTTCATCACCGGCACCTACACGCCCACCGCCGGCAGCGCCACCAACCCGTTCCAGACCATCGAGAGGAAGGACATCGGCCTGACCCTCAAGGTCACGCCGCAGGTGGCCGAAGGCGGCACGGTGAAGCTGAAGATCTTCCAGGAGGTCTCCAGCGTCACCCGCGACGCCCAGCTCGTGAAGTCGGCCGACCTCATCACCAACAAGCGCTCGCTGGAATCCACCGTGCTCGTCGACGACGGCCAGATCGTGGTGCTCGGCGGCCTGATCCAGGACGACCAGCAGGCCGGCATCGACAAGGTGCCGCTGCTCGGCGACATCCCGTGGCTCGGCAGCCTCTTCAAGTACGAGACGCGCAACCGCAAGCGCACCAACCTCATGGTCTTCCTGCGTCCCGTGGTGCTGCGCGACGAAAAGTCGGCCGCGGCCCTCACCTCGGACCGCTACGAGTACATCCGCAACCTCCAGCAGGGCATGAGCCTGCCCGGCAACGTCCTGCTGCCCCCCGCCCAGGCGAACCAGCTGCTGCCCATGGAAGAGACCAAGGCAGAGGCTGGTCCATGGCATGGGCGCATCAAGAGGTCCTGCGCCTCCAAGTCCGCGGAAACTGTCCACGTGCAACCTGTCCCCGTCCGAATGAGATGACTGCTCTTTAGAACGAACCGTGAACCCGCAGGATCTCGATCCCGCCACCGTCCGCCTGCTGCCCTACGCCTTCGCCAAGGCGAAGGGCGTGGTCGCGGCACGCGTGACCGGCGGCGCGCTCGAGGTCTGGATCCGCGGCGTGCCGCAGGCCTCCACGCTGGCCGAGGTGCGCCGCATCACCGGCAAGCCCCTGCAGGAAGTGATCCTCGCGCCGGCCGAGTTCGAGCATTGCCTGGCGCTTGCCTACACGCGCGAGCCCAACGCCGCGGAGACGATCGTCGAGGACATGGGCGAATCGCTCGACCTCGCCAAGCTGACCGAGCAGCTGCCGGAAGTCGCCGACCTCCTCGAGGCCGAGAACGACGCGCCCATCATCCGGCTCATCAACGCGCTCCTCACGCAGGCCGTGCGCGAGGGCGCCTCCGACATCCACCTCGAGATCTTCGAATCGCGCGCGCTGGTGCGCTATCGCGTCGACGGGGCGTTGCGCAACGTGGTCGAGCCGCGCCGGGGATTGCACCCGGCGATGGTCTCGCGCATCAAGGTGATGGCCTCCCTCGACATCGCCGAGAAGCGCCTGCCGCAGGACGGGCGCATCGCCCTGCGCGTGGCGGGCCGCCCGATCGACGTGCGCGTCTCCACCATTCCCACCGGCAACGGCGAGCGCGTCGTGCTGCGCCTCCTCGACAAGCAGGCCGGGCGCCTCACCCTCGACTCGCTCGGCATGGGGGCGGACACGCGCGACGCGGTCGATGTCCTCATCCAGCAGCCGCACGGCATCCTCCTCGTGACCGGCCCCACCGGCTCGGGCAAGACGACGACGCTCTATGCGGCGCTCTCGCGCCTGGACCGCAACACCCGCAACATCCTCACCGTCGAGGACCCGGTCGAGTACGAGCTGGACGGCATCGGCCAGACGCCCGTCAACCCGAAGATCGAGATGACCTTCGCGCGGGCGCTGCGTGCGATCCTGCGCCAGGACCCGGACGTGGTGATGATCGGCGAGATCCGCGACCTGGAGACGGCGCAGATCGCCGTGCAGGCCTCCCTCACCGGCCACCTCGTGCTCGCCACCCTGCACACCAACGACGCGCCCGGCGCCGTGACGCGGCTCGCGGACATGGGCATCGAGCCCTACCTGCTCGCCTCCACGCTCTCCGGGGTCCTCGCGCAGCGCCTGGTGCGCAAGCTCTGCCCCGCCTGCAAGTCCCCCTACGAGCCGGATGCCGCCGAGCGCTCGGCCTTCCGCGAGAAGGCGCCCGAGCGCCTCTACCGCTCCGTCGGCTGCGCCGCCTGCAACTTCACCGGCTACAAGGGCCGCACCGGCATCTACGAGCTGCTCACCGTCGACGACGACGTGCGCCGCCTCGTGCACGACACCGCGGACGAGCGCGACATCCGCGAGAAGGCGGTCGGCATGGGCATGACGCGGCTGCGCGAGGACGGGCTGCGCTGGGTGCGCGACGGCACGACCTCGCTCGACGAAGTGTTGCGGGTGACGAGGACCTAGCTCCTCGCCCCGGCGCTCCATGCCAGGCTTCCGCTACCAGGCTTATTCGCTCGAAGGCAGGCTGCACAAGGGCGTGCTGGAGGCCGACAGCGCCCGCCAGGCACGCTCGGCCCTGCGCGACCAGGGCCTCACCCCGTACCGGGTCGAGGTCATCGCCGCCAACGATCCGGCCGGCGGCTCGCGCTTCCGCGCGGTGTCCCTCTCTGCGACCGAACTCACGCGCCTCACGCGCAGCCTCGCCTCGCTGATCGAGGCCGGCCTCACCGTCGAGCAGTCGTTCAACGCGCTCATCGAGCAGGCGGAAGTGGAGCGCGAGCGGCAGGTGCTCGCGGCACTGCGCGGCGAGGTCATGGCCGGATCCACCATCGCCAAGGCGCTGGGCACGTTCCCGGGCGTGTTTCCGGAGCTCTACCGCACGCTCATCGCCGCGGGCGAAGCCTCCGGCCAGCTGCCGCGCGTGCTGGCGAAGCTCGCCGACTACCTCGAGGAACGCCAGCAGCTGCGCGGGCGACTGGCACTCGCGCTGGTGTATCCCGCCATCGTGACCGGCGTCTCGCTGCTGGTGATGGGCGCACTCCTCGTCTACGTGGTGCCGCAGGTGGTGCAGGTGTACAGCCACGCGAAGCAGTCGCTGCCGCTCCTCACCCGCGCCCTGATCGCGGTGTCGGCCTTCCTGCAGGCGACGTGGCCCGCCTGGATCGCGCTCGCGGTGGCGAGCGTGGCGGGGCTCAGGATGGCGCTCAAGCGTCCCGCGTCGCGCGCACGCATCCACCGCCTGCTCTTCACTGCCCCGCTCATCGGCAAGGTGCTGCGCCACCTCGACAGCGCGCGCCTCGCCGCCACGCTCGCGATCCTCGTCGGGCAGCCGCGTGCCCATCCTCGCCGCCCTCGAAGCCGGCGAGGGCGTCATGACGCTCGTTCCCATGCGCGAAGCGCTGGCGAACGCGGCGCGCGGGGTGCGCGAGGGGATGTCGCTGTCGCGCGCACTGGGCGCCACGAACGCCTTTCCCCCGGTGATGGTCCACCTCATCGCGGGCGGCGAGGCCACGGGACGGCTGGACGAGTCCCTGGAGCGCGCCGCGCGCCAGCAGCAGGCGGACATCGCGACGCGGCTCGCCGCGGCGGTGGCCGTGTTCGAGCCGGCGCTCATCGTCGTGATGGGCGTGCTGGTGCTCGCCATCGTGCTCGCGATCCTCATGCCCATCTTCAACCTCAATCAACTGGTCGGCAGATGAAAGAGACAAGTCCGCATTCACCCTCATCGAGATCCTCGTCGTCGTGGCGATCCTGGGCATCCTCGCGGCGATCGTGGTGCCGCGCGTCATGGACCGGCCCGACGAGGCCAAGCGCGTGGCGGCCAAGGCCGACATCGCCGCGATCGTGCAGTCGCTCAAGCTCTACCGCCTCGACAACGGCTTCTATCCGTCGACGGACCAGGGGCTGGCCGCCCTGGTGCAGAAGCCCGCGGCGAACCCCGTCCCCGGCAACTGGAAGCAGGGCGGCTACCTCGAGCGCCTGCCCAGGGACCCGTGGGGGAGCGACTACCAGTTCCTCAATCCCGGCGTGAAGGGCGAGATCGACGTCTTCTCCCTCGGCGCCGACCGCGCGCGCGGGGGTGAAGGCAGTGGCGCCGATATTGGCAGCTGGGACTAGGCGGGCTTTGCCCGCTCGGGCAGCCGGGATCAGGCCAGCCCGGGCCGCCGGGAACGCGGGCTTCACCCTCATCGAGATCCTCGTGGTGGTGGCCATCGCCGGGATCGTCCTCGCGGTGGCGGCGGTGAACCTGTTCCCCAGCGACGCGGAAGTGGCGCGCCGCGAGACCGCACTCCTCACGCTGGACATCGAGGCCGCGCGCGACGACGCGTGGTTCGGCGGGCGGCCGACGGCCGTCTCGCTGGCCGACGGCCGCGTGCGCGCGCTGCGCCTCGCCTCGGACCGCTCGTGGGCGCAGATCCCCGGGCGCGAGCGGCGGCTCGCGGATACGCTCACCATCGACTCGCTCGCCATCGACGGCCGGCCGGTGGATGCGCGCGAGGTCATCGTCTTCCTGCCCGACGGGCTGGGCGTTCCCTTCCGCGTGGCCCTCACCGTGCGCGGGCGGCCGACCGCCATCGAGGGCGACGCCGCCGGCGCGCTGCGGGCGATCGCGCCGTGAGAGCGGGCCGCGGCTTCACGCTGGTCGAGATCCTCGTGGCGGTGGCGATCCTCGCCATCGCGCTCGCGGCCACCACGCGCGCGGCGGGCCTCGCCACGGACGGCGCCCGCGAGACGCGCGCGCGCCTGCTGGCCACCTGGGCGGCCGGCAACCGCGTGGCGGAAATGCGCGCGCGCGACCTCTTCCCGCCGCCGGCCGTCACCACGGCCACCGTCGAGCAGGGCGGGCTCTCGCTGGTGCTCGAGGAAACGGTCGCCGACACGCCCAATCCCACCATCCGGCGCGTCGACCTCGCCGTCTCCGACGCGCGCGAGCCCGGCCGCGTGCTGGCGAAGCTCACCGCCTTCGTGGTGAAGCCGTGAAGCGCGAGCAGGCCTTCACGCTCGTCGAGCTCCTGGTGGCGCTGGCGATCTTCGCGCTCCTTTCCGCATTCGCCTACCGGGGACTCGCGGTCCTGCTCGACAGCCGCGAGGCGCTGGACCGCGACGCGCGCAAGTGGCGCGACCTCGCCCTCTTCGTCGGCCGCTTCGAGCGCGACGTGCAGGCCGCCCTCGACCGGCCCGCCGTCGGCCCCTCGGGAACGGCGGGAAGCGCGGTCACCTCCGTCCTCGACCTGGGCGGCGCCACCGCGACGGGGCCTCGCGCTCACGCGCGGCGGCGCGACGCTCTACGCCAACGAGCTCTCCGCGCCGCAGCGCGTGGGCTACCGGCTGGTCGAGGGACGCGTCGATCGCCTGGCCTGGTCGGGCGTCGACAGCGGCCCGCGCGACACCGCCGCGGCCACACCGGTGCTGCAGGACGTGCGCGCGCTCGCCTTCCGCTTCCTCGACCGCTCCCGCGAATGGCGCAACGACTGGGCGGCGCCGGGCATGCCGGGCATGCCGCTCGCGGTGGAGATGACGCTGGAACTCGCCTCGGGCGAGCGCATCGTGCGCGTGGTGGACATCCCGCGATGAGCCGGAACACTGCAGCGCGGCGTGGCGGTCGTGACCGCGATCCTGGTGGTTGCGGTGGCCGCTTCGACCGCCACGTGGATGCTCACGCAGCAATCCGCGACCCTCAACCAGACCGCGCTGGTGGCCGCGCGCGCGCAGGCCGACTTCTTCGCGCAGGCGGGCCTCGACTGGGCGCGCGGCATCCTCGCGGAGGACGCCCGCCGGAGCGCCATCGATTCCACCGAGGAAGCCTGGGCGCAGCCGCTCGCGGGACTGCCGGTGGAACGCGCCATCGTGAGCGGCGCCATCGTCGACGCGCAGTCGCGCTTCAACCTGAACAACCTGGTGCGCGACGGCCGGCGCAGCGACCGCGACATGGAAATCTTCGCGCGGCTCCTCGAGTCGCTGGGTCTCGACGCCGGCCTCGCCGTCGCCGTCCTCGACTGGGTGGACGCCGACTCCGATCTCGCCGGAGGCGCGGGCGCCGAGGATGCGTACTACCTCGCGCTGGCCCGCCCGCACCGCGCCGCCAACCGGCCCATCGCGCAGGTCGAGGAGCTCTACCGCGTGCGCGGCTTCGATGCCCGCGCCGTCGCGAAGCTGCGGCCCTTCGTGACGGCGATTCCCGCGCGCACCGCGGTGAATGCCAACACCACGACGCCCGAGGTCCTGGCTGCCATCCTCGCGGAACTCTCGCGCGATGAGGTCCGCCTGCTGGCCGAATCGC
This sequence comes from uncultured beta proteobacterium, assembly GCA_963786635.1. Classification (GTDB taxonomy): domain Bacteria; phylum Pseudomonadota; class Gammaproteobacteria; order Burkholderiales; family Usitatibacteraceae; genus FEB-7. The sequence goes on along the minus strand of CAWAZV010000002.1, from coordinate 94,441 downwards.
GGCGCGGGCGCCCGTTCAAGGACCGCGCCGACCTGAAGACCCGCGCGCAGAAGGGCGCTGCCGTCGCCTTCGATGTCGACCTCGACGTGAGGAGCGGCCACTTCCTCGTGCAGGTCGGCGTCGTCGCAGGACGACGTGCAGGTGGCGAGCGAGGCCCTCGTCGCGCGCGCCACCCCCGGCGCCACGCCCGGCGCCACCCCCGCGACCGCTATAATCTGGCGCCGTCCGCTGTACTAGGCGCCATGATCCTTCGCCTCCTCGTTCCCGCCGTCGATCACCCGGGCGCCGACACGGCCTTCGCCTGGACGCTCACGGACGCGCGCGGCGCCATGCTGCGCGAAGGAACGGCGCCGCTCGCGGCGGTCCCCAAGGCCGAGGTCGTCGAAGCGATCCTGCCCGTCTCGCGCGTGCTCTTCGCGCGGCTGCGGCTGCCGAAGGTGAACACCGCGACGATCCGCGAACTGCTGCCCTACGCCGTGGAGGACCGCCTCCTGGCGGACCCGGCGCAGATCCACGCCGTGCCGGGCGCGACCAACTCGCGCGGCGAGACGCTCGTCGCGGTCGTGGACCGCAACTGGCTGGCCGAAATCGTCGCCCTGCTGGCGCGGGCGGGCTTCGCGCCCGCGCGCGCCGTCTGCGAAAGCGCGCTGCTGCCGTCGCAGCCCGGCTGCTGGCACGCGGTGCTCGGCGCCGGACGCAGCTTCCTCGTCGAGGACGACGGCCACGCGGTCGCGTTCGACCGGCCGGCGGGAGCCGAGCCGCCGCTCGCCGTGCGCATCGCCTGCGACGAAGCGGCCGGGCGCGGTTCGCGGCCGTCTGCCTTGCGCGTTCTCGTCGAAGCCGGACTGGCGCGCCCGGATGCCGCGCGCTGGAGCGAGAGCGCGTCCGTGCCGGTGACGGTGGCCGAGGCGCCGGCGATGCTGGCCGCGCCGCTGGCGGCAGGCGCGATCGATCTCCTCGCCGGCGACTTCGCGCGGCGCACGGCCGGATTGGCGGCTTTCCGCCTGCCGCGCCTCGCCTGGGCCCTGGCCGCGGCCATCGCCGTCGCCCAGTTCGGCGTGACCACCTTCGACTGGTGGCGGCTCGAACGCGAGCGCCGCTCGCTGGAGGCCGAACGCGAGGCGATCTTCCGCGCCGCCTTCCCGGAAGCGAAGACCGTGGTGGATCCGGCGCTGCAGATGCGCCGCAACCTCGCGGACCTGCAGCGCGCCCGCGGCCGCGCTTCCGCCAGCGATTTCCTGGCGCTGGCCACGGCCGCCGCGCGCAGCGACCCGGCGCCGGCGAAGCGCCTGACCTATGCGGGCGGGCGCCTGGAGATCGACCGCGCCGGAGAGGCGAAGTGAAGGCCCCCGCCTGGTGGATCGCGCGCAGCCCGCGGGAACGCGCCATCGTCGGCTGGGCAGGGCGCCGCGATCGTCGTGCTGCTCGCCATCGTCCTCGCGTGGCTCCCGCTCGAGCGTTCGCGCGTCCGCATCGCGGCGGAACTGCCGGCGCTGCGCGCCTCGGCGGCGGAGATGCGCGCGCAGGCCGCGGAAGTGCAGGCGCTGCGCGCCATTGCCGCCGCGCGGCGCGGCGACCGTTCCGCTCGCGACACTCGTCGCCGGCGGCAACCTCGCCCAGGGCCTTCCCGGCGCGCGCGTCACCGTCCTCGACGGCAAGCGCGCCCGGCTCGCCGTCGACGATGCCTCGTGGACACGCCTGGTCGAGTGGCTGGCCGCCACGCAGGCGACGCACGGCCTCGTCGTCGCCGAAGCGAAGGTCGAGGCGCTGGCCGCCGTCGGGCGCGTGCGCGGCGAATTCGTGCTCGCGGCTCCCTGACGCGACACGCGAACTCTCCATGAAGCCTCTCGGCGCCCTGCTCCTCGGAACGGCCGCGTATGGCGCGTTCCTCCTCGCCACGCTGCCGGCCACGCTCGTCGCCCCACAGGTGGCGCAGGGCGTCGCACGGACAGGTGCAGTCTCGCGAACGCCGCGGGCACGCTGTGGAACGGTTCCGCCCGCGCCGAGGTCGCGTTGCCCGGCACGGCGTTCACCGTCGACGAAATCCGCTGGCGCTTCCTGCCCTCGCGCCTCCTCTCCGGCCGCATCGCCTTCGCGGTCGAGGCGCGCGTGGCGAAGCTCGAAGCGCGGCTGGAAGCCGCGCGCGGGCCGCTGCAATGGAGCGTGCGCGACCTGCGGGCCAGCGGCGACGCGGGAGCGCTGGCCGGCATCTTCCCGCTCGCCTCCGCCTGGCAGCCCGCCGGCGCCATCGCGATCGAAGCCGCGCACCTCACCTGGGACGGCCGCCAGGCCACCGGCACCGCGACGGCCGAATGGCGCGATGCGGCACTGGCGCTTTCCGCCGCGCGGCCGCTCGGCACCTGGCGCGCGCAGGCCGATGCCGAAGGCGCCGCGTTCAAGGTGACGCTCGCGACGACGCGAGGACCGTCTGCGGCTTGCCGGCAACGGCACGCTGCCGCTGCCGGGCCGCTTCACGTTCGCGGGCGAGGCGCGCGCCGAACCCGGACGCGAGCGCGAGCTGGAGCAGCTCCTCGACCTCCTCGGTCCGCGTCGCGCCGACGGCGCCCGCACGCTCGCGGTCCGCTGATGGCGGCACCGGAGTACCGCGCGCCGCGCTGGCTCGGCAACCCGCACCTGCAGACGATCTACGGCTCGCTCCTCGCGGCGCGGCCCGCCGTGCGCTACCGCCGCGAGCGCTGGGAAACGCCCGACGCGGATTTCGTCGACGTCGACCACGTCGACGGCCTGCCGGACAAGCCCTGGGTCGTGCTCTTCCACGGGCTGGAGGGATCCTCCGATTCCCCTTATGCCCGCACGCTCATGCACCGCGTGCAAGGGCGCGGCTGGCGCGGCTCCGTGGTGCACTTCCGCGGCTGCAGCGGCGAGCCCAACCGCCTGCTGCGCGCCTACCACTCCGGCGACGCCGACGAACTGGACTGGGTGCTGCGACGCTTCCGCTCGCTCGCCGGCGATGCGCCCATCTACGCGACCGGAATTTCGCTCGGCGGCAATGCGCTCCTCAAGTGGCTGGGCGAGCGCGGCACCGAGGCGACCGCGATCGTCACGCGCGCGGCGGCGGTATCGGCGCCGCTGGATCTCATGGCCGCCGGTGCGGCGCTCGAGCAGGGCTTCTCGCTCGTCTACGCGAAGCACTTCCTGGCGACGATGAAGAGCCGCGCCGCCGCCAAGCACGCGCGCTTTCCCGGCAGCTTCGACTACGCCGCCATGCGCCGCGCGCGCACGCTGCGCGAGTTCGACAACGTGGTCACCGCTCCCCTGCACGGCTTCCGCGACACCGACGATTACTGGACCAGGGCGAGCTCCAAGCCGCTGCTCGCCCACATCGCCGTGCCCACCCTCGTCCTCAACGCCCGCGACGACCCGTTCCTGCCGCAGGAGGCCCTCCCCGGCGCGGACGAGGTGTCGCCCGCGGTCAGGGTAGAATTCCCCTCACAGGGCGGCCATGTCGCCTTCGTCACGGGACCTTTCCCGGGCCACATCGACTGGCTGCCCGAACGCCTCCTGCATTTCTTCGATCACCTGGAATGAATCCCCCCATGCCCTCCCCCATCGCCCCCGAGATCTTCAAGGCCTACGACATCCGCGGCATCGTCGACCGCACCCTCACCGAGGAGGCGGCCGAAGCCATCGGGCGCGGCCTCGGCACGATGGGCGCCGCAAAGGGCGTGAAGCGTTTCATCGTCGGGCGCGACGGGCGCCTCTCGGGACCGCGGCTCGTGGCGGCGCTCACGCGCGGCCTCAACGCGGCCGGCATGGACGTGACCGACATCGGCGTGGTCGCGACCCCGATGGTCTACTTCGCCACCTACGAGCTCGCGACCGGCAGCGGCGTCATGGTCACCGGCAGCCACAACCCGCCCGAGTACAACGGGCTGAAGATGATGGTGGCGGGCGACACGCTCGCCAGCGACGCGATCCAGGACCTGCGCCGGCTGGTGGAGTCGGGCAAGTTCGCCTCCGGCAAGGGCACGGCCGAGTCGAAGGACATGACCGCCGCGTACCTCGACCGCATCGCCGGCGACGTGAAGCTCGGCCGCCTGATGCGCATCGCCATCGACTGCGGCAACGGCTCGCCCGGCGCCATCGCGCCCGCGCTCTTCCGCAAGCTCGGCTGCGAGGTGCAGGAACTCTACTGCGAGGTGGACGGCAACTTCCCCAACCACCATCCCGATCCGTCCAAGCCCGAGAACCTCGTGGACCTGATCCGCGCCGTGCAGGAGGGTCACGCCGAAGTCGGGCTCGCCTTCGACGGCGACGGCGACCGCCTCGGCGTGGTGACGAAGAACGGCAGGATCATCTACCCCGACCGCCAGCTCATGCTCTTCGCGGCCGACGTGCTGCAACGCAACCCGGGCGGGAAGATCGTCTTCGACGTGAAGTGCACGCGCAGCCTCTTCCCCTGGATCCGCGCCCATGGCGGCGAGCCGGTGATGTGGAAGACGGGCCACTCGCTCATCAAGGCGAAGCTGAAGGAGACCGGCGCGCCCCTCGGCGGCGAGATGAGCGGGCACATGTTCTTCAAGGAGCGCTGGTACGGCTTCGACGACGGGCTCTACGCGGGCGCGCGCCTGCTCGAGATCCTCTCCCGCGCCCCCGACGTCACGCAGGCGCTCGAGGGACTGCCGGATTCGGTGACCACCCCGGAACTGCAACGTCGCGATGGCGAAGGAAGGCGAGAACCATGCGCTCATCGCGAGGCTGCAGAAGTCGGCGAAGTTCGAGGGCGCAACCGAAGTCATCACCATCGACGGCCTGCGCGTCGAGTACGCCGACGGCTTCGGCCTCATGCGCGCCTCCAACACCACGCCGGTGGTCGTGCTGCGGTTCGAGGCCGACACCGACGCCGCCCTCGCCCGCATCCAGGCCGACTTCCGCCGCGTGCTGAGCGAAGCGCTGCCGAAGACAAAGCTGCCCTTCTAGGAGACTAGCCACGCTGGTCCCGTCATGGACCGGCATTCGTCGTCCAGTTCGCCAACGCAGATCGTCGGCAAGCTAGTCGAACGGAGCCCCGGGATAGGGTCAGTGTAGGGATGTTCTGGCGACACTGCCTTCTGACAGGGTAACGTCAAACCCGAACATCCCTGCACTGACCCGAACAGTCCCTCGAATCGACACCGGTGAATCAGATGAAATCGTGGATCTTCCGCCGCTACGGCGGTCCCGAAGTGCTCGAATGGGCCGACCTGCCCGATCCCGTCCCCGGCAAGGGCGAGATCGTGGTGCGGGTCGTGGCCGCGGCGTTGAATCCCCTCGACTGGAAGCTGCGCGCCGGCCAGTTCAAGGTGATGACCGCCGGCCGGCTGCCGCGCGGCGTCGGCTACGACTACGCGGGCGTGGTGGAGACGGTCGGCGCGGAGGTCTCGCGCCTGAAGCCGGGCGATGCCGTCGTGGGCATCGTGAACCCGATGGAGTCACGCAACGGGACGATGGCGGAGCGCGTCTGCGCCACCGAGGCGCTGGCGACGCTGAAGCCGCCCTCGCTCTCCTTCGCCGATGGCGCCTCGCTCCCCGGCGCGGGCATCACCGCCGTCCAGGCCCTGCGCGACGGCGGATTGGCGGCGGGCAAGCGCGTGCTCATCGTCGGCGCGGCCGGTGGCGTGGGCTCGTTCGCCGTGCAACTCGCGAAGGACGCCGGAGCGCACGTGACGGCGGTGGCCAGCACGGCAGGCCAGGAGTTCCTGGCGAAGCTGGCGCCCGACCGCACGATCGACTACCAGAAGGAAGACTGGAAGGCGCTCGCCGAGCGCTTCGACATCGTCTTCGACGCCTCGGGCACCTCGACCTTTCCGGCCTGCCGCGGGCTCCTCGCCCCGGGCGGGGCCTACGTCCACTCGCTGCCCGGGGCGGCGCTCTATTGCTGGTCGTGGTGGCTGAAACTCACGTCGCGGGAACGCTGCGTCCCGGTCATGGAGAAGCCCAACCTCGCCGACCTCGAGACGCTCGTGCGGCTGGCGGCGGCCGGGCGGCTCAAGTCGGTCGTCACGCGCACCGGTCGCCCCGACGAGGTGCCGGACCTGCAGCGCGAAATGGCGGCCGGCCACAACCGCGGCAAGATCGTCGTTCGATTTGCCCCGGAATCCTGAGGCGAAGCCACGCGGGTTGACGCGCCGCAAGCCCGACCGCGCCGGCCGCCCTACGATGGCCAATTGAATCGAACCGAAGGGAGGCGGGGCATGGATCCGCGCTTGCAGGACCTGGTGCGCAAGTCCGTACTGGCGAAGGAACTCTCGGACGGCGACGTCGCGATCGTCGCCGGGCTCGTGCACCTGCACAAGCTGGAGGACGGGCAGGTCATCACTCCCGAGGGGGAGCCGGACAGCCACATGCACGTGGTCGTGAACGGGGCGCTGGCCGTATCGCGCCCGGGCGCCGACGGCACCTGGGAGAACCTGCACGTGCTGACCGCGGGCGACCTGGTCGGCGAGCTCTCCTTCCTCGACGGCACCCCGCGCTACGCGGCACTGCGTGCCGTGGGCCAGACCGAGATCTTCAGCCTCGACCGGGCCGACCTCGAGGGCCTGGTCGAGAAGCACCCGTGGATCGCCTACCGCCTGATGCGCGCCATCCTGCGCTTCACGCACGGCCTGCAACGCCGCATGAGCATGCAGTCGGCCGAGCTCATGCACTACCTGTACAAGAACCAGGCCAAGTACTAGGCACCCTGCGGGCCGACCGTCGTACCGCGGCCGCGAAACGGCCCGCTCCGGTTGATTCACGTCAATGGGCCCGCGGCCTGCTGCCCTACCCTTGCGTCTGGACGGCGGTCCGCCCGCAGCACGGCGTGGCTCGCCCGGACCGCGAACCGCAACTCACGCAGCCAGGACGATGCACGTCATCAAACGCGGGATGGACCTTCCCATTGCCGGCGCTCCGGTCCAGGCGCTCGGCGAGGGCGCGGCCGTGACCCGCGTGGCGCTGCTGGGCGCCGACTACATCGGCCTCAAGCCGACGATGTACGTACAGCCCGGCGACGCGGTGTTGCGCGGCCAGCTGCTGTTCGACGACAAGAAGACTCCGGGATTGCGCTACACGGCGCCTGCCGCCGGGCGTGTGCTCGCCGTCCACCGCGGCGACAAGCGGGCGTTCCTGTCCGTGGTCATCGAGGTGGCGGCGGACGACGGCCCGCAGGCGCAGGTCCCGTTTGCCGCCTGGAAGGGCGCCCCGCCCGCCGAGCGCGACGGCGCCGCGCTGCGCGCCCTGCTCGTCGAATCCGGGCTGTGGAGCGCCTTCCGCACGCGCCCCTACAGCCGCGTGCCCGCGCCCGACGCCGTGCCCGAGGCGATCTTCGTGACCGCGATGGATACCCGGCCACTGGCACCGGATGCGGATGTCGCGCTGGCCGGCCGCGAGGACGACTACGCCACCGGGCGTGCTCGCCCTGCGCGACCTCACCGCCGGACCGGTATTCGTGTGCCGGCGCCCCGGCTCGCAGCTGCGCGTGCCGCAGGCCGACCGCATCGCGATCGAGGAATTTTCCGGGCCGCATCCGGCCGGCAATGCCGGCACGCACATCCACTTCCTGCACCCGGCGGGCCACGGGCGCAGCGTCTGGCACGTGGGCTGCCAGGATGTCGCGGCCATCGGCCACCTGCTCGCCACCGGCAAGCTGGACGTCTCGCGCGTCGTGTCCCTGGCCGGTCCCGGCATCGCGCGCCCGCGGCTCGTGCGCACGCGCCTTGGTGCCTCGCTCGCCGAACTCACTGCCGGCGAGCTGGCCTCCGGCGAGCAGCGCGTCGTGTCCGGCTCCGTGCTCGACGGGCGGACCGCGATCGAGGAGACGGACGCCTTCCTCGGCCGCTACCACCAGCAGGTGAGCGCGCTGCCGGAAGGCCGCGACCGGGAGCTGTTCGGCTGGATCGCCCCGGGGAAGGACAAGTTCAGCGTCGCGAACGTCGTCCTCGGCGCCTTCGCGCGCGCCCGCAGGCGACCCTTCACCACGACCACCAACGGCTCGCATCGCGCGATGGTTCCCATCGGCACCCACGAGGCGGTGATGCCGCTCGACATCCTGCCCACCTTCCTGCTGCGCGCCCTCCTGACCGGCGACATCGAACGCGCCGAAGCGCTGGGCGCGCTGGAACTCGACGAGGAGGACCTCGCCCTCTGCACCTACGCCGACCCCGGCAAGAACGACTACGCGCCGCTGCTTCGCGACATGCTGCACCGGCTCGAGAAGGAATCCTGACGTGAGCGCCCTCGAGAAGCTCCTCGAGAAGGCGGGCCGCCCGTTCGGGCCCGGCAAGCCCCTGCACAGGTTCCACGCGCTCTTCGAGGCCGCGGACACCTTCGCGCTCACGCCCTCGTCGGTGACCCGGGGTGCCACGCACGTGCGCGACGCGCTGGACCTCAAGCGCATGATGACGCTCGTGATCATCGCGATGCTGCCCTGCATCTTCATGGCGATGTACAACACCGGCCTGCAGGCGAACCTCGGCATCGACCCGGCCAAGGTCGCAGCGCTGGAGGGCTGGCGGCACGACGTGATGCGTCTCGTCGGCGTGGGCTACTCGCCGGAGAGCTTCTGGGCCTGCCTCTTCCACGGCTCGCTCTACTTCCTGCCGCTCTACATCGTCACGATGGTCGTGGGCATCACCTGGGAGGTGCTCTTCGCGATCGTCCGGCGCCACGAGGTGAACGAGGGCTTCTTCGTCACCGGGATGATCTTCCCGCTCATCTGCCCGCCCGACGCTGCCGCTGTGGGAGGCCGCGCTCGGCATCAGCTTCGGCGTGGTGGTGGCCAAGGAAGTGTTCGGCGGCACGGGCATGAACTTCATCAACCCGGCGCTCGCGGCGCGCGCCTTCGTCTTCTTCGCCTATCCCGGCGACATTTCCGGCGACCAGGTGTGGGCGGCGGTCGCCCCGGCCGCGGCGGTCGACGGCTACTCCGGTGCCACGCTCCTCGGGCAGATGCGCACGATGACCACCCCGTTCGAGCAGCAGGGCTACTCGTGGTGGACAGCCTTCATCGGCCTCGAGAAGGGCAGCCTCGGCGAGACCTCCGCGGCTCGCCTGCCTCATCGGCGCCGTCATCCTCGTCGTGACGCGCGTGGGCTCGTGGCGCACGATGGTCGGGCTGCGTGGCGGGGACGATCGCGATGGCGATCTTCCTCAACGCCATCGGCTCGTCAGACCAACCTGTGGTTCGCCGTGCCCTTCTGGTGGCACATGGTGCTGGGCGGCTGGGCCTTCGGCGTGGCCTTCATGGCGACCGACCCGGTCACCTCGCCCTTCACCGAGCAACGGCAAGCTCATCTACGGCTTCCTGATCGGCGTCTTCATCGTGCTGATCCGGGTGGTGAACCCGGCCTACCCCGAGGCGGTGATGCTCGCCATCCTGTTCATGAACGTGATGGCGCCGCTCATCGACTACGGGTTCGTCAAGGCCAACATCGATCGCCGCGCACGCGGCGCGCAGGCGGCCATGGCAAGGCTTGACTCCCCGCGCTACACCATCCTCTTCGCCACCGCGGTGTGCGTGGTGTGCGCGCTCATGGTCTCGGTGGCCGCCGTCTCGCTGCAGCCGCGGCAGAAGGCCAACGCACGCCTCTACATGGAGAAGAACGTGCTGGTCGCCGCGGGCCTCGTCAAGCCCGGCCAGGACGTGGCGCACGCGGGAGGTGGAGAAGTTCTTCGCGAGCGACGTCCGGGCGCGTCTCGTCGACCTCGACACCGGGCGAACTGGTGCCGGAGGGCAAGATGGATGCCGCGCGCCTATGACCAGCGCGCCGCGCGCAACGACCCGGGCGGCGAGCCGCGTGGCGCCGGCCAACACCGCCGGCGTCGGCCGGATGCCGAAGTACGGCGTGGCCTATTTCGTCATGAAGGACGACCAGGCGCGAGCAGGTGGTGATCGCCGATCGAGGGGCTCGGCGATGTGGGGCACCGTCTACGGCTTCCTCGTCGCTCGACCGGGACGGCAAGACCGTTCGCGGGCTCACCTACTACGACCAGAAGGAGACGCCCGGCCTCGGCGGCGAGATCGGCAACCCGGCCTGGCAGGCCCTGTGGAAGGGCCGCAAGGTCTACGACAGCCGCGGGCCTGCCGGCCATCGCCGTGATCAAGGGACCGGCAGGACCGCCGGACAAGGATCCCTTCCGCGTCGACGGCATGTCCGGCGCCACGATCACCAGCAACGCCATCACGCGCCTCACGCAGTTCTGGCTGTCCGACAACGGCTACGGCAAGTTCCTCAAGCGCTTCCGCGAGGGGAAATCGGCATGAGCGCGAATCCCGCCTTCGGCAAGCACGAGCGCGAGGCCCTCCTCGCCCCCGTCCTCGCCAACAACCCCATCGGCGTCCAGGTGCTGGGCATCTGCTCCGCGCTCGCCGTCACCACCCGCATCGACAAGGCGTTCGTGATGACCGATGGGCGTGCTGCTGGTGACCATGCTCGCCAACGTCGCGGTGAGCCTGGTGCGCAACCACACGCCCGGCTCGATCCGCATCATCGTGCAGCTCTCGATCATCGCCTCGCTGGTGATCGTCTTCGACCAGGTGCTCAAGGCCACCTCTACGAGCTGTCGCTGGAGCTCTCCGTCTTCGTCGGCCTCATCATCACCAACTGCATCGTGATGGGGCGCGCCGAGGGCTATGCCATGCAGAACCCGCCGCTCGCCTCGGCCCTGGACGGCATCGGCAACGGGCTGGGCTACGGGCTCGTCCTGCATGCTCACCGCGTTCATCCGCGAGCTGCTCGGCGCGGGCAAGGTGTTCGGCTACGTCGTGCTGCCGCTCGCCAAGGACGGCGGCTGGTACGTGCCCAACGGCATGATGCTCATCGCCCCCTCGGGGCTCTTCATCATCGCCGGGCTCATCTGGCTGCTGAAGACGCTGAAGCCCGAGCTGCAGGACAAGGACTAGGCGCGAACCGCGCGCGAACCGGCCATGGAACACTACCTCAACCTCGCCATCCGCTCGATCTTCCTCGAGAACATGGCGCTCGCCTTCTTCCTCGGCATGTGCTCGTTCCTCGCCTGCTCGAAGAAGGTGGAGACGGCCATGGGGCCTGGGCGTGGCCGTCGTCTTCGTGCAGGTGCTCACCGTCCCGCTCAACAACCTGATCCTCGTCTACCTGCTGAAGGAGGGCGCGCTCGGCTGGATCTCGCCGGCGCTCGCCAAGGTGGACCTCACCTTCCTCGCCTTCATCCTCTTCATCGGCACGGTCGCCGCCGCCACGCAGGTGGTCGAGATGACGGTCGAGAAGTACGCGCCTGCGCTCTACTCGACGCTGGGCGTCTTCCTGCCGCTCATCGCCGTGAACTGCGTGATCCTCGCCGGCTCCCTCTTCATGCAGGAGCGCGAATACGGCTTCACGGAAAGCATCGTCTACGGGATCGGCTCCGGCGCTGGGCTGGGCCATCGCCATCGTCGCCATGGCGGCCGTGCGCGAGAAGCTCGCCTACTCCAACGTGCCGGTGGGCCTGCGCGGTATCGGCATCACCTTCGTGACCGCGGGCCTGATGTCGGTCGCCTTCATGATGTTCTCCGGGATCCAGCTCTGAGCCGGCCATGACCGAAATCGTCCTCGGCGTCGTCATGTTCACCGCGGTCGTGCTGCTGCTGGTGGTCATCCTCATGGCCGCGCGCTCGAAGCTCGTGGCCACGCGGAGAGGTGACGATCACCATCAACGACGACCCGGACAAGGCGCTCAAGGTGCCGGCCGGCAGCACGCTCCTTTCGAGCCTCGCCGACAACCACATCTTCATCCCCTCGGCCTGCGGCGGCAAGGGCGCCTGCGGCGTGTGCGAGGTGGTGGTGAAGAAGGGCGGTGGCGACCTCCTTCCCACCGAGACCGGCTACATCTCGCGCGGCGAGGCGAAGCGCGGCTGCCGCCTCGCCTGCCAGGTGAAGGTGAAGGGCGACATGAAGATCGAGATCGCCCCCGAGGTCTTCAGCGTGAAGAAGTGGAAGTGCCGCGTGATCTCCAACCGCAACGTGGCCACCTTCATCAAGGAGCTGAAGCTGGCGCTGCCCGAAGGCGAGGAAGTGCCGTTCCGCGCCGGCGGCTACGTGCAGCTCGAGTGCCCCGCGCACTCCATCGCCTTCCGCGACTTCGCCATCGAGGACCCGTTCCGCGCCGACTGGGACAAGTTCGACCTGTGGCGCTTCAAGTCGGTTTCGCCGGAGCCGATCCAGCGCGCCTACTCGATGGCCAACTATCCGATGGAGAAGGGCATCCTCCTCTTCACCATCCGCATCTGCTTCCCGCCCGGCTACCGCCAGGACATCCCGCCGGGGATCATGAGCTCGTGGGTGTTCAACCTGAAGGAAGGCGACGAGGTGACCGTCTCGGGGCCCTTCGGCGAGTTCTTCGCGCGCGAGACCGACGCGGAAATGTGCTTCATCGGCGGCGGCGCCGGCATGGCCCCGATGCGCTCGCACATCTTCGACCAGTTCCATCGCCTCCACACGACGCGGAAGGCCACCTACTGGTACGGCGCCAGGAGCCTCAAGGAGGCGTTCTACCAGGACGAGTTCGACGCCATCGCGCGCGATTACCCCAACTTCCGGTGGCACCTGGCGCTCTCCGAGCCGCTGCCCGAGGACAACTGGAGCGGCTACACCGGCTTCATCCACAAGGTCCTCTACGACGAATACCTGAAGGACCACCCGGCCCCCGAGGACATCGAGTACTACATGTGCGGGCCGGGGCCCATGACCAAGGCCGTGATCGACATGCTGCTGGATCTCGGCGTCGAGCGTGAGAACATCATGCTCGACGATTTCGGCAGCTGACGGCGAGGAGGCGACGATGACGGTAGCGAACGTGATGGAAGCGCTGCGCGACAGGGGCATGGACAAGCTGCACTCGATCCCTGCCTCGGCGAGCGTTGCCGAGGCCGTGGAGCTGATGGCCACGAACGAGATCGGCGCCGTGGTGGTGAGCACCGAGGACGCGCTGGTCGGCGGCATCTTCACCGAGCGCGACGTGATGATGCGGGTGGTCCGCGCCGGGCTCGATCCGAAGCGCACGCTCCTGTCGATGGTGATGACGCGCGACGTCCACTTCGTCTCGCCGGGCACCACGCTCGAGGCCGCGCTCGCCCTCATGTACGTGCACCGCCACCGCCACCTGCTCGTGATCGACGGGCCGCACGTGCACGGCCTGGTGTCGATGCGCGATCTCGCCTACCAGTTGATCCGCCACGGCGAGGGCCGCTTCGAGGCCGCCGTACGCCTCGCCGGCGGGCCGGGCACATGATTGACGAGGAACACACCATGGATACCCTGCTCTCCCCCCGCCGCCGCTCCGTCATCCAGGCGCTCGGCGCCTGCGCGCTGCTCGCCGGTTGTGGCGAGTTGCCCGGCCTTTCGCGCCGCGGCCTCGTCGCGTTCCAGGGCCCGGCCATGGGCACCGTGTGGAACGCGAAGCTCGCCGGAGCGATTTCCGGGGATGTCGCGAAGCGTTCCGCCGGCGCCGTCGCCGCAGCGCTCGACGGCGTGGTCGCGCGCATGTCGACCTATCTCGAGAATTCGGAGCTCTCGCGCTTCAATCGCCACGGCGCGGACGCACCCCTGGCGGTGTCGCGCGAAACCCTGGAAGTCTTCGCCCTGGCGCGCGAGGTGGCCGAGGCCACCGGTGGCGCCTTCGACGTCACCGTGGCGCCGGCCGTCGACGCCTGGGGCTTCGGTCCCGTGAAGCAGCAGCGCATACCTCCGGCCACGGAGCTGGCCGACCTGGCTTCGCGCATCGACTGGCGCGCCATCGCCATCGACCGCGGCGCGGGCACGCTCGCCAAGACGCGCGACGGCGTGCGCGCCGACCTCTCGGGCATCGCCAAGGGCTACGGCGTCGACCTCGCCGCGCGCGCGCTCGAGCAGCTGGGCGCGACCGACTACCTGGTGGAAGCCGGCGGCGAAGTCCGCGTGCGCGGCCGCAACGCCGAGGGGCAGCCGTGGCGCATCGGCATCGAGCGTCCCGACAGCGCCACGCAGCAGGCCTTCCTCGTCGTGCCGCTCGACGGCATGTCGATGGCGACGTCCGGCGACTATCGCATCTACTTCGAGCAGGACGGGCGCCGCTACTCCCACGAGATCGACCCGGCCACGCGTGCGCCGGTGACGGGACGGCTCGCCTCGGTCACCGTGGTGGCGCGCGATTGCGCCTGGGCGGATGCGATGGCCACCGCGCTCTTCGTGATGGGCGCGGAGCGCGGCCACGCATTCGCGGCGCAGCGCGACATGGCCGTGTGCTTCATCGTGCGGAGCGCGGCCACGCATTCGCAGTGCAGCGCGACCTGGCCGTGTGCTTCATCGAGCGCGGCGACAAGGGCGCGCTGGGCGTCCGGCAGACTCCCGCGTTCGCGCGGCTGGGCGCCGTGCACGTGCAGGCCTAGAGCGCCATGGACGAGACGCTCGCTGCCGTCTTCCTGGTGACCTTCCTGTTCATCGCCTTCGCGGTGGGCGCGATGGCCGTCGGCTCCCGCCTCACCGGCCGTTGCCTGCGCGGTTCCTGCGGCGGCCAGGCCGTCATCGGCCCCGATGGCAAGGAAATCGACTCCTGCGTCGGCTGTCCCAACCGCAAGGACTAGGTCCTAGTCCGCCTTCCTGCTTCGCGCCTTGCGCTTCGGCGGCGCGGGCTCTCCCGCGGCCTCGCCGGCCGCCTCGACCGCGCGTCCCATGGCCTCGGCTGCGTCGGTGCCGGCCTGCGCCATCATGTTCCAGGCCCACATCGCGGGGTTGGGAACTTCCCCGCCGGCTTCTCCCGGCCCGGCCTCCCGTGGGCTTGCCCTCCTCCATGGCCGCCTTGATGCGCTCGCCGCCCTTCACCATCTGGCGCTGGTACTCGAGCGACTTGATGGAGAGCTGCAGCATGGAGAGGTTCGCCTTCAGCCAGTGCTCCACCGTTTCCAGCTCGGCGATCTTCTTCTCCAGCTCCTTGGCGTCCAGCACGGGGAACATGAGGCTCTGCAACGGGTAGGCCCCCGGGTTCACCATCTTCTGCCAGAGGTCGAACATGTCGTGCGGAGTGACGGGCTTGGCCATGTCTAGCGATCGTGCCGGGCGATGAAATCGCGGATCTTCGGATAGATCATCTCGCGGAACTTGCGCCCGGAGAAGATGCCGTAGTGGCCGACGCCGGGCACGAGGAAGTGCTCCTTGGCCTTCGCCGGGATGCCCTTGCAGAGCGCATGCG
Source organism: uncultured beta proteobacterium (assembly GCA_963786635.1). GTDB lineage: Bacteria > Pseudomonadota > Gammaproteobacteria > Burkholderiales > Usitatibacteraceae > FEB-7. Next base: position 79,282 of record CAWAZV010000002.1, on the reverse strand, counting down.
CCGCCTTCGTCTGCCCGGGGCCGGAAATGTCGTCCACTTCCCCTTCGATGGTGAAGAGTGCGGCCCCCCGGATCGCCTCCGGGCGCACGCGCTCGCCGCGCACGGCAAGCTGCCCGCGCGGCAGGAGGTGCTTGTGGAAGACGCGCTCGACCGTCTCGAGGTAGTACTCGGCGGGAAGGTCCATCACCGCGTTGTACTCGTCGTAGAAGCGCCGGTGCGTGTCCGCGCTCTCGCCGTCGCCCCGGACGAGGTGCTTGTAGTACTGCACGTGCGAGTCGAAATGCTTGTCGGGGTTCATCGCGACGAAGCCCGCGAACTGCAGGAAGCCCGGATAGACGCGGCGCCCGAAACCCGGGTAGCGCATCGGCACGCGCTGCACGACTTTCGCTTCGAACCAGGACATCGGCCGGTGCCGCGCGAAATCGTTCACCGCCGTGGGGCTGGATCGCGTGTCGATGGGGCCGCCCATCATGGTGAGCGAACGCGGCACCGGCTCGCCGGCGGCAGCCATCAGGGACACGCCCGCGAGAACCGGCACGGTCGGCTGGCACACCGAGATCGCATGCACTTCCGGCCCCAGGAAGCGCAGGAAGTCGCGCACGTAGTCGACGTAGTCGTCGAAGTGGAACGGCCCGGCGGCGAGCGGCACCTCCTTGGCGTCGACCCAGTCGGTGATCCAGACGTCGTGGTCGGGAAGCAGCGTCTTCACGGTGTCGCGCAGGAGCGTGGCGAAGTGCCCGGAGAGTGGCGCGAACACCAGCACCCTCGGCTGCGCGGGCGCGCCGGGCTTCGTGAAGTGCAGCAGCCGGCAGAACGGCCTGTCCAGCTCGAACACCTCGCGCACCGCGAAATCGCGCGCGCCGACGCGAATCCTGCCGAAGCCGAATTCCGGGCGCTCGTAGCGCTGCGTGAGGCGCCCCACGAGGTCGAAGGCCGCGGCGACGTTGCGGCTGCCCGGCAGGTGGGAAAGCGGGCTCACCGGGTGGCCGTAGAACTCGTTCACCGCCTGCGCGAACGCCCGCCAGGGTTCCATCGCCGTGCGCTGCCAATCGTAGAACTGATAGAGCACCCCGATCGCCTCCGTCGATGCTGCAATGCGGCGTAGTGTAGCGGGTTTCGCCGCTGCGCGAACGTTGACGCGCGGCAACAAGAACATCGGCAAGAAACAAGGGGACGATCCGGAAAACAGGGACGTCCCCATTTTGGTAAGCTCCTCGCGCCACCCCACGCCCCGCGGCTGCCATGCCTCCCGAAGCCAACCGGAAGAACGGCGATTCCCTGCCCTTTTCCCCGCCGTCGAGCCGCATCGCGGCGGCGTGCTGGAACTCGACCGCGGCCACCGCATGTACTGGGAGGAAAGCGGCAACCCCGGCGGCGTGCCGGTCGTCTTCCTGCACGGCGGGCCTGGCGCCGGCGCGAGCCCGGTGCACCGGCAGTTCTTCGATCCGGCGCACTACCGCATCGTGATCTTCGACCAGCGCGGCGCCGGCCGCTCCACGCCGCTGGGCCATCTCGACGGCAACACCACCCAGGATCTCGTCGGCGACATGGAAAGGCTGCGCGGCCACCTCGCCATCGGGCGCTGGATCGTCTTCGGCGGCTCGTGGGGATCCACGCTCGCGCTGGCCTATGCCGTGCACCATCCCGAGCGCTGCGCGGCGCTCGTGCTGCGCGGCATCTTCCTGGGCCGCCCCGCCGAGATCGACTGGTTCCTGACCGGGATCCGCAACGTCTTCCCGGAGACGTGGCGCGAATTCGCCGGATACATTCCCGAAGCCGAGCGCGCGGACCTGCTCGGCGCCTACCATCGCCGCCTGGTGGACCCGGATCCCGCGGTGCACCTGCCGGCCGCGCGGCGCTGGAGCGTGTACGAGGGATCGTGCTCGACACTCCTGCCCAACCCGGCGCTGGTGGCGGACTTCGCATCCGACCGCGTGGCGCTGGGGCTGGCGCGGATCGAGGCGCACTACTTCGTGAACCGGCTCTTCCTCGCCGGACGACTTCCTGCTCGCGAACGTCGACCGCATCCGCGCCATCCCCGGCGTCATCGTGCAGGGACGCTACGACGCGGTGTGCCCGCCGGTCAGCGCCGGACGACCTGCATCGCGCCTGGCCGGAGGCCGAGTACCACGTCGTGGCCGATGCCGGGCACTCCGCGTTCGAGCCGGGCATCCGCTCGAGGCTCATCGCCGCGATGGAGAGGTTGAAGACGGTTGCCGAGTGATGCTGGCCAAATGCTTTGGAACCGCAGATGAACGCGGATGACACGCAGATATTTCGGTGATCGAGTTTGTGGCATTGCACGCGAACTTCGCTGGACGTGCCAACCGTCTGACCCGAGCATGCAGATCTTCAAGACTTCATCTGCGTTCATCTGCGTTCATCTGCGTTCATCGGCGATTCCAATCCCCCCGCCAGCCACCACGCCCCTAGTTCGCGACCATCAGATAAGCCACATCCGCGGCATAGCTGCTGAGCCGGCGATGCAGCTTCGCGCGCTGCTCCGCCGTGAGCGTCGCATCGAGTGCGGCGATCATCGCGAACACCTGCTCGTCGCGCGCCCTGAGTTTCGCGGCGTACTCCGGGCGGCGCCACGAGTCGGTGTCGATGAGGATGCGCGTGAGTTCCGCGATCATCTCCTCGCGCGGGGGCCGCGCGCGCATGAGGGCCAGCGTCTCGCCCTGCCGGAAGCGCCGGTCTCCCATCCAGTCGTCGGTGATGTCGGGAATCGCCGCGACGCGCGTGCGCACCAGGTCGCGCTGCGCGCCCGAGAGCCTCCCGGTCCAGTCCTCGAACTGCTCGAGGAAGCGCTTCGCGCGCGCCTCCTGCCGTTCCCGCGGCGTGCCCTTGATGTTTTCCTTCGTCATCTGCGCATTGTCCTCCGCGTACTTGCGCTCCAGGTAGCCGATCTGCTCCGGATGCAGCTGCAGCAGGAAGTCGGCCATGTCGGGGATGGCCTTGCGCAGCAGGCGGTGGTAGAGGACGCGCATCTCGCGGTAGATGCGGCGCACGTCGTCCTCGGTGAGGCGTGTGGCCGCCCGCGCCGCGGTGTCCTGCAGGAGCTTCTCGTACTCGGGCAGCTCGCTGCACGCGGTGCCAGGCCTGCAGGCGCGCGATGCGCGCGATCACCCACTCGCGTTGCCCTTCGCGCAGGTCGAACCAGTCGTCGACGACCCACGCGCCGGCGATGGGCGCGTTGCTGTAGGCCACCCGCGTTGCCGTCGAGCAGGCGACGAGCAGCGTCGCCAGCAGCGCGAAGACGAGGCAGCGCAAGACCTGCGCCGAAAGCGGCGGACGTGCGAGCGAAACATGGGGGGTTTCCGGGCCCGGGAATGGGCAGACCGGCTGCTATGATAACGGCACGGGCAACACTCACGAAGCGCGCTTCATGCCAAAGTTCCTGCGGGCGGTCCGGCTCGACGATTCCGACGCCCATCTCTTCAAGACCCATGGCGCCGCCCGCGAGGGCGAATGGATGGTGAGCGGCGGCTATGCCGTCTGCGACTTCGCCGGCGCGCCGAAGTGCGAGCCGCGCTGCTGGTGCGAATCCTCCTTCCTCGCCCTCGAGGGGCGCCGCCGCTGTTCCATCGCCGAGGTGGTCGAGATTTCCGACGCCGAATTCGAGGCGCACACCGACGCCCTCGCCTGGTTCCTCGTCCGGGGCTGGGGCGCGCCTTCCTGGGAAGTGGCGCACCGCGTGGCCGCGGAGGAGATGCGCCACACCGCCGAGGTGTGCGAGACGCTGGCCCCGGAGGTGTGGATCACCGTGAAGCGCACCCCGCACGAAGGCGGCGGTGGGGTGGACGAGCAATACGCGGTGTACGACCGCCTCATGATCGGCTCCCACAACTCTAGCCCGCAATCCGCCCGGGGCCGTGCCCCGGCAGCCGACTCGGGCACACTCTCCCCAGACCGCACACGGACAGACCAAGAAAATGACCTACGCCGCCATCACCGGCTGGGGCAAGTGCATGCCTCCGGCCGTCCTCACCAACGCCGATCTCGCGACCTTCATGGAAACCACCGACGAGTGGATCATGAGCCGCACCGGCATCCGCGAACGCCGCATCACGCACGTCCCGCTCACCGCGCTCGCGCACGTGGCCGCCGCGCGCGCGCTGGCCTGCGCCGGGCTCGACCCGAAGGACCTCGACCTGATCGTCCTCGGCAGCTGTTCCTACGACGAGCAGGTGCCCAACAGCGCTTCCGGCGTGCAGGCGCTGCTGGGAGCAACGCATGCCGCGGCCATGGACGTGAACACGGCCTGCACCAGCTTCCTCTACGGGCTGTCCAGCGCCAACGCGATGATCCGCACCGGCGTCGTGCGCAACGCCGTGGTGATCGGCGTCGAGGTCATTTCCCCGTTCATGGACTGGAACAACCGCAACGTCGCCGTGCTGTTCGGCGACGGCGCCGCGGCCGTGGTGCTGCAGGCCACCGAGGAGAGAACCGGCGTGCTCGCCGAGAAGCTGGGCTGCTACGCCGACGCGCGCCACATCCTGCGCGTGCGCGGCATGGGCAGTGCCTACGTGAACCGCGGCGTCATGCTCGGCGACACGCAGTGGGACTTCGACGGGCAGGAGATCTTCAAGCGCGCCGTGCATGGCATGACGGAAGCCACCGGCGCCGCGCTCGAGCGCGCCGGGCTCACGATCGGCGACATGGACCTGGTCGTCCCGCACCAGGCCAACCTGCGCATCATCGACTCCGTGGGCAAGCGCATCGGCGCCCCGCCCGAGCGCGTGTTCCTGACCGTGGAGCGCTACGGCAACATGTCCGCCGCCACGGTGCCCGTGGCGCTGGTGGACGCGATCGAGGAAGGCCGCGTCAAGCCCGGCTCTCATCTCCTCACGCCGGCCTTCGGCGGCGGCCTCACCTGGTGCGCGCACGTGATCCGCTTCGGCGAGCGCGTGACACCCGCTCGCCGCCTCGCCCGCCGAACTGCCCCCGTGCGGGAAGAGCGCCCTCGAGATGGTGCGCGAGATCATGGTGGCCAAGGGCGAGCCCGGGCGCTCCGCGGCAGGGCTCGCCGCACCCCTGGTGGCATGAGCGCCGGCGGGGGACGCGGCATGCTGCGCATCTGGGGACGCCTGTCGTCGGTGAACGTCCAGAAGGTGGTGTGGACGGCCGACGAACTCGGCCTCGCCTACGAGCGCATCGACGCCGGCGGCGCCTTCGGCATCGTGGCCACGCCCGAATACCGGCGCCTGAACCCGAACAGCCTCGTCCCGGTCATCGAGGACGACGGCTTCGTGCTGTGGGAATCGAATGCCATCGCGCGCTACCTCGCGGCGAAGCACGGCACCGGCACGCTTTGGCCGGAGGACCTGCGCAAGCGTGCCGACGTCGACCGCTGGATGGACTGGCAGGCGACCACCTTCACCCCGGCGATGCGCGATGCCTTCTGGCAGCTCGTCCGCACGCCGGCCGAGAAGCGCGATGCGCGGCTCGTCGAGGCCTCGCGCGCGGCTTCGGAAAGCGCCGCGGCCCTGCTCGATGCCCACCTCGCCGGCCGCGCCTTCGTCGCGGGCGACGCCTTCTCGCCGGCCGACATCGCCGTGGGATGCGCGGCGCACCGCTGGCTCAACCTGCCGCTCGAACGCGAGGCGCGGCCGGACTTGCAGCGCTGGTACGCGAGCCTGCGCGAGCGTCCGGGCGCGGCGCAGGTGCTTGCCACGCCGGTGACCTGAACGCGGCACGAGCGGAACGCTGCGTTTCCGCCATGGACCTGCGCCGCTACGACCTGAACCTGCTGGTCACGCTCGAGGCCCTGCTCGACGAGGGCAGCGTGACCGGCGCCGCCCGCCGCCTGAACTTGAGCCAGTCCGCCGTGAGCGCGGCCCTCGACCGCCTGCGCGCGGTGTTCGCCGATCCGCTCCTGGTGCGCACCGGCAATCGCATGGAACCGACCGCCTTCGCGACGAAGCTGCAGGGACCGCTCAAGACCGCGCTGGCGTCGGTATCGCTCACCCTCGCGCTGCCGAAGCGCTTCGATCCCGCCACCGCCCGGCTCAACCTGCGGCTCGGGGTGTCGGACTACCTCGGCGTCCTGCTGCTGCCCGGGCTCTATCGCCTGCTCGCGCGCGACGCTCCCGGCATCTCCATCGCCGTGGTGTCGCAGCCGGTCAACGAGACCATCGCGAGGATCGTGGCGGGCGAGGCCGACGTCGCCACCGCGGTCGATCCCCCCGAGGGACGCGACCTGTTCAATGCGCCGCTCATGGAGGAGACCTTCGACTGCATCATGCGCGCCGGCCACCCGCTCGCCAGCGGGCGCCTGACGGTGAAGCGCCTCCTCGAACATCCCGCACGTGGCGGCGACGGCGCACGGCACGAGCGCCAGCATCGTCGACCGGGCGTTCGCCGCGCGCGGCCTGCGCCGGCAGGTCCCGGTGAGCGTGTCGCTCTTCTCGACCGTCCTCGGCCTGGTGGCGGAGAGCGACCTGGTCGCCTTCCTGCCGCGGCGCCTGTGCCGCGTGCACGCGCACCGCTTCGGGCTGGTCACGAGGAAGCCCCCGCTGCCGATTCCGGGCTACACGCTGTCGCTGGTCTGGCACCGGCGCACCGCGCACGACCCGGCGCACGTGTGGCTGCGCGAGAGGATCATCGGCCTCGCCCGCGCCGCCCAGGGTCATCGACGGGATCGATAGCGCCCTTCTCGATTATCGATTGGACGGAACCGCGCCGCGCCCCCTACAGTGGGCTCGCGTGGCGGAGGGTCATCGCCCCGCGGGAGACATGAAGGATTCGGCGGATTCGCGCTCGACCGCCGGATGCGTGGAGTTGGGGGCCCCCTTGCGGGGCCCCTTTTTTACGTCCCGCGGCCGACGATGCGCTGGAAGGTGACCAGCATCCCCGCCGTGGCGCCCCAGATGAAACGACCCGCGCCAGGGCATCGCCCAGTAGTGGCGCAGCCGCCCCTTGTAGAAGGCGCTCTCGTAGCGATGATTGGCGGGCTCCAGCAGGAACGCGAGCGGCACCTCGAAGATCTCCGCGACCTCGTGCGGGTCCGGCGAGAAGAAGACCGGCGGCTCCGCCCAGCCCACCACCGGACGGACGCGGAAGCCGGTCGAGGTGTGGTAGTCGGGAAGCTCGCCGAGGATCTCGATTGCCGCCGGCTCGATGCCCACCTCCTCGCGTGCCTCGCGCAGCGCCGTGTGGGCGGGCCCCGTGTCGCCCTCCTCCGCGCGGCCGCCGGGGAAGCTGATCTGGCCGGCGTGGTCCGCGAGGTGCGCCGTGCGCTGCGTGAAGACCACCGTCGGCTGGCCGGGATGGTTCACCACGAGCAGCAGGACCGCCGCCGGCGTGGGTTCGCCGGCCGCTGCGGCCAGCTTCTGCTTTTCGAGGTCGTCCGCGGTCAGCAGCTCGTCGAGCGGCGGGATGTCCGCCAGGCGGCGGATGAGCTCGTCGCGCGTCAAACGCGCCCTGCTGCCGGTCGGTTCGTGGATCATGGCCTGCCGCAAGTATAAGATGCTCGCGGGCGACGTCTTGCCGGCTGCCTTGCCCGCCCCACCAACTCCGCATCGCCCTCCCGACATGATCCTGCACGACTACTGGCGATCCTCGGCGGCCTTCCGCGTGCGCATCGCGCTCGCCCTCAAGGGGCTGGATGCCGGTCGCCGCTACGTGCACCTGCGCAAGGGCGAGCAGCGCACCGCCGCCTTCCTCGCCAGGAACCCGCTGGGCCTCGTGCCGGTGCTGGAGGACGGGGCGCTCACGCTCACCCAGTCGCTCGCCATCATCGAGTACCTCGAGGAAACGCACCCGTTGCCGGCGCTGCTGCCCCGCGCGCCAGCCGAACGGGCCTGGGTGCGAAGCGTGGCGCTCGCCGTGGCCTGCGACATCCATCCGCTCAACAACCTGCGCGTGCTCGGGTACCTGGGCCGGGAGTTGCATGCCGACGAGGCGGCGCGCCAACGCTGGTACGCGCACTGGGTGACCGAGGGCCTCGCCGGCATCGAGTCGCTGCTCGCGGCGCGCCCCGGACCCGGGCCCTTTTGCCTGGGCGGCAGCCCGACGCTCGCCGACGTGTGCCTGGTGCCGCAGGTATTCAATGCCTGGCGCTACGAGGTGCCCGTCGCACCCTTTCCCCTCGTCCTGGCCGTGGTCGCGGAGTGCATGAAGCTGCCGGCCTTCGACCTTTCCCAGCCCGCCAGGCAGCCCGACGCCGACCTCTTCAAGGTGCCGGAGGACTACAAGGCACGCGGCGGAGCGCGCAAGGGCTAGCGGCTGCGCGCCCAGAGCGCGGCCAGCGCCAGCGAGAGGATCGCGCCCAGCGCCACGGTGCTGCCGATCGCGTGCAGGACCGGCGTGGCCGAGAACGCGAGGCAACCGAAGGTGATCACCGTCGAGGCGGTGCAGAGCGCCAGCGCCAGGCGGGTGCGCCCGAGTTCCTCCTCGTCCTCGGGCGGACGCTCGTAGAAGAGCGCGTAGTTGAGGCCGATGCCCAGCACCAGCAGCAGCGCCACCAGGTGGAAGACGCCCAGGCGCTGGCCGGCCGCAGCCAGCAGCGCAACCGTCAGCGGCAGCGCCGCGGCCACGGGGGCGGTCACGCGCAGGACCCGCCGCCACGAGCCCAGGCCCGCGAAGAGCAGGCCGACGATCAGGACCGCGCCCAGGGCCGCCTGGCGCAGCGCCTCGCGGCGGAAGCCATCGAGCATCCCGGCGGACACCTGCTTCAGGTCCACGAGCCGGGTTCGCGATTCCGGAAGCGCAGCGAGCGCCTCGCGCACCCGGCCCGGGTCCGTGACACCGCCGAGCGGCGTCAGCACCAGCCATTGGCCATCGAGCGCCACCACCTGCGCGTCGAGCCGCGTTCCCAGCGGCGTTCCGGCATAGGCCTCGCGCGCGAACGGCGGCGCGCTGCGCGCCGCGTCGACCTCCGCGACGAAAGGCGCGAACGCATCGGGCCGGAACGCGAGGCCCTGCAGTGCCTCGCGCAGGTTCGCCGCGAGCGCCGGCGCATCGGGCAGGGCAGCGCAGCCGCGCAGCCTGCGTGGCCGGTGAGGGCAGGTAGCGCACCGGCGAGTCGTGGCTGCGGATCAGTCCCTCGCCCTGCCAGCGCTCGAGCGCCGGCAGGATCGCCTCGGCAGCCTCGAGCGCCGCTGGCCTCGCTCGCGCCGCTGCTGGCGAGGAAGACGCTCACGTCCGGCGCGCCCATCTCGCGCCGCAGGCTCGCGTCCTGCGCGCGCATCGCCGCGGACACCGGGCTGATGTTGGCCAGCTCGTGCTCCCACCAATCCGGATGCGCGACCCAGAGCCCGCCCACCGCGCCGAGGGTCGCGACGAGCGCGACGGCACGCGGCCAGCGCCCCCTCGCGAAGACGGCGCCGTCCGGAACGCGCAGGCGCGGAAGCCGGAGCACGTGATCGCCCAGCAGCCACGGGACGACCCGGTGCGCGGTGAGACCCGCGACCACGACGCCCACCATGGTGAGCACGCCCAGCTGCGCGAGGCCCGTGAAGCTCGACAGCGCGAGCGCCAGCGCGCTCGCGACCGTCGTCAGCACGGCCAGCAGGAGCGTGCGGCCGACGCGGCGCGCGGCCGCGCCGGCGGTCTCGCCGGCCTGCGCGTTCAGCAGGATGTAGCTCGGGTAGTCGACCGACTCGCCGATCAGCGTCGCCGCGAAGCCCAGCGTGATGGCGTGCACGGATCCGAAGACCGCCTGCACGACCAGCACGCCGGCCAGCAGGCCCAGCGCCGTTGGCGCAAGCACCAGGACGATCGTGTACGGCGAGCGGTAGACGAACAGCGAGCAGCGCCAGGATCGCGCCGGTGGAAATCGTGCCCAGCAGCACCGCGTCGCGCTGGATCACGCGCCGCGATTCCGCGGCGAAGACGCCCGGGCCCGAAAGCGTGGCCTGCACCTGGGGCGCCGCTTCGGCCAGGACGGCCCGCACCCGGGCCATGGCTGCCGCCTGGCCGACGCTGTCGAATCCGGCGGCGCGCGTCTGCGCGACGAGGAACGCGCGCGTGCCGTCGGCGCTGAACCACACGCCCTGGCGCCGCCCCGGCGCGGCGGGCGGCTCCAGGCGGCGCAGCGTCGCGACGAAACTCGCCCGTCGGATCGCGCGCGATCGTGCCGCGCGCGAGCACCCCGGCGGGAGACGCGAGCAGGGCGAGGTTTTCCTCCAGCGCCGCCCGCAGGGCCGGCGCCGTGAAGCGCTCGGCGCTCACCGCCGGGCTCAGCGCGTAGCGATGGCGCATCAGCACCTCGCGCTGCGCGGCGAACTGCCCGGCTGCGCCATTGGCGACGTAGTCGAAGGCCGGATCGCCGGCAAGGCCCGCGGCCAGCGCGCGGCTCGCGCGCGCGAGCGTCTTCTCGTCCCCGCCCTGCAGCGCGACCAGCATGAGGCGCGCGACCAGTCCCTCGCGCAACTGCGCCACCAGCAGCCGCTCCTCCGGCGTGGCCGTCTGCGGCAGGAACGCGGTGAACTCGGTCTCGATCCGCAGCGCCCGCGCGGCCAGGAGCCCGAGTGCGGCGCACAGGAGCAGCACGAGAGCGTGGCGAAGGACGGAGCGGCGCGCCATCACGGCGGGTTCGTCGTCAGCACGGAGCGGTCACCGCCCGTCTCGCGCACCTCGATCTTCGCGACCTGCCCGTCCCGCCCCGAGACGACGATGCGCTCGACGTAGCGGGCGATCTCCGCGTCGACGGGAGTCAATTCCAGCTGCCAGTCGGCCTGCGCTGCCGGCGAGCGCCAGGCGAAAGTGCTCCCCGAGGAGTTGCGGCATCGCCCGAGAGCACGCCGCGCAGGCTGGCGGCGAAGGCCGCGAGCAACGGCTCGCTGGAAAGCGCGCACGCGCCTCTGCGCGCCCCGGCGCGTGACGGTGAGTTCCTCGCCCGCGATCCGGAACGACTCCTCGCGCGGCGTGGCCATGTTCTTCTCCACCACGTCCGGGGCGGCGGTAGACGAGCGTCCCGGTGCTCACGAGGGGCTCGGAGAGCAGCGCCGAGTATCTTCTTCTCCGACGTAGGGCACCTGCGGCCGATGGCGTCGCGGCCAGCAGCTGCATCAGGCGCGCCGAGGTCGAATGCCGGGGCCGCCCGGCCGGCCATGCGCGGCGAGAAGGAGGACCAGGAGTCCTGCCGCACGCACGGCCTAGGCGCCCCAGAACGCGTAGAAGTTGAACCAGTTGAAGGGCGCGCGCCGCGCCTGCCGCTCGAGGATCGCCACGTAGGGCGCGGGTTCGGGCTCGCGCAGCGCCTCGAACACGATCTCGTAGCGGCGCCCCCCGCGGTACAGGCCGAAGACCGTCACCGCCGGCGCGCCGGTGATGCGCGCGAGGCGAAACGGGCTCAGCGAGAAGCGCGCCGGCGCCCCGAGGAAAGGCACGGCCTGCGTCGCCTCCCCGCCGTAGACGCGATCGGCGAGGATGCCGACCACCTCGCCGCGTTCCAGGCACTCCTTCACGCGCAGCATCGACTCGGGATGGCCGAGCGGGATCACCTTGTAGGGGATGCGTGAAGCCGGATCCCGCCAGCAGCTGGCGCAGGCCCGCGCTGTCCTCGACGTGCATCACCATGTTGATGGCGAGCTGCCGCTCGAGGCTGCCCACCACGCCGAGCATCTCGAAGCTGCCGAGGTGCGAGCCGAGCAGCAGGCAGCCGCGGCCCGGCGGCGATCGCCTCCTCGAAGACGTTCGCATTGGTCACCGCCACGTCGAAGTCGCGGTGCCGCCCGTGCAGGAGGAAGACGCGGTCGAGGAGCGTCGTCGCGAACACGAGCAGGTGCCGGAACACGTCGCGTCAGCGTGGCGGGCCGGCCGAGGGCGCGCGCGAGGAACTCCCGCGAGGCGCGGCGCGCCGCGGGCGCGGTCAGCCGGAAGTAGGCGCAGATCGGCACCAGCAGCACGCGGCAGAAGGGCCGTCCGGCGTGCAACGCGAGCCAGATGATGAGCCGCTTCATGCCCGGGCTGCCGCGCTCGGGCCGATTGCGCCAGGTGGCGCTCATGGGGGCGGCGCCTCCGGCCCGCGATCGCGCAGCGCCCAGGCGCCGCTCGCGATCACGGCGCCTGGCGTCCCGTCGCGCCCGGCGTGCCGCACCTCGAAGCGCGCGCACCCGCGCTCCCGGCGCGCGACGACGACGAAGGGCTCGCCCGGGCGCAGCGGCGCTCATGGAACCGCGCGTGCTGCAATTCGCCCGGCAGGTGCTGCGGGAAGCGGGCGCGCAGCGCATCGGCCACGCGCGCGAGCAGCGTCACGCCGGGCACGATGCGGATCGCCGGGAAAATGTCCGGCCAGGGCAGGATGGTCGGCCGCGATCGCCTGCGCGGGCTCGCAATCCGCGAAGAGCCCGGCCAGCGCCTCCTGCGTCAGCTTGCCGTTGGCGTTGCGCGGCAGGCGCGCCACGCGGTGGATCGGGCGCGGCAGGAAGGCCGGATCGATGCGCTCGCGCAGCGCGGCGAGCACCTGGGGCACGGCAAGCGTCTCGGAGACGATAGAAGGCCGCGAGCCGGCGCGCGGGACGCGACTCGTCCCTGGCGCCGTGCGCCTGCCGGCGGGAAGGCGAAGACGCCATCCGCGACGCCCGGAATCTCCGTGAGCGCGATGCCGAGCGCGGCAAGCGAGGCCCGCTTGCCGCCGACCTTCACCAGGTCGCCCGTGCGCCCCAGCCAGAGGAAGCGTCCGTCCGGCAGCAGCTCGAGGACGTCGCCGAGGACTGCGGGGGGATCGACGTGCGGACCCTCGGCGCGGAAGCGCTGCGCCTCGCCCTCGCCCTGCGGCGCGCAGCACGACGCCGGGCAGCGGCGTCCACGCGCTCTTCGGCCGCGGTGCGCCGCGTGGCGAGCGCGCCGGTCTCCGTGGAGCCGTAGACCTCGATCACCGGGACTCGCCACGCCGCCTCGGCCGCGCGCGGCAAGCGCCCGCGGCAGGCTCATGGTGGAAGCGACGATGCCCTGCAGGCCCGGCAGCGCGCCGCCGGCCTGCAGCGGGGCGCGCAGGTGCATCGGCGTCGTCATCCACCACGCCGGCCGGCCGCACTCGCGCAAGGCCGCTTCCAGGTCCGCGGCGAGGAGCGGCTCGCCGCGCATGCACCGGGACGCCCGCCTGCCAGGGCAGCATCACCGTGCTCTCGAGCCCGAACATGTGCTGCGGCGGCACGCTCCCCACGATGGCCTCCCCCGGCCGCGACGTCCCAGCCCAGCGCGGTCGCCAGGAGGCGGGCGCCGCGGCAAAGCTGTCCCCAGGTCTTGGGATGCGCCGTCGGCTCGCCCGTGCTGCCGGACGTGAAGAGGACCGCCGCAACGGCATCCGCGGGTCGATGCGCGGGACGGCGAAGCGCGCCCGCCGCCCGGTCCTCGAGGAATGCCCCGACGGCGAACGCGTCCGCGCCGGCGATCGGCTCCTCGCTCATCGCGTACGCGCCGGGATGGCGCCGCCGCAGCGCTTCCAGGCCGATGCGCCCGCGCACGGGCGGCAGCAGCGACACCTGGCCCCGCAGCAGCGCCGCCGCGAATCCCACCATGAAGCCGTGGCGCGTCTCGCACAGGTTGATGACGCTTTCCGCGTCCGGCAGCGCACTCGCCAGCCGCGCGGCCTGCGCGAAGAACACCGTCGCGCTCAACGCGCCCGCCGGGCCCGAGCAGCACGGCATCGGCGGCCGCGCGATAGTTCGCGAGGGGCAGCATGGTCAACGCCGGCTGCCGCCCGGCACGGCGGTCGCGGCCGGACTCCATCGCGATCTCGCGGAACACCGCGACCACGTTGGCGACCAGCACGGCGAGCGATCCCGGCGTGCGGTGCGGAAAGCGATGGTGGCGGTAGGCGTACTCGCCGAGAAAGAGCGTGCCGGGCACCACGATGCCGAGGACCTGCACCCAGCGCGACCACGCCTCGATCGACAGGAACGGCGCCAGTCCCAGCGCGACGAGGAAGAGTGCCGCGAAGCAGGCGGTCCAGGCGCCGGTGAGCCGCCGCGTGTGGCAGCGCCACTTCCGGCGGCAGCGTCGGGATCCTCCTTGCGCGCGATGCGGCTGATGAGCGGCTGCGCCCCGGCGCGCAGGGTGCGGCCGAAGAAGACCGCCATGAACGCGAACGCGGCGAGCGGCGGAACGAAGACGAGGAAGGCGACGGCCGCGAAGAAGTGCCAGGCGGCAACCGCGAGGGCCACGCCCGCGAGCGAGGCCCGCGAAGCCGGCGCCCCGAGGCCGCGACGAAGGTGCCGGCCATCAGGCCGACGACCGCCAGCGCCGCCTGGCGCTGGCCGAACGCGGCGCAAGCCAGGTACGCGACGGTGAGGCCCAGCCCACACGAGCCCGACGACCGGGATTCGCGCACCGGTCACGCCGGCGGCCTCAGCTCGCCCGCGCCTGGTGGATGTGCTGCGCGAGGCTGCGCAGCGAGGCGAAGATCCGCTCGTTGTCCGGGTCGTCGGAGTGCAGCTTCACGCCGTACTTCTGCTCGATCGCCATCGACAGCTCGAGCATGTCGAGCGAATCGAGGCCGAGGCCCGCGCCGAAGAGCGGCGCCTCCGGCTCGATGTCCCCGGGACCGACGCCCTCGAGCTTCAACGACTCGACGACGAGGTGCGCGAGTTCCGCTTCCTGCCGCGCGAGTTCCGTTTCACCGCTGTGCGTAACGTCCATGGGTCCGTCCGGATGGGTAACTGGTGAAGCTGCAGGACCTCGACACGGATGCCGCGATCGTGATGCGCGCGCCACTGGTGGCATTCGATCCTTCGATCCGCCGACAGGGGGATTCTTAGCCCGCATTCCGCCCGCCTTATGTGCGGTAGGGCACGGATGGAACGGCGCGGGTAGTATCCAATCGACCGAGCCGCCCAAACGGTGCGTACGCTTGCCCGCGTCCGCGCGGCGCTGCCCCAGGAACATTCCCATGTCGATGCAGCCCCTTGTCCGTCCGTCGCCTACACGCTCGCCAGCGCCGCCGGCCTCGGCAAGGCGGCCACGGCGCGCACCCTGCGCGACGGGCGCAGCGGACTCGCCCCCAACGACCTCGACTGGGCGCCGCTCGACTGCTGGATCGGGCGCGTCGCGCGCCGCGGAATCCGTGACCCTGCCCGCAGCGCTCGCCGACTTCGATTGCCGCAACAACCGGCTCGCCCTGCTCGCGCTGGAGCAGGACGATTTCGTGGCGGCCGTCGCGGCCGCGCGCGCCCGGCTGGGCGGCGCGCGCATCGCCGTCTTCCTCGGCACCAGCACCTCGGGAATCCTCTCCACGGAGCTCGCCTACCAGGACCGCGATCCCGCCACCGGCAGCCTGCCGGCGGCGTTTCGCTACGACACCGTGCACAACCTCGATGCGACCACGGAGTTCGTGCGCCGCGTGCTGGGCCTCACCGGGCCGGCGATGACGATCTCCACCGCCTGCTCCTCGAGCGCCAAGGTGTTCTGCCTCGCCGAGCGCTTCATCCGCCTGGGGCTCGCCGACGCCGCGGTGGTCGGCGGCGTCGACAGCCTCTGCCACACGACGCTCTACGGCTTCAACGCGCTGCAACTGGTGGCGCCGGACGTCTGCCGGCCCTTCGACACGGCTCGCCGCGGCCTCACCATCGGCGAGGCGGCCGGCTTCGCGCTGCTCGAGCGCGGCGCGGGCGCGCTGCAGCTCCATGGGCTATGGCGAGACGAGCGATGCGCACCACATGTCCACGCCGCATCCGGAGGGCGACGGCGCGCGCCGCGCGATGCTCGACGCGCTCGCGCGCGCGCGCCTCGCCGTGCCGGAGATCGACTACATCAACCTGCACGGCACGGCCACGCCCGCCAACGACCGCGCCGAGGGCCGCGCGGTGCACGGCATCTTCGGCACCGCCACGCCGTGCTCCTCGACCAAGGGCGTCACCGGGCACACGCTGGGCGCGGCCGGCATCACCGAGGCGGCCATCGCGCTGCTGAGCCTCGAGCACGACTTCCTGCCCGGCAGCCCCACCACGCGCGAGGTCGATCCCGAGACGCGGTGCGCGATCGCGCTGCGCGGCGAGGCGCGCAGCCTGCGGCCGCGTGATGAGCAACAGCTTCGGCTTCGGCGGCAACAACTGCTCGCTGGTGTTCGGGAAGGCGGCCTGATGCGCGTCGCCGTCGAGGCGGTGGGCGTGCTCGCGCCGGGCCTGCCGGACTGGGACGAGACGCGCAGGCCGTGCTCGCCGGGCGCGCAGCCGTTCGCCGCCGCGCCGCTCGCCCCCTGCGACCCCGGCAGCCTGGCGGCCGGCCGAGCGCCGGCGCAGCTCGCCGACGGTGCGCCTGGCCATCGCCGCGGCCGAGCAGGCGCTTGCGGCAGACCGCGGATAGCGCCCGCAGGACATGGCGCTCGTCTTCTCGTCCGCGGAAGCCGCGGGCGTCATCACCCACCAGCTGTGCGAGGTGCTCGCGGGCCGCCGCGACGTCTCGCCCGACGCAGTTCCACAATTCCGTGCACAACGCGCCCAGCGGCTACTACAGCATCGCGATGAACGCGAAGCTCGGCGCGACCAGCGTGTGCCGCGGCCCCTGGAGCTTCGCCGCGGGCCTGCTGGCGGCCGCGGCGCAGGCGATCTGCGACGAGGTGCCGGTGCTCTACGTCTGCTACGACAGCCCGCTGCCGGCGCCGCTGTCCGACCTGATGCCGATCGTCGAGGCCTCCGTGATCGCGCTGGTGATCGCGCCCACGCCCGACGACGCGACGATCGCCTCGTGGGACCTTGCCGTCACGCCGGCCGCGGGCGACGTCGCGTGGCCCGGCTGGATGCCCGGCGCCTGGCACGCCAACGCCAGCGCGCGCGGGTTCGGGGCGCTGGCCACGCTTTGCGGCGGCGCCGGCTCGCGCACCGCCCTGCCCCTTTCCCCGGAACTCGCACGTCCAGGTGACGCGATGCTGAGACCACGCCGGCATCGCGGCGCGCATTCCCCACGCCGGGCGCATGTGCCTGCTCGATCGCGTCCTCGCCTGGGACGAGCAGCGCATCCTGTGCGCCGCCGCGCAGCCACCGCGACGCGGACCATCCCCTGCGCGAGCCCGGGCGGGCTGCCGGTGTGGGCCGGCATCGAGTACGCGGCGCAGGCCGCGGCCGTGCACGGCGCGCTGACTGCAGGGCACCGCGCAGCCGCGCCGCGGCGTGCTCGGAAGGCTGCGCGACGTGCGGCCCGGTTGCGACTGGCTCGACGGCGTCGCCTCCGCCCTGACGATCAGGGCGACCGCGCTGCATCGCGATCCCGCCGGCGGCATCTACGCCTTCGAGGCGCACGGCGACGACGCCCTGCTGCTCGAGGGCCGCTTCACGCTCGTCTTCACCGGCGCCGCCGTGGCGGGGTCGCCATGAAACGCGCGCTGGTGACCGGCGGCAGCGGCGCGATCGGCGCGGCGATCTGCCGCGCGCTCGCCGCGCAGGGCTTCCACGTCGTGGTGCACGCGGGAACGCGCCTCGCGGAAGCCACGCGCATCGCCGACGACCTGCAGACGCGCGGGCGGGAGCGCCGAGGCGTGCGCCTTCGACGTGACCGACTCCGCGGCCACCGGCGCGGCGCTCGCGGCGCTGCTCGCCGGCGGCCCCATCCAGGCGCTGGTGCTACAACGCCGGCATCCACGACGACGCGCTGCTCGCGGCCATGGACGAGGCGCGCTGGCGGCGCGTGATCGACGTGAGCCTGCAGGGCTTCTTCAACGTGACGCAGCCGCTGCTGATGCCGATGGTGAAGACGCGCTGGGGCCGCATCGTGAGCATCACCTCGGTCGCCGGCGTGATCGGCAACCGCGGCCAGGTGAACTACGCCGCCGCCAAGGCCGGGCTGCACGGCGCCACCAAGGCGCTCGCCCTCGAGGTCGCCTCGCGCGGCATCACCGTCAACGCGGTCGCCCCGGGCGTGATCGCCTCGCCCATGACCGCGAAGGCGTTTCCGGCCGAGCGCATCAAGCAGCTCGTTCCCATGGGGCGCGCCGGGCGTCCGGACGAAGTCGCCGCCCTGGTGGCGTTCCTCTGCTCGGAGGCCGCCGGCTACATCTCCGGCCAGGTGATCGGCGTGAACGGCGGCATCGCGTGAACGCGCCCGGGGAGGTCGCCGATGCCTAGGCTGGATATCGCCGCCACGACGCCGGAGGAGCGCCGCTGCGAGGTGTTCGTGATCGGCTGCGGCCCGGCCGGGTCGACCATCGGCGCGCTGCTCGCCGAGCGCGGCCGCGACGTGGTCGTCGTCGACAAGGAGCGCCATCCGCGCTTCCACATCGGCGAATCGCTCCTGCCGCTGAACATGCCGATCCTCGAGCGCCTGGGCGTCTGGGACGAGCTCGCGCAGATCGGCATCCGCAAGGACGCCGCCGAGTTCGAGTCGCGCGCGGCCGGCAAGACCGTCGAGTTCCAGTTCTCGCACCGCGTTCGACAAGCGCTGGCCGCACGCCTTCCAGGTGCGGCGCTCGGAGTTCGACCACATGCTGCTGCGCAACTGCGCGGCCAAGGGCGCGCGCGTCTACGAAGGCGTGCGCGTGACCTCGGTCGACTTCGGCGACCCCGCGCGCGGCGAGGACACGCGTGGTCAACCTGCAGCTCGAGGACGGCAGCCGCCAGGAATGGCGCACGCGCTTCCTCGTCGACGCCTCCGGCCGCGACACCTTCCTCGCCGAGCGCCTCGGCATCAAGCGCAGGAACCCGCAAGCACGCGAGCGCGGCGATCTTCGGCCACTTCCGCAACGCGCGCCGCAACCCCGGCGCCGCGGAGGGCAACATCACCATCGTCTGGTTCGAGCATGGCTGGTTCTGGTTCATCCCGCTGCAAGGACGGCACGACCAGCGTGGGCGCGGTGTGCTGGCCGGCCTACCTCAAGTCGCGCAAGACCGACCCGACCACGTTCTTCATGCAGACCATCGCGATGGCGCCCGGAGATCGCCGACCGCCTCAAGGACGCCGAGCTCACGGCCCCGGTCACCGCGACCGGCAACTACTCCTACACGGCCAGCGCGCATGACCGGCCCCGGCTACCTGATGGTGGGCGATGCCTGGGCCTTCATCGACCCGGTGTTCTCGAGCGGCGTGCTACCTCGCGATGAACAGCGCCGCGCTCGGCGCCGACGTGGTCGACGCGGTGCTGCGCGATCCCGCGCGCGCCCGCGCGCTCTATCGCGACTTCGAGCGCACCGTGCGCCGCGGCGTGAGCACGTTCTCCTGGCTCATCTACCGCATGACCAACCCGGTGATCCGCAAGCTCTTCCTGGCGCCGCGCAACTTCCTCGGCGTGCAGTCCGCCGTGGTGTCGCTGCTCGCCGGCGACGTCTTCCGGTCCGGTCCCGTGCGCCCGCGCCTGTACCTGTTCCGCGTGATCTACTACGCGCAGCTTCATCGCCCAGTGGCCGACCGCGTTTCGCGCCTGGCGCAAGCGCCAGCAGGACATCCGCGCCGCCTTCGATTCCGCAACGCCGGCGGCAAGGCCGTGACCACGATGCGCTCGCTTGCCGATACCGTCGTCCTCATCCCCGCCTTCAACGAGGTGGCCACCATCCGCGGCCTCGTCAAGCGCGCGCTGCGGGTCGTGCCCGACGTGATCGTCGTGGACGACGGCTCCACCGACGGCACCGGGGCGCAGCTCGTGCGCCTGCCGATCACGCTGCTCGTCCAACGGGCGCAACCTCGGCAAGGCGGCAAGCCTGTGGCGCGGCATCGACCACGCCCTGGCGCAGGGCGCGAGGCGCGTGGTCACGCTCGACGGCGACGGCCAGCACCACCCGGAGGACATCGGGCGGCTGTTGCGCGCGGCCGACCGCTATCCCGTGGCACATCGTGATCGGGGCGCGCCTGCACGACAAGGCGAACTTCCCGCCGCACCGCTACTACGCCAACCAGTTCGCGCGCTTCTGGATCTCCTGGGCCGCGGGCTACCCGATCGCCGACACGCAGTCGGGCTTCCGCGTCTACCCGGCGGCCGTGCTCGCGAAACTCACGCGCGCCGACGTCTCGTGGGGCCGGTTCGTGTTCGAAAGCGAGATCCTCATCGCCGCGGGCGAGCGCGGCATGCGCAGCGTGGCGGTGCCGATCCCGGGCATCTACCCGCCGGCGCGCGCGGCCCAGCCACTTCCGCCCGGTCGCCGACATCGCCGCGCATCGTCGCCATGGTCGCGAGCCGGCTCGTCCGCCGCGGCATGCATCCCGCCGGGCCTGTGGCGCAGCCTGAACCTGCCGGTCGCCATCGAGGTCGCGCCGGATCCGGCGCCGGAAGCCGGCCAGGGGAACCTGTCCGCCAATCCGTGACCGGGGCGGAGCGGACATTGCGGGTTTTCGGCGGCGCCGCGATCATGGCGGCATGCCCGTCACCCTGTCGACCCAGCGCCTGCGCCTGCGCCCCTGGCGCGAATCCGACTTCGAGCCCTTCGCGGCGATGAACGCGCGATCCGCGCGTGATGGAACACTTTCCGTCGATCCCGACGCGCGAGGAAAGCGACGCCGAGGCCTGCCGCATCATGGCCGGAGTTCGAGGCGCAGGGCTGGGGACTCTGGGCCGTCGAGGTGATCGGGGGCGAACCGTTCATCGGCTTCACCGGGCTCGCGGTGCCGACCTTCGAGGCGCATTTCACGCCCTGCACCGAAGTCGGCTGGCGACTGTCTCGCCCGGCGTGGGGAAACGGCTACGCGACGGAAGCCGCGCGGGCGGCACTCTCCTTCGGCTTCGGCGAGCTGGGCCTCGCGGAGATCGTCTCCATGCACCGCTGTCACGCAACAAGCGCTCGGCGGCGGTCATGGAGCGGCTCGGGCATGCGGCGCGACGGAGAATTCGATCATCCGCGGATTGCCGAGGGGCACCCCGTGCGGCCGCATGTCCTTTACCGCCTCGGGGCCGAGGCGTTTCGCCAGTCCGCCGCCTAGAAGCCCGACCCCGGCTCCTTCAGGAAAGCGACCTCCTCGGGCGTCGATGCGCGCCCCAGCGCCGCGTTGCGGTGCGGGAAGCGCCCGAAGCGCCGGATGATGACGCGGTGCTTCTCCGCCCACGCGGTGAGCCCCTTCGTTTCCGGAAACGCCTCGAGGGACGTGAAGAGCTCGATCGACGCGATCCTGCAGGGCGAGGTCCTCCGCATGCTCGAACGGCAGGTAGACGAACTGCCGCTCGACCGGCAGCCGCTCGCGGTCCCAGCCGCGCGCGATCATCTCCTGCGCCGCAGCGAGTGCCGCCGCATCCTGCGAGAACGCGCGGGCATCGTCGCGGTGGAGGTTGCGCGAAAACTGGTCGAGGACGATCACCAGGGCGAGGAGCGTGTCCGGGCTCCCGCGCCAGCGATCGCGCTCGCCCAGCGCGGCGCTGGCGTGCAGCGCGAGGAAGCGCCGCCGGATTTCCGCATCGAAGGCGGCGTCCTTGCGGAACCAGGCCGCGCGCGACTTGCCGTGTTCCGGCGAACCGGGTTCACCGAACCAGAACGCCAGGACCGCGGCGGCCTCGTCGCGATCCGTCACGCCCGGCGCCTCAGCCACGCGGCGCGGACTGCGTCTTGCCCGCCGTCCCGGCGCTGCGCCGCGACGGCTCGTCGCCGCCGGCCACGCGCTTCCTCACCCGCGGACCGCTAGGGCGGCGGCCGCCAGATCTGGCCGAACGCGACGAACTTCTGCCGCCACGTCATGCGCTCGGAGGACATCGCCTCGATGAACGCCGCGATGCGCTTGGACATCACCACCGTGTAGAAGCCCAGCGCGACGGTGGGCACGAACACCGCCATGAAGATCCAGAACTTGTTCCACGACGTCTCGCCGGCGTGGCTGAAGAGGTTCATGCCGAGGAAGCCGGTGACCACGGTGCCCAGCATGCCCAGCGCCGAGACCACCGTGAGGCGCATGGCGTTGTCGCCGGCCTTGCGCGTGCGGTCGGCGTCGAGGTAGCGGTTGATGTCCTGCGCCTCGTCGCGCACCTCCGCGAAGAGCTGGTCGCTGCCCAGCTGGTGCGCCCACCGCGCGAAGATGTCGGCGGCGAGCATCTGGTTGGAGATCTCGTGCACCCAGTAGCGGTGGTTGAAGCGCAGGAACAGCTCCAGCGCCTCGCGCACGCTGTCCTTGAAGATGCGCACACTCGCGTAGTCGCCCACGCGCAGGCGCTCGACCGCGATGGAGAAGCGGTTGGAGAGGTTCAGCAGCGCCGCCTTGTGGAAATTGGCGATGAGCCCGATCTGGAAGAACTGCCGGCGGAACGTGTGCACCAGGTCCGTGCGCTCGTCGTTGTGCTTGGTGACCATCGCGAAGGCCACGCCGCAGAAGATGAAACGCGTGTTCATGCCGTTCGCCGGCGACTCGGCGTCCCAGTAGCGGTCGTAGCAGTGCTTTTCCTCGAAGTCGGCGAGGAAGCGCGGCGCGAAGGGGAGCGTGTCCGAGGGGCCCCATTTCGCGGCGTAGCCGATGCGCGCCAGGTCGCCGCGCGTGAGGTCGCGCGGCTCGTCCAGGGCCAGGTAGGTCATGATCGGGATGCGCTTGTTCTCGATCTGGTAGTACTGCAGCAGCCCGCCGCCGAGATAGGCCGGCACGAGGGGCTGCAGGATGTACTCCCAGTGCGCCGAGAGCGGCGTCTGCTTGATGTCGCGGACCCGCCCCACGTACTTGTCGCGGTCGCCGAAGTCCGACGTCGACAGCACCGTGCCGGCCGCGTCGAGGAACTGCACGCCGTAGGTGCAGTGCGCGCCCTGCCCCGAGTCCTCCCAGTACGGGGGGTAGGGGCGGCCGAAGCGGTCGAGCATCTCGATCGCATCCTCCAGCGCGAGGTCGCGCGCCGTCACTTCGAGGGCGAGCATCGCGACGTCCTGGTCGTAGAAGAACACCAGCCGCACGCGCGCGACCGCGAGGTCGATGGGGGCGTCCCCGGCGCGCAGCTGCACGCGCGCGGTCGCGATGTCGTCGCGCCGGAACATGTGCAGGCTGGAGGGCGTCTTCGCGTCCGCCTCGCCGAAGCCGTACAGGAAGCGCTGCACGTAGGGCAGGAAGTAGACGAACTCCTCGTAGCCGGTCTGGCTCGTCTCGTCGTCCACGGGCAGGTTGTCCTGGACTTCCTTCCACGGGCCGGGGTTGGCGCGCAGCACGTCCCAGTAGCTCGCGTAGCCCGTCTCGCGCCGCAGGCGCCGCAGCTGCAGCGGCCAGAGGAGGATGTGGCGGAATTCGCGGACCGTGGTGGCGGCGTTGCCGGGCATGGGTGCGATGACTCGCGCTAGGGACAGCGCAGGTGGGGACAGCGATTGACTTCCACCGACACGTGGGCGAGGCGGTCGATGCCGGCCAGGCGCTGGCGATAGCCGTCCGGCGTGAGGGGCTCGCGGGCGACGATCGCCACGATGCACGCATAGCGTTCGCGGCCGACGCGCCAGACGTGCAGGTCGGCGATCTGCGCATCGCCGTCGCCTTCGATCGCCGCACGCACCTGCGCCGTCACCGGCGTATCCATCTCGCGGTCGAGCAGCACGCGCGCCGACTGGACGATGACGCCCTTCGACCACCAGGCGATCACGCCGGCGCCGACGATGCCCAGCACCGGGTCGAGCCAGTTCCAGCCGGCGAGCATCCCGGCCACCAGCGCCACGATCGCGAGCACCGAGGTGAGGGCATCGGCCAGCACGTGCACGTAGGCCGCGCGCAGGTTGAGGTCGCCGTGACCATGGACATGGGCTTGCGCATCCCCGTGCGCATCGTCGTGGTCGTGGTCGTGGTCGTGACCGTGGCCGCGGTCCTGATCGTGATCGTGCAGGTGGCCGCTGCCGCCCGCCAGGACGAATGCCGACGCGACGTTCACCGCGAAGCCGATGACGGCGACCACCAGCGCGCTCGCGAAGGCGATCGGCTGCGGGTTGACCAGGCGCAGGGCCGACTCCACCACCATCACGGCCGCGACGAGAGCGAGCAGGAGCGCGCTCGAGAAAGCGCCGAGGATCTCGATCTTCCAGGTGCCGAAGGCGAAGCGCGCATCCCGCGACCAGCGCCTGGCGAGGGCGTACGCGATCCCGGCCATCGCGAGCGCCACGACGTGGGTGCCCATGTGCCAGCCGTCCGCGAGGAGCGCCATCGAGCCCGTGATCCATCCGCCCGCGATCTCGGCGACCATGGTGACCGCGGTGATCGCGACGACCATCCAGGTGCGCCACTCGGCAGCGTGCTGGCCCGCGCCGAAGTCGTGATCGTGCCGCCAGGCCGAGAGGTCGTGGAGTGCCATGGCTCTATTCTAGGGGCCGCGGGCGGCGTTCGCGCGGCGGGGCGAGGCGGCGCCCCCGGCGGCTCTAGGCGGGAACCGGCGAGAACCCGGCGCGCGTGATGGCCGCGGCGATCCGCTCGGCGGAGAGGGCGCTCTCCACGGTGACCCGCTTCGCCGCCAGGTCGATCGCGACGCGCCCGGCCGGATCCACCGCCTTCACGGCCTCGGTGATGGTCGCGGCACAGTGGCCGCAGGTCATGTCCTGCACGGTGAAGGCGGCCATCGTCATTTCGCCTTCGCCGTCTGCAGCTTCGTGATGACGTAGCCGCCCTCGGCCTCCTCGGCGCGGAAGCGCACCGCGGTTCCGGGCGCCAGGCCGTCGAGCATCGCCTTGTCCTTCACCCGGAAGACCATCGTCATGGGCGGCATCTTCAGGTTCTCGATCGGGCCGTGCTTGATGGTGACCTTCTTCGCCTCGCGGTCGACTTTTCTCACTTCCCCCGCGCTCAGGGCGGCGGCAGGGTGGTCGGCGGCATGGGGAAGCGCCGGGACGAGCCCGGCAAGCAGCGCTAGCGAAAGGATCCAGGGGCGAAGCATCGTGGCGACTCCGGTTGGCAGATGTCCGACCGTATTCTAAGCCGCCGCGGGCCCCGGTGCGGCGCGTGTCGCCCGAACCGCCCTCAGTCGAGGAAGTCGGGCGCGATCACCGCCCTCAGGAGGGTCTCGCCCTGCCCCACTTCCTCGTCGATCTTGCTCGAGAACCACCAGATGGAACCCTTCTTCATGGTGAGGTCGCCGCGATGCCCGGAGAGGAACCGCGCCGCGAGGCGGCCCAGCGTGGGCTGGTGCCCCACGACGATGACGTTGCGCTCGCCGGCGGGCCAGCCGACCTCGCGGATGAGGGCGTCCTCGGTCTCCAGCGGCCCCAGCGTGAGGCGCACGTCGTAGTCCAGGTCCAGCGCGTCCGCGGTCTGCTTCGCGCGCGCCGCCGGGCTCACGAGGATCTCCCAGTCGCCCTCGAGGCGCGGCCGCAGCCACTTGGCCACGCGGCCTGCCTGCTTGCGTCCCTTGTCCGTCAGTTCCCGCTTGAGGTCGGCGGGGCCCACCTCCGCATCGGCATGTCGCCACAAGACCAGTTCCATCACGCGCTCCGTTGTCAGTCCGTGCCGCAATTACAGCATGATCGGCGTTGCGGACGTCGCGAATGTGACAGCGGCGGGACTTCAGTCGCGCCCGAACTGCCACATCAGGAAGGCGTAGATGTCGGCCAGTTCCTCCTCGCGCTGCGCGCGGGTGTTGGCCAGGCCGCGCCCGGCCTGCCAGTCCACGCGCAGGAGCACCGGCTTGCCGCTCGTCGAGGCGGCCTGCAGCCGTGCGGCCATCTTGCCCGACTGCCAGGGACTCGCACGCTGGTCGCCCATGCCGACCGAGAAGAGGACCGCGGGATACGGCGTCCCGTCCTTCACCTGCTGGTACGCGGAGATGGCGCGCAGCCACTCGAAGCCCTCGCGCGTGGCGACCGAGCCGAACTCGGGAACGTCGGCCCGCCCGCCCGGCTCGAACTCGTGGCGCAGCAGGTCCACGGTCGCTCCCCTCGGCACGACCGCGGCGAAGAGGTCGGGCCGGCGCACCAGGGCGCCGGCGGACGGGATGCCTCCGGCGCTGGTGCCCTGGATGGCGAGGCGCTTCGGGCTGGTGAAGCCGTACCGGATCAGGAACTCGGCGCAGGCGATGAAGTCGCTGATGGTGTTCTCTTTCGTCGCGAGGCGCCCGGCGCGGTGCCAGTCGTCGCCGTACTCGCCGCCGCCGCGGATGTGCGCGAAGGCGATGATGCCGCCGTTCTCCAGCCAGGCGAGCCGCGTGGGGTCGAACATCGGCACCAGCGAGCGGCCATAGGCGCCGAAGCCGATGACGAGCGTCGGGTTGTCCGCGGTGAGCATCGTCGTCTTGCGGTAGAGCAGCGTCACCGGCACCTTGGCGCCGTCCCGCGTCGGGGCATAGAGGCGCACTTCGTCGATGGCGGAGAAATCCGCCCGGGGGGGCGGCTGCAGGCCGGTATTCTTGAGGTTGCCGGTCTTCGCCTCCACGGTCAGCACCGCCGGAGCCTCGATGAAGCCCTGCGTGCGCAGGACCGCGCCGGGCCGGCGCGGGTGCGTGATCAACTGCGAGATGGCGACGTCGAACGCGGTCTTGACGAATTCCGGCGTGCGCGAGGCGCCGAAGCCGAAATTGAGCCGCTCCAGCCGCTCCAGCCCGCCGACGGTCGAGCGCAGGTAGAGGGCGTCGGCCGCGAGCGACATGTCGAGGATGACCGCGTCGCCCTCGGGCACCACCGTGCGCGCCCGGCTGAGCTCGGACTTGCCGGCCCTGAAAGTGACCACCTTGCCGCGCGAGGCGCCCTGGTGGGTGAGCGCGTAGAGATCGTCCTTCCACGCCTCGATGGCGGTGACGCCGTCGCCGTAGTCCACCACCTTGCTCCAGCGCGGCAGGCCCCTGGCGAGGTCCGTCATCGTCGTCATGTACACGGCGATCTCGCGGCGCATGCCGTCGCGCACCACGGCATAGGCGTGCGTGGAGTCCTCGGGAACGTGGAGCGACGGAAAGACGACCTCCGGCACGTCGCGCGCCCCGCCGACTCCCGAGGCGAAGACGATCTCGTTCTGTGCCGCCGGGCGCCCGATCACATGGCGATACAGGCGCATGCCGGCGTAGCGGTACGCCGGGTCGCCGGGCCCGCCCTCGGGCACCTGCGCGTAGTAGAAGGCGCGGCTGTCGTGGTGCCAGGCGAGCTGGTCGTTGAAGCGGGTGCGCGCGATGGCCACGCCCGTATCGCGTCCGCCCGGGACCTCGAGCACGCGCAGGACGGTGGCTTCCGTTCCTGCCGGCGCGATGCCGTAGGCCACCAGGCGGCCGTCGGGCGACGGATGGAACCACCGGATCGCGGCGGGGCCCGCCTCGCCGCCGGGACGGGCGGGATCGAGCAGCACGCGCTCGGCCCCCGCGAACCCGTCGCGCACGCACAGCATCGCGGTCTGCCGGCCCGCGTCGAGCTTCAGGTAGAAGACCTTGCCGGCCGCGAGAGCGAGCGCGGTGATCTCGACATGGGCGGCCGAGAGTTCGCGGATGCGCGCGGCGAGCGCGGGCCGGCCCGGGATGCCGTCCAGCTGCGCGCGGGCGTATTCCCCCTGCGCGCGGAAGTACTGCTGCGCTTCGGGCGACTCGAGGTCCTCGAGCCAGCGGTACGGGTCGGCGATCTCCACGCCGTGCAGCACGTCGCGCACCTCGCGCACCGGCGCCGCGGGACGCGCGGTCTCCGGGACGCTTGCGGCGATGGCCGCGGCGGGCACGCCCGCGGCAACATCCTGGGCGCCCGCCGCGGCAGGCGCGGCGAGCGCAAGAAGGAGAAGTACGGCGTCGAGCCTCATCGAGTCGGTTCCTGGGTGGATGTCGCGAACTGCAGCGCCGCGAGCCTCGCGTACAGGCCGTTCTCGGCCACGAGCGTGTCGTGCGTGCCCGTGGCGACGATGCGGCCGTGGTCCATCACGACGATCCGGTGCGCGGATTTTACCGTGGCGAGGCGGTGCGCGATGACGAGCGTGCTGCGTCCCCGCATGAGGCCCGCGAGCGCCAGCTGCACGCTGCGCTCGCTTTCCGCATCCAGCGCGCTGGTGGCCTCGTCCAGGAGCAGGACGGCGCGGTCGGCCAGGATGGCGCGGGCGATGGCGATCCTCTGGCGCTGCCCGCCGGAGAGCTTCACGCCACGCTCGCCCAGGGGCGTGGCGAGTCCCTGCGGCAGGCGCTCGGCGAACTCCAGGCAGTAGGCGAGGCGGCAGGCCTCGCGCACCTGCGCGTCAGTGGCCTCCGGCATCCCGTAGCGCACGTTGTCGGCGAGGCTGGCGGCGAAGATCACCGGTTCCTGCGCGACGAGGGCGAAATGCCTGCGCCAGGACTTCGGCTCGGCGTCGCGCGCATCGA
Organism: uncultured beta proteobacterium; assembly: GCA_963786635.1. Lineage (GTDB taxonomy): Bacteria > Pseudomonadota > Gammaproteobacteria > Burkholderiales > Usitatibacteraceae > FEB-7. Next base: position 51,237 of record CAWAZV010000002.1, on the reverse strand, counting down.
CGCCGTCGAGCCGCACCGATCCCTCCTGCGGATCGTAGAAGCGCAGCAGGAGCTGGAAGAGCGTCGTCTTGCCGGCGCCGGACGGTCCCGACGAGGGCCACGACCTCGCCCGGCGCGACGGCGAGGCTCACGTCCGCGAGCGCCGCGGTGGCCGGTCGCGACGGGTAATGGAAGGTGACGGACTGCAGCGCAATGCGACCCTCGGCACGTTCCGGGAGCGGCTGCGGCGTGGCGCTCGCGCGTATCGCCGGAACGGTTGCCAGGAGTTCCGTGAGGCGCTCGGAGGCGCCGGCCGCGCGCTGCAGTTCGCCCCAGGCCTCGGCGAGGACGAACGTCGCGTTGGCGACGATGACGGCGTAGAAGATGAATGCCGTGAGGCTGCCCACGGACAGGCGCCCGTCGAGGACGTCGTGGGCGCCCACCCACAGCAGCAGCCCGACCGCCCCGAAGGCGAGCACGATCACCGCGGCGATGAGGAGTGCCAGCGACGCGGAACGCTCGACGCTGGCGGCGAACACGGAATCGGCCAGCGCGCGGAAGGCGCGGTCCTCGTGCGCCTCGTGCGCGTAGGCCTGCACGGTGCGGATCTCGTGCAGCGTCTCGTCGACGTGCGCGGAAACCTCGGCGACGCGGTCCTGCACCTGCCGCGAGTAGCGGCGCAGGCGCCGCCCGAGCAGCCCCAGGGGCAGCACCACGACCGGCAGGCAGGCGAGTGCCAGGACGGAGAGCTTCACGCTGGTGAGGACGAGCATCACCGCGCACCCCACGAGCGTGAAGGCCATGCGCAGGGAATAGAGCAGGGTGCCGCCCATCACCGCCTCGACCAGCGTCACGTCGTTGGTCAGGCGCGAGGCCACCTCGCCGGTGCGCGTCCCCTCGAAGAACGCGGGCGACAGGTCGAGGATGTGGCCGTAGACCTTCGCGCGCAGGTCCGCCGTGAAGCGCGCGCCGACCCAGTAGACGTTGTAGACGCGCAGCCACGTGACCGCGCCGAGGAACAGGATGAGGGCCGCGAGTGCGGCCAGCCAGGCATCGAGCAGGTCGGCGCGGCCGCGCGCGAATCCCTCGTCGATCACGCGCCTCAGGCCCTCGCCGATCACGAGGACCATGGCGGCGGAGATGAGCAGCGCGACGAAGGCGACGGCGATGCGCCGCCGGTAGGGTGCGAGGAGCCGGAAGAGCGGCAGCAGCCGCGCCAGGCCGCCCGGCCCGCCCGCCGTCGCGCCGGCCAAGGCGGGACTCAGCCGCCGCGGCGCAGGATCGGCCTCGCGACCGTGCCGGACACCGAGAACGCGCCGCGATCCTGCGCGATGTTGGAGCGCAGTTCGACCGCGAGCCGGCCGGAGAGGGCCCCGCCGGCGGCGACGTCGATGCCGCCGTTGCTGCGCAGCACCCCGCCCTGCAGGTTGAGCGCCCGGTATGCCACGCGCCCGTCGACCGCGGCGAAGTCCCCGGTCAACTCGGCGAACTTGGTCACGCCCGCGCGGCTGCCGGCGTCGGAGGACTGCATGGAGGCGACCAGGTCGGCATTCGAAATCGACCCGTCGGTCAGGCGGAACTTTCCCTGCACCTTGGGCGCGGCGAGCAGCCCGGCAAGCGTGGGCGATTCCGCGGCCACGGAGAAGTTGCCCTCGACCCTGCCGGTGACCGCGATGTTCTTGGTGAAGGCGCCGACCAGCGGACCCGCGAGCAGGCGGGAGACCGCGAGATCGGAGGCGAGGCTCACGGCGGGCCCCCAGGACACCTTCAGCGTGCCGTTCACCTTGCCCTCGAGCACGGCCGCCTCGAACTCGGACACCGTGAGGTCGTTCGCCGTGAGCACGCCCTTGGCGGAGATGTCGCTCACCGGGATGGGCGGGCCGATCGGCATGTCCCACCCGCGCGCATCGAAGGTGACGTCGAACTCGGACTCGCGCGGGCGGATGACCGCCGTCCACTTGCCTTCCCCGGAGAGCGTCGCCTGCTTCAGCGCGCCGTCACGGCCGAACGCGAGCCGCGCCTCGAAGAGCGGCAGATCCGGCTTCACGTCGAGCTTCACGTCGCGCAGCCGCACCTGGTCGACCTCCGCGGCGTCCTTCTTGCCGTCCATCCTTCCCCACGAGAGGATGCGCCTGGGCGCCTCGCCCGTGATGGTGACGTTCTCGAGTTCCAGGGTGTTGATGACCACCCGGTCGCCCAGCAGCGCGCCGATGTCGACGAAGACCCGGCCGTGCGTCGCCTTGGCGTCGAGGGACTTGCCCACCGCGATTCCCTCGATCTTCAGGTGCGGCGTGGGAACGAGCGAGAACTTCAGGCTCGAGATCGACACCTCGTCGTGCAGCCAGCCGCCGAGGCCGCGCTCGAGCTTGTCGGCGAAGCCACGCAGCGGAATCACGTGCAGCAGGCCCACGCCGACGACCAGGAGAGCGGCGGCGCCGATGCCGATGGTGCGCACCCAGTTGGTCCGCCTTGCCGCGGCGCCTGGGCGCGGCGGCGACTTCCTCGACATCGGACTCCACCTTGGTGCGCAGGACATCGGCGATCGCGCGCGCCTTCTTCTCCTGCTCGGAGCGGATGCGCGCCTCCTCGTCGAGCTCGGCCTGCTCCTTCGCCTTCATGTAGGCCTTGGCCTGCGCCTTGCCCTCGAGCTCGGCGCGGCGCGTCATGTCGCCTTCGATTTCGGCCGTGACCTTCTCGCGCGTCGTTTCCTCGACGGTCTCGCGCGCCCTGGTCTCGATCTGCGGCGCGCTTCTCGGCTTCCTCGCGCGCGCGGCGCTCGGTCTCGATGCGCGCGGCGAGCTCCTTCTGCCGGCGCTCGGCTTCCTCGGCCTCGACGCTCGCGCGCGCCTGGGCCTCGAATTTCGCCTTGCGCTCGGCCTCCAGCCTCGCCTCGGCCTCCGCCTTCTCGCGTGCCGCCACGTCCGCCGCTTCGGCCTTCTCGCGCGCAGCCATCTCCGCCACCACCGCCTTTTCGCGCGCGGCCGCTTCCACTTCCTCCCGGGCGCGCGCTTCCGCCAGGCGCAGCCTGCGCGCTTCGTCCTCGGCCTTCTGGCGCGCGGTGGATTCCGCGGCAGCGCGGGCTTCCGCCTCGGCGCGCAGCTTGGCCTCCCCTTCCGCCCGCTCCGTGGCCGCGCGCTCGGCCTGGATGCGCATCTCCATCTCGGCCTTCTGCAGCGCCTCGCGCTCCTCGCGCAGCCGCTCCTCCAGCTCGGCCTTCGCGGCGAGCCGCGCCTCGGCCATGATCTGCGCCTGCATCTCGGAGCGCGCCTTTTCCTCGATCTCGTCGCGCAGCAGCGTTTCCATCTCGCCGCGGATGCGCGCCTCGATCTCCTCCTTGAGGCGGGCCTTGAGTTCGTTCTCGGAAGCGACCGCCGCCTTGGCCTGGTGCTGCGCGGCGAGCTCCGCTTCGGCACGCGCCTTGGCGAGCGCCTGCGCCTCCGCCTCGGCGCGGGCGCGGGCCTCGGCCAGCGCCTTCGCCTCGGTCTCGGCCTTGGCGCGTATCTCCGCGAGCTCGCTGGACACGGCTTCCTCCTTCGCCTTTTCCAGTGCCGACTGGCGGGCCTGCTCCTCGGCGAGAGCGCGCTTCTTCGGCCTCCTCCTCGCGCACCCTGGCTTCCAGCTCGGCGCGGGCGCGGGCATTGGCCTCGGCCTGGGCCCTCGCCTTCAGCTCGGCCAACTTGCGGGCTTCCTCCTCCTGCTTGATCTTCTGTTCCGCCGCCAGCCGCGCGTGATGCTCGGCCATGGCTTTCTTGCGCGCTTCCTCCTCGCGCATCTTGGCTTCGAGCTCGGCCCGGGCACGTTCGGACGCCTCCTTGGCGCGCTGCGCCTGCTCCAGCGCGCGCTTTTCCGCCTCGCCCTTGGCGCGTGCCTCCGCGTCGGCCTTGGCGCGCGCCTCGGCCTGCTGCCTGGCCTTGTCCCGTGCGGCGACCTGCGCGTTCTCGCGCGCCTTGCGCTCGGCGTCCAGCTTCTCCTGCTGCCTGGCCAGCGCACTGATGTCGTTCGCCGCCGCCGCCACGACCCGCTGTGTCGATCCCGGCAGCTTGCCCGGGGCGGTGAAGTCGAAGTCGTCCTCGCCGGCGCCACCGACCTCTTCCTTGCGCGTCTCGAACACGCGGGCGAAGCCGTCCTTGATCAGCAACTTCATCGCCTTCTCGAGGGTGGGCTTGTCGACATCCGCCTTCTCCATGATCTGGGCGAAGGTCGACTTGCCATCCACGAGCTTCAGGACCTTCATCAGGTCGCGCGACACCGACGCGGTGCGCTGGTTCACCTGCGTGATGCCCTTGGCGGTCTTGGTGAAGACTGTGGTGTTGTCCATCCGATGGCCCGGAGAATGTTCCTGTGGGGTGATGGCGGGTGGCCGGGCGACTGCATCCGGCGCGAATTCGCGACCTGCCGGATCCGCTAGGGCCGGCAAAAGGGGTCGCCGGCAATAATGGCATGAATTCAGGGTGTTGGAAATTGCCTCGCGCACAATGGCGACTCGGCACCCCACCGGAACGGCAAGAGGCTGTCCTCCGATCGGCGGCCTCGCGCGTTAATTGGGGACATCGATCCGGCCATGGGGCCGGGGAGCGGTCCGGAGGACAGGAAGATGAACCGATTTGCCGCCGTGTTGCTGTCTCTCGTGCTGGCTCCGGCGCCTGCCTGGGCGGATCCGCCCGGTCGCGTCGGGCGACTGGCGTTCATCGAGGGCGAGGTGTCCGTGTTCGCCGATCCGGAACTGGGCTGGGAGCGCTCGCGCGTCAACACCCATCTCACCAGCGAGAACTCGGTGTGGACGGAACCGGGCGCGCGCGCGGAGGTGCGCATCGGGTCCATCGCGCTGCGCCTGGGCGATGCCACGCAGCTCGACATCGTCCGCCTCGACGACCTGGCACTCGCCGCCCACGTGGCCCGCGGCAGCGTCGCCGTGCGCCTGCTCGAACTGGAGGCGGGCGAGAGCGTGGACTTCGCGACTCCCGGCGCCCGCTTCCAGCTGCGCGGCAGCGGCCGCTACCGCATCGACCACGACGAGCAGCGCGGAGAATCGCGGCTCGACGTGTTTTCCGGCAATGCGCGACTGGAAGTCTCCGGCGGCTACGTGAGCGTCGACACCGGCCGCAGCGTGGTCGTCGCCGCAGGCGGCCGCACGAGCTTCGAGATCCTGCCCGCCGCGATGACCGCGCTCGACGAATGGGCCCGGGCGCGGGACGAGCGCTACGTGCAGCGCGAGGCGGCCCGCTACGTCCCGCCGGGAATGACCGGCTGGGAAGAACTCGACGACTACGGCGTGTGGCGCAACGAGCCGGAGTACGGCCCGGTGTGGTACCCGACGCAGGTCGTCGTCGGCTGGGCGCCCTATCGCTACGGGCGGTGGACGTGGGTGCGTCCGTGGGGATGGGCCTGGGTGGACGACGCGCCGTGGGGCTATGCGCCGTTCCACTACGGCAGGTGGGTCAGTGTCGGCAACCGCTGGGGCTGGTATCCCGGCCGCCATGGCGGGAGGCCCGTCTGGGCACCGGCCCTCGTCGGCTGGGTCGGCCGCCCCGGGTGGAGCGTCACCATCGCGAGCGGCCCGACGAACGTCGTCGGCTGGTATCCCCTTTCTCCTTACGAGCGCTACCAGCCGTGGTATGCGGCGAACACGACCTACGTGAACCGCGTCAATCGCGTCGTGATCGTGGATCGCCGCGACCCGCGCGGCGAACGCAGCCGCGACAACGATCGCGACGGCCGGCGCAACGACAACCGCGACCGCGGCGCCACCGTCGTGTCCCGCGACAACTTCGTGGGGCGCCGCCCGGTGCAGGGCGCCATCGCGCCGGTGTCGCGCGATGTCATCGCCACGCAGCCGATCGTTTCCGGAACGGCTGTGCTGCCCTCGGGGAACGAATGGCGCGCATCGGCGCGGCCGCAGCAAGCGCCGCGAGTATCGGGCACCGTGCCTGCGGCGCCCCGGTTCCCCGCGACCCAGTCGATCACCGCACGTCCCCTCGCCACACCAGAGCAGCCACCGGAGCATCCGTTGGCGAAACCGACAACGGCGCCCGCCCAGCCGGTGATCCAAGCCGGTGCCGGCACCTGCATCGCCCACGACCGAGCCGGTGCCGGCGCGCACACGGCCGATGACCAAACCGGTGCCGGCACCTACGTCGCCCATGACCGAGCCAGTGCCGGCGCGCACGCAGCCGATGAACAAGCCCGTGCCGGCACCTGCACAACCGGTCGTGAAGCCCGTACCGGCCCCCACGCAGCCGATGACGAGGACTTCCCGGCGCCCGTGCAACCGGTGGGGAGACCGGTCCCGGCCGCAGTGCCGTCCGTTGCAACGCCGGTTCCGCCACCGGCGCATCCCCTGTCGAAACCCGTGCCTGCGCCGGAGCAGCCGGAAAGAAAACCGTCCGCGAGCGGCGCGCAACCGCTGGAGAAGCCTGCCAAGCCGTAGCGCCAGGGCGCGTCCGCCGTGCCTGCGCGGGGGTGTTAGGCTTCCGCGCATGTCGCCGTCGCGCTCGTTCTGGACGCTGGCCATCGCCGGGGCCGCGATCCTCGCCGTCACCATGGGGGTTCGCCAGTCCCTGGGGCTGTTCGTCTCGCCGCTGAACACGTCGACGGGACTCGGAATCGTCACCATCAGCTTCACGCTCGCGGTGGGCCAGTTCGTGTGGGGCGCCGCGCAGCCGGTCTTCGGGGCCATCGCCGACCGGGTCGGGCCGGTGCGCGTGATGATGGCCGGAGGACTGCTGCTCGCCATCGGTCTTGCCGCCACGCCCTTCATGAGTTCCAGCCTCGGCCTCGTCTTCTTTCTCGGCGTCGTCACCGCGGCGGGCGCCGGCGCGGGCAGTTTTTCCATCCTCTATGGCGCAGCCGCCAACCGGTTCGCGCCGGAACGCCGCGCGTTCGCCTCCGGCTTCATCAACGCCGGCGGTTCGTTCGGGCAGTTCGTGTTCGCGCCGCTGACGCAGGCGTTGATCGCCGCGGCCGGCTGGGTAGCCGCGCTGTGGGCCCTGGCCCTGGCCGCACTGGCCACCCTGCCGATGGCCCTGGCGTTCCGCAATCGCGATGGCGAAAGCCATCACGGCGCGCAGGCGCCGGGAATCTCGCTCACCAGCCAGATGGGCCAGGCATTCCGCGATCGCAGCTACTGGTGCCTGCACGCGGGCTTCTTCACCTGCGGATTTCACATCGCCTTTCTCGTGACGCACCTGCCGGGGGAGGTGGGCCTGTGCGGACTGCCCGCCTCGGTGTCGGCCGCCTCTCTGGCCATCATCGGGCTCGCCAACATCGCCGGCAGCCTCGGCGCCGGCTGGCTGGGCCAGAAGCACCGCATGAAGTGGATCCTCTTCTGGATGTACGGCGTGCGCGCGATCGCGGTGGCCGCCTACCTCGCGGCGCCGAAGACCGCGACGACGTTCTACCTGTTCGCGATCGTGCTGGGCCTCACCTGGCTCGCGACGGTGCCGCCCACCGCCGGCCTGGTCGGCAAGCTCTTCGGCACGCGTTACCTCGCCACCCTCTTCGGCCTCACCCTGCTTTCGCACCAGATCGGCGGCTTCTTCGGCGCCTGGCTGGGCGGGCTCGCGATCCAGCACACCGGCAGCTACGACTGGATGTGGTACGCGGACATCGCGCTCGCCGCCGCGGCCGCCGTCGTCAACCTGCCGATCCGCGAAGCCAGGCTGCAGCCCGCCGTCGGCGTATGATCAGGGGACAGTCCCCGATTCTGGTCACGGCGCCGGGTTGGTGTGGCGCAGGTGGATCGCGTCGATCGCCGCGAGCGTCTCGCGATCGAGGGAGTCGCGATGGCATCGAGGTTCTCGGCCAGCTGCGCGCGCGAGGTGGCGCCGACGATCGTGCTCGTCACGAACGGGCGGCTCGCCACGAATCCCAGCGCGAGTTGCACCGGCGTCAAGCCGCGGCTCGCGGCCAGGTCGCAGTAGGCCGCAACGGCGGGCGCGACTCCCGGCTTCGCGTAGCGCGCGCCGAAGTTCTCCAGCTCGCCCACCCGCGAACGCGCCGGCACGCCATCGCGATACTTGCCGGTGAGGTAGCCGAAGGCGAGCGGGCTGTAGGCGAGCATCCCGACCTCCTCGCGCCACAGGACTTCGGCGAGCCCGCTGTCGCAGACGCGATTGAGCAGGTTGTACGCGTTCTGGACGCTCACGATCCGCGCAAGTCCCAGGTCACGCGCCGCGGCAAGGAAGGCCGTCACGCCCCACGGCGTCTCGTTGGAAAGCCCGATCCAGCGCACCTTGCCGGCGCGCACCAGGCGGTCGAGCGCGCGCAGCTGCTCCTCGACCGGAGTCGCGGGCACTTCCGCGGCCGGGTTGAAACTCCAGGCGCCGAACTTGGGGACGTTGCGCGACGGCCAGTGCAGCTGGTAGAGGTCGATGTGGTCGGTGCCGAGCCGCGCCAGGCTCTCTTCGCAGGCCAGCTCGATCTGCGCCGCGCTCAGGGCCTGCACGCCGTCGCGCATCCAGGCGAACTTCCGCCCCGGCCCGGTGATCTTCGTCGCCACCATCACGCGATCGCGCGCGCCCTTCGCGAGCCAGGTGCCGACGTAACGTTCGGTCGAGCCATGCGTCGCCTCGGTGGAGGGCACCGGGTACATTTCCGCGGCATCCACCAGGTTCACGCCGCGCTCGAGCGCGAGGTCGAGCTGGTCGTGCGCCTCGGCCTCGGTGTTCTGGCGGCCGAAGGTCATCGTCCCCAGCGTCGCGACCGTGACTTGCGGGCCGCCGCGTCCCAGCGCGCCGGCCTTCACTTGAACAGGTCGTTCGGGTCGGGACGCGCCGGAGCCGAGCTGCCGCCGATGCGCCGCCCGGTGAACTCCTCCTCGATCGACTCGCGGTAGTAGCTCGCCGGCGAGGGCGAGGTCATGAGGCGCCGGTACACCTCCGGCGAGATGTCGGCGTATTCGAACGTGCCGGCGGTCGTCTCCACCACCAGCGTCCTCGTCCTCTCGTCGTAGCCCGCGGCCCGCAGCCCCGTGGCGTTGAGCCTCTTCATTTCCATCGCGCAGTCCTCAATGTCCGGCCTTGTCGCCCCACAGTTCCTTCAGCCGCGCGTCGCGCCCGCAGCCGTTGCGGTAGAACTTGTAGCGCACCGGGTTCTTCACGTAGTAGGCCTGGTGATACTCCTCGGCGCGGTAGAACGTGCCGGCCGTCTCGACCGGCGTCACGATCGCCGCCTTGAAGGGCTTCGACTTCTCCAGCGCGGCCCGCGAGGCCTCCGCGGCCTTCCGCTGTGCCTCGTTGTGGACGAAGATCCCCGTCCGGTACTGGGTGCCGGCATCGCAGAACTGGCGGTCCTTCACCGTCGGGTCGATGTTCACCCAGAACACCTCGAGCAGTTTCTCGTAGGTCACCTTGGCGGGGTCGTAGAGGACCTCGACCGCCTCCGTGTGACCGGTGGTGCCGGCAGACACCTTTTCGTAGGTGGGATTGGCGACGTGCCCGCCGATGTAGCCGGACGTCGTGGAAATCACGCCGGGAAGCGCATCGAAGGGCGGCTCCATGCACCAGAAGCAGCCGCCCGCGAAGGTGGCCTTTTCCGTCGCGGCGTGCGCGGGGAGGGAAGCCGGCAGCAGGAAAGTGCTGGCCAGAAACAGGGCGGTCAGGATACGCATCGACTTCTCCGGGAGTGGGTGACGGGGGGCGCGCGGTTGGACCGCAAGGGGCCGCGCAGATTCAATTCGGCCCGCCCCACAGCCAGGCCGCGCCGCGCACGCCGCCCGAGTCGCCGTGCAGGGGCGGCACCAGGCGCGTGCGGATCTGGTCGGAAAAGACGTGCGGCTCCCACAGCGCCGGCACCCGGTCGTAGAGGCGCGGCAGGTTCGACAGTCCGCCGCCCAGCACGATCACGTCGGGATCGACGATGTTCATCACGACCGCGAGCGCGCGCGCCAGGCGCGCCTCGTGGCGGCACAACGTCGCCTCGCAGTCCGCATCGCCCGGCCGCCGCGCGTCGCGCGATCTCCGCGGGCTCGACCTGCCGTCCCGTGACGCGCGCGTGGTCCGCGGCGAGCGACGGCCCGGACAGGAAGGACTCGACGCACCCGTCGCGGCCGCAATAGCACCGCGGCAACGGCTGCAGGTCCTCCCCGGTCATCGGCAGCGGATTGTGGCCCCACTCCCCCGCGATGGCATTGGCGCCGGTGAGGACTTCGCCGTTCACCACGACGCCGCCACCGACTCCGGTGCCGAGGATCACGCCGAAGACCACGGACGCCCCGATCGCCGCGCCATCGACCGCCTCGGAAAGGGCGAAGCAGTTGGCGTCGTTCGCCAGGCGCACCTCGCGGCCGAGCCGCGCCTCGATGTCGGACTTGAACGGCCGGCCGTTGAGGCAGGTGGAGTTGGAGTTCTTCACGAGCCCCGTGGCGAGCGACAGCGCGCCGGGCATGGCGATGCCGACGGTCGCAGCGCGCGCCGCGTTCGCGCTCCACGTCCGCGACCAGGCCGGCGATCGCCGCCAGGATGGCCGCATAGTCGCCCGCGGGCGTGGGCACGCGCCGCCGCAGGGACAGCGTGCCCTGTCGCGTCGAGCACGGCAATCTCGATCTTGGTGCCGCCGAGGTCGATGCCGATCCGTTCCATGGTCCGCCCGAATATAGCCGAATACTTCAGATGCAATCGGCGCCACGCGGGACCGCAGCGACTGTCGCCTACGCTCTGCGTATATTGTAATTATCGTTTGTTTGGCAATATTATCTGCGCATTGCGTATAGATCGAGAGAGCCACATGCCGACCCAGCAGACCGCCCTTCGCGCCGCCATGAAGCAACTGGGACTTACCCGCAACGAGTTTGCCGACCGCCTGGGCGTGTCGCGCCGCGCCCTGGACACCTGGCTGTTGCCGTCCACCTCGGGGGAACACCGCGCCATGCCCGGCGTCGTGGCAAAGCTCGTCGCGGGACTTCCGGGCGAGGCAGGCGGGACCGATGCGCCGGGCAAGGACGAACCGGGCGCCGGCTTGCGCGACAGGATCACGAAGCGCGGCAAGCCCCACCTGCTTTCCGTCGCGCAGTTCGATCGCGACTCGGCGGAGGAACTGCTGCGGGTGGCCGAGGCCATGGAGCCCATCGCCCGGCGCCGGAAGGTGACGCGCGTGCTCGAGGGCGCCGTCCTCGGCAACCTGTTCTTCGAGCCCAGCACGCGCACGCGGATGAGCTTCGGGACCGCGTTCTGCAGGCTGGGCGGCTCCGTCTGCGACACCACGGGCTTCACCTTCTCGTCGATGGTGAAGGGCGAGTCGATCGCGGACACGAGCCGCGTCATCAGCGGCTACGTGGATGCCATCGTCGTTCGCCACCCCGAGCAGGGCTCCGTGGCCGAATTCGCCCGCGTGACGCACGTGCCGGTCATCAACGGCGGCGACGGCGTGGGCGAGCACCCCACGCAGGCACTCCTCGACCTGTACACGATCCGCAAGGAGTTCGCGCGCCAGGGCAGGAAAATCGACGGCGCGCACGTCGCCATGGTCGGCGACCTGAAGCACGGGCGGACGGTGCACTCGCTCATCCGCCTGCTGTCCCTGTATCGCGGGCTCACCTTCTCGCTCGTGGCGCCCCCATCGCTGGAGATGCCGCAGGGCCTCGTCGGGGTCGCCGCCGCGGCGGGCCACGAAGTGCGGCAGGTTTCCTCCCTGCGCGAGGGCCTGAAGGACGTGAACGTCCTGTACGCCACGCGCATCCAGAAGGAACGCATGTCCGCCGAGGCCCTGGAGTCCTACCCCGCCGATTTCCGCATCGACCGGCGCACCGTGGACGCGCTGTGCCGCAAGGACACCGTCGTGATGCACCCGCTGCCGCGCGACAGCGCTGCCGGGCGCCAACGATCTCGCGACGGACCTCGACGGGGATCCGCGCCTGGCGATCTTTCGCCAGACCGACAACGGCATTCCGGTGCGCATGGCCGTGTTCGCCGTCCTCCTCGGGGTGCAGGGGCTGGTCGCGAAGAGCCTGCGCGATGCCACGTGGATCTCGCCGCCGCGCATCGGTCCCGGCGATGCGGCATTCCACCGGCTTTCCTGAATCTCAGGGTCGCTTCCGGTCGCGCGAGGGAACGCGATAGAGCCACACGGCGAGCACGACGCCGAAGACGGTGAGCGCCGCCCTGAGCCAGGGCGGCTTCACGAAGAACACGATGGAGATGGCGAGTGTGGCGGACATCAGCGCGATGGCCCACAGCTTCGTCTTCCACGGGATCGCGCGGTGCCGTTCCCATTCCGAGACGATGGGGCCGAAGGTCCTGTGCTGCAGCAGCCAGCGGTGGAAACGCGGCGAGGAGCGCGCGAAGCACGCCGCCGCCAGGAGCATGAAGGGCGTCGTCGGCAGCACCGGCAGGACCAGCCCGGCGATTCCCAGCGCGACGCAGGCGAATCCGGCGATGACCAGCGTGATCCGGACCGCGCGCGAATCGTGCACCTGCGCCGGCCGGCGCGTGGCGTCCTGAACGGCTGGTTCCCCGGCCAAGCTAGAATGCGCGCCATGAACTGGCTCATCATCGCGACCATCCTGGTCGGACTTGCCGTCGACCAATGGGGCGGCGCCCACGGCCAGGCGATCGCGAACCTCGCCGTGTGGCTGGTCTTCTTCCGCCTCTGGTACCTGTCCGACCCCTCGCAACGTCCCGCCCTCCTGGCTTGCCTCGTCTTCGCCACCGCCGGCGAGGTGTTCCTCTCGCTGGTGTGGGGCCTTTACGACTACCGCCTGGGCAACATCCCGCTCTTCGTTCCCCCCGGCCATGTCCTGCTCTATTACCTCGGAACGCAAGCCGCGTTGCGCCTGAGGGACGGCGACGAATGGTGGATTGCCGCCATTGCCCTGCCCATCGTCGCCGCGCTCGCCTGGACCGGGCGCGACACCCTCGGCGTGATCCTCTTCGCGATGTTCCTCGCCTGCATGACCTGGTCGCGCGCGCGCAAGCTCTACGCGGCGATGTTCGTGCTTTCCCTCGTGCTGGAACTCTGGGGAACCTGGCTCGGCAACTGGGCCTGGCGCCACGAGGTGCCGTGGCTCGGGCTCGTCACCGCCAACCCGCCGCTGGCGGCGGGCGCCTTCTACTGCATGCTCGACCTGCTCGTGGTGAGCGCCGCGGCGGCGTGGCGCCGTCAGCCGTTGGCGATGCCCATCCCGGCGCCCAGCACGCCTTCGCACCAGGCCGCCACCTGCAGCGCGCGCTCGTCCTCGCGATAGCGGCCGACGACCTGCAGGCCCAGCGGCAGCCCGCGCGGCCCGCGCCCCGAAGGCATCGTGATCGCCGGCAGCCCTGCCATCGTCCACAGCGAGCAGAACGTGGCCTCCCCCGTATTGGCGAGCCCCTCCGGCGCCTCCCCCGGCGCGGGAATCGTGACGATGGCATCGCAGCCGTCGTAGAGCCCGTCGAGCCAGCGGCGGTACTCGTCCCGGCGCGCCAGGTTCTTCACGTGCTGTTCGGCCGTGATGCGCTTGCCGCGATCGAGCAGCTCGGTGAGCGTCTGCGACATCTGCAGGCGATGCCGCGATTCCAGCGACGCGAACCCGCGCGCCGCCTCGTAGTCCATGATGCCCTGCACCACGCTCCACGCCTCGTTGAACGCCGGCGGCAGGGGCACGTCGCGAACCAGGGCTCCCGCGTCCTTCAGGGTGGCGACCGCCTCGGTGAAATTGGCGCGCTGCGCCTCGGAGGCAACCGACCACTTGGGCGTCTTCACCACCGCCAGGCGCGGGGCATGACCGAGGGATGCGAGGGGAACGGAGAGCGAACGCATCCCGGCACGGATCCCCGTCGCCTCGTCGCGCAGGTCCAGGCCCATCAGGCAGGCGCCGAACCAGGCCGCGTCCTCGACGCAGCGGGCAAAGACGCCCACGGTGTCCAGGGTGCGGCTGAAGGGGTACACGCCGTCGCGCGAGATGGCGCCGAAGCTCGGCTTGTAGCCGACCACGCCGCAATAGGCCGCTGGCCGGATGACCGACCCGAGCGTCTGCGTGCCGACCGCCACCGGCACGAACCCGGCGGCCACGGCGGCGGCCGAACCGCTCGACGACCCGCCCGGGGTGTGCGCCAGGTTCCACGGGTTGCGCGTCTTGCCGGGGTGGCGGAAGGCGAATTCGGTCGTCACGGTCTTGGCCATCACCAGGCCGCCGAGGGCCTCCAGGCGGCGGACCAGCCAGGCGGAACGCCCCGGGACGTGGTTCGCGAAGATGCGCGAGCCCATGCGCGTGGGAATGCCGCGCGTGGCGATGATGTCCTTCACCCCGACCGCGACCCCGTACAGGGGCAGCTCCTTGAGGATGCCCCCGGAGCGCTCCTCGGCCTCGGCCATGGCGCGGGCAGGCTCGAACCACTCGAACGCCTGGATGCGCGGCTCGAGGGCGGCCACGCGCTGGTTCAGGGCCTGGACGTAGTCCTGGACGTTGAGGCGGCCTTCCCGGAAAGCGGCATGAAGGGCGCGCAGGCCCAAAGCGTGGGGTTCCATCCCGCTATTCTGCCGGGGGAACCTCGCCGGGCCAACCCATCCGCTCAGGAAAGGGCCTGCAAAAGGGCGTCGATCCCCGATTTCGCGATGATTTCGTCGTCGCTCGCCTTGACCCCGGAAACCCCGACCGCCCCGACCAGCTGACCGTCGATCTCGATGGGCAGCCCACCCTGCAGGAGCACGGGCTGCCCCGGGGCGGACAGGAACGAATAGCGCCCGTTGTTGACCATCTCCTCCAGCACCCGGGTCGGCCGCTTGAAGCCGACCGCCGCCCGGGCCTTGCCCAGCGCCGTCTCGACGCTCGAGGACTGGGTCCCGTCCAGGCGCTGCAGGTAGAGGGCGTGGCCACCGTCGTCGACCACGGCGATCACGACTTTCCAGCCGTTGGCGATGGCAGTCGCCTCGGCAGCCGCGGCCACCGCCTTGGCGGCTTCCAGCGTCAGGACCTTCTTGGAGGGCAGTACGAGGGGCATGGGGCGCTTTCGGGAGAATTCAGGCGCCCGATCATACCGTTCGCGGCCGTCGCCCGGTCGCGGAACCTGTGCGAAAATTGCGCGTCTCACCATTCATGGTCGCCATGTTGAACCGTATCCCGTCTCGTGCCGTTTTCGCAGCCATCTTCCTGGCCTGCGCCTCCCTCATCGGCTTCGGCCTCGCCCTGCAGCACGCGGTGGGGCTGGACCCCTGCCCGATGTGCATCCTGCAGCGCTATGCCTTCGTGATGATCGGCCTGGTCGCGCTGGTCGCGGCCATCCATGGCCCGGTGCGCATCGGCGTGCGCGTCTACTCGTTCCTCATCGCGGCCTTCGCCATCGCCGGGGGCAGCGTTTCGGTGCGGCAATCGTTGCTGCAGCGCTTTCCGGCGCCGGAGCCGTCCAACTGCATGGCTTCCGACCTCGACTTCCTGCTTGGCAACTTCCCGCTGGCCCAGGCCCTGCCCAGGATCTTCGCCGGCACCGGCGACTGCGCCAAGGTCGAATGGAGCCTCTTCGGGCTTTCCATTGCGGAATGGGCCCTGGTCTGGTTCCTCGGGTTCCTGGCGGTGGCGGCCTGGCTCGCGATCTTCCGCAAGCGCCCCGTTCCGGCAGTTGCCTGACCGCCGCATCTTCCTGCGCCGCGCCCTGGGCCTCGCCACGGCCGGGTTCCTCACCCCGCGCGCGGTACTGGCCGAAGCACGACCGAAGTTCACCGCCTACCCCTTTGCGCTCGGCGTTGCCTCCGGCTCGCCCACCGCCACGGGCGTCGTACTCTGGACGCGCCTTGCGCCGGAGCCGCTGGCCGGTGGCGGCCTGGGTCCCGAGGGCATCGAGATGCGCTGGGAAATCGCGCATGACGAGAAGTTCGCGCGGATCGCGAAGCGCGGCACGATCACCGCGGAGGCCGCACGCGCCCACGCCGTGCACGTCGAGGCCGAGGGGCTCGAACCGGCGCGCTGGTACTTCTATCGCTTCATCGCCGGCGGCGAGACGAGCGCCACGGGGCGCACGCGCACCGCTGCGCCAGGCGGCGCGGGCGACGAGCGGCTGAAGCTCGCCCTCGCCTCCTGCCAGCATTTCGAGCAGGGCTACTTCGTGGCGCACCGCCACCTCGCCGCCGAGCAGCCCGATCTCGTCGCCTTCGTCGGCGATTACATCTACGAGCGCAGCCGCAAGGGCAACAGCGTACGCAAGCACAACACGGACGAGCCGAAGACGCTGGACGGCTACCGCGATCGCTACGCGCAATACCGGACCGACGCCGACCTGCAGGCGGCGCACGCCTGCGCGCCGTGGCTCGTGACCTGGGACGATCACGAGGTGGCGAACGACTACGCCAACGACCGCAGCCAGGATCTCGACCCGGCATTCCTCGCGCGCCGCGCGGCGGCCTACCGCGCGTATTTCGAACACATGCCGCTGCGCCCTTCCATCCTGCGACCGGACGGCGAAGTGCGGCTCTACGGCAGCCTCGCCTGGGGTGCGCTCGCGAACTTCCACGTGCTCGACGACCGTCAGTACCGGGCGTACCAGGCATGCCCGCGTAGCGGGCGGGGCGGCAGCACCACCGTCGGCCCGGGGTGCACCGATCGCGTGGCGGCTGGACGCACCCTGCTCGGCGCAAACCAGGAGCGCTGGCTGGACGAGAGCTTTGCAGCCTCGCAGTCGCGCTGGAACGTCATCGTGCAGCAGACCCTCATGGCTCCGGCAGGACACCCCGGGAAAGACGGCATCCAGCACTGGACCGACGGCTGGGACGGCTACCCTTGGGCGCGCGCCCGACTGCTCGATTCGCTGGCGAAGAGCGGCGCCGCCAACCCGGTGGTCCTCGGCGGCGACGTGCACACGAACTACGTCGCGAACCTCCATGCGCGGCCGGAGGATCCCGGCTCGCCCGTGCTGGCAGCGGAATTCTGCGGTACCTCGATCAGCGCCGCCGGTTCCGGTGCCAAGCTCGTTGCCGCGGTGCGCGACGCCAACCCGCACATCAAGTTCGCCGACGGCTCGAAGCGCGGCTATGCGTTGCTCGAGTTCTCCCGCGATCGTCTCGAAACGCGCCTTCGCGTCGTGGACTCGGTGAAGCAGCCGGATGCCGGCGTCGCGACGGCCGCCACGTTCACCGTGCGCGCGGGCCGGCCCGGCATCGAATAAATAGGGACTGTCCCTGTTTATTTTGCCGCTACCATGGCGGCGATGATGGCTGCCGCAATGCTCGCTGCCTCCCTGTCGCTTCCGGCTGCACCCGTGGGACTCTACGAGCCCGGGGGATTCCGGCTGGCGACCGGCGCGAATGCAGGCGAAGCGCTTATTCCCGCGGCACGCTTCCTGTTCCAGGACGAAGCGATCGCCGTGCCGACGGGCGGGCCCCTCGCGAGCTACGCGCGCGCGACCGAACCTTTCGCCGACATCCGGACGTGGGCCGCGAACCCGGGTTCCCTCACCCAGCCGCCTCTGGTGTGGATCGCCTCCCCGGAGCGAATGACGGGTGTGCGCATCGACCCCGAGGGCCGGCGCTTCGAATCGGCCGGTCGCAGCGGGCCGCTCGCGCTCGTTGCGAAGATCCCCCTCAACCGGTCCTGGGCCGACGCCTCCACCTTTGCCTACCTGGCCCGCCGGCCGGTCACGATGCGCGGCGAGATGAATCCGGAAGGCCAGTTCATCGCGCGCACGTTCTGGCCCGAGGACTGGCGTCTCGACGACAAGGCGGACGCGATGCCTCTGCCCGCGGACAGCGAGCCGCAACTCGCCGTGCGCGGACTCATCCGCAGCGCCCCCCGCGGCGGCGCCGACTCGCCCTTCGCCACGCAGGTCGTCTGGGAACGCGAGCCGGGAAAGCGCGCGTGGGCCGGCAGCACCGTCGTCGGCGTGATGGTGAACGGTGCGCAGGGCGACGACGACGAGGCCTGGGGCGGCCATTTCGCGCTCGCCACCGGGCGCCTGCCCGCCGACGGGCGCCTTTCCGACCTGCTCGTGGCCAACTTCTACTCCCTCGATGTCCACAGCGAGAAGGGCATCCTCGCCGCGCCCGTGCCGCTGGACAACTACCTCGGCGACCTGAACAGCGGGCAGGCCTGGTACCGGCCCTCGTACATCGCCTTCGCCATCCTGCGCGACGAACGCGCGGCCGCGCTGCTGCAGGGCGCACTCAACCGGCTCTACCTGCAGTTCTGGCGCCGGAACCTGAACTACCAGCACTCGACGATGAACTGCGCCTCGATCAGCGTCGACACGCTGCGCGCGCTGGGCTGGAATGTCCCGTCGCGCGGTCCCGCGAGCCGCGCGCTCGGTTGGCTCTCGATCCCGGCCATGCTCTTCAAGGAGGGCAAGGTGTCCTCGGCCCGCACCACCTACGAGTACCTGACCGAGGACCGCACGCGCCTCATGCCCGCGGCGGCGTTCGAGGAGACGACCGTCGACCTCCTGCGCCTGGCGCGCAACGGCGCGGCGGCCGGCGACGGGCAGCTGGCGAAGATGCTCGCCGAGGATCTCGTGGCGATCGTCGGCGTGCGCGTGCCGCAGCTGCCCTCGTCGCGCAAGCTCGGTACCTGGCCCGTCGCGAATCCGCGCGAGTACCTCGGGGCGATTCCCCACGACCCGGCCGAGGCGCAGATCGTGCCGGTGCCGCCGCGCGAGTTTCCCGCGCAACTGCGCGACGCGGACCTGCTGCCTCCCGCCATGCGCCGCTCGACCGTGCCGCTCGTCGTCTGGGCCGTCACCGGGATCCTGCTCTTCGCCTGGCTTGCCGGCCTGCTGTGGCGGAAGCTGCGCTAAAGGCCGCGCGCGCCGTCCCAGAGCAGCTTCGCGCCGACGATGGCGAGCATCGCGTAAGCCACGCGGTAGAAGACTTCCTGCGACAGGCGGCGCATGAGCCAGACGCCGAGGAGGATGCCGGCAGGCGCCAGCGGCGCGAGGGCCAGCGACGTGAGCAGGTTCTTCGCGTCGAACAGGCCGAGCCAGAAGTAGGGCACCAGCTTCGCCGCGTTGATGACCGCGAAGAAGATCACGGTGGTCCCGACGAGCACCGCCTTGTCGAGCTTCTGCGGCAGCAGGTAGACGCTCAACGGCGGGCCGCCGGCGTGCGCGATGGTGCTCGCGAGCCCGGAGAGCGTGGACCAGAAGAGCCCCTTCGCGCGCGACGGCGTGACGGCCGGCGCCGCCGTCCCGCCCTGGCGCATGCGGTGCGCCACGAAGGCGAGCGCCATCGCGCCGAGGATCACGCGGATGCATCGCCTCGCTGAAGTGGCGGAAGGTGAGCGCACCGAGTGCGATGCCCGCCATGCCGCCCGCGAGCAGCAGGCCGAGGTTGCGCGCGGTGGAACGTGCCGCGATACGCCACGAGCCCGGTCGCATCCATCACCAGCAGGATGGGCAGCATGATCGCCGCCGCCTGCGGTGTCGGCACCGCGAGCGCGACCAGCGGCGTGGCCATGATGCCCAGCGCCGCTGCCGAAGCCGCCCTTGGAGATGCCCATGATCAGCACCGCGGGGATCGCCACCGCGAAGAAGAAGGGATCGGTGATCACGCGTCGAGCGTGCGCAGGTCGGCGACCGGCTCGGCGAAAAGCTTGCCCGGATTTCTCGTGGCGCAGGATGTCGGCGGCGACGTCGGCCGGGGGCGCGCAGCTCGCCACCGGCCTTCATCTGCCGGAAGCGCTCGACGTCGGCGAAGTCCTCGGCGCTGGCACTGCGCACGCGTCTCCTGCATCGGCGTATCGATCACGCCGGGCGCGAGGCTCACCACCTCGACGCCGTCCTGCGCCGCCTGCGCTTCGAGGGACGCGACGCGCGACACCATGTCGATGCCGGCCTTGGCCGCGCAGTAGGCACCCCAGCCGAAGATCGGGCGGCGGCCTGCGCCCGAGGAGATGTTGATCACGCGGCGCAGCGCCGCGCGTCCCGCCGTGGCGACGAGGAAGCGGCGCATGAGCAGCACGGGTGCCACGAAGTTCACGGCGAGGCTGCGCTCGCAGCTCCGCCGCATCCACGCGATCGAGCCTGCCCACGGGCGAGATCACGCCGGCATTGTTGATGAGGACCGCCTTGGCGATAGCGCTTGCCCGTGAGGCGCACGTCGACGCGGTCGAACGCCGCGTCGATGGCGCGCGGGTCGGCGAGATCGACCTGCAGCTGCGCGCCGCCGGTGATCGGCCCGTCGGGCGCGCGCCCCAGCGCGATCAGTTCGATGTCCGGCGTGCGCGCCGAGTTGCTCGACCAGCGCGCGACCCAGGCCCTTGGTGTGTGCCGGTGACGATGTATAGGTTCATGTGGCGGACAGGTTCAGCACCGGTGGATCGACGCCGTCATCGTCCCATGCCCGCGATGACGCTCGCGATGGTGGCCTCGTCGTCGTCGAAGCCGCCGTGCGTGGTGCTGGCGGTGTCCTTCCACGGGCGCAACGAAGACCTGCACCGAGCGCGGCCGCGCGAGATCGGCGGGGAAATGCCGCTCCATGCCGAGGATCGGCACCTCGCGCCGCCCTCGAAGGATCGCGAGACGAGATAGAGCAGCGAGCGGCCGTAGCCCAGGAACGGCCGACAGGTCGGGTCCTGCACTTCGGCCGCATCGGTGAGATGGAATTGGCGGTAACGCTTCACGTGGCGGCTTTCGATCCATGGCCGCACGCGCTCCGCGAAGGTGTCGCAGCGGATTGCCGGCGCCAGGAAGGTGACGCTGGCGAATTCCCACTCCTGCGCCGCCAGCCGGTCGATGAGGTAGGCGTGCACGATGGAGCCGGCGGAATGCCCGACGAGGTGCAGCCGGAGCGGGATGGCGCTTCGCCACGTCGGACTCGCAGCAGGTGCCGGAAGAGCAATCCGCACGCCCGACGACGGCTCGCCGGAGAGGGCCTGCGCGTTCTGCTTCATCTCGCCCCAGAGCGCTGGTGCCAGCGGGCGCGAGCAGCGACTCCAGGCGCGCGTCCCACCATCGGCCCAGCGCCTCGAGCGGGCCGGCCGTCGGCCGCGGCGCGGCCTTCACGGTGTCTTCCAGCCGGCCCTTGATGGTGGACCAGAGATCCGACTCCCACATCAGGAAGATAGGGAAGCACCGCGCCGCGTAAAGCGCGGGCCACCAGCGCGCGAAGGTCGCCGCCGCATCCCCCTCGCCCACCAGCCCGCCATGCGCATAGAGGCAGATGTCGAGCGGCTGCCCGGCCTTCACGCCCCAGTCCCGGCGCGCGGCGTCGAGGTAGACGTTTGCGAGCGCGTGCACGTCGTCCTCGCCCGTGCGGAAGGCGCCCGAGCGCGACAGCCTCCCGTTGTTCTCCATGTCGATGACGTAGGGCGCGAGCTGGTGGCGCCGCAGCATGCGATCGGCCGCGAATGCCGCGTGCCTGCCGCCGGACGACGGGGTGCGCGCGGAGGCCACGCGCCGATGCTCCGCGGTCACCACGCCCAGCTGCGCCACCCAGCAGTCCATCGCGTGCGCGAGCCAGTCGGCGTAGGTCAGCGTGGCAAAGCCGCCATCACCCCATTCCTCGCCCCACGAGTTGTGCACGAGAAAGCCGCTGGCGTCGTAGCCGACGATCGCGAATGCGTGGCCGCCATCCGCCGGCTTCGCCTTGCGCATCGGAATCTGCCAGCCCGGATGCCGCTTCGCCCTGGCGCCCTCCAGCCAGCCGCCATGGCAGATCGCGCTCGCGTAGAGGATGCCGGCCTCGTGGAGTGCCACGTGCATGTCGGTGATCGAGCGCGTGTCGATCCGGTAGTAGGCGCCCAGCGGCCTGTTCACCGCATCCAGCCACCAGTCCTCGTCGGGGACGTTGGTCGCGCGCGGCATGTCGATCCCTTCCCAAAGCCGCAGGGCGCAGGCGCCGTGCTTGTGCCAGCCTTTCAACGCGCCGCGCAGGCTGGAGCCGGCGTCGTCCGCGCCCGGGAATTCGTCGTAGCGCCGTGCCATCGAGTAGAGCATCCACGGCGAAACGCTCGCCTCGGTGGCGCGACCCGATTGCTGCAGCAGATGGCTCACGACGGTGGCCAGCGCGAAGCCCGTGCAGGCGCTGCTTCCCCCTGGTCCAGCACGGCGAGCCTCGCTTTCGCGCGGAAGGCCGGCGACGGCGCGATGGCCACCGAGGGCTGGTAGGGGCGATCGCGGAGATCGACCTTGTCGGGCGTGACGTTGCGCAGAGGACGCGATTTCATGGCCATGGATGTCTCCGTGGCAGGCCGATGCCGTGCATTGTTGGGCGGTTGCGGGCAACATGTCCAACGGGGCCACTGCCCGACGGATTCCCGGAGTTCCCCGTTGCCATCCCACGACGATTCGATGCAGGCCTACTACGCCGCGCGCGCCCCGTACTATGACGACGTGTACGGGAAGCCGGAGCGGCGTGACGACATCGCCTTCCTGCGTAATTTCCTTCCCGCGACTTTTTCCGGGCGCACGTTGCTCGAGGTCGCCTGCGGGACCGGCTACTGGACACAGTTCATCGCGCCCGCCGCGGGTGCGATGACCGCAACGGATGCCACGGCGGAACCGCTCGCGCTCGCGAGGGCGCGCCCGGGCGTGCAGGCGGTTCGCTTCGAACTGGCCGATGCCTACGACCTGCCCGCGAGCCTCGGCCGGTTCAACGCCGCCTACGCTGGCCTGTGGCTCTCGCACGTGCCCATAGGCAGGCGCAGCGAGTTCCTCGCCAGCCTGCATCGCCTGCTGCTGCCCGGCGCGCGCGTGGTGTTCCTCGACAATTCCGAAGTCCAGTGCATCGAGCTGCCGATTGCCGAGCGCGACGCGCAGGGCAACACCTACCAGAACCGCCGCCTCAAGGACGGCTCGATGCACCGCGTGCTCAAGAACTTCCCGGCCCAGGCCGAACTGGAGGCGATGATCGCCGGTGTGGGAGCGCGCCCCGAGTACCGCAGCCTGCAGAATTTCTGGCTTTTCTCCTACGAAACCGCGCCGCCCGCGCCTGCCCCGGTTTGACCCGGCCCCGCCACGCCGACAGAATGCCGGTCTCGTCACCATTCGGAACTCACGCCATGAGGGCCATCCTCGTCCTGCTTCTCGTTTCCGGAACCGCCCTCGCCGACGACGCCGGCCTGCTGCGCTGCCGCACCATCAAGGAATCCGCCGCGCGGCTCGCCTGCTACGACGCGCTCGCCGTGCCGTCGAGCCCGGGCAAGGCTGCCGGCACGCCCGCACCCGCATCGACATCCTCGTCCGCTTCGTCATCCTCCTCGGCGTCGGCGCGCGCAAGCCAGGCCGCAGGAAAAGGTGGAGCAGTTCGGCCTGCCGCAGAAGGACCGCGAGGTCGCGCTCGAAGCGATCGAAAGCACCATCCCCGGGCGCTTCGAGGGCTGGGGTCCGCGCGAAAACATCCGGTTCGCCAACGGCCAGGTCTGGCAGATCGCCGACGACAGCAAGGGTTATCACGACATCGTCAATCCGCAGGTGCGCGTGCGGCGCGGGGCGCTGGGCGCCTACTACCTCGAGATCCAGGGCACCAACCGCTCGCCGCGGGTGACGCGCCTGCGCTAGACGGGAAGCTCATGGCGGACCCCGGCAAGCTCGACCGCATCGTCGCCGACGCCCGTCGCGCCGCGGATGCGCGCGCCCTCACCTACCGCGACCAGGCGCTGAAGATCTACCCCTGGGTCTGCGGCCGCTGCGCGCGCACCTTCACGCGCGCGAACGTGCGCGAACTCACCGTGCACCACCGCGACCACAACCACGACAACAACCCGCCGGATGGCAGCAACTGGGAGCTCCTGTGCGTGTACTGCCACGACAACGAGCACCAGCGGCAGCTGGAGGCCACCGGCGGCGGCGAAGCGAAGGTCCAGGGCGCGACCCACTCACCCTTCGCCGACCTGAAGGCATTGCTGGAACGCGGGAAGTAGGCTGGCGCGATGTTCATCGGCCATTTCGCGGCGGGCTTCGCCGCCAGGAAGCTGGTCCCGGGTGTTTCGCTCGGATGGCTGTTCCTGGGAGGGGCCTTCCTGGTGCTGCGCAAGGATCGCCGCGGCGCCCTCGTCGTCGCCGCGCTGGTCGTGAGTCATTGGCTGCTCGACGCCATCGTGCACCAGCCCGATCTGCCGCTTTATCCCGGCGCGCCGCCGCCAAGCGTGGAGGCCATCGCATGGGTCGGGCAGGCGCAGTGGCTGCTGGTGCTGTGGGCATACTGGGTCGATAATCACCGCCGTCCAGCCACCCGTCCCTGAACGCCCCGCCATGCGCTCCCTCTCCCGCCTGTTCGACAACAACAAGACCTGGTCCGAAAAGCATCCGCCGGCAGGATCCGGCCTTCTTCGAGAAGCTCTCGCAGCAGCAGTCGCCCGGTTACCTGTGGATCGGCTGCGCCGACAGCCGCGTGCCCGCCAACGAGATCGTCGGGCTCCTGCCCGGCGAGCTCTTCGTGCACCGGAACGTCGCCAACGTGGTCGTGCACACCGACCTGAACTGCCTCTCGGTGATCCAGTTCGCCGTCGAGTTCCTCAAGGTGCGCCACGTCATCGTCTGCGGCCACTACGGCTGCAGCGGCGTGCGCGCGGCGCTGGGCCGCGACCGGGTCGGTCTCGTCGAGAACTGGCTGCGCCACGTGCAGGACGTGCGCAACATGCACGCCGACCTGATCTCCGTCCTCTCCGAGGCCGCCGCACAGGCCGACCGCCTCTGCGAACTGAACGTGATCGAGCAGGTGGTCAACGTCTGCGAGACCTCCATCCTGCGCGATGCCTGGGAGCGCGGCCAGGATGTGTCGGTGCACGGCTGGATCTATGGCCTGTCCAACGGGTTGCTGCGCGACCTCGGAATCACGGTGAGCGCGCCCGCGGAAGTGGAAGCGCGGCGCCGGGAGGCGCTGGCGGGACTGGACGCCCTCCGCGGGGCCTGAGCGCAACGCGCGATCGAGAAGGGGACCATGGCCGAAGCGAAGACCCAGCCGACGAAGGCGAGCGTGGCCGCGTTCCTGGCAACGATTCCCGATGCCGAGCGACGCAGGGACTGCAAGCTCGTGGCCAAGCTCATGCAGGAGGCCACCGGCGCCAGGCCGGTGCTGTGGGGCACCAGCATCGTGGGATTCGGCACCTACCGCTACAAGTACGCAAGCGGTCGCGAGGGCGACTGGCCGGTGACGGCGTTCTCCCCGCGCAAGAACGACCTCACGCTCTACATCATGCCGGGCTTCGACGACAACGCCGACCTGCTGGCAAGGCTCGGCAAGCACAAGACCGGCAAGTCCTGCCTGTACCTGAAGCGGCTCTCCGACGTGGACCTCGCCGTGCTGCAGGAGATCATCGAGAAATCGGTCGCGGCGATGGCGAAGAAGAGCATCGACAAGTAGCGAGGCGACGCCGCCGCGATTGCCCGCGGTTTGCCAGAATCGATCGCGGGCCGGACAGATTCCCGATGCGTCCGCGGTCCATACTGCGGGCATCGAAACCCGGCGCCATTTCATGAAGACGGTCCGCATCGCGATTGCCCATCTCCTCATCGGCGCGGCTTCCCTTGCTGCCGGAGCCGCCCCCTCCATCGACTACCTGCTGCCCCTGTCCCTGGCACCGCAGGCCCTGGAAGGCCGCTCGCTTGCCGACCACGCCAGCCAGCTCGGCGTCGGCACGAAGGGCTCCACACCCTGGTATGCGCTCATCTGGCGCGAAGGCGAGCTGCAGCTCGAAAACTTCCGCGGCTTTCGCGAGCGCGCCGGCCCCTTCAACTGGAAGCGCATGGAGGCAGACCCGCGCCTTGCCGAGCCCGACTACGCGGTTCTGCCGCTGATGGTCTTCCGCGTCTCCCCGCACGGTGACGGTCCGGGCGCCGGCGAGCTCCCTACCGGGACGATCCCGGGCGTCAACCTCGACGAGACGATGCGCGAAGGCTGGAAGCGCGACTTCGACCTGGGCGGCAAGCGCTGGACATTGCGGGCGAGCTACGTGAAGGGACCTCACGGCCGCATTCTCCCGGGCTCGATGCAACTCACCGTGGAGGGCGCCGGAAGCGCGCGACGCACTGTCCTGGACCGCCATGCGGGGCTCATCCTGCGCGCCCAGGAAGTGCTTTGGGCAGGCGACCTCACGCAGGACGGGCGGCCCGACTTCCTCCTGCGCCGCACGCTCCTCACGGGCGAGATCGACCATGTCCTCTCCGTGAGCCGCGCCGACGGCAGCTACACGGCCGTGGGCGTGACCGATGATCCCGACAAACCGGAAAACGGATTCTCCTCCGGTATCGAGGAGGGCGAGTACGAAACCTGGCGTCATGCCAACTCGCCACTCCCGTACCCGGAATACAAGGTGCCGGGGGCAACGGCGGCCAGCCCGGCGGCCTACGCCCTCTCCGGACCCATGAGGGTGAAAGGGAGTCGCGATCTACGCGAACCCGCGCGACGTGGAACCCTCGCGTGCAGGCGTTCCCGGTCCGCAGCTTTCGCAGAGTGTTGCCCTGACGCCGGGGGTGAAGCGCGACCTGGTGTTCACCTTTGCGGGCGAGAGCTACCGCATGCTGGCGGAACTGGTGCCGACCTGGCAGGGACTCGCGGAAGGCCCGCAGTACTCCCCGCAACTGCCCTTCGGCGCCTATGGCAGCGGCGGCGGGCTCACGCTCGTCGTTTCCATCCAGCACAAAGGCGTGAAGCAGCCGCTCCTGGTCACGCAACCGCGCATGGACGAAGGCACGATGAGCCTCACGGCCGGCGACCTGGACGGCAGCGGCCGGCTTTCGCTCACGATCGACTGGATGCCGCATTACAACAACGCCATGAGCCACACCTGGACACGCACCGACGAGCCGGGGCGGGTGCTGAAGCGCGTCTCGTCCTTCCAGTCGCAGGGTTGCTGAGGACCCGCCATGAGACTGCTCGCCGTCGCCCTCCTCGCACTCTCCCTCGCGGCAAGCGCCGCCGCACCACACCACGCCGTGCTGGAGACGACTCTGGGCAACATCACCATCGAACTCGACGCGAGGAACGCCCCGAAGTCGGTCGCTGCCTTCACCGCGTTCGCCAGGGCGGGCGCCTACGACAATTCGCTCTTCCACCGCGTGGTGAAGGACTTCGTCGTGCAGGGCGGCGAGTTCAGGCCGCACCCGGAGGGCCCCGACCCGCACGCCATCTGGCCCACGGCTCGCGTCGCACCCTTCGAGTCCGAAGCGAAGAACGGCATCAGGAACCGCCGCGGCACCGTTGCGATGGTGCGCGGCAATGCGCCAAGCCACGGACTCGCGCCGCACGGCTTCTTCTTCAACCTGCAGGACAACGATTTCCTCGACTATCGGCGTTTCGAGACCGCCACGCGGGTGCCCACGCCGCGCGGGCCGCAGGTTGCGCCTGCCGGCACCGAGATCGAGGGCTACACGGTGTTCGGCCGCGTCGTTTCCGGTTGGGAGGTCGTCGAGCGCATCGCCCAGGTGCCCGTCACGAAGGACCGGGCGCCTTTCGAGCACCTGCCTGTCACCCCCGTGCTGGTGAAGCGCGTGAGGCTGCTCTTCGCACCATGGTGATAGTCTTGCCGGCATGACACAGGAAACCTGGAACGCCGTCGACGATTACCTCAACGACACGCTGGTCCTGCCCGATGCGGTCCTGGAGGCAGCCCTCCAGGCGAGCCTCGCGGCCGGACTTCCGAACATCAACGTCTCGCCCGCGCAGGGAAAATTCCTCCACCTGCTTGCACGCGTGCAGGGGGCCCGCAACATCCTCGAGATCGGCACGCTCGGCGGCTACAGCGCCATCTGGCTCGCGCGCGCGCTGCCGCCGGGCGGCGGGCGCCTCGTCACGCTCGAGGTCGATGCGAAGCATGCCGAGGTCGCCCGCGCCAATCTCGCGCGCGCGGGGCTCGCCAACGTCACGCAGGTGCGCCTGGGGCGCGCCATCGACACGCTGCCCGAGCTGGAGCACGAGTCGGCCGGACCCTTCGACCTCGTCTTCATCGACGCGGACAAGCCGTCGAACCCGGAGTACTTCGCGTGGGCGCTCAAGCTGTCGCGACGCGGCACCGTGATCGTCGTCGACAACGTGGTGCGCGGCGGCGCGGTTGCCGATGCCGCCAGCAGCGATGCGGCGGTGCTCGGCGTGCGCCGCCTGAACCAGATGATGGCCGCCGAGCCGCGCATTTCCGCCACCGCCATCCAGACGGTGGGCAGCAAGGGCTACGACGGGTTCGCCCTCGCCCTGGTGCTCGCCTGATGGCACGCGTGTTCATCGCCGGCGCCGGCTATGTGGGAGCGCTCGCGGCGGAGTACCTGGCGCGGTCGGGCCACACCGTCGACATCGGCCGGCGCACTCCCGGCGCCGTCCCGCACGCGCACGCCATGGATGTCCTGCGCCCCGAGTCGTATCCGGCCGCCCTGCGCGAGGCCGATTGCGTGGTGTATTGCGTCTCCGCGGACGGCTTCAGCGAGGAGGCCTACCGCGCCGCCTATGTCGAGGGTCTGGGGCGCGTCATCACGGCAGCCGCGGCGGGCGGCGCCCGGCGCCTGGTCTTCGTCTCGTCCACCGGCGTCTACGGGCAGGACGACGGAGCCGTCGCTGGACGAAACGTCTCCCGCGGTTCCGAAGGGCTTTTCCGGCAGGACGATCCTGGAAGGCGAGGCGCTTGTCGCCGCAGCGCCGTTCGAGGCCGTGACCATCCGCTTCTCCGGCATCTACGGGCCCGGGCGCGACCGGCTCGTGCGCCTGGTGAAGGCAGGTTCGCCCGTTTCCGAGAAGTCGCGCGCCGCCGTGACCAACCGCATCCACCGCGACGACTGCGCGCGCGCCATCGTGCACCTGGTCGAGAGAATCTCCCTGCAGAGCCTGTACCTGGGGAGCGACGAAGCGCCCACGCCGATGGGCGAAATCCTCGACTGGATCGCCGCGCGCCTGGAACTGCGACCGCCGCCCGTGGGCGCGGACGCGCCCGACGTGTTGCAACGCGGCGGCAACAAGCGCATTTCCAGCGCCCGCCTTCGCGCCGAGGGCTTTCGCTTCCGCTATCCCACCTTCCGCGAGGGCTTCGCGGCCATCCTCGAGGGCGCGTCCTAGGACCTGCGGCGGCGGGGCGGAAACCCGAATCCTGCGCCGGGTCAAGCGCTTGCGGGCCGTCCGTGCGAGAATTGCCGGGTCCAACGACCGGAAGGAGAGCACGAACTTGGCCAAACCCAACTACGCATTCGAAAAGCGCAAGCGCGAACTGGAGCAGAAGCGCAAGAAGGAAGAGAAGCTCCAGAAGAAGATGCAGAACAAGCAGGCGAAGTCGGGCGATGGCGACGAACCCGTCGCCGCCCCCGAAGCCGACACGCCGCCCGCCTGACGGCGCAGTTTCCTGCCCAGGGGGGCAACCCCCCATGTATCCCGGCGAACGATTCAACGGACTGACCCACCTTTCGGGGGCGCTGCTCGCGCTCGCGGGCACGGTCGTCCTCGTCGTTCTCGCCTCCCTCAAGGCCGACCCGTGGAAGATCGCGAGCTTCTCGATCTACGGGGCCACGCTCCTCTTCCTGTATGTTTCCTCCACGCTCTACCATTCGACCCGCGGCCAGGCCAAGAGCATCTTCCGCAAGCTCGACCACGCGGCGATCTACCTCCTCATCGCGGGAACCTACACGCCCTTCACCCTCGTCAGCCTGAACGGGGCGTGGGGGTGGTCCCTGTTCGGCGTCGTGTGGGGGCTCGCCGTCGCGGGCATCGTCCAGGAACTCTGGCTCGCCGAGGGGCGCGCGCATCGTCTCGCTCGTCCTGTACCTGCTGATGGGCTGGGTCGCGGTCGTCGCCGTGGTGCCGCTCATCGACGCGCTGTCCTGGAAAGGCTTCGCCTGGCTGGTCGCGGGCGGCGTGGTGTACACCGCCGGCGTGGTGTTCTACTACTACGACCATAGGTTCAGGCACTTCCACGGCATCTGGCACCTGTTCGTGCTGGCCGGCAGCGCCATCCACTACACGGCGATCGTCCTCTACGTCCTCTGATTTCCGCGGTGCGGCGGCTGCATTGTGCAGCGCAACATTCGGGCGTATAGTCGCCGCCACTCGCGCCGGAACCCCGAACGGCGCCGGAACCTGCAATGAGTTCCTCCGCGGCGCCGGCAGCAGCGCCCCACACCCCCAACACCCCCGTCGCCGCCCTCGTCCTGGGCGCCGTCGGCGTGGTCTTCGGCGACATCGGCACGAGTCCCCTCTACGCGCTCAAGGAGTGCTTCAGCCCGGAGCACGGCATCGCGCCCACGCGGGAGAACGTGCTGGGACTCCTCTCGCTCATCACCTGGTCGATGGCCTGGGTCATCGCCATCAAGTACCTCTCGGTGATGATGCGCGCGGACAACAACGGCGAGGGCGGCATCCTTGCGCTCCTCGCGCTCGCGCTGCGCAGCGTCCAGGGCGAGCCCAGGAAGCGCGGCTTCGTCGTCATGCTCGGCATCTTCGGCGCCGCGATGTTCTACGGCGACAGCATGATCACGCCGGCGATCTCCGTGCTCTCCGCGGTGGAGGGCCTGGAAATCGCGACCCCCATCTTTTCCCATTGGGTTGTGCCGGTCACGCTCGCCATCCTCACCGGCCTATTCCTGATCCAGCGCCACGGCACGGCGAGCGTGGGCGCCTTTTTCGGGCCGATAACCGTTCTCTGGTTCCTGTCCATCGGTGCGATCGGCATCTGGCGCATTTCCGCGAATACCGCGATTCTCGCCGCGGCAAGCCCCCTGCATGCCGTGACCTTTCTCGTGGCGAACCCGGTGCTCGGCTTCTTCGTCCTCGGCGCGGTGTTCCTCGCCCTCACCGGCGGCGAGGCGCTCTACGCGGACATGGGGCATTTCGGCAAGCGCCCGATCCGCATCGCGTGGTGGGGACTCGTGATGCCGGCACTCCTGCTCAACTACTACGGACAGGGTGCGTTCGTGCTGGCGGACCCGGCCGGGGTGAAGAATCCCTTCTATCTCATGCTGCCCGAGTGGAGCGTGCTGCCCATGGTGGGGCTCGCCACGGCGGCCACGGTGATCGCTTCCCAGGCCGTCATCACCGGGGCGTTCTCGATGACGCGGCAGGCGATCCAGCTGGGCTACATCCCGCGCCTGGAGATCCTGCACACCTCGGTGCGGGCGATCGGGCAGATCTACATCCCGTTCATCAACTGGCTGCTCTTCATCGCGGTGGTCCTCCTCGTGCTGGGCTTCAGGACCTCCGGCAACCTCGCCAATGCCTACGGCATCGCCGTCGCCGCGACGATGGTGATCGAGTGCATCCTGGCGATGATCGTGGCGCGGCGGCTGTGGAAGTGGTCGCCCCTCGCGGTCTGGGGGTTCATCGGCTCGATGCTGGTGATCGACCTCTTCTTCTTCGCCTCGAACGCGTCGAAGTTCCTCTCCGGCGGCTGGTT
This sequence comes from uncultured beta proteobacterium, assembly GCA_963786635.1. GTDB lineage: Bacteria > Pseudomonadota > Gammaproteobacteria > Burkholderiales > Usitatibacteraceae > FEB-7. The sequence continues at coordinate 20,069 of CAWAZV010000002.1, read as the reverse complement.
CCCGCTCTTGATCGGCGCGGGCTGCTACACGCTGCTGGTCACCTGGAAGCGCGGGCGAACGCTACTCGGCCGGCGCCTGGCCGAGCAGGGCATCCCGCTCGAGCCCTTCCTCGCGAGCCTCGCGCTCGATCCGCCACAGCGCGTATCGGGCACGGCAATCTTCATGACGGGCACGACGTCCACCGTGCCCTCGGCGATGCTGCACAACCTGAAGCACAACAAGGTGCTGCACGAGCGCGTCATGTTCCTGACCGTGACCACGCGCGACGTTCCCTACGTGCCACGCCAGGAACGCGTCGAGGTGCAATGGCTGAGCGAGGGCTTCTGGCGGATCGAGGCGTCCTACGGCTTCAAGGAGCAGCCCGACGTGCAGGAGATCCTGGAGATCTGCGGAAAGCAGAACGGCCTGCCGTTCGACGCGATGGAAACGTCGTTCTTCCTTTCGCGCGAGACGATCGTCTGCGCCGCGGAGCGCCCCGGCATGGCGACCTGGCGCGATCACCTGTTCGCGTGGATGAGCCGCAATGCCACGCGCGTGACCGACTTCTTCAACATCCCCATCAACCGCGTGGTCGAGCTCGGCACCCACGTGGACATCTAGGCAAGGCAGGGCAGCGCGGCCTTGAAGTCCAGCCCGCCCGCGGAACCGTCGATGCGCATGGTATCGGCCGTCACCCGCACGTTCGTCGACGAACGCAGCACGGAGAGCATGCGGTCCTCGATCGCCATGGCCACGCCGTCGCACATCTTCTTGGACGCGGCGAGCGTGGAGAAGACGATGGCGCCGGCGCCGATGGCGTCCTGGACGTAGCGGCCCATGATGCGGTTGCAGCCGGAAAATCCGGTCACCGCCCCGTCGCCGAACTCGAGGTAGGGTGCCTCGCCCGGACACCTTGCGCTCCGTGATCAGGATCCACTTCGTGCCGACGAACGGCAGCGGCGGCGGCTCTCTCTTCACGGGCACCAACTGACAGGCCGCCAGCAGCGCAACGGCGAGCAATGCCAGAATCTTCTTCATCCTGTTTCTCCTGAAGTCAGCGATCGAATAGCCGGCCGATCCCCTCCACCACCAGGTCGATCATCACCGGGGTGGACTGCAGGGGCGAAATCGGCCTGGTCCAGGGATCGCGCTTGCGCTCGCCCTTGTGCGTGGCCACGAGCGATTCGAACGCGGCGGCGATCTGGTCCGCGTCGGGACGCGTGCGCCGGCGCTCCGCGTCCGTCAAGGCGGCGAGTGTCTTCTCCACCGCCGCGGCATCCAGAATCGACAGGGGCGAGCGGCAGAAGCTGCACGCCGTGTCCCGCGCGAGGTCGATCGGGGCGCCGCAACCGGAGCAGCGCACCTGCGCCACCGTCGCCTTCAGCCGCTCGATCTCCGGCTGCGACAGCGAGCGGACGAACTCCTTCTCGCGCAGGAACTGGAAGAAGGTCGTGAACCGGCCGTGGCCGGCCGTGCAGCGGTGATAGCTCAGGCGGTTGCTGCGCTGGATGTCCTGCGTGAGTGCGAGCTTGGCCTTGCAGTGCGGGCAGGCCATCGCCTCGGCCAGCGGGCGCGCGGGCTGGCCGCGGTGTTCGTGGATCAGGCGGAAGAGCTCGAGCACCGCGCCCGGCGCCAGCTGCGCGCTCTCGTACTGGTCGAACCAGATGGCGTTGCAGTCCCGGCAGAGATCGAGGATCACCTCGCCGTGCGTCTGGCGGCCGAAGCGCCGCTTCTCCATCGGCGCGCGGCAACTGGGGCAGGCTAGGGTCTTGGGCATGGCGTGCCGCAAGGTTACCGGCCCCGCGAATGCGGGGCAACCCTGTGCAATACTTTCCGCCATGTGCAGCCGCTACTTTCTCGATGCCGACGGCAACGTGATCGCCTACACGTTCAACGTTCCCGTGCACGACCGCATCCGCAAGCGCTTCAACATCGCGCCGACGCAGGAGGCGCCGGTGGTGCGGCTGGACGAGTCCGGCGAGCGCGCGGTGGCGATGCTGCGGTGGGGACTGGTGCCGTTCTGGGCCAGCGATCCGGCGATCGGCAACCGCATGATCAACGCGCGCAGCGAAACCGCGGCCGAGAAGCCGTCCTTTCGCCAGGCGTTGCGCAAGCGGCGCTGCCTCGTTCCCGCCTCGGGCTTCTACGAGTGGACCGGGGAAGCCGGGCGCAAGGTCCCGCACGCCATCACCGTGGCCGACCAGCCGGTGTTCGCCTTCGCGGGGCTGTGGGAATGCTGGCACGACAAGACGCAGCCCGATGCGCCGCCGGTCGAGACCTACACGCTCCTCACCACGAGCGCCAACCGCGCGCTCGCCGCGATCCATGACCGCATGCCGGTGATCCTCGCCGCCGCCGACCACGAGAGGTGGCTGCAGGCTCCGCCGGAAGTGGCGGCACAGCTCCTGCGGCCCTATGCTGACGAGCCGATGCGCGAACGCGTGGTGTCGACGCGGGTGAACAATCCGCGCAACGAATCCGAGGACCTGCTGCTACCATAATCCGCCACGTTGTCGTCCGGGAGAGCGCCCATGCCGAATCTGCTGAGAAACGTGCTTGCCCTCCTCGCCGGAATCGTCGTCGGTGGCGGCGTGAACATGGCGCTCGTCATCTTGAGCCCGTCCCTCATCCCTCCGCCGCCAGGCGTGGACGTCAACAACGCCGCGAGCCTGGCCGCCTCGATCCACCTCTTCGAGCCGAAGCACTTCCTCATGCCGTTCCTGGCACATGCCCTCGGCACTCTTGCGGGCGCCCTGGCTGCCTACCTGATCGCGGCGACGTACAGGGTGCCGATCGCCTACGCGATCGGGGCGGTCTTCCTCTGCGGCGGCATCGCCGCGAGCTTCATGATTCCCGCCCCCAAGTGGTTCATTGCCCTCGATCTGTTGGGAGCCTATCTGCCCATGGCGTGGGTCGCGATACAGGCCGGCAGCCGCATGACGCAGGGCAAAGGAGGATGAGGTAGCGCACCGGATGATTGCGAACCGATGAACCGGATTCTCCTGACCGCGCTCCTGCTCTGCCTCCTCCCTCTCCCGGCATTCCCGGCCACCATGCCGCCGGTGCGCATGAAAGTGGTCGATGCGCAGGATGGCAGGCCGGTTGCCGGCGCCCATGTCCTGTTCCAGGCCAACGCGCACGAAGGCACCTTTACGGGTCATGGCGGCAGGAGCGCAAATCTGTTCGTCGCCGAGACGGTAACCGACCATCTGGGGGACATCCATCTGCCGCAACAGGAATTCCCAACCCAGCCTTTCTTCCTGAATACCGTTCTCCACAATCCTTCGATGATCGTCCTCAAGCCCGGCTACGCACTGTTGATCCTCACCAATGGCCCGGCAATCATTCCCAACCTGGACGAAATGACGGCGTGGCAGTACGAGGGCCACACAGTCCGGATGAAGCAGGCCAACTCCGACAACGACATGTCCCATGCCCTCACCTATGCCGCGTCGTACGCGGAGATGTCCATGAGCGAACGCAGCCTCTGCGCGTGGCGGAAGTTTCCGCGTTTCCTGGTGGCAGTGGACCGCCTGGCCGCGGAATGGAACCGGAAGCGGGCCACCCTTGCCGACACGGCCCTTCGCAACAAGGCAGTGACCAGCCCGCTGCAGAAGATATTGATGAATGACCGATTCTTCGTCGAGAAGAAGTGCGGCTCGCCCAAGGCGTTCTTCGAACCCTATTTGCGGTGAGCCCGGACGAGGCAGCCATGGATGCGAGCAATGGAGGCAAGCGTGATTCGACCAGCCCATGCCGGTGACGCCGATTCGATCGCCCGCATCTACAACCATTACGTCGCCAGCACGATCATCACCTTCGAGGAGCAGGCGGTTCCCGCCACGGAGATGGCTTCTCGCATCGCGGAAATCGCCGCCGCATCCCTGCCCTGGCTGGTCGCGGAGCAGGACGGCCGGATCGTCGGCTACGCCTACGCCTCGAAGTGGAAGGGCCGCTGCGCGTACCGCTATTCCGTCGAGTGCACCGTCTACCTCGATCCCGGTTGCGTGGGCATGGGATTCGGAACGAGACTCTACGAGCGACTCTTCGCGGCACTGCGGGAGCGCGGCATGCACGCGGTCATCGGCGGCGTGGCGCTCCCCAACCCTGCCAGCGTCGCCCTGCACGAGAAGCTAGGCATGACGAAGGTGGCGCACTTCCGCGAGGTCGGCTACAAGTTCGACCGGTGGATCGACGTCGGTTACTGGCAGGCCACGCTTTGACGCGGGCAATCGAGGAGGAACGCATGAAGAGAGTCACGGGAATCGGCGGCATCTTTTTCAAGGCGAAGGATCCGGTCGCCCTGCGTACCTGGTACCGGAAGCACCTGGGCATCGACGTCCAGGAGTGGGGAGGCGCGGCCTTCCGCTGGACGGACGACGCGGGGAACCCGACACCGGGCACCACCATCTGGACGGTCAGCGACGCGGGCGGCGACTACTTCGCGCCGAGCACGTCATCGTTCATGATCAACTACCGCGTCGCGGACGTGCACGCGCTCATCCAGGCACTGCGCGCGGAAGGCTGCAACGTGATGGAAAAGGTCGACGAGTCCGAGTACGGCAAGTTCGGCTGGGTCATCGATCCGGAGGGCAACAAGGTCGAACTCTGGGAACCGCCGCCGGGCCAGTGAACAGGCATCGGGAAAGGCGCGCGGGTAGCTGGCCTTCCGCGCTAGCCGCCGGGCGCAACGAGCCGCGCCTTGCCGGGATTGTCCGCGAACCACTTCACCAGCAGCCTGAGGATGTCCGGATCGAAATCCGGCAGGCGGCGCGTCGCCGCCAGCGCAGCAAGCTCGTCCTCGTCGCGCGCCGTGCCGACGTGGCGCCACTGGTTGATGACATGCGCCTCCTCGATGCCGCGCCCCGCATCGCGCTCGACGATGGCCACCGGTCCCGCGAACGGCCAGTCGGGAATGCGCTTCGCCTCGAGCGCGGTTGCGAGCCGCAGGTTGTGCACTTCGGGAGACTCTTCCCCCACGCAGGCGCCGCGGCACTTCCTCACCTGCCGCGCGAAGCAGGGGCCGCCGCGCTTCTCCCAGCCGAGCAGGCGCCAGCACAGGCCCTGCTCCGCCGCGATCGCTTCCAGCAGGTCGCGCGCCGCCCGCGGCGAAGTGAACGGCCCGTAGAGCGGTTCGGCGCCGGGGCCGCGCGCGTCCCAGTCGATCTCGTCCAGCTTCAGGAACTCGGGTGCCTCGCGCAGCGACGGCAGGCGCAGCACGCAGTTGGTGCGCCGGCGCCTCAGCATCGCGTTGTGCAGCGGCGCCACCTCCTTCACGAGACGCGACTCCAGGAGCAGCGCCCCCAGCTCGCCCGCCGTCTCGATCCAGTCGAGGCGGCTGATTTCGGCGGAGAGACGGCTGTCGTTCGAGTTGCGGTAGTCCGAGGAGAAGTGCGAGCGCACGCGGTCGCGCAGGTTGACGCTCTTGCCGATATAGAGCGGCAGGTCGTTCACGCCGAAGAAGCGGTAGACGCCGGCGCCGTCCGGGATGCCCTCCAGGGCATCGGGCGGCAGTTGCGGCGGCAGGCTCGGTATCTTCAGCAGCCGCTTCACCGCCGCGGCGATCTCGTCGGCCGGCTTCTCGCGCTCGATCACCTTCAGGAACCGCCACAACGCCCGCGCATCCCCCAGCGCGGAATGCCGGCCGGTGCGTGCCGCGGGATCCACGGCGTCCAGGGGATCGACCAGCCCGTGGCGCGCGATGAGGGCATCGAGGCTGTGACCCACCGCCTCGGGATAGAGCCGCCGCGACAGGCGCACCGTGCACAGCACGTCCGCGCTGAAGGGCATCTCCAGGCGCGCGAACTCGTTCTTCAGGAACCCGTAGTCGAAGCGCGCGTTGTGCGCCACGAACAGGTGCCCTTCCAGGCGTTCGCGCACCTCGTGGCGAATGTCGGCGAACGTGGGCGCGCCCCGCACCATCTCGTTGGTGATCCCGGTGAGGACCTGGATGTCCGGCGGGATCGAGCGCTCCGGATCGACGAGCGAGGACCACTCCTCGACGACCTCGCCTTCGGCGATGCGCACGATCGCCACCTCCGTGACGCGGTCACCGGTGGCAGAGGTGCCCGTGGTCTCGAGGTCGACGAAGGCGACGGCGGGCGCGAGGATCGTCAACGCCGCGCCTTCCGGACGCGCCACGGCGCATCCGCAAACTTTTCGACCAGGAAATCCACGAGGGCCGCCACGCGTGGCGAGCGGTGGCGGCCATGCGGGAAGAGCGCGTACAGAGGAAGCGGCTCCACGTGGTGCACGTCGGCCAGCACGGGCCTGAGCAGCCCCTTCGCGATGGCGTCGCCGACGATCACGTCCGCAAGCCGGATGATGCCCAGTCCCATGATCGCGAGCTGCACCAGCGTCTCGGCGTTGCTGGCGGTGACGTTGCCCCTCACCTCGACGTTGCGCGTCCCGTCGGCGTAGTCGAAGGGCCACTGGTGGAAGTGCGGCGAAGGGGCCAGCACGAGGCAATTGTGGTTCGCGAGATCGGCGGGCTTCCTGGGCGTGCCGTGCTTCTTGAGATAGGCGGGGGAAGCGCAGATCACGCGCTCCATGTCGCAGATGCGCCGCGCCACCAGGGAGGAGTCGATGAGCGCTCCCGAGCGGATGCCCACGTCGGCGCCCTCCTCCATGAGATCGACGATGCGATCGGTCATCGTGAGCTCGACCTCGATCTCGGGATAGCGCGCGAGGAACTCCGGCATCGCCGGCACGAACTGGTAGCCGCCGAAGGCCGTGCCCACGTTGATGCGCAGCTTCCCGCTGGGCCGCTCGCGGAAGCGCGCGACCTCGTTCTCGGCCTCCTCGATGTCCGCGAGGATGCGCTGCGCGCGATGGAAGAAGGCCTCGCCCTCGGGTGTGAGTGCCAGCCGGCGCGTGGTGCGGTTGATGAGCCGCACGCCGAGCCGGTCCTCCATGCGCGTGACGAGCTTCGAGATCGCCGAAGGTGAGAGCCCGAGCTCGCGGGCCGCGGAAGAAAACCCGCCACGCTCCACGGCCCGCACGAAGGCCGCCATGTCGTTAGGGATTCCCATGGTATTTGTGCCTGATTTTCATCAATCCTTTGCCAGGATCATGGATTGTATATCCATCAGATGGCAATTAAATTGTTTGCGTGGACACCGACCGACGGCGCCACACGCAAAGGGAGAGGGCAATGACGAAGCTTCCGGAATCAATCGAATCGGCGCTCGACCGCAGGGCGCACGCGCTGCGCCGCAAGGAAATGCTCCCCTTCGTCGAGGATGCCCTTAAGGGGATTCTCGGCTTTGGCTCGCATCGAGAGCGTGCCGCTTCAGCACCTCCAGCGGCACGAGATCCAGCGCGCGCTCGTGGGTAGCCTCCAGGACCACGGGAGGCGCGATCCCCGCGTCCAGCGCTTCCAGCCAGCGCAGGGCGCATAGGCACCAGCGATCGCCGGGCTTGAGCCCCCGGAAACGCATCCCGGGCCGCGGCGTGATCAGGTCATTGCCGCGCTCCAGGCTGAAGGCCAGGAACTCGCGCGTCACGCGGGCGCAGACGAGGTGGGTCCCGGCGTCTTCCTCCGCGGCGCGGCAGGAGCCGTCGCGGTAATAGCCGGTCAGGGGATCGAAGCAGCAGGCGCGCAATTCGCCGCCGAGGACGTTCAGGGACTGCGGCATCTGGTGGGCTCCGGTCGTTCCTTGCCGTAATGATAAAATACGCCTCCGACGAATCGTCATCTTGACCGGCGTTTCCGCGCCCGGTTCCCCCGCAATGGCCCGCACCCGCAGCAAGTCCGCGCCCCGCCTTACCCGGGACGCCGAACGACTCATCGCCCTCGCCAACGGCCTGCACACCTCCGGCAGCCTGACCGAGGACCGCTTCTGGGAGGGCGAGATCGCCGCCCTCATGGAAAAGCTCCTCGAGCACGGCAACGACGCCCCGCTCGACGGCGCGCTGGATCACCTCTGGCAGACCAACTCCGGCGCCTACGACGTGCTGATCGAGCGCGTCGAGGGGATTTCCGAGTCCGTCACCATCATGCAGGGCGATCTCGCCTGGGAGTCGCTGCTGATCGCAGCCCCGGTGGTGGCCTGGTCGAAGTATGCGATACCGTCGGGGCCCATCGTCCGCGACGACGCGCTGGCCCTCAAGGTGCAGCTGCAGGCGCACGTGCTGGCGGCCGACGCCCGCGTGACCCTCGTGCCCTATCTCTACTCGGTCGACCAGTTGCCGCGGCACTTCTCGGAACTGCGCCGCCTCGCCGCCCGCCTGGGGGATGCCGCCGTCACCGGCGAGATTCCGCGCATCGACTTCGCGCGCATGCCCGAGACCGCGCAGCTGCTTTCCGACTCGCGCTTCGTCATCGCCTCGGTGGCCGCGCCGCGCGGCAAGCCCCTCTTCCGCTGGCAGGAGGATGCGAGCGGCCACACGGGACGCACGACGAGCCTGGAACAGTGGATCGCGCAGGCCCGCCCGACCATCGCCAAGATGCTGCCCGGCTGCGTCTTCGAGTGCCTGCTGCCGGATGCCTATTACGTGAACTGCCGCGAGGCGGACCGGCGCGTGCGCCCCTACGCGATCCGCGCGGGAGTGTCCCTGCTGGAGAACACGCTGCAGCTGGAGCCCGCGCAGCTGCGCGCGGTGATCGCAGGGTTCGGCGAGGAGCGCGTCGACGAGTACCGCGTCAGCTTCACCGTCAACGGCGACAGCCACGTGGCGCACGGGGTCGTCTGGCCGCTCTACGGGCGCGAGGACGAGAACACGCGCCCCGGCCCAGTCGAGGATCTCATGGCGGAACTGGCGCAGTGCGGCGTGACGGAAGTGAAGAAGCTCTCCGGCACCTTCGAACCCGAATATTGCGAGGACTGCGGTGCGCCCCTCTTCGCCAACCCCGAGGCGGAGATGGTGCACGCCGAGCTTCCCGAGGAAGCGGACTCCCCTGCCGCCCACTTCCACTGATGAAAAAGGGGTCAGATCCCTTTTCTGCAGTCCCCGCTTTCCCAAAGCGAAAAGGGATCTGACCCCTTTTTCACCATGGACGCCCTCTCCGAAGTCCTGCGACTAGCGAGCCTGTCGGGCACGGTGCTCGCCGATGCCACTGCGGGCGGCGCGTGGTGCGTGACGGTCCCCGCGGCGAGTTCGCGCACCTTCGCGCACGTGGTGCTGGAGGGCGAGTGCGTGCTGCAGGCGGGAAGCGGCGAGCCCATGGCGATGCGCGCGGGCGACGTCGCCTTCCTCGCGCGCGGCGAGAGCCACCTTCTCGGTTCCGACCTGGCCGCGCAGGCCACGCCCTTTGCCACGTTGCTGCGACCACCGGTCGCGGGCGAGCTGGCGCCGGTGACGCTGGGCGGCTCGGGCAGGCGCACGCGCTGGGTGACGCTCGCGATCACGCTGGACCGCCACCTCGCCGAGCCGCTATTCGCCGCGCTGCCGCCCGTGCTGAAGACGGCCCTGCGCGGCACCGCGCCGCTCGCCTGGCTGGCCGATTCGCTCGGCCTTTCGCTTTCCGGGAGCGACGCGCCGCGCCCCGGCGGGACCGCCGCACTCTCGCGCGTGGCGGAACTGGTGCTGATCGAAACGCTGCGCCGCCACGTGGAGGACCTGCCGCCGGGCGGCAAGGGCTGGCTCGCGGGGCTGAACGACCGCTACGTGGGCGCCGCGCTGGCACTCGTGCACGGCCGTCCCGGCGAACGCTGGACGGTGGAACGGCTGGCCCGCCAGGTGGGGCTTTCGCGCTCCGCCCTCGCCGAGCGCTTCTCCCAGGTGGTGGGCGAGCCCATCTTCGGCTTCCTCACGCAGGTGCGGCTGCAGCTGGCCGCACACGAGCTCCTCACCACGGACCACTCGATCGAGTCGATCGCCGAAGACGCCGGCTACGAGGCGGTGAACTCGTTCTCGCGTGCCTTCAAGCGGGCTTTCGCGAAGCCGCCCTCGGTCTGGCGCAAGAAGGCGCGCCGCAAGCGCTAGTTCCCGGCGCCCAGAGGCGCGTGCCCGGCGGCAATAGAACGCTGGCTTTACCGCTACCCACGTGTCGCCAGGGGGCGGACACGTTCGCTCAAGATCCGGTGCTGCGCCTCGATCAGCGCCACGTTGGGGTCGTGCCCGGCGTGCGGAACCAGGACGAACTCCTTTTGCGGCGCCGCGATGCCGTCGAAATACCGCCTTGCCACTTCGGGTGTCGCGACGAGGTCTTCGGCCCCCTGGATGATGAAGACGGGAATGTCGAACCTGGCTCCGAGCCCCGGCAAATCGACCCGGGAATACATGCCGTCGCCCTTGTGGCCGACGAACTGCAGGTAGGAATGGTCTTCGCCTTCCAGATACTCGGCGCGCATTTGCGGCGTGTCATAAGCGGGAGCGCGCACCCACCAGGACTTCGGTGCGGGGGTGGACGTCTTTGCTTCGTAGGCTCTGGTTGCGCGGCGCAGGACCCCGGAATTGCGCGGATTCTCCCAGGGCGGGGGCCCCAGCGCTTCGAGTGCCGAGATCGCGGGTCGATCCCCGGCTGCGCGCGCCATCGCCATCACCTTCGAGTAGCTCGAGGACTGGTTGTCACGATAGCTGACGATCTGCGAGACGCCCACGTAGGCGAGGAACAGGTCGGGCCGGGACCTGGCCATGTGGACGCCGAGGATGGAACCCCAGGACCCGCCCATGAGGATGATCCGCTTCTGGCCGAGACGCCTGGCGAGGTATTCCGCGAGCGCGATGCCGTCTTCCGCCATGCGCTCGATGGCGAGCGGCGGATCCGCGGGGGGCACATTGCGTCCGTAGGTCCTCCCCGCGCTGCGCTGGTCCCACTGCACGAGCGTGAAGTCCTTTTCCCATGCGCCGTAAATGGAGTCCGCGTAGGGACTCAACGTGTTTCCCGGGCCGCCGTGCAGGAAGAGAATCACCGGATTGGCGCAACTGCCGCCCTTGATCGTGACCCACTGCTCGATGCCGCCGATGGGCACGAAGCGCTCTTCACGCAGGGGGCGTGCAGGTGCCGGGCACGGCGTTGTCGCAGCCCCGTCCCCGTCTGCCGCGCTGGCCAGGGCCGGGGATCCGGCAAGCGCAACCACCACCGCCAGCATGGCAACCCGGCCGATCCCGTTCATCCTCGCCCGCCAGATGCGCCAGCCCCCAGGGAAGCGCCGCACCCTACTTCAGCGCCTTGTAGAGAAACGGCAGCGAGACATCCATCCGGTAGTCGACGTCGGAGTGGTTGTCGTCGAACTCCTCGTAGGTATGGCCGATTCCCGCCTCCGCCAGCCGCTTGGAGAGGATGCGCGTGCCGTAGTGGATGTGGTACTGGTCGCGCGAGCCGCAGTCGATGTAGATGCCGCGCAGCGACGCCAGGTTCTTGCGGTACTTCCGCACCAGGTTCACCGGGTCATTCGCCTGCCAGCGCTTCCAGCGCTTCTCGAGCAGTTCCCCGGTCTCGAGATTGAACGGCAGCCGGAAGCCGTTGGGCGCCGTCGGGTCCGGATCGTAGGTCGCCGCCATGCACAGGTTCATGATCGCGTGGCCCTTCGGCCATGGAGAGCTTGGGCTTCGCCCAGACGGCCTCGAGGAAGCGCGCGCACGCGGCCGTCGTCGAGCCCGCGGTCCGCACCCTTCTCCATCCTGCGCACGTCGACCGTGCCGGCGACGCGTCTTCTTCGGGCGGTACTTCGCCAGTTCGTTGAGCGTGTTCGGCCAGTCGTGGTGGTAGACGAAGTCGAAGTAGGCATCGCCGGAGTGATCCGCGATCGCGCCCCAGGTCGAGGCGTACTTCATGCCGTGGATGATGGCGCCGTAGCCGCCCGAGGACTTGCCGAAGCAGCCGCGGTGCTCGCGCGCGGCGAGCGTGCGGAACTCGCGGTCGACGAAGGGCACGATCTCCTTCGTGAGGTAGTCCGCGTAGTTGCCGATGGCCGAGGAGTTCACGTACTGGTTGCCGCCCAGCGCCGTGAAGCAGTCCGGGAAGACGATGATGGCCGGGCCCATCTTGCCCTCGTGCACGAGGCGCGCGGCGCGCTCCGGCACGTTCTCGCTGAAGTTCTTCCAGGCGACGTGCGAAAGACCCGAGCCGGTGAAGCCGACCATGTCCACGAAGCACCGGGAAGCGCTTTCCGCGCCCGCGCGTCGCGCCCTCGTCGTACTGCGGCGGCAGCCACACGGCGAGCTTGCGCTCGTGCGGGTCGCGCAGCGCATTGTCCTTGCAGGACTTTCGAGACGTGCTCCAGCACCACGACGGTGCCGGGCTTCCACTTCGGGCGCTTCAGGGCCATGGGATCGCTCCGCGGTTCACGAAACGCGGAGCTTAAGGGGTAATCGCCCCTCGCGGCGACGGGTAGCGCGTCAGGCGAGCGCCGCGCACACCGCGCGGGTCACTTCCGCGGTCGTGGCCTTGCCGCCGAGATCCGGCGTGTGCACCCCGCTGGCGGTCACCTTTTCGATGGCTGTCATCAGCTTCTTCGCGGCCGGCTCCTCGCCGAGGTGCTCGAGCATCATCGCGGCGGTCCAGAAGGTGGCGGTCGGATTGGCGATGCCCTTGCCGGTGATGTCGAAGGCGGAGCCGTGGATGGGCTCGAACATCGACGGGAACTGGCGCTCCGGATTCAGGTTCGCGGTCGGGGCGATGCCGAGGCTTCCGGACAACGCGGCGGCGAGATCGGAGAGGATGTCGGCGTGCAGGTTGGTGGCCACGATCACGTCGAGGGAAGCCGGGCGCAGCACCATGCGCGTGGTGACGGCGTCGACCAGCTCCCGGTCCGTCGTGACGCCCGGATAGTCCTTCGCCACCTCGTGGAAGATCTCGTCCCACATGACCATGCCGAAGCGCTGCGCGTTCGATTTCGTGACCAGCGTGAGCTGCTTGCGCGGACGCTTCGCGGCAAGCTCGAAGGCGAAGCGGTGGATGCGTTCGACACCGGAGCGCGTGAACACCGCGACTTCGGTGGCCACCTCGATGGGCAGGCCCCGGTGCACGCGCCCGCCGTTGCCGGCGTACTCGCCTTCGGAGTTCTCGCGGATCACCACCCAGTCGATGGCCTTGCCGTTGGCGAGCGGGCTCTTCACTCCCGGCAGCACGCGCGCCGGGCGCACGTTGGCGTATTGGTCGAAGCCCTGGCAGATCGGCAGGCGCAGCCCCCACAGCGACACGTGGTCGGGCACCTCGCGGCTGCCGACGGCGCCGAAGAAGATCGCATCGAACCCCTTGAGGCGCTCGAGGCCACCCTCCGGGATGTAGTGCCCGTGCTCGAGGTAGTACGGCGAGCTCCAGGGGAAGTGCTCGACTTCAAGGGCGAATCCGCCGTCGGATCTGGCCAGGGCTTCGAGGACTTCGAGGCCCGCGGCAATGACTTCCGGGCCGATGCCGTCGCCGCCGATGGCGGCAATCCGGTGCTTGCGCATTCGCTTTCCTCCCCTAGTCGTGCGATGGAAAAGGGGCGCCGCAGCGCCCCTTTCCGTATCCGCTACGGCGCAGTCGTCACGCGTTGACGCGACGCTTGTACTCGTTGGTGCGGGTGTCGATCTCGATCTTGTCGCCGGTCGCGCAGAAGGCCGGTACCTGCACGCTCGTGGCCGTTGGCGAGCTTGGCGGGCTTCAGCACCTTGCCCGAGGTGTCGCCGCGCACGGCGGGCTCGGTGTAGATGATCTCGCGCACGACCGTCTTCGGGATCTCCACGGAGATGGCCCGCCCTTCGTAGAAGGTCGCCTCCCCGGGCATGCCTTCCTCGAGGTAGTTGAGCGCGTCGCCGAGCACTTCCTTCTCGATCTCGTACTGGTTGTACTCGCCGTCCATGAACACGTACATGGGGTCGGCGAAGTACGAGTACGTGACTTCCCGCTTCTCGAGCATGAGGAGCTCGAACTTCTCGTCGGCCTTGTACACCGTCTCCGTGTTGCTGCCGGTGAGGAGGTTCTTCATCTTCATCTTCATGGTGGCCGAGCTGCGCCCGCCCTTGTTGTACTCCGCGCGGAGCACGACCATCGGGTCCTTGCCCACCATGAACACATTGCCGGTACGCAGTTCCTGAGCCGTTTTCATCTGTTCCGTCCGTGAATTCCTGGACCCGCCGGCATTGGCGGGATATCGAAAAAAGCCCGCTATTTTAGCACGTTATCGACGAAATCCGCCAGCTGCGTGGCGAGATCGGCGCGGCTCGCCAGGTACCGCGGCCCAGTCCTCGGCGTGCGGTGCCAGGGCGGCCAGGCGCGCGTCGAACGCTGGCCAGGCCCGTGCCATGGCTTCGCCGCGGTTCCAGCCTTCCCACATCGCGGTGACGCAGGCGGCATGCGCCCGGTCCATGCCGGCCGTGTAGCGGGCGAGGAAGGCCGCCAGCTTCACCCAATGCGCGCCGTCGTCCTGGGGATAGATGTTCCAGACGAACGGGCGGGCCGCCCACTGCGCGCGCACGAAGGAATCCTCGCCGCGCACGAAGTTCAGGTCGCACGCCCACAGCAGCTCGTCGTAGCGGTCCTGCTCGAGGAAAGGCACGGCGAACGCGGCGACCGGACCATGCGATCCCGGAACCCGGCCGCGCAGCCAGGCGGACAGGGCTGCCGCGGCCGCGCCCTCCGGCGCGACCACCCACACCGGCCCGGCATGGTGCGTCATCGCCTCGAGCAGGCTCTCGTAGGGCGCGCCCGCGTAGCCGAAGAGGCTCACCTTCAGCGCTCCATCGGGCGGCACGGCGCCGGTGATCGCCCGCCAGAACTGCGCCTGCGTCGTCGCGGTCGCCTGGAAGGCATCGCGGCGCGCGAGGAGGTCGCGCTCGCGCAGCAGCCCGCCGGTGCCCGCGGTGAAGCCGGGGAAGAAGAAGTGCCGTGTCAGGGGCGCGAAGCGGGGGTGCGGCGAAGGCAATGCGTGGCTGCCCTCGACCCACGCTTCCGCGCTCAGGTATTCGAGGTTGATCCAGCGCGGCATGGGTCGGCGTGCGGCCATCGCGCGCACGTACACCTCCGGCGTATCGCAGCCGAAAGTCTCGACGACGACGTCGGCCACCTCCGGGGCGGCATCCTCGCGAAAGACCTCGCTCCAGAGGCTCACTTCGACGCCATCGACCCGCTGCACGTGCCAGCGTCGCATCCGCTGCCGGGTTCAGGTGGGCGAGCACCGTCAGGTCGTCGAGGACGAGGCGCACGTGCTTGCCGTGTTCGCGCGCGAGGCAGCGCGCCAGCCGCCACGCCACGCCGACGTCGCCGTAGTTGTCGACGACGCGGCAGAAGATATCCCAGCGTTCGTGCGGCCCGGCCATGGCGCGATTCTAGCCCCCCGAAGACGCCTCACGCGGCGGCTTCGGCCTCCTCTTCCGCGATGCACCGGATGTACGCCGCGAAGTCGGGATCCTCCCCGCGCAGCAGTTCGGGCAGGCGCCCGGAGAAGTCCCGGCGCCGGCACCATTCGCGCATCCAGTCCTCCCAGGAGTTCCAGCGGCGAGCCTGTTCTGGGGTCATGTCCGGCTCCCACGCCACGAGATAGGCGCGCTCGAAGAGCCCGATGAGCATGGTGAAGATGACCATCATCCGTTCCTCCTGCTCGGGCGTGAGGCTCGCGTTGCCCCGCCCCGTGCGCAGGCGAAGGTCCGGATGATCGATCACGACCTGGAGGAAGTCGTTGTAGGCATCCGAGAGCCGTTGCCAGCTTTCCTCCTCCTCGTTGCGCCTTTCCTTGCGCTGCTCCGCCAGGAAGATGGCGATCGCCACCGGAAGGCCGATCACCGTGACCATGTACGAAGCCGTTTCCCAGAGGCCCGGGTCGAAGAGTTTCATCGCTGTACTCCTGGCGCCTTGACAGATAATGAATGAACGTTCATTCTACATGACTTCCCGGCGGCACCCTTCCCCCACCACCCCCGAGACTTCCATGCGCATTCCCTTTGCACGGGCTTTATCAATGATTTGCATTGTCACGCTCGGCGGCCTGCTGGCGGCATGCTCGGACCACAAGGACGGCGCACCTCCCCCCGGGGGAGGGATGCCGCCGCCGGAGGTCTCGGTCGTCACGCTGCAGCCGCAGACCGTCACGGTGGCCCGCGAGCTGCCGGGCCGGACGACCCCCTTCCTCGTCGCCGAAGTCCGGCCGCAGGCGACAGGCGTCGTGAAGGAAAGGCTGTTCGTGGAAGGCGGGCTCGTCAGGGCGGGCCAGTCGCTCTACCAGCTCGACGACGCGGTCTACCGCGCCGACGTGGCGAGCGCCCGGGCGGCGCTGGCCCGCGCCGAGGCGACGCTCAACACGGCGACCCTCAACGCCCGCCGCTCCGACGAGCTGGTCAAGATCGAGGCGGTGAGCAAGCAGGACAACGAGAACGCGCAGGCCGCCCGGCAGCAGGCGCAGGCCGACGTCGCCGCGGCACGCGCAACGCTTGATCGCACCGAGATCAATCTCGCGTACGCGAAGATCGCCTCGCCCATCTCCGGACGGATCGGCAAGTCGAGCGTCACGCCCGGCGCGCTGGTCACCGCCAACCAGGAAGCGGCGCTCGCCACCGTGCAGCAGCTCGACCCGATGTACGTCGACGTGACGCAATCGAGCAGCGAGCTCCTGGCGCTGCGCAAGCAGCTCGCGGCCGGCCGCCTGAAGGCGGCGGACACTCCCGTCGAGATCGTGCTCGAGGACGGCAGCCGCCACGCGCACAAGGGCAAGCTCGCCTTCTCCGAGACGACGGTGGACCCCGCCACCGGCAGCTACACGCTGCGCATCGTGGTCCCCAACCCCGACCACGTGCTGCTGCCGGGCATCTACATCCGCGCCATCGTCGGCAGCGGCACGCGCGACAACGCGATCCTCGCCCCGCAGCGCGCGATCACCCGCGACCCGAAGGGCAACGCCTTCGCGATGGTGCTCGACGCCGAAAGCAAGGTGCAGATGCGCCCGGTGAAGGTGAGCAGCACCGTCGGCGACCAGTGGCTCGTCGAGGAAGGGCTCGCCGCCGGCGATCGCGTCATCGTCGAGGGGCTGCAGAAAGTCCGGCCCGGCGCGCCAGCCAAGGTCGCGCAGCCCGCGCCCGCCGCGGCCCCCGCCGCCGCACCCGCCCCCGCGGCGAAGAAGTAGCCGGACGACGCCATGGCACGCTTCTTCATCGACCGACCCATCTTCGCGTGGGTCATCGCGATCCTCATCATGGTGGCCGGCGCCATCTCCGTCACGCGCCTGCCCATCTCCCGCTACCCCACGATCGCGCCGCCCTCGGTCACGATCAGCGCCAACTATCCCGGCGCCTCCGCACGGGCCGTCGAGGACGCCGTGACGCAGGTGATCGAGCAGGCCATGACGGGCCTGGACGGCCTGCTCTACATCGCCTCCACCAGCGAGTCCAGCGGCCAGTCGACGATCACCCTCACCTTCGACAGCGGCGTGAACCCGGACACCGCGCAGGTCCAGGTCCAGAACAAGCTCGCCGTCGCCACCCCCTCGCTGCCGCAGATCGTCCAGACCCAGGGCATCGCGGTGAGCAAGGCCAACCCCAGCTTCCTCATGGTGATGGGCTTCGTCTCCGAGGACGGGAGCATGGACCAGCGCGACATCGCCGACTACGTGCGCGCCTCGGTGATGGATCCCATCAGCCGGATCGACGGCGTCGGCAACGTGCGGCTGTTCGGCGCGCGCTACGCCATGCGCATCTGGCTCGACCCCGGCAAGCTCGACACCTACAAGCTCACGCCGGCCGAGATCATCGCGGCGGTCCGCGCCCAGAACGCGCAGGTTACAGTCGGCCAGCTTGGCGGCACGCCGGCCGTTCCCGGCCAGCAGTTGAACGCCACCATCACCGCGCAGGAGCGCCTGCAGACGCCGGAGCAGTTCCGCGCCATCGTGGTGAGGAGCCGTCCCGACGGGTCGCTGCTGCGGCTGGGGGACGTGGCACGCGTCGAGCTGGGCGCCGAGGACTATTCCACTGTCGCGCGCTACAACGGGCGTCCCTCCGCGGGCATCGCCATCTCGCTCGCCACCAACGCGAACGCGCTCGCCACCGCGCAGAAGGTCGAGGCGCTGATCAAGGAGATGCAGCCCAACTTCCCGCAGGGGCTGAAGGCGGTCGTGCCCTTCGACACGACGCCGTTCGTCCTGGCCTCGATCAAGGAGGTCGTGAAGACACTGCTCGAGGCGGTGTTCCTCGTCTTCCTCGTGATGTACCTGTTCCTGCAGAACTTCCGCGCGACCCTCATTCCGACCATCGCGGTGCCGATCGTGCTGCTGGGCACCTTCGCGGTGCTGGCGACGCTGGGCTACTCGATCAACATGCTCACCATGTTCGCGATGGTGCTCGCCATCGGGCTGCTGGTGGACGACGCCATCGTCGTGGTCGAGAACGTCGAGCGCCTCATGAGCGAGGAGGGTCTCACGCCGCTCGAGGCCACGCGCAAGTCCATGGACCAGATCACCGGCGCGCTCGTGGCGGTGGGCATGATCCTCGCGGCGGTGTTCGTGCCGATGGCCTTCCTGGGCGGCTCGACCGGCGTCATCTACCGGCAATTCTCGGCGACCATCGTCTCGGCCATCGCGCTCTCGGTGGTCGTGGCCATCGTCCTCACGCCGGCGCTGTGCGCCACGATGATGACGCGGATCGAGAAGGGGCACCACGCTTCCGAGACGGGATTCTTCGGCTGGTTCAACAAGGTCTTCGACCGCGGCAACGACCGCTACCAGAAGTCGGTGCGCGGCATCACGAGCCGCCCGAAGCGCTTCATGGCGGTGTTCCTCGCCATGGCGGCGGTGATGCTGGTGCTCTTCCTGCGCATCCCGACCGCGTTCCTGCCGGCCGAGGACCAGGGCGTGCTCTTCGCGCAGGTGCAGGGGCCGGTGGGCGCGACGCAGGAACGCACGATGGAGGTCATGAAGCAGATCGAGCACCACTTCCTCGACACCGAGAAGGAGGCCGTGGTCTCGCTCTTCACGGTGCAGGGCTTCAGCTTCGGCGGCGTCGGGCAGAACACCGGTGTCGCCTTCGTGAGCCTCAAGGACTGGTCGGAGCGCACGTCCCCGGCGCTGTCGGTGCAGGCGGTCGCCGGGCGCGCCATGGGCCGCTTCATGCAGATCAAGGACGCCTTCGTCTTCGCCTTCGCGCCCCCGCCGGTGCCCGAGCTGGGCGTGGCCGGCGGCTACGCGTTCTACCTCAAGGACACGGTGGGCATGGGCCACGAGGCCCTCACGCAGGCGCGCAACCAGTTCCTGGGACTCGCCGCGCAGAGCAAGCTGCTGGCGAACGTCCGGCCCAACGGGCAGGAGGACACGCCGCAACTGCGCATCGACGTCGACTTCGCCAAGGCCGGCGCCCTGGGGCTCGCCGCCGCCGACATCAACACGACTCTCTCGGTGGCCTGGGGCAGCCAGTACATCGACGACTTCAACGAGCGCGGGCGCGTGAAGCGCGTGATCGTGCAGGCCGATGCGCCCTATCGCATGGTGCCGGAGGACCTCCGGCGCTGGTCGGTGAAGAACGCGAAGGGGGAGATGGTGCCCTTCACGGCCTTCGCCACCGCCGGCTGGAACTACGGCTCGCCGCGCCTCGAGCGCTACAACGGCGTGCCGGCCATGAACATCAACGGCGAAGCCGCGCCGGGCGTGAGCTCGGGCGACGCCATGGCGGAAGTCGAGCGCCTCGTCGCGCAGCTTCCCCCGGGCGTGGGCCTCGAATGGACGGGTGCCTCTACCAGGAGCGTGCCGCCGGTGCGCAGACGCCGCTGCCTCTACACGTTTGTCATCCTCGTGGTGTTCCTGTGCCTCGCGGCCCTCTACGAGAGCTGGAGCGTGCCGACGGCGGTGCTGATGGTGGTGCCGCTGGGTATCCTCGGCACCGTGCTCGCGACGATGATGCGCGGCTACGAACGCGACGTCTACTTCCAGGTGGCGATGCTCGCGACCGTGGGCTTGTCGAGCAAGAACGCGGTCCTCATCATCCAGTTCGCCACGGAGAACGTCGGCAAGGGCATGGACGTGGTCGACGCCGTCGTGGCCGCGGCGCGCGACAGGCTGCGCCCCATCCTGATGACCTCCATCGCCTTCGGGCTGGGCGTGATACCGCTTGCCACCGCCACGGGCGCCGGGTCCGAAGCACAGCGCGCCATCGGAACCGGGGTGCTGGGCGGCATGGCCGTGGGCACTTTCCTCGGCATCGTCTTCATCCCGCTCTTCTTCGTGGTCGTCTTCCGCACTCTTCG
>CAWAZV010000001.1:0-407722 GCA_963786635.1 uncultured beta proteobacterium | reverse complement strand
CCCTTCCCCTTCGACAACTCGTACGCCCGCGACCTCCAGGGGTTCTACGTCCCGTGGCAGCCCACGCCCGTGCCCGCACCCCGGCTCCTGTTCCTCAACCATGCGTTGGCGGAGGAACTTGGTCTCGACGTCGCGTCGCTCGACAGCCCCGAGGGAGCCGCCGTGTTCGCCGGCAACGCGCTACCCGAGGGTGCGGAACCCATCGCGCAGGCCTATGCGGGCCACCAGTTCGGGGGCTTCTCGCCGAAGCTGGGCGACGGGCGCGCGGTGTTGCTGGGTGAGGTCATCGATCGGCATGCGCGTCGCCGGGACATCGCCCTCAAGGGCTCGGGGCGCACGCCGTTCGCGCGCAACGGCGACGGCAAGGCCGCTGTCGGGCCGATGCTGCGCGAGGTATTGATCGGCGAGGCGATGCACGCGCTGGGCATTCCCACGACGCGGGCGCTGGCGGTCGCGGCCACGGGCGAGCCGGTGCAACGCGAGAGCACCCTGCCCGGCGCGGTGCTCACGCGCGTGGCGGCGAGTCACATCCGCGTCGGGACCTTCGAGTTCTTCGCCGCCCGCGGAGAATTTGACCAGGTGAGGAAGCTCGCCGAGTACACGATCGCGCGGCACGATCCGGAGGTTGCCGATGAACCGCAGCCCTTCCTCGCCCTGCTCGAGTCCGTTGCAACGCGCCAGGCCGCGCTCATGGCGCAGTGGATGAACGTGGGCTTCATCCACGGCGTGATGAACACGGACAACATGGCCATCTCGGGCGAGACGATCGACTACGGGCCCTGCGCGTTCATGGAGGCCTACGACCCCGCGACGGTCTTCAGCTCCATCGACCAGCACGGGCGCTACGCCTTCGGCAACCAGCCGGCCATCGCGCAGTGGAACCTCACGCGGCTGGCCGAGTCGCTGCTGCCGCTGATCGCCGATGACCTCGACCAGGCCGCAACTCTCGCCATGGAAGTCCTGGACGACGTTCCGACGCAGTACAAGTGGTACCTGCTTCGCGGGCAGCGCGCAAAGCTGGGCCTGCGACGTGGCGAGCCTGCGGACGATGCGGGTGACGAAGCCCTGGTCGAGCTCTGGCTCGCGACGCTGCAGGCCGGGCGCGTGGACTTCACGCTCGGATGGCGGCGGTTGGCCGATGCCGCAGCTGGCGATGAGACGCCAATACGGGCGCTCTTCACTGATGCGCGAGCCCTGGACGAGTGGCTTCCCCGGTGGCGGGAACGCTGCGCGAGCGAGGATCGCGCGGCAGGATTGGACCCGGCGACGGCGGGGATCGAGCGCGCCGAGCGGATGCGCCGCGTCAATCCGTGGGTGATACCCCGCAATCACCTTGTGGAGGAGGCGCTGGCGGCTGCGTCAAATGAAGGCGATCTTTCGCCATTCGAGAGATTGCTGGATGCCCTGCGACGGCCGTACGACGAGGCTTCCGAAATGGCGTCCTATGCCGAGCCTGCGCCTGCTGCGGTGACTGCCTGCTACAAGACGTTCTGCGGCACTTGATCGGGCACAGGGCCAGACGATCACTTCATGCCCGGCACGCCGGCGCCAGCGAAACGAGTGGCTACGGGTGCAACGTCATCGGCAATTTCAAGTTGTG
This sequence comes from uncultured beta proteobacterium, assembly GCA_963786635.1. Taxonomy (GTDB): domain Bacteria; phylum Pseudomonadota; class Gammaproteobacteria; order Burkholderiales; family Usitatibacteraceae; genus FEB-7. Next base: position 406,122 of record CAWAZV010000001.1, on the reverse strand, counting down.
GACCGCCTGAGGATCTTTTGGTCCTGCCCGGAACACCTGTACCGGCAATCGGGCAGCCGGACCAGGGTTCAGACCATCAATTGCCGGATGGAGCTGCACACCGAAAGCAGCTGCGGGCGTTCCATGCGACCGATGATCTGGCGGATGACAGACGCCATGACCTGCTTCACTCCAGTCATGCCGATATTCGCCGATTGCTGCAACAGGAAGCCTGCCTTGGCGAGCTTGAGTGGCCTCATGAAGTAATAGTCCATGCCACTGTTCGTCAACTCCACCACGACCTCCGCGAGGGCGTCACGATGCGGGGTGGGATCCTGAGCCTTCTCCATTGTGCTGAGTAGCGAAAGCGTCCTCTTTCGGAGCTCTTTGGAGTGATAGAAGCGAAGGAAAGGCTCGGACGATGGCGCCGATGAAACCATGGGCCGCCGGGAAGACAGCTTGCCCTTCGAGAGAGGTACACGCTTCGGTTGAGTGGCCACGACCTGACACCCGAGCTAGTCCGAGATGCCGTTAGAGTCCGCGGTCAAGAATACCCGTTCCTCATTTTTCCTGGTTTGAAGATCCACCTACAAGAGGGCGCCTGTCCGCTTTGGATCGCTTTGTCGACGTCAGGAATGCCGAAATCGGCAATTCCAGGTTGCGGATGGCCTGAGGATCCCCAGGCAAGTCAGCCTATGACCTTGTCAGGTTGCACTCTTCACCAGTCTCACGTGCGCCGGCGCGCTGCCGGCAAAGCCGTGACTCAGCAGTGCGCCCTCGAAGGAATACCAACCCATGACCGCACCCGATGCAGCGCCGCTTGAGTCGCCCAGCCAGTAGTACATGCCTTCGTCCACCAGCGGCGGTGGGAACACATCCGGATCAAAGTGATATTCCAGCCTCATCTCGGGCCCAGGGTATCTGGCCTCAATGATGGTAAAGAGCTCGCCCGAAGTCGGCAGCCGCCATCCGGATGGCAAGGCGTCCTGAGTCATGAAGTGCTCGATGGAGTCGGGCCCAATCAGCCGAGTGTCACCGAGACAGGCCTTCATGAGAAGTCTGCGTCCTTCAACGCAACGCTTCCAGACGAGGCGGGTACGCGTGTCCGTAACGGTCTGCTCGTCTGCAGAGATGATGAAGCGCGGTCCGGACTGACCCTGCTTCTTCGGCTCCGGTGGGGGGGCTGATTTCTTGCCGCAAGCTGCAAGGAGCGTTATGCCCCCAGCAACCAGCAGCAGAGCGACCAAGCGCGACGAATGGTCACATCGCATCAACCAGTTCCTATTTGTTCAGCAGCCTAACGACTTTGAGCGGCCGGCCAAGATGCCCCGGATGCGGCCAGACGCGGTCTACCTCCGTCACACGGCCGGTCGAACGAATTGTTAGGGTGCATTGGTATCCTGGCTGAACACATTGCGCCACGTTTCATTCGCCCTGCGCCAGATGGAGCTGACAAACATTGTCTCCGTCTTCTGTTGAATCGATTGGCAATGACGTACGAATTCCGCCTTGTAGGTCAGAAGCACAACCTCCTCCGCCAGAACTACCACCTTCGAGCCAACAAGCGGGAAGGGTGCGAGATTGTTGGTCCATCCCGAAGCTGCGCCACGTGAGCCGACTTGTCTGCATATCCGGTCGAATACACACCAAGAAAATCGTCCGCAAGCAAGGCACTGTCGGCTTGCGCATCACCCTCGCAAAGGGCCCGCCATACGGCCTCCTCAAGCCGCAGAAAGAAGTGGACGTCGTGACCCGGCAGCTCCCTTTCCAATAGCCTGCACCCTAACGAATAATCTGGCCCCCTAAGTGGGGCAATTGAAGCGCCCCAACATTGGGGTGTAAGCGGCCAAGGCTACTCCCAGCCCCCTGAATCCTCAAACCGGTAAACCGGTTCCCCCCTGATGCGCTTGCTCGGAACCGGTAACCGTTGGGGGAGCGGCCATGCCGCAGCCCAGGCTGCTGGATCTCTCGCAAGTGACCTGCACCCTTTGGCGATACCAACCGGCAATACGTCAGGTCCGTCGGATTCACGGCGGACACACCGACGGCCTGCTCCTGGCCGAATTTGACCTGATACGGACCCTCGACACATATACGCCTTAGGCGTATAGTCACGGCGTGTTGACCGTCGTCGAGACCCTGCTATTCCAGAAGCTGTGGCCTCTTTACTGGACGGAAGACGAGCGAGGCGCGTTCGCTGCATATATCGCCCAGCATCCTGCGGCGGGAGATGTCGTTCCGGGCTCGGGAGGTATCCGCAAGATCCGGTGGTCCAGGGCCGGCATGGGCAAGTCGGGCGGCGTGCGTGTCATCTACTTCACCCGAAACGCGGAGGGCGAGGTTGTCCTGTTGACCCTGTATGCGAAGGCGAAGACGGACAACCTCACCGGCGCAAAACTCAAGGAGATTCGACGTGCCCTCGAAGAATAGTCCGATGACCAAGACGCAACTAGCCACTGCCGAGGCGAAGCGCGACCTTGCCGCCGAATTGCTCGAGTCCGTCCGACAAATGAAGGCCGGCCAGACGAGAGTGATCAACTCGGCGGTCGCCGAGGCGCGGCGCAAGACAGGGCTTTCGCAGTCGCAGTTCGCGGCGCTGATGGGAGTGTCCGTGCGCACGCTTCAGGGCTGGGAGCAGGGAAGGAAGCAGCCAAGCGGCGCGGCCCGCACGCTTCTGGCGATCGCCAGCACCAATCCGAAGGCCGTCCTGGCCGTGGCGAGCGAGTCGGCGCAACCGCAGGTCTCAAGTTTGATGGCCGCTCCTGGCGCTTGGTGACCACCCGAAAGTCGGTCACCAAGCGCCGAATATTCAAATCTCTGTGTGCTCCGCGATCTCGAGAGCGTCATCGACCTCGATGCCGAGGTAGCGGACCGTGCTCTCGAGCTTCGTGTGGCCGAGGAGCAGTTGCACCGCCCGCAGGTTGTGCGTCCTGCGATAGATCAGGGTCGCCTTGGTCCGGCGAAGCGAGTGGGTTCCGTAGGCGGCGGGGTCCAGTCCAATGGACTTGACCCATTCGCCGAGCAGCCGGGCGTATTGCCGGGTCGTGAGGTGCGGCGAGGACGCAATCCGGCTCGGGAACAGGAACCGATCCGGCTCCAGGCCAGCCTTCGCGATCCAATTGCCGACGGCGTCGCGGGTCTGGTCGGTGATCTCGAACTGGACCGGGCGGTGCGTTTCTTCTGCATGACGATGGCCCGGGCCAGGATGTGACTACCTTGCTGAACGTCGCGCACCCGAAGAGCCACGAGGTCGCAGCCGCGGAGCTTGCTGTCGATCGCCAGGTTGAAGAGGGCGAGATCCCGAGCCTTCTTGGCAAGCTGTAAGCGGAACCGGATGGCCCAAATGTCCTTCAGCCGCAGGGGCGGCTTCTGTCCAAGCAGCTTTCCCTGTTCCAGGGCGTCTTGGGGGCGACCGGGTTGACTGCCATATCCATGGAGGTCTCCTTCAGGAAAAGGAGCCTTCATGGTGATCCCGTCAGAAGATCGCCGGCCGACGGCCAGCCCCAGCCATCCGCGGATGGGAACGCGATTGTCCGCTTTGGGACGCCGTGCCGCTGTCAGGATGGCTGAAGATCGACCCGAAGCGGAAACTAGAAGCGACTGGAAATAGGCGCCCGCCGGAACGGCGGGCGTCATACGGCTACACAGACTCTTTCCAATTGGTATCGCCTGACGCGAGGTGGTCGTCCCGGTCTGCAAATAGCTGATCTGGCTCCCGCGAAAGAACCCGCGAAACCGCACTCGCCATAGAGGACGACGGACGCAAGCAAGTCAGTGTCCCGCATCTGGACGAGAGAGTTGAATCTCCTGAGACCACGTAGATTGCATCGCAACCTTCGACCGTGAACCAGATAAAGAAAAACATAGACGGCAAGCGTGATCATCTGCGTCCCACCAGAACCCGCAGGCTCCAGATGCAACAAGGTAGGCGAGATGGCCATGAAAGGCTGCCTGGAACGTCCCATTCAGCCGCCTCGTGTAGAAGGAGCCGACAATCGACAAGCTACGCCGAGCAAGAGCGTGCCGGTCTACCCACGGTCACAGGTATCCTGGCTCCACCATCACGCAATTCGTCCGCCAGCAAGAGAGTAGCGAGGCACATGTGGATACATGAAGAAAGTTCTTGACCGCGACATCTCGGTCGCCCTATCGCGCAGCCAGAGGGACTCTTCGCCGGCCTTCAGGATTTTCGCCATCGCGCGAAGTTCATCCGCCGATTCTGGAAGGCTGGGGGCGCTCTTGATAGCACGAACGTCAGCGACTATTGGTTGCCCTGAGGCATCACGTCGAACGTCCGCGCTACGAAATAGGGCAGGAAAGTCCGGGCCCAACCTGATACTTCTGAACGCGCCGGGGATATCGGTGAGTTGCGGGTCGCCAATGCCAGCAAAGGGTTCCTGACCAACGTCGGATACGGCGAACTCGCGTAGCGCGCGGATGGCGCCCACTGAGGGTAGGACCGTCAATGCGTAGCGCTTCACGAGCCAATCTACTTCGCGATAGTCGGCCGACGACTCGATGCCCTTGGGAGGGGAGGCCACGAGCATCTGAAAAGGTAAGCTCTGCAGCGGACCTGAAGGAACCAGCATCAAGTGCGTGGCCGCAGCAAGATGGGGCAAGGCAGGACCAAGCAGGTCTTGGTACAGCTTGTGCAGTCCGTAAACGTCCAACTCGGTCCCGATGCGGCCACGGTCGTTCGGCATCACCTGCGCGCGCACCTTCCTGATCGACTCTGCAAGGTCCCCTTTCCTAATTGGCAGTGGCACGAACGCAGCATGATTGGGGCGAATGACCCAGAGCCAGCTTGCCTTCGGACCAATGGAATAGACAATCAGCGCTTCCCCAGGGCGCATCAATGCTTGAACCGCACTTACAGTCAGCGGCATGGGACTAGCGAGTTCCTGAAACTGCGGAAACTGTGAATCAATCTCCGCATCTATCGTCGCGAGTTCTTGAGCCAGTCGGAGGGTGCTGTCACGCAAACGTTGCTCGTCGCCAGAATTGCGACTATGTGGTGGCCTACTAGAGGCTGCAACCAGCAAGGCCTCCTCCCTGGTTCGACGATCGCTGGCATCCTGCCGGCGCTTGACCAGACTGCCCATCGCGTCATTTCCACTAGCAAAGCGGGCGGCCATCTTGGCGACGGCAGCTGCGGTTCCCGTTGCTTGCTCAAGCTGCGCAACTTGGAAGGCTTCACCAGTGATTAGTGCCTTCGGCTCTCTATCTGGATTGATTGAAAGGAGCGCTAGGTGCCGCCAATAGATGTGCTCACTTTGCCTAGCCTCGATTGCGGCCGCATCGTCGGACCTAGCGGCGAGAATCCTTTGCCGAGAGATCGCAGTGGCGCGGCGCTGGGCAGCGAGTGCACGAGACAAGTGCCCCTGATTCACATAGACCGCAGCAAGACCCTGAAGGGTGTCGGCCACGTAAGGATGTTCCAGACCCAACAGCTCCTCGCGGATTGCCAGCGCCCGCTTGAACAGAGGTTCAGCTTCCGCGTACTTTCCTTGCGCGTTGTAGAGCCACGCAAGATTGTTGAGCATAAGGGCTGCCTTGCCTGTCTCCCAGCCAGCGGTCTTCTCTTGAACTTCCAAGGCCCTCCTATAGAGTGACGCGGCCTTATCGTTTTGACCTTGCGCTATGTACATCCAACCAAGGTTGTTCAGGCTCTCGGCTACGTCGCGATGCTCGGGGCCATGGACCTTCGTCCGGATTTCCAATGAGCGAGTGTAGAGTGCTTCAGCCTCCGCATACTGCCGTTGCGACGTGCGGAGATTCGCCAGGTTGTTGAGGGTCTGTGCCAATCCAAGGCCGTCTGGTGTAGGGGCCACTTCCCAGATTTCTATTGCGCGCTTGTAGAGCGACTCTGCCTGGACAAGTCGACCCTGCAGCTGATACAGCCACGCTAGTTGGGTGAGGGTCGTGGCCAAGCCAGGATTGTCCAAGCCGAGTGAGTTCTCAATGATTGTTAGCGCGCGCTTGTAGAGCTCTTCGGCCTGTGCGTACTGGCCTAACGCCCGGTGGAGCCATGCAAGGTCTGTGAGGACCGTCGCAACACTGGGGTGCTTCGGACCGAGGGCTTTCTCGCGGATTGCCAACGCGCGCTGGTCGAGTGCTATGGCTTGCGCGTACTTGCCTAGGGCCATGTTGTTACTGCCAAGGGCGCGAAGGGTATTGGCAACACTGGGGTGTTGCGGACCGAGGACCTTCTCCCGGATCGCCAGCGCCCTAAGCAAAAGTAATTCTCCCTCCGCATGCTGACCTTGTGCGATGTAGCAGGAGTGCGAGGTTATGCAGGCTCTCGGCTACGTCGCGATGCTCTGGGCCAAAGACCTTCTCTCGGATTGCCAGTGCGCGCTTGTATTGAGTCTCTGCCTTGGCATATTGATTCTGTTGCTTGTATAGCAGCGCAAGGCCGTTAAGGCTCTTGGCAACATCAGCGTGATCCGGACCGAATGCCTTCTCTCGGATTGATAGCGCTCGCGTGTAGAGCGGCTCGGCCCGCGCGTACTGTCCTTGCTGTCGGAATTGCGCTGCGAGGTTGGCTAGGCTCGCAGCCACGTCAGGGTGGACCGGGCCGAGGGTCTTCTCGCGGATGGCCAGTGCTCGCTCATGCTGCAGTTCGGCTTGCGCATATTGGCCTTGCGCCTGGTGCAACTCTCCCAGAAGGCTATGGCTAGTGGCCACATTCGGATGGTCAAGCGTAAAGGCCTGCTCTGCTATATCGAGTGCCTGTTGGGCAATGACCATTGCCTTGTTGTAGCTTCCCTTGCTGTAAAGAGCTTTGGCTTCGCTATTAAGGCTCTTCCACTCATCCTCTTGCCCATATACGGGCCACGCGGTCCCAAGTGAGAGGGCCGTAAGGGTAGTCAACAGCATTGCCTTGAAGCAGGAATGTATTCTTGGCGTCACGAAATCCTCTACTTACCCAAAATAGCCCCACGGTTACCGGGCGATTGTTTCAGCCAACCTAGTCGGGCATCAGTTGCGACTGACCGGTCTCAGCTCAGGACATATCTACGTCCACCGTGAGGGTGAACCAATCCGACAACAATGAAAGCCGAATCTATCGTACCTATTGCGGAACTCGATTGCTTGCCCCCGCCCGCCACTCCCACGGCGCCACTGAACTCTTGTCCGCCCACAGCCCCGCCCTCTTCTCCCTGGCTTCATCCTCGGCATCGGCATACCGCGTCCGATCCTCGACAGACTGCTCTTTCTCGTAGGCCGTGAAGTGCCACTCGAGGCCTTGGGTGATTTGGGCCAGCCAGACATCCAGGGTCAGCCCGCAATCGAGGCAGTCCGGTGGCCTGACCTGCCTGGGGATCTTCGGACAATCTCAGTCTTCGCATTTCACTGAACACGGAACGCCCCCCACGCGGGCGCTGAGTCAAGCCTCGCTAATTCCGCTTCTGGCCGAGCTCAGAAGTAGCCAATTACCGATAGCGGAACTTCGACGAACCAAGAAAAACGGCCACCCCGAGGTGGCCGTTTCTTCACGAGCCTACATCGAGCGTCAGTCCCAGTTCAGCGCCCCGCCCGTCTGATACTCGATCACCCGCGTCTCGAAGAAGTTCTTCTCCTTCTTGAGATCGATGAGCTCGCTCATCCACGGGAACGGGTTCGTCGCCCCCGGGAACATCTGATCCAGCCCGATCTGCTGCGCCCGCCGGTTCGCAATGAACCGCAGGTACTCCTTGAACATGGCGGCGTTCAACCCAAGCACCCCCCGAGGCATCGTGTCCTCGGCATAGGCGTACTCCAGCTCCACCGCCTTCTGGAACAGCTCCGTCAACTCACGCCGGAACTCCGCCGTCCAGAGATTCGGGTTCTCGTGCTTGATCGTGTTGATGAGGTCGATGCCGAAGTTGCAGTGCATCGACTCGTCGCGCAGGATGTACTGGTACTGCTCCGCCGCGCCCGTCATCTTGTTCTGCCGGCCCGAGCGAGAGGATCTGCACGAAGCCCACGTAGAAGAAGAGCCCCTCCATGATGCAGGCGAAGACGATGAGGCTCTTCAACAGCGCCCGGTCCGCCTCCTCCGTCCCCGTCTTGAAGGAGGGGTCCGTGAGCGTCTCGATGAACGGGATGAGGAAGTCGTCCTTGTCGCGGATGCACTTCACTTCCTTGTACGCGGCGAAGATCTCGCCCTCGTCCAGGCCCAGCGACTCGGCGATGTACTGGTAGGCGTGCGTGTGGATGGCCTCCTCGAAGGCCTGGCGCAGCAGGTACTGGCGGCATTCCGGCGCCGTGATGTGGCGGTAGGTGCCCAGCACGATGTTGTTGGCGGCGAGCGAATCGGCCGTCACGAAGAAGCCGAGGTTCCGCTTCACGATCAGCCGCTCGTCGTCCGTGAGCCCGTTGGGGTTCTTCCACAGGGCGATGTCGCGGTTCATGTTCACTTCCTGCGGCATCCAGTGGTTGGCGCAGGCGGCGATGTACTTCTCCCATGCCCACTTGTACTTGAAGGGCACGAGCTGGTTCACGTCGGTCTTGGCGTTGATGACGCGCTTGTCCTCCGCGCGCACGCGGGTGAAGAGGCCGTTGGCGCCCATCTCCTGGGCCGGCGCGGGGGCCGGTTGCGCGTCGGGCTTGACCATCTGCAGCCCCAGGGTGGGGACGCCGATGGCCGGCGTGTCGTCTTCGAAACTGAGCATCTTCGTGCCGCTCCTCTGTTCCCTGGCGCGTTGGGCGCCACTTTTTGTATATGCCTTCACCCCCCGTGCCGCGCCCCGGGGGGAGTAGGCCCCGGGGGCGGTGGGTGGCGATCACTTCATCTACTACGCTGCGTGGAGTGAGTTGGTTACCCTCACCCCGACCCTCTCCCAAGGGAGAGGGGGAAACCGACCCTCTCCAGGCGCGGCCAGCCGCGGCGACGCCGGACCTGCCACGAGCGCCGCGGGCACGTTGTCGCTGCGCGCGGCGGTGGCGCGCCAGTGCAGCGCCTGCAGGTTGTCCGGGTTCGGGGACCCGCCCATGGACCGGGGCTCGATGTGGTCGAGCTCCCAGCCGAAGGGGGACTTGCGGTTCCCGTAGTCGGCGTAGCGGACCAGGTTGCCCAGGCGGTCCTTGCGGAACTCCCAGGCGTTGGTGTGGACCCCCACCGGCGAGGTGCGCGACCAGGCGGCGCGTTTGAGGTCCTCGAGCAGCGTCATGTGTTCATGCACCGCCATGGCACACCTCCTGGATCCGTCGTCCTCTGCAACCCCGGCCGACCCCGCGAAAGGCATTCGGAACCGTGCCGTAGGATGCAACAACCGGCGCCCCGCGGTCAAGCAAAAAGCACAAGATGTGGGGCCGGGGTACAACCCGGACCCGGACATATAGTGTATCCGGTGGATTTCCTGTGGATAAGCCCGGGATAAGTGCCGTCCCGGGCCAAATCGCTCCTCGCGGGCGCCCGAGGGTCAGGCGGCGGCCCGCATTTCCTCGAACTGGGCCACTTCGCGGACGCGCTCGGTCTTGATGAGGGCCGCCAGGCTCGCGAAGTCCGCGGCCATCCCGTCGATCACGTCGTCGAGCGAGAGGAAGCCGACGATGTGGTTGTCGGCGTCAGTGACCACCAAGCGGCGGATGCCGGCACCGCGCATCATTTCCAGCGCCTCGTGCAGGTCGGCCTGCTCGCCGATGGTCGCCACCACCGGCGTCATCACGTCACCCACGGTGACTTCGCGCGGCGCGAGATCCAGGGCCACCGCCTGCACCACGATGTCGCGGTCGGTGATGAATCCCTCGACGGTCGGCTCGTCCGGCTCGTCACGCCGTCACGAGGAGCGCGCCGACGTGGTACTTGTGCATCAGGGAAGCGGCGTTCTTCAGGTCGCTGGAGCGCGGAACGCCGACGATGGAGCGCGTGTAGACCCGTTCGACTCTCATGGCCATCTCCCTCCGCCCTCGCGCGGTCACCCGATGACCCGTTCGCCGGGCACTTCCAGCATGCGCGTCCCGCGTGCCCTGCGGTTGACACCGGTCAACGAGGTCCGCGATGCCTGTACCACGATAGGGCCATGGCTTTTGCAGATCGCAGCGAAGCCGCGCGAGAGTTGGCGCGCGCGCTCGGCAAGTTTCGTGGCAAGCACCCGCTGGTGCTCGCCATTCCACGCGGCGCCGTCCCCATGGGGCGCATCGTCGCGGACGAGTTGGGCGGCGAGCTGGACGTGGTGCTGGTGCGCAAACTCGGCGCGCCGGGCAACCCCGAGTTCGCCGTCGGCGCCGTGGACGAAACCGGCTGGACCTATGTCGCCGACTACGCCGCGCAGGTGGGCGCGACCAAGGGCTTCCTCGCCGAGGAAACCGCGGAACAGCTCGCCACGATGCGCAAGCGTCGTGCTCTCTACACGCCAGCCCACCCGCCGGTCGATCCCGCCGGGCGCATCGTCATCGTGATGGACGACGGACTCGCCACGGGGGCGACGATGATCGCGGCCCTGCACGCCGTGCGCTCGCGCAAGCCCGCGCAGCTGGTGTGCGCCGTGCCCGTAGCCTCGCCGGACAGCCTCGAGAAAGTGCGCGCGAGTGCCGACGAGGTCGTCTGCCTGAGTGCGCCGCTGGGGTTTCACGCAGTGGGCCAGTACTATCGCGAATTCGGGCAGGTGAGCGACGAGGAAGTGGTCGCCACGCTCGCAGGAAGGAAGTCGCCATGAAAGCAGTCAAGGAACGCCTGGTGCATATCGCCTCGGGCACGGTCACGCTGGAGGGCATGCTGGAGATGCCGCCGTCGGCGACCGGCATCGTGCTCTTCGCGCACGGCAGCGGTTCGAGCCGGCACAGCCCGCGCAACAACACCGTCGCCGCAGAGTTGCGTCGCAACGGGCTGGGAACGTTGCTCATCGATCTCCTCACGCCGGCAGAGGATGCGGACTACGAGCGCCGGTTCGACATCGCGCTCCTGGTCGAGCGCCTGCACGATACCGTGCGCTGGCTTGCGGCCGAGCCCGCCACGCGCGGACTGCCGGTCGGGCTCTTCGGGGCCAGCACCGGGGCGGCGGCGGCACTGCAGCTCGCCGCGGCCGTGCCCTCCAAGGTCGCCGCCGTGGTCTCGCGCGGCGGCCGGCCGGATCTCGCGGGCGACATGTCGCTCGTGCGCGTGCGCGCGCCGACGCTGCTGATCGTGGGCAGCCGCGACACCGAGGTGCTCGCCTTGAACGATGCGTCGTACGCGCGGCTGCACTGCAAGAAGGCGCTCTTCGTGGTGCCCGGCGCCACGCATCTCTTCGAGGAAAAGGGCACGCTCGAGATCGCTGCGCACCACGCGGCGGACTGGTTCACGCGCCACCTGGCGCCTGCGCTCGCGCGCGAGGCCTGAACCCTCAACCCTTGATGCAGATGAGGGGACGCAGCAACGCCACACGCCGGGCGAGTCCCGCGCGCTCCGTGGCTTCCGCCACCGCCTCGACATCCTTGTAGGCCCCCGGCGCTTCCTCGGCCGCGCCGCGCATGGAGCGCGTGCGGATGATGATGCCGCGCTCGGCCAGGTCGTCGACGACCTGCCGGCCCTGCCAGCGCTTGAGCGCGGCGTTGCGGCTCATGGCGCGGCCGGCGCCGTGGCTCGCGGAACTGAAGGCGCGCGCCTCGCTCGTCTCGCATCCGGCGAGGATGTAGGAGGCCGTCCCCATGCTGCCGCCGATCACCACCGGCTGCCCGAAGGCGCGATAGCGCGGCGGCAGGCCGGGGTGCCCGGGGCCGAAGGCGCGCGTGGCCCCCTTGCGGTGCACGTAGAGCGTGCGACGTTTGCCGTCCACCTCGTGCGGCTCCGGCTTGCAGGTGTTGTGCGACACGTCGAAGAGCGTCTCCACGCGCGCATCGCGGAAGAAGTGCCGGAAGACCCCACGCGCCAGGTGCGCGAGGATCTGCCGGTTGGCGAGCGCGCAGTTGGTGGCCGCGTTCATCGCGCCGTAGTACTGCTCGCCCTCGGGCGAACGGATCGGTGCACAGGCGAGCTCGCGATCCGGCAGCGTGATGCCCAGGCGCGCGGCCGCCTTCGCGAGGCTCACCAGGAAGTCGGTCCCGATCTGGTGCCCCAGCCCGCGCGAACCGCAGTGGATCGACACGACCACCTGTCCCTCGGCGATGCCGTACGCGGCCGCGGCGTCGGCGTCGTAGATGCGCTCCACGCACTGCACCTCGAGGTAGTGGTTGCCGGAGCCGAGCGTGCCCATCTCGCCCAGCTGGCGCGATTTCGCCAGCGGCGAGACGCAGGCCGGGTCCGCATCCTTCGCGCAGCCCTGGTCCTCGATGAACTCGAGGTCCGCCTCCTCGCCGTACCCCTCGCCCACCGCCCAGCGCGCGCCGTGCCGCAGCACGCGGTCGAGTTCGGGCACGGTGAGGCGCAGGTTGCCGCCTTCGCCCACGCCGGCGGGAATGTCGCGGAAGAGCCCGTCGGAGAGCTTGCGCGCGACCTGCAGCACCTCGCCCTTCGCGAGGGTGGTGCGCAGGCAGCGGATGCCGCAGGAGATGTCGAAGCCCACGCCACCGGCCGAGATGATGCCGCCCGCGTCGGGGTCGAAAGCGGCGACTCCGCCGATGGGAAAGCCGTAGCCCCAGTGCGCGTCGGGCATCGCCATTGCGCAGCCCACGAGGCCTGGCAGGCGCGCGACGTTGCCGATCTGCTCCAGCACCTTGTCGTCCATCGCGGCGACCAACTCGCGCGTGCCGTAGAGGCGCGCCTCCTTGCGGCCGGTGGCGGGGTCCGCCGGCAGCGACCACGTGCATGCGTCCACTTCCCTGAGCAAGCCGAGGTCCATGGCGATTTCCTAGACGTCCACCACGCAGCGCGCATCCCACACGCCGCCTTCCTGCGTAACCGAGAGCATCGTGAGCGTGGCCCCTTTGACGCCCGTGCCGCGCTCCAGTCCCTCGCGCCACGGCTCGCCCCAGGCGGTGCCCTTCCATCGATCGCCCTCGCGCGCGAGCGCGAAGCGCGCCAGGACCAGGCCCCGGTCGGCCGCGTGCGCCAGCAGCAGGTTGAGCCACGTCACCAGGGCGAACTCGGGGTCGGCCTCGACGAACTCGACGGCGATCGCCTCGCGCGGATCGACCGCAGCCAGGTTCGTCATCAGCGCGAACATCGCCTCGGCCGCGCGGCAGAACGCGGCCGGCGCATCAGGCCCGCGCCCGTAGATGCCGATGTCGGCGCCGTGCTCGAAGGTGCCGCGGTCCTCAGCCATCGCACTGGCCTGGAACCTCGCGCGCGGCAGGCCCGTCCCGTGGAACGCTCTCGAGCGCGAGGCGCTGCGCGAGCGAGTCCAGGCGCCGGCCGGCAATCCGTTCCCGGCAGAGGTGTCCACCAGCACCGCGTCGGGCAGCTCGTCGTCGCCCAGCGGCTCGACCCCCGCGAGCTGGCGCTCCAGGACGGCGAGCCCCGCCTCGGAGGCATCGGTGCCTTCCCGGCTGCGACTTTCCACGCGCGCGCGCAGCGTCTCCAGCGGCGCGGTGCATCCCACCAGCGCAAAACGCGCGCCGCGGTCGCGGGCGATTTCGCGGAACGCCTCGCGCCAGCTGCGCGAGAGGAAGGTCGCATCGACGACGACGGGGTAGCCCGCGGCGAGGCATTCCCCGGCCAGTTCCGCGAGCCGCCCGTAGGTCAGGCGATCGGCTTCGGCCGAGTAGAGTCCGGCCCCGGGCGCCGAGCCGGTCCGGGCACTCGCTTCCAGACCGTGCAGGCGCTTGCGCTCCACGTCGGAGCGCACCCGCACCGCACCCAGCGCCTCGACCAGCTCCCGCGACACGCTCGACTTGCCCGAGCCGGCCAGCCCGTGCATGGCGATGAGCGCGGGGGCCGCGGGGCGCGCGAGGCGGCCGGCGAGATCGAGGTGGCCCCGGTAGGCGGCGGCGGAGCGCTCGCGGTCGGCATCGGCCACGCCCGCCTGGTGCGCGCGGATGCACGACACCTTGGCCCGCACCATGGCGCGGTAGACGAGGTAGAAGCGCAGCACCGCCAGCCCGGCGTAATCGCCCGTCGCATCGAGGTAGGCGTCGAGGAAGCGGTGCGCCAGGCGCGGCAGGCCGTGGTGGAAGAGGTCCATCACCGGGAACGCCACCTCGTTCATGACGTCGATCCAGCGGAACGCCGTCGTTGAACTCGATCGCATCGAAGGCGACCGGCTCGCCGCTCGAGGAGCGCCACGTTGCCCAGGTGCAGGTCGCCGTGGCACTCGCGCACGAAGCCGTCGCGGCGGCGGTGCGCGATCGTCTCCGCGAGCGCGCGCGCATTCGCGGACGGTCCACGCCCGCAGCGCCCGCCGCGGTGCGCGCGTGTCCGGCAGCCCGTCGATCGCTTCCAGCAGCGTGAAGTTGCCGCATCGCCTCCGCGAGGACTTCCGCCGGCGAGCCGAAGGTGACGTTGCCGCCGGCCCGCGCCACGCCGGCATGGAAGCGGGCGACCGAGCCCGCGAAGGCGTCGACGTGGGCCGCGGTCAACGCGCCGGCTTTCGCCACGCGGTCGAGCAGCGCCTCCTGCGGGAAGCGGCGCATCTTCACCGCGTATTCGATCGCCGCGCCGCTCCCGCCGACGACGGGCGCATCGGGCGTGCCGGTGATCGGCACCACCTCCAGGTAGAGGTCGGGAGCGGTGCGGCGATTGAGGCGCAGCTCCTCTTCGCAGAAATGCCGCCGCAACTCGAGCGTCGAGAAGTCGACGAAGTCGAGGTGGACGGGCTTCTTGATCTTGTAGGCGAAGTCGCCGGCCAGCACTACCCAGGAGATGTGGGTCTCGAGCACCTCCACCGCCGCGACCGGGTGGGGAAAGCAGCCTGGCGCGCGCAGCCGGTCGACGAGGCGCGCGGCATCCGCGGCCGGCACGTGAGCTGACCTCAATGCTCCTCGAGGCGCGGGACGTGGTCCTCGGCGAGCGCGGAGGTTTCCGGGTCGATCCAGTCGGCGACACCCAGTTCCGCCTCGGCCTCGGCGAGTGTCTCGCCCGGCTCGATCTCGTCGCCCGCCATCGCGCGCTGGTCCTCGATGGCCTCGACGAGGCTTTCGTAGGGGCCCTCTTCCCGGCCGTCTGCGATCCTCTGCACGTAGAAGCCGTCGGGGCGCTCGACGATGCGCGTCCCCTCCAGCTCGACCGTCCGTGCCGGGAACGGGTTGCGGATGATGCGGCTGCGGCTTCTGCCTTGCGCGGTTCACATTCACTCCATGGTTGGCATGTTTGCTGGTTGCGGCTGCGCGATGTCGGCCACCATGACGTCGGTGGTGAGGATGAGCCCGGCCACGGAGGCCGCGTTCTGCAGCGCCGTGCGCGTGACCTTGCAGGGATCGAGGATCCCCATCGCCACCAGGTCGCCATACTGGCCGGTGAGCGCGTTGAACCCGAAATTGCCGGTTCCGGCGAGGACGCGGTCGAGGACCACCGAGGGCTCGGCGCCGGCGTTGTCGACGATCTGCCGCAGCGGCTCCTCGAGGGCGCGCAGGACGATCGCCACGCCGAAGCGCTGGTCGGCGTTCTCGACCGGGAGGTCACCCAGCTTCGCCCGGGCGCGCAGCAGCGCCACGCCGCCGCCGGGAAGGATGCCCTCCTCGACCGCCGCGCGCGTGGCGTGCATCGCATCCTCCACGCGCGCCTTGCGCTCCTTCATTTCCATTTCCGTGGCGGCGCCCACCTTCACCACCGCCACGCCGCCGGCGAGCTTGGCCGCGCGCTCGCGCAGCTTCTCCTTGTCGTAGTCGCTCTTCGCGTCCTTCTCCTGCGCATTGATCTCGGCCACGCGCGCCTTCACCTTGGCCGGATCGCCGCCGCCGCCGATGATCGTCGTGTCGTCCTTGTCGACCTCGATGCGGCGCGCGTGCCCCAGGTCCGCGAGAACCGTGTTCTCCAGCTTGAGTCCCGTCTCGCCCGAGATCACCTGCCCGCCCGCGAGGATGGCGATGTCCTCCAGCATGGCCTTGCGGCGGTCGCCGAACCCGGGCGCCTTCACGGCACAGGTCTTGAGCACGCCGCGCAGCGTGTTCACGACGAGTGTGGCGAGCGCCTCGCCCTCGACGTCCTCGGCGATGACGAGGAGGGGCTTGCCGGATTTCGCCACCAGTTCCAGCACCGGCAGCATCTCGCCGACGGTGGCGATCTTGCGGTCGCAGGCGAGGATCAGCGCGTCCTCGAGCACCACGCGCATCTTCTCGGCGGTGTTGATGAAGTAGGGCGACAGGTAGCCGCGGTCGAACTGCATGCCCTCGACGACCTCGAGCTCGCTTTCCAGCCCGGTTCCGTCCTCGACGGTGATGACGCCTTCCTTGCCGACCTTCTCCATGGCATCCGCCACGATCTTGCCGATGGCCGGGTCGTTGTTGGCAGAAATCGTGGCCACCTGGGCGATCTCGGTGCGGGTCGTGCAGGGCCTCGCGAGGCGCTTGAGTTCGGCGACCACGGAGTCGACGGCCAGGTCGATGCCGCGCTTGAGATCCATGGGATCCATGCCCGCGGCGACGTGCTTCATGCCCTCGATGACGATGCCGTGCGCAAGGAGCGTCGCCGTGGTGGTGCCGTCACCGGCAACGTCCGAGGTCTTTGCCGCGACTTCCTTCACCATCTGCGCGCCGATGTTCTCCAGCGGATCGGCAAGCTCGATTTCCCTGGCAACGACCACCCCGGAGTTGATCACGACGGGCGGGCCGTAGGGACGCTCCAGGACGACCGTGCGCGCCTTCGGGCCGAGGGTGCCGCGCACCGCCCGGGCCAGCAGCGACACGCCCGCGACGATCTTCGCGCGCGCCTCGGTGCCGAATACGATCTGCTTGGCGGCCATGGATCCTGTCTCCCGACCTTTCCAACCTACGCCACGGCCCCCCGCGAGGCTTGACCCGCATCAACGGGGGGCGCGTGCCGGGCTAGAGTTCGCGTGCCGGCGCCGTGTGCACCTTGACCTGGCCGCGCGTCTCGAGCGTCCACTCCTCGAGCTGGCGCTGGACGGCGTCGAAGGCATCGCGCAGGGCCACGTAGACGTCCTCGTCATGCTTGAGGTCGCCATCACCGGTTCGCCGTGCGGCACGTGCACTTCGATGCGCACGCCGAAGTGGCGCCCCTGGTTGTGGTGCCGGTGCGCCTCCTCGACCGTGACGCGGCAGCTGGTGATGCGGGACTTGAACTTCTCGAGCTTCTCGGCCTTCTGCCGGATGCGCGTTTCGAGCGCTTCGGAGGCAGGCATGTCGCGGAAAGTGATCTGGAGTGCGTTTTGCATGGCTTTCTTTCCTCCCGTTACGTTGGAGTACTACGGGATACCGCCACACTTTTACCCTAGCCCCCCGCCTGGAGGCTCCCTTGATGTGGGTCAAGCGGGTGGCGGTGCACTACGCACCAAGGATAGACTGTTGCCCGCAAAACAAGAGGAAGAATTTTCATGGCACTGGACCCGCAGGTTGCGACGGCTGCACTCATCGATGCGCTCGGCGCGCAGACGCTCGCGAAGGCGGCTGCCTATACCGCGGGCAAGCACTGGCTGTTGCTGTGGAACCTGGTGGTGACCGGGTTGGCCGCCTGGGCGATCGTCCGCTCGGGGCTCCTGGACCGCGTGGATGCGCGGCTCGCGCGGCGCGGCGTCGAATGCCCGGGCATTCGTGGTGGGGATCGTCTTTTTCCTGGTGCTGGCGCTGCTCACCCTGCCCTGGGATATCTACGCCACTGGTGGCGCGAGCGCGACTATGGCCGCACCAGCCAGCCGCTGGCGGACTTCCTCGTCCAGTCCGCGCTCGGCAACCTGATTTCCGCCGTGCTGGGCGCCCTCTTCTTCGTCGGCGTCTATGCACTCATCCGGCGGACAGGCGCGCGTTGGTGGCTATGGTCGGGCGGGTTCACGGCAATGGCCATCTCCGCGTTCATGCTCGCCGCCCCGGTCTTCATCCAGCCGCTCTTCAACGACTACAAGCCGGTACCCCCGGGCGACGTGCGCGCGGCGCTGGAGACGATGGCCCGGAGCGCCGGCGTCCCGACGGACCGCCTCTTCGTCTACGACGGCTCGCGGCAGTCGAACAACTTCACGGCCAACGTGGCCGGGCTGGGCGGGACGGCGCGCATCGCCATCTCCGACGTGGCCTTCAAGGGCGCCTCACTCGACGAAGTGAAGGCCGTGACGGGACACGAGATCGGCCACTACGTGCTCGGCCACGTGTGGCGGGCGATCGCCGTCCTCTCGGTCCTCGCCATGCTCGCGTTCCTGGTCGCGGATCGCCTCTTCCCCCGCTTCGCGCGCGCCTTCGGCTGCTCCGCCCCGCTTTCCGACCCGCGCGGCCTGCCGGTGGTCCTGTTCATGGTGTCGCTGATCATGGCGCTCGCCACGCCGGTGATGAACGCCCTGACCCGCATTTCCGAGGCGGACGCCGACCGGTACTCGCTCGAGACCGTGAACCTGCCCGATGCGCTCGCGACTCGGCGCTCGTCAAGACGGCGGAATACCGCGACCCTCGCCCGCACCCGCTGCAGGAGATCCTCTTCTACACGCATCCCGCGGTGGAGCGGCGCGTGCTGGCGGCGATGCAGTGGAAGGCCTCGGGACGGACCGCGGCGCAGCGCTAGTCCCGGTCCGACTCGAAGATCTCGTCGGACAGTTCGCGGATCTTCTTCTTGAGTTCCCGCAGCGCCTTCCTTCCGGAGGGTGTGGCCCGGTAGTACTTGCGCTTCTTGCCGCCGACGACCTCCTCCTCGGAGACGCAGGTACCCGGCCTCTTCCATCGCATGCAGGATCGGGTACAGGGTACCGGGGCTCAGCTTGTAGCCGTGTTCCCCGAGCTCCTCGATCATCTCGACGCCGAAGATCCGCCCCTGCGCCGCGTGGTGAAGGAGGTGCACCCGGATGAAGCCGAGGAACGCTTCGCGAAAGATGTCGGCCATGATTGCTGGAACTGTATCCCGATTCGTCGTCCGTAAGGGTGCACCGGAACGGGGCGTCCGGGCGGGAGATGCGGCCGCGATTTGATCTGGATCAGACGCCGGGGTGGCCTACCCACCCCATAAAGGCATAAGCTTCGCCAAACCATATCGCCGTCCGATAACGCATTTCGTTTTTTCAGGGAAAACAAGGGGAGAAGCAATGAGATTCGGCAGAAGCATCAGTCTCGCGAGCATGGCCGCCACTGTGGTGCTCGCATTCGCGCCCTCCGGGGCCCTGGCGCAGGCGATCACCGGCACGGTAACCGATGGCGGCAAGGGCACGGTTTCAGGCGCCACCGTATTCCTCGTCCCCGCCGCGGACGTGGCCAAGATGAAGAAGGCACCGTCCTTCAACATCCGCCGCAACGTCGACGACGACGAGCCGATGGACGACAACATCGCCGCCCGCGGCGACAAGTACCCGCAAGCGGTGACGGACGGCAGCGGCGGCTTCACGATCGCCAATGCCGCCGCCGGCAAGTACTTCGTCTATGTCGTCCCCGATGACGACCGGCACCTGCCCGGCGGCACGCTCACCAACAAGGCGATGACCACGGCCGAACTCGCGGCCAAGCCGCTGGCGATCCAGGTATCCGGCAAGACCCCGGGCAACGCGGTCTTCATCGGCAGCTCCAAGTGCATGAAGTGCCACGACGACTACGCGGACTTCAAGAAGACCGCGCACAAGCAGGGCATCATGGTCGTGGGCAAGGCGAGCGCGCTGCAGGACACGTCGCGCTTCCCGGGCATGAACGACGGACTGAAGAAGCTGCAGGCCGGGGCCAAGTTCTACTTCCACTCCTACGACAAGGGCCGCGGCTTCGACAAGTACCAGGTGTCGCTCAAGGCGCCCGCCGACATGAAGACGGTCAGCTTCACCGCGACCTTCTACACGGACAAGGACGGCTCGCTCAAGTTGAAGACCGAGAACGCCCGCGATCCTTCGGACAAGGCGCGCGTGTACCCGGTGGAGATGACCTACGGCGGCCCGGTGTACAAGCAGCGCTACCTGCTGCGCGTGGGCAACGCCACCTACCCGTTCCTGCAATACAACACCGAAGGCAAGGAAGAATGGGGCGACCGCACCCGCAAGCCCTGGCGCGACTACCACGGCGACTGGGTCTATGACGAGGCGAAGAAGAAGCTGATCGACCCGCCGAAGTCGAAGTCCTTCGAGATCCAGTGCGCGTCCTGCCACTTCACCGGCTACACGCTCACCCCGACGGTGGAAGGCGGCTTCGTGGCCGGCGCGGCCAACGACCCGAACGGCGAGCTGGACATCGACGGCGACGGCGTTCCCAACGAGCTGAACGTGGGCTGCGAGACCTGCCACGGCCCCGGCTCCGAGCACGCCAAGGCGCCCCTGCGCCGCAAGGCCTCGACGATCGTGAACCCGGCGAAGCTCGCTTCCGAGCGCTCCATGGTCATCTGCAACCAGTGCCACAGCCGTCCGCAGGGCACGCAGAAGAACGACCAGCCGATCAACAAGGATGGCCGCATGCTCACCCCCGGCATCAGCCGCAACGAGTACCTGGTCAACCACACCACGCGCGAGGACGCCGCGCAGGGCGACTTCTGGCCCGACGGCGTGCATTCCAAGTCGCACCACCAGCAGGCGACCGACCTGGTCCGCTCGAAGCACTACATCAACGACAGCCAGATCCTCAACTGCGCCAACTGCCACGACCCGCACGGCAAGAAGGGCCTCAAGTTCCAGCTCACGGCCGAAGTGCGCGACGGCAAGGACACGCTGTGCGCGACCTGCCACAAGGTGGACATGAAGGAGCACACCGCCAAGACCGTCGGCGAGCCGCACACCCGGAAGATCGCCTGCGTGGACTGCCACATGACCAAGACCATGCAGACGGGCGCGGGCCTCGGCGAGGGCATCGAGGGCAAGGGCGGCAAGAAGTACTGGATGAACGACATCACCTCGCACCTCTTCGACGTGCCGCGCATCTCGAACAAGGGTGTCAAGGGCGTGGAGCCGGGCAAGGCCATGCCGATCCCGTACACCAACAAGTGCGGCACCTGCCACGAGGCCGACAAGATGTAGGGCGAGTCACCGCCGGCACTACCGCAAGGCCCGCTTCGGCGGGCCTTGCCTTTTTTGGGGAAGGCGGCGACATTCCCGACCCATGAGCCCCCACCTGCGCATCGCCCGCCCGGTATCCGACCTGGAGCGCACGGTCGCCATGTACAAGGCGGGGCTCGGCCTGGCCGAGCTCGGGCGGTTCGCCGATCACGACGGGTTCGACGGCGTCATGCTCGGCTACCGGGAGGCGGGCTACCACTTCGAGTTCACCTGCTGCCGGACGCACCCCGTGCAGCCGACGCCGACGCCGGAAGACCTGTTCGTCTTCTACGTGCCCGACGCCGGGGAATGGGAACGGACCTGCGCCGCCATGCTGGGCGCGGGCTTCAGGCAGGTCCGGTCATTCAATCCGTACTGGGAGCGCCTGGGGCGCACGTACGAGGATGCGGACGGCTACCGGGTCGTCGTCCAGCAGGCCGCGTGGAGCAATGGGCCGTGAGGGGAGCACTTGTCATGCACGCACCGATGATCGGAATCCGTCGCACGTTCGCAATGCTCCTTGCCGCGTTGGTCGCGACGGATGCGCTCGCGGTCGTGACGACGACCGTGGTGGACATCCCCGTGGCGGGGGCCACGCAGCGGTTCCTTTACGTGAAACCGGACGCCCCGATCGCCAACATCGTCTCGGTACCCGGCGGCGACGGCATCCTCGGGATCCAGAACGACGGGACGATGACCACCGTCGTCGGTGCCTGCAATCCCGTCGGCCGCGTCCGGCAGGGGCTGGCGGAGCGCAGCTTCGCGATCGCGCTCGTCGACGCGAACTCCCGCGGCGAGGTGCGCAATCGCGACGATGTCCTCGAAGTCATCCGCTACATGCGCGCACGCCACGATGTCCCCACCTGGATCATCGGCGGCAGTTCAGCCACGCTTGCCGTCACCGACCTCGCCGCGAGCCTGCCGGGCGACATTCCCGGCGGGGTCATCTTCGTGTCGCCGGACCGTCCCGTCGGTACCGCGGCTGGACTGATCAGGCGACCGGCCCTCGTCGTGCACCACGCGCTGGACACCCTGGCGTTCGGATCCGCGACGTACAACGCGCTGACTTCCGCCCCGGTCCGGGAGCGAGTGTCGATCACGGGCGGGACCGATGCGGGCTGCGGATACCACCTCTTCAATGGCACCGAGGCCGAGTTCCTGGCCGCGACCGCCAGCTTCATCGAAAAACACAACGCCTCGACCCTGCCGGCGCCGGTGCGCAACTACCAGGGCCTGTGGTGGAACCCGGCGGAGAACGGCTGGGGCGTGAACTTCAGCCACCAGGGCAACATCCTCTTCGCCACGCTCTTCACCTACGACGCCAACCGCGCACCGCTGTGGCTCGTGATGTCCAACGGCGTCATGCAGTCCGACGGCGTCAGCTTCACCGGCGAGCTCTACCGCACGACGGGGCCGGCCTTCAATGCCAACCCCTTCACGCCCATCGGCCCGGCCAACCTAACGCTCGTCGGGACGATGACGGCGTCCTTCGCGGACGTGAACTCCGGGACCCTGCGCTACACGGTGAACGGCGTGGAGGTCGCACAAGGGCATCCAGCGCCTGGTGTACGGCTCACGCGCGGCCGACTGCGCGCCCACGACCGCGAGCCGCGTGCTTCCGCCACCAACTACCAGGACCTGTGGTGGAACGCGGCCGAAGGCGGCTGGGGGGTGAACGTCACGCACCAGGACAACACGCTCTTCGCGACCCTCTTCACCTACGACGAGACGGGCGCGACCTGTGGCTGGTGATGTCCGCCGGCCAGCGACAGGCGGACGGCTCCTACCTCGGCGACGCTCTACCGCACCTCCGGGCCGCCTTTCAACGCCAGCCCGTTCACGCCCATCGGCGCGAGCGACCTGACGAACGTGGGCACGATGCGCTTCCGATTCAGCGACGGCGAAAACGGCACGCTCACCTACACCTACAACGGCGTAGCGTCACCAAGGCGATCACCCGCCTGGTCTACTCGTCACCGGTGCCGGCCTGCAACTAGGGACCCGCCCTCGAGGAGCGTCCCTTCAGCTATTGACAGGCTTCGCACTCCGGGATTGTCGATGGAGCAGAACTTGCCGGCGCCTCGGCTGCGCCCTCGCCTGCGCCTTCGCCGATCGCGCCCAGGCCGCTGCCCAAACCGCCGTGGGCGGGCACGGCATTCAACTCCCCGCCCTTGCCGGTGGACTTCTCGGCCGACGTGGCCGCCAGCGTGCGCAGGTAATAGGTGGTCTTGAGTCCGCGCAGCCAGGCGAGCTTGTAGGTGTCGTCGAGCTTCTTGCCCGAGGCGCCGGCCATGTAGATGTTGAGCGACTGCGCCTGGTCGATCCACTTCTGGCGGCGCGCGGCGGCCTCGACGATCCAGTTGGTCTCCACCTCGAAGGCGGTGGCGTAGAGGCTGCGCAGCTCCGCCGGGATGCGGTCGATCTTGCCGATGGAACCGTCGAAGTGCTTGAGGTCGTTCACCATCACGCTGTCCCACAGGCCGAGCTTCTTGAGATCGCGCACCAGGTGCTCGTTGACCACCGTGAACTCGCCCGAGAGGTTCGACTTCACGTAGAGGTTCTGGTAGTTGGGCTCGATGGAGGCGGAGACGCCGATGATGTTGGAGATCGTCGCCGTGGGCGCGATGGCCACGCAGTTGGAGTTGCGCATGCCGTGCTTCTTGATGCGCGCGCGCAGGCTCGACCAGTCCATGGACTCCGACATGTCCACTTCCACGTAGCCGCCGCGCTGCTCGAGCAGGAGCTTCAGCGTGTCCTGCGGCAGGATGCCCTTGTCCCAGAGCGAACCGGCATAGGAGGTGTAGCGGCCGCGTTCCTCGGCCAGTTCCGTCGAGGCCCAGTAGGCGTAGTAGCAGACCGCCTCCATGGAACGGTCGGCGAACTCGATGGCGGCATCCGACGCGTAGGGCAGGCGCAGGTCGTGCAACGCGTCCTGGAAGCCCATGATGCCCATGCCCACGGGGCGGTGGCGGTAGTTGGAATCGCGCGCCTTCTTCACCGCGTAGTAGTTGATGTCGATCACGTTGTCGAGCATGCGCATCGCGGTCGCGGTCGTGCGCTTCAACTTCTCGTGGTCGAGCGTCTTGCCGCCCTGGCCGTCGTCCTTCAGGTGCGCGACGAGGTTGACGCTGCCGAGATTGCAGACCGCGATCTCGGTGGCGTTCGTGTTCAGGGTGATTTCAGTGCACAGGTTGGACGAGTGCACCACGCCCACGTGCTGCTGCGGCGAGCGGATGTTGCAGGGATCCTTGAAGGTGATCCACGGATGCCCCGTCTCGAAGAGCATGGAGAGCATCTTGCGCCACAGCGTGAGGGCCGGGATCTTGCGGAAGAGCTTGATCTCGCCGCGCGTCGCCTTCTCCTCGTAGCGCGTGTAGGCCTCCTCGAAGGGCTTGCCGAACTTGTCGTGCAGGTCCGGGCAGTCCGAGGGCGAGAAGAGCGTCCACTCGCCGCCTTCCATGACGCGCTTCATGAAGAGGTCCGGAACCCAGTTCGCGGTGTTCATGTCGTGCGTGCGGCGGCGGTCGTCGCCGGTGTTCTTGCGCAGTTCCAGGAACTCCTCGATGTCGAGGTGCCAGGTCTCGAGGTAGCAGCAGACGGCGCCCTTCCTCTTGCCGCCGTTGTGCGCAAGCCCGGCCTGCGTCATGTAGGACTCGTCGCGCGTCCACCTTCAGGTCGTAGACGAACGGCTTCGGCGTGATCGTCTCGACTGAAGTGATCCGCGAGAAGAGCTTGCCGCCGATCTCCAGCCAGTTCTTCTTCACGATGGGCTTGCAGCCGACCAACGCCGCGATCTCCGGCACCGCCGGGATGCGCAGGTCGTAGGCCTTCGTCGTGCCCGTGAAGGTGGCGGTGGAGCCGTCCGAACGCGTGCCCGTGTGGGCATTGTCGCGCTCGCGGTATTGGCCGGCCGTCGGCACCCCCATGCGCAGGAGCTGGTAGCGCAGGCCATCGATGAGCGGCTTCGAGGTATTGGTGAAGTAGATTTCCTTGCCGCGCGAGACGCCGCCGTCCGTTTCCAGCAGGCCGCGGATCATGGCCATCGTGTGCGGCCTGGGCAGATGCGCGAAGCGGCGCGCGATGCGCTTCTTGCCGGCCTCGTCGTACAGGTCCTCGTAGCCGAAGGGCATCGTGGGCGCCGCCCGCGCCGACGATGCGGCCCGTGGTGCCGTCGCGCACGACGCCGCGCCCGGAGGCCCAGCGCGACCTGGCCGTAGTTCTCGCCGCGCGCCGTTCTCCCAGAAGTGGATGCCGCGCTGCGCCAGATAGGCGCGCGCGAAGGCGAGGTGTTCGTCCTTCTGCGGGTTGCCGGAGACGCCCCACTCGAAGCCGTCCTTCGAGAGGTGCCCGTCGCCCAGCAGGATGCCGTAGAAACGCGCGTCCTCCTCGGTGAGCCCGGCCACGTTGACCACCTCGGTGGGCACCACCTGGGCGACATAGTCGCCTGCCCGCAGTTGCCCGGCCTCGACCCAGTCGGCTTTCACCTTGCCCTTGGCGAGCCAGGCCAGCGTGCGGTGATTGGCCTGCTCCATCGGCACGCCCTGGATGGCGTAGAACGGATGTCCCGCCGTGACCAGCAGCGGATCGATGGCGTGCTTCACCTTCACCGCAACCATCGCGTCGGTCTGGTTGTAGGCATAGCGGCGCTCGACTTCGCGATACTGGCCCGACTTTCCCAGCACCAGGTCGCCGGGCTTCACATCCTTGATCGCCTTGAGGCCATCGGCCGTGTAGACGCCCGTCTCCGGCGCGAAGCACTGGTTCACCGCGACGGCGGTGTCCGACACCACCTTGAGGAAGGGCACCACTCCCTGCGACTTCCCGTTCGTCCCCTTGATGTAGGCACCGAGCGCCCGCACCGGCGTCCAGTCGTTGCCCAGCCCGCCCGCGAACTTCGAGAGCAGCGCGTTCTCCTTGATCGCCTCGTAGATGCCGTCGAGGTCGTCGGCCACCGTCGTCAGGTAGCAGGAGGAAAGCTGCGAGCGCTGCGTGCCGGAATTGAAGAGCGTGGGCGTCGACGACATGAAGTCGAAGGTCGAGAGCACGTTGTAGAACTCGATCGCGCGCTCCTCGCGGTTCACCTCGTTGATCGACAGCCCCATCGCCACGCGCATGAAGAAGGCCTGCGGCAGCTCGATGTGGTGGTCGTGGATGTGCAGGAAGTAGCGGTCGTAGAGCGTCTGCAGCCCCAGGTAGTCGAACTGGAGGTCGCGCGCGGACTGCAGCGCCTTCCCGAGCCGCGGCAGGTCGAAGGTGCCGAGCCGCTCGTCGAGGAGCTGCGCCTTGATGCCCTGCTGGATGAAGGCGGGGAAGTACTCGGCGTAGCGTTCGGCCATCTGCTCGTGCAGCACCTCCTCGCACAGCACCTCGCGGCGGATCGTGTGCAGCAGCAGGCGCGCGGACGCGTAGGTGTAGGCCGGGTCCTGCTCGATCAGCATGCGCGCGGCGAGGATGGCGCACTTGTGCACTTCCTCGATGGGCACGCCGTCGTAGAGGTCGCGCAGCGTCGCGTCGAGGATCTTCTTCGGCTCGACCGCGTCGCCGAGGTTCTGGCAGGCGGAGGCGATGAGGCCCTCGAGGGTCGCGATCTCGAGCGGCACCTTGGCGCCGTTCACCATCACGTGCAGGCTGGGCTGGCGGGCCTCCGCCGCCTCCAGCGCGCGCGCGGCGCGTTCGCGGGCGCGCTCCTCGCGGTACAGCACGTAGGAACGCGCGACCTGGTGCTCGCCGGCGCGCATGAGGGCGAGCTCGACCTGGTCCTGGATGTCCTCGATGTGATAGGTGCCGCCCGACGGGTGGCGGCGCACCAGCGCCGAGACGACCGACTGCGTGACGCCGTGCACCTTGTCGCGCACGCCGGCGCTCGCCGCGGCGGTGCCGCCGGCCACGGCGAGGAATGCCTTGGTGACCGCGACCGCGATCTTGTCCGGCTCGAAGCCGACGACCGCGCCGTTGCGGCGGATGACCTTGTAGTCCGCGTATCTCTCCGGTGAAGTGCCGCCTTCCTCGCTCAGGACCGGGTTGGGAAGGGGGGCCGCGGGATTGATGTCGGACGCCAGGCGCATGGTTCCACTCCTCTGATGACGCTGTTTTTCTGGGGCCGGGGAGCCGCTTGTTGACACCCCGGCGGTCGGTCTTTGCTGCCGGACCCGGGGCTAGACCCAAGGTCCTGATTCGTTTGTGAATAAGCCCGATTCATCCCGGGGAATATGCACAGCTTATGCACCGCGCTATCCACAAGATGTTGTGGCTAGGGCAATGCGTGGACACAAAGTCTAGTAAAGGTCGGGGGGCAAAGCAAGCCATGCGACCAACAATATTTTGGCTTGCGAATTCAGGCGTTTGCCGCGGGAATCTGCGCAATATCCGAGCAATAGCGGCGCGAAACGAGCAACCACGCGGGTTGCCGGCAATCGTCACGCCGCCGGCGCGACCTCGCTCCGGTAGCGGGCCCAGTCGAAGCAGGGGCCGGGGTCGGTCTTGCGGCCCGGCGCGATGTCCGAATGTCCGGCGAGATCGATGCGGCCAAAGCGTTCGAAGAGCGCCTTGGTGAGGTCAGCCAGCGAGCCGTACTGCGCGTCGGTGAACGGCACCTCGTCCGTCCCCTCGAGCTCGATCCCCACCGAGAAGTCGTTGCACTGCTCGCGCCCCTTCCAGCTCGAGACGCCGGCATGCCAGGCGCGCAGCCCGCACGGCACGTACTGGATCACCGCGCCGTCGCGCCGGACGAGGAAGTGCGACGACACCCTGAGGCCCGCAATGGACGCGAAATAGGGATGCGCCGCCGGGTCGAGGCAGCCGAGAAAGAGATCGGTGATGCAGGCGCCGCCGAACTCGCCGGGCGGGAGCGATATGTTGTGGATGACGATCAGCTCCACGCGCGCATCCGCGGGCCGCTCGTCGCAGTGCGGCGACGGACACCAGGCGGCACCGGCGCACAGGCCGCCGCTGTCCAGGCGGAAGCGCGGCGGCGAGCGCGCTCAGTGTCCAGTTCCATGCGCTTCGCTTGATGGACAGGCCGATCGATGCGCGACGAGCTGTGCCCGGGATCGACAGGGGGTCGTGCGGTCTGTGTTTTTTTTGCTTTTTGGCCAAGTGAACTTGCGCGCAGTCTCGGCTGCCTTGGTCGGATCGACATAGGCGAGGTCCGCGACGATCGGTTCCACCGTGAGTTGGCCAAAAAACAAAAAAAACACGTACCGCACCGATCCCCTTGGTGGCATCGGTCCGACCTGACCTCACTGGACCGGCGCCGCACAGCATCGGGACAGACGCAACTTCATGCATCGGGACAGACGCAACTTCATGCATCGGGGAATGTGACCGCGCCACGCGATCCCGGCTAGGGCAGCACGTGGTAGAAGAAGGTCGTGCCGTGCATCCTGCCGTCGCGCTCCATGGTGTAGCCGGGAATCTGCGCCGACCGCGTGTAGCCCATCGACTCGTAGAGCTTCTCGCCGGCATCTCCCGTGCGCGTGTCGAGGATGAGGAGCATGCGGCCGCGGAACCTCGCCTCCACGTGCGCGGCCGCGAGCAGCGCACGGCCGAGCCCGTGGCCGCGCCGCGAGGTGTGGACCATCAACTTCGTGACCTCGGCGCGGTGGTGGCCGTTCTCGCGGTCCGACAGCACGAGCTGCACGCTCCCGACGACCTCGCCGCCGTCCTCCGCGACGATCACCACGCGGTTTTCCTGCACCAGGCCCTGCAGCACTTCCCGCCAGTAGAGGATGGCCCGGCCCTCGTCCATGGGCGCCCAGAAACCCACGGACGCGCCCGAGTTCACCGCGTCGACCAGCAGGCGCGAGAGCCCCTTCAGGCACTCGGCGAACTGGTCCAGGTTGATGACCCTGATGCGTGCCGTCATGGCTGCCTAGGTCGGCTCTTCCCGCCTGCCCTAGTCGATCCCCAGCCTGTCGAGGCGGTAGCGCAGGCTGCGGAAGGTGATGCCGAGCAGCTTCGCGGCCGCCGTCTTGTTGAAGCGCGTGGCCTCCAGCGCCTTCTGGATGGCCTCGCGCTCGACCTGGTCGAGGAAGTCGTGCAGCGGGAGGCCGCGCGTGCCCAGCGCGCCGTCGAGCGCGGTCGCCTTGTCGCGCGGGATGCCCTGCGTCAGGTAGAGGTCGCTCTCGCGGATGGTGTTGTCGCTGCACAGGGCGAGGGCCCGCTCGAGGATGTTCTCCAGCTCGCGCACGTTGCCGGGAAAGTCGTAGCGCCTGAGCGCCAGGAGCGCGTCCTCGGACACCTCCGGCGCCTTCACGCCGTTCTGCCGCGCCAGCCGCCCGACGACCTGCGCGACCATGAGGGGAATGTCCTCCGGGATTTCCCGCAGCGACGGCATCTTCAGCTCGATCACGTTCAAGCGGTAGAAGAGGTCCTGGCGGAATTCGCCCGCCTCCACCTGCTCGGCGAGCGAGCGGTGCGTGGCGGAGATGATGCGCAGGTCGATCGCCTCCTCCGCGCTGTCGCCCAGGCGGCGGAAGGTCTTCTCCTGGATCACGCGCAGGAGCTTCACCTGCATGGCGAGCGGCAGGTCGCCCACCTCGTCGAGGAAGAGCGTCCCCTTCTGCGCGCTGTGCAGGTAGCCCGTGCGGTCGCTGTCGGCGCTGGTGAAGGCGCCCTTGCGGTGGCCGAAGAACTCGCTCTCCATCAGGTTCTCGGGGATCGCCCCGCAGTTCACGGCGACGAAAGGGGAATCCGCGCGCGCGGAGTCGGCATGGATCAGGCGCGCCGCCACTTCCTTGCCGGTGCCCGATTCGCCGGTGATGTAGACCGGCGCCTGCGAGCGCGCCAGGCGCGCGATCATCTCGCGCGCCTTGCGGATCGGCGCCGACTCGCCGAGGAGCCGCGGCAAGCCGGGTTGCGTGGTCTCGCCGATGGCGACGCGGCGCGCATTCGCCGGTTTCGGCAGCTTCAGGGCGCTCATCACCAGCGGGCGCAGCTGCTCGAGCTTGATCGGCTTGGCGAGATAGTCGAAGGCGCCAGCCTTGAGGGCGGCGACCGCGTTGTCCGTCGAACCGTAGGCGGTGATCACCGCCACCGGCGTATTGCCGTGGTGCTCGGCGATGTGGCGCAGCACGTCGAGCCCTTCGCCATCCGGCAGCCGCATGTCGGTGAGCGCCAGGTCGTAGCTGCGCCGCTCGAGCGCCGCCTTGGCCTCCGCCACGCTGGCCGCGCTGTCCGCGTGCACGCCCATGCGCGTGAGGGTGACCACCAGCAGCTCGCGGATGTCCGCCTCGTCGTCGACGATCAGCACGGCCTTCGCACTCATGTGGCGCCTTTCAGGGTGATGCGGAAGCGGCAGCCGGGGCCGCCTTCCAGGTACTCGATGCGCGCCCCGTTGCCCTCGCACAGCTCGCGCGCGATGTAGAGCCCGAGGCCGGTGCCCTTGGCATCGGTGGTGAAGAAAGGCTCGAAGATGTGCGGCTGCGCCTCGGGCGCGACGCCGGGGCCGTCATCCGCGACCTCGAGCCGCAGGAGGCCGGGCGCGTCCCCGCTCTCCAGCGACACGGTCACCGAGCCCTGGCGCTTGCCGCCATGGCGCCAGGCGTTGCGCATCAGGTTCCAGAGCACCTGGTGCAGGTGCTGGCGGTCGAAGCTCATGCGCTGCGCGGTGCGCGCCTCGACCCGCACGCCCTCCCGCGGAACCTTCTCCGAGGTGCAGAAGTCGGCGACGAACTGCTCGAGGAACGCGGTCGGCTCGATCGCCTCGGGCTGCGCGCGGTCGCGCCGGTTCAGGTACAGCACCTCCTGCACGATGCGGTCGAGCCGGTGCACGTTGTCGCGGATGATCGTCAGCGAGACGCTCGTCGCCGGCCTGCGCGCGCTCGCTCTCGGCGAGCAGTTCCGCGGCGTGGTTGATCGAGGAAAGCGGGTTGCGGATCTCGTGCGCGATCGAGGCCGTCAGCCGCCCGAGGGCCACCAGCTTCATCTGCTGCGCCTGCGCGCGCAGCCGCCCGACGTCCTCGACGAAGATCACGGTCGGCGGCGGCTCGCCGATCCCGATGGCGACGAAGTGCACGGCGAGCTCCGAGTCCGAGCGCGGCGAGCGGAACTGCAGGAACGTCGTCTCCGGGCCGCGCCGCCACGACTCCATGATGCGGGCGATCTCCGGCGAGTACTCCGCCAGCAGCGGACGCCGTCCCGCCGGCAGCGGCCCGAGGAGCTGCGCCGCGCGCGGGTTGTGGCTGCGGATCGTGCCCTCGGGGTCCACGACCAGCATGCCGTCCTGCATGTCGCGGATGACCAGCTCGTTGATCTGGGAAAGGTTGGCCAGGTCGATGGTGCGCTGCTGCGCGATGGTCTCGCTGGTGCGCGCGTAGCGGGCGAGCGTCCAGCCGAGGCCGGCGGTCGCGAAGAGCGCCGCGCTGGTGAGGCCGGTCTGGAGGAAGTCGCTCGCCGGGGCGTCGAAGCGCCACACCTGGAACGCCTGCTCGACCAGGACCGCGATCGCCGCGACCGCGGCATGGAAGAACGCCAGGCGCCCGCGCGTGATGAGCCCCGCGGCCGCCAGCGAGATGAGGAGCGTGACGCCGATGCCGGAACGGATGCCGCCGCTGGTGTGCATGAGCACGGTGATCGACAGCACGTCGACGAACACCGCGGCGGTGACCTGCAGCGACAGGCCCGGCTCGCGCAGCAGCGCAGGGCCGATGAGCAGGACCGAGGCCACCGTGTAGGCCACCAGCGCGGTGACCGCCAGTCCCGGCTGCTGCACGCCGAACTGGAAGATCGTGTTGAGGAAGGCGTAGGCGCCGGCCAGTCCCAGGGCCAGCACGATGCGGTACGCGGAGAAGATGACGAGCGTGCGCCAGGCGGTGTCGTCGCTGGCCGCCACGGCGGGCGCGCGCTCGAGCGGACGCGAGGGATCCGCCAGTGCCCCGTCGGTGAGGGCCGCCGGCGTCATTTCGCGTGCTTGCAGGTGGACGGGTCGCGGCAGGTGAACTTGCCGCCCTCCTCCCGGGCGTCGCTCGCCGGCATGTTCACGCCGCAGCGCGAGCAGGCCACCATGTCCTCGGCCGGCGCCGGGGGAGAAGGCGGCGGCTCGCCGACCTGCCGCCGGAAGAAGTTGCGGAACAGCAGCCAGATGACGAAGCCGATGGCGAGCAACAGGAGGATTCGGGCCAAGGTCGCGTTTCCGGGTGTTTTCCGAGTGACCAGTTTAGCTCACGGCGACTGTCGCGGCCCCGCGATGGGCACCTCGACCTCGAAGCGCACGCCAGCACCACCGGGAAGGTTCGCCGCCTTCGCGGTGCCGCCGTGAAACTCCGCGACCAGCCGCACGATGGCGAGCCCCAGGCCGAGGTGGCCGCCACGGCCGTGTCCCGCGTCGCGCGCGCTCACCATGGCGTCGAAGAGGCGCGGCAGCAGGTCGGCGGGGATGGGCGGACCGGCATTCTCGACCTGCAGCCGCGCGCGGTCCTCGTCGATCGCGAGCAGCACACGCACGGCACTGTCCGCTCGGCGCGAAGTCGAGGGCGTTCTCGACCAGCTTGTCGAGCAGCTGCGCGAACGCATCGGGCATCCCGTGCAGGAGCACGGCCTGCGCAGGCACCGCGCACTCGAAGGCGCGCTCGGGATAGGCCGACCGGTAGCCGTCGACGCACCCGCGCACGAGCTGCGCCAGGTCGAAGGTCTCGCGCTCGCCGCTGCCGAGCATCCTCTCCAGGCGCGTGCCCTCCGACAGGCGCGAGATGAGGCGCGAGAGACGTTCCACGCCCTCCTCCGCGCGGTCGAGATAGACGCTCGCCTCGCCGGGCGGCGACTGGCTGCGCAGGTTGTCGAGAGAGGAGCGCACCACGGCCACGGGCGTGCGCAGCTCGTGCGACAGGCGGCCCGCGAGGCTCTCCAGGTAGGCGTTGTAGTCGTGCAGCCGCGCGAGCATCGCGGCCATGGTGCGTTCCAGGTCGCCGATCTCGTCCTTCGCTCCGGTGAGGGCGATGGTTCCGCGGATGCGGCCCTGGGGATCGATGGCTGCCTCGGCCTGCGCATGCAGGCGCCGGATGCGGGCCGCGAGTCGCCCCGCGAAGACGAACAGGATCGCGAACACGGTGAGGCAGACCGCCAGCGTCAGGGCGATCAGGTTCTCCAGGGCCGACTGCCTGAGCAGCAGGATCGCGGCCGTGGTCTCCTCGACGACGGCGGCGCCGACGATGTCGTCGCCGACGAAGATCGGCTGCGCCGCGGACAGGATGGCCACCTCGCGGTCCCGCGTGCCGCGCCAGTGCGTCGAGGAGACGCCGATGAGGGCGCGGTCGATCTGCGCGCGGACCGGGGTGGACTCGTCGCCCGCGGGAATCTCGGGCGAGGCGACGACGAGCGCGATCACGGGCTTCAGCCACGCCGTGATTCCCGTGCGCGCGGCATCGGCGCGCACCTGCGACGGCTCGCGCAGCGTTCCGGAGAGCCCGCGCACGCGCGAGCGCGTGTCGATCACCCACAGGCGCGCGGCGCGGCGCCCGAGGATGCCGAGATGCCGCTCGATCTCCTCGGAGGGCGCATAGGCGGTGCCGAGGCTCGCCGCCGCGACGGGATCCGCGGCGGCGAAGAGGCCGACGATGCGGCGCCGCTCCTCCTCCCCCGGCTCCCCCGGTGGCGCCTCGCCGCGCGGAAACAGCGCCGGACGGTCGGAAAGCGCGGAGGCCACGGCACGCGCGGTGGCGGCGATGTCCTGCTCCTGGGCGTTGCGCAGGAACGCCTCCATGCGGCTGATGAACTGCGCGGCCAGCGCGGGAATGGCGAGGAGGACCAGCGCGGCGAGGAACAGCCGGAAGCGGATGCCGTGCAGGAAGGTCGCCCTCACTCGCGCGCTCAGTCGAAGGGAATGGCGAGGGTGAGGGAGCCGAAGCGGTGCGGCGAGTGCTGGCCCGCGAACTCGCGCGAGTCCTGGGCAAGCCCGAGCGTGATCACGCCCCAGGTGTCGGACCAGCCGATGCCGGCGGCCACGCGGGTGACGCGCCGCTCCCAGGCGACTTCCGGCGTCGGATCATCGGGCTTGCGGTCGAACAGGCGGTTGCGTCCGACCACGCGCACGCTGGCGCCCGCGAAGTACGTGAGGCCGTGCACGCCGCGCCCGAGAGGCGGCGTGGCCGCGAAGCGCAACAGCGGGTTGGCCGCCTGTGCCGGGCCTTGCGAGCGCCACTCGATTCCGGCGTGGGCGAAGGTGGTGATCGTGCCCAGCACCGCGCCGCCGTGCAGGACGAGCGCTCCCGGCAGGGCACTGGCGCCGACCTGCTGCGACCACGCACCGACGAGCTGCACGTCGGCACGGTCGCCGACCTGCTGCGACCAGTCCGTTTCCGGCGCCGGAACCAGGCGGTGGAAGAAGTCCTGCGCCTCCTCTCCCAGCGCGGAAGGGCCGCTGACCCCGGCATCGATGCCGAGCGTGACGAGCCGGTCCGGGGCGATGTCGTGGCGCGCCAGGGAGAGTTGCAGTCGCGCCGCGTTGGGCCGGTCCGGCTGCGCGGGATCGGCGTGGCCGTCCGCGGTGTAGACCTCCTGGACGATGCCGACATCGAGACGTTGCGTGACATTCGTGCCGGCGCGCAGGAACGACGCCAGGGGCGCATCGGCCGCAAGAGGCGCCGAGCGAAGGATGCGCACGCCGCTCGAGTACCAGCGGTCGGTGTTGAAGAAGAAGTCGTTGTCGACCTGCGCGTGCCAGAGGACCGGGGGCTCTGCCGCGGCCGCCGTGCCGGCGAGGGCCGCCAAGGCCAGGGCAAACGCCCTCACGCCCTTTCCGTCCAGCGGTAGCCCATGCCGTACACCGTCTCGATCGCGTCGAACGCCGCGTCGACGGCGAGGAACTTCCTGCGGATGCGCTTCACGTGCGAGGTGATCGTGCCGTCGTCGACCACCATCTCGGCGTCGCGCATGAGGGTGTCGCGGCCCTTCACGTGGCCGGGGTGGCGCGCGAGCGAGCGCACCATCCAGAATTCGGTCACGGTGAGCTCCACGGGCCTGCCGCGCCACGTCGCCGTCATGCGCGCGGCATCCAGCTCCAGCGGCCCGCGCAGCAGCCGCTCCTCGTCCCGGGCCGGCTCCTTGCCCGCCTCCACGCGCCGGAACAGCGCCGCGATGCGCGCGAGCAGGTGCGGCAGGCTCGCGTCCTTGGTGAGGTAGTCGTCGGCGCCCAGCCGCAGGCCCGCGACGATGTCGAAGTCGGAATCGCGCGCCGAGAGGAAGATGATGGGCAGTGTCGCGGACAGCGCGCGCAGCTCGCGGCACAGCGCGAAGCCGCCGTCGATCTCCGCACCCAGGCCGATGTCGATGATGGCGAGGTCGGGCAGCCGCGTGGCCAGCGAGCGCATCGCCTGCGCCCGGTCGGCGAACGCCTGCACCTCGTAGCCCGCGCGCGCCAGCGCATCGGCGTAGTTCTGGCGGATGGTGGCGTCGTCCTCGACGAGCGCGATGCGGCGTGGCATCCCGGAATTATAGGGGACAGGTTCTGGGGTCGGTTCCGGGAACCGTCCCGTAAAGTACCTGTCCCGTCAGATTGTTGCCACAATTGGTCGCCGCTTCACCCGTTTTCACCAAGATTGGTGCCCCCGCGCCCGCGCGTAATGGCCCTGCCGAATGACACGGCGGACAAGGGGAAGAGCAAATGAGTGACAGGGCGGGGGGATACCGGGGCGACGCGAAGGCTGCACTCAGCGACTGCATCGAACTGCTGGGCAAGGCGGTCCTTTCCGGGATCGCGGCGAGCGTGATCCTTGCCCTGCTGGCCCTCGGTCTTGCGACGACGGCCAGCGCGCAGAGCAAGGTCAACGACGCGAAGACGGGCACGCTCTTCTTCCGCAGCGGCACCGAAGGCGCGCTGGCACCGGCACCCAAGGTCGAGACCGACGTCGAGATCCACATCACCGGCATCGTCGCCCGCACGCGCGTCACGCAGACCTTCCACAACCCCGGCGCCGCGTGGGTCGAGGGACTCTACGTCTTTCCCCTGCCCGAGAACGCCGCCCTCGACCGGCTGCGGCTGCGCATCGGCGAGCGCGTGATCGAGGGACAGGTCCGGGAGAAGGAAGAAGCCCGCCGCGTCTACACCGAGGCGAAGCGCGAGGGCCGCAAGGCGGCACTCGTCGAGCAGCAGCGCCCCAACCTCTTCACCAACGCGGTGGCCAACATCGGCCCGGACGAGTACGTGCGCGTGTTGATCGAGTACCAGCAGACGCTCGCCTACGACAACGGCGAGTACCGCCTGCGCTTTCCGCTGGCGGTGACGCCGCGCTACGAGCCGGCGGGTCTCGCGATCCCCGATGAGCCGAAGACCGCCGAACCCCTGCGATTCGCGGCCGCAACCGCCGAATCCATCTCCGACGCCGATCCCGTCCTGCACCCGGACTACGCGCCGGCCGGCTGCGGCGGCGTGAATCCGGTGGCCATCGCCGTGACCATCGACTCCGGCGTGCCGCTGGCGAAGGTCACGAGCTCCTACCACGAGGCCTGGATCGAGAAGGAGTCCGGCACGCGCACCGTCCTCTACCTGCAGAAGGAGCAGGAGGAGGCCGACCGCGACTTCGAGCTCGTCTGGGCGCCGCAGGCCGGTGCCGCGCCGCAGGCCGCGTTGTTCACGGAGGCGCGCAACGGCGTCGACTACTCGCTCGTGATGGTGATGCCGCCGCAGCCGACGGCCGCGGAAAGAGCCGCCATCGCCCCGCTGCCGCGCGAGACGGTGTTCGTCATCGACACCTCCGGCTCCATGCAGGGCACCTCGATCACGCAGGCGAAGCAGGCGCTGCAGACCGGCCTCGGCACGCTCACGCTGCGCGATCGCTTCAACATCGTCGAGTTCAATTCCGTGTCACGGCCGCTCTGGCCGGACGCCCTTCCCGCCACCGCGGACAACGTGAAGCACGCCCGCGAGTGGGTGGGCAGGCTCAAGGCGGACGGCGGCACCGAGATGGCCGGCGCGATCGCCTTCGCGCTCGACGGCCGCGAGACGCCCGGCTACCTGCGCCAGGTGGTCTTCATGACCGACGGCGCGGTGGGCAACGAGGACCAGCTCTTCCGGCTGATCGCCGCGCGCCTGGGCTCGACGCGACTCTTCACCGTGGGCATCGGCACCGCACCCAACAGCCACTTCATGACCAAGGCCGCGCAGTTCGGCCGCGGCACCTTCACCTACATCGGCGACGTGCGCGAGGTGGAGGAAAAGATGGCGCGGCTCTTCGCGAAGATCGAGGCGCCGGTGCTCCGCGACGTGTCCATCCGCTGGCCCGACGGCACCGCCGTCGCGACCTTTCCCGCGCGCGTGCCCGATCTCTACCTCGGCGAGCCCATCGTCGTCGCCGCCGCCCATGCGCCAATCAAGGGGACGATCGTCGTCTCGGGCATGCGCGGGAACGCACCCTGGAGCGTGGCGCTCACGCCGTCGCCGAATGGCGAAGCCAACGGCGTGGGCGTCCTCTGGGCCAGGGCACGCATCGCGAGCCTGATGGACGAGCTGCGCCTGGGGGCGGACGAGGCGGCGATCCGGCCCGCGGTCCTCAAGGTCGCGCTCGAGCATCACCTGGTCTCGCGCTACACGAGCCTCGTCGCCGTGGACGTGACGCCCACGGCCCCCGCTGGCGAAAAGCCGACCGCGCTCGTCAAGGCAGCGGCGCCGCGCGCACGGCCGCGGGCGAGCTGCCGCAGACCGACACCGAGTCCACGCTGCAGATCGTGCTCGGAATTCTTGCGCTGGCCGCCGCCGGGGTGGTCGCGCTGGTCGGGCGCGTCAAACCGGCAGGAGGGAATCGCCGCGAGGAAGTCTCGCCATGAGCGCGCACACCGTGAACGGCCCTGCGCGATTTGCCGTGCGTGGCCGCTGCTACGACCGCGAGCCGCCGGTGCCGATGCGCGAGACGACGCGGCGTTGGCCCCGCTGGCCGGTCGCAGCACTGGCAGCGCTGCTCCTGGCGCTGGCGACGTGGCAGCTCGCCTCTGCAGCGTGGATCCACGCCAAGGCGGCACTGGCACAGCACCTCATCTCTGCTGCGTGGGACCGCGCGAAGACGAGCGGGACAGCGCGTCCCTGGCCCTGGGCGGACACGCGGCCCCTCGCCCGCCTCACGGTTCCGGCGCACGGCATCCGCCTCCACGTGCTCGCCGGCACCTCCGGACGCTCGCTCGCGTTCGGTCCGGGCCACGTCGCCGGCACGGCACTGCCCGGCACCGACGGCAACAGCGTCATCGTCGCGCACCGCGACACGCACTTCGCGTTCCTGAGGCACCTGCGCGAGGACGAGGAAATCGCCGTGGAAGATACGCGTGGGCGCACGACCCGCTATCGCGTGCGCGAGGTGGCGGTCGTCGACAAGCACGCCACGCGCCTCCTCGATGCCGCCGACTCCGCGCAGCTCACGCTCATCACCTGCTGGCCGTTCGACGCGGTGCAGCCGGGTTCCTCGCAGCGCTATGTCGTCATCGCCGACCGCATGGAGGAATAGGGACGCCCTACTCGGTACACGGTGGCGGACCCCTATCCTCCATGCGATGCTGCACCGCAACCCTATTGTCACGGTTGCAGGGTTAGACTGCCGGCCCATGAACCTCTTCGACACTCCTGCCGGATTCGACGATCCGGTCGGCATGTGGCTCGGGTGCCACCGGCGCATCGAGAAGCAGCTGAAGACGCTCTCGCGCCTGCCGGCGCACCTGGCGAAGAACGGCATCGACGCCGAGGCGAGCACCGCCGCGCAGTCGGTCCTGCGCTATTTCGAGAAGTCCGGCCCGCACCATCACGAGGACGAGGACCGCGATCTCTTTCCCCTCCTCGAGAAGCGCATCACCGCCGCGGCCGACCGCGCGGCGTTCCACGAACTGCGGACGCGGCTCGAGGCGGACCACCGGCAAATGGAGGCGTCGTGGGCGAAGCTGCGCAAGCCCCTGCACGGGATTGCCGACGGCATCGCCAAGCCGCTCGATGCCGGTGACGTGGCCGCTTTCTGCGCGATCTACGCCATGCACATTCCCGCGGAGGACTGCGCGATCCCGGGCCTGGTGAAGCGCTACGTGACGGCGGAAGATCTCGAGGCGCTGGGACGCTCGATGGCGGCTCGGCGCGGGGTCGACTACCCGTTCTAGTGCGTTGCCGCGGCCGGTCTAGCCGGGTCGGCCATCGGCGCGCGGACGCAGGTAGAGGGGCACGAAGCGCGCGGCCCAGCTGCCCGTCACGACGATCCACGCGACCGCCGCCAGCCCCAGCAACACGGCGCGCGGCTCGCCGGCGAGTGGCGCGAAATCCGCGAATGCCCTGACAAGCCCCACGCCGACGAGGGCGAGGAAGCCGTACCAGGTCCAGTGTCCGCCTCCAGCGCGCGGCCCGAATGTCCCAGCGAAACGCGCGAGACCATGGCCACCGTCATCGCGGCGAAGTAGCCGATGCCGAGCAGGTGCAGCGGTCCGCGGCCGAAGAGCCCCGGATGCCCGGCCAGCGTCGCGAGGCTCGCGAGCGCGGAGAAGGCGAGCGCCGCGGCGAGCACGGTGAGCGAGATGTGCAGCATGGCGAGGAGCCGTCGCGCGCAGGCTCTGCGTGAGGCCCCACTTCCAGGCGAGCCAGCCGACCCACAAGGCCATCGGTGCGTCGGCAAGCCACGTCCAGCCGGCGAGGCCGGCGCCGTCGAGCAGGAAGTGCGCGACGCACGCCGCCCCGAGGAACGGCAGCGAAAACGCCGGCTGGTACGACGACGTAGCCCGCCAGCACGCGGCTGGAGAAGAACGGGATCATGCGGTGGTTGACCACGAGAAAGACCGGCAGGAGGAAGAGCCATGGCGCGGCACTTCCCGCGATCGCGATCCACGCGGCATCCTCGCGCCACATGCCCGCGAGGAATATCCCGCCCAGGACGACGCCCACGAAGAGCAGGACGGAGATCGCCATGGCCTGCGGGTCGCGACGCTCGCTCGTGAAGGCGATGCGGGCAACGGAGACGGCACCTGCGCACCATCCGGCCAGATGCAAGACACCACCGGCGAGCACCAGCGCGCGGCTGGTCGCGAGGCCGGCGTGAAACAGCAGCACGCCGGCGATCATCGGCAGGGCGCAGGCCAGCCACTCGCCGCGACGGATCTCGACATGAGTCCACTTCGGCATCGCCGTCATTGCGAACCCGAACACGAACCACGGGAACAGCGCAAAGAGCATCAGGTAGGCGTGGGTCCAGGCGGGAGGGAACACCCACTGCGGCGGCGCCCAGAGGCCGAGGCTGCGGCCGCCGATCTCCCAGGCCATCAGGACGATCGCGCAGACCAGCTGCAGGGCGCCCGGCAGGAACAGCGTGCGGTGCGCGGCGCAGGTCCACACGGACCACGTTGAACGGCGGGCTGCGGGCGGCGGATCGGCCTGGGCGATGGGGATGATCACCCGGCGATGATCGCCTGCCGGAGCGCCGCCCGCCTTGAACCGGTTAAAGAAAGAGGCAGGGGACGCTACCCGGAAAGCGCCCTATTGCTAGCGCCAGAAAACGACGCTGTCGGCGGCTGCCACGGCGTCGAGGACCGCGTCGTAAGGCGCGGCGCAGGGGCTCAGCACGACCTCGGCGCCCGAGTGCGCGCAGGTCCGCGGCGAGTTCGTCCAGTTCCGCGGCAACGGCGCCAGCCTCGTGCAGGATCAGGATCTTCTTCGCCATGGTCAGATCACGTAGACGACGTCGGCGGCAAGCACCGCGGCCGGCAGATGCTCGCGCACGGCGGCGGCATCCTCCAGTGCATCGCAGGGAACCTCGGCGAATTCGAGGAGCTCGCGCTGCTCGTTGACGGCGAGCGTGTCCTCGAGGGCACCGAGCACGACCACGCGCACGGGGTCGCTCAGCAGCGTGAGGCCGGCGGCCACGCGCAACGCCTCGGACTGGTTGAACTTCGCGACGACGAGGATGTTCTTCATCGCGCCCCCGGCAGCACCACCACGCGGTCGCACTCGCGCACCAGCTCCGCGTTCTGGAACTGGCTGCCCAGCGTGGCCCCGTCGGGAACGCCCTCCCCGCCGAAGTGCTGCCAGCTGTGCTCGCAGACGTCCAGCCGCACCGCGCCCGCCTTCGCCAGGCCCTGCAGGCTCCCGGACGCGGCGAGCTTCACCGCCGAATCGGTGAGGAAGACGCGGCACGTCCAGCCGCGCGCCGCCGCCGCCGCGGCGAGGCCGAC
Organism: uncultured beta proteobacterium; assembly: GCA_963786635.1. Taxonomy (GTDB): domain Bacteria; phylum Pseudomonadota; class Gammaproteobacteria; order Burkholderiales; family Usitatibacteraceae; genus FEB-7. The sequence continues at coordinate 365,098 of CAWAZV010000001.1, read as the reverse complement.
GAGATGGGGCCCGGCCGATTCGTGCGAGGCGACGATCCCGAGACGCATGCGTTCGCCTGTCGCGCTTCAGTGCTTGCGGATGGTCCAGCGCATCGTCTTGCCGGCGTCCTGCGCCTGCGTGACGATGTCGTTGCCTTCCGTCTGGCACATCGCGCTGATCGACTCTCCCGAGGAGGGGTTGTCGAACACGAGTTGCAGGGTCTCGCCGCTCTTCAGCTTCTCGAGCGCCTTCTTGGTGTAGATCTGCGGATGCGGGCAGACGTAGCCCTGCACGTCCAGCTGATAGGAGCCTTCCGCCAACTTCTCGAACTTTGCAGCCATGTTTCCTCCTGCCTCCGTTGCCTGGATTGATGCCGATTGCGGGACTCTAGAACCCGAGCGGTGCTTCCTGCGCCATCTTGCGCTCGATCCACCAGTTGAAGAACTTTACGCCGACCCAGCCCCCGGCCGTCATCCCCGCCGCGAACAGCCACCCCGACGGATCGCCGTTGGTGACGGTGGCGAAGAACGCCCCGATGTTGCAGCCCATGCCGATGCGCGAGCCGATGCCCATCAGGATGCCGCCGCCGATGGCCCAGATGGCGATCTCGCGCGTGGGGAACTTCAGCTTGAACTCGTTGGCGAGCAGCGCCATCACCATGGAGCCGAAGATCACCGCGAAGCTCATCCAGAGCACCGGGATTGGCGAGCGGGCTGGGGATGCCGTTCTCCATCCCGAAGAAGATGTTGTCGGTGAGGTTCATGCCGAGCACGCGCGAGCACCCATGCCGCGCCCTGCGCCTCCTGCGTGGTGACGTAGAAGTAACCGGGGTCGAACACCGTTTCCTGCAGGCTCAGCCCCGCGGTGTGTCCCATCGCGACGAGGAGCTCTCCGGCATTGGCGATCCCGAACTTCTGCTGCAGCGACTGCATGACCCACATCTGCAGGCCGGCGGCGACCCCGAGGATGAGGCCGGCGATGGCGGTGCGCTTCGAGGCCGTGACCATGCTCCACCAGCCCTGCGCTTCCGTTGCGAGCCCCGGCGTGGCGTCCTTGTTCTTGCGCAGGTAGCCCTTGCGATACCAGATGGCATAGATCACGACGAGGAGAACGAAGGCGGGCAGGATGGCGTTGATGAGGGAATTGCCGAGGAACGCCTTGGCCACCGGGCTCGCGAAGCCGAGCGCGTCGCCCGTCGTGATGGCCTTCAAGTCCCAGATGTAGCCGGCGAGGAACTGGTCGTACCAGCCCTGCGTCGCGGTGAGTTGCGCCGGCATCGCCTTCGCCGTGGCCGAGGCCGTCCAGGATGCGGGAACGAGCAGGTCGAGCGCGCCGCCGACGTCCACGAAGATGGCCTGCGCGAAGCTGAGCGACAGCACCACCAGCAGGGCCGCGACGCTGCCCTCGCCCGTCTTGTAGAGGGACCCGGTGGCGCAGCCGCCGGTGAACACCATGCCGAAGCCGAAGATGGCACCCCCGATCACCGAGTACAGCCCGATGGGCGAGGCGTGGAAGGTGCTCTTGCCCGCGACGGTGACAGCGGCGGACACCAGGCTGAAGAGCACGACGGCGATCATGATCCCCACCGCCATGCGCGGCACGCCGACCGCGAACAGGTCGCGGATGGCCGAAGCCATGCAGAAGCGCCCGTACTGCAGGCTCGCCCCGTAGATGAAGCCGAACCAGAGGTAGGCCAGGAAGTAGAGGTAACGCGCATCCGCCGCATAGGTAGACAGGGACAGCAGGAGGAGCGCTCCCACCACCGCCGCCGCCTTCAGCGTGTTCGCCCGGCTCGCGGCCAGGCCCACTCCCTCGGTCGTGCCCACAACGCCTTCCGTCATTTACCGCTTCCTCCGTCGTCCGCGACCAACTTGCGCGCGTAGATCTTCCAGGTGCCTTCCAGGTGCAACGTCCCGACGTGCTCGCAGCCGTGGCCCGCGAGCATGAACGGGATCGTCTCCACCGAACTCAGGTTGTCCGAGACGATCTCGATGACCTGCCCCGGGAGGGCGGCGTCGAGCGCGTCTCTTGGTCACGAGGTTGGTCCTGAGGCAGGTCGCGCCCGTGAGATCCACGCTCGCGTCCGCCAGGAACGTTCCGTAACCGGGCAAACTGACCGCCTGCGTGACGGCGCGCAGCGTCACCACGCCCGGCTCGCGCAGGGCGGGGAACATCCAGGCGATGGGGTCGAGCAACCGGATCACGTTCGCGTTCGTCTTTCTCACGGGTAGTCGGGGTTCTGTTGGCAAGGAGCGTAGCAAGTAGTGTGCCCGGGACCCGCCACGCGCCGTTACCTGTACGGGGCGCCGTTGCTGTCCCTGCGCCGCCCGTGCATGTCGCAATCGGCCCTTCCCGCCACCCTCCGGGATTGGAATATGCAATCCGCGCCGGGAAGTTCGGAACGCGGCGCCGGCAGCCTTGCAATTTGCGCAGCGATCGCCGGGAGCGGTGGAATGTGCAACGCCCCGGGACCGCCGGACCGGCCTGCAAGCATTGTTTTTGCTGAAACAATGCAACAGGCATGCAATGTGCTACTGGATTGTCTCGACGGGCTGGACCCGCAATCCGCAATGGCCAACGCCTAAGGAGGAGAGAAGATGACCACGCAACAATTCGGCGCCGACGTGGGTGCGATCGTGAACCGGCGGGTGGCCCTGGCCGTCGCAGCCTGCCTCACCCTGGCCGCGTGCGGCGGCGGGGGCGAGGATACGTCCTACGGCAACGAGGTCAAGATCACGGTCAACACGCCGGCGATGATCGCCCAGGCTTCGGCCGACGACTACAACCAGAACGTGAACGGCCTCATCACCGCCGCCACGCTCAAGCGCTGGATCGCCAACTGGACGGCCAACCGCCCGGCGGGGATCACCGGCAAGCTCATCATCTTCCAGGCGACGGTCGGGCCCACGGGCGCCGAGTACATCAAGCCCAACGGCACCACGGTGTTCACCTACCTCTCGCCGTCCTCGGAGTGGATCCAGACGCGCATCAACGGCGTCATCGAGACGCAGAGCATGGTGCCGGACGGCCCGACGATGGACGCCCTCTTCAAGAAGTACAACATCGATCCGGCGAACGACATGATCGTCTGCGCGCAGGGCACCGGCGCCACCGGCAATGCGATGTCGCAGGGCCGCTGCTGGTATGCGTTGCGCTACTGGGGCGTGGACAAGAAGAACGTCTCCGTCCTGAACGGCGGCAACCAGTGGATCAACGGCAACGGCATGGTGGCCGCCGACTTCCAGGCCACCGCGAGCACGGCCCCCAACACCGGTTCGGTCGAGCGTGCGGTCGCCTCCTCGGTCGACAACACCGCGCTGCAGGCGACGTTCGAGGACGTGCTTGCGGTCGTGACGCGAGTCCGACACCAACAAGAAGGACGACGGCGTCTTCATCTGGGACGCGCGCAGCGTCGGCCAGTTCAGCGCGGGCGAACGGCTCGAGGCGGTCAGCGACAGCGGCTTCGTGGCCTGCGGCTCGACGATCTGCCCTGCACCGGCGGGTTACGACTACATGCGCACCTTCCAGAATGCCGGCTCCCGCCAGGGACACCCCAAGGGAACCCTGCAGCTCCAGTACACCAACCTGCTCGATTCGACCAAGGGCTTCTCGTACAAGCCCAAGGATGTGCTCTCGAACTACATGGCCGGCGGAGCTGACGCCGCGGGCTACCGGTTCATCGACGGCACGTACGGCGGCGTGGGCCAGGGCAATGCCTACCAGTCGGGCGACGTGATCTACGCCTACTGCGAGACCACCTTCCGCGCCATGATCACCGGCTTCGCCTCCGCCGGCATCCTGGGTCTCCCGGTGCGCTTCTACGACGGCGCGATGGTCGAATGGAATTCGCTCTCGAACATCCAGGACAACACCGGCAAGTTCATCATGCCGGTCGATTCGCCGTGGCGCACCGACGTGAAGTCGTTCTTCCGTCCCGCCGCCAGTACCGCAACGGTCGGGCCGCGCAACATCGTCAACCCGTATGCGGTTCACGCCAACAAGATCATCCTCGAGGACCAGGCCTACAAGCGCGGCGAACCCGGCGGCGGCACCGCGGGCCAGGGCGGCGGACCCGGAGGCAACCCCTGCGGCTGACCCTGCGTATCGCCGGCGGGGCGGCCCTGGTCGTCCTCGCCGGCATCGCGATCTGGACCGGCTACCGCGCAATATCCGAACGCAGGGCCGGCGAGGACATCGAGCAGTTCCTCGCACGTCATTGGGCATCCCCCATCGCCCCGCAGGGGGACCCTCCCGCAACGCACACCCCTGAAGAGGCCGCCCTCGCCCCGGAGGCGTGCGGCGTCTGCCACGCGGCGCAACTCGCGGACTGGAAGACGAGCCTGCACAGCCGCGCCATGGGGCCCGGCATCCTGTGGCAACTGCGCACCATGGACCAGCAGCACGGCAACGATTGCCTGCGCTGCCATGCGCCGCTCGCGGAACAGAAGGCCCTGATGGCGCTCGAGCGCGGCTGGCCGAATGCGCCTCCCACGCCACCGCCCGCCTGGGTGTCCGGCGACCTGCACCTGCGCGGGCTCACCTGCGCCACCTGCCACGTGCGCCGCCACGAACGCTTCGGCCCGGTGCCCCGCGCGGACGCGGTGAAGCTGCCGGCCGATACCCGGCGCCCGCACGGCGGCTTCAAGGCGGAAGCTGCGTTTTCCGACAGCCGCTTCTGCTCCTCCTGCCACCAGTTCCCCGCGGACGGGCGCCGCGTGAACGGCAAGCTCCTCGAGAACACCTACCAGGAGTGGCTCGGCAGCCGCCAGGCGAAGGAGGGTCGGCAATGCCAGTCGTGCCACATGCCCGGACCGGCGCCATCTCTGGCGCGGCATCCACGACAAGGACATGGTGCGGCGTGCGCTGCATCGCGAGATCAAGGTCGCCCGCATCGACGCGGAGCGCGTCCGCATCACCCTCGTGCTGGCCAACCGCGACGCCGGCCACTACCTGCCCACCTACGTCGTGCCCAAGATCCTCGTCAACACCTACGTGCACGGCCGGGGCGGGCAGATACTCGTCGGCCAGCACCGGATCGGCCGCACGCTCAACGTCGGTCTCGACCAGGAGATCGCCGACACCCGCCTGCCCCCGGACGGCCGGCAGGAGAAGTCGTACGACGTGAACGTCTCGCCCGGCGAATGGCGCGTGCGGGTCCGGGTCGAGGTGGCGCCGGGCGAACACTACGAGCGCATGTTCACGGACATGCGCAGCCGCAATCCGAACCTCGACGGCGACACGCGGCGAATGCTCGACGAGGCGCTCGTGCAGGCGGTGAGCGCCCGCTACCATCTCGACGAACTCGAAGCGGTGGTGCCGGCCGCGCCCGGAAACGAAACGCGGGCAGTTGCAAATTGAAAGACCCCGGGGATTCCGGGGGGTAATGCAATGCCGCCATCGCCGGAAGCAGTCTTAACTCGCTGTTTATAAACCAATCTCGTTGCTGGCACGCAACCTGCTGGAGGGTCGCCATGATCAACGGATTGCCCGGAGGCCGCATGAAGCGCTGCACGTGGTGGCTGGTCGCCGCCATGGCCATGCCGGTCGCGATGGCGCATGCGCAGTCTCCTTCCCCGGAAGCACCTGCCGCGGAAAAATCCGCGAGCACCGAGGCACCGGAGAAGAAGGCGGCGGCTGAAGTTCAAGAGCGACCGTCCCACCTGCGTCTGCGCCAACCCGGTGGGCGAGGCCGAAATCGAGGCTGCCGCCAAGGCAAAGGCGGACGCGGAATCACAACCCAGGAGGAGCGAGAAATGAAGGAACGCAAGACGTTGGTCGAGAGAATGCGCGCACTGGCGCGGGGCACGCTGCGCACCGCCGCGGGAACGGCGGCGTTCGTCGTGGTCGCACTTGCGTGGTCGCTCGCCGGTTCCAGTCCGGAACGGGCCGACGCCCCCGGCACGCCGGCGGCGCAGCCTTCGGGCTGGGGCGCGGAAGCGCTCTCCGACGCCCGCGAACTCCTGCGCTCCACCTCGCCCATCGCCGAAGCGAACGCCTGCGGCATGGGCGCCTCCTCGTGCTTCAAGTGCCACAACGGCACGCGCGCGGCCGCGCCGAGCCAGGAAAAGTGGCACACCGACCACAAGAGCGTCGACAACTCCTGCGTCGGCTGCCACAAGGGCAATGCGCGCCTCATCAAGAAGGAACTCGCGCACACGGAGACTGGTGAAGGACCCGCGGCCCAAGGCGGCGGAGATGTGCGCCAGCTGCCACAAGTCGGGCAACGCGGCGGACCTCGCCAAGTCCTACAAGAAATGATCCACAGAGGGAGGGGAACGAAATGAAGCGAGCCAACAACAATTCGAACGGCGGGATCCGCCTCACGCGCCTGGCGGCGGCCTGCGCGCTCTTGCTCACGGGCTACGCGGGAACGGCTGCGGCGGGACCGACGATCCCGTTCGGCAAGGAAGGGAACCTCACCTTCAACTATTCCTTCCAGGGGTGGGCGCAGAACAGGGGCTATTCCTCGTCCACGGACTCGGGCGAGTCCACCGACTTCTTCCTGCGCCGCAATCGCCTCACCTTCTCCGGGCAGTACAACGACCTGGTCGGCTTCTACGCCAACGTCGACGCGCCCGGGGACAGCAAGCTACAACCAGGACGACAAGAGCATCTTCTTCCGCGATGCCTACATCACCATCGACCCGCGCGACGAGGTCCGCTTCATCATCGGGCGCGGCAAGAACACCTTCACGCGCGAGAACCTCGAGGCCTGCTTCGACCCGCTGACCCTCGACCGCGCGGACACCCTGGCCTACACGCCGTGGGGCGGCAGCCGCGACACCGGCGTGGCGATCTGGGGCAACCTCGCCAACGGCAAGGTGCAGTACCGCGGCATGATCTCCGACGGCCGCGAAGGCGACGAGGTGGTGAAGGATTCGCCGCGCCTGACCGGGCGCGTGCACCTGAGCCTGCTCGACCCCGAGTACGAATACGGCTACCGCGGCACCTACCTGGGCACGCGCAACGTGCTCACCATCGGCGCCTCCTACGACTACCAGAAGGACGTCGCCTACGGCGACTACATCGGCAAGACCGACCCGAAGGACTACAAGGGCTGGACGGCCGACATCTTCTGGGAGCAGCCCACGTCGGCCGGCACCTTCACGGCCTCGGGCGCGGTGGTGCGCCTCGACACCGGCAAGGTCCACTTCGGGCTCTCGCCGGACCCGAACCTGCCCGAGACCACCGACATGGAAGGCTATTACGTGAAGGCGGGCTACCTGCTGCCGGGCAAGGTCGGACCCGGGCGGGTGCAGATCTTCGGGCGCTACGAGCGCTCCGAGTACAACCTGCCGACGGGCTACCGCGACCAGGACTGGAAGAGCCTCGGCGCGCACTACCTGATCGACGGCCAGCTCCTCAAGGTGAGCTTCGAGGCGGCCGACGTGAAGTTCGACAAGCAGAACCCGACCGACGCGTCGCAGCGCGACTACCGGCAATACACGCTGGGCCTGCAGTTCATCTTCTGAGTCCCTGACGCGGGGCCGGGCCCATGCCCGGCCCCGCGCATGGCATGATGCTTCCGTGAGCGCGCACGTGATGAGCGCGCCTCCGGAGAAGAAATGGGAAGCATCGATGTCGCCGCGGGTCCCGCGGCCAAGCCCTCCCGGGCAACCTTGTCGTCGCAACATCCCGGCACGCTCGCGCGAGCCGTGCCGTGGCTTGCCGTGGCCGCGGCCATCGTCGCCATCCTCTGGGTGGCCGCCGGCGGCGATGCCCTGGCGGCGGCTCTCGCGTTCACCACCCTGGTGGCCGCACTGTCCCTCGCGGGCCTCTACGGCTATGGCCGGGGCGTGGCGGCCATCCACGCCGCGGTTCGCCGCGCCAACGACGGGGCGCTCGAACCGGTCACGCTGCCCGGGCTTTCGCGCGCCCTGGTCGGTCCCCTCGCCCTCGAGTACAACGTGCTCGCGCGCAGCCTCGGTTCGCTCTTCCGCGACATGGAGCAGGCGCAGCTCGCGATCATCGCCGAGCGCAACCGCCACGAGGCCATCCTGCAGGGGCTGCCCGGCGCGCTGCTCGTGGTCGACGGCGACTTCCGCGTGACCCTGTCCAACCGCGAGGCGGAGACGCTCTTCGGCCTGCCCGCGCAGGCGATCGCCGGGGCGAACGTCTTCGACCTGCTGCACACCGACGAGCCCGGGCGCGAGATCCTGCGCGAAGCCTTCCTCTACGAGCAGCAGGTGAGCAACCGCGTGATCGCCCTTGCCATCGGCGAAGGCGAGCGCCAGGTATCGGTCAACCTCACCTTCTTCCGGCAGTCGCCGGAAGCGTCGCAGGCGAGTGCCGCGATCGTGCTGCGCGACATCACGGAATGGAAGCAGCTGGAGGACATGGCCCGCCAGGCGGAGAAGCTCGTGGCCATGGGGCAGCTTGCCGCCGGCGTGGCGCACGAGCTGAACACGCCGCTCGGCACCATCCTCGGCTACGCGCAGCTCCTGAACGAGGGCCGGGCCAGCGAGGAAAAGCGGGCCGAATACGCGCGCATCATCCACGGCGAGACGCGGCGCTGCGCGCGCATCATCGACAACCTGCTCGCCTACGCGCGCCGCGACGCCTGCCACGCCGAGACCTGCGAGATCAACGGACTCATCCGCGAGGCGGTGGAAGCCGTGGCCAATTGCCAGGGACGCCGCCACTGCGTGGCGGTGGAGACGGACGTGCAGGGCGAGATCGTCGTGCGCGGTGGCCCCGGGCAGCTGGACATCGTGCTGGTGAACGTGATGATCAACGCGGTCCAGGCTGCCGCCGCCGTTCCCGAGCCGCGCGTGCAGGTCAGCTCGCGCAGCGAAGGCGGCTGCGCCATCGTCTCCATCACCGACAACGGCCCCGGCGTGCCGCCGCAGATCCGCGGCAAGCTCTTCGAGCCGTTCTTCACGACCAAGAGCGAGAGCGCCGGCACCGGTCTCGGGCTCGCGATCAGCCACTCCATCGTCACGCGCATCGGCGGCGGCATCCATTGCGACCCGGCCTACGAGGGCGGCGCGCGGTTCGTGATCACGCTGCCGCTCGCGCAGCAGTAGCCATGGGAGAGATCGAAGTCCTCCCGCAGGCCCCCGTGCAGGGCGAATCACGGCCGCTCGTCGTCGTGGTCGAGGACGACCCGGCGATGCGGCGCATGATCGAGGAGGTGCTCGCCTCGAGCCCGCCGAGGTGGTGGCGGCGGACAACTCGCAGGCCGCGCTCGACGTCCTCGAGGCGCGCGATGCGGCGGTCGTCGTCACCGACCTGCGCATGCCGCGCATCGGCGGCCTCGACATCCTGCGCTTCGCGAAGAAGCGCAGCGCCATGACGCAGGTGATCCTCCTCACCGGCCACGCGACGGTGGAGTCCGCCGTCGAGGCGCTCAAGGGCGGCGCCTACGACTACCTGCGCAAGCCCTTCGAGCCCGACGACCTGCGCCGCATCGTCGACCACGCGCTCGACTACCATCGCCTGAACCGCGAGAACCTGCGCCTGCGCGAGTCCAACCAGGCCTACACGGTCCTCGACGGGCTGGTGGGCAAGAACCCGGCGATCGAGCAGGTCCGCCGTGTCGTGCGCGCCGCGGCGGGCTACGACTGCTGCGTGTTGATCACCGGCGAATCGGGGACGGGCAAGGAGGTGGTGGCGCACCAGGTCCATCTCGCGAGCCACCGCCGCGAGGGCCGCTTCGTGCCGCTCAACTGCGCGGCCATTCCCGAGAACATCATCGAGAGCGAGCTCTTCGGCTACCAGCGCGGGGCCTTCACCGGTGCCGACCGTGTCAAGGCTGGGCTCTTCGAGACGGCCGACAAGGGCACGCTGTTCCTGGACGAGATCAACAACGCTTCTCCCGCGTTCCAGGCGAAGCTCCTGCGCGTGATCCAGGACGGCACCTACTACCGCATGGGCGACACCGAGCCGCGGCGCGCCGACGTGCGCCTGATCGCCGCCACCAACCGGCCGCTGCCGGCCCTGGTGGAGAGCGGCAGCTTCCGCATGGACCTCTACTACCGCCTGCGCATCGTCGAGATCGTCATGCCGCCGCTGCGCGAGCGCCGCAGCGACATCCCGCTGCTCGCCAACTATTTCCTCGGGCGCCATACGCAGCGCCTGCGCAAGGCGGTCAAGGGCATCACCACGCGCGCGCTGGGCGCGCTCATGCGCCACGACTGGCCGGGCAACGCGCGCGAGCTGGAGAACGCCATCCAGTCGATGATCATCCTCACCGAGACCGACATGCTCGACAGCGACGTGCTGCCGCCGGGACTCGCGAAGGAAGTGGCCGGGCCGGGCCGGGCGGTGGAGCACATCGAGCCGCAGAGCCTCGAGGAGATCGAGGCCTACTTCATCGCCAAGACGCTGCGCGAGACGCAGGGCAACCGCGCCACGGCCGCGGAAATCCTGGGGATCGACAAGTCCACGCTGTGGCGCAAGATCAAGCGTTACGGCCTCGAATGAGGCCTGGCGCTTGCTGCAAGGGAATGGTCGGGGTGAGAGGATTCGAACCTCCGGCCTCTACGTCCCGAACGTAGCGCTCTACCAGGCTAAGCTACACCCCGAGGCCGAAACGGGCGCTTCAGCAGCGCCCGTTACGTTGCTTTTCCGTCGCCTAGAACTTCCGCTCGACGGAAAAGTGCGCCAATTGTAGCAGACTGTCCTTGCACGCGGAACCGGACAACGCCGCAAGACGGGCGGTGGCGAGCGCCGCTTCGGCGCGCGCGCGGTCGCGCGAATAGTCCAGGGCGCCGGTACGGTTGATCGCCGCGACGACCGCTTCGAGGTCGGCCTTGCCGCCTTCCTCGATGGCATGCCGCACCAGGGCGCGCTCTTGCGCATTGCCCACCTGGATCGCGCGGATGAGCGGCAGCGTGGGCTTGCCTTCGGCCAGGTCGTCGCCGAGGTTCTTGCCGGTTTCCGCCAGGTCGCCCGAGTAGTCGAGCACGTCGTCGATGACCTGGAAGGCGGTACCCAGGTGCATGCCGTAGACGGCCAGCGCGCGCTCGACTTCCGGCGGCGCGCCGCCGAGGATGGCGCCGACCTGGGTCGCCGCCTCGAAGAGCTTCGCGGTCTTGTAGCGGATGACGCGCAGGTAGCTCTCCTCGTCGGTGTCCGGATCGTTCACGTTCAGGAGCTGCAGCACCTCCCCTTCGGCGATGACGTTCGTGGCATCCGACAGGACCTGCATCACGCGCAGGTTGCCCTCCCCCACCATCATCTGGAACGCCCGCGAATAGAGGAAGTCCCCGACCAGGACCGAGGCGGCATTGCCGAACTCCGCGTTGGCCGTGCGGCGGCCGCGGCGCAGGCTCGACTCGTCGACGACGTCGTCGTGCAGGAGCGTGGCCGTGTGGATGAACTCGATGACGGCCGCCATTTCGTGGCGGGCGGGCCCCGTGGCGCCCACCGCATTGGCGGCCAGCAGGAGGAGCGCCGGGCGCAGCCGCTTGCCGCCGGCGGCGATGATGTAATCGGCGATGGTCCGGACCAGGACCACTTCGGAATCGAGGCGGCGGCGGATGACCGCGTCGACGGCCTGCAGGTCGGCGGCGATCGGCGCCCGGATCGACTCGAGGCTCACGGGGATCTGGGGCAGGTTCAAGGCAGTTTCGGTGGTCTTCGGGTCCGGTCCGGTTCGAAGACAAGTCTTTGACGTTGCTTGGGATTTCGCGTATTATAGCCGGTTCGCGGTGCAAAAGGCCGTGAATTATCAAACCAAAACAGGAGTACCAGACATGTATGCGGTCATCAAGGCCGGCGGCAAGCAGTATCGCGTTTCGCCCGGCGAAAGCCTCAAGATCGAGCAGGTCCAGGCCGATGTCGGCGCCACGATCGTGCTGGACCAGGTGCTGATGGTGGCGGATGGCGAGGCGGTGAAGGTCGGCACTCCGACCGTTGCCGGCGCCAAGGTCTCGGCAACCGTGGTCTCCCATGGTCGCGGACCCAAGGTGCGCATCTTCAAGATGCGTCGCCGCAAGCACTACCAGAAGACGCAGGGCCACCGGCAGAACTACACGGAAATCCGTGTCGACGCCATCAACCAGTAACGGGTAGAGACTCATGGCACACAAAAAAGCAGGCGGTTCATCCCGCAACGGTCGCGATTCCGAATCCAAGCGCCTGGGCCTGAAGGCCTTCGGGGGCGAGATGGTCACCGCGGGTTCGATCCTGGTCCGCCAGCGCGGCACCAAGTTCCACCCGGGCCAGCATGTCGGCATCGGCAAGGATCACACTCTCTTCGCGATGGTTCCCGGCCGGGTGAAGTATGCCGAACGCGGTCCCAAGCAGAAGAGCACCGTGAGCATCGAGCCGGCACAAGCCTGACGGCTCCTTTCTCCCGGAAAGAGCCCCGTCCTCGCACGGGGCTTTTTCGTTTCCGGGAGTCGAAGGGGCTCTTCCTTTCGAAAGCCCGACGGCAACCCGCAACCACGTGCCTGAAATCGCCCTCTTCCTCGTCGCCAGCGCGCTGCTCACCATCGCGCCCGGGCCGGACATCGTCTACGTGCTCACGCGCGGCGTAAGCCAGGGGCGCCAGGCGGGGCTTGCGGCGGCGCTCGGGTTTGCGACCGGCTGCATCTTTCACACGCTGGCCGCCGCCCTCGGCGTGGCCGCACTCATCCGCTCCTCCGATCTCGCTTTCGACGCCGTTCGCTATGCCGGTGCCGCGTATCTCGTCTGGATCGGCATCCAGGCCCTGCGCCATCGCGCTTCCTTCACCCTTGCGGGCAGCGACGGCGCCAAGGCGCTGCTCGCGATCTACCGGCAAAGCGTCATCGGCAACGTCCTCAATCCCAAGGTGACGCTCTTCTTCCTCTCCTTCCTGCCGCAGTTCGTGAACCCGCAGGCGGGCGGGAGTCGCGTGGCAGATGGCACTGCTCGGTGCCCTCTTCATGGTGCAAACGGTGGTGATCTTCGGCGCCGTTGCCCACTTCTCGGGCTGGATCGGCGAGCGCCTTCGCGCCCACCCGGCAATCGGTGAACGGCTCGGCGTCTTCGCGGGCGTGACCTTCATCGCGCTCGGCATCCGCGTGGCGATGCCGGACATGGCCGAGGTGCGAGCCGACATGGGAATACTCCAGACATGAAATTCTTCGACGAAGCGCGCATCGAGGTGATCGCCGGCGACGGCGGCGACGGCTCCGCGCATTTCCGGCGCGAGAAGTTCGTCCCGCGCGGCGGACCCGATGGCGGCGACGGCGGCCGCGGCGGCTCCATCGTCGCGGTGGCCGACGAGAACCTCAATACGCTGATCGACTACCGCTACACGCGCATCTTCCGCGCCGGGCACGGCGAAGCGCGGCCGTGGCCGCGACTGCTACGGCAAGGGGGCGGAGGACATCACCCTGCGGGTGCCGGTCGGCACCGTGATTCGCGACGCCGACACGGGCGAAACGCTCGCCGACCTGGCCAGCAATGGCGACCAGGCGCTCCTCGCCAAGGGCGGCAAGGGCGGGCTGGGCAACATCCACTTCAAGTCGAGCGTGAACCGCGCGCCGCGCCAGTTCACTCCCGGCGAGGCCGGCGAACGCCGCAACCTCGAGATGGAACTGCGCGTGCTTGCGGACGTGGGGCTCGCCGGAATGCCCAACGCCGGCAAGTCCACGCTCGTGCGGGCCGTCTCCGCGGCGCGGCCGAAGGTGGCGGACTATCCCTTCACCACGCTGACGCCAAGCCTGGGCGTGGTGCGCGTCGACATGAACCGCTCGTTCGTCATCGCCGACATCCCCGGCCTCATCGAGGGCGCGGCCGAAGGTGCGGGCCTCGGACACCAGTTCCTGCGCCACCTGCAGCGCACGAAGCTCATCCTGCACGTGGTCGATTTCGCGCCCTTCGACGAGAGCGTGGACGCGGTGGCGGAGGCCAAGGCCATCGCCGGCGAGCTGAAGAAGTACGACCCGGGCCTCTACAAGAAGCCGCGCTGGCTGGTCCTCAACAAGGTCGACCTCCTCGACGCATCCGAGCGCGACAAGCGTGCCAAGGCGTTCGTGAAGAAGCTGGGCTGGAAGGGGCCGTGGTACGTGGTTTCCGCCATCCGCAGCGAGGGCACGCGCGAACTCTGCTTCGCGATCATGGAATTCCTGGAGGCCTCGCGCCGTGCCTAGCGAGCTCGCCGGCTGCAAGCGCGTGGTGGTGAAGATCGGCTCGAGCCTGCTCACCAACGCCGGCGCGGGACTCGACCGCAGCGCCGTCGCGGACTGGGCAGGGCAGATCGCCGAACTGCGCACGCGCGGCGTGGAAGTCCTCGTCGTCTCCTCGGGCGCCATCGCGGAAGGCATGAAGCGACTGGCATGGACGAAGCGGCCGAGCGCGGTGAACGAACTGCAGGCCGCCGCGGCCGTCGGGCAGATGGGGCTGGTGCAGATGTGGGAGTCCTGCTTTGCCGAGCGGGGACTGCACACGGCACAGGTGCTCCTCACGCACGAGGATCTCGGCGACCGGCGCCGCTACCTGAATGCCCGCACGACGCTGAAGACCCTGGTCGCGCTGGGCGTGGTCCCGGTCATCAACGAGAACGACACGGTGGTCGTGGACGAGATCCGCTTCGGCGACAACGACACGCTGGCTTCCCTGGTGACGAACCTCATCGAGGCCGATGCGCTCGCGATCCTCACGGACCAGAAGGGGCTTCATTCCGCCGATCCGCGCAAGGACTCGTCCGCCACTCTCGTCGCGCATGCGAGGGCGGGGGATCCGGCCCTCGAGGCCATGGCCGGCGGCGCGGGCTCCGACATCGGCAGCGGCGGCATGCTCACCAAGGTGCTGGCCGCGAAGCGGGCGGCGCGCAGCGGCGCCCACACCGTGATCGCCTGGGGACGCGAGCCGGACCTCCTCACCCGGCTTTTCGCGGGAGAGGCCATCGGATCGCTGCTGGTCGCGACCACGCAGCCCGTGGCGGCGCGCAAGCAGTGGCTGGCCGACCACCTCAAGCCTTCGGGACGCATCACGCTGGATGCCGGGGCGGTGAAGGCACTCACCCGCGACGGCAAGAGCCTGCTGGCGATCGGCGCAACGGCCGTCGAGGGCAGCTTCGAGCGCGGCGAGGTGGTGAGCGTGATGGCCCCCGACGGTCGCGAGATCGCGCGTGGCCTGGTGAACTACGGTTCCGCCGAAACGCTGCGCATCCTGCGCAAGCCGACTTCCGAAATCGAGTCGATCCTCGGCTACATCGCCGAGCCCGAGCTGATCCACAGGGACAATTTGGTCGTGCTTTAGCACGACCAGGATTGTCGGTACTCTCAGTCGGAAACCCCGGCGACCGGACGCGGCCGCGGCTTGCGCCGCCGCCCATAAGGCGAGATCCCCACGTGCCGGCGCGGGTCCACGTCGAGGTACACGGCGAGCTGCTCCAGCGCCATCTTGTACACCTCGCGCTTGAAGTCGATCACCCCGTCGAGCGGCACCCAGTAGTCGTGCCAGCGCCAGGCGTCGAATTCCGGATGGCCGCTCGCGCGCAGCGACACGTCGGTATCGCGGCCGACCAGGCGCAACAGGAACCAGATCTGCTTCTGGCCGCGGTAGGTGCCGCGCCACTCGCGCTTCACCCAGTGGCTGGGCACGTGATAGTGCAGCCAGTCGCGCGTGCGGCCGAGGATCTCGACGTGCGCGGGCTTGAGACCCGTTTCTTCCTCGAGCTCGCGGTACATCGCTTGCTCGGGGGATTCCCCCTGCTTGATGCCGCCCTGGGGGAACTGCCAGGCGTGCTCCTTGATGCGTTTTCCCCAGAAGACCTGGTTTCTGTGGTTGACGAGCACGATGGCGACGTTCGGGCGGAAACCGTCCCGATCGATCATGGCAGTCACCATCCGATTCGTTGAGTTGAAGCCATTTTTCCACAGTTCGCGGGCGCCCGCCAGCGCCCGGCGATACCCGGGCCGTGTAGAATGGCGACCTCGCAAGCCAATGATTTGATTCCGAAAACAGCCAGTTCGACCCAGCCCCACCCGGAGAGTTCATGCGCGCCAGCCAGTTCTTCCTCGCCACCCTCAAGGAAGCCCCCCAGGAAGCGGAGCTTCCCAGCCACAAGCTCATGCTGCGGGCGGGGCTCATCCGCAAGCTCGGCAGCGGGCTCTACTCGTGGCTGCCCATGGGCATGCGCGTGCTGCACAAGGTCGAGCGCATCGTGCGCGAGGAGATGGACCGCGCCGGGGCCCTCGAGGTGATCATGCCGCCCGTGCAGCCGGCGGAGCTGTGGCAGGAGACGGGGCGCTGGGAGCTCTACGGGCCGATGATGCTGCGCATCAAGGACCGGGCCGAGCGCGAGTTCTGCTACGCGCCCACCGCCGAGGAAGTGATCACCGACATCGCGCGGAAGGAGCTGCGCAGCTATCGCCAGCTGCCGGTGAACTTCTACCAGATCCAGACCAAGTTCCGCGACGAGATCCGGCCGCGCTTCGGCGTGCTGCGCGCGCGCGAGTTCTCCATGAAGGATGCGTACTCCTTCGACGCGGACGAGGCCGGCATGCTCGTCTCCTACCGCAAGATGTTCGACGCCTACGTGCGCATCTTCACCCGCCTGGGGCTCAAGTTCCGCCCCGTATCGGCCGACACCGGCGAGATCGGCGGCAGCGCCTCGCACGAGTTCCAGGTGCTGGCCGACTCCGGCGAGGACCAGATCGCCTATTCCGACGGCTCCGACTACGCCGCCAACATCGAGCAGGCCGAGGCGCTCGCGCCCGCCACGCCCCGTGCCGCCGCCACCGAGCCGATGCGCAAGAACCCCACGCCCGGCGTCTCCACCTGCGACGGCGTGGCGAAGCTCTGGAACGAGCCGCTCACGCGCACCGTCAAGGCGATCCTGCTCTACGCCAACCACCGCGTGCACATGCTCCTCATCCGCGGCGACCACTCGGTGAACGAGATCAAGGTCGGAAAGCTGCACGGCCTCAAGGGCTGGCGCTGGGCCTCGGACGAGGAGATCCTCAACGCGGCCGATGGCCCCGCCGGCTACCTCGGTCCCGTTGGACTGGACCGCGCGAAGATCACCGTCATCGCCGACCGCACGGTCGCCGCGATGTCCGACTTCATCTGCGGCGCGAACGCGAAGGACTTCCACCTGCGCGGCGTCAACTGGGGCCGCGACTGTCCGGAACCCGACCTGGTCGCCGACATCCGCAACGTCGTGCCCGGCGATCCCTCGCCCGACGGCAAGGGCCGGCTCGCGATCGTGCGCGGCATCGAGGTGGGGCACGTGTTCGCACTGGGGCGCCGCTACTCCGAGGCGATGGGTGCGACCTTCACCGCCGAGGACGGGACGCAGAAGGCCTTCGAGATGGGCTGCTACGGCATCGGGGTCACCCGCATCGTCGGCGCGGCCATCGAGCAGAACCACGACGACAAGGGCATCATCTGGCCCGACCCGATGGCGCCCTACACGGTGGCGGTCATCCCGCTGGGTTTCCACAAGAGCGAGAGCGTGAAGGCGGCGGCGGAGGCGCTCTATGCCGAACTCACGCAGGCCGGCGTGGAAGTGCTCCTCGACGACCGCAACGAGCGCCCCGGCGTGCTCCTCGCCGACCAGGAACTGATCGGCATCCCGCACCGCGTGGTGATCGGCGAGCGCGGGCTCAAGGAAGGACTCGCCGAGTACCAGCATCGCCGCGATGCCGAAGCGTCCAAGGTGCCCCTCGCCGGCGTTGCGGCGCACGTCCGCGCCCGCCTCGCCGTCTGATTTCCCGGCGCGGCGCTGGCCTTGCGCTAGCTCTTCGGCCGCGCCGCGCCGGCCAGCACGTCCTCGAGGGATTTCCTGGTGACGGTGCCCGTATGGTTCCAGGCCTTCTTTCCTGCCGGGTCGAAGATCATCGTCGTCGGCAGCGCCTTCACCTTGCCGAAGTGTTCCTCGACGCTGTCGTCCTCCAGGACCAGCGGGTAGGCGTGTCCCACCTTCTTCGCGAACTGGCGCACCTTGCCCTCGTCCTCGACGTCGAGGGCAATGCCGATCACCACCGCGCGGGCAGGCGCGTTGGCGCGCTGGAATTCGGCGATCTCGGGGATCTCCTTGATGCAGGGCGTGCACCAGGTCGCCCAGAAATTCACGACCACCCACTTGCCGCGGTAATCGGCGAGGCGGTGGCGCTTGCCGTCGGTGTCGGTGACATCGAAAGCCTGCGCCGTCGCGACAAGAAAGAACGCCGCGAACGCCAGCAACACCCCGCGAATGGTTACCCTGCGCATGCAGGCTTTCGTTTGCAAATGCATCGTGCTCGTCTATCCTGCTTTTTCAATCGCGGCAAGTCTCGCGGCCGAGTCCCGGCCGCACGGCAAATCCCTTCATAATCAGACATTAACATACGAATGGCCCTGGACCTGCGCGTTCCCGCGGAACGTGTCGCCCCCCCGAAGGACCTCGAGCTGCGCCCGAAGCAGGCCAAGGCCTGGGTCGAATCGCTCCCGCTCAGCCAGAGCGCCGACGCGGGCCGCAAGATCCTCGCGAACCTGAGCGCGATCAACCGCACCAAGGTCGACTTCGACGAGCGCCTGCAGCTCCTCGAGATCTACCGGCCGATCGCCCGGGTCGTCTTCGACGAACTGGACGCCGTCTACGGGAAGTCGCTCCTGCCGCTGCCCCCGAAGGCACGCGAGGCGCTCGCCATCGCGCGCGACCTGGCCACGGAATACTCCTACGGCTACAAGATCCTGATCCTCGAGAAGACCGGCAAGCTCCTCGCCTTCGGCGCGAAGAAGCAGATGCCCGCGCTCGTCTTCCGCGCGATGGAGTCGATCGCGCAGCTGCTGCGCGCGAGCTACCGCTCCTATTCGCCGATCCCGACGCTCGCCTGGCGCGAGATCCACCAGCTCTACCTGCACATGGAAAAGGACGGGCTCGCAACGGAGCCCGCCGATGCCGAGACCAAGGCCAGCATCGCCGACCTCTACACGGAGACGCTGCTCGTGGCGCTCACCGACCCCTATCGCCTCGTCCCCGGGGAGCTCGACCGCATCACGCAGCTCATCCGCGCCCAGCGCGGGGCGGTGACCCTGGGGCAGGCACGTCCCGACACGCAGCCCGGAGGACACTTCCTCGTCCCGTGCGACGTGGACCGGCCGCCCAAGCCGCTCGCCTCGGCAAGCGACGACCCGGGCGGCCCCAACTGGCGCCTGCTCGACGCCAACCCGATGGTGGACAGGCTGCGCGCCCGCCGCCAGGCGGTGCATTCGGGCAATGTCTCGGCGACGATGAGCAAGTCGACGGGGCCGGAAATGCTATCCCTCCTCGCCAAGCTCATCGTCCTGTGGGGCGACCCGCCGAAGCGCGCCTACCGCCGCGATCCGATGGACACGAGTGTCGCGATCTGCGCGGGCCTGCGCGCGATCACGCACTTCGTCTTCCTGGAGCCGCACACCGATCTCGACGCCGAGGCGGATGCCATCGCGAGGGGCATCACGATCCCGCTCATCTGCGTCCCCGACGACGACGTTTCCAGGGGCATGAACGTGAGCGAGTGGGACGTCGCGAACCAGAGCGCCGGGGGGCTGAAGGTGCGGCGCACGGGGAGCCTGGACCAGCAGATCACGGTGGGGGAGGTGCTCGGCATCAAGTTCATGGGCAAGGCGCGCTGGACGATCGGCGTGGTGCGCTGGCTCACGACGCTCGACGATGGCGGGATGGAGTTCGGCATCCAGTTCCTCGCCCCGGCGGCGAAGTGCGTCACGTTGCACTCGATGGCCGGCACGGGGACGCAATTGCGGCCCGGACTGCTGCTCGCCGAGGATGACGGCTTCGCCAATGCCGATGCGATCCTGGCTGCATCCGCGACCTTCAGCGACCTGCGCGAATTCGAGGTCGAGGATGCCGGAAGCCTCGCCCGCGTGCGCGCCACCAGCCTCATCGAGAAGACGGGCCGTTTCGATCTCTTCCACGTCGCGCCGTCCTGATCAGGGCGGCGTCGCCTGCCCGCTCCCGCCCAGGGCACGCTCGATCTCACGCGCTGCCTGCGCACCTTCCGCGCCGGGCGCCGTGTCGCGCCGCAGCCGCCGCGGCCAGCGCTCGAGCGCCGCGGTGAACTCCGCGCCGAAGAGCACGACGAGCCAGACGAGATAGAGCCACAGCAGGAAGATGGGGATCGAGGCGAACGCGCCATAGACCAGGCGATAGGTCGGCACGAGCTGTATCCAGGTCGCGAAGAGCGACTTCATCGCCTCGAAGACGACGGCCGCGAGGATCCCGCCGGCCAGCGCGTGCCGCGCCGGCACCGGGCGATTCGGGAAGAAGCGATAGACGAGGAAGAAGGCCATCGCGCTCACCGACACGGGCACGATGCGCAGCAGGAACGCCTGCGCCCGCGTCGACACGTCGACCTGGTCCAGCGAGAAGGTGACGAGCCAGGTGGTGGCCGAAAGGCTCAGTCCCACCAGTACCGGCCCGAGGGCCAGCAGTGCGGAGTATCCCGCGACCGAAAGCCACAGGGGCCGCCGCCGGTGCACGCGCCAGATCGCATTGAGCCCGTGATCGACGGTGAAGAGCATCGCCATCGCCATCGCGAAGAGCGCGGCCAGCGACACGGCAGTGAGATTCGCGGCGGCGGCGGCGAATTCCGTCATGTAGACGGTGATGATGCGGCCGGCGATCTCCGGGACGAGGTTCAGGAGCAGGAAGACCTTGATCTGCACCATGACGCCCGCGAAGAACGGGGCCGCCGAGAGCATCGAGACGACGATGGTGAAGAGCGGCACGATCGCGAGCAGCGTCGTGAAGGTGAGGCTGCCGGCCACCTGCGGGCAGCGGTCCTCGCTCCAGCGGCGGAAGACGAACGCCAGAAATCCGGCGCAGTCGCGGAACATGGCAAGGAGAGGCTTCAAGCGGCGGGTATCATAGCACCCGGAAATCCGGCAGGCCGCCGAGGGAACCCATGGCCGACATCCTCGTCCTGTACTACAGCAGCAACGGAAGCGTGCGCGCGCTCGCGGAGAGCGTGGCGCGCGGCGTCGCGTCGGTCGACGGGATGCGTGCGCGGGTGCGCACCGTGCCGCGCGTCTCGCCGGTGACCGAGGTGGCCGCCCCCGCGGTGCCGCCTCGCCGGCCCGCCCTACGCGGAAGCGCGCGACCTCGAGGAGTGCGCGGGACTCGCCCTGGGCTCGCCCACGCGCTTCGGCAACATGGCCGCGCCCGTGAAGCACTTCCTCGACACCCTCGGCGCCGAATGGTCGCGCGGCACGCTGGCGGGCAAGCCTGCGGCCGTCTTCACCTCGACCACGTCGATGCACGGCGGGCAGGAGGCGACACTCCTCACCATGATGGTGCCGCTGCTGCATCACGGCATGGTCCTGGTCGGCATCCCCTACACCGAACCCGACCTCCACACGACCAGGGGCGGCGGCACTCCCTATGGCGCCTCGCACGTCGCCGGTCCCGTGGGCGACCTGCCGGTCAGCGAGGAGGAGCGGCGCCTCGCGTTCGCCCTCGGCAAGCGCCTCGCCCTCGTCGCCGCCAAGCTCGCCGCGTGAACCCGCGCCTCGCGTGGCTCGCCGCGTGCACGGCGTGGATCGGCCTGATCCTGCTGGCATTGGCCTGGGAGTTGTTCCTCGCGCCACTGCGGCCCGGCGGCTCCTGGCTCGTCCTCAAGGTGCTGCCTCTGCTGGCGCCGCTCCCCGGCCTGCTGCGCGCGCGGCGCTACACCTTCCAGTGGAGTTCGCTGCTGGTGTGGGCGTACATGATCGAGGGACTGGTGCGTGCCGTGTCGGATCCGGGACCTTCGGCACGCCTGGCCGTGATCGAGATCGCGCTCGCTGCGGCGTTCTTTGTTGCAGCGGTGGTGTTTCTCCGCGCGACCCGCTCGGCTAGGCGATGAACCGCGCCCGGTCGGAAACCGCGGCGAGGAACACCTCGCGCAGGAAGACGAGCAGGCACAGGGTGAGGACGGCGATGGCGAGCACGAACAGCGCCGCCACCGGCCGCGACAGGTCCAGCGACACGAACGCGCCAAGGAACGCCGTGCCGATGAGCACGCAGACCAGCAGCGCGGAAAGGACGGCGGACGCCATCGACCACAGCACGAGCCTGATGCGCTGCTCGAGTACCGCGAGTTCGCGCTCGATTGCGCCGCGCGTGTCCCCCTCGAAGGCGGCGATCTGCTCCTCGAGCTTGCGCCGGCGGTCGACCGCGCGCCCCAGCCGCCCCATGAGCGCGTTGATGAGCGTGCCGATGGCCGTCAGCAGGAACACCGGCGCGACCGCGAGCTGGATCGCGCGGGTCATGTCGAAGACGTGGGAATCGAAGACGGGCACGGAGGCAATCTAGGCGCCAGCGCCGGGGCGCGTCAAGGAGCGCTCGCGCCGCGCGACTTCCATGCCGTCACCGCGATCGGCACCAGGCTCGCGACGATGATCCCGACGATGATGAGCGAGAGGTTCGCCCGGACCCAGGGGAGGTTGCCGAAAAAGTAGCCGGCGTAGGCGAGAGAGGCGACCCACAGCACGGCGCCCGCCACGTTGTAGGCGGTGAAGCGCCCGTAGTTCATCTCCGCGAGGCCCGCCACGAACGGCACGTAGGTGCGGATGATCGGCAGGAATCGCGAGATCACGATGGCAGCGCCGCCGTGACGCTCGTAGAAGGCATGCGTGCGATCCAGGTGCTCGCGCTTGATCCAGCGCGAGCGGCCGTCGGTGAAGAACCGCCGCCCCAGCCAGCGACCGACCGCGTAGTTGGTGGTGTTGCCGAGGATAGCTGCGAGGATGAGCGCCACGGTGAGGACGTGCACGTCCATCCCGCCGAGCGCGGCCAACGCGCCGGCCACGAAGAGCAGCGAGTCGCCGGGCAGGAACGGCGTCACCACGAGCCCCGTTTCCGCAAAGATCACCGCGAACAGTATCGCGTAGACCCACGCGCCGTATTCGCGGACCAGTACTCCGAGGTGGACATCGAGCCGCAGGACGATGTCGACGAGGCTTGCGATCAACTCCATTTCAGGGCATCTGCGGTTCGACGACCTTCTTCTCCGGCTTCACGAAGTCCTCGCGCGAGGCGCCGAGGTACTTGGCGAGCGGGGCTGCCACCAGCACCGAGGAGTAGATGCCGAAGCAGATGCCGATGGTGAGCGCGAGCGCGAAGTAGTAGAGGCTGGCGCCGCCGAAGAAGAGGATCGAGAGCACCATCATCTGCGTCGAGCCGTGCGTGATGATCGTGCGCGAGATCGTGCCGGTGATGGAGGCGTCCATGATCTCGTCGACCGACGCGCGGCGCATCTTGCGGAAGTTCTCGCGCACCCGGTCGAAGACGACGACGGACTCGTTCACGGAGTAGCCCAGGATCGCGAGCACCGCCGCCAGCACCGGCAGCGAGAACTCCCACTGGAAGGCCGCGAACACGCCGAGGATGATCACCACGTCGTGCAGGTTGGCGATGATCGTCGCCAGCGCGAAGCGCCACTCGAAGCGGAAGGCGAGGTAGATCATGATGCCCACGCACACCACGAGGAGCGCCAGCGCCCCGTCGGTGGCGAGTTCCTTGCCCACCTGGCCGCCCACGAACTCGGTGCGAACCAGCTTGGCCGTGGCGTCCACGCCCTTGAGAACCGCCATCGCGGCGGTGCTCTGCTTCTGCATCTCCTCGTTCTGGACCTTGGGGTCCGGATTCGCCTTCAGCGGCAGGCGGATCAGCACGTCCTGCGAGGAACCGAAGTTGAGGACGTTGATGTCCTTGAAGCCCGCCGCCCCGAGCGCGTCGCGGATGCGGTCGGGCTGCGCGGCGTTGGCGTGCGTCACCTCCATCACCGTGCCGCCGGTGAACTCGATGGAGAAGTGGAGTCCCCGCACCGCGAGGAAGCCCACGGCGAGGGCGAACGTGACGAGCGAGATCACGTTGAACACCAGCGCGTGGCGCATGAAGGGGATGCTGCGCCGGATCTTGAAGAATTCCATGGTCTTGGGTTTCCCGGTGAGGTGGCTTGAGGCGGCGCCGGACTTCAGGCCGCCTTTTCCTTCTTGTGCCACTCGGTGTTGCCGATCGACACCCTGGCGACCTTCCTGCGGCCGCCGTAGATGAGGTTCACGATGCCGCGCGACACCATCACCGCGCTGAAGATCGAGGTGAGAATGCCCAGGCAGTGCACCACGGCGAAGCCGCGCACCGCCCCGGAGCCGAAGGCGAGCAGTGCCAGGCCGGCGATGAGCGTGGTGATGTTGGAGTCGAAGATGGTGTCGAAGGCGCGCTCGTAGCCGGCCTGGATGGCCATCTGCGGGCTCATGCCCGCGCGCAGCTCCTCGCGCACGCGCTCGTTGATGAGCACGTTGGCGTCGATCGCCATGCCGAGCGCCAGCGCGATGGCGGCGATGCCGGGCAGCGTGAGGGTCGCCTGCAGCATCGACAGGAGGGCCACGAGGAAGAGCAGGTTCGCCCCCAGCGCCGCCACCGAGATGACGCCGAAGAGCGCGTAGTACACGATCATGAACACGGCGATGGCGATGAAGCCGTAGACCACCGAGCGGAAGCCCTTGGCGATGTTCTCCGCGCCCAGCGAGGGGCCGACGGTGCGCTCCTCGATGATGTCCATGGGCGCGGCCAGTGCGCCTGCGCGCAGCAGCAGCGCGAGGTTGCGCGCCTCCTGCACGTCGCCGATGCCGGAGATCTGGAAGCGGTTGCCGAACTCCTCCTGGATGACCGGCCAGGTAAGGACGGTGGTGGAGTTGCGCTCCACCAGCATCATGCCCATGCGCTTCTTCAGGTTCTCGCGCGTGGTCTGGCGCATGAGGCGCCCGCCGGTATCGTCGAGCGCCATCTGCACCACGGGCCGGCTGTCGCGCTGGTCGAAGCCGGGCTGCGCGTCCTTGATGCGGTCGCCGGTGATGACGACCGCCTTCTTCACGAGGACCGGATTGCCGTCGGCATCGTTGAACTTGTCGGTGCCGAACGGCGCCGGCTGGTCCTTGTAGGCGACGAACGCGTTCTGCCCGGGTCCGGCCGCGTGCTCTTCCGACACGAGACGCACTTCCAGCGTCGCGGTGCGGCCGAGGATCTCCTTGGCGCGGCCGGGATCCTGCACGCCGGCCAGCTGCACGACGATGCGGTCCATCCCCTGCTGCTGGATGATCGGCTCGGCCACGCCCAGCTCGTTCACGCGGTTGCGCAGCGTCTGGATGTTCTGCTGCAGGGCGAGTTCCTGCTCCTTCTTCACCACTTCCGGCTTGATCGTGGCGACGAGGCTCGATTCCCCGCCCGCTTCCTGCTCGCGGATCGCGAGGTCGGGCATGTCCTTCTGGATCAGCTTCAGCGCCGCGGCGCGCTGGTCGGCCTCGCGGAAGCGGATCACGACGCGGTCGCCTTCGCGCGCGAGCCCGGCGTAGTAGACCTTCTTTTCGCGCAACATGCCGCGCACGTCGCCGACATAGCGCTCGACCGACTTGTTCGCGGCCGCCTTCATGTCCACCTGCAGCAGGAAGTGCACGCCGCCGCGCAGGTCGAGGCCCAGGTACATCGGCTTCGCGCCCATCGCCTGCAGGAACTTCGGCGTCGCCGGCTGCAGGTTCAGCGCCACCACGTAGCCCGGCGGCACCTTCGCCTGGATGATGTCGCGCGCCTTGATCTGGGTGTCGGTGTCGGCGAACCGGAAGCTCGCCTGCCCGTCCGCGGCTCTCGACCCCGGCGATCGCGATGCCCCCGGCCTTGATGGCGGACTCGAGGGTGGACACGAGGTCCGCCTCGACCTTCACGGAGGCGCGCGCGCCGGAGACCTGCACGACGGGCACCTCGCCGAACAGGTTGGGCGCGGCATAGAGGATGCTCACCAGCAGCGCGGCGCCTATGAGGACGTACTTCCAGATCGGATACTTGTTCATTCGCGAGTGAGCCGCTACTGGGCGTCCTTGATGGTTCCCTTGGGCAGGAGGATGTTGACCGCCTGCTTCTGCACCTGGATCACGACGTTGTCCGCCACTTCCAGGCCGATGTAGTTGTCGGTGATCTTGGTGATCTTGCCGACGATGCCGACCGCGACCACCTCATCGCCCTTCTGCAGCGCATCCAGCATCGACTTGTGCTCCTTCGCCTTCTTCATCTGCGGCCGGATCATGAGGAAGTAGAGGATCACGAACATCAGGATGATGGGCAGCAGGCCCATCAGCGTGTCGCCCTGGCCGGGCGAGCCGGCGGCCTGGGCGTAAGCGGTACCGATCATGGGTGGGTCTCCGGGCGGAAAGTATTGAAAAGACAGGGTTTTTCACCCCATCGACAACCCGGGATTCTAGCACAGGAAGCCCCGTGCCGCCCTACTCCCCGGTGGCGCCCGGCTCCGCGGCGTCGCCCGACTCGCGCAGCCGCTCCGCGTGGAAGCGGGACCGGAAGTGCGCGAAGTCGCCGCCCGCGATGGCGGTGCGCATCTCGCGCATCAGCCACTGGTAGTAGTGGAGGTTGTGGATGGTGTTCAGGCGCGCGCCCAGGATCTCGTTCGTGCGGTGCAGGTGGTGCAGGTAGGCGCGCGTGAAGTGCCGGCAGGCGTGGCAGGCGCAGGTCTCGTCCAGGGGGACCGTGGCGGCGCGGTGGCGCGCGTTCTTGATCTTCAGGTCCCCGAAGCGCGTGAAGAGCCAGCCGTTGCGGGCGTTGCGCGTCGGCATCACGCAGTCGAACATGTCGATGCCGCGCGCGACCGCCTCGACGAGGTCCTCGGGCGTGCCCACGCCCATGAGGTAGCGCGGCCGCCCGGCCGGAAGCCGCGGCGCCGTGTGCGCGAGGATGCGCGCCATGTCCTCCTTGGGCTCGCCCACCGAGAGCCCGCCGATGGCGTAGCCGTCGAAGCCGATCGCCTCGAGCCCCAGGAGCGACTCCTCGCGCAGATCCTCGTGCATGCCGCCCTGCACGATGCCGAAGAGGGCGTTGGCGTTGCCTTCGTGCGCCCGTTTCGAGCGGGCCGCCCAGCGCAGCGACAGCCGCATCGACTGCGCCGCCGCGTCGCGCGTGGCCGGAAACGCGGTGCACTCGTCGAAGATCATCACGATGTCGGCGTCGAGCACGCGCTGGATGCGCATCGACTCCTCGGGCGTGAGGAAGAGCTTGTCGCCGTTCACCGGCGACTGGAAGGCGACACCCTCCTCCGCAACCTTGCGCAGGGGCCCCAGGCTGTAGACCTGGAAGCCGCCCGAGTCGGTCAGGATCGGCTTGTCCCAGCCCATGAAGCGGTGCAGCCCGCCGTGCGCGCCGATCACCTCGAGTCCCGGGCGCAGCCACAGGTGAAACGTGTTGCCCAGCACGATCTCGGCGCCGCTCTCCACGAGCTCTGCGGGCGTCATCGCCTTCACGGTGCCGTAGGTGCCCACCGGCATGAACGCGGGCGTCTCGACCGTGCCGTGCGCGAGCGTGAGAGTGCCCCGGCGCGCGGCGCCGTCGGTGGCGTGCAGGTCGAACTTCAAGTGCGCCAGTGCGGGGGAAAGGTCTTGTCGAAGTAGGGCAAGCGCCTCGATGCGCGCGGCCCACTGCGCGATCGCCGGCGGCAGGATGCCGGCCAGCTTCGACTCCGGCTTCCTGGCGCCGATGCGCTTCACGTAGGCGATGTCCGGATAAAGGACGAAGTCGGCGGCCGTCGGCGCCTCGCCGGCGAGGAACGCCCCGCGCAGCTCGCGGCCGAAGTAGTTCATTTCCTCGACCAGCTTGCGCCTCCCCTCATCCAGGCGCGCCTCGTCCGGCGCCACGCCTTCGGGCTTCTTGTAGAGCTCGTCGTAGATCGGCGTGAGCCCGCCGCGGTCCAGGTGCTCCTCGTCCTCGCGCACGAGGCGGCGGATGCGGGCGCGTTCCTGTGCCGTTCCCGGATAGAGGCGGCGCGCTGCGCCGGGCACGCGCTCGTCCAGGTACTCGAGGATCGCGAGCGACTCCCACAGCGCGTAGCCGTCGTCGACGATCGTGGGCACCTGGTGGCGCGGGTTGAGGGCCACGAATTCGGGCTTGAGCTGGTCCTTGTCCGAGAACGAAAGCACCTTCAGTTCGTAGGGGACGCCGAGGTGCTCGAGAGCGAGCCAGACGCGCCAGGAATAGGGCGAGCCGTGGCCGTGATAGAAAGTGAGGGACATGGGAA
Source organism: uncultured beta proteobacterium (assembly GCA_963786635.1). Lineage (GTDB taxonomy): Bacteria > Pseudomonadota > Gammaproteobacteria > Burkholderiales > Usitatibacteraceae > FEB-7. Next base: position 337,162 of record CAWAZV010000001.1, on the reverse strand, counting down.
GGACTTCCTTGTCGTGTCGTGGTCCTGGGTGGCGAGTCTACCGAAACGAAAAGGGCCGGCGGCGAAGCCCGCCGGCCCGTCAGTCTACCGCCTGCCGGTTAGAGCAGCGGCACGATCAGGAGGGCCACGATGTTGATGATCTTGATGAGCGGGTTCACCGCCGGGCCCGGCCGTGTCCTTGTAGGGATCGCCGACCGTGTCGCCCGTCACCGCGGCCTTGTGGGCGTCGGAGCCCTTGCCGCCGTGGTGGCCGTCCTCGATGTACTTCTTGGCGTTGTCCCAGGCGCCGCCGCCGGTGCACATCGAGATGGCCACGAAGAGGCCGGTCACGATGGTGCCCATGAGCATGCCGCCGAGAGCCTGCACGCCCGCATCCCTTCCCATGAGGAAGCCGACGATCAGCGCAACCGCAACCGGAGAAAGCACCGGCAGCAGCGACGGGATCATCATTTCCTTGATCGCGCCCTTGGTGAGCATGTCGACCGCGCGCGAGTAGTCGGGCTTCGCCGTGCCTTCCATGATCCCCTTGATCTCGCGGAACTGGCGGCGCACTTCCTCCACCACGGAGCCCGCGCAACGCCCGACCGCCTCCATCGCCATGGCGCCGAAGAGATAGGGAATGAGGCCGCCTGCGAAGAGTCCGATGATGACGGCCGGGTTGGAGAGGTCGAAGGTGATGTGCCGGCCCATCTCGTCCAGCTTGTGCGTGTAGTCGGCGAAGAGCACCAGGGCCGCGAGTCCCGCCGAGCCGATCGCGTAGCCCTTGGTCACCGCCTTGGTCGTGTTGCCCACGGCGTCCAGCGGGTCGGTGACGTTGCGCACTTCCTTGGGCAGTTCCGCCATCTCGGCGATGCCACCCGCGTTGTCCGTGATCGGGCCGTAGGCGTCGAGTGCCACGATGATGCCCGCCATGGACAGCATCGAGGTCGCCGCGACGGCGATGCCGTAGAGGCCGGCCAGCGCGTAGGCAGCCCAGATCGCGAGGCACACCGACAGCACCGGCCACGCGGTGGAACGCATGGACACGCCGATGCCCGCGATGATGTTGGTGGCGTGGCCCTTGGTCGAGGCTTCCGCGACGTGCCGCACCGGGCCGAAGTCGGTGCCCGTGTAGTACTCGGTGATGATCACCATGAGCGCGGTGAGGACGAGGCCGACGACGGCCGCGCCCCAGAGATTCACCACCGTCAGGTGCGGGTAGGCCGCCACGACGTCCTTCATCATCCAGCCGGTGACGAAGTAGAAAGCCACCAGCGAAATGAGGCCCGCGACGATGAGGCCGCGGTACAGGGCGTTCATGATCTTGCCGCCCTGGGCCGTCTTCACGAAGTAGACGCCGATGATCGAGGCGATGATCGACACGCCGCCCAGCACCAGCGGATAGGTGACGACGTTGCCCACGACGGCGGGGCTGGGCAGGAGGAGTGCGCCCAGCACCATGGTCGCGATGATCGTCACCGCATAGGTCTCGAAGAGGTCCGCGGCCATGCCGGCGCAGTCGCCCACGTTGTCGCCCACGTTGTCGGCGATCACCGCCGGGTTGCGCGGATCGTCCTCGGGGATGCCCGCCTCCACCTTGCCCACGAGGTCGGCACCCACGTCGGCGCCCTTGGTGAAGATGCCGCCGCCGAGTCGCGCGAAGATCGAGATGAGGGAGGAACCGAAGGCCAAGCCGATGAGCGGCTTCACGACGTCGCTCATCTTCACCTCGTGGCCCGAGGAGCCCTGCAGCAGCAGGAAGAAGGCCGTGACCGACAGCAGTCCCAGGCCCACCACCAGGAGGCCCGTGACCGCGCCGCCCTTGAAGGCGATGTCGAGCGCCGGGCCGATGCCGCGGCGCGCCGCTTCCGCGGTGCGCACGTTGGCGCGCACCGACACGTTCATGCCGATGTAGCCCGCCGCGCCCGAGGCGATGGCCCCGATCGCGAAGCCGAGCGCGGTGCGCGTGCCGAGCAGGAACCAGATCACCGCGCAGAGCACGGCGCCCACCATGCCGATGGTCGTGTACTGGCGGTTCAGGTAGGCCTTGGCGCCGGCCTGGATGGCCGCGGCGATCTCGCGCATGCGGTCGTTGCCGTCCGGCTGCGCGAGGATCCACTTCGCGGTCCAGGCGCCGTAGAGCAGCGCGACTGCAGAGCAGGCGAGCGCCAGAATGATTGCTGTGTTCAACATCTCACTTCTCCTTGAGCTTCGTGGTTTGCTGGCGGGTTTGCGGCCGTCTTCGCTACGTGGCGAAGGCGGTCCTGATCTTCTTCGGCACGGCCGGGTTCTTCAGCCGCACGTATTTGGGAAGGCCCTTCTCGAAGGGCGGGAAGGCTTCGCCGGCGATGAGCGGCTCGAGGTAATTGCGGCACTTGCGCGTGATGTGGAAGCCGTCCGGGGTGATGAAGTCGCGCGGCATCTTCTTCTCGACGTTGGCCACGTCCTCGAGCCTGGCCACGCCGATCTTCCACCGGTAGGGCCGGCCGCTCACGCGGACGATCGTCGGCATGACGCCGGACACGCCCTTCACCGCGAGCTCGACCGCGGCCTTGCCCACGGCATAGGACTGCTCGAGGTCGGTCTTCGATGCGATATGCCGCGCCGAGCGCTGCAGGTAGTCGGCCACCGCCCAGTGGTACTTGTAGCCGAGCTTCGCCTTCACCAGGTTGGCGATCATCGGCGCCACGCCGCCCAGCTGGGCGTGCCCGAACGCATCCTTGAGGCCGGACTCGGAGAGGAAGCGGCCGTCCCTGTCCTGCAGGCCCTCGGAGACGCCGATGGCGCAATAGCCGTGGCGCTTCACGCACGCGTCCACCCTGGCGAGGAAGGCCGCCTCGTCGAACGCGATCTCCGGAAAGAGCAGCACGTGCGGCGCCTCGTCGGCGCGCGTGCTCGCCAGCCCCACGGCGGCGGTGATCCAGCCGGCGTGCCGGCCCATCACCTCGAACACGAACACCTTGGTCGAGGTCGAGGCCATCGACCTGACGTCGATGCCCGCTTCGCGCATGCTGGTCGCGACGTACTTGGCCACCGAGCCGAAGCCCGGGCAGGTGTCGGTGATCGGCAGGTCGTTGTCGATCGTCTTCGGCACGTGCACGGCGACGAGCGGATAGCCCGTCTCGGTGGCCATGCGCGCCACCTTGAGGCAGGTGTCGGCCGAGTCGTTGCCGCCGTTGTAGAAGAAGTAGCCGATGTCGTGGGCGCGGAAGACCTCGAGCAGGCGCTCGTACTCGTGCCCGCCCTTCTCCGGCCCCTTCAGCTTGTAGCGGCAGGAGCCGAAGGCGCCACCCGGCGTGTGCAGGAGCGCGCGGATGGCCGCCGCCGGTTCGCGGCTGGTGTCGATCAGGTCTTCGGTGAGCGCGCCGAGAATGCCGTTGCGGCCGGCATAGACCTTGCCGATCTTCGTCTTGTGCTTGCGCGCGGTCTCGATGACGCCGGCCGCACTCGCGTTGATCACGGCGGTGACGCCGCCGGACTGGGCATAGAAGGCGTTTCTGGGCATGGTCGTGGAGAATTTCAGTGAGGGAGTGGCGCCGTTAGCGGCCCTTAGCCGAGGGCGGCGAAGATGCGGTCGCGCACCTGCTCGACCGTGCCGTTGCCCGGAATGCGATGGCAGCGCGGGGCGCGCGCGTCGCCGCTGGCGGACCAGCGGGCGTAGAACTCGACCAGGGGCACGGTCTGCTGGTGGTAGATCGCGAGCCGCTTCTTCACCGTCTCCTCCTTGTCGTCCTCGCGCTGGATGAGGTCCTCGCCGGTCGCGTCGTCCTTCCCGGCCACCTTCGGCGGGTTGTACTTGACGTGGTAGGTGCGCCCGGACGGCAGGTGGACGCGCCGGCCCGACATGCGGTCGATGATGGCGCCATCCTCGACCGCGATCTCGACCACGTGGTCGACGTCGATGCCGGAACCCTTCAGGGCCTCGGCCTGGGGAATCGTGCGCGGAAAGCCGTCGAAGAGGAACCCGCGCGCGCAATCGGGGGCCTGGATGCGTTCCTTCACCAGGGTCACGATGATGTCGTCGGAGACGAGCTCGCCGCGGTCCATGATGGCCTTGGCCGCCGTGCCCTGCGCGGTGCCCGCCTTCACGGCCGCACGCAGCATGTCTCCGGTGGAGATCTGGGGAATCAGGTACTTCTGCGTGATGTAGCCTGCCTGGGTGCCCTTGCCGGCACCCGGACCACCCAACAAGATCAGGCGCATTGGCCTGCCTCCCCTTTGAGGGTTTCTTTCGGAAAAAGCACGCGATTATCGCCGCCCCGGGCGAACCGGGTCAAACCCGGGCGATTCCTCTACGGGGGGTATCCAGGACCATTCAGGACTGCGCCGCGGCGAAGGCCCGCCGCACGCGCTCCAGATCCTCGGGGGTATCGACACCGGCTTCCACGGGCTGCGCCCAGTGGGCCAGCGCGATGCGATGCCCGTGCCCGAGGGCGCGCAACTGCTCGAGGGCCTCGAAACGTTCCGCGGGGGTCTGCGCAAGCCCGGAGAACTCCCGCAGGTAGCTCACGCGGTAGGCGTAGATGCCGATGTGGCGCAGCGCCGGGAACCCCGGCGGCAGCCGGTCCGTGGCCGCAGCGAAGGCATCCCGCGCGTACGGGATGGGCGCCCGGGAGAAGTAGGTCGCGTTCCCCGCGGCGTCCCCGACCACCTTCACCACGTTGGGGTCGAAAAAGGTGGCGGCACTGGCGATGGGGTGCACCGCGGTCGCGATCGACGCCCCGGGCGAATCGATCAGCCGGCCGGCCACCGTCCGCACGAGGAGCGGGTCGATGAGCGGCTCGTCGCCCTGGACATTCACCACGATCTCGTCTTCCGCGAGCCCGAGGATGGCCACGGCTTGCGCGAGGCGGTCGGTGCCGGTCGGGTGCGCCGCGGCGGTCATGCACACGCGCCAGCCGAGCGCGGTCATCGCGTCGGCGATCTCGGCATGGTCCGTGGCGATGACGACTTCCCGGGCGCCGCTCGCCGCGGCCCGTTCCGCGACGCGGGCCAGCATCGGCTTGCCGGCGATATCGGCGAGCATCTTGCCCGGGAGCCGCGTGGAGCGCAGGCGCGCCGGGATGATGACCCGGAATGCGGTGGTGTTCACGATGTGAGGTTCGGGAATGGCTCGCCGGCTCGTTCCTCGGCTCAGGTTTCGGAAATGCCCGCCGGCTCGTTCCTCGACCACGGCCGCATCAGGCCTCTTCCTCGGGCCCGAGCTTCCTCGCCTCCTCCTCGAGCATGACGGGGATGTCGTCGCGCACGGGAAAGGCAAGGCGGTCGGCGCGACAGACGAGCTCGTGCTCCTCGCGCCGGTGCACCAGGGGGCCCTTGCAGATCGGGCAGACGAGAATCTCGAGCAGTTTGGGGTCCATCAGGGGCGTGTCCGGGCGGCGAGGCGATCGAGAAGGAAAGCGCCGAAGTCCGGCGGAAGGACCGCCTCGACGCGCAGGAACCAGATTCGCGCATCCGCGAATGCTGCGCATTTTACGGCATCCTTTTCCGTCATGACGACGGCCTCGACGCCGGCGAAGCGCAGGTCGCCCGGCTGGAAATGGTGATGGTCGGGAAACGGGTGGCGTTCGGCGACGACGCCGAGCCTGGAAAGATGGCCGAAGAAGCGCGACGGGTTGCCGATCCCCGCCACCGCCGCAATGCGGCGCCCGCGCGCGGCAAGTACGAACTCCGCCGGCGCCAGATCCTGGCCGTCGAAGGAGACGAAACGCTCGCCTCCCAGCGTCATCGCGAACTGGCGCGCCGCGTCGATCGCGCCGGCGGTGCCGCCGTTCACGACGACCGCGTCCACGCTGCGCAGCCGCGCGACCGGCTCGCGCAGCGGCCCGGCCGGCAGCGGCAGCCCGTTGCCGAAGCGGCGCTCGCCATCGACCACGGCGATCTCCACGTCGCGCGCGAGCGCGTAGTGCTGCAGGCCGTCGTCGCTCACCAGCACGTCGACCTCGGGGTGCGCGGCGAGCAGCGCGCGTGCCGCGGCCGGCCGGTCGGGAGAGAGGTAGACGGGCACGCCGGTGCGCCGCGCGATCAGCACCGGCTCGTCGCCGAAATGCTCGGGCGTGGCCACCCCGGGGAGGACACGCACGACGCCCCGCGGATCGGCATCGGTGGGCGGCACCCGCCCGTAGCCGCGCGAGACCACGCCCGGATTGCGCCCGGAGGCCCGGAGCAGGTCGACGATGGCGATCACCAGCGGCGTCTTGCCGGTGCCGCCCGCCGTGATGTTGCCCACCACCACCACGGGAACGGATGCCTGCCAGGAGCGCAGGATGCCGTGCCGGTAGAGCGCCAGGCGGATCGCGGCAAGCGCCCTGAAGACGAGTGCGAACGGCAGCAGGAGGAGCGCGCCGCCGCCGAGTCGCTGCCATTCCGCTTCGAGCCAGGCGCCCACCCCGCGCCCCTACTTGCGCGACTGCGTGGTGAAGGAGATGTGGTTGTAACCGGCGAGCCGTGCGGCTTCCATGACGTTCACCACCGACTGGTGCGTGGCCGCCGCATCCGCGCTGATCGCCACCACCGGTTCCGTGGCGCCCTTGGCGGCCGCCTGCAGCCGGCCCGCGAAGCCGGCGGGATTGTCGAACTGAACGCTGGCGCCGTTGATGGCGTAACGGCCGTTCGCGTCGACCGCGACCGCCAGCACCTGGGGACGGTCGGGCGCCTTTTCCGCCGCCGACTCGGGCAGGTTGATCTGCAGTTCCGCGAAACGGCTGTAGGTGGTGGTGAGGAAGAGGAAGATCAGGACGACGATCAGGATGTCGATCAGCGGGATCAGGTTGATCTCCGGCTCTTCGCGTCCGCGGCCGCGGCGGAAGTTCATGCGCGCCGTTCGCCCCGCAGGATCTCGACCAGCTTGATGGCCTGGCTCTCCATGTCCACCACCAGCACGTCGACGCGGTTGCGGAAGTGGCGGTAGAAGATCACCGCCGGGATCGCCACGCCGATGCCGAAGAGCGTGTTGTAGAGCGCCACCGAAATGCCGTGCGCGAGCTGCGCGGGGTTGCCCCCGGCCGGCGTCTGCGAGCCGAAGATCTCGATCATGCCGACGATGGTGCCGAAGAGCCCGAGGAGCGTGGAGACCGTGGCGATGGTGCCCAGCGTGTTGAGGAAGCGCTCCAGTTCCAGGGCGACGGCGCGGCCCGCGTCCTCCACCGCGTCCTTGATGACCTCGCGCGGGCTCTTCTCGTTGGCGAGCGCCGCGGCGAAGATGCGGCCGATGAGCGGTCCCTGCTGCAGGCGCGCGAGCAGATCCGGCGTGACGCCCTTCGCCCGGTATTCGCGGATCGTCTCCGGCAGCAGCTCGCGCGGGGCGACGAGCGGCATGCGCAACGACCAGAAGCGCTCGCCGATGATGGCGAGGGCGACGACGGAGGTGACGAGGATGAACCAGATCGGCCAGCCGGCCGCTTCGATGATCGACAGCACGCGGGAATATTCCTGGGAGGAAAGCGGAACGCATTTTCGCCTGCCCCCACGCGTTCCACAAGCCCTAGTGCCCGCGGACCGGTGCGGCCACAAGCCGCTTCACAATCGACTTTAACTTGCGCCGGCGCATGCCGCGCCGAATCGAGCACTGATGCGCGTTTGCGGCCGAAATCGCCTCGAAACTCGCGTCGATTCTCGCGCGACTCGCGGTTTCGGATCGGGCAGAGAGACAGTGTGGCGAATCATCCACAGAGCCTGTGGATAACCCTGTGGGCGCAATGCGGGGGGCCTCGGCAAGTGACGTTGCGATAAGGCTTTTTTTTCTTCCGCTCATTTTTTGAGCGTTGCGCGATAGGCTTGTTCTTTCAAACACTTAGAGTTTTTTTCCCCTGTCAAGAGGGAAAGAAAACACAAAGTCGGATTTCCGCCGCGTGTCCGCCCCGTGACGGTGGATAGACACCCCGTCGCGGCGGCCGCGGATTGCGTCTAGCATGCCTCCCATGGCCTCGATTTCCCCCGCCACGCCCGTCACGGTCACGGAACTCAACCGGCGTTCCCGGCAATTCCTCGAAAGCCAGTTCGGCCTGATCTGGGTCGTGGGCGAGATTTCCCGGGCGACGCTGGCGCCGTCGGGTCACTGGTACTTCGTCCTGAAGGACGAAGGGGCGGCGATCGACTGCGCCATGTTCAAGGGCCGCGCCCAGTACCTCGATTTCCGGCCCGAGAACGGCCTGAAGGTCGAAGTCCGCGCGCGGGTCACCATTTATGAACCGCGCGGTGCCTACCAGCTGGCCGTGGAACAGATGCGCCACGCCGGGCTCGGTGCGCTCTTCGAGGCCTACGAGCGGCTGAAGGCGAAACTGGGCAAGGAGGGACTCTTCGAGGAGTCGCGCAAGAAGCCCCTGCCCGCGTTTCCGCGCGCCATCGGCATCGTCACCTCGCCGGCCGCGGCCGCCCTGCGCGACATCCTCACGACACTTGCGCGTCGCGCACCCATGGTCCCGGTGATCATCTACCCGACGCTCGTCCAGGGCGAGGCGGCGGCGGCGCAGGTGGCACGCGCCATCGCGGTGGCCAATGCGCGTGCCGAATGCGATGTGCTCCTGGTGGCGCGTGGCGGCGGCAGCCTCGAGGACCTCTGGGCGTTCAACGAGGAAGTCGTGGCCCGCGCGATCGCGGCGTCGGCAATTCCGGTGGTGAGCGGGATCGGCCACGAGACGGACTTCACGATCGCCGACTTCGTGGCGGACCTGCGCGCCGCCACGCCCACGGCCGCCGCCGCGGCGGCAAGCCCGGATCGCGAGGCGCTCGTCCGGCAGCTCGCACGCGAGGCGGGCCTGCTCGCGCGCGCGACCGCACGACTCATCGGCAATGCCGCCCAGCGACTGGACATCGCCACGCGGCGTCTCCTCACGCCCGCCGAGCGCCTGGCGCGCGGCCGCGAGCAGGTCGCCGCGCTCGCTCGCCGCCTTGGATTGCAGGCGCGGCAGGCCATGGGACTGCGCACGGGAGCGTTGCGCGGCCTCGCTCCGCGCCTGCGCGGCGCCGCACCGGATCCCGGCACCGCCCGGCTGGAGCTCTCTGCAGCACGCGCGGCGCCTGGCTGCGGTCGCGTCGCGTTCGCTGCGGGATCGTCGCGCGCGCCTGGCCTCCGCGGCCGCTTCCCTCACGCACCTCGATCCGACGCAGGTGCTGGGCCGCGGCTATGCGATCGTGCGTTCGAGCGACGGCGCGGTGGTCCGGTCCGGCGCGACGCTGGCCAGGGGCGACACGCTCGACGTCACCTTCGGCGAGGGCGGAGCGAGCGTCACCGTGGAGACGCCGCGCTGATTCCTCGTCCCGTGGCGCGAGGCGTATAGTTGAACTCGCAGGACCAACCATCGGAGGAATGCAAATGGCCAAGAAAGCGAAAAAAGCCCCGGCCGCTGTGCCCGCGGTCTACAAAGTCATCGAAATCGTCGGCACCAGCAGAACGTCATGGGCGGATGCCGCCGCCAACGGCATCAAGTCGGCCGCGAAGAGCCTGCGCGACCTGCGCGTGGCCGAAGTGGACAAGCTCGACGCCAAGATCGAGAACGGCAAGCTCGTCTACCGCGCCAAGCTCAAGGTGAGCTTCAAGTACCACGGCGACGATTAAGTCTCGAGAAAGCCCTCCACGCGCCCCGCCACCTCGTCCGCGAGGCCGGGGCGCAGGCAATCCACCCGCACCACGTCCTGCATCGCGCGCAGCCAGGTGAGTTGCCGCTTGGCCAGCTGGCGCGTCGCGGCGATGCCGCGTTCCGCGAGCGTCGCCGCGCTCGCCGCGCCTTCCAGCGTCTCCCACACCTGCCGGTAGCCGACCGCCCGCATCGACGGCATTCCGGCGTGCAGCGCGTGCCTGGCACGCAGTCCCACCACCTCGTCGACCAGGCCGGCGGCGAGCATCGCGCGAAAGCGCTGCGCGATGCGCTCGTGCAACGCGGCGCGTTCGGACGGTTCGAGCACCAGGGTGAGCGCGGCGAACGGCGGCCGCTGCCTTGCCGTGCCCGCGATGTGCATGGCGAGCGTCCGGCCGGAGACCCGGTAGACCTCGAGCGCCCGCTGGATGCGTTGCGCATCGGCCGGATCGAGCCGCGCCGCCGTCTCCGGATCCACGGCGGCGAGTTCCGCGTGCAGCGCGGGCCAACCGCCGTCGCGCGCCTGCGCGTCGATCTGCGCGCGGATCGCCGGGTCGGCCGCGGGAAGGACTGCGAGTCCCCGCATCAGCGCGCGCTCGTAGAGCATGGTGCCGCCGACGAAGAGCGGAATGCGGCCCCGGGAGGCGACCTCGGCGGCGATGCGCAGGGCGTCGGCGCGAAAGCGTCCCGCCGAATAGGACTCGGTGGGTTCCACGAGGTCCACGAGATGGTGCGGGACCGAACCGCGAGTGGCCGCGTCCGGCTTCGCGGTGCCGATGTCCATGCCGCGATAGACGAGCGCGGAGTCGACACTCACGATCTCCACCGCGAAACGCCTGGCCAGCGCGAGCGAGACCGCCGTCTTGCCGCTGGCAGTCGGTCCGAGCAGGAAGACGGCGCGGGGTTGCCGCGGCATCGGCGCAGGCGCTAGCGGCCGCGGAGGAACAGGCGGTCGAGGTCCGCCATCGAGAACTGCACCCAGGTCGGGCGGCCGTGGTTGCAGCTGCCGGCGCGTTCGGTCTCCTCCATCTCGCGCAGGAGCGCGTTCATCTCCGGCACGGTGAGGATGCGGTTGGCGCGCACCGCGGCATGGCAGGCCATGGTGGAGAGGAGTTCGTTGCGCCTTTCGAGCAGCGCGCGGCTGGCGCCGAACTCGCGCATCTCCGCGAGCACGGAACGGATCATGGCGGGCGCATCCAGGTCGGCCAGCAACGCCGGCACCGCCCGCACGACGAGATCGCGCGGACCGGCGATGCCCACCTCGAAGCCCAGTCGCGACAGGGCGTCGGCGCTGCGCTCCGCCTCCTCCACTTCCTCCGCGGTGGCCGGAATCGCGATGGGCACGAGCAGCGGCTGCGAGGGAACGGCTGCGGCGTCGAGCGCGCCCTTGAGCCGTTCGTAGACGATGCGCTCGTGGGCGGCATGCATGTCCACCAGCACCAGCCCGGCGGCGTTCTGCGCGAGGACGAAGACGCCGTGCAGCTGCGCGAGCGCATAGCCCAGCGTCGCCGCGGCGCCGGACTCGGCACCGGCCGGCGCCGCTGCGGGACGCCGCTCGTCGGCGAGCGTTGCCGCGAAGAACGCCTCGTAGCGCGAGACGGGCTGCGCCACGGCGAGGCTCGACTGGCTGGCCGGCGGCGGCGCCCACGAGGGCGCGGCCGGCGCCGCGCTCGCCACGCCGGCGAGCGGTGCGGCGAGCGCACGCGACAGCCCATGGAACACGAACTGGTGCACCGCGCCCGGAATCGCGGAAGCGCACCTCGGTCTTGGCCGGATGCACGTTCACGTCGACCAGGCGCGGATCGGCCTCGAGAAAGAGCACGTAGGCGGGATGCCGGTCGTGGTGCAGCACGTCGGCGTAGGCCTCGCGGATGGCATGCGCGACCACCTTGTCGCGCACGAAGCGGCCGTTGACGAAGAGATACTGCGCATCGCGCGTCGCGCGCGTGAAGCCGGGCGCCGCCACGAATCCGGTGAGGCGGATGGCCGCGCTCGCGGCGTCGACCGCGACGGCCGACTGCGCGAAGTCCTCCCCCACGATGCCGCTGGCGCGCTCCCGCGGCGTGCCCGGCGCGAGGTGCGCCGCGCGCCGCCCGTTGTGCACGAGCGAGAACGCCACCCCGGGGCGCGACAGCGCCAGGCGCGCGAACGCCTCTTCGCAGCGCGCGAACTCCGTGGCCTCGCTCTTCAGGAACTTCCGCCGCGCCGGCGTGTTGTAGTAGAGCTCCTCCACCTCGACCGTCGTGCCCGCGGCGAGTGCGGCCGGCTCCACCGGCGAGAGGCTGCCCCCGTCGCACGCGATCCGCCAGGCATGGCGCTCCCCGGCGCGGCGGCTGGTGAGCGCCAGGCGCGAAACCGCGCCGATGGACGCGAGCGCCTCGCCGCGAAACCCGAGGGTGGCCGCGCGCTCGAGGTCCTCGAGGGTCGCGATCTTGCTGGTGGCGAAGCGCGCGAGTGCCAGCGGCAGGTCGTCCGCCTCGATTCCGGCGCCGTCGTCGGCGACGCGGATGCGGCGCATGCCGCCCTCGGCCAGGTCCACCGCGACCGACTGCGCGCCGGCGTCGAGGCTGTTCTCGACCAGCTCCTTCAGCGCGGACGACGGGCGCTCCACCACCTCGCCCGCGGCGATCTGGTTGACCAGCAATTCGGGGAGCGCGTGGATGCGACCCATCGGGGTATCGCGGCGGGCGGGACCGGCCGCCTCTGGGGGAAAATGAGCCATGAAATCAAGGTGAATGTTACACTCAACCACCGAGCCGAGCGTGCCCGTTCAGGGTCCGCGCGCACTGGAGCGCCATGAGCGAGCAAGATCCGACGGCAGTGCCTCCCGACGTGGCCGCGCCCATCCGCGACGAGCAGGTGCGGCTGCTGTTCCGGTTTTCCGTCGTCGGCTACCTCGCCACCCTGCTGGTCGTTTTCATCCTCGGCGCCATCCTCTGGGAGCAGCTTGCGCGTCCGCTGCTGTTCGTGTGGTTCGCGGCGATCTCGGCCATCACCGTCGCCCGCTACGTCCTCTACAAGCTCTTCATCGGCCGCGCCCGGCTGAGCGACGAGTTGCCCACCTGGGAGAAGCGCTTCATCGCCGGCTCGCTCGCGACCGCGCTCTGCTGGGCGGCGATGGCGAGCCCGCTCCTGCTTCCCGACGCCGCGCACCTCGGGCAGCGCATGACCGTCGTGATGCTGCTGACACTCCTGGTCACCGGCTCCATCGGCTACTACGCGCCGCACGCCTATGCGTTCAAGATCACCGCCTTCGTCGGCCTGGTGCCCTTCGCGCTGGCGCTCGGCTTTTCGGGCGACCGCGTGCAGATGTTCCTCTCCGGCGCGATCCTCGTGCTGGCGGGCGTCCTGCCCTACGTGCACGAGAAGCTGCACTCGGCCCTGGTCGACTCGCTGGCGGTGCGCAAGGCGCGCGCGGTGCTCTCGAACGAGCTCGAGATCGAGCGCGTGCGCGTGCAGCGCGCCAACGAGGCGCTGGCCGGGGAGATGATCGAGCGCCTGAAGGCGCAGCAGTCGCAGCTGCTGGCGGCCCAGAAGCTGCGCATGCACGTCGAGCGCACCCCGCTCGCGGTGATCGAATGGGATGCGCAGTACCGCGTGACGGCCTGGAACCCGGCCGCCGAGGCGATCTTCGGCTTCGGGGAGGCCGAGGCCATCGGCAAGGTCGCCACCGACCTCATGGTGCCGGAAGCCGGCGCGGCGACACTCGAGGCGATGTGGGCGGAGCTCGCGCAGACGCAGGGCGGCAACAAGATCTCCCTGGACAACCTCACCCGCACGGGACGCGAGATCCAGTGCGAGTGGTACAACACGCCGCTCGTCGATCCCGATGGCCGCATCGTCGGCTTCGCTTCTCTCGTGCAGGATGTCACGGAACGCCTGAACACCGAGCGCACGATCCACTACATGGCGCACCACGACGCGCTCACGGGACTGCCGAACCGCCGGCTCATGCAGGACCGCCTGAACCAGGCGATCATGCAGGCCCGCCGCCACCAGCGGCACGTGGCGGTGCTCTTCCTCGACCTCGACCGCTTCAAGCTCCTGAACGACACGCTCGGGCACGACTCCGGCGACTTCATCCTGAAGGACGTGGCGCGGCGGCTGCTCTCCTGCGTGCGCGAGGTGGACACCGTGTCCCGCGAGGGCGGCGACGAGTTCGTGGTGATCCTGCCCGACCTCGAGCGCCCGGAGAACGCGAGCATCGTCGCCGAGAAGATCGTCCGCGAGTTCGGGCACCCCGTGGAGATCGCATCGCAGGAGATCCACCTCACCACCTCGATCGGCATCAGCCACTACCCCAACGACGCGACCGACGTGAACCATCTCCTGAAGCACGCCGACAGCGCGATGTACCAGGCGAAGGACGCCGGCCGCAACACGGTGCGCTACTTCACCAACGACCTGAATTTCCTCCTCTCGCGGCGTCTCGAGGTGGAGGGGCGCCTGCGCAAGGGCATCGACAACCACGAGTTCTTCCTGCGCTACCAGCCGCAGGTGGACATCGCCACCGGGCGCATCGCGGGCATGGAGGCGCTGCTGCGCTGGAACGACCCGATGAAGGGCGAGATCCTGCCCGGGGACTTCGTCAACATCGCCGAGGAACTGGGCCTCATCGTGCAGATGGGCGAGTGGGCCTTCCGCACCGCCTGCGAGCAGCTGCACGCGTGGGAGGCCGAGGGCTTCCGGGACGTGACCGTTTCCGTGAACATCTCGCCGCGCCAGTTCATGTCCTCGAAGCTCGTGCCCACGCTCCTCGCCGCGGTGAAGGAAAGCGGCGTGAATGCAGAGCACGTCGAGATCGAGATCACCGAGACCATGGTCATGAGGAATCTCGAGCAGTCGATCGAGGTCCTCCGGCAACTGCGCGCGGCGGGCGTCGGGGTGGCCATCGACGACTTCGGCGTCGGCTACTCGTCGCTCGCGCAGCTGGCGCGCCTGCCGGCGTCGAGCATGAAGATCGACCGCTCGTTCATCATCGGCGCGCCCGAGGACGAGTCGAACACCTCGATCACGGAGGCGATCATCGCCATGGCCAAGCGCCTGAAGCTGCGCGTCGTCGCCGAGGGCGTGGAGCGGCAGGAGCAGCTCGATTTCCTGCGCGACAACCAGTGCGACGCCTACCAGGGCTACCTCTTCGCCAGGCCCCTGACGGCCCCGCAGGCCACCGAGATGCTGCGTTCGACGGCGGGACGCGCCGAGCGGCTCGCGGTCGCCGACTGACCCTAGGGGACCTGCGCGAGTCGCGTGCGGGCGAGCGGCGGGTTCTGCGCGAGGTAGCGGCGGATGCCCTGCAGGATCGCGCTGGCCATCTTCTCCTGGTAGGCCGTGTCCCTCAGGCGGCCTTCCTCCTGCGGGTTGGAGATGAACGCCGTCTCCACCAGGATCGAGGGGATGTCGGGGGCCTTGAGGACCGCGAATCCCGCCTGTTCCACGGCGCTCTTGTGCAGCTGGTTGATGTCGCCGATCTCGCCGAGGACGGCCTTGCCGAGCTTGAGCGAGTCGTTGATCGCCGCCGTCTGCGACAGGTCGAGCAGCGTCTTCGCCAGCACGGGATCCTTGACGTCGAGGTTCACCCCGCCGATGAGATCGGACTCGTTCTCGCGCCGCGCGAGCCAGCGCGCCGCCGCCGAGGTCGCTCCCCGCTCCGAGAGCGCGAACACCGAGGAGCCGCGTGCATGCGGCAGCACGAACGCGTCCGCATGCACCGAAACGAAGAGATCGGCCTGCACGCGCCGCGCCTTGTGCACGCGCTGGGCGAGGCCGATGAAGTAGTCGCCGTCGCGGGTGAGCACCGCGCGCATGCCCGGCTCCTGGTCGATGCGCTCCTTCAGGCGCCTGGCGATGGCGAGCGTCACGTCCTTCTCGAGCGTGCCGCCGCGTCCGCGCGCGCCCGGGTCCTCGCCGCCGTGGCCGGCATCGATGACGATGGTCACCATGCGCGTGACCCGGGACGCCGCCTTGCCCTTGTCCGCGCTGTCGCGACGGCAGCGCCTTGCCCGGGTCGAGCCTGATCACCGGAAGTCCGGCAGGCTCCACGGCTCCGGCGGCGGGCTTCGCCGCTTCCGGCACGGGTTCCCCGGTTGGTGCCGGCAGTTCCATGACCGGCGCCCGGGCGATTTCGCCGATGTGATCGGGGCCGGGCTGCAGCAGCGCGAGCAGCGGATCGCGCGGCTTCTCGGGGTAGATGTCGACCACCAGCCGGTGCTTGTAGGCGCCGGCGGGCGCGAGCGGGAACAGGTAGGGCTTCACGGCGGTCTTCAGGTCGAAGACCACGCGCACCACGCCGGGCCGGTTGCGCGCCACGCGCACGCTCTTGATGTAGGGGTCGTCCTCGCGCACCTTGGCGACGACGCTCTTCAGCTCCTCGCCGAAATCCACGCCCTCGAGGTCGACGACGAGCCGCTCGGGATCCTGGACGAAGAAGAACTGGTGGCGCAGCGGCTTCGCGGTCTCGAAGGTGACGCGCGTGTATTCCTCGGCGGGCCAGACGCGGGTGGCGATGACAGGCTGCGTCGCGAATGCCGCCGGAGCCGCCAGCGCCGCAGCCGCGAGGATCAGTCCTCGCGGCAACGCGGCGAGCAATTGCCTGCCAGCGGGAGAACACGCCGTGAGCGTGGCGCGGCGCCCCGGTTCCGTCACGACGAGGGAAATCTCGAGATCCGCCGCGGGCAGTTGTCCCTGGGCCCGCTCCGGCCATTCGATCAGGCACACGTTGCGCCCGTTGAAGGTGTCCCGAAACCCCGCGTCGATCCATTCTTTTGGGTCGTGGAACCGATAAAAATCAAAGTGATACAAGTGTAACCTCGAAACCTCATAAACTTCAACCAACGTATAGGTAGGGCTTTTCACGCGGCCGGCGTGGCCCAGCGCGCGCAGGAGCCCGCGCACCAGCGTGGTCTTGCCGGCGCCAAGTTCGCCATGAAGCGTCACCACCAGCCCCGGCACCAGGTGCGGGGCGAGCGCGGCGCCGAGGGCGAGCGTGGCGTTTTCGTCGGGGAGCGCGAGGCTGGGCAAGGGAGAAGTCGGGGCCTTCCGGATAACATGGCTCACGATGAGCACGAGCCATTCTGCCGCGTTGTCGGAAAGCGTGAAGCGCTGGGGCCGCGAGGCCGGCTTCGACGCCGTCGCCATTTCCGGCGTCGACCTCGCCGAGGAGGAAGCGCAACTCCTCGCCTGGCTCGAGCGCGGCTGGCACGGCGCGATGGATTATATGGCACGCCACGGCACGCGCCGGTCGCGCCCGGCCGAACTGGTGCCCGGCACCGCGAGCGTCATCACCGTGCGCCTCGACTACTGGCCCGGAGACGCGCGCGAGGCCGGCGAAGTCCTCGCCGATCCGTCGCTTGCCTACGTCTCGCGCTACGCCCTCGGCCGCGACTACCACAAGGTCCTGCGCGCGCGCCTGCAGGCTCTCGCCGAGCGCATGGTCGGCGAGCTGGGCGAATTTCCCTACCGCGTCTTCACCGACAGCGCGCCGGTCATGGAGGTGGCACTCGCCGCGCGTGCGGGCCTCGGCTGGCGCGGCAAGCACACCCTGCTCCTCTCCCGCGAGGCCGGCTCGACCTACTTCCTGGGCGAACTCTTCGTCGGGCTCGACCTCGCGAAGGACGCGCCCGTCACCGACCACTGCGGCACCTGCGAGCGCTGCCTCGACGCCTGCCCGACGCGGGCCATCGTCGCGCCCTACCAGCTCGATGCCCGCCGCTGCATCTCCTACCTCACCATCGAGAACCCCGGCCCGATACCGGAGGAGTTCCGCACGGCCATGGGCAACCGCATCTACGGCTGCGACGACTGCCAGCTCGCCTGCCCGTGGAACAAGTACGCGCGCAAGGCCACGGTGCCCGACTTCGCGACGCGCAACGGCCTCGATGCCGCGACCCTCGTCGACCTCTTCGCCTGGACGCGCGAGGAATTCGAACGCCGCCTCGAAGGCTCCGCCATCCGCCGCATCGGCCACGCCCGCTGGCTGCGCAACATCGCCGTCGCGCTGGGCAACGCGCCGACTACGCCTGCCGTGATCGACGCCCTGCGCGCCAGGTCCGACGATCCCGAATCGCTCGTTCGCGAGCACGTCGCCTGGGCGCTCGAGCAACATCGCACGCAGTCGTGGAGCGCAGCGTCCATAGGCAACTACGCCTCGGTAACTATTGCTGGAGGTGGAGCCGGCATTAGCACTCCGGTATCCGAGACGGTTCCGCACATGGACAGATGGATTTTGTTTGGGGGTCAATTTTTTTCCGAATTCTGGAAAAAAACTGACCCCCAAACAAAATCCGCGCCGGTCCATACTTTCACCACAGTGCCCACGAAGTACGGCAGCGTCCTATCCGACGGCAACTGTCCATACTGGCACCGACGTGCTGAAGCTACGAGGGCGCGACGAACTTGCGCAGGTCGTCGGCCAGGCGCTCGAGCGAGGGCTTGTGCACGTACATCATGTGCCCGGCCTCGTAGTAGCCGACGCGGAAGTTGGCGCGCTGCTCGGGCTCGATGCCCATGTGGTCGAAGGTGTAGTCGCTGGCGAAGTGCGGCGTGGCGAAGTCGTAGTAGCCGTTGGCGATGAGCACGCGCATGTGCGGGTTCATCGCGAGCGCCTTGCGCAGCGTCTCGCCGACCGAGGCGTAGCGGTTGGCGAAGTCCTTCCAGCCCCAGTTGAGGTAGAGGCCCTTCAGGACCTCGTAGGGCGCGTCGGCCTCGAACTTGAGCGTGCGGCGCACGTAGTCGTTCATCGCGGCGGCATAGGCGCCGTAGAGCACGGCGAAGCCGGGGTCGAACTCGAAGCGCTCGCCGGCGGAATCGCGGTCGCGCGCGGTGAAGCGGCTGTCCAGGCGCCCGACCGTGCGGCCTTCGTCGCGCAGGAGTTCCTTGCAGAAGCGGAAGATCTCGACGCGTAGCCCCGTGCGCTCCACGTATTCCGGCGAGAGGCCCGTGTACCGGGCGACGCTGGGCGGCGACGGCCGCGCGCTCCTCGGCGGTGAGCTTCGTGCCGCGGAAGAGCGCCGCGGCATATTCGCCGCCCGCATATGCCTCGACTTCGTCCAGCAGGGCGCGCAGCTCCTTCGCCTGCAGGTCCGCGGCGAGCTTGCCGTGGTGCCAGGCCGTGGCCGCGTAGGTCGGCAGGAACAGCACGGACGGCAGGTCGTTGTTGGTGTCGAAGCGCAGCACGCTGAAGTCGAGCGCGCAGGAGACGAGCATCAGGCCGTTCAGGTACATGCCGTAGCGCTCGAGGAGGTGCCCGGAGAGCCCGGCCGCCCGCGTCGTGCCGTAGGACTCGCCGATCAGGTACTTGGGGCTCGACCAGCGCACGTAGCGCGAGCAGTAGAGGCGGATGAACTCGCCCACGCTCTCGAGGTCGCGCTTGTACTCGTGGAACTCGTCGACCTTCTCGCCGGCCACCATGCGGCTGTAGCCGGTGCCGACGGGGTCGATGAACACGAGGTCGGAGCGGTCGAGGAGCGAGTGCTCGTTCTCCACCAGGCGGCCGGGGGAGGCGGCGCATGCCCCTCGTCGTCCAGCTCGACGCGCTTCGGGCCGAGGAGGCCCAGGTGCAGCCAGACCGAGCTCGATCCGGGCCCGCCGTTGAAGGAGAAGGTGACGGGACGCGACTCCACGGGCGCGCCGTCGAGCGTGTAGGCGACGAAGAACACGCTCGCTCGCGCCTTGTCGCTTTCCGCCTTGCCGTCCTTCGCCGCTTCTTCCTTGAGGACGATCGTGCCGCAGGTGACGGTGTAGTCGAGGTCGCGACCGCCGATGCGGGCGCGATGGCGCGTGACGCTCAGCTTGTCCGCCGGCGGGGGTTCCGGCGCCGCCTTGTTCTCGTCGGCGGGCTTCTTTTCTTCGGCGTCTGCGTCCTTCATCGGGCGGGCTCCGGCAGTTGGGATGGCCATCCTAACCGAAGAGCCGCGGACCGACCTCAGGCGCTGCGCTGCCCCCCGGCGGCCGCACCGTCCTCGTGGCGGCGCGCCGCGAGGAAGACCGCGGCTTCGGCGGCAGTGAGCGGCGGGCTCATGAGGAAGCCCTGCATTTCCTCGCAGCCGTGGCTGCGCAGGAAGGCGAGCTGTGCCTCGCTCTCCACGCCCTCCGCGATCGCGGTGATGTCGAGATTGCGCGCCAGCCCGATGACCGCGGCGGCGATCGCGCAATCGTCGGGATCGCCGGGAATGTCCCGCACGAAGCTGCGGTCCACCTTCAGCCGGTCGATCGGCAGGCGCTTCAGGTACGCGAGCGACGAGTGTCCGGTGCCGAAATCGTCGATCGCCAGGCGCACCCCGAGTTCGTGCAGGGCGTGCAGCGTGCGCAGCCGCTCGGCCGTCTCGGGCGCAAGCATCGCCTCGGTGATCTCGAGCTCGAGCCACTCGGGGTCCAGGCCCGTCTCCGCGAGCACCTTCTCGATCTCCGCCACGAAGTCGTTCTGCTTGAGCTGGATCGCCGACAGGTTCACCGCGACCGGCACGCGCGGCAGCCCCGAGAGCTGCCACATGCGGTTCTGGCGACAGGCATTGCGCAGCACCGAGGTGCCGATCGGCATCATGAGGCCGCGCTGCTCCGCCACGGGAATGAAGTCGTCGGGCATCACCACCGTGCCGTCGCGCTGCGGCCAGCGGATGAGCGCCTCGATGCCGACCACGCGTCCGTCGTCGATGCGCACCTGCGGCTGGTAGTGGATCGCGAAGTCCTCGTCGCGTATCGCCTCGCGCAGCCGCGACTCGAGCGACAGGGTGCTCGAGGCGACCTGCGCCAGGCTCTCGCTGAAGAACTGGAAGTTGCTGCGGCCGCGGTCCTTGGCGAGGTACATCGCCGCGTCGGCGTTGCGGATCAGGACGTCGGTGCTGGCGCCGTCGCGCGGGAAGACGGCGATGCCGATGGAGGGGCTCACCGCGATCGTCTGCCCCTCGAGCACGACCGGCTCCCGGACGGCCGCGAGGAGCTTCTCGGCGACCGCCACGGGCGCCTGCTCGCTCTCGAGGTCCGGCAGGACCACGAGGAACTCGTCGCCGCCCAGGCGCGCGACCACGTCGACTGCCCGCAGCGTCTCCTCGATTCGCCCGGCGACGAGGCGCAGCAGCGCATCCCCCGCGGCATGGCCGAGGGAATCGTTCACCGTCTTGAAGTTGTCCAGGTCGATGAAGAGGATGCCGACCCGGGACCCGCGCCGCCGCGCCGAGGCGAGGATGAACTCCAGGCGGTCCATCAGCAGCACGCGATTGGGAAGCCCGGTCAGGGTGTCGTGGTGGGCGAGGAAGTGGATGCGGGCCTCGGCCTCCTTGCGGTCGCGGATGTCGCGGATCACCGTCATGCGGTATTGCCGGCCCTTGTAGGGCATCACCTTCCCGGTGACCTCCACCGGGATGCGGCTGCCGTCCTTGTGCAGGATCGCGCTCTCGTAGGGGCGCTCGTAGCCGATGCGGATGTTGCTCACGACGGTTTCGCGCCACTCCGGCGCCACGAAGTCGAGCACCGGCTTGCCGACGATCTCGTCGTACTCGTACCCCGTCAGGCGCAGGACCGCGTCGTTGCAGTCGGTGAAGACGCCCCCCTCGTGGAAGACGATGCCCTCGTGCGTGGCCTCCGCGAACTTGCGCAGGCGCTCCTCGCTTTCGCGCACCGCCTGCTCGGAGAGCCGGTGGCGGGTGATGTCGCTGATGAGCACGAAGGCCGCGATGACGGCGCCGTCGTCGCCCAGCTGCGGCAGCAGGTTCACCTCGAGGACCCGGAACGTCGCGTCGCCGGTCGGGATCGTGCGCTCGTAGGTGACCGTCTCGCCCTTGACCACCCGCTGGATGTGCGGCTCGATCTCGCGGTAGGCCTCGGCGCCGATCACTTCCGCGACAGTGCGGCCGAGTATCGAGTCGACGTCCCAGCCCCAGGTCCGGGCGTAGGCCCGGTTGGCGAACACGCAGCGCAGGTCGGGAGCGGCGAAGTGCGCGATGAGGACGGGCACGTTGTCCGCCAGCAGCCGGACTTCCCGGGCCCGCGCCCGGGCCGCGAGCTCCGCGTCCAGGCGTTCGGTGATGTCGTGGCAGGTGCCGAGGTAGCCGGCCAGCCGCCCGCCGTCGCCGGTCACCGGCTCGGCGGACTGGTGCAGCCAGCCGTAGGTGCCGTCGGCCCGGCGCAGGCGGAACTCCGTCTCGAAGCGGCGGCGCAGGCCGAAGGCTTCCGACCATTGCCTGCCGAGGACCTCGCGGTCGTCCGGGTGCACGGCCTCCAGCCAGCCGGCGCCGCGCTCCTCTTCCCGGCTGCGGCCGGTGTATTGCGTCCAGGCCCGGTTCACGAAGCTGCACCCGCCCTCGCCGTCGGCGCACCAGACGAGGCTCGGGAAGGCGTCGAGCAGCGCCGCGTGCGCCTTCGGGTCGTCGACGACCGCGGCGGTTTCGCGCTTCCTGGAATCGTGGGGTGTGGCGACCATGTCCGGCTGGCTGTTCAGGGGAGCGATCCGGTCCAACGTATCATTCTGCGCGCCGGCGCCTGTATGCAGGAGCGCACAGGCCCTGTTTCAAACGAAACCGATGACGACGCGGCGGTTGCGGGCCCCCTCGCTGCGGATCCTGAGCACGGCAAGTTGCCCGACCTCGCGGGTATTGGCCACGTGAGTGCCTCCGCACGGTTGCAGGTCCACCCCGTCGATCTCGAGCACGCGGACCCCGCCCAGGCCGCGTGGCGGCTGCACGGACATCGTGCGCACCAGCTCCGGACGCTCGTCCAGTTCCGCGTCGGAAATCCACCGCGCCCGCACCGGGTGGGCCTCGCCGACCAGGCGATTGAGCCCGCTCTCGATCGCTTCCTTCACCAGGCCTTCCATGGCGATGTCGAAGTCGAGCCGCGCCTTGTCCTCGCTCACCTGCCCCCCCGTGACCGGCGCCGGAACGACCGCGCACAGGAGGTGCAGGGCGGTATGGAAGCGCATGTGGCGGTAGCGCCGCTCCCAGTCCAGGATGGCCTCGACCTCCTCGCCGGGCAGCGGCACCGGTTCCCCGGCAGCGGGCTGGTGCAGCACGGCATCGGCCCCCTCGCCCTTCACCGCCCCGGCAATGCGGACGAGGCTGCCGTCGGCGCGCTGCAACCGGCCGGTGTCACCAGGCTGGCCGCCCCCCGTGGGATAGAACACGGTGCGATCGAGCTCGACGCCTGCGGACGTAACGGCGACGACACGCGCGGAGCAGGCCCGTGCATAGGAGTCCTCGCGGAAAATCAGTTCAGCCATGGTCGACTCGGAAAGCCTGCGGACGGCTGCTAGAATCCCTGCAAAAGCCGTCGAAGTCCACTCCCGGAGGTAAGACCATGAAAAGCACCCTTTCCCGCGCGGTTGCGCTGGTGTTCGCCTGCCTGCCGTTCGCGGGCCTCGCCGACACCGTCACCGTCGTCACCTCGTTCCCCAAGGAAATCACCACCGCCTACAAGAAGGCCTACGAGGCGAAGTACCCGGCCGACAAGGTCGAGATCCTGAACAAGAACACCGCCGCCGGCATCGCCTACGTGCGCGAGCAGGCGGCCGGCTCGCGCCCGGAAGTGTTCTGGGCTTCCGCCCCGGACGCCTTCGAGGTGCTGTCGGGCGCGAAGCTCCTGCAGAAGATCGGTCCGGGCAACCCGGCGATTCCCTCCAAGGTCGGCAACTACCCGGTGAACGATCCCGAGGGCTACTACCGCGGCCAGGCGCTGGCCGGCTACGGCCTCATGTGGAACACGCGCTACGTGAAGGCGAACAACCTGCCCGAGCCGAAGGAGTGGGCCGACCTGGTGAAGCCCGTGTACTTCGGCCACCTGGCCATCTCCAGCCCGTCGCGCTCCGGGACCACCCACCTCACCGTGGAGACGATCCTGCAGGGCGAAGGCTGGAACAAGGGCTGGGAGCAGCTGCTCGCCATCTGCGCCAACAGCGCCGCCATCACGGAGCGCAGCTTCGGCGTGCCCGACGGCGTCAACAACGGCCAGTTCGGCATCGGCCTGGTGATCGACTTCTTCGGCCTGGCGGCGAAGAACTCCGGATTGCCCGTGGAGTTCGTCTACCCCTCGGTGACGGCGATCGTGCCGGCCAACATCGCGCTCATCGACGGCGCGAAGTCGAGCGAAGCGGGCAAGCGCTTCATCGAGTTCACCCTCTCCGAGGAAGGGCAGATGCTGCTGCTGCAGAAGGACATCAGCCGCCTGCCGGTGCTGCCGTCGGTCTATGCCAAGGCGCCCGCCGGCTACCCCAATCCCTTCGGCGGCAAGATCCAGGCGAAGGTCAATTTCGACTCCAACCTGTCCGAGTCGCGCTACTACGTGGTGGTGTCGCTCTTCGACCAGCTGATCACCTTCCGCCACAAGGAACTGGTGGCCGCGATGAAGGCCATCTACGAGGCCGACAAGCGCCTGGGCGGCCGGAAGAGCGCGCAGCTCGACGAGGCGAGGAAGCTCGTGCTGACACCCGTCGTCGACGAGAAGCAGGCCGCCGACCCGCAGCTCCTCGCGCTCTTCAAGGCGAAGAAGACCGATGCCGAGGCGTCCAAGGCCAAGGCCAAGGTCGAGGAAGAGTGGGCGGCGAAGGCGAAGGCGAACTACGCGAAGGCCGCGAGCTGGCAAGCAGCGCCAAGTGAGGTTGACCCTCACCCCGACCCCTCTCCCAGGGAAGGGAGCATCTAGTGCGCACGCATCCGGGAATAGCGGCGGTCGCGCTCGCGATCGCCGCTTTTCTTGTCGCCTTCCTCGTCATCCCCGTGGTGACGGTGGTCTACACCGCCTTCTCCGACGGGCAGGGCGGCTTCACGCTCGCGCACTTCGCCGCGTTCTCGGGCATCTCGCTGATGCGCGAATCCTTCGCCAACAGCCTCTACGTGGCCGGCATGACCGTCGGCCTCGGGACCGCTGATCGCCGTGCCGCTCGCCTACCTCACGGTGCGCTTCCAGTTCCGCGGCGCGATCCTCATCCAGACGCTCGGCGTATTGCCGCTGGTGATGCCCGCATTCGTGGGCGCGGCGGCGATGCAGCTCCTCTTCGGGCGCTCGGGCTCGGTGAACCTCCTGCTGAAGGATGCGTTCGGCGTGACCGCTGCCCCTCATGGAGGGGTTGAACGGCGTCATCTTCGTCGAGACGCTGCACTACTTCCCGTTCATCCTCCTGAACCTCTCCGCATCGCTCGCCAACATCGACTCCTCGATGGAGGAGGCGGCGCAGAACCTGGGCGCCTCCGGCTGGCGGCTCTTCCGCAAGGTGGTCTTTCCGCTCGCCATGCCCGGCTACGTCGCCGGCGCCTCGCTCGTCTTCATCAAGGTCTTCGACGACCTCGGCACGCCGCTCGTGCTCAACGTCACCAACATGCTCGCCCCGCAGGCCTACCTGCGCGTGACCTCCATCGGCCTCGAGGACCCCATCGGCTACGTGATCTGCGTGATCCTCGTCGCCTTCTCGGTCGGCGCGATGGGCGGCTCGTGGTGGTTCGTGAAGCGGCGCGACTACGCGCTCGTCTCGCGCGGCGGCGTGCAGGCTCCGAAGCGCCGGCTCTCCGCCTGGCAGTCGGTGCTCGCCTACGGCTGGATCGTCGGCGATGCTCCTCCTCGTCCTCTCCCCGCACGTGGGCATCCTGCTGCTGTCGCTCTCCAAGGTGTGGAGCTTCACCGTGCTGCCGGAGCAGTTCACGCTGGCGCACTACGCGACGGTGTTCACCGAGTCGAAGCAGATGATCTGGAACACGTTCCTCTACTGCGGGCTGGCGGCCCTCATCGACGTGATCCTCGGCACCGCCATCGCCTACATCGTGCTGCGCACGCGCCTGCCCGGACGCCAGCTCCTCGACCACCTGGTGACCGTGGCGCTGGCGATGCCCGGGCTCGTGCTGGGCATCGGCTACCTGCGCACCTTCAAGGGCGTGGAGCTGCCCTTCGGCGGCGGCGCGCTCACCGCGAGCTGGATGATCTTCGTGCTCGCCTACGCGGTGCGGCGCCTCCCGTACGCGCTGCGCTCCTGCATGGCGGCCCTCACCCAGGTGCACCCGGCGCTCGAGGAGGCCGCCGAGAACCTCGGCGCCGGCCGCTGGAGCACCATCCGCCGCGTCGTCGTCCCGCTCATGATGGGCGGGATCCTGGCGGGCTTCGTGACGAGCTTCATCACCGCCGCGGCCGAGATCTCGGAGACGATCCTCCTCACCAGCCGCGAGAGCATGGCGCCCATGTCCTACGGCATCTACCTCTACTTCCAGTCGGTGCTGGGGCGCGGCCCCGGCGCGGCGCTGGGCGTCATCGCGGTCGCCCTGGTCGCCTTCGGCACCTATCTCTCGCACCGTCTCGTCGCGGCCAACTCGCCGCACCAGTCTTCCGGAGGCCAGAAATGAACCCGGTCGGGGTCGACATCCGCAACGTGGCACTTTCCTTCGGCACCACGCAGGTGCTGAAGGACATCACCGTCTCCGTGCAACCGGGCGAGTTCTTCGCCCTGCTGGGCCCCTCGGGATCGGGCAAGTCGACGCTCCTGCGCCTGATCGCCGGCTTCAACCAGCACCAGAGCGGCGAGGTGCTCATCGGCGGCAAGGATGTCACCGGCACGCAGCCCTGGAAGCGCAACGTCGGCATGGTGTTCCAGAACTACGCCCTGTGGCCGCACATGACGGTGGAGCAGAACGTCGCCTTCGGGCTGGAGGAACGCAAGCTCCCGCGCGCGCAGATCCGCGAGAAGGTGAAGGCGGCCCTCGACCTCGTGGGGCTCGCGGAACTCGGCGCGCGCCGGCCGGGGCAGCTCTCCGGCGGCCAGCAGCAGCGCGTGGCCATCGCGCGCACGCTCGCCATCGAGCCGCAGGTGCTGCTGTTGGACGAGCCGCTCTCCAACCTCGACGCGAGGCTGCGCGTGCAGACGCGCCAGGAGCTGGTGAAGCTGCAGCGGCGCCTGGGCATCACCACGATCTTCGTCACCCACGACCAGATCGAGGCGCTCACCACCTGCCACCGCGTGGCGGTGATGAACGAGGGCGTGATCCAGCAGGTCGGCACGCCCATGGAGCTGTTCGACTTCCCCGTGAACCGCTTCGTCGCGCAGTTCGTGGGCTCGGTGAACCTGTTCGCGGGCACCTACCGCCGCCACGACGGTGCGCTGCGCTTCGCGTCCCCGCTGCTGGGAGACGTGCGGCTGCCCGCGGGCGTGGAGCCGCCGGCCGGCGATTTCGACCTCGCCTTCCGGCCGCACGCGGTGCGCATCGGCGGCGCGGCCGGTTCGGACACCGACATCGCGCTCGCCGGCGCCGTGGAGAACTCCGAGTTCCTCGGCGAATTCCTGCGCTACGAGATCCGCGTCGGCGAGGCCCTGGTGACGGCCGACATCCCGCACGCGCGGGGGCAGGAGCCCCTGGCCACGGGAACGCCGGTCGCACTCGCCGTGCCGGCCTCGGAACTGCGCTTCGTGAGTGCGTAGAATCCCGGGGAGGGAGGACTCCCGCCATGCACCCGACCCGACTCTCCGCCCTGCGTTTCGCGTGCTTCCTCGCCGCCATCGGGCTGGCGGTCCTGCCCGCGGCCGGCCAGGTCTACAAGTGGACCGGTCCCGACGGCCGCACCCACTACGGCGACCGCCCGCCCGCGGACTCGAAGAAGGAGGAACTGCGCATCGGCGTGCAGTCCTTCGGCGGCCCCGCCGAGGTCGATACCTGGACGCAGATCCTCAAGCGGGCGCCGGCGGTCGACACCTCGAAGCCCGCAGCCTCGGCCGTCACCATGTTCTCCACGTCGTGGTGCCCGCACTGCAAGCGCGCCAAGGACTACTTCGCGCAGAAGGGGGTGGCGTTCCGCGAAGTCGACATCGAGGCGTCCGAGGCGGGAAACCGGGAGTTCAAGGCCTACGGTGGCCAGGGCGTGCCGCTGATCATCGTGGGCGACAAGCGCATGCGCGGCTTCAGCGCCGAGACGATGGACCGCATGCTCGCCTCCGCAAGACGTTGAGGGCCTGCCCATGATGATTGCATCGAGGTTCCGACTCCTCCTCGCCGGCGCCCTCGCGGCCGTCGGCACCCGGCGGCCTTTGCCGCACCGCCCGTGGAGCGCGTGAAGCTTCCCCCGGGGTTCACGATCTCGGTCTTCGCCGAAGGCGTCAAGGATGCGCGCAGCATGGCGCTGGGCGAGAAGGGCTGGCTCTTCGTCTCCACGCGCCGTGCCGGCAACGTCTACGCCATCCGCCACGATGGCGTGAAGGCGCTCGAGACCGTGACGATCGCCACCGGCCTCAACATGCCCAACGGCGTGGCGCTGAAGGACGGCGCCCTCTATGTCGCGGAAGTGAACCGCGTCTGGCGCTACGACGCCATCGAGGCGAGCCTGCCGAAGCCGCCGCCGCCCGTCCTGGTCTACGACAAGTACCCCACGGATCGCCACCACGGCTGGAAATTCATCCGCTTCGGGCCGGACGGCTGGCTCTACATCCCGGTCGGCGCGCCCTGCAACGTCTGCGACCGCGAGGACCCCTACGCGAGCATCACGCGGCTGAAGCCCGACGGCTCGGCCATGGAGGTGGTCGCGCGCGGCGTGCGGAACACCGTCGGCTTCGACTGGCACCCGGAGACGAAGGAGCTGTGGTTCACCGACAACGGCCGCGACATGATGGGCGACGACGTGCCGCCGGACGAACTGAACCACGCGCCGAAGGCGGGCATGCACTTCGGCTTCCCCTACTGCCACGGCGGCGACATCCCCGACCCCGACTTCGCCAAGGGTCGCCAGTGCCGCGAGTTCACGCCGCCCGTGCAGCGCTTCGGTGCGCACGTGGCCTCGCTGGGCATGCGCTTCTACACCGGGGCCATGTTCCCGGCCGAGTACCGCGAACCAGATCTTCATCGCCGAGCACGGCTCCTGGAACCGCTCGAAGAAGAGCGGCTACCGCGTGATGCGCGCCCGGGTCGGAGGGCGGCAAGGTGGTCGACTACGGCGTCTTTGCCGAGGGCTTCCTCGACAGCGCGTCCGACAAGGCCTGGGGCCGGCCCGTGGACGTGCAGGTGATGCCGGACGGCGCGCTCCTCGTCTCCGACGACCACGCCAACGCGATCTACCGCATTTCCTGGAGCGGAAAACCAGGTAGTTGATCCTGGTCAAGCCGAACGGCTTCCCCGCCCTCTAGCCTCGACCGGATATCGTCGCTGGAGGAGGCCCATGTACAGCGTGCGGGTCAAGTACGTCATGGAGAAGGCGAAGCGCCTGGTGGCGCCGCCGGACACCACGGTGACCAAGGCCGCGCAGCTGATGGCGAAGAAGAACGTCGGCGCCGTGATGGTGGTCGAGGGACAGCAAGTTCGTCGGCATCTTCACCGAGCGCGACGTCGTGACCCGCGTGGTCGCCGTGGGCCTCGACCCGGCGCGACGCACGATCGCCGCCGTGATGACGCCCGACCCGCATCTCGGTCCCGCCCGACGAGGTGTTCGGCCGCGCGCTCCTGCTCATGCACGACCACTCCTTCCGCCACGTGCCCGTGGTCGAGAACGGCGAGCCGGTCGGCATCGTCTCCTCGCGCAAGGCGCTCGACCCCGAGATGGAGGAGTTCGTCTCCGAGACGCAGCGCCGCTTGAGCCTGCGCTAGGGTATCCTCGCGGGCTTCCAACACCGGGGAAGCCCGATGGCACTCATCCAGCTCGACGAGGAACAGGTCCGCAACTGGACGCGGACGCAGAAGGACGAGTGGTGGTTCGCCAACGTGTTCCGCGGCGACATGCCGCAGCTCACGCTGCGCTCCGGCGCGACCGGGTTCCTGCTCGGCGGCGTGCTCGCCGCGACCGGCCTCTACATCAGCGGCAAGACCGGCATCACCATCGGCGTGGGCCTGACTTCCGTGATCCTCGCCTTCGCCATCTTCCGCATCCTGCACACCTCCGGCATCGCCGCCGACTACACGATCCTCGAGAACAACTGCACGCAGTCGATCGCCACGGCCGCGGGCTACGTGGTCGCCCCGCTCACCTCGAGCCTCGCGGCCTACATGCTCGTCACCGGCCACATCGTGCCGTGGTGGCAGATGGTGGTGTGGATGATCGTGGTGTCGATCATCGGCGTGCTGCTCGCCTTCCCGATGAAGCGCCGCTTCATCAACGAGGAGCAGCTGCCCTTCCCCGAGGGGCGCGCCTGCGGCGTGGTGCTGGACGCGCTCTACACCGGCGCGGCCGCGGCCGGCATGTACAAGGCGAAGCTCCTGGGCTACACCGCGCTCGCGACCGGCCTCTACCAGATGCTCGTGAGCGACGGCTGGATGAAGCTCCTGCAGCTGAAGATCCTGCAGATGGACCGGTGGGCCGGGCTCAAGGAGGCCTGGACCTTCCACGAGCGGCTGGACACCTACTACTACGCGGCGGCGGCCAAGTCGCACCTGTGGATCCCGACGATCCTCGGCACCGACATCCGCGCAGCTGGGACTGCGCCTCACGCTGGACGCGGCGATGCTGGGCGTGGGCGGCCTCATGGGCATCGCGGTCGCCACGAGCTGCCTGCTCGGCGCCTTCGTGAACTTCGTGATCCTCGCCCCGCTCATGATCCAGGCCGGCGACATCGTGCAGCGCGTCTCCGCCACCGGCGCCGTGGTGCCGATCTCGCGCGCCGAGATCGTCAACCAGTGGTCGCTGTGGTGGGGCGTCACGATGATGGTGGTGGGATCGCTCGTGAGCCTCGCGGGCCGGCCGGAGCTCTTCCGCAGCGCCTGGCAGCTCGCTCAGGGGCGGCGGCGGGGGCGCGGTCAAGGCGCAACGACGTGCTGCACGACATCGAGCTGCCGCTGTGGATGTCCTGGGTCGGCGTGCCGATCTTCAGCGCTGCTGGGCGCCTGGGTCACGCACGCCTTCTTCGGCGTGCCGTGGCTGCTCGCCTTCATCTCGCTGCCGCTCATCTTCGTGCTCACCATCATCTGCACCAACTCGATGGCGCTCACCTCGTGGACGCCGACCGGGTCGCTCGCCAAGATCACGCAGTTCACCATGGGCGCCATCGACCGCAGCAACCCGGCGAGCAACCTGATCCCCGCGGGCATGACGGCGGAGATCGCCTCCAACGCGGCGAACCTGCTTTCCGACATCAAGCCGGGCTACATGCTGGGCGCGAAGCCGCGGCAGCAGGCCATCGGGCACGTGATCGGCCTCTTCGCCGGCGCGCTGGCCTGCGTGCCGCTCTACTTCCTGCTCTTCCTGCCGCCGGACGCCAACGGCGTGCGCTCGACGGCGACCATCGTCTCCGAGCAGTTCGCGATGCCGGCGGCGCTGCAGTGGAAGGGTGTCGCGGACATCATCACCAAGGGCCTCACGAGCCTGCCCCACTCCGCCATCGTCTCGATGATCGTCGCCGCCGCCTGCGCCGTGGCGATCGAAGTGGCGCGCATCGTGACGCGCGGGCGCTTCCCGCTCACCGCCGTGTCGATCGGCCTGGGCGTGGTGCTGCCGCCGGAGGCCACCTTCGCCATGTGGGTCGGCGCGATGATCTTCTGGTGGGCCGGCCGGCGCAACCCGACCAAGGGCACGAAGGGGCACACGTTCTGGGTGGAAGGCTGCGAGCCGATCTGCGCCGGCCTCATCTCGGGCGCGGCGCTCGTGGGCATCGGCAACGCCATCGTCAACGTGCTGCTGGCCTGACGTGATCCACCCCCGCACACTGCGTGCTGGTGCTGGTGGACTACCAGGAGCGCCTGCTGCCCGCGATCCATCTCGGCGCGCAGGTCCTCGCCGAGGCCGTGCGCCTGGCGGACTGCGCGCGCGCGCTCGGCATCCGCGTCGTGGGCACCGAGCAGAACCCGCGCGGGCTGGGCCCGAACGAGAGCACGATCCGCGAGCGCTGCGAGACGACGCTCGCCAAGATGCACTTCGACGCGTGCCGCGACGGGCTGGTCCAGGCATTGCGCGATTCCGGCGGCGCCTTGCCGACGGACGTCGTCGTCGCCGGCTGCGAGACGCACGTGTGCCTGATGCAGACCGCGCTGGGACTGCTGCGCGCGGGGCTGCGGGTGCGCGTCGCGGTCAATGCCTGCGGCGCGCGCCACGTCCTCGGACCACGATCTCGCCCTGGGACGCCTGCAGCAGTCCGGGGCCGTGCTCGCCAGCGTGGAGACGATCGCCTTCGAGTGGCTGCACACGTGCGAGCACCCGCGCTTCCGCGAGGTGCTGGAGATCCTCAAGGCGCCGCGGGGCTAGGGACTGCTGCCAGCGCTGCAGGGATCTGGCGGCAACCGCCACCCGGTCCCGAAAACCGCGCGCCGGTCACCTCTTCATCGCCGCCGCGCGGATCGCATCGAGCGTCGTGTTCGGCGTGATCGCCTGCGGATCGATCCGCACCTCGATCACCGCGGGCTTTCCGGACGCGACGCACCTTTCGAACGCCGGCCCGAACTGCGCCGTCTCCTCGACGATCTCGCCCGCGGCGCCGAAGGCGCGCGCGTAGGCCGCGAAGTGCGGGTTGACGAGATCGGTGCCGTGCACGCGTCCCGGGTAGTGCTTCTCCTGGTGCATGCGGATGGTGCCGTACATGCCGTTGTTGACGATGACGATGATCACCGCGGCGCCGTACTGCACGGCGGTGGCGAGCTCCTGCCCGGCCATGAGGAAGCAGCCGTCGCCGGCGAACGCGACCACGGTGCGCTTCGGCTCGGCCAGCTTCGCGGCGATGGCCGCCGGCACGCCGTAGCCCATGGCACCGGAGGTCGGCGCGAGCTGCGTGCGCAGTCCCGTGTAGCGGTGGAAGCGGTGCAGCCAGGTCGCGTAGTTGCCGGCGCCGTTGCAGAGGATCGCGTCCTCCGGCAGGTGCCTGTCCAGCCAGTCGACGATGTCCCACATCTGCACCTTGCCGGGAATCTCGCGGCGCGCCGTCCACGATTCGTAGTCCGCGCGCGCCTCCGGGACGCTCGCCTTCCACGCGCCCGCATCGACCGGCGCCAGCGCGGCGACGGCATGCGCGAAGCGCCCCATCGAGGCGAGGATCGGCAGCTCCGCCTGGTAGACGCGGCCGAGCTCCTCGGCGCCGGACATCACGTGCACGAGCTTCTGCCGCGGCACCGGCGAATCGAGGAGCGTGTAGCCGCCGGTGGTCATCTCCCCCATGCGCGCGCCGACGACCAGCAGCACGTCCGCCGTGCGCACGCGTTCGGCGAGGATGGGATTGATGCCGATGCCCACGTCGCCGACGTAGTTCGCGTGCCGGTTGTCGAACAGGTCCTGGCGGCGGAAGGCGCAGGAAACCGGCAGGTGGTTGGCCTCGGCGAAGCGGCGCATGTCCTCGCAGGCCTCGCGCGTCCAGCCGCTGCCGCCCAGGACCACGAGCGGGCGCCGCGCCGCGGCGAGCAGGCCGCGCAGGCGTTCCAGCTCCGTTGCTCCCGGCTCGGCATGGACGGGCGTGTAGGGAGCGGCATCCTCGACCGCCGCGGTGGCGGTGAGCAGGTCCTCGGGAAGCGCCAGCACCACCGGCCCGCGCCGCCCCGACATCGCCACGGTGAAGGCGCGGTTCAGGTACTCCGGGATGCGCGCCACGTCGTCGATGCGCGCCGCCCACTTGGCGAGCGGGGCGAACATGGCGGCGAAGTCCACTTCCTGGAACGCTTCGCGGTGACGGAAATCGGAACCGACGTCGCCGATGAAGAGGATCATCGGGGTCGAGTCCTGGAACGCCGTGTGCACGCCCACGGAGGCCTGCGTGGCGCCGGGCCCGCGCGTCACGAAGCAGATGCCCGGGCGTCCCGTGAGCTTGGCGTGCGCCTCCGCCATGTTGGCCGCGGCCGACTCGTGGCGGCAGGTGACGAGCTGCAACCGCTCGCGATGCTCGTGCAGCGCATCCAGCACCGGCAGGAAGCTCTCGCCCGGCACGCAGAACGCCATGTCCGTGCCGTGCACGAGCAGCTGCTCGACGAGGATCCGACCGCCTTCCCGGCTCGCGCTCATAGCTGCCTCACCTGGTAGCCGCGCTTCGCGAGCATCTCCACCAGGCCGCGCGGCCCCGCCAGGTGAAGGGCGCCGACCGCGACGAAGACACGCTCGCGGCCGCGCATCAGCCATTCCTCGATCCGCCCGGCCATCGCCTCGTGGCGCGACCAGATGAACTTCTCCTCGAGCTCCCGCGCTCCGGGCACGCTCTCGTTGTAGGCGCGGGCGACCTCCAGCAGCAGGTTCGCGTCCCCCGACTGCCAGGCGTTCACCATGCCGGTGATCTGCTCGCGCGTGAGGCCGCTCTCGAGCGCCGTGAGCGTGCCCTCCAGGGCCTGCAGGCTCTGCGCGTCGGTGAGCGAGTTCATGAGCGCCGCCTGGGTCTCGACGCCCTCGAGCTCGACGATGGTCATCTTCGCCTCCCGGGCGCGGACCAGGAGAAAGCGATCGACCCCGTATTGCGGAAAATAGCCCAGCCGGCCCCACTCCGAGAACGCCAGGTAGGAGGAGGCGATGAACGGCTTCAGCCTCGCCATCTCCGCCTCCTGGAGGCCGAAGCGCACGACTTGTTTGCGGAAGCGCTCGTAGACCGGTGCCGGCAGGCGCTTGTCGAGCCGGTCGGGAGGGGTCAGCATCATCGTCGAGGAACTCTTCGTCATCGCCTCGACGTTCAGGATGTCCGCCTCCACCGCGAGCACCCTGGCATCCGCGAAAGCCTTCTGCACCGGTTCCGCGAGCGGGAAGAAGCTCGCCTTGCCGGCATGCACCGTCCCGAACAGGTAGACGCGATTGGTGAGGGAGGAAACCTCCCAGAGGAACTGGCGGGAAGCGGGGGCGGACGCCGCAGCCGGAGCAGCGCCGGTCGCGGGTTGCGCGATCGCGGTCCAGGGCAGGCTGAAGAAGGCGGCGAGGGCAAGCGAGGCAAGGCGCACGGGAGGGATTGCCGGAGAGGGATGAGTCCCGATTCTAGCCCACGCCGGATTGTGGGCCCGGACCGTTTGCTGTCACAATCGCGTCACAAAACCAGGAGGACAAGAACCATGATCCGTACGTTCCGGGCGCTCGCGCTCGCCGCCGTATCCGCCGTTGCCCTCACCGCCGCCGCCCAGGAGTGCAAGAACCGCGGCGACCTCGATGCGCTCTACTGCGACGACAACGGCGACATGGTCGCAGACACCCCGAAGGACCCGAAGAAGCTGAAGACCCCCAATACCCTGGTCTTCACCTACACCCCGGTGGAGGATCCCGCGGTCTACGAGAAGATCTTCAAGCCCTTCACCGATCACCTCGCCCAGTGCACCGGCAAGAAGGTCGTCTTCTACCAGGTGCAGTCCAACGCGGCCGAGATCGAGGCCATGCGCTCCGGGCGCCTGCACGTGGGCGGCTTCTCCACCGGCCCGACGGCGTTCGCGGTGAACATCGCCGGCGCGGTTCCCTTCGGCATCAAGGGCTACGAGAAGGATTTCCAGGGCTACAACCTGATCGTGATCGTGAAGAAGTCGAGCCCGTACCAGAAGCTCGCCGACCTGAAGGGCAAGAAGTTCGCGCACACCTCGCCCATCGTCGAACTCCGGCCACATGGCGCCCATGGCGCTCTTCCCCAAGGAAGGCCTCACGCCCGACAAGGACTACAAGATCCTCTTCTCCGGCAAGCACGACCAGTCGGTGCTCGGCGTGAACTCCGGCGACTACGACGGCGCAGCCGTCGCCTCCGACGTGTTCCACCGCATGGCCGCGCGCGGGCAGATCAAGGAAGACGACTTCCGCGTGATCTACCGCAGCGCCAAGTTCCCGACTTCCTCGTTCGCCTACGCGCACGACCTCGAGCCGGCCTTCCGCGACAAGATGCTCAAGTGCTTCTACGACTACCGCTACACCGACGAGATGAAGAAGGCCTTCGACGGCGCCGACCGCTTCTTCCCGATCAACTACAAGGAGCACTGGGCGGTCGTGCGCGACGTGGCGGAAGCCGGCGGCGACAAGTTCAACAAGGCGGCCTACGAGAAGGAATCCAAGCGCGAGGAAGAGGCGCGCAAGAAGAAGGCCGAGCAGAAGAAGTAGCCATGGACGCGTCCGCGCTCGAGCTTCGCGGCCTCGTCATGGAGTACACGCGCGGCAAGCCGGTGCTGCGCGGCATCGACCTCGCGGTCGGCACGGAGGGGCTCACCGCCATCATCGGCCCCTCCGGCACCGGCAAGTCGACCCTCATCCGCTGCATCAACCGGCTGGTCGATCCCACGGCCGGCCAGATCCTGTTCCAGGGGCAGGACCTCGCGCGCCTCAAGGGCGAGGCGCTGCGCCACGCGCGGCGGCAAATCGGCATGGTGTTCCAGGAATACAACCTGGTGGAGCGCCTTTCGGTGATGGAAAACGTGCTCTCCGGGCGCCTGGGCTACGTCTCGCCATGGCAGGCGTGGATGCGCAAGTACCCGCAGGCGGACATCGACCGTGCCTTCGAGCTCCTCGACATCGTCGGCCTCTCCGCCTTCCCGAACCAGCGCGCCGACAGCCTCTCCGGCGGCCAGCGCCAGCGCGTCGGCATCGCGCGCGCGGTGATGCAGCGCCCGCAGCTGCTGCTCGCCGACGAGCCCACCTCCTCGCTCGACCCCAAGACCTCGGTCGAGATCATGGGACTGATGCGCGAGCTGGGGCGCAGCCATTCCATCCCGGTGATGGTCAACATGCACGATGTGGAGCTGGCCAGGCGATTTGCCGACCGGATCGTCGGCATGTCCGACGGCAGGATCGTCTTCGACGGCCCGCCCGCGGGGCTCACCGACGAGCATCTCAAGGAAATCTACGGCGGCGAGGGCTGGCTGCATTGATCGCCCCGGCGGCACGCGCCTTCCCGGTCAACTGGTGGCTGCGCGCCGGCTGGATCCTGCTCGCGGCCTACGTGGTCTACGCCGCCTCCCGGCTGGAGTTCACGTGGGCGCGCTTCCTGGTCGGAATCGACAACGGCGCACGCTTCATCGCGCGGATGATCCCGCCGGTGATCGCGCAGCCCGATTCCCTGGTCAACGGCCTCCTCGAATCGCTGCAGATCGCGTTCCTCGCGTCCTGCATCGGCATCCTGGTGTCGCTCCCCATCGGCCTCATGGCCTCGCGCAACCTCATGCCGGTGTGGGCCACGTGGCCCGCGCGCGTGGTGATCGCGCTGTGCCGCTCCTTCCACCCCGTGATCGTGGCGATCGTCTTCGTGAAGGCGGTGGGCTTCGGCGCGATGGCCGGCATCCTCGCGCTGAGCGTGGCCTCGGTGGGCTTCATCGGCAAGCTCTTCGCCGAGGCCATCGAGGAGATCTCGCTCAAGCAGGTGGAGGCGGTGCGCGCCACCGGCGCGCCGTTCGCCAACGTGATCACCTACGGCGTCCTGCCCCAGGTGTTCACGCGCTTCATCGGCTTCGCCACCTACCAGCTCGATTCCAACCTGCGCAACTCGACCATGGTGGGGATCGTGGGCGCCGGCGGCATCGGCGGGACGCTGTTCTCCGCGTTCCAGCGCTTCGACTACGACTTCGTGGCGGCGATCCTCCTTTCCATCATCGCCATGATCATGGTGGGCGAGGTGCTCGCCGGCTGGGTGCGCGGCGTCTTCCTCGAGCGGGGCAAGGTCCATGAGGAATAGCGCGGGTGGCGCCGCCATGACCGCCGCGTCCGGCGCAATCCATGGGCGCACCTGGCGGCGCTTTACTCCTGCACAGCGCCTGGCGCGCTTCAGCGTCTACCTGGTGCTGGTGGCCGCACTGGTCTGGTCGGCGCGCACGGTGCAGGTCATCCCCGAGTTCCTCTGGGACGCTCCCGAGCAGGTGCAGGACCTGCTGCAGCGCATGTGGCCGATCGCCTTCGACCATTACCCGGACGGCGTTCACGACGCCCTCGTGGACACCCTGCACATCGCCTCTCTGGGGACGATCCTGGCGATGATCATGGCGCTGCCGGTGGGCGTCCTCGCGGCGCACAACGTGGTCCCGCTTGCGCCGGTCAACTACCTGGCGAAGCTGGTGCTGGTGTCGAGCCGTTCGGTGAACTCGCTCGTCTGGGCGCTGCTCTTCGTCGCCATCTTCGGGCCGGGTGCGCTGGCCGGCACTCTCGCCATCGCCTTCCGCTCCATCGGCTTCGTCGGCAAGCTCTTCGGCGAGGCCCTGGAGGAGTCCAATCGCGGCACGATCGAAGCCCTCGAGGCGACGGGCGCGCCGTGGCTTTCCGTCCTCGCCAAGGGCTACTGGCCGCAGGTGCAGCCGGCGTTCTGGTCCATCGTGCTGTTCCGCTGGGACATCAACGTGCGCGAATCCGCGGTGCTGGGCCTCGTCGGCGCGGGCGGCATCGGCATGGCGCTCGACACGGCGCTCAACCTCTTCCAGTGGGACCGCGTCGCCATGGTCCTCTTCTCCATCTTCGCGGTGGTCGTGATCGCCGAGGTGGTCGTCACGCAGATTCGCAAGAGGATCCTCTAGCGCCATGCAGATCGGCCTCGTCGGCCTCGGGAAGATGGGCGCCGGCATCGCGCGGCGGCTCTGCCGCGCCGACATCCACGTAGTGGGCTGCGACGGCGGATGCGGCCGCCGCGGCGAGCGCTCGCCGACGAGCCGGGATTCGCAGCCGCGTCACTCGCTCGATGCGCTCCTCCTCGCGCTGCCCGCGCCGCGCACGGTATGGTGCATGCTGCCGGCGGGCGAGCCGACGCGGAGCACGCTCGACGAACTGGCGCGCAAGCTCGCCCCCGGCGACTGCGTCGTGGACGGCGCCAACGGCCACTACCGCGAGGCCATGGCCCGCGCCGGACGCTTCGCGGCGAGCGGCATCGGCTTCGTCGACGCCGGCGTCTCCGGCGGCATCTGGGGCCTCGCCAACGGCTATGCGCTCATGCTGGGTGGCAACGGGACGGATATCGCCGCCCTGCGAGCGCGTCTTCCGGGCGCTCGCGCCCGCACCGGGACAATGGCTGCACTGCGGCCCGGCGGGCGCGGGCCACTTCGTGAAGATGATCCACAACGGCATCGAGTACGGGCTGATGCAGGCCTACGCCGAAGGCTTCGCCCTCCTGCAGGGCCACCCGGACTTCGACCTGGATCTCGCGGCCATCGCCGACAACTGGCTCAAGGGGAGCGTGGTGCGCTCGTGGCTCCTCGAGCTCACGCGTGACTTCCTCGCCGCCGATGCGACTCTTGCGGGCGTGGCCCCGGTTGTCGCGGACTCCGGCGAGGGCCGCTGGACAGCGCAGGAGGCCATCGACCGCGGCATTCCCGCTCCGGTCATCACCGCCGCGCTGATGCAACGCTTTGCGAGCCGCGGCGGCGACGACTTCGCCGCGCGCGTGCTCGCCATGATGAGGAACCGCTTCGGCGGCCATTCGATCCGAGGAAAGGAAGCCATGAACGTCCCCCGCGCACTGCTGACCGCCACCATCGCCGCGCTCTCCACCGCCGCCGCAGCCCAGGCCTGCCCGCACCGCGGGCGAGCTCGACGACCTCTACTGCGACGCCAACAAGGACATGGTCGCCGACACGCCGACCGACGCGAAGAAGCTCAAGAACCCCGCGACCCTCGTCTTCACCTACACGCCCATCGAGGATCCCGCGGTCTACCAGAACATCTTCAAGGATTTCATCGACAAGTTCTCGCAGTGCACCGGGAAGAAGGTCGTCTACTACCAGGTGCAGTCCAACGCAGCGCAGATCGAGGCCATGCGCGCGGGGCGCCTGCACATCGCGGGGTACTCCACGGGCGGCACAGGCTACGCGGTGAATCTCGCCGGCGCCGTGCCGTTCGTGGTCAAGGGCGACGCCACGGGTCCGCGCTCCTACCACCTGGCGATGATCGTGCGTGCCGACAGCCCCTACCAGAAGCTCTCCGACCTGAAGGGCAGGAAGGTGGCGCACGTGTCGCCGTCGTCCAACTCGGGCAACCTCGCGCCGCGCGCGCTCTTCCCGGCCGAGGGTCTCGAGCCGGACAAGGACTACAAGCCGCTCTACTCCGGCAAGCACGACCAGTCGATCATGGGCGTGAACGGCGGCGACTACGATGCCGCCGCCGTTGCCGACGATGTCCTCGCGCGCATGGCCAAGCGCGGCGTGGTGAAGGCGGAGAATTTCCGCAAGATCTACGTGAGCCCGCCCTTCGTGACCTCCTCCTTCGCGCACGCCCACGACCTCGAGCCGGCGCTCGCCGCGAAGGTCCGCGATTGCGCCACCAACTACAAGTTCACGGCGGAGATGACGAAGGAGTTCAACGGCGACGACCGCTTCTGGCCCGTGGACTACAAGAAGGACTGGGCGGTCGTGCGCCAGGTCGCGGAAGCGACCGGCACGCCGTTCAACCGCGCCGCGTTCGAACGCGAGGCCGCCAAGGAGGCGGAGTCGAAAAAGAAGAAGTAGCGCCCGCGGCGCCTCAGAAGTCGCGCAGCACGCAGCCCGGATCCACCTCGCCGCGCGGCTGCGCCGGCTCCTTCGCCGTCCCCGCCGCGATCCAGCCCAGCAGGGCCTCGCCTTCGGCGCAGTGCGCCGCGACGATCGCCGGGTCGGATGCGCGCGCGCCGGCGACCATCTTGCCGGCATAGCCCATGCAGTGCAGCGCGTTGAGCGCGTTCGCGACGGCGCCGCCGATGCACGCCCACTGCTCGTGCGGCGGCACGTCGGGGTCGTCGCGGCGGATGCGCGCGATCACCGCGATCAGCACCGGGGCCTGCACCGCCTTGCGGCGCTCGGCCGCCAGTTCGCCTTCCGTCTTGCCCTTGCGCCGGCCGTAGTCCTCGAAGAGGTCCGCGAGCCGCTCGAGCGACTTCCCGCGCGCGATCGCGAAGCGGAAGGGGATCAGCTTGTGGTGGTCCGGCGCGCGCAGCGCCGCCATGGCCATCGTCCAGAGCTCGTCCTCGGACGGGCCGGGCTCGCCGAGGTGCTTGGCACTCACCGAGTAGCGCGTGAGGAGAAGCCGCAGCGCGCTTTCTCCTTCCGGCGACGCGGCCGGCAGCGGCGGGATGTCGGATGGGGCCGGCAAGCTCCTCTCCTCGCCTCGTGCGCGGGCCCTACTTCGCGTTCGGCGCCCAGCCGTTGGTGGGCGCGACGAAAGGCTCCA
Organism: uncultured beta proteobacterium; assembly: GCA_963786635.1. GTDB lineage: Bacteria > Pseudomonadota > Gammaproteobacteria > Burkholderiales > Usitatibacteraceae > FEB-7. The sequence continues at coordinate 296,705 of CAWAZV010000001.1, read as the reverse complement.
TCGGGATCTCCTCGTAGTGCACCGCGAGGATCTCGAGCTGCTCGCGGCCGCCCGGCGTGACGAGGGTGACGGTGTCGCCGTCGCACGCCTTGATGAGCGCGCGCGCCACCGGCGAGATCCAGCTGATGTAGCCCCTGCCGGGGTCGGTCTCGTCCAGCCCCACGATGCGCACCGTCGTCTCCTCGCGCGCCGCATTGGCGTAGGTCACCGTGGCCGCGAAGAACACCTGCTCGGACTCCTCGCGCGTGGCGGGGTCGACCACCTCGGCGTGCTCCAGCCGCTTGGTGAGGTAGCGGATGCGCCGGTCGATCTCGCGCAGGCGCTTCTTGCCGTACTGGTAGTCGCCGTTCTCCGAGCGGTCGCCGTTGGAGGCGGCCCACGAGACGATGTTGGTCACCGCGGGGCGCTCCACCTTCACGAGGTAGGCCAGCTCGTCGCGCATGCGCCGCCAGCCATGCGGGGTCATGTAGTTCTTCGCGCCGACCGGCAGCGGGCCCGCGTCCTCCAGTTCCTCGAGGTCGTCGGATGCGTCTTCTTCCCGGGTGAATGCCTTGCTCATCTCTAGAGTCCCTTCACGAACTCGCGTATGCCCGCGAGGAGCATCTCGACCGCGATGGCGGTGAGGATCAATCCCATCAGCCGTTCGATGGCATGCATGGCATGCTCGCCCAGCCAGCGGTGCAGCTTCGTTCCCGCGAGCAGCACCACGGTCGTGACGAGCATGGTCACGGTGATCGCCGCCGCCCACATGCCGACCCGTCCGGGGTCGCGCGAGGCCATCAGCATGACGGTGGCGAGCGCCGAGGGGCCCGCGATCAGCGGAGTCGCGAGCGGCACGATGAAGGGCTCGCCGCCCGACTGGTTGCCGAACGTCCCGTCCAGCTTCGCGAAGACCATGCGGATGGCGATCATGAAGAGGATCACGCCGCCGGCGATGGACAGCGAGGTCTGCGACAGGTGCATCAGGGCGAGGAAGGACTGCCCGCCGAACATGAAGACGAGCAGCAGCCCGTAGGCGATGAGGCACTCGCGCGCGATCACGAAGCGCCGGCGGCTCTCCGCCACGCCGCCGAGCATGGCGTTGACGAGCGGCATGTTGCCGAACGGGTCGGTGACCAGCGTGAGGAGGATCACTGCCGAGAGGAATTCGTGGGCCATCGCGTTCTTGATCCGAGGGCCAACATTCTACGCGGTCGCGTGGTCCCGAAGGCGCGCATGCGAAAATGACGCGTGAACGCTCCCGCCGCGCCTGCCCCGAACCGCCTCGCATCGCTCGCCTTCATGGGCCTGCTCGCAGGCGGCTGCGCCATCGCCTTCGCGCCCATCCTGGTGCGGCTATCCGACACCGGCCCGGTGGCGAGCGCCTTCTGGCGCACCGCGCTCGCCGCGCCGCTGCTCTGGGTGTGGGCGCTGCGCGCCGATCCGCGGCCCGCGGCGATGTCCCTCGGGCCGCTCGCGGGCGCGGGGCTCTTCTTCGCCTGCGATCTCGGCGTCTGGCACTGGTCGATCACCTACACCTCGGTCGCCAACTCCACGCTGCTGGCCAACCTCGCGCCCATCTTCGTGACGCTGGCCGGCTGGGTGCTCTACCGGCAATCGGTGACGCGCACCTTCCTCGTCGGCATGGTGGCGGCGATCGCCGGCATGTTCATCCTCGTCGGGCCCAACTTCGCCATCGGCGGCACGCGGCTCGCCGGCGACGCGCTGGGCGCCCTGACCGCGGTCTTCTATGCCGGCTACATGCTCTCGATCAAGTCGGCGCGCGACGCGGGCGCCAGCACCGCGCGGCTGATGGCGTGGAGCACGACCATCACCGCGATCGCCCTCCTGCCGGTGGCCCTCCTGTCGCCGCAGCCGATGCTGCCGCAGGCCGCGCAGGGCTGGGTCGTGCTCGCGGGCCTGGCGCTCGTCACGCAGATCCTCGGGCAGGGCCTGATCGCCTACGCCTTCGCGCATCTCCCGGCCGCGCTCTCCTCGGTGAGCCTGCTCATCCAGCCGGTGATGGCCGCCCTCTTCGCCTGGGCGCTGTTCGGCGAGGCGATCGGCGCCGCGCAGTTCGTCGGCGGCAGCATCGTGCTGGCCGGCATCTGGCTCGCGAAGCGGGGCAGCTGAAGCAGGGGACGCTACCCAGTAGGGTAGCGTCCCCTACCTTTTCACCAGCGGCGTGCCGAAGAACTCGCGCAGCAGGAAGTCCTCCAGCGCCTCGTTGTCCGCCGGGGCGGCGGAGAGCACCAGCACCCGGCCGAGGCGATGCGACTCCCAGCGGAAGTCTCCCGTGTAGTGCTCGCGGACGAGCCCGATCATGCGGCGCACGACGGCCCGTTCGAGGTCGCCGTCCGGCCCCGCCTGCACTTCGATGTATTCCCGCCACCGGCCGCGGCGCTCGGGGTTCCAGCCGTTGAAGGCGAACTCGGCGGTCTGCCCGCCCATGCGCATGATGTGGAAGATGCCGCCCGTTCCGTCGCTGCGCGTGATGCTCTGCAGGTTGCGGTTGAGGTTGGCCAGGGACACCTCCTCGGCGCTGGGCTCGCGTCCGGGACCACGCTGCGGTGCCGCGGCCGCTTCCGCCGCGCGCCGGCGCTCGCGATTGGCCCGGATGAGCGCCTCCATGTCGAATGGCGGTGCCGGCGGGGCAACCGGCTCGGGAACCCGGAATGGTGCCGGCTCGGGAGCCGGAGCCACCCGCGCCATGGCCGTCTCGGCATGCGGTTGCCGCACCTCGCGGCGCGCGCGCGGGACCGGCGTGCTCGTGGGCGGCAACGTCTCGGGTACCGCCTGTGCGGCAACCGCGGCGGGCTCCTCGGGCGGCAGAAGGCGCACGGCCAGGGGCAAGCCCGGCGCCGACGCCTGCTCGACCATCGTCGCGACCCGCTCGCGCATCGGAATCATGAAGACGACGGCATGCGCGAGGAGCGACAGGCCCACGGCGAGGCCCATGTTGCGGTACGCACGGTCCTTCCCGTATGCCGGCATCAGGCCAGCAACTCCGCCGGGATGCGCGGGGCGAACTCCGCGAGCGCCGCCTTGAACTCCGGCGGCGCCTCGTCGCGGTTCATCCAGAAGCGGAAGTTCGTCGCCGCGTTGCGCAGCGCCTTTTCGCGATCGCCGGCGTCGTCGAGAAAGCCCGCCTGCGCGCCATCCTCGACGATCAGCCAGCGCTCGATCACGCAGCGCGCCGCCGCGCCGGGCGGAGCGCTGCAGCTGCGCGCGGGTGGCGGCGGTAGGCGCTCAGCGCCTCCTCGTCCCACCAGGCGTGGCCGACGGCGAGCAGCCGCAGCCACAGCGACATGTCGGCGAGGCACAGGTATTCGTTGCCGCCCCAGTCGAAGAGATTGCCCGTCGACCGGGGCCAGGGCATCCTTGCGGAAGAGCACGGTCGAGGGCTCGCCGAGGCGGTTGACGCTGGAGAGGATGAGGTAGCGCCCCAGAGCCAGGCGGTCGATCGCCTGCGACTTCGGCACCAGCGGCTGCGTGGCGTCCTCGTCGGGCAGTCGCGCGCCGTCGCTGGTCGATGAGCAGGCGCCGGCTCGATGCGAGCACGGTGCCGGGATTGGCCTGCAGCCCCGCCAGGAGCCGCGCCACGCAGTGCGGCGCGAGGAGGTCGTCGTCGTTCAGGAACTTGACGTACTCGCCGCGCGCCATCGCGAAGCAGCGCGTGAAGTTCCCGGCGAAGCCGAGCGCCGGCGCATGCCGCTCGTAGCGCACGCGCGGGTCGGGCTGCGCGTCGACCATCGCGCGGATCTCCTCGCCGGGAGAATCGTCGCAGACGACGATCTCGCAGTCGCGCCAGGACTGCGCCAGCGCGCTCGCCAGGGCCTGCGGGAAGAACTGCGGGGAGTAGGCGGGAATGAGGATGGAGACGAGCGGCTGCATCGCGACCGGAACCTTGCCGCGGTGCCTACTTCGACTTCGGGACGGGCGCCGGATCGACGACCTGGTAGAAGACCTCGTCGGCGCGGATCATGCCGAGCTCCGCGCGGGCGCGCTCCTCGACGGCCTCGAGCCCCTGCTTCAGGTCGCGCACCTCGGCGTCGAGCGCGTCGTTGCGCACCCTGAGGCGCTCGTTGGCCGCGGCCTGCGCGGTGACCTGCCGGTCCAGCTCGCGCACGCGCAGCCACCCTCCCTTGCCGAACCAGAGCGGATACTGGAGCGCCAGTATCAGGCCGGCGAGGACGGCGGCTAGTGCCTTCATTTCAGCTGGTGGAAGGCCCCGCGCCCCGCGTAGATGGCGCCTTCGCCCAGCTCCTCCTCGATGCGCAGGAGCTGGTTGTACTTGGCCATGCGGTCGGAGCGGCTGAGCGAGCCGGTCTTGATCTGCCCCGCGTTGGTGCCCACCGCGATGTCGGCGATCGTCGCGTCCTCGGTCTCGCCGGAGCGGTGCGAGATCACCGAGGTGTAGCCCGCGCACTTCGCCATCTCGATCGCCTCGAAGGTCTCCGAGAGCGTGCCGATCTGGTTGATCTTGATGAGGATGGAGTTGGCCACGCCGCGGCGGATGCCCTCCTCGAGGATCCGCGTGTTGGTGACGAAGATGTCGTCGCCGACGATCTGCACGCCGTCGCCCAGGCGCTTGGTGAGGATCTCCCAGCCCTCCCAGTCGCCCTCGGCCATGCCGTCCTCGATGGAGACGATCGGGTACTTGTCGCACCAGGCGTCGAGCAGGTCGGTGAGCTGCTGCGAGGTGTAGGCGAGGTGCTCGCTCTCGAAGCGGTACTTGCCGTCCTTGTAGAACTCGCTCGCCGCGCAGTCCAGGCCGATCAGCACGTCGCTGCCGGCGAGGTAGCCCGCCTCCTCGATGGCGCGCAGGATCCACTGGATCGCCGCCTCGTTGTTGGGCAGGTTGGGCGCGAAGCCGCCTTCGTCGCCGACGGTCGTCGAGAGCCCCTCCTTGTCGAGCATCTTCTTCAGCGTGTGGAAGATCTCCGCCCCGCAGCGCAGCGCATCGCGGTAGCTGGGCAGCCCCGCCGGGATGATCATGAACTCCTGCATGTCCAGCGAGTTGTTGGCGTGCGCGCCGCCGTTGATGACGTTCATCATCGGCACCGGCAGGCGGCGCGGGGCGCTGCCGCCCAGGTAGCGGTACAGGGGCAGCCCGCACTCCTCGGCCGCCGCCTTGGCGCACGCGACGGAGACGGCGAGGATGGCATTGGCGCCGAGGCGCGACTTGTTCTCGGTGCCGTCCAACTCGATCAGCACGCGGTCGATGTGCGCCTGCTCGGAGACGTCGAGCCCGAGGACGGCCTCGCAGATCTCGGTGTTCACGTGCTCCACGGCCTTCTGCACGCCCTTGCCGAAGTAGCGCTGCGCGTCGCCGTCGCGCAGCTCGATCGCCTCGCGCGAGCCGGTGGAGGCCCCGGACGGGACCGCGGCGCGGCCGAGCACGCCGGATTCGAGCAGCACGTCCGCTTCCACGGTGGGATTGCCGCGCGAATCGAGAATCTCGCGGGCGACGACTTCGACGATGGCGGTCATGCCTTTTCCCTTTCGATGGTGACGGCCGGTACGGCGACCATCCAGGGCAATATTCTAGTCCAAAGGCGTCCCGCCGCCCTCCCCGGCGCCCCGCTCAGAGCTTCTTCACGAGCGCCTCGGCGAGCTTCCTGGCGGCGTCCTCCTCGCGCTCCGCGGGCTTGGTGCCCCCCACCGCGACGACCAGCCACACCCGCCCTTTCAGGACCTGCACGACGCCCTGCTTCGCGCTCCAGAAGGCCCGCGCACCGTCGATCAGCAGCGGCCGGGTCTGGAAATTGAGCCGTTCCTCGTCGAACGCGGGGCGCGCGTCGGCCTCGCTGCGCGCAAAGCGGAAGGTCGCGGTAGCCGAGATGCTCTTGCCGTCCTTCGACGCCCACCAGGTGCAGGTGGGCACGAACTTCGGCCGCCTCGCCTTCGCGTTCTGCGGCTCGGGCTCCGCGTTGCCGCCCAGCGCGAGCTTCGCCTCCGCTTCCGTGAACACCGTGCAGGCGTCGAAGGGCTCCTGCGCCAGGGCGCCGGTCGCGCCCGCCGCAAGGAGCGCGGCGAGCGCGATGGCGCGAAGTTCCCGCATCCTGAAGTTTCCTGCCATCACGTTCCCCATTTCCCTCATTCGATGCCGAAGAGCCGCGCGCCGTTCTTCCACGCGATCTTTTCCGCGGTCTCGCGCGGCAGCTGCCCGAGCCAGCCGCGGTAGGTCGCGATGGTCTCGGGGTAGGACTGCCAGCGCTGGTTCACCCAGGTGTCGCTTCCGGCGAGAAAGCGTTCGCCGTGCCGGATGAAGAAGGCCTTCCACTCCGGCGCGAGCCGCTCGCCCTCGACCACATCCCAGCGGTAGGAAAGCTCGCCCCACAGCTGCGGGTACTTGCCGAAGAGTTCCTCGAGCCTCGCCAGTGGCGTGGAGAAACCGGTGTGCGCCCAGATGAGGCGCGTCTTCGGGTTGTGCGCGAGCAGGAGCTCCAGCGCCTCCTCGTCGCAGTGCGCGTGCAGCACCAGGCCCTTGGCGGCGGCGAAGTCGACGATTGCCTTCACCACCGGCGAGGCGGCCTCGCGGCCGAAGATGTGGAACTCCCCCACCCCGCGGTAGTAGCCGCGCTTCTCCTCCGCCTCGATCATCTTCGCGATGTCCGGATTGGCGTGCCAGGTGCCGTAGTCGGCGCGGTCGCGGTAGACGCGGATGAAGGGCACGACGGTGAAACCGGGCCGCGGAGCGCTGCGGTTGGCTTCGTGGAGCAGCCGCGTGCCGTCGTTCGGCCGGCTGTTGGCGAGGATCGCCTTCACGCCGTTCTTCGCGAAGAGCTCCAGCACCTGCGCGACCGGATAGCGTTCGACGGCGTCGTCGTTGTAGTGCAGGTGCGCGTCGAAGATGGGCCCGTCGTAGGCGGCATCCGCGAAGGGTGCGGCGAAGGCGAGCATCGCGAGGAGTCCGCGCGCTGCGCTCATCGCGTCTTGCCCGTGGGCACGGTGAGCACGCTCTGCGGGGCGGCGAACGAGTCGGGGCGCGCGTTCTGCCAGAACACCTGGTAGACGGGGTGGGCCGGCACCGAGGCGAGGAGCTCGCCGGGTGCCAGCCACGGATGCAGCGTCGAGAGCGAGCGCACCTCGTTCGAGGAAACCCGCCGGATCACGTGCTCGGGACCGAGCTCGCTCGGATGATCGAGCCCCGCGGCGCCGAGCAGCTCCTTCAACGCCTTCAGCGTGTTCTGGTGGAAATTGAACGACGCGCTCGGCCTTGTCCGGCACGACCAGCGCCCGCATGCGCCGCGGATCCTGGGTGGTCACACCCGTGGGACAGTGGCCGGAGTGGCAGGTCTGCGCCTGCAGGCAGCCGAGCGCGAACATGAAGCCGCGCGCCGAATTGCACCAGTCGGCGCCGATGGCCATGGTGCGCGCGATGTCGAAGGCGGTGACCACCTTGCCGCTCGCGCCCACGCGCACGCGGCTGCGCAGGTTCACGCCCACCAGCGAGTTGTGCACGAGCATCAGCGCCTCGCGCAGCGGCGCGCCGACGTGGTCGGTGAATTCCAGCGGGGCCGCGCCCGTTCCGCCCTCGCCGCCGTCGACCACGACGAAGTCCGGCGTGATGCCGGTCTCCAGCATCGCCTTCACGATCCCGAACCATTCCCACGGGTGGCCGATGGCGAGCTTGAAGCCCGTCGGCTTGCCTCCGGACAGCGTGCGCAGCTTCGTCGATGAACTGCAGCAGCTCGATGGGTGTGGCGAAGGCCGAGTGCTTCGCGGGCGACACGCAGTCGACGCCCACGGGAACGTGGCGCGCCTCGGCGATCTCCGGCGTCACCTTGGCGCCGGGCAGCACGCCGCCGTGGCCGGGCTTGGCACCCTGCGAGAGCTTCACCTCGATCATCTTCACCTGGTCGGACGTGGCATTGGCGACGAAGCGCTCCTCGTTGAAGCGGCCCTCGCCGTCGCGGCAGCCGAAGTAGCCGCTGCCGATCTCCCAGACGAGGTCGCCGCCCTTCTCGCGGTGGTAGCGCGAGATCGAGCCCTCGCCGGTGTCGTGGTAGAAGCGGCCGCGCCGCGCGCCTTCGTTCAGGGCGAGGATCGCGTTGGCCGAGAGCGCGCCGAAGCTCATCGCCGAGATGTTGAAGACGCTGGCCGAGTACGGCTTCGCGACACGGCCCGCGCCGATCGCGATGCGGAAGTCGTGGTCCGCGATCTCCACCGGCGCGATCGAGTGGTTGATCCACTCGTAGTGCGGCTCGTAGAAGTCGAGCTGGGTGCCGAAGGGCCGCTTGTCGACCGCACCCTTGGCGCGCTGGTAGATGATGGAGCGCTGCGCGCGCGAGAACGGCGTGTGGTCGGAGTCGGCCTCGATGAAGTACTGGCGGATCTCGGGGCGGATGTACTCGAAGAAGAAGCGGAAGTGCGCGATGACCGGGTAGTTGCGGCGGATGGCCTGGCTCGGCTGGGCGTAGTCGAGGAGGCCCACCAGCGCGAGGAACGCGAAGGCCACACCCGGCCACAGCCAGAGCGGCGACCAGGCCGCGGCCGCGAGGCACGCGACCGCCATCAGGGTGATGGCGGCCCACGCCCAGTAACGCTGCGGCACGATGCGGTCGATCACGCTTCCCACGGATCTCTCCTCGGCTTCGCGGGCCTTTGCGGCCTCTCGGCGGTCGACTCTACGGAAAGCGGGTGCCCTTGTAAATCGACCAGGACACAGCGGTGGCCGTGCCGCGGTCCGGGCGCCGTGCTCCCTAGGAAAGCGCCGCCAATGCCGCGCGCAGGCCCATGGCATCCCCGCCCAGCGGCCGTCCCGGGCGCGACACATCGTTCCACGCGTAGGTGTCGAAGTGCGCCCAGGGCGTTCCTTCCGGGACGAACCAGTCGAGGAAGAGGGCACCCACGATGGCGCCCGCGAAGCCGCCGCGGCCGGAGTTGTTGAAGTCGGCGATGTCGCTCGAGAAGAGGCGCCGGTAGTTGCGCCACAGCGGCAGGCGCCAGACCGGGTCCTCGACGGCATCGGCCGCCGCGAGGAGCTTCGCCGCGAGCTTCTCGTCGTTCACGAACAGCGCCGGCAGCTCCGGGCCCAGCGCCACGCGCGCCGCGCCCGTGAGCGTGGCGAAGTCGATGAGGACCTTCGGCTTGTCCTCGACCGCATAGGCGAGCGCGTCGCACAGCACCACGCGCCCCTCGGCGTCGGTATTGCCGATCTCCACCGTGTGGCCGCGGCGCGTGCGCACCACGTCGCCCGGGCGGTAGGCGCTGCCGTCGATCGCGTTCTCCACGGCCGGCACCAGGAGCTGCAGGCGGTACGGGAGCTTGCGCTCCATCACCAGCCGCGCCAGCGCGATGGCGTGCGCGGCCCCGCCCATGTCCTTCTTCATGAGGCGCATGCCTTCGGCGCCCTTGATGTCGAGCCCGCCGGTGTCGAAGCACACCCCCTTGCCGACGATCGCCAGGCGCGGGTGCTTCGGGTTGCCCCAGTTCAACTCGAGCAGCCGCGGCTCGCGCGCCGCCGCGCGCCCCACCGCATGGATGGCGGGGAAGTTCTGCGCGAGAAGTTCGTCTCCCACCCATTCGTCGAACTCCGCGCCGAAGAGCTCCGCCTGCTCGCGCACGATGTCCGCGAGTTCCGCCGGACCCATGTCCTCCGCCGGCGTGTTGACGAGGTCGCGCACGAGCTTCACGGCCTCCGCGAGCCCGAGCGCCTGCGTCACTTTCGCCGCCGCGCCGAGCTGCAGGTGCGCGGGCTTGCGGCGCGGCTTCTTGTAGCGCGTGTACTGGTAGCTCCCGAGTGCCCAGCCGAAGGCGGCCATGTCCTCGTCCAGGGCGACCGGCCCCTTGCCCAGGCTGTAGCGGCCGGGCGCGAGATTCAGCGGCAGGTGCGCCAGCGCCCAGGGGTCGCCGCCGTCGCGCACGCCCGCCAGGACGAACTCGACTTCCCCATTGCTCCCCGGCACGGCACAGTGCGTGTGCTCCCGCCCCTCGAAGTCGCTCGCCTCCACCCAGCGCCGCTGCGCCGCGGTGAGCTTCTGCTTGAGCTTCGGCAGGCGGGCGGTGTCCGTCGCGAGGATGGGCGTGGCGGCGGCATGCGCCTTCTTGTCGGTGATGACCGTCATGGTGTTCCGTCGGTGCGTGGCGAGGCGTTCATTCTAGCGGGTCGGGCGGACATGGCCGCGAGGCGCGCGCCTTGACGCCGCGCAATTGCGCACCGCGCCGCGCCCACTAGGATTGATTCGTGGAGGAGTCAAGAAAATGCCCTGTGCCTGGATCACCCACCGGGACTGCTCGCTGCACGAGATGGGCGACGGGCACCCGGAATGCCCCGAACGCCTCGACGCGATCTCGGATCACCTGCTGGCGCAGGGGCTGATGAGCCTGCTCATCCCCTACGACGCGCCCGTGGCGACCGTCGACCAGCTGCAGCGCGCGCACACCGCGCACCATGTCTCGGAACTCCTCGCGGCCGCACCCTCGGAAGGCTACCTGCACGTGGACCCGGACACGGCCATGAACCCCCACTCCATGAAGGCCGCGCTGCGCGCCGCCGGGGCGGCCGTGCTCGCGACCGACCTGGTGCTCAAGGGCGAGGTGAGGAGCGCCTTCTGCGCGGTGCGCCCGCCCGGCCACCACGCGACGCGCGACGCGCCGATGGGCTTCTGCTTCTTCAACAACGTCGCGGTGGGCATCCGCCACGCGCTCGACTTCCACGGGCTCGAGAGGGTCGCGCTCATCGACATCGACGTGCACCACGGCAACGGCAGCGAGGACATCCTCGCCTCCGACTCGCGCGTGCTGATGGCCTCCACCTTCCAGCGCGGCCTCTACCCCTTCCTGGGCGACGAGCCCAAGGGCCTCAACATGGTCAACGTCGGGCTGCCCTCGGGCGCCACCGGGGAACACCTGCGCGCCGCCGTGCAGGACTACTGGATGCCGGCGCTGGACGCCTTCCAGCCGCAGCTCGTCTACATCTCCGCGGGCTTCGACGCCCATCGCGCCGACGACATGGCCAACATGCGCTGGGTCGAGGACGACTACGCGTGGGTCACGCACGAGCTCGTGCAGGTGGCGCACCGCCACTGCCAGGGCCGCGTGGTGTCGATGCTGGAGGGCGGCTACAACCTCCCGGCGCTCGCGCGCAGCGTGGCCGCGCACGTGCGCGAACTGATCGGCGCCTGACGGCTAGTGCTTCATCGCGCCGCCGCCCGCGGCGCGCACTTCCGCCTTCACTTCCAGGGTGGCCTTCCTGCCGTCCTTGCCGATGACCGTGAGCTGCACCGGCACCTTCTCGCCCGCGGCCAGCGGCTTCACGAGATCGATCAGCATCACGTGGTAGCCGCCGGGCTTGAGTTCCACCGTCTTGCCGGCGGGCAACTCGATGGCGTCCACCGCGCGCATCGTCATGATGTTGTCCTTCATGGCCATCTCGTGCACTTCGACGATGTTGGCCGCGGGAGAAGTCGCCGCAACGAGCCTGGCGTTCTCGCTCGACTTGAGCTTCATGAACGCTCCCGTGGCCTTCTGCGTGGCGACCGTGCCGCGTATCCAGGCGTCCGTGACGGTGACTTCGGCGCCGGCGGGCAGCGCGGACACGAGGCCGCCAGCGAGAAGGATCGCGATCCAGGGTGTTTTCACGTCCAGTCCTTTCGGGGATGAATGGGGGCCGCAGTTACGGCGGCCGGTCAGCGCTCGCGCGCAGGCGCGCCGGCCGGGCGCACCTCGGCGGCGATCTCGAGCTGCGATCTCCGGTTGTCCCGGTTCACGAAGGTGAGCGTGATCGGGACTTTCTCGCCCGCGCGCAGCGCCTTCCGCAGCTCGATCAACATCACCTGGACGCCGCCGGGCGCGAGCGCCACGGCCTTGCCGGCGGGCAACTCCACCTCGTCGATGGCACGCATCGCCTTCTGGCCGCCGCTCGTGACCGGCCGCTGTATCTCGACGATGCCGGCGACGGGGGAGGCTGCCCCGATGAGCGACAGGTCCCCGGTGCTCGTGAGCGTCATGAACACCTCGGTCGCGGTCTGCCGCGGCACCGTGGCGCGCACCCAGGCGTCGGTGACCGTCACCTCGGCGCGGGCGTGCGCGGCGAAGAGCAACCCGCCGGCGCACAGTAGCGGCAGGAACCTGTTCAAGCGGCACCTCCTCGCGCGGCCATCGGCATCGATCACGTCCTGCGCAAGTCGCCCGGCCTGAGCGGGAGCGTGCGCACGCGCTTGCCCGTGGCCGCGTAGACCGCATTGAGCACGCAGGCCTGGAAAGGCAGGATGCCGGGCTCGCCGTGGCCGCCCCAGAAGCCGCCGGTGGGGACGAGCACCAGCTCGACCTTGGGCATGTCGGCGATCGTCGGCAGCGGAAAGTCGTGGAAGTTCGATTCCTGGATGCGCCCGTCCTTGACGGTGCAGGCCTCGTAGAGCGCGCCCAGGCCGTAGATCGCGTTGCTCTCGGCCTGCGCGGCGCAGGTGTCCGGGTTCACCACGTGGCCGGAATCGATGGCGATCACGTAGCGCAACACCTTGAGCGCACCGTCCGCGGCCACCGAGACTTCGGCCACGCCCGCGGCGTAGCTGCCGAAGCCTTCCACCACCGCGAGGCCGCGGCCGACGCCCGCCGGCAAGCGGCGTGCCCCAGCCGGCAGCCTTGGCGGCCGCCTCGAGCACGAGGCGGTTCTTGTCGCCGGCCTGCAGCATCGCCAGGCGGAACGCGAGCGGATCCTTGCCGGCAGCCTGCGCCATCTCGTCGAGGAAGCATTCGCGGTAGACGCCGTTCTGCTGGCCCGGCGCGCGCCAGAAGCCCACGGGCACGTGGCCGTTGCGCATGGCGTAACCGACGTACTGGTTGGCGATGTCGTAGGGCATGTCGTTCAGCGTGCGCACCGAGGTGAAATCCGCGCTGCCCGGATTCATGCGGCTGCCCAGGGAGGCGAGGATCGACGGGCAGGCCACCTTCGCCTCGAAGGCGACGGCCCGGCCCTGCGCGTCGAGGCCGCCGCGCAGCTTCACGATGCTCGCCGGCCGGTACATGCCGTGCTGCATGTCCTCCTCGCGCGACCACATCACCTTCACCGGCTTGCCGGGCATCGCCATCGCGACCTTCACGCCGAGGCGAACGTAATCCTGGTAGCCGCGGCGCCCGAAGCCGCCACCCAGCATCATCTTGTGGACCTCGACCTTTTCCGGCGCCACCCCGGCGGCGCGCGCAGCCTCCGCCAGGGCGGCCTCGCCGTTCTGCGTGGAGGTCCACACCTCGACCAAGCCGTCGGGCTTCATCCAGGCGGTGCAGACCTGCGGCTCCATCGTCGCGTGATTGAGGTACGGCGAGGCATATTCGGCCTCGACCACCTTCGCGGCGGTCGCCAGCGCCCCGGCAACGTCGCCCGCCTTCTTCGCCTCCGTCAGGTTCGGGTCCGCCAGCCCTTCGCGGAACATGGCCGCGATGGTCGCATCCGATGCCTGCCCGTGGGCGCCGCTGTCCCATTCCACCTTGACCCGCTTCGAGCGCCCGGTTGGCGCGCCACCAGCTGTCGGCGATCACGGCCACGAAATCCTCCTCGCGGACGACCTTCTTCACGCCGCGCATTCCCTCGGCTTCCGCCGCATCGAGCGACTTCACCTTGCCGCCGAACACCGGGCACTGGGCGATCGAGGCATGCAGCATTCCGGGCAGCATCACGTCGGTGCCGAACACGGGCTTGCCGAGCACCTTGTCGGGAATGTCGAGCCGCCGCAGCGGCTTGCCGGCGATCTTCCAGTCCTTCGGGTCGCGCAGCTTCACGTCCTTGGGAGGCTCCAGCTTTGCGGCCTGCGCGGCCACCTGGCCGTAGCGGCAGCCGGCGCTTCGACGGGCCGTGCGTGATGACGCCCTTGTCGACCGTGCACTCGGAGGCCGGCACCTTCCATTGCGCGGCGGCCGCGGCGATCAGCATTTCGCGCGCCGCGGCACCGGCCTTGCGCACGTAGTCCTGCGAGCCGCGCACGCCCTGGCTGCCGCCGGTGGACATCGATCCCCAGATGCGGTTGCGGCGGATGTGCTCGTTGGGGGAGGCGAATTCGGCGGAGACCTTCAACCAGTCGCAGTCGAGCTCCTCGGCCACGAGCTGGGAGAGCGCGGTATAGGTGCCCTGTCCCATCTCCGAACGCGCGATGCGGATCACCACGCGATCGTCGGGATGGATCACCACCCACGCGTTCACCTCGGTTGCGTTGCCACCTTTGGCCGCGCTGGCGACGAGCGGGAAGGAAAATTCGAGGGCGAGGCCGCCGCCGACTGCGGCGGAGGCCTTGAGGAAGAAGCGGCGTTGCGGCGAGCGGATGGTCATGGCGGGCGTCCTAGGCTGTCGGCTCGTTGTTCGACGATGCAGCTTTCTTCGCCGGGGTCACCGTGGCGACCGGCGCCGCCGCGGCATGGATGGCCTTGCGCACGCGCGCGTAGGTGCCGCAGCGGCACAGGTTCGTCATGGCCTCGTCGATGTCGGCATCCGTCGGCTTCGGCTTCTTCGCGAGGAGCGCCGCCGCGGACATGATCATGCCGGTATGGCAGTAGCCGCACTGCGGCACCTCGTGCTCGATCCAGGCCTTCTGGATCCTGTGCAGGCCGGGCTTCGACAGCCCCTCGATGGTCAGGATCTTCTTGCCGACCGCCGCCTCGGCCTTCATCAGGCACGAGCGCACCGGCTCGCCGTCGACGTGCACCGTGCAGGAACCGCACTCCCCGATGCCGCAGCTGTACTTGGCGCCGGGAAGATCGAGGTGGTCACGCAGGACCCACAGCAGGGGCATCTCGGGCTCGACGTCGACTGTGTGCGTCTTCCCGTTCACGTTCAGCTTGAGCATGGTCACTCCGGACTTGCGATTGAAGGGTTTCAGCGGCCGGCCGTGCCGTGGAAGGCCGTCCCGGACGCATTCGGCGAGCGGCTGCCGCGCTGGATCGTGATTCCGGACCAGTCGCCCGAGTCCGCTGCCTGCCGCAAGAGCATACGATAACGATCGACGAGCTGCGCGTCGTAGGGCGACGAGCCGTAGTAGAAGAGGTAGTCCGGCAGGCTCGCCACCCCGCAGTGGCCCTGGAAGGCGCAGGCATTGAGGACGCGCTGGTTGTTCTCGCTGCAGGGGTAGCCGTACTCGCAGGCGAGGAGGAGGGCCGCATTCATGAACGTGCGGTTCTCGATCGGCTCCTGGTCCGGGCCCGCGCGCACGGTGATGTCGCGAAAGCCGTTGGCGAGCACGCGGCCGGCGATCACCATCGCCTCGGGATCCTTGGTCGCGAACGCTTCCTTGAGCGCGGCGAGCTGCGGATCCGAGAGCGTCGGCCCGGCCCGGCCCGGCGTGCTGGCATTGCGGCGCTCCTGCCACATCTCCTGCTCCACCTGCCAGGCGCGCGCTTTCGGGTCACCCCCGGCCACGGCGTTGCGGAGCATCTGGGCGAGGTCCGCTTCCGTGACGGTGACGCCAGCCAGGCCGGCGCACTGGTCCGTGTTCACCTTGTCGAAGGCGGCGAGGCGCTGGGCGAGGCGCGGATCGCCTTCCGGGAGGCTGGCCTCGATCTGCCGGCGGCGCTCCTCCATGGCCGCCGTCGGCTGCGGGCGCGGCGCGCCGCCGCCCCGGCGATCCGCCACCGTCGCGCAGGCGCGCAGGATGCGGTACTGGAGGTACTGCCCCTCCGGCGTTTCGCCCTCGGCGGAGCCCTTGAGGCGCTCGTAGATGGGCTTCCAGGCGAATGCTGCGGCGAATTCGCGCGCCAGCGGCGTCGAGGTGGTCAGCGTCACCGCCGCGGGCCGCAGGAAATTGGCCGCGCTCGCCGCGCCTGCCGGGCCGGGCAGCGCCGGACGCGTGGCGTCCGCCGCCGCCGCGCTTGCCGCCGCCGAGGCTCTTGCGGAGGCAACGGCCGTGGCCGCCGGCGCCGCGGGTGGGGTGCGCAGCAGGTCCCAGGCGAGTGCCGCAACGGCGGCAGCGGCGGTGACGGCAAGAAGCAGCTTGCGGTTCAACGGTCGTCCTCGAGGATCATGCGCGCGCCCTTCTCCGCGATCATGTAGACGGGCGCATTGGTGTTGCCGGAGGTGATGCGCGGCATGATCGATGCATCCACAACGCGCAGCCCCTCGATTCCGTGCACGCGCAGGCGCGAATCCACCACCGCGGCGGCGTCGCGACCCATGCGGCAGGTGGACACCGGATGAAAGATGGTGGTTCCCAGGTCCCCGGCGGCCTTGGCCAGTTCCGCATCGGTCTGGGCCGACGGGCCCGGCCGCCACTCCTGCGGCTCGTACTTCGCGAGCGCATGGGCGGCCAGGATGCGGCGGGTGTAGCGCATGCCGTCGGCGGCCACCTTGCGATCCGCATCCGTCGCCAGGTAGTTGAGCCGGATCTCGGGCGCGGCAAAGGGGTCGGCGGACTTGATGCGCAACCAGCCCCGCGAGGTGGGCCGCAGGTTGCAGACCGAGGGCGTGATCGCCGGGAAGGGATGCAGGGGATCGCCGAACTTGTCCAGCGAGAGCGGCTGCACGTGCCACTCGATGTTGGGCGTGGGCTCCTGGGGGTCGCTCTTCGCGAACGCGCCCAGCTGGGAAGGCGGCATGGTGAGCGGCCCCGTGCGGAAGAGCGCGTATTCGAGCCCCATCGCCGCCTTGCCCCAGAGACTGTTGACGCGGGTGTTGAGCGTCGTCACGTTCCTCACCTTGAACACCATGCGGATCTGCAGGTGGTCGTGCAGGTCCTCGCCGACCCCGGCCATCTCGTGGAAGACCGGGATGCCGTGCTGCGCGAGCAGTGCGCCCGGCCCGACGCCCGACAACTGCAGCAGCTGCGGCGAGCCGATGGCGCCCGCGGCCAGGATCACGGCCTTGCGCGCGGACGCGGTGGCCTCACCCTGCCCCTCCACCACGTAGTCGAGGCCGGTGGCGCGCCGGCGACCGTCCTTCGACTCCAGCCTGAGCTTCTTCGCATGCGCCTTCGTGACCACCGTGAGGTTGGGCCGGCCCATGGCGGGCCGCAGCCACGCGTTGGTCGCGCTCCAGCGCCGCCCGCGCTTCTGGTTCATGTGGAAATAGGCGTTGCCGAAGTTGTCGCCGCGGTTGAACTCGGCGATCTTCGGGATGCCGCATTCCGCCGCCGCCTCGCGCCAGGCATCGAGGATCTCCCAGCGCACGCGCGGCTCCTCCACGCGCAGCTCGCCGCCCGCGCCGTGGAATTCGTTGGCGCCCGCGAAGAAGTCCTCGTGCTTGCGGAAGAGCGGCAGCACGTCGTCCCAGGACCAGCCCTCGTTGCCCAGCGACGCCCAGTAGTCGTAGTCCTCCTTCTGCCCGCGCATGTAGACCATGGCATTGATGGAGGAACAACCGCCCAGCACCCGTCCGCGCGAGTAGCCCAGGCTGCGCCCGTTGAGGCCCGGATCGGGCTCGGTCTTGAAGCACCAGTCCGTGCGCGGGTTGCCGATCGCGTAGAGATAGCCCACCGGGATGTCGATCCAGATCCAGTCGTCCTTGCCGCCCGCCTCCAGCAGCAGGACGCTCGACTTCCCGTCCGCGGTGAGGCGGTTGGCCAGCACGCAGCCGGCGCTGCCGGCGCCCGACGATCACGTAGTCGGAGTATGCTGCACGGGCCGGATGACACGGATGAGCCCGGATTCGCGGCACGCCGCGCCTCGTAGGTCTTGAGGTGTGTCAGGGCCATGGCGAGGACCGTGTCGTCGATCCCGTGCCTGCGCGCAAGTGCCAGCATGTACCCGACGATGTGGTCCGCCTCGACGGGCTTGCCCGCCTCCATGTCGCGCAGCATCGAGGCGCTTTGCGGCCCGGGACGCGTGAGCCGCTCGATGCCCCAGGAGAGCATCGGCTCGCGCGGGCGCGTGGCCTTCCGCCCGCGCGATCGCGACGTTGGCCTCGTAGCAGCGCGTGGCGATCGCCTTGCCCTCCGGGGTCGCCATGATCTCGCCCACGTTGCCGCGGAAGAGGCAGGTCGTCGCCGCGAGCGCCGAGAGGAAGACGATCTTCTCCCACATGTCCTGCAGGATGTCCTCGGACCAGGTCCCGTCGATGGCTCGTCCTCGCCAGCGCGTCGGCGAACGCCTGCGCGCGCGCCGACTTCGACCGGTCGCGTTCGCCGAAGAGGATCCGGTTGAGCGGCTCCCAGTGCTGCACGGTTCCGTCCGGCGCCAGCCCCGCGTTGATCTGGCAGGTGCCGCCCATCACGTTCGCGGCACCGAAACGCTGGTCCAGACGATCGAGGTGCGCCAGGCCGTTGAGCAGAGGCAGGACAGCGCATCCGCCGCGCCATGGCCGGCCCGATCGCGTCCATGGCCGAATCGAGGTCATAGGCCTTGCAGGTGAAGAGCACGAGGTCGTAGCCGGGCTCGAGTTCCCCGGCGACGACGGTCCTGGCCGCGATGCGCGCGTTGCCCGCCGGGCTCTCGATCACGAGCCCGTTTGCCGCGATCTGCTCGCGGCGCTTCGGGCGTACCAGGAACGTGGTGTCGACTCCCGCCTGCGCCAGCCGGCCGCCGAAGTAGCCGCCGATGCCGCCGGCACCGAGGACGAGGAGTTTCATCGCTTCCGCCGATATCAGGGACAGTCCCTATTTTCCCGCTTCGGCGAAGCCGCGCCGCTTCACCAGCGTGTCGATCTCCTTGAGCGTCTCGAGCAGCTCCCGCATGCGCCCGAGCGGCCAGGCGTTGGGGCCGTCGGACAGTGCCTTGGCCGGGTCGGGGTGGGTCTCCATGAACACGCCGGAGACCCCCGTCGCGACGGCGGCGCGGGCGAGCACCGGCACGAACTCGCGCTGCCCGCCCGAGGACGTGCCCTGCCCGCCCGGCAACTGCACCGAGTGCGTCGCGTCCATCACCACCGGGCAGCCCGTCTCGCGCATGATCGCGAGCGAGCGCATGTCGGAGACGAGGTTGTTGTAGCCGAACGAGGCGCCGCGCTCGCAGACGAGGATGTTGTCCTGCCCGCTCGCCTCGCGCGCCTTGTCGACCACGTTCTTCATGTCGTGCGGCGCCAGGAACTGGCCCTTCTTGATGTTCACGGGCTTGCCGGCCATCGCCACGGCGCGGATGAAATCGGTCTGCCGGCAGAGGAAGGCCGGCGTCTGCAGCACGTCGACCACCTTCGCCACCGTCGCGATCTCGTCCTCGGTGTGCACGTCGGTCAGCACCGGCACGGCGAGCGAGCTGCGCACCTTGGCGAGGATCTCCAGGCCCTTTTCCATGCCCGGGCCGCGAAACGACTTGCCGCTCGAGCGGTTGGCCTTGTCGTAGGAGGACTTGAAGATGAACGGGATGCCGAGGGCGCCCGTGATTTCCTTGAGGCTGCCCGGCCACGTCCATCTGCAGCTGCTCGCTCTCGACCACGCAGGGTCCGGCGATCAGGAAGAACGGCTTGTCGAGCCCGACGTCGAATCCGCAGAGCTTCATGCTGTCCGTGATTCACGCTGGCGCGTGGGTATGGACAGCGACACGGATGAACACGGATGAACGCAGATATCTCCGTGATGATGGTCTCTGCCTCCAACTGAGTGGGAGCCTTGCGACTGCAACGATCGACGCATTGTCGCCGTTATCAGGTTCATCTGTGTTCATCTGTGTTCATCTGCGGTTCCACCGCCCGCCTACGCGGCAGAGCCGCCGATGACCTTGAGCCCCGGCTCCGGCACGCGCTTGCGCCGCTGCTCCAGCGCCGCCTTCACGTAGGAAATGAACAGCGGGTGCCCCGCGCGCGGCGTGGAGGTGAATTCCGGGTGGTACTGGCAGCCGAAGAACCACGGGTGATCCGGCCGCTCCGCCATCTCGACCAGGTTGCCGTTCTGGGTGCGCGCGCTGATGACGAGCCCCGCCGCCTCCAGCCGCGCCACGTACTGGTCGTTCACCTCGTAGCGATGGCGATGGCGCTCCGACACGACAGCCGTGCCGTAGACGCGCAGCGCGAGCGAGCCCTTCTTCACGTTGCAGGGCTGCGCGCCCAGGCGCATCGTGCCGCCGAGGTTGGAGGTCGCATCGCGGCGCTCGACGCGGCCGTCGCGGTCCTGCCACTCGGTGATGAGTGCGACCACCGGGTGCGGCGTGTCGGGATCGAACTCCGTGGAGTTCGCGCCCTCGAGGTGGCAGAGGTCGCGCGCCGCCTCGATGACGGCGATCTGCATCCCCAGGCAGATGCCGAGATAGGGCACCTTGTTCTCCCGCGCGTAGCGCACCGCGGCGATCTTGCCCTCGATGCCGCGCTTGCCGAAGCCGCCGGGAACCAGGATCGCGTCCATGTCCTTGAGTGTCTCCGTGCCGCGCGCCTCGATGTGCTCGGAATCGACGTAGTGGATCTTCACCCGCGTGCGCGTGTGGATGCCGGCGTGGATGAGCGCTTCCGAGAGGCTCTTGTAGGAATCCTGCAGGTCCACGTACTTGCCGACCATGGCGACGTCGATCTCGTGCTCCGGGTTCTCGAGCGCATCGACGATCCCGTCCCACATGGAGAGGTCGGCCGGGTAGGCGGCGAGGTCGAGCTTGCGGCACACGATCTCGTCCAGGCCCTGCTTGTGCAGCATGGTCGGGATCTTGTAGATCGAGCTCACGTCGTAGCAGGAGATGACCGAGCGCACGTCGACGTTGGTGAAGAGCGCGATCTTCCTCTTCTCCTCCTCCGGCACCGGCTGCTCCGAGCGGCACATCACGATGTCGGGCTGGATGCCGATGCCGCGCAGCTCCTTCACGGAATGCTGCGTGGGCTTGGTCTTGATCTCGCCCACGCTCGCCAGGTGCGGCACGAGCGTCAGGTGCATGTAGCAGGTGTTGGTGCGCCCTTCCTCGATGCCCATCTGGCGGATCGCCTCGAGGAACGGCAGCGACTCGATGTCGCCCACCGTGCCGCCGATCTCGATGATGCCCGACGTCGACGTCCTTGCACGCGGCCTTCACGCTCGCCTTGATCTCGTCGGTGATGTGCGGGATCACCTGCACGGTGCCGCCGAGGTAATCCCCGCGCCGCTCCTTGTTGATGACGCGCTCGTAGATCTGGCCGGTGGTGAAGTTGTTGAGCTTCTTCATCTTCGAGGAGATGAAGCGCTCGTAGTGGCCGAGGTCGAGGTCGGTCTCCGCGCCATCCTCCGTCACGAACACCTCGCCGTGCTGGAACGGCGACATCGTGCCCGGATCGACGTTGATGTAGGGATCGAGCTTGACCAGCGAGACCTTGATCTTGCGCGATTCGAGGATCGCGGCGAGCGAGGCGGCGGCGATGCCCTTGCCGAGGGAGGAGACCACCCCACCCGTCACGAAGACATACTTGGTCATTGCGATCCCCCGGCTGGAAATTTGCATTTTACCGGGAACCGCAAAAGGGGGTCGGGGTCATTTCCGTGCAGAACGACCCCGACCCTCCTCGAACACCGCGATCGCGCCGCTTACTTGCCGAGGGCCAGGGCCCGCGCTTCGGCCGCGCAGTCGAAAGGAGACTTGGCACCGGCAGCCCGTGCCGCCTCGACTTCCTTGCGCGCTTCCGCGACTTGCGCCTGGAACACCGGGTTGGCGTGCAGGCGGCTCACCGTCGCCGCGCCGATCACCCTTCCGGCCTCCACGTCGCTCGCGTAGTGCACGCCGCAGACCACGCGGCTCTGGCCGTAGGCGTACCCGCGGGCCAGGATCGCGTCGGCGCGATCCGGCGCCACTTCCGCGAGCGTCAGCGCCCAGGCCCAGCCGATCGAGGCATGGCCGGAGGGGTAGGAGTCGGGCTTCATGCGCGCTTCCTCCTTCGGCGTGCAGGAGGCCTCCTTGGTCACCATGAACGGGCGCGGGCGCTTGTAGTGGTCCTTGGGCTTGTCGTTGGCGCGGCTGGAATCCATGCGCACGCGGCGCAGGAGCATGTTGAGGTGCGGCGTCTTCTCCGCCGATATCGCCATGCCGAGGGCGCAGGAGAACACTTCGGTCGCCTGCGGGAAGCGCAGCTCGGCATCCTTCGCCGCCAGCGTCCACCGCGGCGTGTCCTTCAGCTTGCGGGTGGCCCGGTACGCCTCTTCGTCGGCAGCCACGGCGGCCGACCCCGCTGCCGGTGGCGGGGGGAGCAGTGCCACGCCATCGGGCAGCTCGGCGGGCTGCAGGTATCCGGCCACGTAACCCGGACGCACCTCGGGCAACTCGGTCGGCGGTGGCGCCACCGTGGCACAGCCGGCCAGGACGACAAGGGACAGCCAGGCAACTCGTCTGTTTGCGCAATGAGCGGTCATCGTCAATCTCCTCGCCAAAAGGATGTCGAGGACCGCAGATTTCGTGACCGATGGCCAGACTCCTGCTGCCCCCTTCTTCTCAACTACTCCGCACCCGTGTGCACGGGTTGATCCCGGTCAAGCCTTATGCGGCCCGCGACCCCGGCCCGTCAGGCGACCGGCGCAGTCGTCGCGGCGAACTCCCCGGAACCGGGGATGCGCCCCTCGAACCAGTAAGCCGCCACGGCCTTGCCCATGGTGCAGCCGTCATGGCCGACACCGGGGACCGCGACCAGGGTCCAGCCGCACTCGACGCCTAGCCGGGCAGCTTCCCGGCGGCCCATGTCGAGGAAGAATTGCGCCCGGGCAAATCGCGTCGGCCCCTGCGCCAGGGCTTCCGGACTCTTCGGCAGGTTCTGGTCGGCGGTGTCGATGTCCCGATCGCCCGCGAAGACGGTCATGGGATAGGCAAGCCAGCGTGCGAGATCCGCCGGGCCGAGGCCGAGCCCGCCCAGCCCCTCCGGAAACGTCCGCTCCAGGGTCGGCAGGGTGTACCACCCGGGGTTCGCCGGCGCGACGGCCTCGTAGGGCGCGTGATCCTGCGTGGCCATCAGGCGATGCGCGAACTGCCCGCCGGCGGAGTGGCCGAACAGGCGAACCTGCGGGCGGCGCGTGACACCGCCGGCGCGCAGCGCCTCGACCACGCGCGGCAGGATCGCGTACAGCCACTCCTCGCGCGGACGGATCGCTCCGTCGGCGGCAACCACCATGCCGTTGTTGTAGTTCTCCGGCTTGGGGAAGGCCGCGTCGCCGAACGTCGTCGCCACGATGAGCAGGCGATGCTTCTCGGCCGCGTCGATCCAGAAGTCGCGGTACTCGTCGCCGTTGCGCTTGATGCCGTGCTGGACCAGCACGACGGGGTCGTCGGGCGTGTGCGCGGCAGGACGGTAGGTGTTGACGACGAGCGGGCGGTCGGGGTGCAGCGCGTCGAGGTATTCGAGGGCATCGCGCCCGATGGCAGGTCGCAGCGTGGTGGTGGACATGGCATTCAGCCTTTCGTGAGCAAGTGGCAGGCCGCGACGCGGCCCGGTGCGATTTCGCGAAGTTGGGGGCGCGTCACGCGACACTCCGGCATGGCGGAGGGACAGCGCGGATGGAACGGGCAGCCCGGCGGAGGAGCCAGCGGCGAGGGCAGCTCTCCCTGCACGGGCTCGAACGCGCGCTTGCGCCGGTGGATGCGCGGGATCGCCTCGAGCAGCGCCTTCGTGTAGGGGTGCGCGGGGGCCGCGAAGAGCTCCTGCACGGGCCCGATCTCCACGAGGCGCCCCAGGTACATGATCGCGACCCGGTCGCAGATGTAGCGCACCAGGCCGAGGTTGTGGCTCACGAAGAGGTAGGTGAGCGCGTGGCGGCTGCGCAGGTCCATGAAGAGATTGATCACCTGCGCCTGGATGGAGACGTCGAGCGCTGCCACCGGCTCGTCGCACACCATCACGCGCGGCTTCACGGCGAGCGCCCGCGCGATGCCGATGCGCTGGCGCTGGCCGCCGGAGAACTGGTGCGGGAAGCGGTCGCGGTACGCCAGGTCGAGGCCCACGTCGGCCAGCGCCCGGTCCACCGCGGCGTCGACCTCCCCGGGCGGCACGAGGCGATGCACGGCGAGCGCCTCGCCGACGATGCGATGCACGCGCATGCGCGGGTCGAGCGATGCGAACGGGTCCTGGAAGATCATCTGCACGGCGAGCAGGTAGTCGAGCCGCTCGCGTCCCTTCAGCCCGATCACGGGCCGGCCCTCGAACAGCACCTCGCCCGCCGTGGGCGCATGGATGCCCGTGACGATGCGCGCGAGCGTGGACTTGCCGCACCCCGATTCGCCCACGAGCCCGAGCACCTCGCCGCGCTGGATCGCGAGATCCACTGTCTCGACGGCGCGCACCACGGGCGGCGGCCCGATGCGTCCCGCCGCCATGAGGATCCGCTCCGCGAGCGTCGGGCGGCGCGCGAAATGCTTGCTGGCGCCGCGCACCTCGAGGATGGGTGTGGTCATCGCGCCTCGCCCCCGGCGAGCGGGTGATGGCAACGGAAGCGCCGTCCCGCCTCCTCGGTCTCCGGCGGATCGTCCCGCCGGCACGCGTCGGTGGCGCGCCGGCAGCGCGGAGCGAATGCACAGCCGGCCGGCCGCGAGTCGAGCCGCGGCGCCATGCCGTCGATCTGCGCCAGGCGCGTGCCGCGTCCGGCCTCGTCGGGCACCGAGTCGAGGAGGCCGCGCGTGTAGGGGTGGCGCGGGCCGTCGAGCACGTCGGCCACGCTTCCGGTTTCCACGATGCGCCCTGCATACATCACGGCGATGCGATCGGCCAGCTCGGCGACCACGGTGAGGTCGTGCGTGATCCAGATGACCGCCGCACCCGTCTCGCGCGCGAGCTTCTGCATCTCGAAGAGGATCTGGCCCTGGATGGTCACGTCGAGCGCCGTCGTCGGCTCGTCGGCGATGATGAGGTCGGGCTTGTTGAGCAGCGCGGTCGCGATGGCCACGCGCTGGCGCATGCCGCCGGAGAACTCGTGCGGGTACTGGCCGAGCCGCGTCTGCGCCTCGGACATTCCGACGCGCGCCGAGCGCCTCCGCGGCCATCGCCATCGCCGCGGGCCCGTCGGTCCGGTGGTGCTCCCGCACCGCTTCGGCCATCTGCTCGCCGATGGTGAGCACGGGATTGAGCGTCATCAGCGGGTCCTGGAAGATCATGGCGATGCGGTCTCCGCGCAGCTCGCGCAGGCGCTCCTCGGAGGCGCCGCGCAGGTCCTCCCCCGCGAAGCGCACCTCGCCCGCGATCACCTCCCCCGGCGGATCCACCAGCCCGCACGATCGAGAACCCCGTCACGGTCTTGCCCGAGCCCGACTCGCCGACCAGCCCCAGCACCTCGCCGCGCTCGATCTCGAGGTCCACGCCGTCGACGGCGGCCCAGGCGCCGTCGGCGAGGTGGAAGACCGTCCGCAGCCCGCGGACCAGCAGCAGCGGCTCGCTCACTGGCGGTGCGCGTCGAAGCTGCGGCGCAGCCTCTCGCCGACGACGTTGATCGACATGATGAGGGCGAGCAGTGCCAGCCCCGGGAAGAGCGAGATCCAGTATTCGCCCGAGAGCAGGAACTCGAAGCCGTTGGCGATGAGGAGCCCCAGCGACGGCTCCGTCACCGGCACGCCGACGCCAAGGAAGGAAAGGGTCGCCTCGAGCGTGATCGCGCCGGCGATGCTGACCGTGGCCACGACCAGCACCGAGCCGATGCTGTTGGGCAGCAGGTGGGCCCGCATGATGTAGAAGGTGGGCAGGCCCTGGTTCACCGCCGCCTCGACGTATTCCTTGCGCCGCTCCACCAGCGCCGCCGCGCGCATGAGCCGGGCGTAGTTGCGCCCATTGCACGATCACGATCGCGATGATGACCTTGTCCACGCCGCGCCCGATCGAGGCGAGGAGCACCAGCGCCACCAGGATCGAGGGGAACCCGAGGATGAAGTCCACCACCCGCATGAGGAGGGCATCGATGCGCCCGCCGAACTGCGCGGCGGCGAGGCCGACGCTCACGCCCACGCACAGCGCGCCGGCGGTCGCCGCCAGCCCCACGAAGAGGCTGGTGCGCAGGCCGTAGAGGATCGCGCTCAGCATGTCGCGGCCCTGCGCGTCCGAGCCCAGCCAGAACGTGAAGCCGGCAAGGCTCTTCTCGCCGGGCGCCAGCCGGTTGTCCATGACGTTGAGCACCGTCAGGTCGTACGGGTTCTGCGGCGCGATGAAGGGCCCGATGAGGGCGCCCGCGATGATGAGATGCCGAGAACGACCATCGCGCCGCGCAGGGTGGGCTGCCGCCGCATGCGCCGCAGCACCTGCACGCGCAGCGCGGTGTCGTCCCCGGGCAGGATCGGCGTCGTGCTCACGTCGGCTCCCCCGCCAGCCGCACGCGCGGATCGAGCGCGGCGTAGGCGAGGTCCACGAGCAGGTTCACCGTGACGAAGAGGAACGTCGCCAGCATGATGTAGGCGACGACGATCGGCCGGTCGAGCTGGTAGATGCTGTCGATCAAGAGCTTGCCCATGCCCGGCCAGGCGAAGACGGTCTCGGTGATGGTCGAGAACGCGATGAGGCTGCCGAACTCGATCCCCACCACCGTCACCACCGGGATGAGGATGTTGCGCAGGATGTGCCGGAAGACGATGCGCCGCGGCCGCACGCCCTTGGCGCGCGCGTACTTCACGTAGTCCTGCGCCTTCGCCTCCGCGGTTCCCGCCGCGACGAGCCGGATCATGAGCGCCATGTTGGGGATCGCGAGGTTGAGCGCGGGCAGGATCAGGTGCCGCAGCCCGTCGAGCGTGAGAAAGCTCGCCTTGAGCCCGAGGATCTCGACCGTGGCGCCGCGCCCCGACGTCGGCAGCCACCCCAGCAGCACGGCGAAGACGAGGATCAGCATCATCCCCTTCCAGAAGTTGGGGAGCGAATAGCCCAGCACCGTGCCGCCCATGATGAAGCGCGACAGCCGCGACTCGGTATCGAGCCCGGCCACGAGCCCGAGCGGGATGCCGAAGAAGATCGCGATCGTCATGGCGAGCAGCACCAGCTCGAAGGTGGCCGGCAGCCGCGAGAGGATCAGCTCGATGGCCGGCACGCCGTGCACGAAGGAGCGGCCGAGGTCCCCGTGCAGCGCGTTCCAGGCGAACACGAGGTACTGGCGCCACAGCGGCAGGTCCAGGCCCAGCCGGCGCACGAGTTCCTCGCGCTCGAGCGCGCTCGCCTGCGGTGGAACGAGGAGCTCGACCGGGTCCCCGATGCCGTAGACCGCGAGAAAGACGACGACCGAGGCCGCCAGCAGGACGAAGAAGCTCTGGATCAGCCGCTGGAGCGCATAGGTCGCCATGCGCCGCGCCGCCGCCGGCTACTTCTTCGCCGGCTTCGCCGACATGGCGAACGTGTACTGGTCCGCGCGGCCGGTGTACGCGATGTCGGCGCGGTGCGCCCAGAGCGTGCTTTCGAAATGCAGCGGGATGAAGGCGTGCAGGTCCAGGAGGCGCGTGAGGGACTGGCGCAGCAGCTCCGCGCGCTTCTCGTCGTCCATCGTGACGAGCGCCTTGCCGACGAGTTCGTCGAGTGCCGGATCGGCAAGGCTGCCGTAGTTCGACGTGCCGCGCGTCTTCTTGTCGTCGAGCGACGCGGCCCAGTAGCGCAGGAACGAGGAAGCTTCCGCCGAGCCCCAGCCGCCCATGGCGAAGCTGAACTCCTTCTTGGCGCGGCGCGGGAAGTAGATGGCGCGGGTCATCGCATCCACCTTGGTGCGGATGCCGACCTGCGACAGGTAGCCGGCAACCGCCTGCGCGATCTGCCCGTCGTTGATGTAGCGGTCGTTCGTCGCGGAAAGCGTGATGTCGAAGCCGTTGGCGTAGCCCGCTTCCGCCAGCAGCTTCTTCGCCCCGGCCGGGTCGAACTTGATGACCGGG
The DNA here is from genome assembly GCA_963786635.1 of uncultured beta proteobacterium. Lineage (GTDB taxonomy): Bacteria > Pseudomonadota > Gammaproteobacteria > Burkholderiales > Usitatibacteraceae > FEB-7. The sequence continues at coordinate 269,120 of CAWAZV010000001.1, read as the reverse complement.
GGGTTGGGGAGGGTGCCGTACATTCCCGTCGGCAGGAACTGGTAGGCGGGAAGCGCACCGCCGTCCATCAGCCGCCTGGCGATCGCGTCGCGATCGATGGCCATGGACATGGCCTTGCGCACGCGTACGTCCTGCAGCGGGTTGCCGCCCTTGCCGTCGCTCACGAGCGGGCTCGGGCTGCGGCCCACGTCGAGCTGGAAGAAGATGACGCGCGACGAGGGCGTCGAGACGTAGGCGAGGCGCTTGTCCTCGCGGATGCGCTGCAGGTCGCGCGCGGCCGGGTTCTCGATCAGGTCGAAGTCGCCGGCGATGAGGCCCGCGAGACGCGGACCGGCGTTGGTCACCGGCACCATCTTCACCGTTTCCCAGTGCGGCTTGTCGCCCCAGTAGCCGTCGTGGCGGGTGAGCTCGATGGCCGAGCCGCGCACGTAGCTCTTGAGCTTGTAGGGACCCGTGCCGATCGCGGCCGAACCCTCGTTGAACTGGCTCACGCTCGGCCACGGGCCGGTGACGCCGCAGTTCGCGTCGAGATTGAACGCGATCTTCCCGTGCGCGACCGTCGCGGCGCTCAGGAGCGAGATTCCCGCCAGCAGGCGCGGCAGCAGCGGCTCCGGCTCGGCGGTCGTCACCACGAGCGTATGGGGATCCGGCGCCTCGACCGACTTCATGTTCCGGATGAGATCCTTGTTGCCGCCGGCGATGTTGGTCTCGTTCTTGGCCACGCGGCAGAAGGTGAAGATCGCGTCCTCCGCCGTGAAGGGCTTGCCGTTGGAGAACTTGACGCCCTTGCGCAACGTGAAGGTCCACTTGTTGGCGCCGTCGTTCTTCCACGCCGTGGCAATGCTCGGGATGAGGCGCTGCGCCTCGTCCGTGTCCACGAGCGCGTCGTAGATGTGCGCCGCGAGCGCGTTGTTGGGCGCAAGGACGTGATAGTGCGGGTCCACCGACGTGGGCTCCGAGGAGAGTGCAATGCGCAGGTTTTGCGCTGCGGCGGGACCGGTGGCGAGGGCCATGGCGGCCAGAATGGGCAAGGCGCTGCGGAAGGAAATCATGTCGCGGGGGCTCCAGGTGGGACTTCACGGCCGGGAACGATGCCGTGCGTCCCGCAATTGTACTGCGATGCCCCGCGCATCCGTTTCATGCGCCGCGCCCGCCTGCCATGCGAAAATGCCCGCGTGAAAGTCGGCGACCGCCATTACCGCAGCCTGTGGGCCGAGAAGCCGGGCGGGCCGGTGCACATCATCGACCAGACGCGGCTGCCCTACGCGTTCGAGACGCGCGCGCTGGATTCGCCCGAGGCCGTCGCGGAAGCCATCGAGACGATGCGCGTGCGCGGGGCGCCGTTGATCGGCGTGACGGCAGCCTTCGGGCTGGCACTGGCCATGACGCGCGACGCGTCCGACGCCTCCCTCGCGAAGAACTGCGCGCGTCTTGCCGCGACGCGGCCCACGGCCGTGAACCTCGCCTGGGCGCTGGAGCGCATGCGCGCCACGCTGGCAGGGCTCGGCCCCGCGCAGCGCGAAGCCGCCGCCTGGGCGCAGGCGCAGGCCATCGCGGACGAGGATGCCGCGATCAACGCGGCGATCGGCCGCCACGGCCTCGCGCTCATCGAGCGCGAGCACGCGGCACGCGGCCGCGCGGTGAACATCCTCACGCACTGCAATGCGGGCTGGATCGCCACCGTCGACTGGGGCACGGCGCTCGCACCCATCTACATGGCGCACGACCAGGGCATCGCCGTGCACGTCTGGGTGGACGAGACGCGCCCGCGCAACCAGGGTCTGCTCACCGCATGGGAGCTCGCCGGCCACGGCGTGCCGCATACGCTGGTCGCCGACAATGCGGGCGGCCACCTCATGCAGCACGGCCAGGTGGACCTGGTGCTGGTCGGCGCGGACCGCGTGACGCGCCGCGGCGACGTCGCGAACAAGATCGGCACCTATCTCAAGGCCCTGGCCGCGCGCGACAACGGCATCCCGTTCTACGTCGCGGTGCCCACCCCCACGATCGACTGGACGCTCACGGACGGGCTGGGCGTCCATTCCCATCGAGGAGCGCAGCGCCGACGAGGTCCGCATCGTGCGCGGCCTCGACGCATCCGGCCGTCCCGCCAGCCTCGCCATCGCCACTGCGTCGACCGCGGTGGCGAACCCCGCCTTCGACGTGACTCCCGCCGGGCTGGTCACGGGCATCGTCACGGAGAAGGGCATCTTCGCGGCGACGGAGAGTTCGCTCGCCGCTCTTGCGCCCCGCAGCCGCACCGGAAGGACCGCGACCCCATGAGGGACATCACCCTGCGCGAACGCATCATCGCCACCGCGCGGCGCATGAACGCGCTCGGCATCAACCAGGGCGCCTCCGGCAACGTGAGCGCGCGCGTCGAGGGCGGATTCATCGTCACGCCTTCGGGCATGCCCTACGACAGGCTCGAGCCCGCCGACCTCGTGCACATGACGATGGCCGGCAACAAGAAGGGGCACCGCACGCCGTCGAGCGAGTGGCGCTTCCATCGCGACATCTACGCCAACCGGCCCGAGGCCGGCGCCGTGGTGCACACGCACTCGGCCTTCGCGACCACGCTGGCCTGCCTCGGTCGCGGGATTCCCGCCTTCCACTACGAGGTCGCCTTCGCCGGCGGCAACGACATCCGTTGCGCGCCGTACAAGACCTTCGGCACGCAGGAACTCTCCGATGTCGCCCTGGCCGCCCTCGAGGGGCGGCGCGCGTGCCTGCTGGCGCACCACGGCGCGATCGCCTTCGGCCCGGACCTGGACGACGCCCTGCGCCTGGCCGACAAGGTCGAGGCGCTGGCGCGCCTCTACTGGCAGGCCATCCAGGTGGAGGAGCCCACCATCCTCGACGAGGTGGAGATGGCGCGCATCGTCGAGCGATTCCGCACCTACGGCCGCCAGCCGGGCGGCTAGGCTGCGGCTCGCGCGGCGCCCTTGCCCGAGCGGATGTCCTGGGCCATGCGCTGCATGGCGACGACCTTCGCCTTCGCCCCGCCCGCGCGCCTGAAGAGTTCGGCGAGGTCTGCGTAGGTCGCGGCGAGTTCCGGCGAGTCGGGCCCGACCGCCTTTTCCATCGCGCCCACCAGGCTCTTGCAGCTCTCCTCGGCGCGGTCGAACTGGCCGAGGCGCATGCGCACCTCGGCGAGCTGGCGCAGGAGCCTCGCGAGATCGCGCTGGTCGTGACCCTGCCCGTACTCCATGAGCATCGCGGCACGGGAGAAGAGCGGCTCGGCCTCGGCGAACCGCTCGGCGATGGCGAAGCTCGCCCCGGCCCAGGAAAGCATCCGCACCATTTCGGCCGAGCCCTTGCCGTGCACCTTCTCCGCGACCGTCACGGCGCGGTTGGCGAGCACGACGGCGCCCTGGACGTCGCCCGTCCTGCAGAGGTAACGCACCTGCGCGTCGAGGACTTCCTCGCGAGTCTTCACCTTGCCCGAGGCGATGGATGCCTTGATGGAGTCGAGCACGCGATCGGCGCCGATGATCGGCTTGGTGTCCATCTGCTGCTTGAACACGGTCATGGCGAGCACGATCACGCCCACGCCCACGACGATGATGGCGACCCCCATGCCCGCCAGCTTCCAGTCCTCGCTGATGGCGCCGGTGGCGATGATGGCGATTCCGAGGAGCAGGAAGCAGGCGATTCCGAGCTTCTTGATCATGCGACCTTCTCCCCGGCGAGGGTTGTGCGGCGCGAAAGCGAACTCGGGCGCCCCGGCGTGGCAGCCGTCCAGACTGCGATGATGAAGAATACCCGGTTCCGGAAGCAAGTTCCGGGCATCGATGTTACTGGTCCGGTAACAGTGCCTTTGCCCCGGATTGGGGGTGCGGCGCCAGGGTCGCTGTGCGATAATTTCCTTCACATTCCAAGCTGGCGCCACTCCCGTGACAGCCGGCACTTTCTCGGAGAAACGACCATGCACGCCCAAGCCGCCCCGGTGCCGGGAGCCGCCCCTACGCGCAACGCCAAGCTGCTCAAGTGGGTCGCGGACATCGCCGCCCTCACCCAGCCGGAAAGCATCTACTGGTGCGACGGTTCCGAGGATGAATACGACCGCCTCTGCGCCGAGCTCGTCCGGGCCGGGACGTTCCGGCGCCTGGACGAGAAGTTGAGGCCCAATTCCTACCTCGCCCTCTCCGACCCCTCCGACGTCGCCCGCGTCGAGGATCGCACCTTCATCTGCTCGAGGAACAAGGACGACGCCGGCCCCACCAACAACTGGGTGGAGCCCGCCGAGATGCGCGCGACCTTGAAGGGCCTTTTCAGGGGCTGCATGCGCGGCCGCACGATGTACGTGGTGCCCTTCAGCATGGGCCCCATCGGCTCGCACATCTCGCACATCGGCGTGGAGATCTCCGACAGCGCCTACGTGGCCGTCAACATGAAGCTCATGACGCGCATGGGGGCTGCCGTTCTTGCCACGCTCGGCGACCACGGCAACTTCGTGCCCTGCGTGCATTCCGTCGGCGCCCCCCTGGAACCGGGCCAGAAGGACGTCACCTGGCCCTGCAACAGGGACCACAAGTACATCGTGCATTTCCCCGAGGACAAGGAGATCTGGTCCTACGGTTCCGGCTATGGCGGCAACGCGCTCCTGGGCAAGAAGTGCTTCGCGCTGCGCATCGCTTCCGTGATGGGGCGCGAGCAGGGCTGGCTCGCCGAGCACATGCTGATCCTCGGCGTGGAATCCCCCGAGGGCGTGAAGCATTACGTGACGGCCGCCTTCCCGAGCGCCTGCGGCAAGACCAACTTCGCCATGCTCATCCCGCCGCCCGCCTTCAAGGGCTGGAAGGTGACGACCATCGGCGACGACATCGCCTGGATCAAGCCGGGAGCGGATGGACGGCTCCATGCGATCAACCCGGAGGCCGGCTTCTTCGGCGTGGCGCCGGGCACGGGCTACGACACCAACCCGAACTGCATGGAAGCCGTCAAGACCAACACCATCTTCACCAACGTGGCGCTCACGCCCGAGGGTGACGTCTGGTGGGAAGGCATGACCAAGGAGCCGCCGCCGAAGCTCACCGACTGGACCGGCAAGGAGTGGACGCCGGGCTGCGGCCGGCCGGCTGCGCACCCGAACTCGCGCTTCACCGTCGCGGCCACGCAGTCGCCCTCGATCGACCCGGCGTGGGACGACCCGAACGGCGTGCCGATCTCCGCCTTCATCTTCGGCGGGCGCCGCTCCTCGACTGTGCCGCTGGTGACGGAAGCCGCGACCTGGGACGAAGGCGTCTACATGGCCGCGACCCTCGGCTCCGAGACCACCGCCGCGATCACCGGGCAGGTCGGCGTCGTGCGCCGCGACCCGTTCGCGATGCTCGCCTTCTGCGGCTACAACATGAGCGACTACTTCGCGCACTGGATCGACATGGGGCGCAAGGTCCCCTACCCGCCGAAGCTCTTCATGGTGAACTGGTTCCAGAAGAACGCGGAGGGCAAGTACGTCTGGCCCGGCTACGGCGAGAACATGCGCGTGCTGCAAGTGGGTCGTCGAGCGCGTCGAGGGCATCGCCGATGCCGAGCGCACCGCCTGGGGCTATGTCCCGCGCCACAAGGACATCGACTGGCGCGGCCTGGACTCCTTCGGCGCCGACAAGTACCTCGCCATCACCGCCATCGACAAGTCGATGTGGAAGCAGGAAATGCCGTTGCACCGCGAGTTCTTCGACAAGCTGGGCGATCCGGCTGCCTGCGGTCATGCGCAGCCGCTTCGAGTCGCTCTCGGGCACGCTCGGCTGAGCCCCTCCCCGGCGCCGGCGTCGCGATGCGGCTCCAGGACCTCGAGACGCCGCGCCTCGTCCTCGACGCGGGCCGCATGGAGGCCAACGTCGCGCGCCTGAAGGCGCACCTCGCCACGCTGGGAGCGGGCCTGCGCCCGCACGTGAAGACGTGCAAGTCCATCGAGGTGGCGCGTGCCCTCATGGAGACGCCCGCCGGGCCGATCACGGTCTCCACGCTCAAGGAGGCCGAGCAGTTCCTGGCACACGGCGTCACCGACATCCTCTACGCGGTCGGCATCGCACCCGGAAAGCTCGACCATGTGCTCGCCCTCCGCAGCCGCGGTGCCGACCTTTCCGTCGTCGTGGACAACGTCGAGGCCGCCGCAGCGGTCGCCGCACGCAAGGCCGGCATTCCCGCCCTCATCGAAATCGACTGCGACGGCCACCGCGCCGGCGTGAAGCCCGGCGACCCGGTGCTCCTCGACATCGCCAGGGCGCTCGCCAGGGGCGCCGAACCGCGCGGCGTGATGACGCACGCGGGCGACTCCTACAACTGCCGCTCGACCGAGGCCATCGTGGCGATGGCGGAGAAGGAACGTGGCGCGGTGGTGAAGAGCGCGGCCGCGCTGCGTTCTGCCGGCTTCGCCTCGCCCGTGGTCAGCGTCGGCTCGACTCCCACCGCCACGTTCGCGCGCAGCCTCGAGGGAGTGACGGAAGTGCGCGCCGGCGTCTTCGTCTTCCACGACCTGGTGATGGCCGGCCTCGGCGTCTGCCGCGTCGACGACATCGCCTTGAGCGTGCTCGCCACCGTCATCGGCCACCAGCGCGAGAAGGGCTGGATCATCACCGACGGCGGCTGGATGGCGCTGTCGCGCGACCGCGGCACGGCGAAGACAGGCCGTCGACCAGGGCTACGGCCTGGTGTGCGACGAGGACGGCGCAGGTGATCGGCGACCTGATCGTCTCCGACGCCAACCAGGAGCACGGCATCGTCAGCCGGCGCGGCGGCGCACCCCTCGACCTCGCGCGGTATCCTGTCGGCACGCGCCTGCGCATCCTTCCCAACCACGCCTGCGCCACCGCGGCGCAGCATGACGCCTACCATGTCGTGAGGAACGGCCCCGGGATCGACGCCCGGTGGCCGCGCTTCGGCGGCTGGTAACGGAGACAAGCCCCATGAGAGTCCTCGAAACCCTGAACGCACCCGGCCTCGACGCGCCCGCGGGCCACTATTCGCATGCCGTCGTCCACCACGGCATCGCCTACCTCGCCGGGCAGCTGCCGCACGTGCCCGGAGACCCCGATCGCAAGGCCGGCACGATCGAGGAGCAGACGCGGCAGGTGCTGCAGAACGTCGACCGCGTGCTGCACGCCTGCGGCAGCCGCCGCGACCGCGTGCTGCGCTGCACCGTGTATGTCTCCGACATCGCGCACTGGCCGGCGGTGAACAAGATCTACGGGGAGTTCTTCGGCGAGCACCGCCCCGCCCGCAGCGTCGTGCCGGTGAACGAGCTGCATCATGGCTTTGCCATCGAGGTGGAAGTCACCGCCGCGGTGGACGAGTGATCGCGTCCGATCGAGGCCGCGGTCCGCGACCGCGCGGATGCGCTCGTCGCGACCCTGCTCGAAAGCGCGCGCATCCCGTCGGTGAGCCTGACCGGCGAGGGCATCGCCGCGGCGGTCGAATTCCTGCGCACGCGCATGCAGCGTTGGGGATTCGAGGTCCAGGTCTTTCCCACCGCGCACCATCCCATCGTCTACGGCGAGATCGGCCCGAAGGACGCGCCCTTCACCTGGCTCAGCTATGGCCATTACGACGTATACCCTGCGGACGCCAAGGCGGAGGGCTGGGCTCGAGACCCCTGGCAGCCCGTCATCGACGGCGACCGCATCTGGGGCCGCGGCACGGGCGACAACAAGGGCCAGCACCTGGCACTCCTCAATGCCATCGCCCTCTATCGCGAACTGCATGGCGAACTGCCCATCCGCATCAAGGTGGTGCTGGAAGGCAACGAGGAAACAGGCAGCCGCCCGCTGCCGGAATTCGTGGAGACGCACCGCGAGATGCTGCGCGCGGACCTCTGCTGCTATTCCGACGGTCCGATGTTTCCCAACGACCAGCCGGTGCTGCTCATGGGCGTGCGCGGCGTGCTCGGGCTCGAGTTCGCCGCCACCGGGGCCAAACGCAACCTTCACTCCGGCAACTTCGGCGGCGTGGCACCCAATCCGACGCTGGACCTGATCCACCTGCTGGCGGAGATGGTCGACCGCGACGGCCGCCTGCTGGTGCCGGGCGCCGGTTACGCCGACGTGACGGTGACGCCTGCCGAACTGGCGGCGGTGAAGACCCTGCCGCTGGACCGCGAAGGCGTGATGGCGAGCATGGGCGTGGCGCCGACGGTTGCGGATCCGGGGACCTTCCACGAGCGCCTGATGCTGCGCCCCGCCTTCAACGTCTCGGGCTTCGCGTCCGGCTACACCGGCGCCGGGCACAAGACGATCATCTTCCGGGAGGCGCTCGCCAAGGCGGACATCCGGATGGTGGGCGGGCAGGATCCGGCGCAGGTGCTGGCGGCGGTGCGCAAGTTCGCCGCCGATCGCGGCTACGCCAACATCGAGATCCGCGAACTCAAGTCGACGCCGGCATCGCGCACCTCGCTCGACGATCCTTTCGTGCCGATCGTGAAAGCGGGCCGTCGCGAAGGGCTTCGGCCGCGAGCCGCTGGTGGTGCCGAGTCTCGGCGGCACCACGCCCGACTACGTCTTCACCAGGCTCCTCGGGCTGCCTTCGATCGTCGTGCCGCTGGCGCCCTACGACGAGAACAACCACGCCCCCAACGAATCGACCAAGGTCTCGCTCTACCTGGCCGGCGTGCGCACCGGCATGCACCTGATCGAGGCGCTGTCCCGGCGGTAAGCGGGAATGGCGTGCCTGCCGCCGGTCACGCCTTGCGGACGAACTCCGACTTCAGTTTCATCGGGCCGATGCCCTCGATCTTGCAGTCGATGTCGTGGTCGCCTTCGACGAGGCGGATGTTCTTCACCTTGACGCCGACCTTCACCACCAGCGACGTGCCCTTGACCTTGAGGTCCTTGATCACGGTCACCGTATCGCCGTCGTGAAGCTCGTTGCCGTTGGCATCGCGGACGACCTTGCCGATTTCAGCAGGCGCCTCGGACGCGGGCTTTTCCCATTCGTGGGCGCATTCCGGGCACACGTACCGGGCGCCGTCCTCGTAGGTGTAGGCGGAACCGCATTGGGGACAGGGGGGTAAGGTGCTCATGGATGCAAGAATACGCCTGGCCGCGGAACGCGATCCGTAGCGCCGACCTCCAACCGCGCCTACACTCGCTGCCATCGCCCTGCATGGACTGCCTGAATGGCCGGCACCAGCCTCCTCGCCCTGCTCGACGACATCGCCACGATCCTGGACGACGTGGCGCTCATGACCAAGGTCGCCGCGCGCAAGACCGCCGGCGTCCTGGGCGACGATCTCGCGCTCAATGCGCAGCAGGTGGCAGGCGTGCGCGCCGACCGCGAACTGCCCGTCGTCTGGGCGGTGACGAAGGGCTCCTTCCTCAACAAGCTCATCCTGGTTCCCACCGCGCTTGCGATCAGCGCCCTCGCGCCGTGGGCGATCACGCCCCTGCTGATGATCGGCGGGGCGTACCTCTGCTACGAGGGCTTCGAGAAGATCGCGCACAAGTTCATGCACCGTGCCGAGGACAAGGAGGCACACCATGAGCAACTGGTGGTCGCCCTCGCCGACCCGGCCACCGACATCGTCGCCTTCGAAAAGGAAAAGATCCGCGGCGCAGTCCGGACCGACTTCATCCTCTCGGCGGAGATCATCGTCATCGCCCTCGGCACGGTGGCGGCCGCGCCCTTCGCGAAGCAGGTGATCGTGCTCGCCGGGATCGCGATCCTCATGACCGTGGGCGTCTACGGGCTGGTGGCCGGCATCGTCAAGCTGGACGACGCGGGGCTCTACCTCAGCACGAGGCAAGGCGACGATGCGTCGACGCGCCTGCTGCGCGCCCTGGGACGCGCGCTCCTCGTTGCCGCGCCGGCCCTGATGAAGACGCTATCGGTGGTCGGAACCGCGGCCATGTTCCTCGTCGGCGGCGGCATCCTCGTCCATGGCGTTCCCGGTGGCGAAGCCTTCGTCCACGGCCTTGCCGCGACGACCGGCCCCCTGCTGGAAGGGGCAACGGCGCTGGCGGCGAATGCTCTCGTCGGCGTGGCGGCCGGTGCGATCGCGCTGGCTGTCGTGACGCCTTTCAGGCGCAAGGCGTCGCACTGACGCTTCCCGCCTCACACTTGGCGGACCGCGCTCAGAAACCCGACAGGTCGTCGAGGATCGGGCAATCCGGCCTGTCGTCGCCGTGGCAGTTCGCCGCCAGTCCCGCCAGGGCGCGTCGCATCGACTGCATCTCGGCGATCCTTGCATCAAGGGCTTCGACATGCTGGAGGGCCAGGCGCTTCACGTCCGCACTCGCGCGCCGGCGATTGCTCCACAACCCGAGGAGCGCCTTGATCTCGCGCAGCGGGAAGCCGAGGCCGCGCGCGCGGCGGATGAAGCGCAGCGCATGGATATCGCTCTCGCGGTAGATGCGATAGCCGGCAACCGTTCGCCCGCGCGTGGAACGAGGCCGCTCTCCTCGTAGTGGCGGATCATCTTCGGCGACACCCCGGAGGCCTTTGCGGCTTCGCCGATGTTGCGATGCCCATCACGGCGGGCTTCGGCCATCTCGAAATACTTCACGGTCATGGCGCGGCTCCTCGAGTTCGCTTCCCGCCGTGCGGGCGTGCGGCAGCGCGAGATTACGAGGGGGAGCGCACCCGGTCAAATGCGGGAGGTGCCGCTCGCCGCGATCCGGCTCAGTGGTGCGCATGTGCAAGCGCGTGCCCCCTGCCCCTGGCGATGAGCCAGCGGTTCACGGGAAACGCGGCCAAACCGGCCACGGCCAACGACACCACCATGCTCGCCCAGAAGTGAGCCGAGTCGACAGGCGCATCCATCGCACCCGGAATCGCCAGCATCAGCATGTTGTCGACAATCTCCATGATGGTGATCGATGCAGCGTCGGCGGCCAGGGCGATCTTCATGGCCGCCTTGAGGCGTGTAGCCGCGGCGCAGAAACGGAATCGCCGTGAGCGCGAATCCGGAACTGAAGGCAAGTGCGACGGCAAGCGCGATGGTCGCGGCATTGCCCCAGCCAAGCGCGGTGCCGATCACGAGCCCGGCGACCTCGCCGATGGCGCAGCCGAGCAGGCAGTGAAGCGTCGCCACGAGTGCCGTGGAGTTCAGCGATTCGTTCGTGGACCGCTGACCGGAGTGGGCGTGGTGGTGCGCATGCTGTGCGTGGTTCATGGCGGGACTCCCTGGTTGAGGTGGTTCCCGCAGGCTGGACCTTCCCACGATGGGAAGGTCAAGGAGACGTTTGGGGGGTCGATCCCGTCCACTTCCGGCCGGCAACCGTAGCCTTCGCCAGGCTCGAGTGCGCACGCGACCGATGGCGGCCGGATAATACGGCCACCCCAGCCCCGGCCCGCTCCATGCCGCCCGACGCGAAAGTCTCAGCCCTGAAGATCATGGCCGCCGAACACGCCGCGTTCGATGCGGCCCTCGCCGCCATCATTGGCCAGATGGGACTGACCGAGACCGGCCGCTTCTCGCCCGATCCCGCCCGCCTGGACCGGACCCTCGGAACCATCGCAACCTTCATGGGCAGCTTCCACCACCCCAAGGAGGATGACCATCTCTTCAAGGCACTGCGGGAGCGCACCAGGGAGGCGGACGAGGAGCTTGCGGTCCTGCAGCACGACCACGCCAGGGATTCGGCGGCCTTCATGGACTTGCGGCTTGCCCTTTCCGGAACGCGTCCCGGCGCCTCCTCCCAATTCAGGGACTTCGCAATCCTGATGAAGGCGTATGCCGCCACGCAGCTCGAGCACATGCGCATCGAGAGGGACATCGTGCTGCCCATCGCCGCGCGCGTGCTCAGGCCATCCGACTGGACGACGATCGACGCGGCTTTCCGATCCAATCGCGATCCGATGTACGGGGCGACCCGCTGATGCCAGGCGAGGGTTGCCGACCAGCCCCTTACGCCTGCGGGTAATTGCTTCCGCCGGACCGGCGAGCGTCCCTACTCTTCTTCGTCGCCTTGCCGCCTCAGGTGCAGAGCCAGGCCCGTGGCCAGGATGGCGACGGTGACGCCGAGGATCCACAGCGACGCCGGCCGGTCGAGGAAGATCCCGTACGACCCGCGCGAGATGGTGAGCGTCTGCCGCAGCGACTGTTCGGCCAGGGGTCCCAGGACGAGTGCCAGCACCAGCGCCGCGGGCGAATAGCCATAGAGCTTCATGAAGAAGCCGACGAGCCCGGCGGCGAACATGAGCCACGTCTCGATCATGCTGCCGTTCACGCTGTAGGTGCCGATGGTGCAGATGAGGATGACGGCCGGCGCCAGGATCCGGTAGGGCAGCTTGATCATCTGCACGAACAGCGGGATGGCGAAGATGTTGAGCGCGAGCAGCGCCACGTTGCCGAGGTACATGCTGGCGATGAGGCCCCAGGCGAATTCCGGCTTCTGCGTCATGAGCAGCGGCCCCGGCGTCAGTCCCCACATGAGGAACGCGGCGAGCAGCACGGCGGTCGAGGCCGAGCCGGGCAGGCCGAGGGAGAGCAGCGGCACCATCGCCCCGGACGAGGCCGCATTGTTGGCCGCCTCCGGGCCGACCAGGCCCGCCATCGCGCCCTTGCCGAACTTCTCCGGCGTCGCGGAGAGGGACTTCTCGAGCGAGTACGACATGAGCGAGGCGATGGTCGCGCCGGCGCCCGGGATGACGCCGATGATGAAGCCCAGCACCGACCCGCGCAGCAGGGTGAACCTGGTCTCGACGTAATCGCGCCACTCCGGCCAGAAGCGCTTCTCCTTGTCGTACTGGACGATGCCGCCGGCTCCCGAGAGGTGCATCCCCTGGTAGAAGACGTAGTAGAGCTCGCCCAGGCCGAACAGGCCGATCGCGATGGGGATGAAGTCGATGCCGCCGATCATCTCGGCCGACCCGAACGTGAAGCGCGTCTGGCCCGTCTCGAGGTCGACGCCGATCGTGCCGAGCGCGAAGCCGATCAGCGCCGAGATCACGCCGTAGCGCCAGCTGCCGTCGATCATCACGATGAGCGTCGCGAGCCCCATCATGACGAGGAGGAAGAATTCCGGCGGGCCGAAGCTGCGCGTCACCAGCGCGAACAGCGGCGCGAACACCGTGATCAGGATGACGCCGAACGTGCCGCCGACGAACGACGCGACCGCCTGCATGACCAGCGCCGGCCCGGCGCGGCCCTGCTGGGCGAGGGGATAGCCGTCGAAGGTGCTCGCCACGCTGGAGGACTCGCCCGGCGTGTTGAGCAGGATCGAGGTGATCGTCCCGCCGTACATCGAGCCGTAGTAGATCGCCGAGAGCATGATCACCGCACTCGTCGGATTCATGCCGTAGGTGATGGGCAGGAGGATCGCGATACCGGCGGCGGGGCCGAATCCCGGGATGATGCCCACGATCATGCCGAGCATGACGCCGACGAACAGGAAGGCGAGGTTGACCGGGGTGATGGCGACCGACAGCCCGAGCAGCAGGTTGGCGAAGATGTCCATCAGAAAGGCAGCGGCAGCATGCCGCGCGGCATCGAGGCGCGCAGCCACACCTGGAATACCAGGTAGGTGCCCAGCGGCAGCAGGACGGCGACGAGCGCGTTCTGCAGGGGGCGCCCGCGGTTGAGGATCCACAGCGCGGCCGCCATGAAGACGATCATGGAAAGGAGTCCGCCGAGAACCTCCAGCAGGCCGACGAACACCCCGGAGAGCAGCGCGAGCACGGCGGCGCTGCGCCAGGCAGGCGCCACCGCCTCCCCGGCGGGGAATTGCTTCAGGTCCGCGTACAGGCTGTAGCGCGCACATCGCGACGAGCGACACGCCGATGATGCGCGGCATGAATCCCGGCCCGAGGCGCCCGGCCGAGGACAGGTAGCTCAGCTCGGCGAACGCGATGTACGTATAGGCGGCGGCCAGGAACAGGATCGCGAGGAGGAATCCCGCGCGCATCGTCCGCCCCGCCGCCGTGCGCGCCGCCGGGCCGGCGGCATCACCGCCGGGTCCGCTTGTCGTCTGCACCCCGGATTCCGGCGGCTACTTGATGGCGCCCGACTTCTTCAGGATGTCGGCGAACGTGCCCTGCGTCCTCTGCAGGAAGGCGCGGAAGTCCTCGCCATAGAGGACATTCTCGGTGAGCAGCTGCTTGTCGATGTATTCCTTCCATTCCGGCGTCTGCACGATCTTCTTGACCGTTGCGATCCACCAGTCCTGCGCCTCCTTCGACACGCCGGGCGGCAGGACCAGCCCGCGCGGCATGGAAATCCCGAGGTCGTAGCCCTCTTCGGCCAGGGTCGGCAGGTTGCCGAGCGCCTTGGGCGTCTTCTTGCCGGTGTAGGCGAGCGCCCTCAGGTCGCCGGACTGCAGCAGGCCCAGCACCTCGCCCGGGTTGGACATCGCCGCATCGAGCGCGCCGGACAGCAACGCGGTCACCAGCTCGCCCTGCTTGTTGAACGCCACGTACTCGAACTTGAATCCGGCCCGCTCCGAGAGCAGCTTCGGCACGATGAACTCGACATTGACCGTGCCGATGCCGCCGATCGCCGGCGGCTTCGCCTTGGCCTGCTCGATGAACTCCTTCAAGGTCCTGATCTTCGACTTGCCGTTCACCATGATCACCCCGTCGTCGGAGGCGAGCAGCGCGATCGGCGTGAAGCTGTCCGCCTTCCATGGCGTGTTGGCCTGCAGCGGCGTGGTGATGAAGCTGCCGCTGGTCGAGGTGATGTGGTACGGGTTGCCCTTCTGGCTGAACACGAAGCCCCAGCCCTTGGCCCCGCTGCCCCCGGCGCGATTCTCGGGGACGATGTTGTCGGGATAGAGCTTGTACTTCTCGATGATGGAGATGAGAGTCCGGGTCATGATGTCGTTGCCGCCACCGGGCCCGAAGGAGATCGTCCAGTCGAGCTTCTTGCTCGGGTACTTGTCCTGGGCCGATGCCGGGGCATTCGCCAGGACGGCGACCGCCAGCAGCGTAGCGAGCAGGGCGTAGCCGCGTGCACGCACGCCGTCGCCGAATCCGTAGAATGTCACTGTGATCTCCTCCTGATTGGTTTGTTCTGGCTCGACGGTCGCGCGTCGAGGGTCCTCGCGAATCATAGGGCCGACGACGGGCCCGGACAAGCGAGAATTGCGCCGCCCTCATCGAAGCAGAAAAGGAAACCACGCAATGGCCGAAATACCCCGCCTCAATGGCGCGATCCGGGCGCTCGAGCAGGGCAAGCCCGCCTTCACCACCTTCTCGCCGCCGGAAGTCGGCATGGCGCAGGCGATCAACGCCGCGCCCTACGATGCCGTGATCTTCGAGATGGAACACAACCCCTACGACATCCAGCTGCTGCGCGACTGCATGCAGTACATGCTCGACCGCAAGCAGATCCTGAAGTCCGGCAGCATCGCGCCGGCCGTGGCGCCGATGGTGCGCATCCCGCCCGAACGGCGGGGAAATGAACCAGTTCTTCGCCAAGCAGGTGCTGGACATGGGCGTCTACGGCATCGTCTGGCCGCACGTCAGCACGGTGGAGGAGGCGCGCAACGCCGTGGCCGCGTGCCGCTATCCGCGGCCGCCCTCGGCGCCGTTCTACGAGCCGGCAGGCATGCGCGGCGATGCGCCGAAGCATGCGGCGCCGTACTGGGGCCTCACCGCGCAGGAGTACTACGCCCGCGCCGACGTCTGGCCGCTCAATCCCAAGGGCGAGATCCTGGTCGTCATCCAGTGCGAGGAGGCCAAGGCGATCAGGAACCTGCCGAAAATGCTCAAGGAAGTGCCGGGGATCGGCTGCGTCCTCATCGGGGAAGGCGACCTGTCGCAGGACCTGGGCTTCCCGCGCCAGTACGAGCACCCGACCGTCGCGGGGGCGATCGACGAGATCCTCGCCATCTGCAAGGAGCACAACGTGGTCTGCGGCCATCCGCACGCGAACGCCAAGAACATCGACGAGCTCGTGGCCAAGGGATACCGCTGGCTGATGACCTTGCCGACCCTTTCCTTCGCGGGCCTCGAGAAGGGCCTCAAGGCATCCGGCAGGGCGCCGGCCTGACGACCCACCGCTGACCGGGAGAGCGAAGATGCAAGGGGAAAAGACCTCGGGGGCGGGCGACCTCACCGGCCGGCTGGCGGCGTACATGGTCGCCTCGCGCGATCGCGAGCTGCCCGGCGAACGTCCTGCACGATGCCAAGCACCGCATCCTGGACAGCGTGGCGGCGGTCGTTTCCGGGTCGGCGCTGCGCCCCGGCGTCATGGCCACGAAGTTCATCCGCACGCAGGGCGGCACGCCCGAGGCCTCGGTGCTGGCGAGCGACATCCGGACGACCGCCATCAACGCGGCGCTGGCGAACGGCATGCTGGCCCATGCGGACGAATCCGACGATTTCGAGCCGACGACCAAGGCGCATCCCGGCTCGTCCATCGTGCCGGCCGCGCTGGCGATGGCGGAGAAGGATCACCGGCCGGGGATGGAGATGATCCGCGCCGTGGCGCTGGGCTACGACGTCGGGGTGCGGTTCCTGCTGGCGCTCGGGCCGGATCACGTCCGCGGCACCCATCGCGGGGCGGAGCCGTACGGAGCGGCCATGGGCGCCATGGCGGCCGCGGCCTCGCTGGCACGGCTGGACGAGACGCAGATGCGTCATGCGATTTCCTACGGGGCGCAGCAGGTGTCGGGCCTGTGGAGCTGGGTCCAGGACCAGGACCACATCGAGAAGGCCTTCGACTTCAGCGGCATGGGGGCGCGCAACGGGGTCACCGCGGCGGTCTTCGTGCAGGCGGGGCTCACGGGCGTGCACGACGTGCTGGGCGGCACCCACAACCTCCTGCAGGCGCTCTCGACGCAACCGAAGCCCGAGGAGATGGTCGCCGGCCTGGGCTCGCGCTACATCATCACGGAAACCTGCATCAAGACCTTCACGGTGGGGTTCCCCAACCAGTCGCCCCTGGACGCGCTGCTGAAGCTGCGCCGCGAGCACGACCTGGGCCCCGACCAGGTCGAGCGGATCGTCGTGCACCTCCCCGAAGACGCCATCGGCATCGTCGGGCGCAGCAAGATGCCCGACGTCAATTGCCCGTACCTCATCGCCACCGCCCTCGTGGATGGCGGAGTGTCGTTCGCGCACAGTCACTCGCACGAGCACATGGCCGATCCGCAGATCCGTGCCGTCATGGAACGCGTCACGGTGGTCGGCGACCCGAAGCTGAACGATCCCGCCGCGCCGCGCGGCGGCATCGTCGACCTGCTGCTCAAGGACGGCAGGACGGTCAGCCGCCACACTCGCTTCCCGCCGGGCTCGAAGGAAAACCCGCTGGATACCGAGAGCGTGAACGCCAAGGCGCGCGACCTGATGGGTCCGGTCCTGGGTGCCGAACGGACCGAGGCCGCCATCCGGCAAGCTCAACGAACTGGAACGGGTTGGAGACGTCGGCGAACTCGTTCGCTCCGTCCTGACCGCCTAGGATCCTGGATATGGAATACCGCAGCCTCGGCCGCAGCGGCCTGCAAGTCTCCCCCCTCTGCCTCGGCGCGATGATGTTCGGCGAACGCACCGACTATGCGGAATCCGCGCGCATCGTGGCATCCGCGCGCGAGGCGGGCGTCAACTTCATCGACACCGCGGACGTCTATGCCAAGGGCGAGTCGGAGAGGATCGTCGGCAAGTTGATCGCCAACGACCGCGACAACTGGGTGCTGGCCACGAAGGTCGGCAACGCCATGGGCGATGGTCCCAACCAGCGCGGCACGGGCAGGAAGCGCCTGCTGCAGGCCATCGACCAGAGCCTGGACCGCCTCGGCACCGACTACGTCGACATCTATTACCTGCACAAGGACTTCGCCGAGACTCCGCTGCCGGAGATCCTGGAGACCATCGGCGACATCCTGGCCTCCGGCAAGGCACGCTTCTTCGGCGTCTCGAATTTCCGCGGCTGGAGGATCGCCGAGGTGATGCGCGTGTGCGGGGAACTGGGCGTGGCGAAGCCGGTGGTGTGCCAGCCCTACTACAGCGCCATGAACCGCCAGGTGGAGACCGAGATCCTGCCCGCCTGCCACCACTACGGCATCGGGGTGGCGACCTACAGCCCGCTCGCGCGCGGCGTGCTGATCGGCAAGTACCAGCCCGGCGAGGCGCCGCCGCCCGACACGCGCGCCGGCCGCAACGACCGGCGCATGATGCAGACGGAGTTCCGCCCCGAGTCGATCGCGATGGCGCAGACCCTCAAGGCACACGCCGAGAAGAAAGGCATGACGGCGACGCAGTTCGCGCTCGGCTGGGTGCTCGCCAACCGGATCGTGTCGAGCGTCATCGCCGGCCCGCGCACGCTGGAGCAATGGCAGGGTTATCTCGACGCCATCGGCAAGACGATCGACGCGGAGGACGAGGCGCTGGTGGACTCGCTGGTCCGTGCGGGACACCCGTCCACGCCGGGCTACAACGATCCGGCCTACCCGCTGACGGGCCGGCCCCTCGCCGGCTAGCGGCCGCAGCTCACGCGGCGCTCAGACCGCCGCGACGACCAGGATCTCGATCTTGTAGGCCGGGTTGGCGAGCTTCGCCTCGATGGTCGCGCGCGCCGGCGTATGGCCCGGCACCACCCAGCGCTCCCACACGGAATTCATGGCGGCGAAGTCGCCCATGTCCGGCAGGAAGATCTGCGCGGAGAGGATCTTCGTCTTGTCGCTGCCCGCCTCGCCCAGCAGGCGGTCGATGGAGGCGAGCACCTCCTCGGTCTGGCCGATGATGTCGCGGGTCATGTCCGCGGCCACCTGCCCGGCGAGATAGACGGTGCCGTTGTGCACGACCATCTCCGAGAGGCGCTTGGCTACGTGGAATCGCTGGATCGTCATGGTTTCTTCCTTTGATCAGGGACAGTCCCTATTTTCTCATTCGTCGGCATTGCGCACGCGCGCGGCGAAGCCGGCGGCGGTGAGGGCAGCCACGATCTCCGCGACGTGGGCGTGATTGCGGGTCTTCAGGACCAGGTCCACCACGGCGTGCTGCGACCGCCAGGTGGGTGAAGGCGCGCTGGTGGTGCACTTCCTCGATGTTGGCGTTCAGCTCCGCGAGGCACGCCGTCACCTTCGCGAGCGCCCCCGGGAGATCGCGCACCTCCACGCGCACGCGCGCCAGGCGCCCGGCGCGCACCATGCCGCGCTCGACGATCTCCGCGAGCATCAGGGGGTCGATGTTGCCGCCGCAGAGGACGAGGCCCACCTTGCGGCCGCGGAAGCGTTCCGGCTCCCGCAGGATGGCGGCGAGACTCGCCGCCCCCGCGCCCTCGACGACCGTCTTCTCGATCTCCAGCAGCATCACGATGGCCTGCTCGATGTCGCCCTCGTCGACGAGCATCATGTCGGTCACCAGCCGCGCGGCGATCTCCCGCGTGAGCTTGCCGGGTTCCTTCACCGCGATGCCCTCGGCGATGGTGGAGGCGCCGAACGTCGGCCGTCGTCGCCGCGCAGCGCGCAGTACATCGAGGGAAAGCGCATCGCCTGCACGCCGATCACGTCGATGGCGGGCCGGATCGCCTTCGCCGCCGTGGCGATGCCGGCGATGAGGCCGCCGCCGCCCACCGCGATCGCGAGCAGGTCGAGCTGCGGGTGCTCGCGCAGCATCTCGAGCGCGATGGTGCCCTGCCCGGCGATCACCTTCTCGTCGTCGTAGGGGTGCACGAGGGTGAGGCCGCGGCTGCGCTCCAGGGCGAGCGCGTGCGCCTTGGCCTCGTCGAAGTCCTCCCCGTGCAGGATCACCTCGACGCCGTGCTTGCGCGTGTGCTCGACCTTCACGAACGGGGTGTAGCGCGGCATGACGATCACCGCGGGAATGCCCAGCCGCGCCGCGTGGTAGGCCACGCCCTGCGCGTGGTTGCCCGCCGAACAGGCGATCACGCCCTTCGCCGGCCGCCGCCTTGTCGAGCGAAAGCAGCTTGTTGAGCGCCCCGCGCTCCTTGAAGGACGCGGTGAACTGGTGGTTCTCGAACTTGAGGAACACCTGCGCGCCGGTGATCTCGGAGAGCGTGCGCGAGTGCAGGCAGGGCGTGTCCACCACGTGCCCGTGGATCGCCTTCGCCGCCGCGCGGATGTCTTCGATCGAGACCGTCATGCCGCCATTGTCCGCGATTTCGCGATGGCCTTCAGCCCGCCTCCCCTCCCCGGGGTCGGCGCGGGCCAACGGAAAATCCCCTAGACTTGTCAGTCCATGAAGACGCGCCTCTTCGCCGACCTCACCGCCTTCGCGCGCGCGGCCTGCACGCACGCCTCGCACCTGGACCGCGAGGTGCCGCTGCTGCCGTTCTACGTGCGCGAGCACCCCGTCGGCTGGCTGCGCCCGTCGCTCGCGGACCTGCTGCGCCGCTGGCCGCACGTCTTCGAGGTGACCGCCTCCTACGTGACCCTGCGCGCGACGCCGGACACCGTGCACGGCCGCACGGCCGCGCTCGCGGAGGTGACGCGCGCGCTCCATGCCGAAGGCGTCATCCGCGGCTGGCGCGACGAGCCGGTGAGCGTCTCGCACCATTACGCGGCGCCCGAACTGCTGCGCATCGAGCGCGCCGCGACGCGCCACTTCGGCATGATGGCCTACGCCGCGCATCTCACCGGCTTCACGCGGCGCGCCTCCGGGCCGCACCTGTGGATCGCGCGGCGCGCGGCCGACAAGGCCATCGACCCCGACCGCCTCGACAACCTGGTCGGCGGCAGGATCGCGAGCGGCTACACCGTCGAGGAGACGATCCGCAAGGAAGCCTGGGAGGAAGCGGGCATTCCCGCGGGCCCGATGCGGGGCGTGAACTGCGCCTCCGTGGTGCGCGTCGAGTACTCGGTGCCGGAAGGGCTGCATCGCGAGATCCTCTTCACCCACGACCTGTGGCTGCCCGAGGACTTCCGCCCGCAGAACCAGGACGGCGAGGTGGCGCGCTTCTACTGCCTGAGCGTTCCCGAGACGATCGAGGCGATGCTCGCGGGCGAGTTCACCCTCGACTCGGGGGCCGTCACCATCGACGCCCTGCTGCGCAACGGCGTGCTCGCGCCCGAGGACCCGCAGTACCTCGACCTCGTGCGCCTGCTGAAACCCTGAGCCCGCGCCGGATGCCGATGCGCCGTTCCTCCCGATGACCTGGCTCGCCATCGGCCTGGTCCTCTCCTCCGCCCTGATCCATGCGGGCTGGAACTTCATCCTGAAGAAGAGCGGCGGCGGCTCCGGCCTGATCACCGCCGCCTGCCTCGTCTCGCTCGCCTTCTATGCGCCGGTCGTCGTCATCGCCGCGTGGGTGCAGCAGTACGAGTTCAATCCCGTTCACCTGCCGCTCATGTTCATGAGCGGCATGATCCACACCACGTACTTCCTGCTGCTCGATCGCGCCTACCGCAGCGGCGGCGACCTCTCCATCGTGTATCCCCTGGCGCGGGCCACGGGGCCCCTCCTCACCATCGCGGTGGCCATGCTGTTCCTCGCCGAGCGGCCCGGGCCCACGGCGCTCGCGGGTGCCGTGCTGATCGGCGCCTCGGCGCTGCTGCTCGCGGGAAATCCCTTCAACTGGCATCGCTCGGAAGCGCGCCAGGCGGTGGGCTTCGCCCTCCTCACCGGGTTCACGATCGCGCTCTATACCATTGCCGACAAGTGGAGCGTGGCCTCCTGGCTCATCCCGCCGCTGGTCTTCGACTGGGGCTGCAACCTGTTCCGCTCCCTCGTGCTGGTGCCGCTCACGCAGCACCGCAACCCGGGCGCCATCGCCGAGGCGTGGCGCCTGCGCCGCGGCACCGTCATCGCGATCGCGCTCCTGTCGCCGCTTTCCTACATCTTCGTGCTGACGGCGATGGTGTTCACCCCCGTGAGCCTGGTTGCGCCGGCGCGCGAGGTCTCGATCCTGTTCGCCGCCCTCCTCGGCGCGCACTTCCTGAAGGAAGGCGACGTCACGCGTCGCCTGGTCGCCGCCGTCGGCATGGCCCTGGGCGTCGCCGGGCTCGCGGTCGGCTAGGGTCTCGCCGCCGCGGCTATAATCGCAGGCAATTCCCGCCCCACACCTCGCCTCCCGGCACCTCCATGCCCACCTCCACCAGCAGCCCCGCCTGGCGAGCGCTCGAGAAGCACCGCGACGAGATCGCGGCGCAGCGCGTCGACGCGATGTTCGGCGCCGACCCGGATCGCGGACGGGCGTTCACCGTTCTCGTGCGCGGGGCTCGCGGTCGACTTCTCCAAGCAGCGCATCGACGCGGCGACGCTCGACCGGCTGGTGGCGCTCGCGAGGGAGCGCGACGTGGCCGGCGCGATCGAGCGCCTGTTCACCGGCGAGCGCGTCAACGTGACCGAGGATCGCGCCGCGCTGCACACGGCGATGCGCGGCGACGAGCGCGTCGTCGCCGACGGCGAGGATGTCCTCGCCCAGGTGCAGCGCTGCCGCGAACGCATGCGGGTCTTCGCGACCGCGGTGCGCGACGGTTCCTGGCGCGGCGCCTCGGGGGAGAAGATCCGCCACGTCCTGGCGCTGGGCATCGGCGGCTCCTATCTCGGGCCGCGGCTGGTGGCGGAGGCGCTCGCGGCACAGGCCGACGGACCGGCGGTGCGCTTCCTCGCCAACATCGATCCGGCCGCCCTCGACGACGCGCTCGCGGGACTGGATCCCGCCACGACGCTGGTGGTCGTCGCCTCGAAGACGTTCACCACGCAGGAGACCATGGCCAACGCCTCGGCCGCCCGCCGCTGGATCGTCGCCGCGCTGGGCGAGGGCGCCGTGGCCAGGCACTTCGTCGCCGCGACCGCGAATGCGGCGGCGGCCGGAGCGCTTCGGGCTGCCGGAGTGCAACGTGTTTCCCTTCGCCGAATGGATCGGCGGGCGCTTTTCCGTGTGGTCCAGCGTCGGGCTCCCCGTGGCCATCGCGCTGGGGATGCCCGCCTTCGAGCGCTTCCTCGGCGGCGCGCATGCGGTGGACATCGAGTTCCGCTCCGCTCCCCTGGAGCGCAACGTCCCGCTGCTGCTGGCGCTGGTCGGCCTGTGGAACCGCGACTTCCTCGCGATCGGCGTGCACGCGGTCCTGCCCTACGCGCAGCGGCTCGCGAGCCTGCCCGGCTACCTGCAGCAGCTGGAGATGGAATCGAACGGCAAGCGCGTGACCGCATCCGGCGAGCCGGTCGCGGCACCGACCTGCCCGGCGATCTTCGGCGAGCCCGGCACGCTCGGCCAGCACGCCTTCCACCAGTGGCTGCACCAGGGAACGGATGTCGCGTCGTGCGACTTCGTCATCGTCGCGCGGTCGATGGGCAGGCGCGAGGAGGAGCACCGCGTGCTGCTCGCCCATGCGATGGCGCAGTCGGAGGCGCTCATGACCGGCCGCGACACCGGCAACCCGCACCACGACTGCCCGGGCAACCGTCCCAGCACCACGATCGTCCTCCCGGCACTGGAACCCGCGTCGCTCGGCGCGCTGGTGGCGCTCTACGAGCACAAGGTCTACTGCCAGGCGGTGCTGTGGGGAATCAACGCCTTCGACCAGTTCGGCGTCGAGCTGGGCAAGTCGATCGCGGGGCGGATCCTGCCCGCGCTGACGGGCGAGGCCGCGGACCAGCATCCCGCCACGAGCCACCTGATTGACCTCGTCAGGGAACGGGGTCGCCCGGACTAGCGGGACGGGTCCGCAAGCACCCCCGCTGCCGCGCGACTGCGCCCGCCACTTCCACCATGCGCAGGCTCTTCCTCGTCCGCCACGCCAAGTCGAGCTGGGGGGAACCCTCGTTGCCGGACCGGGAGCGGCCGCTCAACGATCGGGGCAAGCGGGATGCGCCGAGGATGGGCAGGCGATTGGCCGCGCTCGGCGTGAATCCCGATGTCATCCTGGCGAGTCCGGCCCGGCGGGCGCTCAAGACCGCCCGGATCCTCGCCGAGGAACTCGGCTACCGGCTCGAGGACATCCGCGTGGATGCGCGTCTCTACGCTTCCGAGCCCGATGTCCTGCTGGGGATCGTTCGCGAACTCGGCGACGGGAAGTAAGTGCGTCATGGTCGTCGGGCACAACCCGGAACTGACCGAGCTCGCGCACCGCTACTCGAGCGCGATCACCCACATGCCGACCTGCGCCGTGGCCGAGTTCGCATTCGCTGCCGGTTCCTGGCCGGACGCGCTCACCGGCAAGCCGGAAAAGGCGGACCTCCACACGCCCTAGGTTTTGCTGCGAGAATGGCGCCCGCAGCGACCCTGCAGATGGGCGCTGCATCCAGGACAACAATCCAGACGAGGACCACTTCATGGCGGCATTGAACGAGGAACAGGCACGCGCCTACATGCACAAGCTGCTCGGCGGCCATGAGCCAGCAGGGCGGCTCCGACCTGTTCATCGCGCACGACTTTCCGCCGAGCATGAAGGCGCACGGCACCATGCAGCCGCTGACCGCGCAGAAGCTCACCGGCGAGGTGACGCGCAGCTCGCGCACGCGATCATGAACGAGGACCAGCGCGAGGAGTTCGCCAAGGAGATGGAGTGCAACTTCGCCATCTCGATCCCCGGCCTGTCGCGCTTTCGCGTCAACGTCTTCGTGCAGCAGCGCCACGTCGGCATGGTGATCCGCACCATCGCCGCGGAGATCCCCAACTTCGAGAAGCTGGGGCTGCCCGAGGTGCTGAAGGACGTGATCATGAAGAAGCGCGGGCTGGTGCTGGTGGTCGGCGGCACGGGCTCGGGCAAGTCGACCTCGCTCGCCGCCATGATCGACCACCGCAACCGCACCTCCGCCGGCCACATCATCACCGTCGAGGACCCGGTCGAGTACGTGCACGTGTCGCAGCAAGTCGCTCGTCACGCACCGCGAGGTGGGCGTGGACACGCACTCGTGGCACCACGCGCTCAAGAACACGCTGCGCCAGGCGCCGGACGTGATCCTGATCGGCGAGATGCGCGACCCGGAGACCATGGAGCACGCCATCGCCTTCGCCGAGACCGGCCACCTGTGCCTGGGCACGCTGCACGCCAACAGCGCCAACCAGACCATCGAGCGCATCATCAACTTCTTCCCCGAGGAGCGGCGCAACCAGCTGCTGATGGACCTCTCGGCCAACCTGCGCGCCATCGTCTCGCAGCGCCTGGTGCGCACCGAGGACGGCAAGGGCCGCAAGGCCGCCATCGAGATCCTGCTCAACACGCCCACCATCGCCGAGCGCATCTTCAAGGGCGAGTTCGACGAGCTCAAGGAGATCATGGACAAGTCGCGCGAGCTGGGCATGCGCACCTTCGACTGGGCGCTCTTCGAGCTCTACAACGCGGGCCACATCAGCTACGACGAGGCGATCCGCAACGCCGACTCGGCCAACGAGCTGCGCCTGGACATCAAGCTGAAGAGCCCGCGCGGCGAGCCCTCGAACGCGAGCGGCCTCTCGCTCTCCATGGAGGCGAAGTCGGAGCCCGCGGAGGAGGAAGCGAAGAAGTAGCGCGTTCAGCGCGCCGCCAGAATGGCTTCGGCCACCTCGGCGAACCCCGCGGATCCGCCGGAAGGCGCCACGTAGCGCGGCAGGGTCTGCATGAGGTCCGCCATCTCGCGCACGTTGGCGACCCCGACCGCATTGGGAAAGTAGGCGAACATCGGCTGGTCGTTGGGGGAGTCGCCCACGAACACCAGCCGTTCCTTTTCCCGCTCGACGTCGATACCGAAGTCCTCCGCGAGCGCGAGCTTCGTGGTGGACAGCTTGTCGTAGCCGCCGAACCAGCCGTTGACGTGGATGGAACTCACCTTCGCGGTGAGCCCCTCCGACTGCATGATGGCCACGATCGCGGCCACCGCGTCGCGGCCGAGTCGCGGCACGTCCTCGCAGAAGTCGATGGCGAGGTCGGCCTCGCGGTAGGGCTGGTCGGAGGCGATGCCGCTGCCGGGCACCTCGGCGAGGATGCGCGCCGCGATCGCGTCGAGCCGCGCGGCGCGCCGCCCGCGTTCCTCGTCCCCGATCACGTAGCGCTTCACGAGCCGCCGGGCCTGCGCGTCGTGGCGGAACCAGAACGCGCCGTTCTCGCCCACCACCGCATCCACCGGCCACATGCGCGCGATGTGGTCGCACCACCCGGCCGGGCGGCCGGTGACCGGAATCACGAGGAGTCCCGCCTGCTTCAGGCGCTCGAGGGCCGCATAGGCCACCGCGTGCAGGTGCCCGCCGGTGGTGAGCGTGTCGTCGATGTCGGCAAGCACGCCGCGCACGGCACGCCGCGCGGCGAGCGGAAACTCGGCGAGCGGCTTCATCGACGGGGACGCAACCCTACTTGCGGCTGGCGAGATACGCTTCCACCGCGGCGCGCTGCGCGGCATCCATGTGCAGGCCGCACTTGGTGCGCCGGTAGAGGATGTCCTCGGCGGTCTCGGCCCACTCGTCCGCGACGAGGAAGTCGATCTCGCGGGCGGTGAGGCCGGCGCCGAAGTTGGTGCCCAGCTCCTCGACGCTCTTCGCCTCGCCCAGGACCTGCGTCGTCCGGCTGCCGTGGCGGCGCACGACGCCGTCCAGGAGGTCGCGCGGGAAGCCCTTGTAGCGCTCGAACATCTCGTCGCGGAAAGCGTTGTAGTTGCCCACGTCGCCGCCCGGCAGGGGCGCTTCCTTGGTCCAGCTTCGCGCCCATGGGGGGCAGGTAAGGGGCGAGCTTCCCGAGCGCCGTCTCGGCGAGGCAGCGGTAGGTGGTGATCTTGCCGCCGAAGAGCGACAGGACGGGCGCCTTGCCCGCCTCGTCGTCGAGCTCGAGCACGTAGTCGCGGGTGATCGAGGACGGGTCGGCCTTGCCGTCGTCGTAGAGCGGGCGCACGCCGGCGAAGGTCCAGACCACGTCGGCCTCGGAAACCGGCTTCACCAGGTAGCGGTTGACCGCCTCGATGAGATAGCGCGTCTCGGCCGGCGTGATGTCCACCGCCTCCTCGGGCGTGTCGACCGGCACGTCGGTGGTGCCGATCAGGCTCCACTTGCCCTCGAAGGGGATGACGAAGATGACGCGCTTGTCGGTGTTCTGCAGGATGCAGGCGTGGCCGAGGGAATGCACCTTCGGCACGACGATGTGGCTGCCCTTCACCAGGCGCACCTTCGCCCCGGTCGGCTTGTGCGGCACGCCCCCGAGCACCTGCGACACCCACGGTCCCGCGGCATTGACGATGGCCGTGGCGGTGACGGTGCGCCGCGAGCCGTTGCGCACATCCTCGAGATCGGCCTGCCAGCGCCCCGTTCTCGCGGCGCCCGGCGACGAACTTCGTGCGCGTGAGGACCGTGGCGCCCTTTTCGCGGGCGGACATGGCGGTGAGGATGGTGAGGCGCGCATCGTCCACGCGGCAGTCGGAATAGACGATCCCGGAGCGGATCTCCGGCTTGAGCCCGGCGCTGTACTCGATGTGCGGGAACGGCACCGTGTGCGACGGGGGCAGCGACACGCGCTTGCCGAGGTGGTCGTACATCCAAAGGCCCATGCGGATCATCCACACCGGTCGCATGGTGCGGTCGTGGGGGAGCACGAAGCGCATCGGCCGCACGATGTGGGGTGCCGCGTTCAGGAGCACCTCGCGCTCCTCCAGCGCCTCGCGCACCAGCCGGAACTCGTAGTACTCCAGGTAACGCAGGCCCCCGTGGATCAGCTTGGAGCTCCAGCCGCTGGTGGCCGAGGCGAGGTCCGCCATCTCCACTTCGAGGACCTTGAGGCCGCGGCCCGCCGCATCCCGGGCGATGCCCGCGCCGTTGATGCCGCCGCCGATGACGAGGAGGTCGTATTTTTCCATGGTTCTTGCGCCTTCCCGGGGGAACTCCTCAAAAGTCTAGCAGGCCGGCTACCCGTCCGCTTGATGCAGCGCACGAGCGGTGCGCGGGATCAAAGGGGCGCTTCCCTTCCCGCGGCCGAACTGCGCCCACCACAGGAGGCCGACCATGGTCTTGGTGTCGGTGACGAGGCCGGCGCGGATCCAGCGCAGGGCGTCGTCGATGCGCGCCGGGAAGACCTCGAGATGCTCGCCCGGATCGAGGCGGGCCCCGACGAAGGCGAGGTCGCGGGCGCCGTAGATCTCGATCACCTCGCTGGAATAGCCGATGCAGGGATGGAGCGTGGCCACGTGCCACCACTCACCCGCCTCGTAGCCGCATTCCTCGACGAGTTCGCGCCTGGCGGTCGCCAACGGCGGCTCCCTCGCCTCGAGCTTGCCCGCGGGCAGCTCGATGAAGTGGCGCCGCAGGGGGTAGCGGTACTGGCGCTCGAAGAGGACGGTCTCGTCGTCGAGAAAGGCCAGCATCATGACGGCGCCGGGATGCTCGACATACTCGCGCCAGGAGGCGCCGCCGTCGGGCAGTCCCACCTCGTCGTGGCGCACCTTCAGGAGCCGGCCGTCGTAGGCGAGCTGCGTGGAGAGCGTCGGCTCGGTGAAATCCCCGGTCGGCTCCGGAGGCAGCTTCACGCGCTCGCCCCGGCTACAGGCTCGCGGTGATCGCACGGGCGCAGAGGTCCATGAGCGGCGCCGGGATCACGCCGAGGGCGAGGACCGCGATCGCGTTGGCCGACAGCAGCAAGCGCATGTCGCCGCGCCCGGCGATCGTGATCTCCCCGGCCGGCTCGTCCATGTACATGAGCTTCACCAGGCGCAGGTAGTAGAAGGCGCCCACCACGCTCATCAGCACCGCGAACACCACCACGGCGCCGAACCCCGCCTCGAACGCCGCCTGCAGCACCGCCAGCTTGGCGAGGAAGCCGACGGCCGGCGGGATGCCCGCCAGCGAAAAGACGATGACCAGCATCACGAAGGCGAACCACTTCGAGCGGCGGTTCAGGCCCCGGAAGTCCTCCAGTTCCTCCGCCTCGAACCCCGCGCGCGACAGGAGCAGGATCATGCCGAAGGCGCCCAGCGTCATCAGCACGTAGGTGATGACGTAGAACATCGCCGAGCTGTAGCCGTTGTCGGTGCCCGCGAGGATGCCGAGCAGGAGGAACCCCATGTGCGAGATCGTCGAATAGGCGAGCATGCGCTTGAGATTGGTCTGCGCGATCGCCACCAGGTTGCCCAGGCCGATGGAGGCCACGGCGAGTATCGCCAGCATCAGCTGCCAGTCGCCGCTCATCCCGCCCAGGCCGTGCGCCAGCAGCCGCATCACGAAGGCGAAGGCGGCGATCTTGGGCGCCGCACCGATGAAGAGCGTGGCCGGCGTGGCGGCACCCTGGTAGACGTCCGGCACCCACATGTGGAAGGGGACCGCGCCCAGCTTGAAGGCGATGCCGGCCACCACGAAGACGAGCCCGAAGACGGCGAGCGACTGGTTGGCGCGCGCTCCCCCGAGGGCGGCGGCGACCCGCGTGAGGTCGAGCGTCCCCGTGGCCCCGTACAGCATCGACATGCCGTAGAGCAGCATCCCGGAGGCGAGCGCGCCGAGGACGAAGTACTTCATCGCCGCCTCCGTCGCCCGCGCCGAATCGCGCTCCAGGGCCACCATCGCGTAGAGCGACAGCGCCAGCAGCTCGAGGCCCAGGTAGAGCGTGAGGAAGTGGCCGGCCGAGATCATCACCATCATCCCCAGCGTGGCGAAGAGCGAGAGCGAGAGGAACTCCCCGCGCAGCATGTCGCGCACCTGCAGGTAGGTGCGGCTGTAGACGAGGGTGACGGCGACCGCCAGCAGGGTCACCACCTTCAGCACCTGCGACATGGGATCGGACGACGAACATGCCCTGGAAGGTGACCGCCGAGGCATTGCCGACCGCAGCGGCCGCGAGGGTCGCGCAGCCCAGGAGCGAGGCGATCGCCAGCCAGAAGGTGACGTGCTTGTCGCGATCCGGGATGAAGAGGTCGATCACCAGCAGCGCCGACACGAAGAGCAGGAGCGCGATCTCGGGAATCGCGGGGGCCAGCGTGGCGAGCGAGAAGGTGGCGGTGTTCATGAGAGCTTCGTTGTCGCCACGTGCCGCAGCAGTTCCTGGATGGTCGGGTTCATCACGTCGGCGAAGGGCTTCGGATAGATCCCCATGGCGAGGACGCAGGCGGCGAGCAGCACCAGGAAAGCCGCCTCGCGGCCGTTCACGTCCTTCAGCCCCGCCACGCCCTCGTTGGCCACCTCGCCGTAGATCACCCGCTTCACCATCCACAACGTGTAGGCGGCGCCGAAGACGAGCGTCGTGGCCGCGAGGAACGCGTACCAGAAGTTCACCTTCACCGCTCCGAGCACCACGAGGAACTCGCCCACGAAGCCGCTCGTGGCCGGCAGCCCCGAGTTGGCCATGGCGAAGAGCACGAAGAAGGCGGCGAACACCGGCATCGTGTTGGCCACGCCGCCGTAGTCGGCGATGTTGCGCGAGTGCATGCGGTCGTAGAGGACGCCCACGCACAGGAACATGGCCGCGGAGATGAAGCCGTGCGAGACCATCTGCACGAGGCCGCCCAGCATGCCGTCGGCGTTGAAGAGGAAGAAGCCGAGGGTCACGAACCCCATGTGCGAGATGGAGGAGTAGGCGATCAACTTCTTCATGTCCGTCTGCACCAGCGCCACGAGCCCGATGTAGACCACGGCGATGAGGGAGAGCGTGATCATGAAGCCGGCCAGCGCGTGGGAGGCGTCCGGCGCGATGGGCAGGTTGAAGCGCAGGAACCCGTAGGCGCCGATCTTGAGCGTGATGGCCGCGAGGATGACGGAGCCGCCGGTGGGCGCCTCCACGTGCGCGTCCGGGAGCCACGTGTGCACCGGCCACATCGGCACCTTGACCGCGAAGGACATGAACATCGCGAGGAACACCAGCACCTGCGCCGTCAAGGTCGAGGGGCAGCTTGTGGTAGTCCAGGATCTCGAAGCTGCCGTTGGTCTGGTTGTACAGGTAGATGAACGCGGCGAGCATGAGGAGCGATCCCAGCAGCGTGTACAGGAAGAACTTGACCGCCGCGTACACCCGGTTCGGGCCGCCCCAGACGCCGATGATGAGGAACATCGGGATCAGCATCGCCTCGAAGAAGACGTAGAAGAGGATCGCGTCGAGTGCGGCGAAGGTCCCGTTGATGAGGCCGGACATGATGAGGAAGGCGGCGAGGTACTGCCCCACCTTGTCGGTGATGACCTCCCAGTGCGCGATCACCACCAGCACCGTCATGAAGCTGTTCAGGAGGATGAGCGGCATGGAGATGCCGTCCACCCCGAGGTGGTAGTTCACGTTGAAGAGCGGGATCCAGGGGCTCAGCTCCTGGAACTGCATGGCGCCGCCGGCCCGCAGGCTGAAGCCCGCCCAGAGCGGGATGCCGGCGAGGAAGCCCAGGACCGAGCCCACGAGCGCCGTCCACCGCGTCGCGGCGGGATTGCGGTCGGAGCCGAGCACCAGCACCGCCACCCCGAAGGCGATGGGGAGCCAGGTGACGATGGAGAGGATCGGCAGGCCCGACGTCATGTTCTTCTAGAACCTCGCGTACCAGATCGTCAGCAGCGCGAAGAGGCCGAAGATCATCGTGAACGCATAGTGGTAGACATAGCCGGTCTGCGCGCGCCGCGCGACTCCCGCGAACCAGCCGATCAGCTTCGCGGTGCCGTTGACCATGAGGCCGTCGATGATCGTGCGGTCGCCCCACGTCCACAGGCCCTTGCCGAGGCTGCGCGCGCCGCCGGCGAAGAACCAGTCGTTGAAGTCGTCGAAGCCGTACTTGCGCTCGAGGATGGTGGCGAGAATGCCCGATCGCGCCTTGATGACCGCCGGCAGGTCCGGCCGCAGCAGGTACAGGTAGCCGGCGAGACCCGCGCCGCCCAGGGCCAGCCAGAAGGGCAGCGTGCCGAAGGCATGCAGCACCATGGCGCCCGCGCCGTGGAAGTGCTTCGCCATCTCCGTCATCGTCTCGCTCGGCGCGATCGACTGGCCGAACCAGCCGCCGTAGAGCATGGGCTCGATCGCGAGCCAGCCGATGACCACGGAGGGAATGGCCAGCAGGACGAGCGGCAGCGTCACCACCCAGGGCGACTCGTGCGGCTTGCCGTGGTGTCCGTGCGCGTCATTGCGCGTGCGCATCGTGGCCATGCCCGTCATGCGACGTCGAAGCGCTCCTTGCCGTGGAAGGCGAAGAAGACGAGGCGGAAGGAATAGAAGCCGCCGACGAAGACGCCGGCCAGGGCCAGCACGTAGGCGAAGGCCGCGCCCGGCGTCTGCGACAGGTGCAGCGCCTCGATGATCGAGTCCTTGGAGAAGAATCCCGCGAAGGGCGGGAGCCCCGCGTTGGCCAGCGCCCCGACCAGCACCGTGAAATAGGTGATCGGCAGGTACTTGCGCAAGCCGCCCATCCTGCGCATGTCCTGCTCGTGGTGCAGGGCGATGATGACCGAGCCGGCACCCAGGAAGAGCACCGCCTTGAAGAACGCGTGCGTCATCAGGTGGAAGATCGCCACCGGGTACGCCGCGGCCCCCAGCGCCATGGTCATGTAGCCCAGCTGCGACAGCGTGGAGTAGGCCACGACGCGCTTGATGTCGACCTGCACGATGGCCACCAGCGCCATGAAGAAGGCGGTGATGGCGCCGATCACGATCACGAAGGAGAGCGCCGTCTGCGACAGCTCGAAGAGCGGCGACATGCGCGCCACCATGAAGATGCCCGCGGTCACCATGGTCGCCGCGTGGATCAGCGCCGAAATGGGCGTGGGGCCTTCCATCGAGTCCGGCAGCCAGACGTGCAGCGGGAACTGCGCGCTCTTGCCCATGGCGCCGATGAAGAGCCCGATGCAGATGATGGTGCCCAGCGCCCAGGACTGGCCGGGCACCAGCTCGATGCCCGTGTGCGCGAGCGAGGGCGCCTTCGCGAACACCAGCGAATAGTCCAGCGTGCCGAAATAGGCGAAGACGAAGCCGATGCCGAGCAGGAACCCGAAGTCGCCCACGCGGTTCACGAGGAAGGCCTTGAGGTTCGCGTAGATGGCGGTGGGGCGCTTGTACCAGAAGCCGATGAGGAGGTAGGAGACCAGGCCCACCGCCTCCCAGCCGAAGAAGAGCTGCAGGAAGTTGTTGGCCATCACCAGCATCAGCATCGCGAAGGTGAAGAGCGAGATGTAGGCGAAGAAGCGCTGGTAGCCGTCGTCGTCGGCCATGTAGCCGATGGTGTAGACGTGCACCATGAGCGACACGAAGGTGACGATGACCATCATCACGGCGGTGAGGCGGTCGACGAGGAAGCCCACGCTGATCGACCACCCGGCGCCGGAGAGCCAGGTGTAGAGCTCGCCCGCGAAGGATCTCCCGGCCGCCACCTCGCGCAGCAGCACGAGCGAGGCGGCGAGCGAGATCGCCACCGCGGCGATCGTCACCGTGTGGGCGAATGCGCGGCCCAGCTTCCGGCCGAGGAGCCCGGCCAGCACCGCGGCGACCAGGGGGGCGAAGGCGGCGATGGCGGCGATCGTCATCGGTTTCATCGGCGCCTCATCCCTTGAGCGTTCCGAGGTCGTCGACGTGGATCGACTTGAGGTTGCGGAACAGCGTCACGAGGATCGCCAGCCCGATGGCGGACTCCGCCGCCGCGACGGTGAGGATGAAGAACACGAACACCTGCCCCGAGGGGTCGTTCAGGTAGTGCGAGAAGGCGATGAAGTTCATGTTCACCGCGAGCAGCATCAGCTCGATGGACATGAGGATGACGATGAGGTTCTTCCGGTTGAGGAAGATGCCAGCCACGGCGATGGCGAAGAGGACGGCCCCGAGGACGAGGTAGTGGTTCAGGGGAATCATGGCGTGTTCCCTCTTCTCCGCCGGCTCGTTCCTCGACCACGCCGGCTCGTCCTTCACGATCTTCAGGCGCCCCGCCTTGGTGGCGGCCAGCTGCACGGACGGATCCTGGTAGTGCGTTTCCTTGCGCCGGCGGAGCGTCAGCGCGATGGCCGCGACGATCGCCACCAGCAGCACCACGGCCGCCAGCTCGAACGGGAACACGTAGTCGGTGTAGAGGAGGCGCCCCAGCTGCTTGGTGTTGGAGAACCCGGCCGGCGGCGCGCCGGGCGAGGGCATCGCCACCGCGCCGAATTCCCGGGACGCGAGCACGAGCGCCATCTCGAGGGCCATCAGCAGGCCGACGCCGATGGCGAGCGGCGCGTGGCTGCGGAAGCCCTCGCGCAGCCGGTCGAAGTTGATGTCCAGCATCATCACCACGAAGAGGAAGAGCACCATCACCGCGCCCACGTAGACGAGGATCAGGACCACCGCCAGGAATTCCGCGTAGATGAGGAGCCACAGGTCCGCCGCGGTGAAGAACGCCAGCACCAGCCAGAGCGCGGCATGCACGGGATTGCGCGCCGTGATGACGCGCAGGGCCGCCAGCACGAGGATCGCGGCGCTCACGTAGAAGGCGGCGAGCTGGAGGCTCATCGGAATCTCGCGTCCTCGGCGCGGTCGGCGGCGATCTGCGCCTCGTACTTGTCGCCGATGGCCAGCAGCACCGGCTTGGTGTAGTAGAGGTCGCCGCGCGCTTCCCCGTGGTACTCGAGGATGCGCGTCTCGACGATGGAGTCCACCGGGCAGCTCTCCTCGCAGAAGCCGCAGAAGATGCACTTGGTGAGGTCGATGTCGTAGCGCGTGGTGCGGCGCGTGCCGTCCTGGCGCTCCTCGCTCTCGATGGTGATCGCGAGCGCCGGGCAGACGGCCTCGCACAGCTTGCAGGCGATGCAGCGCTCCTCCCCGTTGGGGTAGCGGCGCAGCGCGTGCAGCCCCCGGAAGCGCCCGCTCTGCGGCGTCTTCTCCTCGGGGAAGAAGACGGTGACCTTGCGGGCGAAGAGGAAACGCCCGGTGAGGCCCAGGCCCTTCAGCAGCTCGGTGAGCATCAGGCTGGAAACGATCTCGCGCGCGCGGTTCCACATGGCGGCTATTTCCCGAACCAGAGGGAGAACGGCGGCAGGCTCGCCAGCGGCTCGAGCATCATCACGCCCGTCACCGCGATCCACACCAGCGTGATGGGGATGAACACCTTCCAGCCCAGCCGCATGATCTGGTCGTAGCGGTAGCGCGGGAAGGAGGCGCGCACCCACAGGAAGAGGAACATGAAGAAGGCGATCTTCGCCAGCAGCCAATGGATGCCGGGTACCGCGAGGAGACCCAGGAGCGGCACGTCGCGCAGGAAGGCGAAGTTGAACGGCGAGAGCCAGCCGCCGAGGAAGAGCAGGCTCGCGAGCGTGGAGACCAGGATCATGTTCGCGTACTCGGCGAGGAAGAAGACCGCGAAGGTCATCCCCGAGTACTCGACGTGGAAGCCGGCCACCAGCTCGCTCTCGCCCTCGGCCACGTCGAAGGGGTGCGCGGTTGGTCTCGGCGAGCCCGGCGATGAAGTAGACGACGAAGAGCGGCAGGAGCGGCAGCCAGAACCATTCGAGGAAGCCCCAGTTGCCGTCCTGGCGCACCACGATCTCGGTGAGGTTCAGGCTCTGCCCGGCCATCAGCGCGCCCACCAGCGCGAAGCCCATGGCGATCTCGTAGGCGACGACCTGCGCCGCCGAGCGCATGGCGCCGAGGAACGCGTACTTCGAGTTCGAGGCCCAGCCGGCGATGATGATCCCGTAGACGCCCATCGAGGTCATCGCCAGCACCACGAGGAGCCCCGCGTCGACGTTGGCGATCACCCAGCCGGGAGCAAAGGGCACCACCGCCCACACGGCGAGCGCGGGTGCGACCGCGAGGATGGGAGCGAGGAAGAAGAGTCCCTGCGAGGCGCCCGTCGGGACGATGCGCTCCTTCATGAGGAGCTTGATGGCGTCCGCGATGGGCTGCAGGACGCCCTTCCAGCCGACGCGGTTGGGACCCTTGCGCACCTGGATCCAGCCGATCACCCAGCGCTCGACGAGCTGGTAGTAGAGGACGGTCAGGAGCAGCGGCACGAGGACGGCGACGATTCCCGCGAGGGACTTCGCGAACACCCAGGCGTGCGGGCCCCACACCGGGCCGAACCAGCCCTGGACGGCGCCCTGCACGGTGCCGAGCATTTCCGTCATGCGGCGGCCTCCGTGGCGGCCTTGGCGAGCGTGATCGGGCCTTCGCCCAGCGCAACGGTCGCGGCGATGCCGCGTGCCACGCGCACGCAGCCGTCCGGCAGCGCCGGGTCGATCGCGACGGCGAGTTCCGCTTCGCCGCCACCCTGCGCCACGCGCACGCGATCGCCCGCGGCCAGTCCCGCGGCCGCGGCCGTGGCCGCGTTCATGCGCGCCTGGGCGGCCGCCTTCGCATCCGCCGTTTTCTGCAGGCTGGGGGCACGACGCACCTGGGCGTCGGTTGCGTAGATGGGCCATTCCGCCACGCGCTCCAGCCCCGCTTCGGCGTTCGCGAGCGTGAAGGAGAACGGCGCCAACTCGTTCGACAGGCCGGCGTCGCTCCACGCCTGCAGGTCCGGCGCGATCGACGCGCGCACCGCCTCGATCGTCTCCGCCTCGAATCCGGGAAGGCCGAGCAGTGTCGCCCAGCATGCGCAGCACCTTCCAGCCCGGGCGCGCCTCGTCGCGGGGCTTCACGACGGCGTGGAACGACTGCACGCGGCCTTCCATGTTGATGAACGTCCCGGCCGTCTCCGTCGAGGGCGCGATGGGCAGGATCACGTGCGCGTACTCCGGCGCCCAGCAGCGCCACGCGGCGAGCGCCACGACGAACTCGGCCTGCTTCAGCGCGGCGATCGCGGCCGGCGCCATGGCCGCATCGCGTTCGGGCTCGAACCCGGCGACGATCCAGGCCTTGCGCGGGTCCCGCACCATGGCACGCGTGTCCATGCCGCCCGCGGCGGGGAAGGCGCCGGCGAGCCGCGCGCCCACGCTGTTGGCGTTCTGGGCGAGCACGCCGAACCTGGCACCGGCAAGGCGCGCGATCTCCCGGGCGATGGCCACGAGCACCGCGTAGTCCGGATGCTGCTGCGCGTAATTGCCGAGAAGGACGGCGGAACGCTCGCGCCCGAGGAGGCTCTTCGCGATCGCGCGGGCCGCGTCCGTCACGGCGACGGCACCCGTTGCCCTGGCGACCTCGCCTTCCAGCGGCTTTCCGGCGGCTTCCGCGACGGCGCACGCCACGGCGGCCAGCGCCCGCGCCAGTCCCGAGGGACGCGCCACGAGACGGTTCGCCACGGGCATCAGCAGGTCGTCGTCGGCCACGTGCACGACGTTCACCGCCAGGCCCTTCTTCGTGCCCTGGCGCAGGCGGCTCGCGAGGAGCGGGTGTTCCTTGCGGATCGTGGAGCCGACCAGGAGGACCGACTGCAGGGCTCCGACCTCCGCGATCTTCATTCCCAGCCAGGGGGCGCCGGCGAAGCGCGCGCGCGAATCCAGTGCCCGGAAGTGATAGTCGATGTTGTCGCTGCCGAGGCCGCGTGCCAGCTTCGTCGCGAGGTGCAGCTCCTCGAGCGTGAGCGTGGGCGAGACGAGCGTGCCGAGTGCGGCCGGGCCGTGCTTCGCCACCGTCTCGCGCAGGCCCTTCGCCACCGCCTCGAGCGCCTCCGGCCAGCTCGCCTCGACCCAGGCGCCATCCACGCACACCATCGGGCGCGTCAGCCGGTCCTCGGTATTGAGCCCCTCGTAGGCGAAGCGGTCGCGGTCGGAGAGCCAGCATTCGTTGATCGCCTCGTTCTCCTGCGGAACGACGCGCATCACGCGCTCCTGCTTCACCTGCACGACCAGGTTCGAGCCGAGGCCGTCGTGCGGGGAGACGGAGCGCCTGCGGGCGAGCTCCCAGGTGCGCGCCGAGTAGCGGAACGGCTTCGAGGTGAGCGCGCCGACCGGGCAGAGGTCGATCATGTTGCCGGAGAGCTCGGAGTCGACCGTGCGCCCGACGAAGGAGAGGATCTCCGAATGCTCGCCGCGCCCGGCCATGCCGAGCTCCATCACGCCCGCCACCTCCTGGCCGAAGCGCACGCAGCGCGTGCAGTGGATGCAGCGCGTCATGTCGGTGGAGATGAGGGGGCCCAGGTTCTTGTTCACCACCACGCGCTTCTCTTCCTGGTAGCGCGAGGCGGATCCGCCGTAGCCGACGGCCAGGTCCTGCAGCTGGCATTCGCCGCCCTGGTCGCAGATGGGGCAGTCGAGCGGGTGGTTGATGAGCAGGAACTCCATCACCCCCTTCTGGGCGTTGATGGCGGGGGCCGACTGCGTCCACACCTTCATGCCCTCGGTGGCGGGCGTGGCGCAGGCCGGCAGGGGCTTGGGCACCTTCTCCACCTGCACCAGGCACATGCGGCAGTTGGCCGCGATGGAGAGCTTCCTGTGGTAGCAGAAGTGCGGCACGAACGTGCCGAGCTTGTTGGCGGCCTCCATCACCGTGGCGCCGTTTTCGACCTGGACGGGCTTGCCGTCTACTTCAAGGTTGATCACGACGAATATCCCCCGGGGCCGACGAGGCAGCGCTTGTGCTCGATGTGGTGCTCGAACTCGGCGCGGAACTGCTTCACGAAGGCGCGCACCGGCATCGCGGCGGCGTCGCCCAGCGCGCAGATGGTGCGGCCCTGGATGTTGTCGGCCAAGTTCAGGAGCAGGTCGAGATCCTCGGGACGTCCCTTGCCGTTCTCGATGCGGTGCACGACCCGGTAGAGCCAGCCGGTGCCCTCGCGGCACGGCGTGCACTGCCCGCAGGACTCCTCGAAGTAGAAGTAGGCGAGCCGCTCGGCCGCCTTCACCATGCAGGTGTCCTCGTCCATGACGATGACCGCGCCCGAGCCGAGGAACGAGCCGGCCTTCTGGATCGAGTCGTAGTCCATGTCCAGCGACATCATCACCTCGGCGGGCAGCACCGGCATCGACGAGCCGCCGGGGATCACCGCCTTGAGCTTCTTTCCCGCCGCGCATCCCGCCCGCCATCTCGAGGAGCTTCGCGAAGGGCGTGCCGAGCCGGATCTCGTAGTTGCCCGGCCGGTTCACGTGCCCCGAGACCGAAAAGATCTTGGTGCCGCCGTTGTTGGGCTTGCCGAGCTCCAGGAACCAGTCGCCGCCGTTGACGAGGATGGCGGGAACGGCCGCGAAGGTCTCGGTGTTGTTGATCGTCGTGGGCTTGCCGTAGAGGCCGTAGCTCGCCGGGAACGGCGGCTTGAAGCGCGGCTGGCCCTTCTTGCCCTCGAGAGACTCGAGGAGCGCCGTCTCCTCGCCGCAGATGTAGGCCCCGAAGCCGTGGTGGGCATGCAGCTGGAAATCGAAGCCGGCGCCGAGGATGTTGGTCCCGAGATAGCCGGCCGCGCGCGCTTCCTCCAGGGCTTCCTCGAAACGCTCGTACTCGGCCCAGATCTCGCCGTGGATGTAGTTGTAGCCGACGGTGGCGCCGATCGAGTAGCCGGCGATGATCATGCCCTCGATCAGGACATGCGGGTTGTAGCGCAGGATGTCGCGGTCCTTGAACGTGCCCGGCTCGCCCTCGTCGGTGTTGCAGACCAGGTACTTCTGGCCCGGGAAGGCGCGCGGCATGAACGACCACTTGAGGCCCGTGGGAAAGCCCGCGCCGCCGCGGCCGCGCAGCCCCGACTTCTTCACCTCCGCGATCACCGTCTCGGGGGCGATCTTTTCTTCCGCGAGTCCTGCGCAGCGCCCGGTAGCCGCCGCGCGCCTCGTAGTCCTTCAGGCGCCAGTTCGAGCCGTCCAGGCCCTTCATGATGACGGCGTCGGGGCCGTAATCGAGGAGGGTCATTTCTTCAGTTCCTCGACCAGCGCGTCCAGCTTTTCGTGCGACATCCGGCTGCACATGCGCTTGTTGTCGACCAGGAGCACCGGCGCATCCCCGCAGGCGCCCATGCACTCGCCTTCCTTGAGGGTGACGCAGCCGTCGGCCGTGGTCTCGTTGAAGCCGACGCCGAGCCTCGCCTTCAGGTGCTCCGCCGCCGCCACGCCACCCGAAAGGGCGCACGGCAGGTTGGTGCACACCGTGACCTTGTGCTTGCCCGCCTGTTGCAGGTCGTACATGTTGTAGAAGGTGGCGACCTCGTAGACGGCCACCGGCGCCATGCCGAGCACCTTCGCCACCGCCTCCATCACCTCGTTCGAGAGCCAGCCGTGCTCGTCCTGCGCGATGGCGAGTGCGGCCATCACCGCCGACTGCTTCTGCTCGGCGGGGTACTTGGCGATCTCGCGCGCGATGCGCTTGAGCGAGGCGTCGGAGAGCAGGCTCATTCCTCGCCCTTCCAGTAGTCGACCTTGGCGTCGGCCATCGTCATGTGGCGCAGGCGCGACTCGCCGCTGCCGCCGAAGGCGCCGACCTTGCCGGAATCCGGGTACTCGCAGACCTCCGCGGGCATCATGGTGCTCACCGAGATGTAGGCCAGCTCGGCCTCGGAATCGTTGATGATCTGGTGCGCGGTTTCCGGGACCACCGACCGGGCAGCAGATGAAGTCGCCAGCACGGATCTTGCGGCTCTCGGTGCCATAGCGGAGCGTCCCCTCGCCCTTCACGATGAAGAACATCTCCTCCTCGGCGCGGTGGCTGTGGAAGGGGCAGGAGATCTTGCCCGGCTGCACCACGTCGTAGGAGTAGCCCAGGTCCTTCGCGCCCACCAGCGGCCCGATCCGCGCACGGCGTCGCTCTCGAACTTGCCGCCCTCCGCGGAGAAGTGCTCGAGCTTCAGCTGGTCGATGTTGATCACCCTGGTGCCGATCACGCTCACCGGTCGATCTCCCCGAACACGATGTCCATGGTGCCGATGATGGCCACCACGTCCGCGATCATGTGGCCGCGCGTCATCTCGTCCATGGCCGCCAGGTGCGGGAAGCCGGGCGCGCGGATCTTCAGGCGCCAGGGCTTGTTGGCCCCGTCGGAGACGAGGTAGATGCCGAACTCGCCCTTGGGATGCTCGACGGCCGCGTACACCTCGCCCGGCGGCACGTGCATGCCCTCGGTGAAGAGCTTGAAGTGGTGGATCAGCTCCTCCATCGAGGACTTCATCTCCTCGCGCGAAGGCGGCGCCACCTTGTGGTCGTCGGTGATGACGGGGCCGGGGTTGCCGCGCAGCCAGGCGATGCACTGCCGGATGATGCGGTTGGACTCGCGCATCTCCTGCACGCGTACCAGGTACCGGTCGTAGCAGTCGCCGTTGGTGCCGATGGGGATGTCGAAGTCCATGCGGTCGTAGACTTCGTAGGGCTGCTTCTTGCGCAGGTCCCAGGCGATGCCCGAGCCGCGCAGCATCGGGCCGGTGAAGCCGAGCGCCTGCGCGCGCTCCGGCGTGACCACGCCGATGCCCACGGTGCGCTGCTTCCAGATGCGGTTTTCCGTGAGCAGCGTCTCGTAGTCGTCGACGTAGGCCGGGAAGCGGTTGGTGAAGTCCTCGACGAAGTCGAGGAGCGAGCCCTGGCGGTTCTCGTTCAGGCGCACGATCTCCGCAGCGCTGCGCTGGTTGGTCGACTGGTACTGCGGCATGCGCTCGGGAAGGTCCCGGTACACGCCGCCCGGGCGGTAGTAGGCCGCGTGCATGCGCGCGCCGGACACCGCCTCGTACATGTCGAAGAGGTCCTCGCGCTCGCGGAAGGCGTAGAGGAACACCGTCATGGCGCCCACGTCGAGCGCGTGCGAGCCGATCCACAGCAGGTGGTTGAGGATGCGCGTGATCTCGTCGAACATCACGCGGATGTACTGCGCGCGTTCCGGAACCGTGACGCCGATCAGCTTCTCGATCGCCATCACGTAGGCGTGCTCGTTGGCCATCATCGACACGTAGTCGAGGCGGTCCATGTACGGCACGCTCTGCAGGTAGGTGCGCGTCTCCGCGAGCTTTTCCGTGCCGCGGTGCAGCAGCCCGATGTGCGGGATCGGCGCGCTGCACGACCTCGCCGTCGAGCTCCAGCACCAGGCGCAGCACGCCGTGCGCCGCCGGATGCTGCGGCCCGAAGTTCATCGTGTAGTTCTTGATCTCGGCCATCAGCTCTTGCCCGTCCCGTAGGAATCCTCGCGGATGACGCGGGGCACGATCTCGCGCGGCTCGATGGTGACCGGCTGGTAGACGACCCGCTTCTGCACCGGGTCGTAGCGCATCTCGACGTGGCCGGAGATGGGGAAGTCCTTGCGGAACGGGTGCCCCATGAAGCCGTAGTCGGTGAGGATGCGGCGCAGGTCGGGGTGCCCCTCGAAGACCACGCCGTAGAGGTCGAACGCCTCGCGCTCGTACCAGTTGGCCGCCGGCCACACGTCGATGAGGGAATCGACCACCGGGAAGCCGTCGTCGGGACAGAAGACCCTCACGCGCAGGCGGCGGTTGTGGCGGATGGACAGGAGGTGCAGGACCACGGCGAAGCGCGGCCCCGCGGGCGGAGCGTCCCCGAACCCTTCGTAGTCGTTGGCGCACAGGTCGACGAGGATCGCGAAGGCGAGCGACTCGTGGTCGCGCAGGATGCGCGCGGCCTCCACGAGGTCGGTCGACTTCAGCTCGATCGTGAGCTCGCCGCGGTCGGCGACCGTGCGGACGACCCGCTCCCCGAGCGCGGCGGCGACGTCCCCTTGCAGGGATTGCAGGAGCTCGTCCAAGGTCAGGCGCGCCGGATGGTGTGGGTGCGCTTGATCTTGTTCTGCAGCTGCAGCAGCCCGTAGATCAATGCCTCGGCCGTCGGCGGGCACCCGGGAACGTAGATGTCCACGGGAACGATGCGGTCGCAGCCGCGCACGACGGAGTAGGAGTAGTGGTAGTAGCCGCCGCCGTTGGCGCACGAGCCCATGGAAAGCACCCAGCGCGGTTCCGCCATCTGGTCGTAGACGCGGCGCAGCGCGGGCGCCATCTTGTTGCAGAGGGTGCCGGCCACGATCATGAGGTCGGACTGGCGCGGGCTGGGGCGGAAGACGATGCCGAAGCGGTCGAGGTCGTAGCGGGACGCCCCGGCGTGCATCATCTCGACCGCGCAGCAGGCCAGCCCGAAGGTCATGGGCCAGAGCGACCCGGTGCGCGCCCAGTTGAGCACGTTGTCGACCTGGGTCACGACGAAGCCCTGGTC
Organism: uncultured beta proteobacterium; assembly: GCA_963786635.1. GTDB lineage: Bacteria > Pseudomonadota > Gammaproteobacteria > Burkholderiales > Usitatibacteraceae > FEB-7. Next base: position 226,408 of record CAWAZV010000001.1, on the reverse strand, counting down.
GGAAATGCCGCCTTCCTTCAGGGCGCCCATGGCATCACTCCCATTCGAGAGCCCCCTTCTTCCACTCGTAGATGAAGCCGACGACGAGGATGGCGAGGAACACCATCATCGAGAAGTAGCCGAACCAGCCGATCTCCTGCAGCACGATCGCCCAGGGGAAGAGGAAGGCGATCTCGAGGTCGAACAGGATGAAGAGGATCGCCACCAGGTAGTAGCGCACGTCGAACTTCATGCGCGCGTCCTCGAACGCCTCGAAGCCGCACTCGTAGGGGGTGAGCTTTTCCGGGTCGGGATTGTGGGCGCCGGTGAGGCGGCCCAGCACGCCGCTCGCCACGATGGCGCCTATGCCCACGGCGCATCCGATGGCGAGGAACAGCAGGACGGGAAAGTAGTTTTCCAGCATGGCGCCTTGTGGACCGCGGAACCCGTGCCGGATGTTACCGGAAGCCCGGCGACTTCCTCGAAACTGGTGCGGTCGGAGAGACTCGAACTCTCACGCCTTTCGGCACTGCCCCCTCAAGACAGCGTGTCTACCAATTCCACCACGACCGCACGACGTACAGCGAACAGCAGGTGCTGCGAGGACTACTTCGGGATTTCCACGGACTTCGAGGCGGGATCCCCGGACGGCGCCGGCGTCGCCGGTGCGGGCACTGCCGGCTTGGCATCGCCCTTCTTCGTTTCCGTCTCGATCGACTGCGTGACGCCGCCGGACTTCGAGGGCGACGACGCGAGGAAGGTGAGGCCGAGGCTGGTCATGAAAAACACCGCCGCGAGGATGCCGGTGGAGCGCGACAGGAAGTTGGCGGCGCCGGAGGAGCCGAAGAGGCTGCCCGCCGAGCCGCTGCCGAATGCCGCGCCCATGTCGGCGCCCTTGCCGTGCTGCAACAGCACGAGCACGACGATGGCCGCGGCCGCGAGTATGTGTAGTACGACTACCACGGTATGCATTTCGATCCCTTGCCTGTCAGTTGCTGGCTCGTTCCTCGACTATGCTGCGGCGAGCGCAGCACGCCAGATCGCCAGGAAATCTTCCGCTACCAGCGACGCCCCGCCGATGAGACCGCCATCGACATCCGGCATCGCCAACAATTCCGCCGCATTGCTGCCCTTCATGCTGCCGCCGTACAAGAGGGGCAGTCGCGCGGCCACGGCCGCATCCTTCGCCGCCACCCTTCCGCGCAGGAACGCATGCGCTTCCTGCGCCTGCGCCGACGTCGCGGTCCTGCCCGTGCCGATGGCCCAGACCGGCTCGTAGGCCAGCAACGCACCATCCAGCGCCGCCGCGCCCTGCTTCTCCAGCACCGCATCCAGCTGCCGGGCCAGCACCGACTGCGTCACGCCGCGCTCGCGCTCCTCGAGCGTTTCGCCCACGCAGAAGATCGGCGTGAGGCCGGACTTGCGCGCCGCGGCGAATTTCTCCGCCACGACCGCGTCGGTATCCCCGAACAGGGTGCGCCGCTCGGAATGCCCGACGATCGCGTAGGTGGCCCCGAACTCGCGGAGCATCGCGCCGGAGACTTCCCCCGTGTACGCGCCCTTGTCGAACCGGCTTACGTCCTGACCGCCCCAGCCGACAGGCGTTCCCTCGAGCAGCCCGCGGACCTGGGCCAGGTACGGGGCCGGAACGCAAACCGCCAGGTACCGCCCCTCCCGGGCCGACACTCCCGCGAGGATTCCCCGCAGCAGGGTTTCGTTGCCGGAAAGGCTCCCGTTGAGCTTCCAGTTCCCGACGACGAATTTCTGCCGCATTTGCGCCCCTCAAAACCGACGGATTTTACGGCATCGGGGGATGGCGGGTCAATTTTGCCTCCCGGCAGGCCCTTGCCCGTCGGTCCTTCGAATGCTCCTGGCTTCCCGCAAAAGCTCGGGGTTGACAGTCCGTTTCTTATTTCGATAATCTTCGAAACATGGAATCCAAACACGCCATCGACGCCCTGGCTGCCCTTGCCCAGGAAACCCGCCTCGCCATCTTCCGGCTGCTGGTGCAGGCCGGGGCGGAAGGCATGTCCGCCGGTGCCATCGCCACGACCCTCGGTGTCACTCCCGCCACCCTGTCGTTCCACCTCAAGGAACTCACCCGGGCCGGTCTCGTCACGCCAAGGACTGCGGCACGGTTCATCTATTACTCGGCCAACTACGAGGGGATGGCCGCCCTCATGACCTACCTCACCGAAAACTGCTGCCGGGGCATGCCCGGGGAGTGCATCGAGCCGATGGAAACGGCCTGGCTCGCTGCGCTCCCATGCCCCGAAAAGGGGAAATGCAGTTGACGGAAAGCCATTGCCCGACCGATGAGATTCGCCATGACCGACCGACCCTACAACGTGCTTTTCCTCTGCACCGGCAATTCCGCCCGCTCCATCCTCGGCGAGGCGATCCTCAATGCGATGGGCCAGGGACGCTTCCGCGCCTACAGCGCCGGCAGCCACCCGGGTGGGCGCGTGAATCCCTACGCCATCGAACTGCTGCAGAAGAACCGCATCGCGACCGAGGAACTGCGCAGCAAGAGCTGGGACGAGTTCGCCGCGCCCGGTGCGCCGGCACTCGACTTCGTCTTCACGGTGTGCGATTCGGCCGCGGCGGAAGTCTGTCCCGTCTGGCCCGGGCAGCCGATGAGCGCGCACTGGGGCATCCCGGATCCGGCGGCGGTCGACGGCGAGGACGCGGCCAAGCGCAAGGCCTTTCTCGACACCTATATGCTCCTGCAACGGCGCATATCGCTCCTCACCAGCCTGCCCCTGAACAAGCTCGACAAGCTCTCCCTGCAAAGGAAACTCGCCGAGATCGGCAAGTCCGCGTGAACGCCATTTCTTCCACGGCGCCCGCCCCCGCCATCGGCTTCTTCGAGCGCTACCTGACCGCGTGGGTGGCGCTCTGCATCGTCGTCGGCATCGCGCTCGGGCAGTTCCTGCCCGGCGTCTTCCAGGCCATCGGGGCGATGGAGGTGGCCAAGGTCAACCTGCCGGTGGGCCTGCTCATCTGGGTGATGATCATCCCGATGCTGCTGAAGATCGACTTCGGCGCCCTGCACCAGGTGAAGGGGCACGTGAAGGGCATCGGCGTGACTCTCGTCATCAACTGGCTGGTGAAGCCCTTCTCGATGGCCTTCCTCGCCTGGGTCTTCATCCGCCATCTCTTCGCGCCGCTGCTGCCGGCGGAGCAGATCGACAGCTACATCGCCGGCCTCATCCTGCTCGCGGCCGCGCCCTGCACGGCGATGGTGTTCGTGTGGAGCCGGCTCACCAACGGCGACCCCTACTTCACGCTCTCGCAGGTGGCGCTGAACGACGTGATCATGATCTTCGCCTTCGCGCCGGTGGTCGGCTTCCTCCTCGGCGTGGCCAGCATCACCGTGCCGTGGGACACGCTCTTCACCTCGGTCGTTCTCTACATCGTGATCCCGGTGATCATCGCGCAGGTGATCCGCCGGCAGCTGCTTTCGCGCGGGCAGGAAGCGTTCGACGCGGCGATGGCGAAGATCCAGCCCTGGTCGGTGGCGGCGCTGCTCGCCACGCTCGTTCTGCTCTTCGCCTTCCAGGGCAACGCGATCCTCAAGCAGCCGCTCGTCATCGCGCTGCTCGCGGTGCCGATCCTGATCCAGGTGTTCTTCAACTCTTCGCTCGCCTACCTGCTCAACCGCGCGGTGGGCGAAAAGCACAGCGTCGCCTGCCCGTCGGCGCTCATCGGCGCCTCGAACTTCTTCGAGCTCGCCGTGGCCGCGGCCATCAGCCTCTTCGGCTTCGAGTCCGGCGCGGCGCTCGGCGACCGTGGTCGGCGTGCTGATCGAGGTGCCGGTGATGCTGCTGGTGGTGCGCGTGGTCAACGCGACCAAGCCCTGGTACGAGGCGCGCGGGGCCTAGACCGCCGCGACTGCCTTCACGCAGGCGCCTCAACCCTTCTTGTTGCCGACCCGGTTGCGCCTCTGCAGCACCACCTGGGCGACAGCCGCAGCACCAGACGCAGCGGTCTTGGGCAGGCAAGCGTTTCCGTGGCAACAGTTCGACGTAAGGAAGCTGAGCAGGTCGTCCATGCGCGGATAGTTGGCGGAGTAATAGATGAAGCGCTTCTCCTGCCTTCCGGCAATGAGCCCGACCCGGCTGAGATGGGCGAGGTGGAACGACAGCGTCGGCGGGGCCAGCCCGACCTTCTCGCCGATGGCGCCGGCGTTCATTCCCGGCGCGCCCGCCTCGACGAGAATCCGGAAGATGGCCAGCCGCGATTCATGCCCGAGGGCGGACAGCAGTTCCGCGGCATCCAGGGTTTCCATGGCTCAGGCTCCGATGGGCAGCTTGGAAATGGCGCGGAGATACCGGAGGCGATGCTGCCAGGGCGCTCTCCGACGCCGAACACGCAGGCCTCCTCGCCTCGCGGGTCCACTTCGAGGACTTTCGTGCGAGGCTCGACATGGGCCCCGTCGTGGGTCAGCCCGCGCAGGACGCCGGAAAGCGGCGCACGGACACTCGCAACGCCGATTCTCGCCACCTCCTCGCCCTGGATCACGGGGCTGCCGATGGCGAACGTCGTTGCGAACGTGCCCGCGAGCGGCGCGTAGACATAGCGCTCCCGGCCATGGCCGCCGAGGAGGCGCGGTTCGCCGGAATAGGCGCGGGCGGCGCCCTCACGGATGACTTCCCCGAGACGCTCTCCCCACGCGCTTTCGATCACGACGTCGGCATTGGCGCCAGCGACGAATCCGGGGCCGACGCCCACCGCAAATGGCGCCAGTCCGAGCAGCGATTCCGGCGTTCCATGCTTGTGCATGCGCGCGTCGACCAGCACGTCGGGAGCGACGGTCGCGAGAACGGCGCCGAAGTCGGCATCGGATAGCGGCAGCGCCTTGCCGCAGGCGAGCATCCTCACGAGGCTTTCAGTGCCGGAAGCCCGCTTCGCAAACACGCCAGCCAGCGTGCAGGGCTCTCCGAACAGGGCATCGGTGAACGACATGCCGCGCCGCGCATGCGCGGGCCGCGGCGAGTCGTGCAGGACGACCACGTGCCCCAGCGATCGCAGGCGAACCGCGATTGCCGAGCCGATGTCGCCGGCGCCGCGAACGAGAAAGCGTGCCATTGCCGGTCTCTCCTCGCTCAGGCCGCAGCGGCCCTGCGCGCTTCCATCATCACGAATCCATTGGTCAGGTTGCCCAGCTCGCGATAGAACGCACTGGCAGCCGCATCGCTCACCGCCGCGGCAAACGGCCCGACCCAGCGCCCGAGATGCTCGCGCAGGAGGCGTCCCTTCAGGTCGGCAGCCGACGCCAGCGTCTTGGCATCGCCGTCGCGGCGGGCCCTGGCCTCGCGGAAAAGCAGGAGGTAGAGGAACTCGAGTTCCGCGGCGACATGGTCGGGCAGCTCGCGGAAATCCTCGGCGATGTCGAACCCGCCTTCCTCGTAGAGGGCCACGACCGCCATCGTGGTGTCCTGCATGGTGAGCTTGTCCGGTCCCAGCCAGACCGACCCGTAGGGCCGCGCCGGGGCATCGACCGGGCCCAGGAAAAGGCGCGTGTAGTCGACGAGCAGGTCGTCGAGGCTTTCCGCGGCGAATGCCTCGCCCAGGCGGCCCGCACCCCTCTCCAGTTCCGGGTCGAAATGCGACGCGGCCAATGCCATCGAGTCGAAGAGCTTCTCCTCGGCGAACGCCGCCGCCGGCTCGTAGTAGCAGGCGGCAAGGAAGCGGCAGAAGTCGGCTCGGGCGGCATCTCCCGCCGGGTCATGGTCGGTCATGCGGACTCCTCAAAAAACAGGGGCGGGTACGACCCGCCCCCAGTGTATCGCGCGCGGAAACTCAGGCCCGCGCGGCGTACTTGTTGATGTAGTGCACGTTGGGCTTGGTTCCCTTGTCCTCCTGCAGGCGGAAGGACTTCTGCGCCTTGAGCACCTGGGCGATCTCGGACTTCGGATCGTCCTGGTCGCCGAAGATGCGCGCCTTCGACGGACACACCTCGACACAGGCCGGCTGCAGGCCGTTCAGCGTGCGGTGGTAGCAGAAGGTGCACTTCTCGACCACGCCATCGGGGCGCACGTTCTTCTCGTCGCCCTCGACAAACGCGTTGAGCGCCGGCACGGCGGTGCCGCAGGCCTTGGCCACGTCCGCCGGCGCCGAGGTGCAACCGGCGATGAGGGCCGTCGTGTCCGCCCACTGCGGCTGCGCGGGCTTGCCGTCGGGGTTGAAGCTGATGACGCTGTAGGTCGCGCCGTCGAGGCTTTCCGGCCCGAGTTCGCGCGCGCTGTACGGGCACGCGCGCTGGCAGCGCCGGCAACCGATGCACAGCTCCGAGTCGTGCATCGTGATGCCTTCGGGCGTCTTGAACATCGCCTTCGGTTCCGTCGGGCAAATCGCCACGCACGGCGCGTCCGAGCAGTGGTTGCACAGCACCGGCATCACCCAGTGCGTGACATTGGGAAATGTTCCCTCGGTCTTCATCACGAAGTCGGCCCAGTTGAAGCTCTGGCCGTCGCCGCGCGTGCGGGTGTTGTTCTCGGCCTTGCAGGCGAAGGCGCATGCTCCGCATCCCACGCAGCGCTGGAGGTCGATCACCATTCCGTATTTCATTTTTTTCTCCTGTGGCTCGCGGGTGGGGTCAGGCCTTGGCGATCCGGACGCCGGTGAAGCCGCCGTTGCGCGCCGTGGCGCCGCTCAGGCGGTCGTAGTCGTCGACCAGGATCTCGTTGTTGTTGCCGCCGCGCGTCGCCGACTTGCCGTAGGCGTCGGTCGCCACGCGCCCGTAGGCCCAGTGGCCCTGCCCGTAGCACTTGGTGACCGTGCCCGGACGCACGCCCTCCCACAGCTTGAGCTGCGCGGTGATCGAGCCGGCCATCGAGGTGACCTTCACCGTGTCGCCGGTCTTCAGGCCGAGCTTCGCGCCGTCGGCCGGGTTCATCTTCAATACGTCGCTGTACGACACGTCACCCGGATCGACCTTCTTGAACTCCTGGTACAGCGGCAGGTTCGCCGAGCGGCCCTCGCGGTTCAGGCGCGACTTGTAGTCCACGAAGGTGAACGGGTAGTCCTGCACGCTGCCGTGCCGCTTGACGGGCTCGTAGTGCGGCACGAAGGCCACTTCGCCTCGCGCGACATAGCCGCTGACGGCCAGGATGTCGTCGGTGGTCGTCTCGTACTTCTTGGCGTGCTCGAGGAGGCCCTTCTTCAGCGTCTCGCTGTAGAACTCGAACTTCTTGGTCGCGGTGGCGAACTTGCCGCCCCAGCCCTTCTTGAGCGTGTACTTCGGGCCGCTGAACATGCCCTTCTTGCGGAAGTCCTCCCAGCCGGCCACGGGGGCATCGCCCTTGAGCGGCTCCTTCGCCTTCCAGATCGCCGCGCTCGTGATCTTGGTGGCGATCACGCTGAACTCCATGGCCGTCGTCGGGGCCTTGCCGGTTTCCGGATCCTTGAACTCCTGGGAGTAGTAGTCGAACAGGTTCGGGAAGCCCTTGGCCTTGAGCTTCTCGGCCAGCAGCCACATCACTTCCGTCTCTTCCTGCTTCACGTCCCACAGGCGCTTGACGGCCCCCTGCTGGATCGACGCGTAGCCGTGGCCGTTGGCCATGTTGGTCACGATCGACCAGCCTTCGGCCGAGTTGAAGGTCGCGGGCAGCACGATGTCGGCGAACTGCGTCATCTCCGAGGCGTTGGTCACCATGTGGACGAAGAAGGGAACCTTCGCCATGGCCTTGTCCCAGCGGTCCGCTCCGGTGCACGAGAAGTTGAAGTTCGACCACGAGGACATGAACACCTTCACCGCGCCCGGGTCCTTGAGCATGCCGTTGGCGACGTTGTTGGTCACCACGCCGCTGCCGGGCCTCGCGTTCATCATCGCCGGCATGTCCTTGGCGCCGCGGCCGTCGAGCTTCTTGCCCTTGGAGCCGGTCTTGGCGACTTCGTCGACGTACTTGTCGGCGCTGGCGAACTTCGCCGTCGGCGCGCTGCTCGACTGCCAGACGCCGCCCTCGACGTCGATCGAGCCCAGCAGGCCGTTGAGCGCATGCACCGCCATCGCGCTGTAGGTGCCGCGCGGGTGCATCGCCGCGCCCGGCCCCATCCACACCGCGACCTTCGGCGCCGCCTTGCCCATGGCGCGCGCCACGCGCACGATCTGCGCCGCGGGGATCGCCGTCTCCTTCTCGGCCCAGGCCGGCGTGCGGTCCTTGAGCTCCAGGTTCCACCACTTCACCACGCCGTTGGTCTCCTTCTCCGCGAAGGCCGCCTCGTCCACCGCCTTGCCGGCCACGAACAGGTTCTTCCCGTCCTTGAAGTCGCCGACGAACTCGCGGCTCCACAGGCCTTCGGTGAGGATCACGTGCGCGATGGCGCCGGCCAGCGCGCCGTCGGTGCCCGGGTTGAGGGGCAGCCACTCCTGCGCCTTGGCGGCCACGTTGGAGAGCCGCGGGTCGACCGCGATCACCGTGCCGCGCTTCACGATCTCGCCGAAGCGGTGGATCACGTTGGGCACCATGCGGTTGGAGGCCAGCGGGTCGCAACCCCAGGCCACCAGGCAGTTGGTCTTGTCGAGGTCGTAGTCGCGGTAGCCGAAGAACCCCTGCGTGAGGCCGGGGCCCATCTTCTCGGCTTCGGCGCAGATGGCGCTGTGCGAGAAGTAGTTGGGCGTGCCGAAGATCTTGGGCAAGCGTGCCGTAGAGCAGGTCCGTGGAGGTCGGCGAGTAGCGCCCGCGCATGTAGACGAACTTCTGCGGCTCGCCCGCCTTGCGCAGCGCGATCATCTTCTCGGCGACGGTGTCGAGCGCCTCGTCCCAGGTGATGGGCACGAACTTCGGGTCGATGCCGCGGCCCTTGGCCGGGTTGGTGCGCTTCATCGGCACCTTGATGCGGTCCGGGTCGTAGACCTGCTGCGGGATCATGTGGCCGCGCGGGCAGACGTAGCCGTGGTTGGTCTTGCTGAGCGGGTTGCCGCGCACGCGGGTGGCGCGTCCGTTCTGCACGTAGATCTGGATCGCGCACCATTGCGTGCAGCCCTGGCAGGTGGAGGCCACCCACTCGCCCTTGGCGGGGCCCGCCGCCTTCGCCTTGCGCAGCGCCATCGCGCTGGTCACGGGTATTTCTTCCCCCGTCGTCGCGCAACCTGCCGCCATGGCGCCGGCGAATGCGACCGACGCCTTGATGAATTCCCTTCTCGTTAGCTTCATTTGGAGGCCTCCTGAGCCGCTTGCGTCGTCGGGGGTATCTGCCCGTTTCCGTCCCATACCCCCGGGAGAACCTGGGGGGTATGCGGATTCGCGATCATTTCAACAGTTCGCGAACCCGGAAACTTGACTTGGGTCAAGACTCGACGAGGCCCGGAGCGAAAGATGGGTAGCAGGGCGTGGGCGACCCGGCCTCACCGCCGGAAAGTCGACGACCGTGAGTGGGTTGCCATGCAAGCGTCTTGCCACTGCTCGAGGCGGGCCTCGGCAACCTGGCTGCCTACCTCGCCGCGCATGTGCTGCTCTGCCTCGTTCCGGCGTTCTTCATCGCCGGCGCCATGACGGCGCTGATCCCGAAGGAGGCGGTCACGCGCTTTCTCGGCCGCAATGCGTCTCGCGCGGTGTCGTATCCCGCAGCAGCTGCAGCAGGCTCGCTGCTCGCGGTCTGTTCCTGCACCATCGTGCCGCTCTTCGCCGGCATCTATCGCAAGGGCGCCGGGCTGGGGCCGGCGATCACCTTCCTTTTCTTCGCGCCCGCGGCCAACATCCTCGCGCTCGTCTATACGGGCGGCGTGCTCGGCGCCGACCTCGCCGCGGCGCGCTTCCTGCTGTCGCTCGCGTTCGGCATCGGCATCGGCCTGATCATGGCGATGCTGTTCCGCGCCGACGACGCGGCCCGCGACCAATCCGCGGACACGCTTTTCGCGGGAGACGAGCCCGGCAGGATGAGCCGGCCGGCGCTCGCGTTCCTGGCGACATGGGTCGCTCTCCTGCTCGCGGGAACGCTCAAGTTCGCCTTCCTCGCCGATGCCATCCTCGACCTCCATCTGCCGCTCGGGGACACGCGCCCCTGGCAGGCCGTTCTCGACGATCTCGTGCCCCACGATGCGGGCCGCGGGGAGGAAGGGATCTCGGTTCAGGGAGTGGTGCTGATCGCGCTCCTCGCCCTGATCGCGGCGTGCGCCTGGAAGGGGCTGGAGGGCATCCACGAAGGCTTCAGCGCCTGGACGCGTGCGAGCCTCGCACTGATCGCCGCCACGCTGCTCGTCGCAAGCCTCGCGGTGCGCACGGGCGCCGCCGGCCTCGATGTCGGCATCACCGGCCGATTCGTCGCCGTGGCCATTTGTCTCGGCCTCCTCGGCGCGATCGCGCGGCGCGGGCTGCCGCGCGAGGAACTGCAGGCCTGGCTGTGGGAATCGTGGCGCTTCATGAAGCAGATCTTCCCGCTGCTCGTGGCCGGCGTCTTCGTGGTCGGCATCCTGCGCGTGCTCATCCGGCCCGAGTGGATCCAGTACCTGGCCGGGGCCAACACGGTCGGCGGCAACCTGGCCGGCGTCGCCTTCGGTGTCTTCATGTACTTCCCGACCCTCGTGGAAGTGCCCATCGCGAAGATGTTCCTGGAGCTCGGCATGCACCGAGGGCCCGCTGCTCGCCTACCTGATGGCGGACCCGGAGCTGAGCCTGCAGTCGATCCTCATCATCGCCGCCATCATCGGCCGGCGCATGACCTTCGCCTACGTGTGCCTCGTCGCGCTGTTCAGCGCGGTGGCGGGCTTTGCCTACGGCGCGTGGGTCGACGGCACGTCGCCGTTCGGCATTGCGCTCGCCGTGGCCGCATTCGTCGCCTTGCTGGCACTGCTCGTGACTCGCATCGGCGCCTCTCATTCCGCAACACCACAGGGAACCTGACCATGCTCACCATCAAGGTATTCGGACCGGGCTGCGCCAACTGCCGCAAGCTCGAGGAGATCTCCGCGAAAGCTCTCGCCGAAGCAGGTGTCGCCGGCGAAATCCTCAAGGTCACGGACATGAAGGAGATCATCGCGGCAGAGGTCTACAAGACCCCCGGCCTCTCGATCAACGGCAAGCTCGTCAGCACGGGACGCATCCCGGCGCCGGAATCCGTCGTGCAGTGGATTCGCGAGGCCGCAGGGAGGCTGACCGGCACCCGCCTCAGCTGCGCTGGTTCATCTTGCGCAGGCGCTCCGCCATCACCCGCATGATCTGCAGGGAGAAGTGGGGCGTCTGCTGCACCATGAACAGGAACCGCTTCTCGGGAATCGCCAGGAGCTTGCAGGGGGTCTTCGCGATGGCGGTCGCGATGCGCGGCGCGTGGTCGATCAGCGCCATTTCGCCGAAAGGCTCCCCGGGTCCGAGGGTCTCGACGACCGCCCTGTTGATGCGCAGCTCCACTTCCCCCTCGAGGACGACGAACAGGGCGTTGCCGGGATCGCCCTCGGAAAAGATGACGTGACCCGCGGGGAAGGCCTCTCCATCCGTCTCGTTGCGGAACACATCCAGAGTGATGCCCATGGTTCTCCCCGTGGCTTTCGTGACAGGGAGGTTACGGGGAGCGGATGACACTTCCGTGACAATAGAAAAGGGGCGGCCCGAAGGCCGCCCCGAAAGCCACCAGAGGACGGAGGAGCACCTGGTGACGCCGGAGAGGAACGTTGCAGCCTTTCCGCCAAGAGGAAACGCGATGGTAGGCCACGCATGTTTCACCCCGATGACGACCATGCGCTGCGGAAGCGATGCTGCGCGGGCATTGCCACGATTCCGTCACGCAACTGACCCACTCCTTACTTGCGCCGCGCGGACAATGCCGGGACATGATCGATGCCTCGCCGGCGCTGCGCTTCCGTTCCATCTTCATCTCCGACCTGCACCTGGGGACGCCGGGGTGCCAGGCGAATCACCTGCTGGAATTCCTGCGCCACACCGACAGCACCTACCTCTACCTGGTCGGCGACATCGTCGACGGCTGGCAGCTCAAGCGCCGCTGGTACTGGCACCAGAGCCACAACGACGTCGTGCAGAAGGTGCTGCGCAAGGCACGCAAGGGCACGCGCGTGCGTCTACATCGCGGGCAATCACGACGAGGCCCTGCGCGACTTTCTCGGCGTGGCCTTCGGCGGCATCGAGATCCGCGACGAAGCGGTGCACTGGACGGCCGATGGCCGCCGCCTGCTGGTGACCCACGGCGATCTCTTCGATGCGGTGGTGCAGCGCGCGCGCTGGCTGGCCCACCTGGGCGACTGGGCCTACTGCACGGTGCTCAAGCTCAACCAGTGGCTGAACCAGGCGATGGCGCGCTCGGACTTTCCTACTGGTCGCTCTCGCAGTTCCTCAAGGTGCGCGTGAAGAACGCCGTCTCCTACATGACGGACTTCGAGGAAGCCCTCGCGCACGAGGCCAGGCGCCGCGACTTCGACGGCGTGGTCTGCGGGCACATCCACAAGGCCGAGATCCGCGAGATCGGCGGCATCCTCTACTGCAACGACGGCGACTGGGTGGAGAGCCTCACCGCGCTGGTCGAGCTCGAGACCGGCGAGCTGCGGCTCATCGACTGGCGTGCCATCGCAACGCTCAAGCAGACCGCAGTGGCCATGGCCAGGGAGGACGAGCATGCGCCTGTTGCTGGTGACTGACGCCTGGGCGCCGCAGGTCAACGGCGTGGTGGTGACGCTGCGCAACACGATCGCGTGCCTGGGACGCCTCGGGTACGACGTGCACGTGCTGTCGCCCGAAGGGATGCGCACGGTGCCGATGCCCACCTATCCGGAAATACCGCTGGCCGTCCTGCCCGGTCGCGAGGTCGCCAGGCGGTTCCGCGAGCTGCAGCCGGAAGCCGTCCACATCGCGACCGAGGGTCCCGTAGGCATCGCCGCGCGCGACTACTGCGTGGCCAACGGCCTCGCGTTCACGACCGCCTATCACACCTGCTTTCCGGAATACGTGCAGCCGCGTTTCGGCATTCCGCTCGCGTGGACCTACGCCTGGCTGCGGCGCTTTCACCGGCCCTCGTCGGCCGTGCTGGTCGGCACCGACACGATCCGCACGATGCTCGAGCAACGCGGGTTCAGCCGTGTCGCGGACTGGTCGCGCGGCGTCGATCTCGAACTCTTCCACCCCCGGCCGGCGCGCTACACGGAGTATCCCGGCCCGGTGTTCGTCTTCGTCGGGCGGGTGGCCGTGGAGAAGAACCTGCCCGCCTTCCTCGCGCTGGACCTGCCGGGCACCAAACTGGTCGTCGGCGATGGCCCGGAACGTGCACGCCTGCAGAGGCGCTACCCGGATGCCGTCTTCGTCGGCATGAAGACGGGTGCCGAACTGGCGGCCTGCTACCAGCGCGCGGACGTGTTCGTCTTTCCCAGTCGCACCGACACCTTCGGGCTGGTGCTGCTGGAAGCGATGGCGTGCGGCACGCCCGTGGCAGCCTTTCCGGTACGCGGCCCCATCGACGTAATCAAGGAGCCCCGCGCCGGCATACTCAACGAGGACCTGCGCGAGGCCGCCATGACCGCGCTCCTGCTCGACCGCGCCGAAGTGCGCGGCTACGCCGAGCAGTACTCCTGGGAGCGAGCCCCGTGCAGTTTGCCTCGCATCTCGTTGCCGCGAAGGACGGTGCCGCGTCCTTCATTTCAACGCCCGCCTAGGACCGCTTCAGATCGCTCAGGCCGCCCGGTTCAGGAAGTGGCGGGCGAACCGCGCGTCGAGCCGATCGAGCGAAAGGAGCATCGGCAGATCGGCACAGTTGAAGTCGCGATCCCAGGCCGGCTCCCCGCAGACCCAGGCACCCAGGCCCAGGTAGCCCTTCACCAGCGGCGGCACGGGAACGGCCGCGCCGGGAGCGTGCTCGTGCAGCGGCAGCGGGCAGCGCGGGTAGACGCGGAACTCCTCCGGCGCCAGTCCGTCCGCGGCGATGCGCCGGAAGATCGCGGCCGCACCCTGCCCGCCGTCACCGAGGCCGACGCTCGCGCACCCGATCAGGTAATCGTGGCGATTGTCGATGGCGTACTTCGCCAGCGCCGACCACATGAGGAGCATCACCACGCCCGAGCGATGGGCGGGATCGACGCAGGTGCGTCCCACTTCCGCCATGCGGCCGCGCAGCGCGCCGAGCCGGCCGAGATCGAACTCGCGCTCCGAGTAGTAGCCGCCGATCGCGCGCGCGCGCTTCCGGGGAGAGAATTCGGTAGGTGCCGACGGCCGCGCCCGAGACGACGTCGCGCACGACCAGATGGTCGCAATGGCGGTCGAATTCGTCCTCGTCGACGCCGCGGTCGCGGGACGCCAGTCGCGCGCCCAGCTCCTCGCCGAACACGCGGTAGCGCAGGCGCTGCGCTTCCGCGATGATCGCGCGGTCCCTGGCGATGGTGACGGCGAATCGGGAGGTGTCCCCGGGAAATCGGCCTCTTGCGGTCATCGTGCCCTCGCATGTGCGTTGGATTGCCCATACGTTAGGGGCGCGCGGTGACCGCGCCGTGACCGGAGTGCTACGGTTTGCTTACGGCAGCTTCGGCCGCTAGCCGAAACGGCCGGTGATGTAGTCCTCGGTCGCCTTCTGGCGCGGCTTGATGAAGATCTGGTCCGTCTCGCCGAACTCGATGATCTCGCCCAGGTACATGTAGGCCGTGTAGTCGGAGACCCGCGCCGCCTGCTGCATGTTGTGCGTCACGATGAGGATGGTGACCCGCTGGCGCAGCTCGTCCACGAGTTCCTCGATCGAGGCGGTGGCGATGGGGTCGAGCGCGGACGTCGGCTCGTCGAAAAGGAGGATTTCCGGATCGGTCGCCAGCGCCCGCGCGATGCAGAGCCGCTGCTGCTGGCCGCCGGACAGGTTGAAGGCGAGATCGTGCAGGCGATCCTTCACCTCGTCCCACAGCGCCGCGCCGCGCAGCGCCTGCTCCACCTTCTGGTCCAGCACCGCCCGGGCACGAACGTTGCGCACGCGCATGCCGTAGGCCACGTTCTCGTAGATCGTCTTGGGAAACGGGTTGGGCTTCTGGAACACCATGCTGATGCGCATGCGCACCTCGATGGGGTCCACGTCGGGCGCCAGGATGTTCACGTCGTCCGGGTACATGCGGATCTCGCCCTCGTAGCGGTTGCCCGGATAGAGGTCGTGCATGCGGTTGAAGCTGCGCAGGAAGGTCGATTTCCCGCAGCCCGAGGGCCCGATGAGCGCCGTGACCTTCTTCTCGTACACGGGCATGTCGAGCTTCTTCAGCGCATTGAAGGTGCCGTAGTAGAAGCTGAGCCCCTTCGCCTCCGCCTTGACGACGAGATCGCCGGCCGCGGGCTTCTCCCGCTCCTGGACGGCAGGCTTGAGTACGGCTGACATGGTGCTCTCCCCTTCTACCATTTGATGTTCTTGCGCAGGCGATAGCGGATGTAGATCGCCAGCGCGTTCATGACGAGCGTCATCACCACCAGCACCAGTCCTGCCGCCGCCGCATTCACCTGGAAGGCCGCCTCGGGCCGCGAGGTCCAGTTGAACATCTGGATCGGCATCACCGTGAAGGGCGAGGTCAGCCATTCGAAGTTCACGAACGGCGGTGTCGCCTGCACGGGGGACGGCGGGAGGAAGGCGATGAACGTGAGCGCACCGATGGTGATGATGGGCGCGGTCTCGCCGATGGCGCGGGCCAGCCCGATGATCACGCCGGTGAGGATGCCGGCCATCGAGTACGGGATGATGTGGTCGTGCGTCGTCTGCCACTTGGTGGCGCCCAGCGCGTAGGCGCCCTCGCGGATGGCGATCGGGATCGCCCGGATGGCCTCGCGCGTGGCGACGATCACCACCGGCAATATCAGCAGCGCAAGCGTGAGGCCGGCGGTGAGGATGCTCTGGCCCAGCCCGAACTGGTAGACGAAGAGGCCGAGGGCCAGCAGGCCGTAGACGATCGAGGGCACGCCGGCGAGGTTGGTGACGTTGATCTCGATCACGTCCGTCATCCAGTTGCGCGGCGCGTACTCCTCCAGGTAGACGCCCGCCCCCACGCCCAGAGGCACGGCCGCCAGCGCCGTCACCAGCATGACGAGGGTCGAGCCCACCCACGCCGAGAGGATGCCGGCGTTCGCGGCCCGGCGCGACGGGAAGCTCGTGAAGAAGTCCGGCGTGATGCGGGGCGCGCCGTCGATCGTCATGTCGAGGAAGAGAGCGACGAAGGCGAGGATGCCGAACATGAGCGCCAGCACGCCGATCGAGGCGAAGACCAGGTCCCAGCGCTTGTGGCTGGCGATGAGCGCGCGCAGTTCGCGCAGCTTGCGCGCGTGCTGGTTGATGTCCGTCGTGGCGGCGTTCATCGCTTCGTCGGCTCCGCGTTCGGCCATGATCAGTACGCTTCCCGGTACCGGCGCCGCATCCAGTGGCCGAGGATGTTGAAGACGAGCGTCAGGAAGAAGAGCATGAGACCCGCGGCGAAGATCGACTGGTAGCCGACGGAGCCGTGCGGCAGGTCCCCCAGCGCCACCTGCACGATGTACGCGGTGATCGTGGACGCCGGCTCGGTCGGGTCGATGGTGAAGTTGGGCTGCATGCCCGCGGCCACGGCGACGATCATCGTCTCGCCCACGGCGCGCGACACGCCCAGGATGTAGGCGGCGGCGATTCCGGAGATGGCGGCGGGGGTCACCACCCGCGTGGCCGTCTGGAAGCGCGTCGCACCCATCGCGTAGGAGCCTTCGCGCAGGCTCATCGGCACCGCGCGCATGGCGTCCTCGGCCACCGAGCTGATGTAGGGAATGATCATGACCCCCATCACGAGGCCGGCGGAGAGCATGTTGAACCCGGGCAGGGCCGGATAGATCTTCTGCAGGATCGGCGTGACGAAGACCAGGGCGAAGTAGCCGTAGACGATCGTCGGGACCCCGCCGAGCAGCTCCAGGAAGGGCTTGGCGACTTCGCGCACGGAAAACGGCGCGAACTCGGAAAGGTAGATCGCGATGATCGTTCCCACCGGTATCGCGACGCACAGCGCCACCGCCGAGGTGACGATCGTTCCCAGGAGCAGCGGCGCGATGCCGTAGCGCGGCTCGGAGAAGAGCGGCGTCCACATCGTGTCGGTGAAGAAATCCACCAGCGGGACGTGGCGGAAGAACGCGAGCGACTCGTAGAAGAGGATGAAGACGATCCCGAGCGTGGTCGCCACCGACACGAACGCCGCGAGGAACAGGATCATCTCGATGATCCTTTCCTTGATGTTGCGGCTGAACTTGTGCTTGAGCCGGTCGGGGTCGACGAGGGCCATGGCGGCGCTTCGGGGCAGGTCTATGGTCGCCATTCTAGACTCCGCTGGGCGGCCTCGCCGGAATCGAAGTGGAAGCGAGGGCGCGGATCGGATCGCGCCCCCGCGTCGGCAAGTCCGCGGTCAGGACTTGGCTTCGCGCTTGAGGAGTTCCTCGATGGTGACGCCCACTTCGGCCTCGCCGCCGAACACGGTGCCCTTCTTCATCTTGGTCAGGTGCTCCATGTTGATCTTGTAGGCGCTATCGGGCAGCGGAACGTACTTCACTTCGCGGGCGAGCTTGGCGCCGTCCTTCATGTAGAAGCCGACGAACTCCTTCACCTCCGGCTTGGCGAGCGACTTCACGTTCACGTAGATGAAGATCGGGCGCGCGAGCGGCTGGTAGGTGCCCTTGAGCACCGCTTCCATCGAGGGCGCAACCGCGGGCTTGCCGTCCTTCTCGACGATCGGAACGGCCTTGAGCTTGCCCTGGTTCTCGACGTAGTAGGCGAACCCGAAGTAGCCGATGGCGCCCTTGTCGCGCGAGACGCCCTGCACCAGCACGTTGTCGTCCTCGCTGGCGGTGTAGTCGCCGCGCGAGGCCTTGCTCTTGCCGGTGACCGCCTCGGTGAAGTAGTCGAAGGTGCCGGAGTCGGAACCGGGCCCGAAGAGCTTGAGCGGCACGTCGGGCCAGGCCGCGTTGACGTCCTTCCAGCTCTTGACCTTGCCCTGGGCGGCCGGCTCCCACATCTTCTTCAGTTCGGCGACCGTCATCTGCTTGATGAAGTCGTTCTGCGGATGGATCACGACGGTGAGCGCGTCGAAGGCCACCGGCATCTCGATGTACTCGACGCCGGCCTTCTTGCAGTCCTCCATCTCCTTCTTCAGGATCGGACGCGAGGCGTTGGAGATGTCGGTTTCGGCGCGGCAGAACTTCTTGAAGCCGCCGCCCGTGCCGGAAATGCCGACCGTCACCTTGACGGAGCCCTTCTTCGACTTCTGGAACTCCTCGGCGACGGCTTCGGTGACCGGGTAGACGGTCGACGAGCCGTCGATCTTGACGATCTGCTGCGCGAACGCGGTCGTGGCGGAGGTGCCGGCGACGCCGAAGGCGAGCGCAGCGGCGATGACCGTAAGCTTGGATTTCATGCGGACTCCTGGGGAGAGGTTCGAGGGAACGATACCGATGGCGACAGAGCTTACGTTCGCCTTGTGACAGGTTCGTGACACCCCGAAACCCGGGCCAACCGGCCCCTCGACCCTCAGGCCGCCTTGCGCACCGCCTCGGCAATGGACTCGGCGAGCGACTTGACGCGCACCGGATCCTCCCCCTCCACCATGACGCGGATCACCGGCTCCGTCCCCGACGGGCGCAGCAGCACCCGCCCCCGTCCCGCCAGGGCCGACTCCGCGGCGGCGACCGCGTCCCGCACGGCGGGCAGCGCCGTCACGTCGCCGTTGCCCGCGAGGCGCACGTTGGTGAGCACCTGCGGCAGCAGCGTCAGCTCGCGCGTGAATTCGCCGAGGGACTGGCCCGCGGCGACCAGCGCCTCCAGGACCTGCAGCGCGGAGATGATCGCGTCCCCCGTCGAATGCAGGTCGAGGCAGAGCAGGTGCCCGGAATTCTCGCCGCCGCACTCCCAGCCCTTCTCGTTCAGGAGCTCGAGCACGTAGCGGTCGCCGACCCTGGCGCGGGCGAAGTCGATGCCCATCTCCCCGAGCCGCCGCTCCAGGGCGAAGTTGGTCATGAGGGTGCCGACGATGCCGCCGCGCAGGTGGCCGATCTCGTGCCGGTGCTTGGCGATCACGTAGAGAAGCTGGTCGCCGTCGAAGAGCCGCCCGTCCCGGTCGGCCATGACGAGGCGGTCGCCGTCGCCGTCGAAGGCGATGCCGAAGTCGGCGCCGTGCTCCACCACCGCCCGGGCGATCGTCCCCGGGTGCGTGGCGCCGTAGCCGTCGTTGATGTTGATGCCGTTGGGATGCACGCCGATCGCGACCACTTCCGCGCCCAGTTCCTGGAAGACGCGGGGGCCGAGGCGGTAGCCGGCGCCGTGGGCGAAGTCGGTGACGAGCTTGAGCCCGCGGAGCGTCCGGTGCTTGGCGAACGTCCCCTTGCAGAACTCCATGTAACGCCCCTCGGCGTCGTGCACGCGTTCGGCCTTGCCCAGGTGCGCGGAATCGCGCGTGACGAGCGGCTCCTCGAGCAATGCCTCGATGTCGTGTTCCACCGCATCGGGGAGCTTCGCGCCCTCGGCGGAGAAGAACTTGATGCCGTTGTCCTCGAAGGCGTTGTGCGATGCCGACACCATGATGCCGGCCGAGAGCCGCAGCGCGCGCGTGAGGAAGGCCACGCCCGGCGTGGGCATCGGCCCGACGAGGAACGTATCCACGCCGGCCGCCGAAAGTCCCGACTCCAGCGCGGACTCCAGCATGTAGCCGGAGATGCGCGTGTCCTTGCCGATGAGAACCGCCGGCCGGTCGCGGTGCGGGGGCGCGATGTCGGCCCGCGACAGCACCTTGCCGGCGGCATAGCCGAGGCGAAGGACGAAATCGGGGGTGATCGGCGGCTTGCCCACCTTGCCGCGGATGCCGTCGGTGCCGAAGTATTTTCTGGTCATGTTTTCAGTGCCTGCAGGACCTTGAGTGCATCGACCGTCTCCCTGACGTCGTGCACGCGCACGATTGCCGCCCCATTCTGAACCGCGAGCAGTGCCGCGGCAACGCTGCCGGCGACGCGCTCGCCTGCCGCCCGGCCGGTGATCTCGCCGATCATGCGCTTGCGCGACAGCCCCGCCACCACCGCGCAGCCCAGCGCGGCAAGGGCGGGCAACCCCGCGAGCAGCGCCAGGTTGTGGGCGTAGGTCTTGCCGAACCCGAAACCGGGATCGACGGCGATGCGGTCGCGGGCGACTCCTGCCGCCTCCAGGGCGCGCACGCGCTCGCGCAAGTAATCACGAACCTCCGCCACCACGTCGTCGTAACGCGGATCGGACTGCATCGTCCCGGGCGTTCCCTGCATGTGCATGACGCACAGCCCCACGCCGGAGCCGGCCACCGCGTCGATGGCCCCTGCGGCGCGAAAGGCGTTGACGTCGTTGACCATCGCACAGCCCTCCGCGATCGCCTGGCGCATCACCTCGGGCTTCATCGTGTCCACCGACACCGCCACGCCTTCGCGGACCAGGGCGCGAACCACCGGGATCACGCGCTCCAGCTCGACCTCTTCCGGCACCGGTTCCGCGCCGGGCCGCGTCGATTCGCCACCGACATCGACGAGATCGGCGCCGTCTCCAGCCAGCGCAATGCCGTGCGCGATGGCGCGCTTCCCGTCGAGGAAGCGGCCGCCGTCCGAAAACGAATCGGCGGTGACGTTCAGGATGCCCATCACCCGCGGACGGTCGAGGGTGATGGTGAACGCGCCACACTGCAAAGCCGCGGTCATGAAGAAAAACGGGGCGGCCGCAGCCGCCCCGCAGTCAGGAACGCGAGTCGAGTCACGCCGATTCCGCCGGCGAGGGATGCGTGGGCGGCTCCGCGCCCTTGGCGCCGCTGTCCGGCGGCGGCGTCGCGGAGGGCTTCGGCGCCACCGGCTTGGGCGCGCGCGGCGGCTTGCCTTCCATGATGTCGCCGATCTGGTCGGCGTCGATCGTCTCCCACTCCAGCAGCGCCTTGGTCATGGCCTCGACCTTGTCGCGGTTGTCCTCGAGGAGCTTCCGGGCGAGCTTGTACTGCTCGTCGATGATGCGGCGGATCTCCTTGTCGACCGTCTTCATCGTCTCGTCGGAGATGGCCTGGTGCGTCGTGACGGAGCGGCCGAGGAAGACTTCGCCCTCGTTCTCGCTGTAGGTCATCGGGCCCAGGGCGTCGGACATGCCCCACTCGGTGACCATGCGGCGCGCCATCTCGGTGGCGCGCTTGAAGTCGTTCGAGGCGCCGGTGGTCATCTGGTTCATGAACAGTTCCTCGGCGATGCGGCCACCGAAGAGCACGGCGATGTTGTTCAGCAGGAAGTCGCGGTTGTAGCTGTAGCGGTCCTGCTCCGGGAGCTGCACAGTGACGCCCAGGGCGCGACCGCGCGGGATGATCGTGACCTTGTGCACCGGGTCCGTTCCGGGCAACAGCCGCGCGACGATGGCGTGGCCCGACTCGTGGTAGGCGGTGTTGCGGCGCTCCTCCTCGGGCATCACCATGGACCGGCGCTCGGCCCCCATGATGATCTTGTCCTTCGCCTTCTCGAAATCCTCCATGTCGACCAGGCGCTTGGAGCCGCGCGCGGCGAAGAGCGCCGCCTCGTTCACGATGTTCGCGAGGTCGGCGCCCGAGAAGCCCGGGCAGCCGCGCGCGATGACGGAGGCATCGACGTCCGGCGCGATCGGCACCTTGCGCATGTGCACCATGAGGATCTGCTCGCGTCCGCGGATGTCCGGGAGCGGCACGACCACCTGGCGGTCGAAGCGGCCCGGGCGCATGAGCGCGGGGTCGAGCACGTCGGGCCGGTTGGTCGCGGCGATGACGATGACGCCCGAGTTGCCCTCGAAGCCGTCCATCTCCACGAGGAGCTGGTTCAACGTCTGCTCGCGCTCGTCGTTGCCGCCGCCGAGGCCCGCGCCGCGCTGGCGGCCGACCGCGTCGATCTCGTCGATGAAGACGATGCAGGGCGCATTCTTCTTCGCCTGCTCGAACATGTCGCGCACGCGCGCCGCACCGACGCCCACGAACATCTCGACGAAGTCGGAACCGGAGATGGAGAAGAAGGGCACCTTGGCCTCGCCCGCGATGGCGCGCGCGAGCAGCGTCTTGCCCGTCCCGGGTGCACCCACCATCAGCACGCCGCGCGGGATGCGCCCGCCCAGCTTCTGGAATTTCGTGGGATCGCGCAGGAATTCGACCAGCTCGGCCACTTCCTCCTTGGCCTCGTCCACGCCCGCCACGTCGGCGAAGGTGACCTGGTTCTGGTTCTCGTCGAGCATGCGCGCGCGGCTCTTGCCGAACGAGAACGCGCCGCCGCGGCCGCCACCCTGCATCTGGCGCATGAAGAAGATCCACACGCCGATCAACAGCAGCATCGGGAACCAGGACACGAAGATGTTCATGAGGAGCGAAGGCTCCTCTTCGGCCTTGGCCTCGATGGTGACGCCGTTCTTCAGGAGGTCGGAGACCATCCACGGGTCCTGGATGCCCGGCGTGTAGACCGTGTAGGCCTTGCCGTCGCGGGTGGAGGCCTTGAGCGTCCGCCCGCCGTCCATCTTCACCTTGGCGATGCGCCCCTGCCGCGCCTCTTCCATGAAGCTCGAGTAATCGAGCACGTTGGCGCTCGTCTGGCGATTGCCGACCTGCATGAAGACCATGGTCAGCACGACGCCGATGACCAGCCAGACCATGATGGTGCGAACGGTGTTGTTCACTAACGGTTCCTTGGGAAAAAAGAGCCTACGGAATCAGGGGGATAGGGAGCCGACTACTATAGCAAAGTTCGGGCGTCCGCCCGCGTTTCAAGTGGCGGACCAAGGACTAATGGTGTCAGACACCGAAATTAGGGACTGTCCCTATTTTTGGCCCCACGCGCCAGGAGATAGAGTTCCGCGCTCTCCCCCCGCGAGGCATCGGGCTTCCTCACCACGACCTTGGCGAAGGAGGCGCGCAGCGACTTGTGGAACTCCTCGTACCCGGCACCCTGGAAGGCTTTGACCAGCAACGCCCCGGTCGGTTTCAGGTGTGCCAGGGCGAAATCCCGCGCCAGCTCCGCCAGGGCCATCGCACGCGCCTGGTCGGAAATCGCGATCCCGGAGATGTTGGGCGCCATGTCGGAGAGCACCAGGTCGGCCCGGGCCCCGGCCAGCGCGGCCTCGACCTGGGCGAGGCCGCCAGCCGTGGCGAAGTCCGCCCGGATGAAGAGTGCGCCGGCAACCGGGGGCATCTCCAGCAGGTCGATCGCCACCACCCGCCCCTTCGGACCCACCTTCCCGGCCGCCACCTGCGACCAGCCGCCGGGAGCGGCGCCGAGATCCACGACCACCCCGCCGGGAGCCAGGAGGCGGTCGCGCGCGTCGATCTCGATCAGCTTGTAGGCCGCCCGGGAACGATAGCCCTCCTTTTTCGAGCGCTGCACGTAGGGGTCGTTCACGTGGCGGCGCAGCCACTGCCTGCTCGAGGCCGAGCGTTTCATCGGGGTCTCCGCAAGATTCGCGTCATAATCCCGCCATGCCTGCACTGACCACCGCCCGCCGCAGCGAATTGCGCGCCCAGGCCCACGCACTCTCCGCCGTCGTCATCATCGGCGACAAGGGCCTTTCCCCTTCCGTCCTCGCCGAGGTCGACCGTGCCCTCACGGCACACGAACTCATCAAGGTCAGGGCCGCCACGGACGACCGCGAGGCGCGTGCCGCCTGGATGGCCGAGCTTTGCGGGGCGTTGCAGGCGCAGCCGGTGCAGTCGATCGGCAAGATCCTGGTGCTCTGGCGCGAGAACCCGGACAAGGCGAAGAAGAAGGAAGCCAAGGCGAAACCCGCTCCGAAGACCGATCCGCGCAAGAAGCCGAAGGCTTCAGGCCGTCAGAAGAAGCACCGCACGGCCGAAGAGCTCATTCGTACCGAACGTCTACGATCTCGAGCTCTTTCACCCCGCCCGGCGTCCGAACCTCCGCGACGTCGCCCGAGAACTTCCCGATGAGCGCCTTCGCGATCGGCGACGAGTAGGAGATCTTGCCGGCCTTGATGTCGGCCTCGTCCTCGCCGACGATCTGGTAGGTCATGCGCTCGGCGCCGGCGGTATCCATCAACTCCACCGTGGTTCCGAACACCACGCGGCCGTCGTCTTCCAGCAGCGCCGGGTCGATGATCTGCGCGTTGGCGAGCTTGCCCTCGAGTTCCAGGACGCGCCCCTCGATGAAGCCCTGCTTCTCGCGCGCCGCGTCGTACTCGGCGTTCTCGGAAAGGTCGCCGTGCGCCCTGGCCTCGGCGATGGCGGTGATGACCGCGGGACGCTCGACCGTCTTCAGGCGGTGCAGCTCCGCCTTCAGGAGATCCGCGCCGATGCGGGTGATCGGGAACTTGCCCATGCCCGGATTCCTTCCCTGGTTGGCGGCCGGTCAGCCGGCCAAGTTTGTCGATGGAGGCGTGGAGGGTCTGCAGGTCGTAGGGCCGCAGCTCCTCGAGATACTGCATGCCGAGGCACGCCGCGCGCGCGCCCGACACCGTCGTGTAGTAGGTGACGCGGCCCTGCAGCGCGGAGTTCCGGATCGACCACGAGTCGCGCACCGAGCGGCGATCCTCCTCGACCGTGTTGATGATCAGGCTGATCTCCTTGTTGCGGATCATGTCCACGACGTTGGGTCGCCCTTCCATCACCTTGTTGACGCGCTGCACGGTGAGGCCGGCGGCCTCCAGCACCATGGCCGTGCCCTTGGTGGCCACGAGGTTGAAGCCCAGGTCGGCGAGCGTGCGCGCCACTTCCACCAGGCGCGGCTTGTCCTCGTCGCGCACGGAAAGGAAGGCCTTGCCGGACTTCGGCAGCTTCACCCCCGCGGCAAGCTGGCTCTTCACGAACGCTTCCGCGAAGGTCTCGCCCACGCCCATCACCTCGCCGGTGGACTTCATCTCGGGGCCGAGGATGGTGTCCACGCCCGGGAACTTGATGAACGGGAAGACCGCTTCCTTGACCGAGTAGTACGGCGGCACGATCTCGCCGCGCACGCCCTGGGACGCGAGCGACTGCCCGGCCATGCAGCGCGCCGCCACCTTGGCGAGCGGGCGCTGGATCGCCTTGGAGACGTAGGGCACGGTGCGCGAGGCGCGCGGGTTGACCTCCAGCACGTAGACCTTCTCGTCCTGGATCGCGAACTGCACGTTCATGAGGCCGACCACGTTGAGCCCCTTCGCCATGGCCACCGTCTGCTTGCGCAATTCGTCCTGCAGCGCGGGCGACAGGCTGAACGGCGGCAGCGAACACGCCGAGTCGCCCGAGTGCACGCCGGCCTGCTCGATGTGTTCCATGATGCCGCCGATGATGACCTCGGTGCCGTCGCTCACCGCATCGACGTCGACTTCGATCGCGTCGTTCAGGAAGCGGTCGATGAGGACCGGC
The DNA here is from genome assembly GCA_963786635.1 of uncultured beta proteobacterium. Classification (GTDB taxonomy): domain Bacteria; phylum Pseudomonadota; class Gammaproteobacteria; order Burkholderiales; family Usitatibacteraceae; genus FEB-7. The sequence continues at coordinate 201,177 of CAWAZV010000001.1, read as the reverse complement.
GAATCGTTGGAGACCTTGACCGCCTCCTTCATGTAGCGCACCAGGTCGGTCTCGCCGTGCACGATCTCCATGGCGCGTCCGCCCAGCACGTAGGAGGGACGCACCACGACCGGGTAGCCGATCTCGCGGGCCGCCTCGAGCGCCGCCTCGGGCGTGCGCGCGGTGCGGTTGGGCGGCTGCCGGAGCTTCAGCTCGTGCAGCATCTGCTGGAAGCGCTCGCGGTCCTCGGCCTTGTCGATGGAGTCCGGCGTGGTGCCGATGATGGGCACGCCGGCCGCCTCGAGGTCGCGCGCGAGCTTGAGCGGCGTCTGCCCCCCGAACTGCACGATGACGCCTTCCGGCTTCTCCTTGTCGACGATCTCGAGGACGTCCTCGAGGGTGAGCGGCTCGAAGTAGAGGCGGTCGGAGGTGTCGTAGTCGGTCGAGACCGTCTCCGGGTTGCAGTTGACCATGATCGTCTCGTAGCCGTCCTCGCGCAGGGCGAGGGCCGCGTGGACGCAGCAGTAGTCGAACTCGATCCCCTGCCCGATGCGGTTGGGGCCGCCGCCCAGCACCATGATCTTGCGCCGGTCCGTCGGCTCCGACTCGTCCTCCTCGTCGTACGTGGAGTACATGTAGGCGGTCTTCGTGGCGAACTCCGCCGCGCAGGTGTCGACGCGCTTGTAGACGGGGCGGATGCCGAAGGCGTGGCGGCGCGCGCGCACCTGCTGCTCGCTCGTCTTCCACAGGTGCGCCAGGCGCCGGTCGGAGAAGCCCTTGCGCTTGAGCGCACGCAGCTCGTCGGCGGGGAAGTCGGCGAGGGTGCGCTTCTCGACGGCGAGCTCGGTGTCGACCAGGTCCTTGATCTGCGCCAGGAACCACGGGTCGATCCGGGTGAAGTGATGGATCTCCTCGAGCGTCATGCCGATGCCGAAGGCGTCCGCCACGTACCAGAGGCGCTCGGCGCGCGGGTAGGCGAGCTCGTCCTCGATCCGCTCCATGTCGACGGACTTGAGGTTGAAGCCGTCCACGCCCACCTCGAGTCCGCGCAGGGCCTTCTGCAGCGACTCCTGGAAGTTGCGCCCGATCGCCATCACCTCGCCCACGCTCTTCATCTGCGTGGTGAGGCGGTCGTCGGCCTGCGGGAACTTCTCGAAGGCGAAGCGCGGCACCTTCGTCACCACGTAGTCGATCGTGGGCTCGAAGGAGGCCGGGGTCGCCCCGCCCGTGATCTCGTTGGCCAGCTCGTCCAGCGTGTAGCCCACGGAGAGCTTGGCCGCGATCTTGGCGATCGGGAATCCCGTGGCCTTGGAGGCGAGCGCCGAGGAGCGCGACACGCGCGGGTTCATCTCGATGATGACCATGCGTCCGTCTTCGGGATTGATGGCGAACTGCACGTTGGAGCCGCCCGTCTCCACGCCGATCTCGCGCAGGCACGCGATCGAGGCGTCGCGCATGATCTGGTATTCCTTGTCCGTGAGCGTCTGCGCCGGCGCGACGGTGATCGAGTCGCCGGTGTGGACACCCATCGGATCGAGGTTCTCGATGGAGCAGATGATGATGCAGTTGTCCGCCTTGTCGCGGACCACCTCCATCTCGAACTCCTTCCAGCCGATGACGCTCTCCTCGATCAGGAGCTCCTTGGTGGGAGAGGCCTCCAGCCCGCGCTCGCAGATGGCGGTGAACTCCTCCATGTTGTAGGCGATGCCCCCGCCCGTGCCGCCGAGGGTGAACGAAGGGCGGATGATCGTGGGGAAGCCCACGCTCGCCTGCACCTGGAGGGCCTCCTCGAGGGAGTGCGCCAGCGCCGAGCGCGCGCTTGCCAGGCCGATCTTGGCCATGGCGTTCTTGAACTTCTCGCGGTCCTCGGCCTTGTCGATGGCCTCCTTCTTGGCGCCGATCATCTCGACGCCGTACTTCTCGAGCACGCCGTGCTTGGCGAGGTCGAGCGCGCAGTTGAGCGCCGTCTGCCCGCCCATGGTGGGCAGCAGCGCGTCGGGGCGCTCGCGCTCGATGATCTTCTCGACCATGCGCCAGGTGATCGGCTCGATGTAGGTGACATCGGCCATCTCCGGGTCGGTCATGATCGTGGCGGGGTTCGAGTTCACCAGGATCACCCGGTAGCCCTCGTCGCGCAGCGCCTTGCAGGCCTGCGCGCCGGAGTAGTCGAACTCGCACGCCTGGCCGATGACGATCGGGCCGGCGCCGATGATCAGGATGCTCCTGATGTCGGTGCGCTTAGGCATGACGCCCGGCCATCATCGCGATGAACTTGTCGAAGAGGTACGACATCTCCTTCGGCCCCGGCGAGGCTTCCGGGTGACCCTGGAAGCTGAACGCGGGGCGGTCGGTGCGCTCGATGCCCTGCAGCGAGCCGTCGAAGAGGGACTTGTGCGTGGTGCGCACGTTGGCCGGAAGCGTGGCCTCGTCGACCGCGAAGCCGTGGTTCTGGCTGGTGATGAAGACCCGCTTCGTGTCGAGGTCCTGTACGGGGTGGTTGGCGCCGTGGTGGCCGAACTTCATCTTCACCGTCCGCGCGCCGCTCGCGAGCCCGAGGAGCTGGTGCCCCAGGCAGATGCCGAAAGTGGGCGTGCCGGAAGCGACGATCGCGCGGATCGCCTCGATCGCGTAGGTGCAGGGCTCGGGGTCGCCGGGGCCGTTGGACAGGAAGACGCCATCGGGCTTCAGCGCCAGCGCTTCCGCCGCCGTGGCCTGTGCCGGCAGCACGGTGACCTGGCAGCCGCGCTCGGCCAGGTGGCGCAGGATGTTGTGCTTCACGCCGTAGTCGTAGGCCACCACGCGGAAGCGCGGTGCCGCACCGGTTCCGTAGCCGGTGCCGAGTGCCCAGAGCGAGCCGTTCCACTCGTAGCTCGCCTTGCAGGTCACCGCTTTGGCGAGATCCTGGCCGGCCATGGAAGGGCGCGGCGCGCGCGCGCTTCGAGCGCGGCCTTTTCCTCGGCCGCGCCGATGGCGCCGCCTGCCGTGCCGGTGACGATGCATCCGTTCTGCGCGCCAAGGCTACGCAGGATGCGCGTGAGGCGCCGCGTGTCGATGTCCGCGATGGCCACGACACCGTGGCGCGCGAGGAACGCGGGCAGCGTCTCCGTCATGCGCCAGTTGGATGCCAGGATGGGAAGGTCGCGGATCACGAGCCCCGCCGCGAAGACGCCGCGCGACTCGAAGTCCTCGGCGTTCGTGCCGGTATTGCCGATGTGCGGATAGGTGAGGGTGACGACCTGGCCGGCGTAGGAGGGGTCGGTCAGGATCTCCTGGTAGCCCGTCATGGCGGTGTTGAACACCACCTCCCCGACCGTGCGGCCGGGGGCGCCGATGGAAGTTCCGCGAAAGACGGACCCGTCGGCGAGAACCAGGAGGGCGGGGGTCTTCTGCGACAAGGACGGCTCCGGAAAACAGGGGGAAACGACGGGCGCAAAAAAACGGGAGGAGCGTTTGCGACTCGCAGGCTCATCCCGCTTTCATTGGCCTGAAATCATAGCAAATTTGCGCCCTTCCTTCAACGAAGGCGTGGCCGCGGGGGATAATTCCCCCACTCTTTCATTGGGCTATCGGCTCGTTCCTCGACCATGGAAGTACTTCACGCAATCGCCGGCATCGCCCTCCTCCTCGCGCTGGCCTGGGCCGTGTCGGAGGACCGCCGCGGCGTGCGCTGGCGCGTGGTCGCCTCGGGAATGGCGCTGACGGTGGCCCTCGCGGCCCTGCTCCTCGCCGTGCCCTGGCTGCGCGCGGCGGTCTTCTCCCTCAACCTCGGACTCGTGGCGCTGGAACGCTCCACCCAGGCCGGAGCCATGTTCGTGTTCGGCTACCTGGCGGGCGGTGCGCCTCCCTATGCCGAAACCAATGCCCCGGCCGCCTTCATCCTCGCGTTCCGCGCCCTGCCCCTGGTCCTCGTGGTGAGCGCCCTCTCGGCGCTGCTCTTCCACTGGCGCGTCCTCCCCGTCGTGGTGAAGGCCTTCGCCTGGGTCCTCAACAAGTCCATGGGACTCGGGGGTGCGGTCGGCGTCTCCTCCGCCGTCAACGTCTTCGTCGGGATGGTGGAAGCGCCGCTGGTGGTGAAGCCCTACCTCGCGCGCCTGTCGCGCTCGGAACTCTTCATGGTGATGGTGTGCGGGATGGCGACGATCGCCGGCACGGTGATGGCGCTCTACGGCGCGATACTCGCGCCGGTGGTGCCGGATGCGATCGGCCACATCATCATCGCCTCGTTCGTGGCCACGCCCGCGGCCATCGTGATCGCCGCCCTGATGGTGCCGGGCGGAATGTCGCACGAGGAGGCGGTGGAAATCCCGCGCCAGGACGCAAGCACGATGGACGCCATCACGCGCGGAACCGTGGAAGGGATGCAGCTCCTCATCCAGATCGTGGCGATGCTGATCGTGCTGATCGCCCTCGTGCACCTCGCCAACGCGGCGCTTTCGCTGCTGCCCGCTGCCGGCGGCGCCCCTCTCACGCTGCAGCGCATGCTGGGCTGGCTCTTCGCGCCGCTGGCGTGGGCCGCGGGCCTGCCGTGGGCGGAGGCGCAGGCCGGCGGAGCTCTGCTGGGAACGAAGACGATCCTGAACGAGTTCGTCGCCTACATCGACCTCGCGAAGATCCCGGCGGAGGACGCTGAGCGCGAGGTCGCGGCTGCTGATGACCTATGCGCTGTGCGGGTTCGCCAACTTCGGCAGCCTCGGCATCCTCATCGGCGGGATGGGCGCGATGGTTCCGGAACGGCGCGGCGAGATCGTCGCGCTGGGGATGAAGTCGATCCTCGCCGGGACGCTCGCCACCTGCCTTACCGCGGCGGTGGTGGGGTTATTCGTCTAGAGAGGCAAGGCGTTGGAACCGCAGATGAACGCAGATGAACGCAGATAGTCTTGGTGAGTGTCTGGCGTTCTGGATTGCGGCGCGACCGCAATCAGATCGACACTGACAATTCGCTCAACTATCTGCGTTCATCCGCGTTCATCTGCGGTTCCAATACCCTACCCAGCGCGCAACCCCAGCACGTCGTCCATGTCGTAGAGCCCCGGCGCGCGGCCCGCGAGCCACTTCGCCGCGCGGATCGCCCCCTGCGCGTAGTTCGCGCGGCTCGACGAGCGATGGGTGATCTCGATGCGCTCCCCGGTGCCGGCGAAAAAGACGGTGTGATCGCCGACGATGTCGCCGCCGCGCACGGCCGAGAAGCCGATCGTTCCCGCCTTGCGCTCGCCCGTGGCGCCGTGACGGGCAAAGACCGCGTCCTTCGCGAGCGACGTGCCGCGCGCCGCCGCCGCCACCTCGCCGAGCTTGAGCGCCGTGCCGGAAGGCGCGTCCACCTTCAGCTTGTGGTGCGCCTCGAAAACCTCCACGTCGAAGTCGGGTCCGAGCGCGCGCGCGGCCAGGTCGACCAGCTTGAAGGTCACCAGCATGCCGATGGCGAAGTTGGGGGAGAAGACCACGGGGATTTCGCGGGCCGCCGCGCGGATGGCCTCCAGGCCTTCCGCCTCGAAGCCGGTGGTGCCGATGACGATGGCCTTGCGCGCCGCCCGGCAGGCCGCCAGGTGCGCAGCCGTCCCCGCGGGACGCGTGAAATCGATGAGGACGTCCGCGGCCGCTACTGCGGCCGCCACTTCGGTGCCGATGAGCACGCCCCGGGCCCCGGCCACCAGCTCTCCGGCGTCGTGCCCCGCATGGGGCGAACCAGCGACATCGAGCGCGGCAGCGATCCTGGTTGCGGCGTCGCCCGAACCGGCCTCGAGCAGCGCGCGCCCCATGCGCCCGCTCGCGCCGGCGATCGCGAGGCGGACCGTGCTCAAGTGCGTGGCGCCGCGCCTGCGGCGGACGGCGTCGGCCCGCCTTCGACGCGGACCACCTTGTCGTTCTCGAAATGCACCGCGAAGCGGTTCTGCTCGACCAGCTGGCCGCGCACCTCGTAGCGGAAGTAGTAGTCCCAGCGGTTGGCGTGGAAGATGTCCGTGAGCAGCGGCGTGCCCAGCAGCTGGCGCACGTCGGTCTTGGTCATGCCGGGCTTCAGCTTCGCGAACGTCTCGGGCGCGATGATGTTGCCCTGCTGGATGTCGATCCGGTGGATGATCGAACCGCAACCGGCGAGCGCGGCCGCAACGATGCAAGTGACGAGAATTCGCAGGGGAAGCATGGCCGCGATTATAACGCGAGGGGCCCGGCGACCCAGTCCCGCCCCGGCGGATTCGAACACGGTTATGATTCACGAGCCTCCAAGGACCCAGCCTGCCATGAGCGACCCCAAGGAACTGCGCAGCACCGGCCTGAAGGTCACCGCACCGCGGCTGCGCGTGCTGGATCTCTTCCAGACCAGCCCCGAGCGCCACCTGACGGCCGAGGACGTCTACCGGCGCCTGCTGGACGAGCACGCCGACATCGGGCTGGCCACGGTCTACCGGGTGCTCACGCAATTCGAGCAGGCCGGGCTCCTGGTGCGCCACCACTTCGAGGGCGGCAAGGCCGTCTACGAGCTGAACGAAGGCAAGCACCACGATCACCTGGTCTGCCTGCAGTGCGGCCGCGTGGAGGAGTTCTACGACGCGGAGATCGAGAAGCGCCAGTCGCGGGTGGCCCGGGAACGCGACTTCGCGATCCGCGACCACTCGCTGTACCTGTACGCCGATTGCCTCAAGCCGGATTGCCCGAACCGCCCGAAGGGCGAATGAAGCATGATTGCGCGCGCCCTCGCCTGGGCAATCCTCGCTTTCCTGCTGGCTCTCGGGTCCCCGGCGAGCCTGGCACAGCGCGCGCCGCAACCGGCATCCGCCGAGGTCGCCGTCACGCAGCTGCCGAAGGAGGCGCGGGACACGCTTGCCCTGATCAGGAAGGGCGGGCCCTACCCCTACGCCAAGGACGGCGTGGTGTTCGGCAACCGCGAGGCGCGCCTGCCGAAGCAGAAGCGCGGCTACTATCGCGAGTTCACGGTGAAGACCCCCGGCGAGCGCACCCGCGGCGCGCGGCGCATCGTCGCCGGCCGGGGCGGGGAATTCTGGTACACGGACGACCACTACGCCACCTTCCGGCGAATCCGCGAATGAGGCCCGGCCATGCCCCTTGATGCGCTGAAGGATCTGCTCGACGACGAGTTGGGCGGCGTCTTCTTCCTGCCGCAGCACGCCACGCCCAAGGAGGTGCAGGCGGCCGCGAAGCGGGCGAAGTTCGCCTTCTTCCACATCGAGGGCAGGAACATCGCGCGCAAGGAGCAGTTGCTCAACCATGTCGCCACCGCGCTGCACTTCCCCGGCTATTTCGGCGACAACTGGGACGCGCTGGAGGAATGCCTCACCGACATGGAATGGATCGACGCGCCGGGCTACCTGATCTACTACGACCACATCGACACGCTGCTCGCCGCCCACCCCGACCAGTTCGCGACCTTCGTGGAGATCTGCCGCGACGCGGTGCGCTCGTGGAAGGAGGACGGAACGCCGATGGTCGTCCTGCTCTCCGGCGCCAAGCCCCCCAAGGGCGTGGCGAGGCTCGGCGCCGGCAAGCCGGACGAATAGTCCGGCCCGGCACGCCCGGCGCTGCCCCGGCTGCGTTACTGCGCGGTGCCCGCTGCGGCTTCCTGCTCCGCCATCTGCTTGCGCACCATCTCCATGTCGAGCGTCTTCGCCTTCCCGACGACCTCCTCGAACGCGCCCTGCGGCAGCGCCCCGGGCTGGGAAAAGACGATGATCTGCTCGCGGAACACCATCAGCGTGGGTATGGAGCGGATCTGGAAGTGCGCGGCGATCTCCTGCTCCTCGTCCGTGTTGACCTTGGCGAAGACGACGTCGGGATGCAGCTCGGAAACCTTCTCGAACACCGGCGCGAAGCCGCGGCACGGGCCGCACCACGGCGCCCAGTAGTCGACGATGACCGTCGCGCTGGAGGTCACCACCTGCTCGAAGTTTTCCTTGGTGAGTTCGATGACGGCCATTCATTTCTCCAGAATGTCGATGCCGCCAGTTTCCGGGAATTCCGGCGGCGGTGCCAATCGGAATTGCCTATGCGCGCGATTGCCCGGCGCTATCCCGGAACCTCACCCGAGCTTGCGGCTCGCGTCGGTGACGGCGGCTGCAAGCGCCCGCACGGATTTCGCCACGCGCTCGTCCGCGATGGCGCCATCGGCCGTGAACGCTTCGTTCGCCTTCGGAACGGCGACCTGGGTGCCGAGAACCGTGACGCCGAGCGCGGCAAGCACCTGGCGCAGGTGCGGCAGGGCGCGGATGCCGCCGAAGCCGCCCGGGGAGGCGGCGAGGAGCCCGGCGACCTTGCCGCGCCACGGCGCGAGGCCGGACGAGTCCCCCTTGCCGTCGCCCACGTCCCGCGACAGCCAGTCGATGGTGTTCTTGAGGAGCGCGGTCATCGAGGCGTTGTTCTCGGGCGAGGCGATGAGCAGCGCGTCGTGGGCGAGGAAGAGTCTCGCGCAGTTTCAGCGCATTCTCCGGCATGCCGGAGGCCGCCTCGAGGTCGCCGTGGTAGAGCGGGATCGGGTAATCGTCGAGGTCGACGAACGTCGCCTCGGCGCCCGCCTCGCGCGCGAACTGCGCCACAGCCCGGGCGAGCTTCTTGTTCAGCGAGTCGCGCCGGGCGCTGCCGGCGAAGACGAGAATGCGGGTCATGATGATCGGCCGGATTGACTGGGGAGGACACGCCTCAGGCGGCCAGGGCCACGGGGTAGTCAGTGTATCCGCGCTCGCCCGGCGTGTAGAACGTCGTGGAGTCCGGCGCGGCCAGTGCGGTGCCGTTGCGCAGCCTCTGCACCAGGTCCGGGTTGGCGATGAACGGACGCCCGAACGCGACCAGGTCGCCACGACCCGCATCGAGGTCGGCATTGGCACGCGCCGCGTCGTAGCCGCCGGAGAGGACGTACCGGCCCTTGAACGCCGCGCGGATTGTCGACTTGAGCGCAGGGCTCGACTTCCGGCGCCCCCATCGAGCTGTGGTCCACCACGTGGATATAGGCCACGCCGAGCGTGTTCAATTCCTCGACGAGGCGCAGGTACATCGCGTCCATCTCCGCATCCGGCGCCATGCCGTTGAACACGCCGTGCGGGGAGATGCGCATGCCGATGCGCCCGGCGCCGATCGCGGCGACCGCCGCCCGCGCCACTTCCACCGCGAAGCGGATGCGGTTCTCGATGCTGCCGCCCCAGCGGTCGGTGCGCTGGTTGGAGGCCGTGTTGAGGAACTGGTCCATGAGGTAGCCGTTGGCCGCGTGCAGCTCGACCCCGTCGAAGCCCGCCGCGATGGCGAGCCGGGCGGACGCGGCATATTCGGCGATCGCCTGCGCGATGTCCGCCTCGCTCATGGCTTCCGGCACCGGGTGCGGCTGCATTCCGGCGCCGTCCGTCCACATTTCTCCGGGAGCGGCGACGGCGGAGGGCGCGACGATCCTGGCGCCGGGAGCCAGGTTCGCCGGATGGCCGACGCGGCCGGTGTGCATCAGCTGCACGAAGATCCTGCCGCCCGCGCGATGCACGCCGTCGGTGACGCGCTTCCAGCCGTCGCGCTGCGCGGCATCGAAGAGGCCGGGGATGCGCGCGTAGCCGAGGCCGTTCGGGGAGGGCGAAGTTCCCTCGGTGATCAGCAGGCCCGCGTCGGCGCGATCCGCGTACATCTTCTCCATCAGCTCGTTCGGCACGTTGCCGATGGCGCGGCTGCGCGTCATCGGCGCCATCACGATGCGGTTCGGCAGTTGCAGCGGGCCCAGGGTCGTGGGGGTGAACAGGGTGGCAGCGGTCATTTCATTTCCTCGAGGTGGTCAGTGGCTTCGAAAGTGGTCGATGCTGCATTTCAGTGGGTGGCGGCGAGCGTGCCCATGCGTCCGGTCTGGAACGCGATCTCCGCGGCGCGCGCCTGCTCGATGCTGTTCATCACGAAGGGTCCGTGGAAAACCAGCGGCCCCTCGGCCGGCGCGCCACCGAGCACCATCAGCTTCGAGCGGACGCGCACCGTCGTTGCCGAGCCGGAGCGTGCCGCCCGCGTCGGCGAACACCACGAGCTCGCCCGTCTTCGCGCGGCTGCCGGGGCCGAAGTCGCCCTCGCCTTCGATCACGTAGGCCGCGGCCTCGTGGCAGGGCGCGATCGCGATCGCCACCGCAGCCCCCGGCTGGAGGGTCACGTGCGCGAGGAACGCCGGCATGAGCGTCTCCGCCGGTCCCTTCACGCCATCGACCTCGCCCGCGATCACGCGCAGCCTGGCGCCCGGCAGCTACTTTTCCGCGATCGCGGAGGCGTCGATGCGCTGGTAGCGCGGCGGCATCATCTTCAGCGCCCGCGGCAGCGAGGTCCAGAGCTGGATCCCGTGCTGGAACGTCTCGCCTGCACCGTCGGCCAGCGGCCGCTCCGCATGCACGATGCCGCGGCCGGCCGTCATCCATTGCGCGCCGCCCGCGGTGACGATCCCTTCGTGCCCCGCGGAATCGCGATGCTCGTTGCGGCCGCTCAGGAGGTAGGTCACCGTCTCGATGCCGGCGTGCGGATGCGGCCCGACGCCCGCGTCGCCCGCGCGGACGCGCAGCGGCCCGAAATGATCGAGAAAGACCCACGGTCCGACCGAGCGCGCTGGTCCGCTCGGGCAGCGCCCGGCGCACCGTGAAGGTCCCCGCGGAGGCGGACTGCGAAGGAAGGACGCGTGTGACGGCGCGCGAGCCGGTTGCGGGCATGAGCCGGGCCTCAGGCAAGATCGAAGAGCAGCACTTCAGCGTCGCTTCCGCCCTCGAGACGGATTTCGCGCTCGCCCGTGGCCTTGAGGGCATCTCCCGCGCGCAGCGGCTGGCCGTTCACCACGACCTCTCCCCGCGCGACGTGCACGTAGGCCTTGCGCCCCGCCGCGACGGCGTGGACGGCCGATTCGGCACCGTCGAGCAGCGCGGCGTACACAAGCGCGTCCTGGTGGATCGTCACCGACCCCGCGCGACCGTCCGGCGAGGCGATGAGCGCGAGCTTCCCGCGCTTGGCCGCCACGTCGAACTGCTTCTCCTCGTAGCCGGGGGGAATGCCGCGCACGCCCGGCTCGATCCAGATCTGCAGGAAGTGCACGCCATCGCTGGCCGAGGGGTTGTACTCGCTGTGGCGCACGCCGGTGCCCGCGCTCATGCGCTGCACGCTGCCGGGGCGGATGATCGAGCCGTTGCCCATGCTGTCCTTGTGCTCGAGCGCGCCCTCGAGGACGTAGCTGATGATCTCCATGTCGCGGTGGCCGTGGGTGCCGAAGCCCATTCCGGGCTGCACGCGATCCTCGTTGATGACCCGCAGGGCGCCGAAGCCCATGTGCGCCGGGATCGTGGTAGTCGGCGAAGGAGAAGGAGTGAAAGGACTTGAGCCAGCCGTGGTCGGCCAGGCCCCGTTCTTCGCTGCGGCGCAGTTCGATCATGTTCGCTCCTTTTATCCATTAACACTGAATGATGAAGTGCATGATAGATTTGATTTTTATGCATTGATAGCGAATAATTTTCATATGATCATTCGTATTTTTTGAATATGAAGCTGACCCTCGATGGCCTGGAAGTGCTGGACGCGATCGACCGTCGCGGCTCCTTCGCGGCCGCCGCGGAGGAACTGCACCGGGTTCCGTCAGCGATCACTTACTCCGTGCAGCAGATGGAGGAGTCGCTGGACGTCGCCCTGTTCGACCGGCGCGGCCACCGGGCAAAGCTGACCGAGGCGGGGCGGGAGTTGCTGGACGAGGGCCGGATCCTGCTGCGTTCGGCAGGCGACCTCGAGTGCCGCGTGCGGCAGGTAGCCAAGGGCTGGGAAGCCGAGCTTCGAGTCGCCGTGGACACCATCATCGGCACGGAGAAGCTCTACGGCGTCGTCGCCGAGTTCTACGAGGAGAACACCGGCACGCGGCTGCGCTTCCTGCACGAGGTCCTCGGTGGCACCTGGGACGCGCTGGCCTCGGGCCGTGCGGACCTCGCCATCGGCGCCTCGGGCGACGCCCCGGCCGGGGCCGCGTATACCGCCCATCCGATCGGCCGGATCGAGATGTGCCTCGTGGCGGCACCCTTCCATCCGCTCGCGCATGAGCCGGCGCCGATCACGGAGGCGATGCTGCTCAGGCACCGTGCCGTCAGCGTCGCGGACAGTTCCCGGCTCCTCCCACCGCGCACCGTGGGCCTGCTTTCGGGCCAGGACGTCCTCACCGTGCCGAGTCTCGAGGCGAAGGTGGCCGCCCACGTCGCGGGCCTCGGCGTGGGCTGGCTGCCGCGCTGGATCGCCGAGCGCGAGGCCTGGGCCGGCCGTCTCGTCATCCTCGAGGCGCAGGCGCCCAAGCCGGGCGGCGAGATCGTCGTGGCGTGGCGTCCCTCGACAGCAGGCAAGGCCGCCAAGTGGTTCGTGAAGCGGCTCGAGGACCCGCTGGTGGCCGCCTCGCTGCTTTCGTGAAGCCCTCCGTGCGCTACATCGGCCGCTTCGCACCCTCCCCGACCGGGCCGCTGCACTTCGGCTCGCTGGTGGCGGCCGTGGCGAGCTGGCTCGATGCGCGCGCGGCCGGCGGCGAGTGGCACCTGCGCATCGAGGACGTCGACGCGCCGCGCACGGTGCCCGGGGCCGAGGACACGATCCTGCGCACGCTCGACGCGCTTGGGCCTCGCCTGGGACGGCCCGGTGGTCCGCCAGGGCGAGCGCACCGCGCGCTACGATGCCGCGCTCGACCGGCTGCGCGACCGGGGGCTCATCTACCGCTGCCGCTGCTCGCGCAGGGAGATCGCCGACTCCGGCGTGCACGGCATCGACGGCATCGTCTATCCGGGAACCTGCCGCGAGGCGGCCGTTGTCGCCGGAAACGCCGGCCGCGGTCCGCTTTCGGGTCGCACCCGGGCTCGTGGCCTTCGACGACCGCGTCCAGGGGCGCATCGTGCAGAGCCTCGCGCACGACATCGGCGACTTCGTGGTCCGCCGCCGCGACGGGCTCTTCGCCTACCAGCTCGCGGTCGTGATCGACGACGCGGACCTCGGGGTGACCGACGTGGTGCGCGGTGCCGACCTCCTCGTTTCCACGCCCCGGCAGGTGGCGCTGCAGCGCGCCCTGGGCCTGCCCACGCCCCGCTACCTGCACTTCCCGGTCGCGGCGCGCAACGGCGAGAAGCTCTCCAAGCAGACGCTCGCCCCGGCCATCGACGCGCGCTCGGGGCCGGCCGCCCTGCGCGGCGGCCCTCGACTTCCTCGGGCAGGTGCCGCCGGAGCCCGGGCCGCCCGCCGCGATGCTCGCGCAAGCCGCCCGGCGCTGGGACCCGGCGCGCATACCCCGCGGCCGCGCCCGCGAAGTGACGGACGGCAGCCCGAACGGATACCCCCGCGGCGTATAATCGCGAGCCTCCCTGCGGTTGAATCCAAACCGTCCCGCCCCGCCGTCCAATGGGGCACCAGCGCACCTCCGGCCCCGGGCGCGCACTGCAAGGACGCCAACCATGCTATTCCGCAGAACCGAAGTCAACCGCCATCGAGCCGACGGCGCGTCCGCAACGCCGCGGACTCAAGCCCCTGCTGTATCTCCCTCGGTCGCGTCGGTCGCGGTCGGTTCCCTCGTCGCGTTCCGCGTGAACTCGGCCAAGAAGGACGAGCCGGCGAAGACCGCCGCGCCGGCCCTGGAATTCACCCCGGCCGACATCGCCGTGGTCGAGCTGCGCGAACTGTCGCGCACCCTGCCCATCTCCGGCTCGCTTTCGCCGGTGGTGCAGTCGACGGTGCGATCCAAGGTCCCCGGTGAGATCCGCCGCGTGCTCGTGCGCGAGGGCGAGACGCGTGGCGCAGGGCCAGCTGCTCGCCGAGATCGACACCGTGGACCTGCAGGCCCGGCTCGACGCCCAGGTGGCCGCTCTCGAGGAGGCGAAGGCGAGGCTGTCGATCGCCGCGAAGAACCGCGACAACGCGCAGAAGCTGCTCAAGCAGGGCTTCATCTCGCAGAACGCGTTCGACACGACGCAGAGCGGGTTCGAGGCCGCGGCCGCGGCGGCGAACTCCGCCGAGGCCCAGGTGCGCCTCGCCCGCAACGCGACGCAGGACGCGGTCGTGCGCGCGCCGATCGACGGCATCGTCGCGAAGAAGATGGTCAACGCCGGCGAGAAGGTGGGCGTCGACAGCCCGCTCGTCCGATCGTCGACCTCGCGAAGATGGAGATCGAGGCGCCGGCGCCGGCCGCGGAGATTCCCGGCCATGCGCATCGGGCAGACCGCGACGTTCCGCGTGGACGGCTTCGGCGAGCGCACCTTCGCCGGGCGCCTGGAGCGCATCAACCCGACGACCGAGCCCGGCTCGCGCTCGATCAACGCTCTACCTGTCGGTCGGCAACCAGGACGGCGTCGCTGCAAGGGCGGCATGTTCGCCAAGGGCAGCCTCGTCCTCGACAAGAGCGCGCCTGCGCCGTCCATTCCCGCGCTCCGCCGTGCGCGAGGAGGCCGGCCAGACCTTCGTCTTCACCGTCGAGCACGGCAAGGTCGTGCGGCGCGCGGTGCAGCTCGGCCTGCGCGAGGAGCAGACCGGGCCTCGTCGAAGTGTTGAGCGGCCTCGAGAAGGGCGTGGCGGTCGTGGGCGCCCGCACGATCGGGCTGAAGGCCGGGGCGGCCGCCACGGTGAAGGAAGCCGCGGCCGCCCGCGTCCAAGGCGAGCTAGGACGCGCCGCCATGTGGATCACGCAAGACCAGCATCAACCAGCCCGTCTTCGCCACCATGATGATGGTGGCGCTGTGCGTGCTCGGCATCTTCTCCTACAACCGGCTGCGCGTCGAACGCATGCCGGACATCACGATCCCGTTCGTCTTCATCCAGATCGACTACCCGGGCGCCGCGCCCGAGGCCGTCGAGAACGACATCACCAAGCCGGTCGAGGAGGTGGTGAACACGGTCAACGGCGTGAAGATCATCCGCTCCAACTCCTTCGAGGGCCGCAGCGAGACCTACATCGAGTTCCGCCTCGACACCAACATGGAGCGCGCGGTGCAGGACGTGCGCGACAAGATCGCGATGATCCGCCCCGGCTTCCCGCGCGAGGCGCGCGACGCCGCTGGTGCTGCGCGGCGACTTCGACAACGCCCAGCCGGTCGTCGTCGCTCGCGGTGACCTCGCGACCCGGAAGCCTGCGCGAGCTGCACCACGCTCACCGACCAGGTCATCGTGAAGCGCTTCCAGAACGTGCCCGGCGTGGGCCAGGTGCAGGTCTCCGGCGGCGTGGCCCGCCAGGTGCCAGGTGCACCTGCAGCCCGCGCAGATGCAGTCGCAGGCGCGTCGGCGTGGACGAGATCATCGCCGCCATCCGCGCGGCCAACATGGACGTGCCTGCGGGCAAGATCGTCCACGGCCCGGCCGAGCAGCTGGTGCGCATCGAGGGGCGCATCAAGGAGCCCGCCGGCTTCGGCAAGATCATCGTGGCGCGCCGCGCCAAGGGGCCGGTGTACCTCGAGCAGGTCGCCGACATCGTCGACGGCGAGCGCGAGGCCGACACGCTCTCGCGCATCAACGGCCAGCCGGGCCTCTCCATCGCGGTCCTCAAGGTGCAGGACGCCAACATCGTCGAGGTCGGCAACGGCGCCAAGGCGGCCGCGGCGGCGCTCGCGAAGGTGCTGCCGCCCGACGTGGAGCTGAAGATCGTCTACGCCGACGTCGACTTCATCGAGAAGGCG
Organism: uncultured beta proteobacterium; assembly: GCA_963786635.1. Taxonomy (GTDB): domain Bacteria; phylum Pseudomonadota; class Gammaproteobacteria; order Burkholderiales; family Usitatibacteraceae; genus FEB-7. The sequence continues at coordinate 185,587 of CAWAZV010000001.1, read as the reverse complement.
CTGAACGGCGTGAAGGTGACGATCATCGAGGGCGCGCTCCTCACCATCTTCATCGTCTTCCTGTTCCTGCACTCCTGGCGCAGCACGATCATCACCGGCCTCACGCTCCCCATCTCCGTCATCGCGACCTTCGTCGCCGTGCACCTCTTCGGCTTCACGCTCAACTTCCTCACGCTGATGGCGCTGTCGCTGTGCATCGGGCTGCTGATCGACGATGCGATCGTGGTGCGCGAGAACATCGTGCGCCACCTCGGCATGGGCAAGGACCACTACCGGGCGGCGCGCGAGGGCACCGAGGAGATCGGGCTCGCGGTCATGGCCACCACCTTCGCCATCGTCGCGGTGTTCATCCCCGTCGCGTTCATGTCGGGGATCATCGGCAAGTTCTTCTTCCAGTTCGGCATCACCGTCGCCGTGGCGGTGCTGGTGTCGCTCTTCGTGAGCTTCACGCTCGACCCGATGCTCTCGTCCATCTGGCACGACCCGCCGGAGGGCCGCTTCCGCCACCTGCCCTGGCTCGGGCGCATCATGAACCGCATCGAGGACGGCGTGCAGTGGGCGCATCATCGCTATGGCGAGCTCCTCGAGTGGTCGCTCGGCAACCGCAAGAAGGTGCTGGCGCTCGCCGTGGCGGTGTTCGTCTCGAGCTTCTTCGTGCTCCCGCTGGTCGGCACCGAATTCGTTCCCGAGTCCGACGAGGGCCGCACCTCGTTCAAGCTCACCACGGCCGTCGGCTCCAGCCTCGAGTACACCGACGCGAAGACGCGCCAGGTCGAGGAGATCCTGCGCCGCTTCCCCGAGGTGAGGGTGATGGCCGCCAACGTCGGCGCCGGCGAGGGACGCAACGTCGCCCGCATCGAGGTGAAGCTCACCGACCGCAGCGCGCAGGCCGCACCTCAGCCAGAAGCAGTTCGAGGCGAAGGTGCGCGAGATGATCCGCTCCATCCCGGGCATCGAGCTCTCGGTGGGCTACAACCGGCCGATCTGGATCAACCTCCTCGGCCCGTCCAACGAGGGCCTCGAGAAGGTGACCGACGAGGTGATGGAGCGCATCGCCAAGGTGAAGGGCATCGTCGACCTCGAGAGCAGCCTCAAGGCGAACAACCCGGCGATCACGATCAAGGTGAACAACGAGCTCGCGAGCGACCTGGGCCTCACCGTGTCGCAGATCGGCGCCGCCGTGCGCCCGCTGGTCGCCGGGCGACGTGATCGGGCACTGGCTCGCGCCCGACGGGCAGAACTACGAGGTGAACGTGCAGCTGCCGAAATCCGGCCGGCGCATCACCGCCGACCTGGGCGAGCTCCACGTCGTCGAGCAGCAGGACGGGCGCCGGACGGCTCGCCGATCCTCGTGCCGCTGCGCCAGGTGGTGGAGTTCCAGAACTCGACCAGCCCGCAGATCATCAAGCGCCAGGAGCTGCAGCGGCGCGTGGGCATCTACGCCAACGTCGAGGGCCGGCCCTCGGGCGACGTGGGCAAGGAAGTGCAGGAGCTCCTGAAGACCATCACGCTTCCCGCCGGGCTACCGCTTCGACGTCGCGGGCCAGACGCAGGAGATGGAGGAATCGTTCACGGCGGCGGTCGCGGCCCTCGGCATGGCGGTGATCTTCATCTACATCATCCTCGCCTCGCAGTTCGGCAGCTTCCTGCAGCCGCTCGCGATCATGGCTTCGCTCCCGTTCACGCTGATCGGCGTGTTCCTGGCCCTCCTCATCACCGGCAGCACGCTCAACATCTTCTCCATCATCGGCATCATCATGCTGATGGGGCTGGTGACGAAGAACGCGATCCTGCTGGTCGACTTCACCAACCAGGGGCTGCGCGAGGGCAAGTCGCGCCACGACGCGATCCTCGACGCCGGCCAGGTGCGGCTGCGCCCGATCCTCATGACGACGATGGCGATGATCTTCGGCATGCTGCCGATGGCGATCGGCTCGGCCGACGGCGGCGAGCAGAACGCGCCCATGGGCCGCGCGGTGATCGGCGGCATCATCACCTCGACGCTGCTCACCCTCGTCGTGGTGCCGGTGCTCTTCACCTACCTCGACACGTGGGGGCGCAGGGTCTCGGCGTGGTTCGGGCGCGATGCGCCGGCGCAGCAGCCGGGCGGCGGCGCCATCGTCGACACCGCACCCGCGCAACGCGCCGACAACGACTGACCTGCATCGGTACCAGGTACATGTACCGGTACTGCCTGTACCGTAGGTACCGGTCATCAGTAGCCGACCGCGCAGCCGTCCTTGCGGTGGTCGGAGCCGGCGCAGTAGCCGTCGTCGAAGCGCCAGATGAGCTGGGCGCCGCCGAAGCCGAAGGTGCCCTTCTCCGAGGCCACGATGCGGTGGCCGCGCCGCTTCAGCTCGTCGAGCACGCCGGGCGCGTAGCGCTCCTCCTCGAAGCTCACGCTGAAGTCGTTGTTGACGATCCAGCGCGGCCCGTCGCTCGCCGCCTGCGGGTTCTGGTGGTAGTCGACGATGCGCGTGACCATCTGCGCGTGGCCCTGCGGCTGCATGTTCCCGCCCATCACGCCGAAGCTCATCACCGGCTTGCCGTCCTTGGTGAGGAAGCCGGGAATGATCGTCTGGAAGGGCCGCTTGCCCGGCCCGACCTGGTTCGGGTGCCCGGGCTTGAGCGAGAAGCCCGCGCCGCGGTTCTGCATCGAGATGCCCGTGCCGGGCACCACCACGCCGGAGCCGAAGCCCATGTAGTTGGACTGGATGTAGGACACCATCATCCCGTTCGCATCGGCCGTCGTGAGGTAGATGGTGCCGCCGTCGCGCGGCTCGCCGGGCGGCGGGTCCTGCGCGCGCTTCATGTCGATCGCCCCGGCGCGCCCGGCCAGGTAGTCGTCGGCGAGCAGCTTCTGCGCGTCGAACTCCATGGTCGCGGGATCCGACACGTAGCGATAGGCATCGGCGAAGGCGAGCTTCATCGCCTCGATCTGCAGGTGCAGGCTGTCGGCGCCGTCGACCGGCAGCGCCGCGAGGTCGTGATGCCGCAGCATGCCGAGCGCCATGAGGGCGACGATGCCCTGCCCGTTGGGCGGGATCTCGTGCAGGCGGTAGCCGCGGTACTCGATGGAGAGCGGCTCCACCCAGTCGCAGCGGTGCGCGGCGAAATCCTCCACGCGTGTGCGCGCCATCGTCGGAGCGCGAGGCGAGCGCGATGCGCTCGGCGAGCTTGCCGCGGTAGAAGCTCTCGCCCTGGGTCGCGGCGATCTCCTCCAGCGTCTCGGCCTGCTGCGGGCAGTAGAAGCGCTCGCCCGGCTGCGGCGCGCGGTCCTTGGGCAGGAAGGTCCACGAAAACTCGGAGAAGCTCCTGAAGTTCGGCGCCTGCCGCGCCCAGCTCATCGGCCGTGATCGGCGAGACCATGAAGCCGTCGCGGGCGTAGCGGATCGCGGCCTGGAACAGGTCGCCGAAGGGAAGCTTGCCGTAGCGCTGCGACAGCGCCACCCAGGCCGAGACGCAGCCCGGAACCGTGACCGCGTCCCAGCCGAGCTGGGGCATCGCCGCGCGTCCCTTGAAGCGCTCCGGCGTCCAGCCGGCGGGCGCGCGGCCCGAAGCATTGAGGCCGACCAGCTTCTCGCCGTCCCACAGGATCGCGAAGGCATCCGAGCCGATGCCGTTGGAGGTCGGCTCGACGACCGTGAGCGTGATGGCCGTGGCCAGTGCCGCGTCGACGGCATTGCCGCCGTTCGCGAGCGCCTGCAGTCCGGCCTGCGCGGCGAGAGGCTGCGAGGTGGCCACGACGTTCTTCGCCAGCAGCGGCATGCGCTGCGAGGCGTACGGGAAGTCCCAGGTGAACATGGCGTCGGCTTTCGGGATGTGGCTACTCGGCCTTGACGCCGGCGTCCTTGATGACCTTCGACCACTTCTGCGAGTCGCGCTGGATGGCCTGGGCGAAGTCGGCCGCGGTGCCGCCGGCGGGCTCGAAGCCCATCTGCGTGAAGCGCGCCTGGATGTCGGGCAGCTGCAGCGCCTTGTTCATCTCGGCGTTCACCCGGTCCACGACGGCCTTCGGCGTGTTGGCCGGCCCGAGGAGGCCGAACCACACCAGGCTCTGGAATCCCGGCAATCCCGATTCCGCAACCGTGGGCAGGTCCGGCACGAGCGGCGAGCGCGCGGAGCGACGAGATGGCGATGCCCTTCACCTTGCCCGCCTTGATGTTCGGCTGCGCGGTCATGACGTTGTCGAAGAGGATGGCCACCTGGCCGGACATCATGTCCGGGATGGATTGCTGCGTCCCCTTGTAGGGCACGTGGTGTCAGCTTCACCCCGGCCATGGAGGCGAAGAGCTCGCTGGTGAGGTGGGAAATGGTGCCGATGCCGCTGGTGGCGTAATTGAACTTGCCCGGGTCCTTCTTCGCCAGCGCGATGAGTTCCTGCACGTTCGCGACCGGGACCTGGTTGCTCACCACCAGGATGTTGGTGGCGTTGCCGACCCACACGATCGGCGTGAAGTCCTTCACGGGATCGTAGGCGAGCTTGCCGAGGTAGGGCCCGATCGAGTGCGTGCTGGTGGTGGCCATCACCAGCGTGTAGCCGTCGGCGGGGCTCTTGGCCACGAAGTCGGCGCCGATGGAGCCGCCCGCGCCCGGCTTGTTCTCCACGACGACGGGCTGCCCGAGCTGGCCGCCCAGCTTGTCGGCGAGCACGCGCGTGAGCACGTCGGTCGGGCCGCCGGCGGGAAACGGCACGACGATCTTGACGGTCCGGTTGGGCCAGGTCTGGGCGAGCGAAGGCAATGCGGCCGCGAAGAGCGCGGCGGCCAGGACGAGCGGGCGGGGGAACATGGCGGTATGCAGGGAGTCGGCGGGAAGCAAAATGGTAGCATCGCGGGGACAGGTACTCATGACCGCAGACCCGCAAGCCCTGGTGTTCGACGCCTACGGCACGCTCTTCGACGTGCATTCGGTGACGCGCCTGGCCGACTCGCTCTTTCCCGGGACGCGGCGCGGCGCTGTCCCAGGCGTGGCGCGCGAAGCAGCTCGAGTACACGTGGCTGCGGAGCCTCATGGGCCGCTACGACGACTTCAGCGCGGTGACGGCGGGCGCGCTCGACTGGGCCATCGAGTCGCTGGCGCCTCGCCGCCGACCGCGACGCGCGCGGTCGCTGCTGCGCGCCTATCGCACGCTGGCCCTCTTCCCCGAAGTGCGCGGCGCGCTGGAGCGCCTCGGCGCGCGACGCACGCTGGCGATCCTCTCCAACGGGCACCCGGACATGCTCGACGCCGTGGTCGACCACAACGAGCTGCGCGTCTTCTTCGGCGAGCGCGTCCTGAGCGTGCACGAGGCGGGCGTCTTCAAGCCCGACCCGCGCGTCTATGCGATCGCGAGCCGCGCAGCTCGAGCTGCCGGCGGAGGCGATCGGCTTCGTGTCGTCGAACGGCTGGGACGCCGCGGGCGCGAGGTCCTTCGGGTTCCGCGCCTACTGGGTGAACCGCGGCAAGGCGCCCGTGGAGCGCCTCGGCTCGCCGCCCGACGCGTCGTGCCGGACCTGGCGGAACTGGCGGCGCTGCTCGCCTAGAAGGCTGCGCGCGGCGCGCGCACGCGCAGCCGCACCGTCGGCGCTAGACGTCCTCGACGAACGTCTCCTCGCGCTTCTTCCTGACCGACGGCGAGAGCACGATCACGAGCAGCAAGCACGGCGACCACGAGGAGCGTGGCGCTGATCGGGCGCGTGACGAACACGGCCGGATCGCCGCGCGAGAGCAGCAGCGCGCGGCGCAGGTTCTCCTCCATCATCGGCCCCAGCACGAAGCCCAGCAGCAGCGGCGCCGCCTCGCAGTCGAGCTTGCCGAAGAGGTAGCCGATGAAGCCGAAGCCGGCGGCGAGGATGACGTCCATCCACGTGTTGTTGATGGAATACACGCCGATGCAGCAGAAGAGGAGGATCGCCGGGTACAGGAAGCGGTACTCCAGCGTGAGGAGCTTCACCCACATGCCGATCATCGGCAGGTTCAGGACGACGAGCAGGAGGTTGCCCACCCACATGCTCGCGATCATTCCCCAGAAGAGCTGCGGGTTCGCGGTCATGATCTGCGGGCCGGGCTGGATGCCGTGGATGATCATGGCGCCGATCATGAGCGCCATCACCGGGTTGGACGGGATGCCCAGCGTGAGGAGCGGGATGAAGGAGGTCTGCGCCGCGGCGTTGTTGGCCGCTTCCGGTGCCGCCACGCCCTCGATCGCGCCCTTGCCGAAACGCGACGGGATCCTTCGCCAGCTTCTTCTCGAGCGTGTAGGCCGAGAAGGAACCCAGGATCGGGCCGCCGCCGGGCAGGATGCCGAGGGCCGATCCAAGCGTCGTCCCCCGGATGATGGGCCAGAAGGAGTCCTTGAGGTCCTTCATGCTGGGCATGAGGCCGGTCACGCGCTTCACGAAGACGTCGCGCTTCTGGCCGTGCTCGAGGTTGCGGATGATCTCGCCGAAGCCGAACACGCCCATGGCGATGGGGCCGATGCCCACGCCGTCGATCAGCTCCGGCAGGCCGAAGCTGTAGCGGGCCACGCCCGAGTTCACGTCGGTGCCGATGAGGCCGATGAGGAGGCCCAGCACGATCATGGCGATCGCCTTGATGAGCGAGCCGTGCGCCAGCACCACCGCCGCGATGAGGCCCAGCACCATGAGCGAGAAGTAGTCCGCGGGGCCGAACTTCAGGGCCAGTTCCGCGAGCGGCGGGGCGAATGCCGCCACCAGGAGTGTCGCGACGGTGCCGGCGAAGAACGAGCCGATCGCCGCGATGGCGAGCGCCTTGCCGGCGTGGCCCTGGCGGGCCATCTGGTAGCCGTCGAGGCAGGTGACCACCGAACTCACCTCGCCCGGGCAGGTTCACGAGGATCGCCGTGGTCGAGCCGCCGTAGCTCGCGCCGTAGTAGATGCCCGCCAGCATGATGAGGGCGGAGACCGGCGGCAGCACGAAGGTCGCCGGCAGCAGCATGGCGATCGTGGCCACCGGGCCGATGCCGGGCAGCACGCCGATCAGCGTGCCGAGCATCACGCCGATGAGGCAGTAGAGGATGTTGGTGCCGGCGAGGGCGACGCCGAAGCCGAGCTGGAGGTTCGCGAGGAGTTCCATGGTGGCCTCTAGACGCGGCAGGCCGCGATTTTGTCGAAGAACTCGAAGCTCGGGCAGAGCGGGATCGGGAGCTTGAGACCGCCCACGAACACCAGGCTGCAGAAGATCACCAGGCCGATGGCGAGGTACACGCTGGGCTTCAGCTTGAACTCCTCATGGGCGATGCTGGAGACGATCACCACGATCAGTCCCATGACGATCATGCCCAGGATCTTGAGCATCATCCCGAAGACGACGATCGGCATGAGCACCCAGAAGATCGGCCCCCAGTGGAACTTTTCCACGTCCTGGCCCGCGTTCTTCGGCCGCAGGGCCGTGATGAGTATGGCGATCCCGAAACCCGCGAGGATCAAGCCGAGGAAGAACGGGAAGAAACCCGGCCCCATGCGCGCCGCCGTGCCCGAGCTTGTAGGTGAACGCGATGCCGGCGAACATGGCGCCGATGCCGAGGAACATGACGCCCGCCCAGAAATCGCGCGGGTTCTTGATGAGATGCTTCATGCGCTCTTCTCGCCGGCGGGAGCGCCGGCGCCTCCTGGATGTTTTTCCGTCTCGTGGGTTCCGCGACGACTTGCCGGAACCGCGGGAAGTATAGCCTCACGTGCCGTGCGTGTATGCCGCATTGCGGGAGGCGGCGCCTCCGCAATGCGCCGCGCATTACTTCACGAGCCCCATCAGCTTGGCCGACCTCGAGGTAGGCCTTCGTCCGCTCGGCCATGAAGGCCGCCATCTTGTCGTAGGTGACGTCGATCAGCTCGAAGCCGCCGTCCGCCATCTTCTGGCGGAACTCCGGATCGCGGTTGATCTCCGAGAAGATCTCCGAGATCCGCCGGCGCAGGTCCTCCGGCGTCGACTTGGGCACGCCCACGCCGCGGTAGGCGCCGTCGACCCAGTCCCCGCCCAGCTCCTTGAAGGTCGGCACGTCCGGGAACGCCGCCAGGCGCTTCTCGGAGGCCACCGCCAGCATGCGCATCTTGTTCTTCTGCGAGAGCGCCAGCGTGTTGTACGACATCGCCGCCGAGACGTGTCCGCCCAGCACCGAGGAGACGAGGTCGCCCGTGCCCTTGAACGGCACGTAGGTGGTCTTCGTCCCCATGAGCCGGTTCAGGCGCGTGTGGGCCAGGTGGTTGGCGGAGTTCGTCCCGGAGCCGGCGAACGTGATCTTGTCCTGGCCCTCCTTCGCGGCCTTCACGAGGTCCTGGTAGGTCTTGAAGGGGCTCTCGTTCCTGACGATGATCGCGTCGGGCGTGTACTGGTAGAAGTGCACGTTCACGATGTCGTCGGTCTTGTACTGCACGTTGCCCTCGAGGGGCTGCAGCACGATGTGCGGCAGGTTCGTGCCCATCACCGTGTAGCCGTCGCCGGGGATAGGTGTTGAGCTGGCTCCACGCGAGCGCGCCGCCCGCGCCGGGCTTCGACTCGATCACCATCTCCTGCCCGAACTTCTTGCGGAAGACCCCCTGCTGCAGGCGCGCGCCGATGTCGGACTCGCCGCCGGGCGCGAAGGCGATGATCATGCGCACCGGCTTCTCGGGATAGGCCGCGCGGGCCGGCAACGCGATCGAAGCGGCCATGGCGCCGCCCACGACCAGGAATTCACGTCTTTTCATGTTGCTCTCCTCGTTGGATGTCGGACCCGCTCGGGCGGGCTCTCGCCCGGAAGTGTATACCGGCTTCCGGGCCGCATTTCCATGACCGCGCCTAGAGCGCGGCGGCGATCGCCTTGCCCACCTCGACCGTGCCGGCGGTGCCGCCCAGGTCGCGCGTGCGCGGGCCGTCCGTCAGCACGCGCTCGATCGCCTTCACGATCGCGTCCGCCGCGTCCTTGTGGCCCAGGTGCTCCAGCATCATCGCGCCCGACCAGATCTGCCCGATGGGGTTGGCGATGTGCTTGCCCGCGATGTCCGGGGCGCTGCCGTGCACCGGCTCGAACATGGACGGGAACTCGCGCTCGGGATTGATGTTGGCGCCGGGCGCGATGCCGATGGTGCCGGTGCACGCGGGGCCCGAGGTCCGAGAGGATGTCGCCGAAGAGGTTCGAGCCCACCACGACGTCGAACCAGTCCGGGTGCTGCACGAAGTGCGCCGTGAGGATGTCGATGTGGTACTGGGACGTCTTCACGTCGGGATACTCGGCCGATATCGCCTTGAAGCGCTCGTCCCAGTACGGCATGGTGATCGCGATGCCGTTGGACTTGGTCGCGGAGGTGACGTGCTTGCGGGCGCGCTTCTTCGCGAGTTCGAAGGCGTAGCGCAGGATCCGGTCCGTGCCCTTCTTCGAGAACACGGAGAGCTGCGTGACGAACTCCTGCTCCGTGCCGCCGTACATGCGCCCGCCCATCGACGAGTACTCGCCCTCGTTGTTCTCGCGCACCACCCAGAAGTCGATGTCGCCGGGGTTGCGTCCGGCGAGCGGGCTCTTCACCCCGGGCATCAGGCGCACGGGGCGCAGGTTCACGTACTGCTGGAACTCGCGCCGGATGGGCACCAGGAGTCCCCACAGCGAGACGTGGTCGGGCACGCCGGGAAAGCCCACCGCGCCGAGGAAGATGGCGTCGTGGTTGCGGATCTGGGCCAGGCCGTCCTCCGGCATCATGTGGCCGTGCTTCGCGTAGTACGCGCAGCTCCACGGCCTCTCGTCCCAGGTGAAGGCGATGCCGAACTTGCGGCCGGCCGCCTCCAGGACGCGGATGCCCTCGGGCACGACTTCGTTGCCGATGCCGTCGCCGGGAATGGTCGCGATGCGGTAGGTCTTCATGTGCTGGCCTCCGAAGAAGGATTCGAATTCCTGCGGCGACGAGGTCGGGGACCTCCTCGGGCAGATAGTGGCCCGCGGGAAGTGCCCGGCCGCGAACGTCGCTGCGCCACGCGACCCCAGTCCTCGAGCGGCCGGAAGCAGCGCTCCACCACGCCGTTGGCACCCCAGAGTGCCAGCAACGGGCAGGCGATCTTCCTGCCCGCCTCGCGATCGGCGCGGTCGTGCTCGAGGTCGATCGTCGCGGCGGCGCGGTAGTCCTCGCAGCTCGCGTGGATGGCCTCGGGGGTGAAGCAGCGCTCGTACTCGGCCCAGGCGCGCGGGTCGAACGGCTGCATGCCCGCGGCACCGTCGCCCATCTTGTGGCGCAGGTAGAACGCGGGGTTCGCGCCGATCATCGTCTCGGGGATGGGCGCCTTCTGGATGAGGAAGAACCAGTGCCAGTAGGCGCGCGCGAAGGCCATGTCGGTCTGCTCGTACATGGCGAGCGTGGGCGAGATGTCGAGGACGGCGACGTTCGCCACCGCCGCCGGAGTGGTCCATCGCGAGCCGGTGCGCGACGCGCCCGCCGCGATCGTGCCCGGCCAGCAAGAAGCGCTCGTAGCCCAGCGCGCGCATGACCGCCACCTGGTCCTTCGCCATCTCGCGCTTGGAGTACGGCGCGTGGCGATCGTCGCGTCGGCGGCTTGCCCGAATCGCCGTAGCCGCGCAGGTCGGTGGCCACCACCGTGAAGCGCGTGGCCAGGCGCTGCGCCACCTTGTGCCAGATGGCGTGCGTCTGCGGGTAACCGTGCAGCAGGAGCAGGGCCGGCCCCGATCCGCCCACCACCGCATGCACCGAAACGGGGCCAGCCGGGATCCGTTCGACGCGAAAACCGGGGAATAGCGCTTCTTCTTGGACCATGGTGCCATTATGTAGCGCCCCACTCCCCCGCGAACGCTTGATGCCCATCAACCGCGCCGCCCGGCAATGGCCAAAAATGACGCATCGCAACATGACCCACTGGACAGAGCTCATGGATACCTCCCCCGCCGGCCTCGATGTCATCGTCGTGGGAGCCGGCGTTTCCGGTCTCGCCACCGCCTTCGGCCTCGCGCGCCGCGGCCTTGCCGTGCAGGTCCTCGAAGCGGGCTGCGAAGCCCGGCGGCGTGATCGGGTCGGTCAAGCGCGAAGGCGCGCTCTACGAAACCGGCCCCAACAGCGCGCTCGACACCACGCCGCTCATCGGCGAGCTGCTCGAGGCCGCCGGCATCGCTTCCGAGCGCATGCGCCGCGAGCGAGATCTCGAATACGCGCTTCGTCATCAGGAACGGCCGCCCGCTGCGCGCTGCCGATGTCGCCCGGGGCATTCCTCGCCACGCCGCTCTTCTCGCCGCTCGCCAAGGCGCGCCTCGCGCTCGAGCCGCTGATCGCGCGCCAGCCGGCCGACCAGGAAGAGGTCATCGCGCACTTCGTGCGCCGGCGGCTCGGACGCGAGTTCCTCGACTACGCCATCGAGCCCTTCGTCGCGGGCATCTACGCGGGCGATCCCGAGCGGCTCTCCGTGCCGGCGGCGTTCCCCAAGCTGCACGCCCTCGAGCAGCGCTATGGCAGCCTGATCCTCGGCGCCATCCTCGGCGCCCGCGAGCGCCGCAAGCGCGCCGAGACCGCCAAGAACACCGCCAAGAGCTTTTCCTTCGCGAACGGCATGCAGACCCTGACCGACGCGCTGGCGAAGGGCGCGGGGCAGGTGACGCTCGGCGCGAAGGTCGTCTCGCTCACCCGGCTGCCGGAAGGCAGCTTCTCGGTCGTCTTCGACAAGGACGGCGAGACCATCACGCGCCATGCGCGCGCCGTGGTGCTGGCGGTGCCGGCCGGCGAGGCCGCGCGCCTCGCCTACCCGCTCGCGCCCGACGCCACCCGCGCGCTGCAGGCGATCGAGTACCCGCCGGTCACGGTGGTCGTGAACGCCTACCGCCGCGAGGATGTCACCCATGCGCTCGGCGGTTTCGGCTTCCTCGCGCCGCGCGTCGAGGGACGCAACGTGCTGGGCACGCTCTTCTCCAGCTCGATGTTCGAGGGCCGCGCGCCGGCCGGCCAGGTGCTCCTCACCAATTTCGTCGGCGGCCGGCGCAATCCCGAGCTCGCCGCCGCGGACGAAGAGACGATCGTCGAGAAGGTCGCCGCCGAACACCGCGCGCTTGCTCGGCACCCGCGCGCCGGCCCTGTGGAACGTCGTCACGCGCTGGCCGCGCGCCATCCCGCAGTACGAGCTGGGTCACCTGGCACGCATCGCGAAGCTCGCCGAGGCCGAGAAGGCCGTGCCGGGACTGAAGTTCTGCGCCAACTACCGCGGCGGCGTCTCCGTGGGCGACTGCATCGCGAACGCGCACGCGACCGCCGAGTCGCTGGGCGCCTGGCTGCAGGCGTCCGTGACGGTCAGTCCGCCTAGCCTGAGTCGCCGGACCGCGGGGAGTGCGCCGAAAGGGGCATTCCCGACACAGGTTTTGATCGGGGTCAACCGGCCTGCCGCCACGCGGGTCTCCAATGGTCGGCATATCCCCGATCCTGGACGGCGTCCCTGCCCGGACGCCCCGCGATGAACCTCTCCGGAATTCTCGTCGTCGTCCCGCCCGAGCGGCTCGCCGACTGCGCCGCCGATCTCGCGACCCTTCCCGGGCGTCGAGGTCCACCACACCGATCCCGCCACCGGCCGCCTCATCGTCGTGCAGGAAGCCGACGACGTCGACGCGCGAGATGGCGGGCCTGCTTGCGATCAAGGCGCGCCCCCACGTGCGCGCTGGCCGAGATGGTCTACCACTACTTCGCCAACGAGGGAGAAGAATCATGACGAGCCTCACCCGCCGCGCGTTCCTGAAATCGAGCGTCGCCGCCTCCGCCGCCGCGACGGTGGGCCTGCCCGTGAGCCAGGCCGTGCTCGCCCAGGCGAAGGCGCGCCGAGGCGGGCTGGGCCTGGGACAAGGCCGTCTGCCGCTTCTGCGGCACGGGCTGCGGCATCCAGGTCGCCACCGCCGGCGGCAAGATCGTCGCCACCAAGGGCGACCCCGACGCGCCCGTGAACCGGGGCCTCAACTGCATCAAGGGCTACTTCAACGGCAAGATCCTCTACGGCGCCGACCGGCTCACGCAGCCGCTCATGCGCATGAAGGACGGCAAGTTCGACAAGAAGGGGCCGTTCGTTCCGGTGACCTGGCAGGTGGCCATGGACGAGATGGAGCGCCAGTTCCGCAAGGCCTACGGCGAGAAGGGCCCCTCGGGCGTGGCCATCATCGGCTCGGGCCAGTACACGATCCAGGAAGGCTACGTCGCCGCCAAGCTCATGAAGGCGGGCTTCCGCTCCAACAACATCGACCCGAACGCGCGCCACTGCATGGCGAGCGCGGTCGCGGCCTTCATGCAGACCTTCGGCATCGACGAGCCGGCCAACGTCTACGACGACATCGAGCTCGCCGACACGATGGTGCTGTGGGGCGCCAACATGGCCGAGGCGCACCCGATCCTGTGGTCGCGCATCACCGACCGCAAGCTCGCCGCGAAGGCGACGAAGGTGGTGAACCTCACCACCTACCGCAACATGAGCTCCGACCTCGCGGACCTCGAGATCGTGATGGCGCCCTCCTCCGACCTCGCGATCCAGAACTACATCGCGCGCGAGCTCGTCGCCCGCAACGCCGTGAACTGGGACTTCGTGAAGAAGCACTGCGTCTTCGCGACCGGCCCGACCGACATCGGCTACGGCATGCGGCCCACCGCGAAGTTCGCCTACGACGCCGAGAAGGACATCGCAGGCGAAGGAACTCGAGGTCACGCTCGACAAGCACGAGGCCATCGGCCAGCGCCGCCAGCCCGGCGAGAAGGTCGCGCAGAAGAACCGCACCAGCGCCGGCAAGCACTGGCTCATCTCCTTCGAGGAGTTCAAGCGCGGGCTCGAGCCCTACACGCTCGACTTCGTGGCCGAGATCGCCAAGGGCGACCCGGACGAGCCGATGGACAAGTTCAAGGCGAAGCTCGTGCAGCTGCGCGGACCTCTACGCCGACTCGAAGCGCAACACCCTCTCCTTCTGGACGATGGGCTTCAACCAGCACCAGCGCGGCGTCTGGGTGAACGAGCAGAACTACATGATCCACCTGCTGCTGGGCAAGCACGGCACGCCGGGCAACGGCGCGTTCTCGCTCACGGGACAACCCTCGGCCTGCGGCACCGCGCGCGAGGTGGGCACCTTCTCGCACCGGCTGCCCGCCGACATGGTCGTGGACAACCCGGCGCACCGCGCGCTCACCGAGAAGACGTGGAAGCTGCCCGCGAAGACGCTCAACCCGAAGCCGGGCAGCGACATCATGGGGATCCTGCGCGACCTCGAGGACGGAGGCGTCAAGTTCCTGTGGGTGCAGGTGACCAACCCGTTCCAGTCCTCGCCCAACGCCAACCACTGGCTCAAGGCCGCGCGCGAGATGGACAACTTCATCGTCGTCGCCGACTGCTATCCCACGCTCTCGGGCAAGGTCGCGGACCTGGTGCTGCCGGCCGCGATGATCTTCGAGAAGTGGGGCGCCTACGGCAACGCCGAGCGGCGCACGCAGATGTGGCGCCAGCAGGTGGACGCCCCGGGCGAGGCGCGCACCGACGTCTGGATGATGCTGGAGTTCGCCAAGCGCTTCAAAGTGGGCGAGGTGTGGGGCGAGAAGCCGCTCCCGGGGCTCAAGACCGACGGCTACGCGGACGGGAAGCTCCCCGACGTGCATGGAGCAGGCGCAAGGCGATGGGCTACAAGCCCGAGCAGAACCTCTACGAGGCGCTCTTCGCGACGCCGGAGAACCGCAAGTTCGCCTGGCCCGACCCGGTGGCCAAGGGCAAGGCCAACGCGACGGTGAAGGCGCTCGGCGAGAACTGGTTCGTCGAGAAGGCGCTCTTCGAGGAGTACGCGCAGTTCGGCCGCGGCCACCACCACGACCTCGCCGAGTTCGACGTGTACTTCCGCGACGACGTGCGCGGGCTGCGCTGGCCGGTCATCAACGGCAAGGAAACGAAGTACCGCTTCGTCGAGGGCCACGACCCGTACGTGAAGGCGGGCGAGGGCTTCAACTTCTACGGCGGCGCCTTCAAGGCGCTCGCCACCGGCAACCTCGACGACGTGACCGATCCCAAGCCCACGCCGATCCCCGGCAAGGCCAAGATCTTCTTCCGCCCGTACGCGGCGCCCGGTCGAGCAGCCCGACGCGAACTACGACCTGTGGCTGTGCACCGGTCGCATCCTCGAGCACTGGCACACGGGCTCGATGACGCGGCGCGTGCCGGAGCTCAACCGCGCCGCGCCCTCGGCGGTGCTCTACATGCACCCGAAGGACGCCGAGAAGCGCGGCCTGAAGCGCAACGACACCGTGTGGATCGAGTCGCGCCGCGGCAAGATCAAGCTGGTGCGTGGACACCAAGGGCCGCAACCACGATGCCGCGCGGCTCCGTGTTCGCGGCCTTCTTCGACGAGTCGCTGCTCATCAACAAGCTGGTGCTCGACGCCATCGACCCGATCTCGCGCGAGACCGACTTCAAGAAGTGCGCGGTCAAGGTGCACGAAGGCCTGAGCGCAGCGGACTGCAGCCGCGGACGACGCCGACATGAGCCGAAGCGAGCGAGCGCCGGCAGTTCCTCGCGCGTGCGGCGCAGGGCGTGGCCGCGGCGGCGTGCGGCGGGCGTCGCCTGGTACGCGCTCCTCGTGCAGCAGGTGCACGCGGTGCCCTTCGCGCTTGCGCCCGCCGGGCGCGCAGCCGGAGCGCGACTTCGCCGCCACCTGCGTGAAGTGCGGGGCCGTGCGTCGTGGCCTGCCCCTACGGGACGCTGCGCGCTCGCCACGGGCCGCCACCGGCATCCCGCTGGGCACGCCGCACTTCGTCGCGCGCGAGGAACCCTGCCGGCTCTGCCCGGACATCCCCTGCGCGAAGGCCTGCCCGACCGGCTCGCTCGACCGGCGGATGCGCGGACATCAACGCTGCGCGCATGGGGCTCGCCGTCCTCGACGCGGAGAACTGCCTGTCGTGGAACGGGCTGCGCTGCGAGATCTGCTACCGCGTCTGCCCGCTGCAGGGCAAGGCGATCACGGTCGACCACGCACCCGCGCGAGATGTCGAAGCACGCGGTGTTCGTCCCGACGATCCACTCGGACGCGTGCACCGGATGCGGGCTGTGCGAGCGCGCCTGCCCGACCGCCGTCGCCGCCATCCGCATCGTGCAGCCGGCGCTCGTGCAGGGGCGCATCGGCGAGCACTTCCGGATGGACTGGAAGCCCGGCGTGGCGAACGAGGCGCCGCCCGCACCCGCGGCCGAGCCGATGCCTGCGCCGGCGCGGCCCGCGCCTTCCATTCCCGCCAGGGCACCCGGGCAGGACTATTTCAACGCCGAGGTGAAGCCGTGAGCGCGAACGCGCCAACAGGCTCCGCGCGCACCGTGCGGCACTTTACGATGCCATCCTCGCTCGCCGGCAAGGTGCATGCGTGGCGGTTCCACATCGCCAGGCGCATCGTGCAGTTCGCGGTGATCCTCGCCTTCTTCGGCACGGCGCACTGGGGCTGGAAATTGCTGGGCCAGCCCTTCCTCGCGGGCAATCTCTCCGCGGCGAACTTCGTCGGCGCGTTGCCGCTCGCCGACCCGTTCGCGATCCTGCAGGTGCTCGCGACGCGGCACGCCCTCGCCGGCGAGGCGCTCACGGGCGCGGCCATCGTGTTCGCCGTCTACTTCGCCCTGGGCGGCCGCGTCTTCTGCGCGTGGGTGTGCCCGATGAACGTCGTGACCGATGCCGCGCGCTGGGTCCGGCTGCGCCTCGCCGTGCGCGATGTGTTCGCCATTCCGCCCGGCACGCGCTACGCCGTGCTGGGCCTGACGCTCGCGGTCTCGGCCATGGCCGGTGTCGCCGCCTTCGAGTGGATCAGCCCGATCGCCATGCTGCACCGGGAACTCGTCTACGGCGCCGGCCTCGGCCTCACGTCCGCGCTCGGCGTGTTCCTCTTCGATGCCTTCGTCGCTCAAGCACGGCTGGTGCGGCCACCTGTGCCCCCTGGGTGCCTTCTGGTCCCTGGCCGGCCGCGGCGCGCAGTTGCGCGTGGCGTTCGACGACGCCTCGTGCACGCGCTGCGGCGATTGCCTCAAGGTCTGCCCGGAACCGCGCGTGCTCAACTTCAACGAAGCCGCCCGCGCCGGCATGGTCGCCCACGGCGAGTGCACGCAACTGCGCCGCCTGCATCGCCGTCTGCCCGGAATCCAGCCTTCGCTTCAAGCTCCGCGCCGCCGTCCGCGCGAACCCGGTTCACGAACCCGGTTCGCGAACCGGGTTCGATACACTTCCTGACTGAAGGAATGACGCCATGAAACGCCTCCTCGCCGCCTTCTCGTTCGCCATCCTCGCCCTCGCCGCCACGGCGCAGCAGAAGCCGGGCGCCATCGACGAGCAGCAGTTCAGCCTCAACAAGGGCAACGTCCTCGAGGCAGCCACGCCGGTGCCGTTCGAGTTCGAGGATGGCGCCAAGACGCTCCGCCCGCTCGAGGGTTCCGGCATGCCGGTGATGATCTCGCACACCATCGACGACGACCTGCCCATCACGGCTGAGAAGAACGGCTGCATCCGCTGCCACACGCCGACCGGCAAGAAAGTGCGCGGCGCCCCGCCGGTGCCCGAGTCGCACGTGGCCAAGGGCGATACGCCGACCGTCGTTGGCAAGCGCTGGAACTGCATGGCCTGCCACGCCCCGCAGGCGGACGTGAAGCCGCTGGTGGCCAACACCTCGCAATAGCACCGTCGGCGAGCCCGCGGCGAAGGGAACTCAGGTCTCCCGCGCCAGCCGTGCGCGCAGCTCGGTCTTGAGCACCTTGCCGTAGTTGTTCTTCGGCAGTTCCGCCACGAAGCGGTACTCCTTCGGGCGCTTGAAGCGGGCGATCGAGCGCAGGCAATGCGCGTCGAGTTCCGCGGCAGCCGGCTCTTCCCCGCGCGCCACGACGAAGGCGACCACCGCTTCGCCCCACTCCGCATCGGGCCGGCCGATCACCGACACCTCGGCGACCCCGGGGTGCGTGAGCAGAGCCTCCTCCACCTCGCGCGGGTAGATGTTGGAGCCGCCGCTGATGATGAGGTCCTTGCTGCGGTCCTTGAGCGTGAGGAAGCCCTCCGCGTCGAACGCGCCGAGGTCGCCGGTCCACAGCCAGCCGTCGCGCAGCGACTTCGCCGTGGCATCGGGGTTCTCCCAGTAGCCCGCCATGACCGCGGCGCCGCGCACGCATATCTCGCCGACCTCTCCCGCGGGCAGATCGCGCCCCGCCGTCATCGCGCACCGTCACCTCCACGCCGCTCTGGGGCAGCCCCACGGACGCGATGCGCGCGAGGTGGCGCGGGTGGGCGCGGTCGTTCACGAAGCGCTTCGCCAGCGCCGTGATGGTCATCGGGCTCTCGCCCTGCCCGTAGATCTGTGCGAAGCGCGGACCCATCACGTCGAGGGCGCGCAGGAGATCGGCCACGTACATGGGCCCGCCGCCGTAGACCACCGTGCGCAGCCCTGCCAATGACGGCGCGTGCGCGGCCGCGTGCTCCACCATGCGGCGCACGATCGTCGGCGCGGCGAACATGCCGATGCCGCGATGCCGCGCGGCAAGCGCGAACACTTCCGCCGCATCGAAGCCGCCGGACTCCGGGATCACCTGCGCGGCACCCGCCAGCAGGTAGGGGACCAGATAGAGCCCGGAGCCGTGCGACATCGGGGCGGCGTGCAGCAGGCAATCGCCGGGCGTCACCGCATCCACGTCCGTGAGGTAGCCCTGCGCCATCGCGCGCAGGTTCGCGTGCGTGAGCATCGCGCCCTTGGGCCGGCCCGTCGTGCCGCTGGTGTAGAAGAGCCAGGCCAGCGCGTCGTCCGGGACGGCCGCGACGGGCACGGGCTGCGCGTACAGCGCATGGTGGCCGACGCTTCCCGCCTCGATCACGTCGGGCGCGCGCGGGAGACCTGCAGTCGCCTCGCCGAGACCGGCGATCCAGTCGGGTGTCGCGAACACCGCGCTCGCGCCCGAGTCCGCCAGGATGTAGGCCACTTCGCGCGGATGCAGCTTGGCGTTGACCGGAACCGCCGCGAGCCCGGCCCACCAGATGCCGAGCAGGATCTCGGGATAATCCGGCGCGTTCGCCATGACGAGCGCCACGCGCTCGCCTGCCGCCAGCCCGAGCTTGCCGCGCAGCCCGCCCGCGAGCGCCGCCGCATCCGCCGCGAGCCGGGCGGTCGACTTCCACGGCGCGGCGCCAAGAAAGACGGCCGTCCGCTCCGGGTCGGTGCGGGCGTGGCGTTCCAGCCAGAGGGCGAGGTTCACGTTCGGTGTCTGACACGGTGTCGGACACCGAGGATAATCCGTTACCCCGATGCCCACGCAACCCCACCCCCCAACCTGGCTCCGCTGGGCGCCCGTCCTCTTCGTCTTCCTGTGGAGCACCGGCTTCATCGGCAGCCGCCTGGGAAAGCCGTTCGCGGAACCGCTGACGTTCCTCTCCTGGCGCTACCTCTGCCTCGTGGCGCTGCTCACGATCGTGGCACTGGTCACGCGCTCGACATGGCCGCGCGCGTCGCGCGACGTCGGCAACGCCGCGATCGCGGGCCTCCTCGTGCACGGCGCCTACCTGGGCGGCGTCTTCTGCGCCATCGCGCGCGGCGTCCCGCTCGCGACGATCGCGCTCATCGTCGGCCTGCAGCCGGTCCTCACGGCGCTGGCGGCCGGTCCGTTGCTGGGCGAGCGCCTCTCGCAGCGGCAGTGGCTGGGCATCGCGCTCGGGTTCGGCGGCGTCGTGCTCGTGGTGGCCGGCAAGTGGGGCGGCATGGCAGGCGACGCGCAGGGCTACCTGTGGGGCGCGTTCGCGCTCGCCGGCATCACCGCCGGCACCCTCTACCAGAAGCGCTACTGCGGGCCCATCCCGATGCTGACCGGCGGCATCGTCCAGTACTCGGCCGCCGGCCTCGTCACCTTCGCGCTGGCGCTCGCCACGGAAACGATGGTGGTGCAGTGGACGCCGCAGTTCGCCTTCGCCCTCGGCTGGCTGGTGCTGGTGCTGTCGCTGGGCGCGATCGGGCTCCTCTACACGATGATCCGCCACGGCGAGGCCTCGCGCGTCGCGAGCCTCTTCTTCCTCACGCCGCCGGTCACGGCGGTGATGGCGTTTCTCCTCTTCGACGAGCGCCTGCCGCTCCTCGCCCTCGCCGGCCTCGCGGTCTCCGCCGCCGGCGTGGCCCTGGTCTCGCGGGGAGCTAGAATGTCCCGGCCATGACCACCATCGTCGTCGTCCGCAAGGGAAATCAGGCCGCCATCGCGGCGGACTCCCTCACCACCTTCGGCACCACGCGGCTCGCACCCGCCTACGACCGCAGTCCGCACAAGATCATCGCCTATCGCGACTCGTTCATCGGCGTGGCGGGAAGCGCCGCGCACCAGCTCGTGCTCGAGAACCTCCTGGGGAAGAACCCCGATCTCGCGCTGCACGGCAAGGACGCGATCTACGAATCCTTCCGGCGTCTGCATCCGCTCCTCAAGGACGAGGCCTTCCTCAACCCGAAGGAGGAGGAGGACGACCCCTACGAGTCGTCGCAGATGACGGTGATGATCGCCAACCCCGCGGGCATCTTCGCCGTGTACTCGATGCGCGAGGTGTTCGAGTTCGACCGCTACTGGGCCATCGGCTCGGGGCGCGACTTCGCGCTCGGCGCCATGTTCGTCACCTACGGCAAGACAGAGAGCGTCGAGGAGGTGGCCCGGATCGGCATCGAGGCCGGCGCGGAATTCGACACCGGCAGTTCGCTGCCGATGTCGGTGCACACGGTCACGCTGGCGGGATGAGCGGCGGCGAGGGCTCGCTCAGGGTCGACAAGTGGCTCTGGGCCGCGCGGTTCTTCAAGACGCGGGGGCTGGCCACCGAGGCGATCGATGCCGGCCGCGTCAGCGTGAACGGCGAGCGGGCGAAACCGTCCAAGACGGTGAAGCCGGGGGACGCGCTGGCGATTCGCCGCCCGCCCTACGAGCACCTCGTGACGGTGCGCGGCATTTCCGAGCGGCGCGGACCGGCCGCCGAGGCGCAGAAGCTCTACGAGGAGACGGCGGAAAGCCGCGCGAGGCGGGAGGCGGTGGCCGTGGAACTCAAGGCCATGCCGCCGCCGGTTTTCAAGGGCCGCCCTTCGAAGAAGGACCGGCGCGTGCTGGACAAGTTCATCCGACGACAGGACGAGGACTAGCCATGAAACGACACATCGCAACCGCAGCCCTGCTCGCCCTGGCCCTGCCCGCGCTGGCCCACCACGGCTGGAGCGAGTACGACCAGAACCAGTCGCTCACGCTCACCGGCAAGGTCGCCGCATCCGGCTACGAGCACCCGCACGGGCACATCCGGCTGGAGACGCCGGGCAAGACCTGGCAGGTGATCCTGGCGCCCCCCTCGCGCATGCAGGCGCGCGGCCTGCCGCGCGAGGACATCGTGGTGGGCTCGACGGTCACCGTGGTGGCCTATCCCAACCGCGGCAAGCCCGAGGAGGCGCGCGCCGAGCGCATCACCGCCAACGGCAAGACCGTCGAACTGCGCTGAGCGCCCGCCTTGACGCCGGCGAACCCCATCGAGGCGCTGCCGCTCGCGCGCATGATGCGCGAGTCGCTGTGGGCCTACCCGATCGTGGAGACGGTGCATATCATCGGCTTCGCGATCCTCGTCGGCTCGGTGGTGATGTTCGACCTGCGCGTGCTGGGCCTGTCGAAGGGCATTTCCGTGCGCGCGCTCTCGCGGCACCTGTTGCCGTGGAGCCTCGCCGCCCTCCTCCTGATCGTGCCGACGGGGTTCCTCATGTTCACCGCGCACGCCGGCGACTTCCTGAACAATCGCACCTTCCAGCTCAAGATGGGATTGCTGATGCTGGCCGGGATCAATGCGGTCATCTTTCGCACCGTCCCGTACGCGAGCGTGCAGGAGTGGGACACCGGCACCGCGGCGCCGCTGGCCGCGAAGCTGACGGTGGCGGCCTCCATCGCCATCTGGTTCTCGATCATCGCCTGCGGGCGGCTGCTCGCCTACACCTGACGCCATGGCCGCCGCCCCGATCCTGCGCATCGCCCCCCTCGGCCAGCCGCCCTGGGAGACGCCCAACCCGTTCCTCTTCTGCGTCCACCACGTCGACCACTATCCGGAAGGCAACGAGGCGTTCGGGCCCGCGGCATCGCTCGCCGGGCGCGCCATCGGGCAGGATTTCGCGGGCAAGGACGGCTGGAACATGTACCACGGCGAGCGCGTGCCGGGCTTCCCGCAGCACCCGCACCGCGGCTTCGAGACCGTGACCGTGGTGCGGCGCGGGCTCATCGACCACTCCGATTCGCTGGGAGCGGCAGCGCGCTACGGCGAAGGCGACGTGCAGTGGCTCACGGCCGGGGCCGGCATCCAGCATGCGGAGATGTTCCCGCTGCTGCAACCGCGACCGCGACAACCCGGCCGAGCTGTTCCAGATCTGGCTCAACCTGCCCGCGGCGGACAAGATGGCGCCGCCGCACTTCGCGATGTTCTGGGCGGACCAGGTGCCGCAAGTCGCGCCGTCTCCAGGCGTCTTGGTGACGGTGGTCGCCGGCGCGCTCGCGGGCGTCGTGCCGCCATCGCCGCCACCGCGGTCGTACGCATCGCGGGAGGGCAGCGACGTGGCCATCTGGATATTGCGGCTGGCGCCGGGCGCGTCGTGGGACGTGCCGCCGGCCGCAACGGGATCGAACCGCTTTCTCTACGCCTTCGCGGGGGAGGGACTGCGCATCGCCGGGCAACCGGTACCGCGCTCGTCGGTCGTCGTGGTCGATCCCGACTCGCGCGTTCCCCTGCAGGCAGCGGACGAGGAGATCGAGATCCTCCTGCTGCAGGGCCGCCCCATCGCGGAACCGGTGGCGCAGTACGGACCCTTCGTCATGAACACGCGCGCCGAGGTGCAGCAGGCGTTCGCGGACTACCAGCGCACGCAGTTCGGGGGATGGCCGTGGCCCTCGTCCGACCCGGTGCATGGCACGCAAGGCCGCTTCGCGCGGCATGCGGATGGGCGGGTGGATCACCCGTAGCCCGGCCGTTCCGGACGCGCCGCTCGCGCGCTCCCGCATGGCATGGTCCTTTGGCCCCATCCCGGAGCCGATCGCTTGACCCACGTCATCGCCCCGGACTGCGCGCGGCCTAAGATTGAATTTGTGCCGGCTCCGGCCGGCGAAGGCGTTTCCCGAACATCCGGGAGGAACTTCATGAACGTCTCCTCGTCTGCGGTCTGCCAATTCGTTCCCGCAGCCACTTCCCGCTCTCCCCGCCGCATCTCCGCCTGGCGAATCGATCGGTCTCATTGCGGCCGCCCTGCTCGGCGCCGTGCTGTCGGTCGGTGCCATCGCCCAGACGACGACCTCCACAAGGTCACGGGTTCGTATTTCGGCTCGCTCGGCGGCAACACGAGCGTCGCAGGGTGCGTTCTGCTGCACCGGCACGCCGACCTGCACCGGGCAGTACCGCGAGGAATATCGCATCCCGCAGTGTTCCAACACCCTGGTCGCGTCCGCTGAGATCACGATCACCGGCCTGAACCTCGCGCAGTCCGGCGCGCTGCAGGGCAGCATCCTGTCTCAAGGCCTGGGACTTCGTCGTGGAACTCGAATCGCCAACGGCTCCTGCACCATCATCCCGGGCTCGTATGACGACTTCACCGTGACCTACACGGGCAACTGGAACCTCGCGACGGGAACCGGCACCTTACAACATCCTGTTCGCGGAGGGCGCCACCGTTCCCGGCACGTTCAAGGCCGACGTGGCCGCGGCCCCGCCGGTGTTCTCGATGGTGGTGCGCTCGAGCATCGACTCGGTGCGGGCCACCGCCGTCGGCGGACATCCAGTTCCGTCCGCAGGACGTGGGCACGAGCGCCAGCATCTACACCTTCGCCGTGGCGCCCGCGAACCTGGTCAAGGGCGGCTTCGAGCCCGAGGCCGCAGCAGGTCGGCAAGGCCTGGTCCTTCGAGAAAGCCGATGCGCCGGCCTGCGTGGTCGCGCAGCTCAACTCCTCCGGGCAATTGATCGCCGTCACCACCGCCCAGTTGCAGGCCTACTCGTCGGGAACGCTGTCGGCTTCGGGCGCCTCGGTCACCCTCCTGAACAATGCCTCCACCCCGACCGTGGCCGGCGCCACCTTCTACGTGGGCTATGGCTCGAGCAGCAGTTCCGCCATGGTCACCGACGGCGTCTATCGCCCTGCGGTCACCGTACCCGGCAGCAGCGTCTGCCCGATGCTCTCCTCGCAGACCGCGCTGTGGTGGAACCCGGCGGAGTCCGGCTGGGGGCATCAACCTGAACCACCAGGGCAACATCCTGTTCGGCACGCTCTTCACCTACGACGCCAACCGTGCACCGCTGTGGCTGGTGATGTCCGCCGGGGCGATGCAGTCCGGACGGTGTCACCTTCACCGGCGACCTGTACCGCACCACGGGGCCGGCCTTCAACGCCAACCCCTTCACGCCCATCGGCGAGGCCAACCTCACGAAGGTCGGCACGATGACGGTTTCCTTCGTCGACGTGAACTCCGGGACCTTGCGTTACACGGTCAATGGCGTGGAGGTGAACAAGGGCATCCAGCGCCAGGTGTTCGGAACTCGCGCCGCCGCCTGCTTCCCGACCACGGAGAGCCGCGCGACGACCACCAACTACCAGGATCTCTGGTGGAACCCGGCGGAGTCGGGCTGGGGCATCAACCTGGCGCACCAGGACAACACGGTCTTCGCGACCCTCTTCACCTACGACTCGAGCGGGCGCGACCTGTGGCTCGTCATGTCGGCAGGATCCCGCCAGGGTGACGGTTCCTACCTCGGCGACCTCTACCGGACAGCCGGGCCGGTCTTCAACGCGAGCCCGTTCACCGGTGTGACGACAGCAACGGTCGGCACGATGCGGCTGAGCTTCAGCGACGGCAACAACGGCACCCTCAGCTACACCTACAACGGAATCGCTGTCACCAAGGCGATCACCCGCCAGATCTTCTCCAGTCCGCTACCAAGTTGCCATTGATGGGTTGAACTGCGCGTAGTGCACCGCTTCGCGCGGCAATCGCATCGAACGCACGGGTAGCCCGACAGGCCGGCAAGGATCGCCACAGTCGCGATCCCTGCCCGTCAGGTCGCTGCAGTCTGCTCGCGCACTCTTCGGCGTAGGCATCGTCACGAACACCCAGGGGACGATTCGCGTCCGTGGCCGTCGCGGAAGGCAAGGCAGGGAGTCTGCTCTCCGACCCGGGGCGGCGCCTCGCCGTTCGACGCGAGCGATGCTGTTCGACAGCGATGTCCAGGACGCCTCCTTGCTTTTCCGGTCCCGGAAGTTTCGCCCGGATGACGGCGTTTGCGCTCGCTTCGCGATTCCCTGCCCCTTCACGGCGCTCGCCCAGTCGAACGCCAGCGTTTCGGTGACTGGCGACCTGCGAGCATACGTGCCAGTAGGATACGACGAGACGGGGAGCTTTTCCTGTCGCGGGACGCCGACGTGCGTCGGGCACGTTCACCGGAGCGGCCCGATTCGAGTACTGCAGCAACGACCTCACCTATTTCGGGTAGCTTGACACCCTGAGCATCTGACCTGGCGCAGTCGGACGCCTTCCCGTACCGGGACCTACCAGGCCGATGCCGCACCGTCCCTGATCGTCGATCCATCTCCAGTTCGAGCCCCGACGGTTCCTGCACGGGCTCGATGACCGCGGCACCGACGACCGGTGACCGTGCCCTATACAGGTACCTGGAACCTGGCGACGGGAACCGGCACGTTCGCTTTGCCGCCGTGAGACGGACGACCGGGAGCAATCCGTTCTCAGATACTGGGTCTGTTCACGGTCGACCGTCAGCGCCACTCCGACGCCCGTCTTCCAGATGGCGGTGACCTCGAACATCACGTCGCAGACGGCGAGCGCCTCGGCCGCCATCCAGTTCCGGCCGCAGGACGTGGGCACTACCGCGAGCGTCTACACCTTCGCCGTGGCACCCCGGTCGCAGGTGAAGGCGGCGGTGATGGGCGAGCCGCCTCATGTCGTGGGCAAGGCGCTTTCGCTGGCAGACAACAAGGACACGACCACCGATTGCGTGCTGGCGCAGCTCTCCTCTTCCGGCCAGCTGATCGCCGTCACCTCCGCCCAGCTGCAGGCCTACTCCTCGGGCGCGCTCTCGGCCTCGGGCGCTTCGGTGACGCTCCTGAACAACGCCTCCACCCCGGCCGTGGCCGGTGCCACCTTCTACGTGGGCTATGGCGCGCAGCAGCTCGGCCATGCTCACCAACGGCATCTACCGCAATGCGGTCACCGTGCCGGGTGCCTCGCGTCTGCCCGATGCTCTCTTCGCAAACCGCGCTCTTCTGGAACCCGGCCGAGTCGGGCTGGGGCCTGAACCTCAACCACCAGGGCAACACCCTCTTCGGCACGCTCTTCACCTACGAGGCGAGCCGCGCCCCCTTGTGGCTGGTGATGTCCGCCGGCGCCATGCAGTCCGACGGGGTCACCTTCATCGGCGACCTCTACCGCACCACGGGGCCGGCCTTCAACGCCAACCCCTTCACGCCCATTGGTGCCGCCAACGTCACCAAGGTGGGCACGATGACGGTTTCCTTCGTCGACGTGAATGCCGGGACGCTGCGCTACACGGTCGACGGCGTGGAGGTGACCAAGGTGATCGAGCGCCAGGTGTTCGGCTCTCGCGCCGCCGCCTGCTTCCCGACCACGGACAGCCGCGCGACGGCCACCAACTACCAGGACCTGTGGTGGAACCCGGCCGAGTCGGGCTGGGGGATCAACGTCACGCACCAGGACAAACGCTCTTCGCCACCCTCTTCACCTACGACGCCACGGGCAAGGCCCTGTGGCTGGTGATGTCCGCGGGGCAGCGCCAGGGTGACGGCTCCTACCGGGGGACGCTCTACCGCACCTCCGGGCCGGCGTTCAACGCGAGCCCCTTCACGCCGATCACGGAGCCACTGACGACCGTGGGCACCATGCGCTTGGCCTTCAGCGACGGCGAGCACGGCACGCTCACCTACACCGTCGACGGCGCGCCCGTCACCAAGGCGATCACGCGCCTCGTCATCTCCAGTCCCGACGCCGGTCTGCAACTAAAGGGGCGTCCCAACTGCAAGGGGACGCTACCCTCTGGAGGGTAGCGTCCCCTTTTTTTCCTTTGCTTCAGCGCAGCCGGATCTGGCCCACGACCTTCAGCCCGCAGCAGCCGTCAGGCCGCACGACGACGATTTCGCCCGTGCCGGTGGAGACATTCGTCGAGGGCCGCGATGTTGACGTTGTGCGTCACCATCACCACCGTCCCCTTCGGCCTGCGCGTGGAATAGGTGCCGATGCGGTTCTTCACCCGCTCGGTGAGGCCGGGGTGCGCGGGCCCGGGCGCGGCTGCGATCGTCGAAGAAGCTGGAGAGCGCTTCCCAGTCGTCCGCCTTGCCGAAGGCCTCCAGCGCCGTGTCGCGACAGCGGCACCAGGGGCTGGTGTAGACCTTCTCGACCACCACGCCCTCCTTGCGCAACCTCTCGCCGATGCGTCGCGCCTCCTCGCGTCCCTGCGCGGAAAGATTGCGCTGCGTGGCGCAGTCGTCGAGCTTGTAGCCGGGGGGATCGCCGAGGCCCGGCTCGGTGGAAGCGTGGCGCATCAGCGCGACGTGTCCGCCGGCGCGCAACGCCGCCCACGCCGCCGCCTCATCGGCGGCCGCCGGCATGGCGGAAAGCACGAGCGCCGCGGCGAGCCACCCGCGCCAGGCGATGCGCATGCCGCGAATCACGTTGCTGCCGGGGCCCGCTTCGGGGGCCGCTCCGTGAACGCGTAACCGAGCTTCGCGATCTCCGCGCGCACCCAGCCCATCGCGACGGCCACCCGCGCCGCATCGCCGCGCACGGCGAGTTCGATCAGGCGCGCGCCGCTTCCGGACCAGGTGGGCAGGCTGGAAAGCTTCAGCTCCGGATAGTCCTTGACCACGGCATTCATGATCTCGAGGAGGTCCGACTCCCCCGCACCGTCGACGATGATCGCCTCCTCGAAGGGCAGGCGCTCGCGGAAGAGCGCACGGTGCTTCGTGTCCAGCGCCCATTCCATCATCGCCCACGCCATCTCCGGGAAGCCGGGCAGGAAGTAGTGCGTGCCGACGCTGAATCCGGCGATGCGGTTCACCGGGTTGGGCACGACGTCTGCCCCCTCCGGAAACTCGGCCATCAGCACGCGCTTCGGGTAGGCGCCGTCGCCGAAGCGCGCCACGATCTCCTTCACCGCATCGGGATGGCGCGCGAGCGGCCGGCCCAGCGCCGCAGCCGCGCACTGGCGCGTGTGGTCGTCCGGGGTGGCACCGATTCCGCCGAAGGAGAAGACGACGTCGCCGGTCGCGAGCGTGCGCCTGAGCGTTGCCGTGATGCGCGCCGGGTCGTCGCCGAGATACTCGGCCCAGTCGAGTTCGAGGCCGCGCCTGCCGAGGATCTCGATCGCCTTGGCGAAATGCTTGTCCTGCCGCTTGCCCGACAGGATCTCGTCGCCGATGACCAGGATGCCGATCGCCACTACAGCCTGACGGCGGGGTTGAGCGTGTAGCGGCCGGTGATCGCGGCCTGGGCGAGGACGTGCCCCTGCATGGCCGCGCGAGCCTGCGCGCCGGTGAAGGCGCCGTCGACCGCGAGCTTCGCGACGTCGAGCGCGAAGACCGTGAACACGTAGTGGTGCGGGATCGTGTCGTTCCACGGCGGGCACGGGCCGTCGTAGCCGAAGTAGTTCCCGGACATGTCCTTGTCGGAGGCGAACCAGCCGGTGTAGTCGTTGATGCCCTGGCGCGCGCCGTGCGCTGCGGCGGGGCCCGGCTTGCCGCGGGCCGTCACGCTGGAGGCGAACTCGCCCGCCGCGACCGACGTGACGTTCGCGGGGAGATCCACCAGCACCCAGTGGAAGAAGTCGACGCGCGGGAGCGTTGCGGGCACCGTGCGTCCTTCCTGGTTGACGTCGTCGCCCTTGCTGGGCACGTCCGGATCGTGGCAGACGATCGCGAAGGACCGCGTGCCCGCCGGCGCCCCGCTCCAGGCGAGCTGCGGGTTGCGGTTCTGCGACAGCGTGGCGTGCGTCTTCGCATCCATCGCGCAGAACGCGTGCTCGGCGGGAATGACGCCGCCGTCCTTGAAGCTGGTGCTGGTGACCTGCATGGGGCCTCCGTCAGTTCAGTATCTTCAGCAGTTCGACGTCGAAGAGCAGCGTTGCATTGGGCGGGATCACGCTGCCGGCGCCGCGCTCGCCGTAACCCAGCGACGGCGGGATCACCAGCGTGCGCCTGCCGCCCTCCTTCATGCCGACGACACCGTGCTCCCAGCCCTTGATCACCCTGCCGGCGCCGAGGATGAAGCCGAAGGGAACGCCCCTGTCGCGGGACGAATCGAACTTCCTGCCCTTCTGCTCGGGTGCGGCCGGATCGTAGAGCCAGCCGGTGTAGTGCACCGAAACCGCCTTCCCGGCCTCCGCGAGCTTGCCATCCCCGATCTTCGAGTCGTTGGTGACGAGGTCCTTGATCTCCGCAGCCGCGGGTGCGGGCGGCGTCTGGGCCTGCGCGTGGGCGGAGAGGGAGGCGAGATGCAAGAGCGACTGCGGCGGCGAGCTTCTTCAAGACATTTCCTTTCAGTGAGGTATCGGTACTGCCGGGAGAGGGGCGATGGGCCTAGCGGCCGCGTGCGACGCCCTTCGCGGCGCGGATCGGCCCCGCCTTCCCAGCCGGACTTCGTGCGGCGTATGCCCTGCAGTCCGCTGGGCATGTCGATGGCGCGGGGATCATGACCCATCGCCTTCAGAGTGGCGACGACCGCTTCGAGTTCCGTGCCCTTCTCGATTTCCGTGGGCCCGTTGCGGCTGCCCATGTTGGGGAGCGCGATGGCCGCCTGCATGTCGAGCTTCCAGTCGAGGACGGCGACGAGGGCCTTGGCGACATAGTTGATGATGAGGCTGCCCCCGGGGCTGCCGACCGCCATCTCGACTGCGCCGAGGGGTCGTAGACGAGGATGGGCGCCATCGAACTGCGCGGCCGCTTGCCGGGCGCCACGGAATTCGCGACGGCAAGCCCGCCCTCGACGGGCAGGAAGTTGAAGTCCGTGAGCTGGTTGTTGAGCATGAAGCCGCGCACCATGAGGCGGCTGCCGAACACGGCCTCGATGGTCGTCGTCATCGCCACCGCATTGCCCCAGCGGTCGACGATGGCGATGTTGGTGGTGCCGGCCACCTCGTCCACCGGGTCGTCGGCCAGCGCCACCTTCAGCCCCGGCGGCACCCCGGGCTCCGCCTTGCCCATGGACTTGTCCGGGCGGATCAGCTTCGCGCGATCGGCGAGGTAGCGCGCATCGACCAGGCCCGCCGTGGGAACATCGACGAAGCGGTCGTCGCCCACGTAGCGATTGCGGTCCGCGAACGCGAGCCGGCCCGCCTCGGCGAGCAGGTGGACCGCCTGCGCCGATTGCGGTCGCACGCTCGCCATGTCGAAGTGCGACAGCAGGCCGAGGATCTGCAGCACCGCGATCCCGCCGGACGACGATGGCGGCATCCCGCACAGCCGCCAGCTGCGGTAGGGCGCGCACAACGGCTCGGCGTCGCGCACGCGGTAACCGGCGAGGTCCTCCAGGGTCATCGTCCCGGGATTGGCATGGCCGCGGACCGTCGCGACGATGTCCGCCGCCACTTCGCCCGTGTAGAACGCATCCGCACCCTTCGCCGCCAGCAGGCGCAGCGTCTTCGCGGCCGCGGGGTTGCGCAGGAGGGTACCCGCCGGCTTGCGGCGTGCCGTCCGCCGTGAAGTAGAGCTCGCGCAGCACGGGTTCGCGGCCATGTCCTTGCGCTCGCCGATGTGGCCGTGCAGGCGCTGCTGATGGCGAAACCCTTCTCGGCGATCGCGATGGCCGGCTCGAACAGCGTGGCCCAGGCAAGCTTGCCGTGGCGCACGTGCGCCACCTCGAGCAGGCGCGGCACGCCGGGCACGCCGACCGAGCGTCCGCCGACCACTGCGCTTGCGAAAGGCATGGCCTTGCCGTCCTTGCCCAGGAAGAGCGCCGGCGTGGCACCGGACGGCGCCGTCTCGCGGGCGTCATAGGCCAGCGTTCGCCTGGCGCGGGCGTCGTGGTAGAGGAGGTAGGCGCCGCCGCCGAGCCCGGAGGACTGCGGCTCCACCAGCGTGAGCACGAGCTGCGTGGCGATCATCGCATCGACGGCGCTGCCGCCCTTCGCCAGCATCGCGAGGCCTGCTTCCACCGCGAGCGGGTGGCCGGCGGCGACCATCTCCCGCTTGGCCGTGGCGAGGGCCTTCTGCGTTACGCCGGTGGGCGGCTCGGGCTGGGACTGCGTGACCTGCGCCTGCGCGGCGAGTGACGCTCGCGACGACGAGTGATGCGAGGACGCAAGTCGTTGGAACCGCCGATGAACGCAGATGACACGCCGATGGCTTCTGATGGTTTGACCGGACTCATGACCATGCACTGCATCCAATGTCGGACTGCGTTCCGTTGAACAACAAATTTCGCCTATCAATGACCATCTGCGTTCATCTGCGTTCATCTGCGGTTCCAATGCCTTTCGCCGCATCCCGCTCCAGCGACGCTACTGGATTCCCGGCGAGGCAGACGTACTTGATCTCGAGGAAGTCCTCGACGCCGTACTTCGACCCCTCGCGTCCCAGGCCCGACTGCTTCACGCCGCCGAAGGGCGCGACCTCGTTCGAGATGATGCCGGTGTTGACGCCCACGATCCCCGACTCGATGCCTTCCGCCACGCGGAAGACGCGGCCCACGTCGCGCGAGTAGAAGTAGGCCGCCAGGCCGAACTCCGTCGCGTTGGCGAGCCTGAGCGCCTCCGCCTCGTCATGGAAGCGGAAGAGCGGCGCCACCGGGCCGAAGGTCTCCTCGTTCGAGACCTTCATCGCCGGGGTGACTCCCGTGAGCAGCGTCGGCTCGTAGAAGCGCCCGCCCAGCGTCGAGCGCTTGCCGCCGACGACGATCTTCGCGCCCTTGGCGACGGCATCCGCCACGTGCTCTTCCACCTTGGCGAGACCTTGCGCGTCGATGAGGGGACCCAGGTTCACGCCGGCTT
Source organism: uncultured beta proteobacterium (assembly GCA_963786635.1). Taxonomy (GTDB): domain Bacteria; phylum Pseudomonadota; class Gammaproteobacteria; order Burkholderiales; family Usitatibacteraceae; genus FEB-7. The sequence continues at coordinate 153,638 of CAWAZV010000001.1, read as the reverse complement.
CCGTGCCCTTGCCGACCTTGAGCGTCTTCATCTTCTCCGCGAGCTTCGCCGCGAAGGCGTCGTAGACGCCGTCCTGGACGTAGATGCGGTTGGCGCAGACGCAGGTCTGCCCGGCGTTGCGGTACTTCGAGGCGAGCGCGCCGTCCGCCGCCGCGTCGAGATCGGCGTCGTCGAAGACGATGAACGGCGCATTGCCGCCCAGCTCCAGCGACATCTTCTTCACCGTGTCCGCGCTCTGGCGCATGAGGATGCGGCCGACCTCGGTGGAGCCGGTGAACGTCACCTTCCTCACGACCGGGTTGGCGCAGAGCTCCTTGCCGATCGCCGGCGCGTCGCCCGTGACGATGTTGATGACGCCCCGGGGGAAAGCCGGCGCGCTCGGCGAGCTCCGCCAGGGCCAGCGCCGAGAACGGCGTCTGCTCGGCGGGCTTCAGCACGAAGGTGCAGCCCACCGCGAGCCCCGGGGCCATCTTGCGGGTGATCATCGCGTTCGGGAAATTCCACGGCGTGATCGCGGCGCAGACCCCGATCGGCTGCTTGAGGACGATGAGCCGGCGGTCGTTGGTGGGGCTGGGGATGGTGTCGCCGTAGATGCGCTTGGCTTCCTCCGCGAACCACTCGACGAACGACGCGCCGTAGACGATCTCCCCCTTGGCCTCGGCGAGCGGCTTGCCCTGCTCCGTGGTGAGGAGCAGCGCCAGGTCGTCGGCATGCGCCATGATCAGGTCGTACCACTTGCGCACGATCTTCGAGCGCTCCTTGGCGGGCAGCGCTCGCCAGGCGGGCAGCGCGCGCGCGGCCGCCTCGATGGCGCGCCGCGTCTCGGACGCCCCCATGTCCGGCACCGAGCCCACGACCGAACCGTCGGCGGGATTGTCCACCTCGAAGCGGCGCCCCGAATCGGCCTCGAGCCAGGCGCCGTCGACGTAGCACCGGTCGCGGAACAGCGCGGGGTCCTTCAGCACGGGTGGGGCAACCTTGCGGTCGACGACGGCGTTCATGGCGAATTCTCCTCTGGCAAGAGGGAAAGTATAGCGCCGCGGCCTTCGCGTATCATTGCCCGCTCTTGCGACAGGAGACTCCCATGCGAAGCAAACTGGCCCTCGCCGCCCTCATCGCCGCGCTCTGCGCGAGCCCGTACGCCAGCGCCAAGACGCTGCGCTGGTCCAGCCAGGGCGACTACCTGACGGCCGACCCGATGGCGCAGAACGAGCTGCTCACCAACTCGATCAACGGCCACGTCTACGAGAGCCTGATGATCCGCGGCCCGAAGCTGGAGATCCTGCCCGCGCTGGCGACGGGCTGGAAGCAGACTGCCCCCACGAAATGGGTCTTCACCCTGCGCAAGGGCGTCAAGTGGCACGACGGCTCCGACTTCACCGCCGACGACGTGGTGTTCTCCATCAAGCGCAACCAGGGCCCGACGTCCAACTTCCGCGTCTACGGCAATGCCGTGGGCGAGCCGCGCAAGGTGGACGACCACACGGTGGAGTTCACCACGCCGGTGCCCAACCCCGTGATGCTGCAGATGCTCACCAACAGCCTCTTCATCATGAACAAGGCCTGGTGCGAGAAGAACAAGGCCGAGCGCGCGCAGGACTTCACCAACAAGGAAGAGACCTACACCTCGCGCAACGCCATGGGCACGGGCCCCTTCATGCTCGTCTCCCGCGAGGCGGACGTGAAGACGGTGCTGAAGAAGAACCCCAACTGGTGGGGGCTCAAGGAGAAGGGCTACTTCACCGGCAACGTCGAGGAAATCGTCTACTCGCCGGTGAAGTCGGAGGGCACGCGCATGGCGGCACTGCTCGCCGGCAACCTGGACCTCGTGCTCGACCCGCCCGTGCAGGACGTGGAAAAGCTGAAGCGGGAGAAATCCGTCAGGGTCTACGAGGGCCGCGAGAACCGCGTCATCTTCCTCGGCATGGACCAGGCGCGCGACGAACTCCTCTATTCCAGCGTGAAGGGCAAGAACCCCTTCAAGGACAAGCGCGTGCGCCTCGCCATGTACCAGGCCATCGACGTGTACGCCATCCAGAAGGCGGTGATGCGCGGGCTCTCCGCGCCCACGGCGGTGAATCTCCCCAATCCGGCGGTGATGGGGATCCCGGCATCGATGGACAAGCGCCACCCCTACAACGTGGCCGCCGCGAAGAAGCTGCTGGCCGAGGCGGGCTACCCCAACGGCTTCGAGGTGACGCTCGACTGCCCCAACAACCGCTACATCAACGACGAGAAGATCTGCGTCGCGGTGGCCGGGATGCTCGCCAAGATCGGCATCGCCGTGAAGGTGAACGCCATGCCGCGCTCGCAGTACTTCCAGAAGACGCAGAAGCTCGACACGAGCTTCTACATGCTGGGCTGGGGCGGCGCCACGACGGACGCCATGTTCACGCTGCAGCCGGTGCTGCACAGCCGCAACGACAAGGGCGACGGCGACTACAACTGGGGCAACGTGAAGGATCCGGCCTTCGACGCCCTGATCGACGACGCCAAGGGCGACATCGACGAGAATCGCCGCATGCAGACGATCATCAAGGCCATGCAGCACCACCACGACATGGTCTACCACATCCCCCTGCACCTGCAGGTGATCCCCTGGGCGTCGCGCGCCAACGTCGAGGCGACCCACCGCGCCGACAACTGGCTGCAGGCCACCTGGGTGAAGATCAAGTGAACCCGGTACACGAACCGGGTTCGTGAACCGGGTTCGTCGGGCGCATGCGCGCCCTCGTTGGCACGGCCCTGGCAGTCCTGGCCTGCGCCGTGCCGGCGCAGGCGGCGCACTTCCGCTGGGCGAGCCAGGGCGAGCACGTGAGTGCCGACCCGCACTCGCAGGATGCGCTCCTCACCAACGCGATCAACTTCCACGTCTACGAACCGCTGGTGCGGCGGGGCAGGAAGCTCGAGCTGCTTCCGGGTCTCGCGACCGGCTGGACGCAGCAGAATCCCACCACCTGGGTCTTCCGGCTGCGCAAGGGCGTGAAGTGGCAGGACGGAGGCGACTTCACCGCCGACGACGTGGTCTTCTCGGTGCAGCGCGCCCAGGGCCCGACCTCCAACTTCCGCACCTTCGCCAATGCCATGGGCGAGCCGCGCCGCATCGACCCGCACACCGTCTCGTTCACGACGGCCCAGCCCAACCCGGTCATGGTCGAGACGGCCTCGGGGATCATGATCATGAGCCGGGCCTGGTGCCGCAAGCACAACGCGGAGAAGGCGCAGAACTTCGCCGCGCGCGAGGAGACCGTACGCCACCCGCAACGCCATGGGCACGGGACCCTTCATGCTGGTGTCGCGCGTCCCCGACGTGAAGAGCACCTTCCGGCGCAACCCGGCGTGGTGGGGCCACCAGGAGGGACTCTTCGAAGGCAACGTCGAGACGATGGAGTTCTCGACGATCCGCTCCGACGCGACGCGCATGGCGGCGCTGCTCTCCGGCGAGCTCGATCTCGTCCAGGACCCGCCGCCGCAGGACCTCGCCGCGTTGCGGCGCGATGCCCGGGTGCGCATCCACGAGGGCCCGGAGAACTCCGTCGTGTTCCTCGGCATGGACCAGGCCCGCGACGAGCTGCTCCACGGCGACGTCAAGGGACGCAATCCCTTCAAGGACGTGCGCGTGCGGCGCGCCCTCTACCAGGCGATCGACAACGACACCCTCAATCGCGTCACCCTGCGCGGCATGGCGATCTCCACCGGCATCGTGCTCACCAACCCGGCCGCCGCGGGAGTCCCGAAGGAACTGGACCGGCGCTATCCGTACGATGTGGCGGCCTCCCGCAGGCTGCTCGCCGAGGCGGGCTATCCCGACGGCTTCGGCGTGACGCTCGACTGTCTCAACACGCGCGAGAAGCTGTGCGTGGCGCTGGCGGGCATGGTCGCGCGCGCGGGCTTCCGCATGAAGGTGAACTCGCTTCCCTTCACCCAGTTCCTGGCGAAGGGGCAGCGCATGGACACGAGCCTCTACATGCTCGGCTGGGGAGGGGCGGCAACCGATGCCATCTTCCTCATGCAGCCGCTCTTCCACGGCCGCAACGAGCGCGGCGACGGCGACTCGAACTGGGGCAACTACCGGGACGCGTTGCTCGACGCGCTGATCGACCGCGTCCGGATCGAGACCGACGCAGCCAAACGCCAGTTGCTGATCAACGAGGCCATGCAGCGCATCCACGACAACGTCTACTACATCCCGCTGCACCGCCGCATCGCGCCGTGGGTGTCGCGGGCGAACGTGGAGGCCGTCCACCGCGCCAACAACCACCTGCACGCACTTTGGGTGACGGTTCGCTGACCATGCGCCCATCCCTGCGCGGTTGCCAGCCGGCCTTCTCCGCCTGCCGCTCGATCGCGGCCGCGCTCGTCACGGCCGTCCTGTTCGCCGCTCCCGCCGCCTGGGCAAAGACCTTCCGCTGGTCCTCGCAGGGCGACTTTCTCACTGCCGACCCGCAAGGGCAGAACGAGGGCATCAACACCACCATTCTCTGGCACGTGTTCGAGCGCCTCACGGCCCGTGATCGCAACCTGAAACTGGTGCCCGCACTCGCGACCTCCTGGGAGCAGTTGAATGCCACCACCTGGCGCTTCCACCTGAGGAAAGGCGTGAAGTTCCACGACGGCACGCCCTTCACCGCCGACGACGTGGTGTTCTCGATCGAGCGCGCGCAGCTTCCCACTTCCAACTTCAAGACCTTCGCCACGGCCATCGGGAAGCCCCGGCGCATCGACGACCACACGGTGGAGATCGCCACGCCCGGCCCGGCGCCGATCCTGCTCGAGTACGTGAACACCATCATGATCATGAGCCGCGCCTGGGCCATGAAGCACGGGGCGGCGAAGCCGCAGGACTACCGGAACGCGGAGGACACCTACGCGTCGCGCAATGCCAACGGCACCGGGCCTTTCCGCTTCGTATCCTGGGAGCCGGAGGTGAAGACGACGCTGAAGAAGAACCCGGACTGGTGGGGCATCGCCGCCGGACGATTCGAGGGCAACGTCGACGAAGTCGTCTATCGCCCCATCAAGTCGGACGCCACGCGCATGGCCGCGCTCGTCACGGGCGAGATCGACTTCGTGCTCGACCCGCCGCTCCAGGACGTGGCCCGCCTCAAGTCGAACCCGCAGGTGAGGATCCTGGAAGGACCGGAGAGCCGCGTCATCTTTCTCGTCATGGAACAGATGCGCGACGAACTCCGGTACTCGAGCGTGAAGGGGAAGAATCCGCTCAAGGACCTGCGCGTGCGCCAGGCGCTCTATGCCGCGATCGACGTGGAGGCGATCCGCGCGCAGGTGATGCGCGGGCAGTCGCGCGCCGACGGGCTCGATGGTGCCGGCGCGGATGTCCAGCCCGGCCGCGCACGAACCGCGCCTGTTCCCCCACGACCCGGCGCGCGCGAGGAAGCTGCTGGCCGAGGCCGGCTACCCGCAGGGCTTCGAGGTGCAGCTCCTCTGCCCCAACAACCGCTACGTCAACGACGAGCGCATCTGCACGGCGCTGGCCGCCATGTTCGCGAAGGTGGGCGTCAAGGCGAGCCTCGCCCTGCTGCCGCGCGCGCCGTTCTTCCAGAAGGTGGACCAGACCGACTTCGCGATCCACCTCTACGGCTGGGGCGGCGCACCCACCGATCCCGGGCTCGTGCTGGGGCCGATCCTGCATTCCTACGACGGCAAGGGCAAAGGCGACTTCAATTCCGGCAAGTTCCGGGATGCGGAGCTCGACCGACTGATCGACGCCTCCGCGGTGGAGATGGACGTGGCGAAGCGCGCGAAGCTCATGGAGGAGGCGCTCGCGCACGCGCGCACCAATGTCTACACCATTCCGCTGCACCGGCAGGTGATCCCGTGGGCCGTACGCAAGGGCGTGACGGTCTTCCACCGTCCCGACAACTACATCGAGATGACCTGGGTGAAGATCGAGTAGGGGACCGGCAGCCGCCCCCCCCAGGACCAGGGTGGCGGATTCTCCATCTGGGTAGCCAGCGCCGGATTTCAAGCCCTTGAAATCGCCCGGCAGCCCCTCCAGATTAGGCCCGGTAAGCGCCCGCCAGGGCGTCCCGCAACCGACAGGAGGAATGCACATGGCATACCGCCCGCTGTTTCACCGCGATGTCTTCGCCGACATGGACCGCCTGCAGCGCGACATGGCGCAGGCCTTCGACATCTCCCCCAGCATCCGCGGGCTCGCCCGCGGCGGCTTTCCGGCGATCAACGTCGGCAACACGCCCAAGTCGCTGGAGCTCTACACCTTCGCTCCGGGACTGGATCCGGCCAGGCTCGAAGTCCAGATCGAGAAGGGCGTGCTCACCATCTCCGGCGAGCGCAAGGCCGACCCGGCCCCCGAGAAGGCCACCGTGCACATCGACGAGCGCTTCGCCGGGCGCTTCCGCCGCGTGGTGACGCTTCCGGACGACGTCGACGCCGGTGCCGTCCAGGCCCGGTACAGCGACGGCGTGCTGCACCTGAGCATTCCCCGCAAGGCTGCCGCGCAGCCGCGCCGCATCGCCATCCAGTAAGGAGGACACGCCATGAACGACACCACCACCGTCACCCGGAAAGCCGCCAGACGCGCCGGCCGATGCCGCCCTCACGCCGCCCGTGAACGTGATCGAGGACGTTTCCGGCATCACCCTCTACGCCGATCTTCCCGGCGTTCCCAAGGACCGCCTCAACGTGCACGTCGAGGGCGACACGCTCAGCATCGAGGGCGAGATGGCGCTTCCGACGCCGGAAGGCCTGGACGCCACGCACGTCGAGGTGGCGCTCGCGCGCTACCGCCGCGTCTTCACCCTGTCCCGGGAACTCGACGCGGCCAAGGTCGACGCCGAGTTCGAGCACGGCGTGCTGAAGCTGCGCATCCCCAAGGCGGAGCACGCGCAGCCGAGAAGGATCGAGGTCAAGGTCGCGTGAGCGGCTATACTGGCTGCCGCACCATTACCTGAGGAAACGACCTTGAAGATCTCCCTGATTCTCTCCGCCGCTGTCCTCGCCCTCACCCTCGTGGCTGGCGATGCCGATGCCGCCAAGCGTTTCGGCGGCGGCAGCAGCTTTGGCAAGCAGCGCCCGGCACCCACGATGAAGGAAGCGCCGAAGCAGGCGCCGGCCGCCGCACCCACGCAAGCCGCTCCGTCCACGGCGACTCCCGCCACCCCCGCCGCCAAGCCCAGCTTCATGAGCCGCTTCGGTGGCCTGATCGCCGGCCTCGGCCTCGGCGCGCTCCTCGGCTCGCTCTTCGCCGGCGGACTCGGCGGCATGGGCGGCATCCTCGCGATGCTGCTGCTGGCTGGCATCGCCTTCGTGGCTTATCGCGCTTTTGCCTCGCGCCGGGCTACGGCTCCCAGCGCGCCGCTGGAATTCGCGGGCGCAGGCGCAAGTGCCGGCGGAGCCGAGGGCACCGGATCGACGGCCCCGGGCCGACCCAGCCTGAACATCGGCGCCGGCGTCACCGCGAAAGCGGAAGCGCCGCAGGCCGAGCCGGTCGCGATCCCCGGCTTCGAAGCCGAGCCGTTCCTGCGCGTGGCGAAGACTTCCTTCATCCGCCTGCAGGCCGCCAACGACGCGAAGGACCTGGACGACATCCGCGACTTCACCACGCCGGAGATGTTCGCCGAGATTTCCATGCAGGTCCGCGAGCGTGGCGATGCCCCGCAGAAGACCGAGGTCGTGTCGGTCAACACCAGCCTGGTGGAAGCGGTGGTCGAGGGTGACTACGCCATCGTCAGCGTGCGCTTCACGGGCCTCATCCGCGAGGAGGCGAATGCCAATCCCGAGCCGTTCGACGAGATCTGGCACGTGCGCCAGGACCAGCGCGACCGCAAGGCGACCTGGCTGATCGCGGGGATCCAGCAAGTCGCCTGAGGGCCACCGCGCCCGGCAAAGCGCCCACCCTTGCGGTGGGCGTTTCTGCTTTTGGCTCGTCCGCCGTTTCGCGGACCATCCCGATCCACTATGGCGCGTGCCCGGTGAGCGTGATGAGGATGTCCGCGTACCACGCGCAGTTCAGGCCCAGGGACTCGTCCAGGATCTGGTCGCGCGTGCGCAAGTCCAGGCTCGCCGAATGCACGCCGAGCAGCTTCCACGGCAGGTCATCCGTGCCGGCATCCGGAGCGCGCATGACGACCGGCGCACCGCTCGTCCCGCGATGCGTGCGCGCATCGGTGAGGAAGTAACCCTTGCCCTCGAAGCGCAGGCCGAACGAGGACGCGATCACCGCCTGGCGCACCACCGGCATGTGGTGCAGCGTGTCGTGGAAGCCGAGCGGGAACCCCACCACGAGCAACGAAGTGCCTATCCCGACCCGGTCGTCCGGACCGGGCAGGTGCGCCGGGGTGAAGGCGCGATAGATCGTCGTCGCGGGCAGGGCCGCACGCTCGATCTCGATCACCGCCACGTCGATTTCCCCGGCCGCGTCCAGTCCCTGGCGCCAGATGCTCCTGCCATCCCGATACAACGGGATGGAGTAGCCGGTGGACCTGGCCAGGTTGCTCGCGTCGACGTGCAGCTCGATCTCGATGCGGTTCGGGTAGTGCTTGCTGGGCTCGTCGATCACCACGTGCCGGCTGGTCACCAGGAACAGCCGGTCGTCGCGGGCGAAGAAGAAGCCGCTCGCATTGGTGAGCGCCCTCTCGTTCTCGAAGGTCATGACGCGCGCGGCGGTGAGCAGGACGGACTCGATCACTTGGGTTTCTCAGCGAGTCTCACCGGGCCGCGCGTGTCGACACCAGCCCGCGATCTACCACGCGATCCGTTGCCAGGATGGCATCCGGCGCATGCGGCTCCAGTCCCGCGAGCCGCGCATAGTGGGGCGTGAAGTCCGGCGCGGTCGCCTCGAAGAGCTCGCGGAAGTCGCGGATCACGAAGTAGGTCTCCTGGAAGGTGTCGATCTTGTAGCGCGTCCGCATGATGCGCAGCAGGTCGAAGCCGATGCGGTTGGGCTCCGGGCTGTCGATGCAGTATGGCAGCTCGCCGCCCGACGAGAGGATGCCCGCGCCATAGGTGCGCAGCCCGCCGCCGTCTCGATGAGCCCGAACTCCACCGTGTACCAGTAGAGGCGCGCGAGCATCTCGATGGCCCCGAGCGCGTCCGCCTTGAGCCCGCCCTTGCCGTAGGCCTCGAGGTAGTCCGCGAACACCGGGTTGAAGAGCAGCGGGCACGTGCCCGAAGAAGTCGTGGAAGACGTCGGGCTCGACGATGTAGTCGAACTCCTCCGGATTGCGTATCCACACCGTCACCGGGAAGCGCCGGTTGGCGAGGTGCTCGAAGAACACGCGGTCGGGCAGCAATCCCGGCACGGCGACGATCTGCCAGCCGGTCGCGCGGGCGAGCTTCGGATTGACCGCATCGAAGCGCGGGATGCCGGCGCCGAAGTCCAGCGCGGCAATCGAATCGATGAACTCGGCGCAGGCGTACTTCGGCACGAGTGCCGCCTGCCTTGCGTAGAGCCGGCGCCAGAGATCGTGCTCCGCGGGGGAGTAGGCGGACCACGCCTGGTCGACCGTATAGTCCGGCCGCATGCGCGAATAGTCGCCGCGCAGGTTGTGGGTCGTTTCGCCGGTCATGGACCCTCAGCGGGCGTAACGCTCGACCTTCTGCTCGATGGCGCCGAAGATCGTGGCGCCGTGGCGGTCGAACATCTCGATCGACACCGTGTCGCCGAATGCCAGGAAGGGCGTCTTCGCCGCGCCCAGCTCGACCTGCTCCACCAGGCGCGCCTCCATGAGGCAGGCGTAACCCGTCGCGCGGTCGTGATTGGAGATCGTCCCGGTGCCGACGAGCGTTCCCGCGCGCAGCACCCGCGTCTTCGCCGCATGGGCGATGAGCTCGTGCAGGCCGAAGGTCGCGTCCACCCCGGCATCCGGGTTGCCGAACCACTTCCCGTTCACCTGGCAGACGAGGCGCAGGTGCACCCTGCCATCGTCCCACGCGCCGCCCAGTTCGTCCGGCGTGACGGCGACGGGGGCGAGCGCATTGGCCCCCTTGCCGTTCACGAAGCCGAAGCCCTTGGCGAGTTCCGCCGGGATCAGCTTGCGGAACGAGACGTCGTTCACCAGCGTGAGGAGCCGGATGGCGCCAGCGGCTTCGGCCGGCGTGGCGCCCATCGGCACGTCGCCCGTGATGGCGGCGACCTCTCCCTCGAGGTCGATGCCCCAGTCCTCGGTGATGGCGCGGATCGGGTCGCGCGGACCCATCATGTCGCCGGCGCCGCCCTGGTACATGAGCGGATCGCGCAGGTAGCTCTCCGGCACGGTGTCGCCACGCGCGCGCCGCACGCGCTCGACGTGCGAGAGATAGGCCGAGCCGTCCAGCCATTCGTAGGCACGCGGCAGCGGCGCGGCGATCTCGCCCTTGGCGAGCGCGGCCTGGAAGTCGAACGCGTGACGCTCGTTGCCGCACTCGAGGCTCTCGTACGCGTCGAGCAGCTGGCGATGGACCGCATCCCAGTTCTCGAGGGCATCCTGCATCGTGGGCGAGATGCCGGAGGCTGCGACGGCGATGGAGAGGTCGCGATTGACGAGGAGGAGCGTGCCGTCGCGCGTGGGACCCTTGAGTGTTGCGAGTTTCATTTCGGTATGTCGGCCTTTCCGGAAGCCCGCCCACGCCGCGTCGTAATCCTTCTCGAGCTCGGGCGTGGACAGGGCGAACGCGGTGGCATCGAACGGATAGCGGCTCTCGAACATGAACGCGAGCGTGTCGCCGAGGTACTTCGGCTCGAGCTTCGCCGCCACCGCCGCGTCGTGGGAAGCGCGGTCCGGCCCGTGCGCCGTCATGCCGTTGTGCAGGCTCGCGCCGCCGGGCACGAAGCCGCCCTGCTTCGCGTCGTACTCCCCCTTCACCAGCCCCATGAACTCGCTCATGACGTTGCGGTGGAACCACGGCGGCCGGAAGGTGTGCTCGGCCACCATCCAGCGCGGCGGGAAGATCACGAAGTCCACGTTGGCGGTGCCGGGCGTGTCCGAAGGCGAGGTGAGCACCGTGAAGATCGAGGGATCGGGATGGTCGAAGCTCACCGTGTTGATGGCGTTGAAGCGGGCGAGGTCGTACTTGTACGGGTACACGTTGCCGTGCCACGCGACGACGTCGAGCGGCGAGTGGTCGAACTCCGCCCGCCACAGCTGCCCGCCGGACTTCACGACCACCTCCGTCCGGGCGTCGCGGTCCTCGAAGGCCGCCACCGGGCGCGAGGAAGTCGCGCGGATTGGCGAGCCCGTTGGCGCCGATCGGCCCGAGTTCCGGCAGCCGCAACGCCGCGCCGTAGTTCTCGCAGACGTAGCCGCGCGCGGGGCCCGCGACGGCGACGCGGAACTTCACGCCGCGCGGAACGACGGCGATCTCGCCCGGGCCCGCGGCGAGGTGGCCGAACTCGGTGGCGATCGCGAGCGCGCCCTCCTGCGGCACGACGAGCAGTTCGCCGTCGAAGCAGGCGAACACGCGCGCCATCGACTGGTTGGCGCGATAGACGTGCACCCCGATTCCGGCCTGCATGCGCGCGTCGCCGTTGGTCGACGAGCGTGGCGAGTCCGGCCACGAAATCCGTCGGCGCATCGGGCATCGCGAGCGGCGCCCAGCGCAGCCGGTTGGGCCCGCACTCCGCCTCCCGGCACGGCCCCGTGTGCAGCAGGCCCTCCTCCATGCGCCGGAACGCCGGGTGCATCGCGCTCGGCCGCAGCCGGTAGAGCCACGAGCGCAGGTTCTGCGCGCGCGGCGCCGTGAACGCCGTGGCCGAGAACTGTTCCGCATACAGCCCGAACGGCGTCTCCTGCGGCGAGTTCTGGCCCACGGGCAGCGCCCCCGCCACCGCCTCCGTCTCGTGGTGCGACCCGAACCCCGACAGATAACGCAACCCCGTCTCCATCATCGGAGGCGCTTCCCTACCCGATCCTCATCCGCGTTCATTTGCGTTCATCTGCGGTTCCAGACGCCCTTTCCCGATTCCATCCGTGTTCATCCGTGTCCGCTGCCATTGGGTGGCATCACTCCCGCCCTCAAACAACCCCCCGCGCGATCTGGTCCGCCTCGATCGACTCGAACAGCGCCCGGAAGTTGCCCTCGCCGAACCCGTCGTTCCCCTTGCGCTGGATGATCTCGAAGAAGATCGGCCCGATCACCGTCTCGGTGAAGATCTGCAGCAGCTTGTCCTCGTGGCGGTCCTTGTCCACGCCCTCGCCGTCGATGAGGATGCGGTTCCTGCGCAGCCGCGCGAGGTCCTCGCCGTGGTCCTTCACGCGCGCATCCACGCGGTCGTAGTAGCTGTCCGGCGTGTCGAGGAAGCGCACGCTCCTCTCCCGCAGCCCCTCCACCGTCGCGAAGATGTCGGCCGTGGAGAGCGCGATGTGCTGGATGCCCTCGCCGTGGTAGGCGTCGAGGTACTCCTGGATCTGGCTCTTCTGGTCGCTGGGCTCGTTGATCGGGATGCGGATCTTGCCGCAGGGGCTGGTGAGCGCGCGCGAGGTGAGCCCCGTCTTCTTCCCCTGGATGTCGAAGTAGCGGATCTCGCGGAAGTTGAAGAGCTTCTCGTAGAACTGCGCCCACACGTCCATGCGCCCGGCATAGACGTTGTGCGTGAGGTGGTCGACCTCCAGGAGGCCCGCGCCCGCCGGATGCTGCTCGACGCCCTCGACCGGGACGAAATCGACGTCGTAGATCGTGAGGTTCCCGCCGTTGCCCGGATAGCGGTCGACGAAATAGATGAGGCTGTCGCCGATGCCCTTGATGGCCGGGATGTTGAGCTCCATCGGGCCGACCGGCCCGTGGTGCGGCTTGGCGCCGAGCTCGAGCGCGCGCTGGTAGGCCTTGGCGGCGTTCCTCACGCGCATGGCGAAGGCGCACGCCGAGGGGCCGTGCACCCGCGCGAACGACTGCGCGAAGCTGTCCGGCTCGCGGTTGACGATGAAGTTGACGCGCCCCTGGCGGTAGAGCGCCACGTCCTTGGAGCGGTGCTTGCGCGACGAGGGAGAAGCCGAGCTGCTCGAAGAGCGCGCCGAGCAGCTCCGGGTTGGGCGCGGTGTACTCGATGAACTCGAAGCCATCGGTGCCCATCGGGTTGTCGACGGGGCTCGACTCGGTCATGGCCTTCTCCTCGTGGGCTCAGGCAAGGCGCGCATTGTACGCCCCGCGCCGGCGGTTACATCAAGCTTGCGGCGCGGTACCCGCTGCCTCGCTCCACCCCACGCAGTCGCGGTAGGCGTGCCAGGTGGCGTGCCCGATGACGGGCATGGTGAGGACGAGCCCCAGGAAGGCGGTCGCGAGCCCGATCCCGGTCAGCAGCACGATCGTGAGGGCCCAGACCGCCATCGTGCCCGGGTTCCTCGCGAGCACCTGCACGGAGAGGATCGCCGCACTCACCGCGTCGTTGCCGCGGTCGAGCATCATCGGCACCGACACCACGCTCACCGCGAAGACGAGCGTGGCGAACATCGCCCCCGCGGCGAAGTAGACGAGCACGAACTCGATGTTGCCGAGCGAGAACGCCTTGGCGAGGAAGTTCTTCAGGTCCGGCATCGTCCCGGTGCTGAAGAGCGCGAAGGTGACGAGCGAGGCGCGCGCCCAGACGAGGAAGATGACGGCGATCACCAGCACGTAGATGCCCAGGCCGCCCACGTTCTCGCGCCACGACAGGAGCGAGGCGAGGAAGCGCGGCTTGCGCCCCGCCTCGCGGTCGCGCGACAGGGCATAGAGGCCCGTGGCGAGGAATGGTGCCGCGAGCAGGAACGCACCGGCCAGCGTCGAGACGTACTGGTAGGCGAAGTCGTAGAGGGCGAGAAGCGCCCAGCCCATGACGGCGAACGCGGCGCCGTAGAAGCCGCTCGCGAGCGGGGCGGCGCGGAAATCGTCCCACCCGCGCACCAGCCAGGCGAACGGCGCGAACGCGGGCACCTCGCGCAGCTCGTAGGCGGCGCCCTGCGGGGAAACGAGGGAGGACTGCTCGGTCATCTCCGGGCTACTTCGCCGGGACCGGAACCGGGGCCGGTTGCCCGGGCACGCCCTGCATGCGCAGCGCCTCGAGCTTCGCGAGGTCGAGCTTCGCCACCGCTTCCTTGAAGACCGGCATGTCGACGCCGCTCGCCTTGATGCCGACGATGAATCGGCCCGCGACGATCACGTCCAGCTCCCCTTTGCGCTCAGCCTTGCTGTACCGCTCGTAGGCCTTGCGCCCGGCCACCGTGGTGGTGCGCTCGTAGCCCGAGCTGCCTTCCTTGTCGATCTCGACGTTCACCCACGCGAAAGCCATGGCGGTCACGCCGCTCAGCGATCCCACGTCGGTGATCTCGTAGGCGATGCGCCCGCCCTTGCCGTCCTCGTAGACCGCCTCGGCCTTGGACGAGGCCACGCCGACCACGTTCGTGCGCGAGCCCTCGGAACTCACGCGCTTCATGCCCGCGATCGACTCCGGCAGAAGTTCCTTCAGCAGGCGGAAGTCGGCCGGCTCCACCTTGACCGAACCGGAAAGGGCCTGGCCCATCTGCTTCATGCCCTCCCCCACCTGGCTCATGTCGCCCTGGCTGGCGCCTTCCCCGATTCTCTTCGCGGCCTGTTCCACCTTGGTGGCGGGATCCACGCTCTTCGGGGGGGATTCCTTGCCGCAGGAAGCGAGTGCCAGTGCGGCGCAAGCAAGAGCAATCCTGGAAATCATGGCCGGCCTTTTCGCGAACGCGGGAAAGGGGCACAGGTTACTGGAAATTCACGCCGCGTTGACGCTTGCGGAGCCTTGCGGCATCATCGTCGCCACCACGATGCGTGCGCCAAGTCATTGATTTTCCGGGCGCCATCCTTGACCACCCCCGCCGTTCCACGTCCTTCGAGCCATCCCCGGGAGCCCCTTCCATGTCCGCCTTCGCCATCCTCCGTACGACGACGCTTGCCGTGGCGCTCGCCCTCGCCGGCGCCGTCGATGCCAAGACCCTGCGCTGGTCCAGCCAGGGCGACATCCTCACGATGGATCCGCACGCCCAGAACGAGGGCCTGAACAACACCGTCTCGGACCATGTCTACGAGCCGCTGGTGACGCGCGGCAAGGACCTGAAGATCGAGCCCTGCCTCGCGACCTCCTGGAAAGCGGTGAGCCCCACCGCCACGCAGTTCAAGCTGCGCGCGGGCGTGAAGTTCCACGACGCCACGCCCTTCACGGCCGACGACGTGGTGTTCTCCATCGAGCGCGCGCTGGCGCCGACCTCCAACTTCTCGCCCTACATGCAGGGCATCACCGGCGCCAGGAAAGTGGACGAGTCCACCATCGAGATCACCACGAAGGGGCCCAACCCGGTGCTCCTGCCGCAGTTGACCGAGGTGCGCATGATGAGCAAGGCGTGGGCGACGAAGCACAACGTGCTGAAGCCCCAGGACTACAAGAACAAGGAGGAGACCTACGCCTCGCGCAACGCCAACGGCACCGGTCCCTTCGTGCTGAGGAGCCGCGAGCCCGACGTGAAGACGGTGCTCGTCCTCAACTCCAACTGGTGGGGGAAGATGGAAGGCAACGTGAACGAGGTCGTCTACCAGCCCATCAAGCAGGACGGCACGCGCCTGGCAGCCCTCCTCTCCGGCGAGATCGACTTCGTCCTCGACCCGCCCCCGCAGGACATTCCGCGCCTGAAGAAGGACGCGAAGATCAAGGTGGTCGAGGGCAACGAGAACCGCACCATCTTCTTCGGCTTCGACCAGTGGCGGGACGAACTGCAGTACGCGTCGGTGAAGGGCAAGAACCCGTTCAAGGACCAGCGCGTGCGCCAGGCCTTCCAGCTCGCCATCGACGTGAACGCGCTCAAGACCCAGGTGATGCGCGGCCTGGCCACGCCCACTGCCGTGATGTTCGCCCCGCAGGTCGACGGCTACGACAAGGCGCTCGACGTGGTGGTCAAGCCCGACCGGGAACGCGCGAAGAAGCTGCTCGCCGAGGCCGGCTACCCGCAGGGCTTCGAGGTCACGCTCGACTGCCCCAACAACCGCTACATCAACGACGAGAAGCTCTGCCAGGCCGCCGCCGCGATGCTCGCGCAGATCAACGTCAAGGTGCGCCTGAACGCCATGCCGCGCGCCACCTACTTCGCCAAGATCCAGAAGTTCGACACCAGCTTCTACATGCTGGGCTGGGGCGTGCCGACCTTCGACTCGCTCTATTCGCTGCAGAGCCTCCTGCGCACCGTGGGCCAGGGCGGCGACGGCAACTTCAACCTCGGCAAGTACTCGAACGCCAAGGTCGATGCCGCCATCGACGCGCTGAAGACCGAGACCGACCCCGCGAAGAGGAAGGCCCTCACCAAGGAGGCGCTCGCGATCCACAAGGCGGACGTGGGCCACATTCCGCTGCACCACCAGATGATCCCCTGGGCGATGCGTTCCAACGTGACCGTCGTGCACCGCGCCGACAACCGCCTCACCGTGAAGTGGGTCAAGGTCAACTGACCGCCTGACGCCGTCCGCTCCACCCTGCCGGCCCCGCCTCGCGCGGGGCCGCTTACGCTATGCTCCCCCCCATGCCCGCGATCCGCGTCGTCCTCGCCCTGGCGCTCGCCTGCCTGCCCCTCGCGGCGGCGGCGAAAACGCTACGCTACGCGAGCCAGGACGATCCGCAGACGCTGGACCCGCACTCGGCCAACCTCGCCAGCTCCTCGCGCATCACCTCCAACCTCTACGAGCCGCTCGTCTGGCGCGACAAGGCGTGGAAGATCATCCCCTGGCTCGCCACCTCGTGGACGCAGCCCAACGAGCGCACCTGGCGCTTCAGGTTGCGCGAGGGCGTGAAGTTCCACGATGGGGCCACGCTCACCGCGGACGACGTGGTCTTCTCCGTCGAGCGGGCGCTATCGCCCACCTCGCAGATGCGCGTGGCCCTGCAGGGCGTCGAGAAGGCGCAGAAGGTCGACGCGCTCACCGTGGACCTGGTGATGCGGGAGCCCAACCCGGCGCTGCTGTCGCACCTCACGAACTTCCGCATCATGGGCAAGGCCTGGGCGGTGAAGACCGGCTCGACGCGGCCGCAGGACTACACCGCCAAGGAGGACACCTACGCCGCGCGCAACGCCAACGGCACCGGCGCGTTCATGGTCAGGGAGCGCCAGCCGGACGTGAAGACGGTGCTCGTCGCCCACAAGGACTGGTGGGGCCACAAGGCCGGCATGAACGAGGGCAACCTGACCGAGGTGGTGCTGCTGCCGATCAAGTCCAACGCCACGCGCCTGGCGGCGCTCCTTTCCGGCGAAGTCGACTTCGTGCTCGATCCGCCGACGCAGGACGTGGCGCGGCTGCGCGCGGACGCCGGCATCAAGGTCGATCGAGGGCGGGGAGCTGCGCGTGCAGTACATCGCCTTCGACGTCCTCCGCGACGACCTCCTTTACGGCAACGCCAAGGGGAAGAACCCCTTCAAGGACCTGCGCGTGCGCCAGGCGGTGGCCCACGCGATCGACGCCGAGGCCATCCGCGCGAAGGTCATGCGCGGCTTCGCGCGGCCCGTGGGGACGATCATCACGCCCGGCGTGCAGGGCTACACGATGGATGCCGACAAGCGCCTGCCCTACGACCGCGAGAAGGCGAAGAAGCTCCTCGCCGAAGCGGGCTATGCGGACGGCTTCGAGGTCACGCTCGACTGCGGGCAACATCCAGCCCGCCTCCGACATCGCGCAGGCGGTGGCGGCGATGCTCTCGCAGGTCGGCATCAAGGTGCGCACCAACATCGTGCCGCAGGGCAACTACTTCCCCAAGATCGAGAAGTTCGACACCAGCTTCTACGTGCTCTCCTGGGGCGGCGGGATCACGGCGGATGCGCTCTACACGCTGCAGGCCCTGCTGCACACGCCGAACAAGAAGGGTGAAGGCGACTTCAACATGGGCCGCTGGTCGAACGCGCGCATGGACGAGCTGATCCAGCAGCTGCAGGTCGAGCGCGACGCGGCGAAGCGCGACGCCATCGTGCGCGAGGCACTCGCTGCTCGCGGCGCAGGAGCTGCCGCTGGTCGCCATCCACCAGCCCCTCATCCCCTGGGCGATGCGCAGAACGTCTCGGCGTGGTTCTCGCCGGTGAACACGCTGTACTTCTACCGCGTGCGGATCGACTGATGTTCGCCTTCGTCATCCGCCGCCTGCTGCAGGGCGTCATCGTGATGCTGGTGGTGGGCTTCATCGCCTTCTCGCTCTTCAATTTCGTGGGCGATCCGGTGTCGCTCATGCTGCCGCCGGAGGCCACGCAGGCCGACCGCGAGGCGATGCGCGAGTCCCTCGGCCTCGACAAGCCGTTCCACGTGCAGTTCGCCACCTTCATCGTCAATGCGGTGCAGGGCAACTTCGGCATCTCGCTGCGCCTGGGCCGGCCGGTGTCGACGCTCCTGGTCGAGCGCCTGCCGGCCACGCTGGAACTCGCCATCGCCGCCGCCGTCCTGGGGCTCCTGGTCGGCATCCCGCTCGGCGTCTTCACGGCGCTCAAGCGCGACAGCTGGTCGTCGCGCGCGATCCTCACCACGTCGCTCATCGGCGTGTCGCTGCCGAACTTCCTCATCGGCATCTTCCTGATCCTCATCTTCGCGGTGTGGCTGGGCGTGCTGCCCTCGTTCGGCCGCGGCGACACGGTGAAGGTCGGCCTCTGGTCCACGGGCCTGCTCACGACCTCGGGGCTGAAGGCGCTGATCCTGCCCTCCATCACGCTGGCCTTCTATCCGCTGACCCTGATCATGCGGCTGGTGCGCTCCGAGATGCTCGAGGTGCTGCGCACCGACTACATCAAGTTCGCCCGCGCCCGCGGCCTCACCGACCGCACCGTCAACTTCGGGCACGCGCTGCGGAACACCCTGGTGCCGGTCATCACCATCACCGGCCTGCAGCTGGGCGGCATCATCGCCTTCGCGATCATCACCGAGACGGTGTTCCAGTGGCCCGGCATGGGCCTGCTGTTCATCCAGGCCGTGCAGTTCGCCGACATTCCCGTGATGGCCGCCTACCTGTGCCTGATCGGCCTCATCTTCGTGGTCATCAACCTGGTGGTGGACATCCTCTACTACGTGGTCGACCCGCGGCTGCAGGATCGACCGCGGCACGGCGGGGGGGCACTAGATGTCCGGCAGCCGTGCATCGCTTCTTCGACAGCGACATCTTCCACAGCTTCAAGAGCTCGCCCATCGTGGTGGCTGCGGCCGTGATCTCCGCGGTGTGCATCCTGGCGGCGGCGTTCGCGCCCTGGGTGGCGCCGCACAACCCGTTCGACCTGAAGACGCTGAACCTGCTCGACGCCTTCACCCCGCCGTCGTGGACCGAGCGCGGCAATCCCTCGTTCCTCCTCGGCACCGACGACCAGGGCCGCGACGTCCTGTCGACGATCATCTACGGCTCGCGCATGTCGCTCCTCGTGGGACTCCTGGCGACGCTCCTCGCGATGCTCATCGGCGTCACGCTCGGGCTGATCGAGCGGCTACGTCGGCGGCAAGGTCGACGCGTTCATCATGCGCGTGGCCGACATCCAGCTCTCCTTCCCGGCCATCCTCATCGCGCTGCTCATCGACGGCGTGGCGCGCGTGGCGCTGCCCAAGGGCTCGCACGACGAGGTGGTGGTCTACGTGCTGATCCTCGCCATCGCCGCCTCCGGCTGGGTGCGCTACGCGCGCACCGTGCGCGGCTCCACGCTGGTCGAGCGCAACAAGGAATACGTGCAGGCCGCGCGCGTCATCGGCCGCCACCCGCTGGGAATCATGTTCTCGCACGTCCTGCCCAACGTCCTGGGACCGGTGCTGGTGCTCGCCACGCTGCAGATCGGGGCCGCGATCATCACCGAGTCCTCGCTGTCCTTCCTCGGCGTGGGCGTGCCGCCGACGCAGCCGTCGCTCGGCACGCTGATCCGCGTCGGCAACGACTTCCTGTTCTCCGGGGAATGGTGGATCACCGTGTTTCCCGGGCGTCGCGCTGGTCACGCTCGTGCTGGCCATCAACGTGCTGGGCGACTGGCTGCGCGACGCCCTCAACCCGAAGCTGCGCTGATGAACGAAGCCGTCGCCCCGCTCCTCGAGGTGCGCCACCTGCGCGTGGAGTTCAACGCGCGCCGCGGCACGCTCGTCGCGATCGACGACGTGAGCTTCGACATCGCGCCCGGCGAAGTGCTGGGCGTGGTGGGCGAATCCGGGGCCGGCAAGTCGATCACCGGCACCGCGATCATCGGCCTGCTGGAGCCGCCGGGGCGCATCGCCGGCGGCGAGATCCTCCTCGAGGGCAGCCGCATCGACAACCTGCCCGCGGAGGAGATGCGCAAGATCCGCGGCC
Organism: uncultured beta proteobacterium; assembly: GCA_963786635.1. Taxonomy (GTDB): domain Bacteria; phylum Pseudomonadota; class Gammaproteobacteria; order Burkholderiales; family Usitatibacteraceae; genus FEB-7. The sequence continues at coordinate 133,411 of CAWAZV010000001.1, read as the reverse complement.
GGCGCATCGGCGCCATCTTCCAGGACCCGCTCACCTCGCTGAACCCGCTCTACACCGTGGGACGGCAGATCACCGAGACGATCCAGACGCACCTGCCGATGAACGCCGCCCAGGCGCGCGAACGGGCCATCGAATTGCTGAAGGAAGTGGGCATCCCCGCCGCCGAGCGCCGCATCGACCACTATCCGCACCAGTTCTCCGGCGGCATGCGCCAGCGCGTGGTCATCGCGCTCGCCCTGTGCGCCAACCCGCGCCTCATCATCGCCGACGAGCCCACCACCGCGCTCGACGTCTCCATCCAGGCGCAGATCATCACGCTGCTGAAGAGGCTCGGCCGCGACCACGGCACCGCGGTGATGCTGGTCACCCACGACATGGGCGTGATCGCCGAGACGGCCGATCGCGTCGCCGTGATGTACGCGGGCCGCCTCGTGGAGATCGGCCCGGTGCAGGAAGTGATCCACAACCCGCAGCACCCCTACACCGCCGGGCTCATGGGCTCCATCCCGGCCATCGGCCAGGACGTGGAGCGGCTGCCGCAGATCGAGGGGTCGATGCCGCGGCTGAACGCGATTCCGCAGGGGTGCGCGTTCAACCCGCGCTGCCCGAAGGTGTTCGATCGCTGTCGCACGGAGCGTCCGGACCTGCTGCCGGCTGGCAACTCGCGCGCAGCCTGCTGGCTGCATGCGGGCACGGCGGTTGAACCGCGGATGAACGCGGATGAACGCACGCCGATGCGCCGATGAGCTGACAAGAGCGCGTGCGTCGATGGCTGCCGACAAGTCCAGGGTGCTGCTGGAGGTGAAGGACCTCGCGCGCGACTTCGACGTGTCGCGCCCCTGGCTCAACCGCGTGCTGGAGGGTTCGCCGCGGCAGGTGCTGAAGGCGGTCGACGGCGTGTCCTTCACGATCAATCGCGGCGAGACGCTGGCACTCGTCGGCGAATCCGGCTGCGGCAAGAGCACCATCGCGCGCCTCATCTGCGGGCTCTACGCGCCTTCGCGCGGGGCGATCGTGTTCGACGGGCAGGACATGAGCGAGATCGCCAAGCGCTCGGACATGCTCACCATGCGCCGGCGCTTCCAGATGATCTTCCAGGACCCCTACGCGAGCCTGAACCCGCGCTGGCGCGTGGGCAGGATCATCGCCGAGCCCATCCGCCAGCACGGCCTCATCCAGGGCAACGCGGCGATCGCGAAGCGCGTGGGCGAACTGCTCGAGGACGTGCGCCTCTCGGCCCAGGACGCGGAGAAGTTCCCGCACGAGTTCTCCGGCGGGCAGCGCCAGCGCATCTCGATCGCGCGGGCACTGTCGTCGAACCCCGAGTTCCTCGTCTGCGACGAGCCCACGAGCGCGCTCGACGTCTCCGTGCAGGCGCAGATCCTGAACCTGATGAAGGACCTGCAGCGCGAGCACGGGCTCACCTACCTCTTCATCTCGCACAACCTGGCGGTGGTCTCGCACATCTCCGACCGCGTGGGCGTGATGTACCTGGGCCGCATCGTCGAGATCGCGCCGACGCGGACCCTCTTCACGCGCCCGCTGCACCCGTACACGCAGATGCTGGAGAGCGCCATCCCGGACATCACCATGTCGGGCAAGTCGCGCACCCCGGTGGCGGGCGAAGTGCCGAATCCGCTCGACCCCCCGACGGGCTGCGCCTTCCACCCGCGCTGTCCCTACGCGAACGAGCGTTGCCGTTCGCAGCGCCCCGAACTGCAGGAGTTCGCCGGGGCGCAGGTCGCCTGCCATGCGGTCGAGGAAGGGCGCATCCCGCTCAATTCCCCGTCGCCTTGATTCGAGTCAAGACGGCGGGGCGCGCGCAAGGCTCATCCTGTCTCTGGGTGATTCCGTCGACGCGGACCCCGGGCAAGTGAGGCAAATCCGTCACGAAACGCATGGTTCGAGGGAGACATTCATGAGCCAACCGACAATGGATGTAACGAGAGAGAAGCTGCTGCGCGACTTCAACCTGGTCGTTGCGGATACCGAGGAGTTGCTGAAGTCGGCCGCCCTCGCCGGCGGCGACAAGGCGCATGCCTGGCGCGGCCAGGTCGAGCAGAACCTCAAGGCGGCCAAGGAAAAGCTCGTGGAACTCGAGCACGAGGCGGTCGACAAGGCCCGGGAGAAAGCCCGGGAAGCCGACAACTATGTGCACCAGAATCCCTGGCAGGCGATCGGCATCGCCGCCGGCGTGAGCGTCCTGGCAGGGCTTGCGCTGGGCCTGCTGCTGAACCGCAAGTAGGCGCGTGGCCGGCCTGGACGGTTCCGACTCCCAGCCGGCTGGTCTGGCTGGTTCGGCACGCGCCGCAGGCGCGACGGTGCTGTCGCTCCTGCGCCTGCGCGTCGAGCTTGCCGCGATCGAGCTGAAGGAGGGCTTCGAGCAGCGCAAGCAGCTGCTCGTGTTCGGCGCCGTCGCTGCCGTCTTCCTCCACGCGACGCTGCTGGTGCTGGGCATTGCCGTGGTCGTGTTCTTCTGGGACAGTTACCGGATGGCCGCCATGTGCGCGGTCACCCTGGTCTATGCCGGCGTCGGTGCCTGGGCGTACCGGCGCTTCCGGGAAGTGCTGCGCGCAGCCGCACCGCCCTTCAGCGCGACGCTGGGCGAGTTCCAGAAGGACCTGGATCTCCTGCGGGGACGCGATGACCCGGACTGAAGACGACCTCGCCCTGCGCAAGGAGCTGCTGGTCGCACGCTCGACGCTGTGCCGGCTGAAGATCCGGCATGAGGTCCGAGTCCTTCCGCGACCACCTCACGTGGCGGGACGCAGGCGCAGAGGTCGTGCGGACTCCGGCGGCGCGCGACGCCCTGTTCCTCCTCGCGGCCGAGGGCATCGGCCGCGACCGCACCGCCCGCTGGCTGGCCGTCGCCGGGCAGGTCCTGGCGATCGCGAAGCTGGCCAGTCTTGCCGTGCAGATGCTGCGCACGCCGCCTGCCGGGCCGGCGGACACCAGCGCAGCCTTGAAGGACCGGGCGCACTTCCACCCTTCCGATCTGCGCGGCGTGGGACGGCTCGCGATCGACGCCACCCTGGGCATCACCGATCTCGTCGAGGCGCTGCATCACAGCATCGCCAGCGTGTCGCCCCCGCTCGGCAAGGCCAGGCCGGGGCGCACGAAGGGCATCACGGGCCTCGTCTACGGCGCCGTTCGCGGCGTCACGGGGCTGGTGGGCAGCGGAATGGATGCCGTCCTCGCGCGCCTCGTTCCGGAGACTGTCCGGGAAGCCCTCGTCCAGGGAGCGTGACGCGATCCTCGCGGCGCTGAACGGCGTGCTCGGCGACCACCTGGCGAGGACCGGCAAACCCGCTCGCGATCACGATGTCCTTGCGGCACGACGCGAAACCGCTCGAGATCGAGCGGGCGGCGCTCGCCAGGGCCATTCCCGCGGCGACCGCGCGCATCGCTGGTCCTCGTGCACGGCCTGTGCCTGGGCGACCGGCAATGGACACGCCGCGGCCACGATCACGGCGCGTTCCTCGCGCGCGAAGCGGGCTTCACCCCCGTGTACCTGCACTACAACACCGGCCAGCACATCTCGACGAACGGGCGCGCCTTCGCCGACCTGCTGGAGGGGCTGCTGCGCGAGTGGCCGGTGCCGGTCGCGGAACTGGCCATCGTCGGCCACAGCATGGGGGGGCTGGTGACGCGCAGCGCCTGCCACCATGCGTCGGCCGCGGGACACGCCTGGCCGGCGAAGCTCGCGGCGATCTTCTTCCTCGGCACGCCGCACTGCGGCGCCCCGCTGGAACGCGGCGGCAACTGGGTGGACCTGCTCCTCGACGCGAGCCCCTACACGGCACCCTTCGCGCGGCTGGGCCGCATCCGCAGCGCCGGCATCACCGACCTGCGCCACGGCGCGCTGCGCGACGAGGACTGGGAGGGGCACGACCGCTTCGCGCGGCGCGCCGCGCCGCAGACTGCCCTGCCCCTGCCCGCCGGCGTACGCTGCTACGCGCTGGCCGCGACGACGGGCAGGCACTCCGGCAAAGCGCGCGGCAGGTGACGGACTCGTGCCGCTCGCGAGCGCCCTGGGCCACCACCGCGAGAGGAGCCGGGACCTCGGCATTCCCCTCGCCCGGCAATGGGTGGGCGTGCGCATGAACCACCTCGACCTGCTCTCAAGCCTGCGCGGCCGGCGAGCGGATCCGCCGCTGGCTCGAGGAGGACCGCTAGGGCTTCGCGGGAGTCGCCTGGCGCATGCGCTTCAACTGCTCCGACCAGTCGATCGGGCCCTTCGCGAAGCGCTCCTCGAGGGCCGTGAGGACGCTGGTCCAGGCCTTCTCGAAATAGGTGAACGCCTTGTCCCACTCGCCGCCGTCGCCCCAGCCGCCGTGGTAGAGGGTGACTTCGGTCTTCTTCGCCCCCGTGGACTTGAAGCGCACGGTGACATAGGTGCGCTGCTTGCGAGCCTCCGGCATGGTCGGCGGCGCATTCCACGTGAAGGTGAGCATCTTCTTCTCCTGGATGGAGAGGATGCGCATGCCGTCGGCGCCCTTCATGCCCGGCGCCCCGTAGGGATTGAAGTAGACCTCGAACGGCCCGTCGACGCGCGCTTCGATCTTCGCATCCGGCGCGAAGAAGGTCTTGACGCCCTCCGTCGTGGTCCAGGCGGCCCAGACCTCGTCGAGGGAGGCCGGCACGACCACGGTGGCGCGGATGGCGCGTTCCTGCGCGGCGGCGCCGAGCGCGGCGAGGGAAATGAGGATCAGGGCGAGTAGACGCTTCATGCAGGCTCCAGGAGGTTCAAAGGACGAAGGGAATGATCGCCCGGGTGCGCGCACGATAGTCCGCGTAGCCGGGATGGACAAGGGCCAGGCCGCGCTCCTCGCGCCGCGCCTTCTCGAACAGCACGGCAGCGAGCGCCCCAGGAGCGCCCACTGCCACGCGTCGCCGGCCGCCGCGAATGCCGCGGAGAACAGCAGCACGGCGAGGTACATCGGGTGCCGGACCAGCCGGTAGGGGCCATGGGTCACAAGCCGCGCGCCCTCCTTCGGATCCGGACGGATGTTGAAGTTGCCGGGGCGGTTGGCCCACAGCGCCCACAGTCCGACCGCACTTCCGGCCGCAAGCAGGAGGACGAACGCCGGCCCGACGTCCGGAAGCTGTGCCCGCGCCATCACGAGCCCTATCAGCAGGAACTGCAGCGCGACGAGCGTGTAGGACATCAGCAGGCGGCACAGGCAGGCGAGGCCAACTCTTCAACCCCCGTGCCCGAGAAATGCGCCCAGCCGCGCCACGGCTTCCTGCAGGCGCGCGACCGGCTGCGTGTAGGCGATGCGGATGTGGCGCTCCGGGGCGCTGAAGCCGAAGTCCTTGCCCGGCGTGAACGCCACGCCGGTCTTCTCGAGCACGGCGCGCGCGAACGCGAAGCTGTCGCCGGTGAGCCCGGAGCACTCCGCGTAGATGTAGAACGCGCCCTCCGGCTTCGCGCCGATGTGGAAGCCGAGCCGCGCGAGCGCGGGCAACAGGAAGTCGCGGCGTGCCTGCAGCTCCCGGCGCCGTTCCTCGAGGATGGCGATGGTTTCCGGCGCGAAGGCCGCCAGTGCCGCGTGCTGCGCCAGCGTCGAGGGCGAGATGTAGAGGTTCTGCGCGAGCTTCTCGATCTCGCGCACGTACGCCTCCGGCGCCACCAGCCAGCCCAGCCGCCAGCCGGTCATCTGGAAGTACTTCGAGAAGCTGTTGATGACGAAGACGTCCTCGCCGGCCGCGAGCGCGCTGTGCGCATCGCGCCCGTAGGTGAGGCCGTGATAGATCTCGTCGACGAGGAGCGTGGCGCCCTTCTCGCGCGCGAGTGCGGCCAGCGCCGCGACCTCCCCCGGCTCCACCAGCGTGCCGGTCGGGTTCGACGGGCTCGCGACCATGGCGATGCGCGTGCGCGGCGTCCAGGCCTCCTCGGCGACCTCCGGCGTGAGCTGGTAGCGCGAACGCGAATCCACGGGAACGAGGCGCGGCAGCCCCCCCAGCGCGTGCACGAAGTGCCGGTTGCAGGGATAGCCGGGGTCGGCGAGCAGCACCTCGTCGCCCGCGTCGAGCAGCACGCCCAGGGCGAGCAGCAGCGCCGCGCTCGATCCCGCGGTGACGACGATGCGCCGCGCCGGCACCTCGAGCCCGTAGCGATCGCGGTAGAAGCGCGAGATCGCCTCGCGCAGCTCCGGGATGCCGAGCGCGGAGGTGTAGAACATCGGCCTGCGTCGTCGAGCGCGCGCTTCGCGGCCTCGACGATCGGGGCGGGCGTGGCGAAATCGGGCTCGCCGATCTCGAGGTGGATCACGTCGCGGCCCGCGGCCTCGAGGCTGCGCGCGAGGGTCTGGATCTCCATCACCTCGAAGGGCGCGATGTTCGCCATGCGGCTGGCGAGGCGGATGCGGTAGTCGGCACTCATTTGCGGCGACGGCTTCCGGCCAGGTCAGCCAGCATGCCGGTCGGTCACGTCCAGCTCGCGCACGCCCTTGCGGTCCCGCACCACATCCACCGCCTTGAGGATCTTCTCGCGCAGGCTGTCCGCATCGGGGATGCCGCGAATCCACAGCACGGGCGTGGTCACATCCGAAGTCTCGAGCTCCACGTTGCCGATGCCGACCAAGCGCATCACGAACGGCTGCACGAAGCTCGCGTCCTTCACGCGATAGAGCTCCATGCTGTCCGTCCGCCGGCTGAAGACGCCCTGGCGGATGCGGATGCGCAGGTTCGTCACCTCGTACTGGAAGCACCGCGTCGACACATAGCGCCAGATCGCCCAGGGGATCGGGACGACGAGAAGGCAGAGCACGAACGGCCAGAAGTTCGTCCATTGCGAGGGACTGCCATGCCAGAGGATCTCTTCTTCGTTGCTCATCGCGGCCTCCGGGGATCGATCAGGTAAGGGATTATAGGTACCGAACCGCGCTCAGCCGCGCAGGTGCTCGTCCCAGAACTTCTGCAGGCGCTTGGCGGAGACGGGAAAGGGCGTCTTCAGTTCCTGCGCGAAGAGCGAGATGCGCAGCTCCTCGATGAGCCAGCGGAACTCCTCCAGCCGCGCATCGCGGCGCTCCGCCTTGTGGTCGGCCTCCGCGCGCGCCTCGTACTGGTTCCACAGGCCTGCGACCACCGGCGCATGGCGCTGGTCCCTCTCCGGATTGGCGCGGAACTTCGTCATCCTGAGTGCGGCGCCCTTGAGATAGCGCGGAACGTGCTCGAGGCGCTCCCACGGCGTGCGCGCGAGGAAGCCGGGGTAGACGAGGCGGTCGCGCTGCGCCTTCACCTCGTGCACCAGGCGCCCCAGCGAGCCGCCCTGCGCGATCGCCGCGGTCAGCGCCTGCCAGGCCTCGGCGATCGCGCTGGCATGGCGCGTGGCGGCCTCGGTCACGGCGGGCAGCCGCGCCCGCGCGCGCTTCTTCTGCTCCTCGAACGCCTTCGGCGTGCGCGGCGGCTCGTCCTCGCCGATCGCGGCCCGGTCGAGAACGGCGGCGGCAAAGTCCTCGCGCAGCTGCTCGGCGGACATCACCGGCTGCAGGCGCAAGGCCAGCACGTTGAAGCCCACGGGGCCGCGCTGCAGGTTCTTCACCTGCTCCTTCAGCTCGAGCGCGAGGAGCCGCTTCACGCCGCCGCGATGCGCCTCGCTGGCCTTGTCGCGCGTGTCGAAGAGGCGGATCGCCACGGCCGTGCCCTCGTCGACCAGCGCCGGATAACCGGTGAGCGCCTGGTTGCCGCGCCGGAAGCTCACTTCCGCCGGCAGGTCGCCGAAATCCCAGGCGGTGATGCCCTCGCGCTCGAGGCCCGGCTTCGACTGCGCCAGCGTGAGGCTCGCCGCCTCGCCCAGCTGCCGGCGCAACTGCGCGAGGTCGCGGCCCATCGCGAGTTCGCGCTTCGCGTCGTCCACCACGCGCAGGTTCATGGCCAGGTGCGCCGGCAGCTCTTCCTTCGACCAGACGTCGGCATCGAGGCGCTCGCCCGCCAGCCGGGAGACGTAGGCCAGCACCTCGTCGGCGATGCGCCGTTCGCCGGCTTGCGTGCGCTCGAGGAACTTCGTCACGTGTTCCGGCACCGGGACGAGGAGAGTGCGCACGCGCTTGGGCAGCGCCTTCATGGTCCAGGCCACCTTGTCGCGCACCATGCCGGGCACCAGCCAGTCGACCGCCGCCTCGTCGACCTGGTTCAGGAGCGCCAGCGGCACGTTCATCGTCACGCCGTCCATGGGGTGTCCCGGCTCGAAGCGGTAGGCGAGCGCGAAGGCATGCTCGCCGATGCGCAGCTGCTTGGGAAAGAGCGCCTCCGTCACCGACTCCGCGCCGTGGCGCATGAGGTCGGCCTTGGTGAGGAAGAGGAGCTTCGCGTCGTCCCGGGCCGCCTCCCGGTACCAGGACTCCAGCGAAACCGTGTCGCGCACCTCCGCCGGCAGCCGCGTCGCGTAGAAGGCGAAGATGGCGCGGTCGTCGACCAGCACGTCCTGGCGGCGCGCGCGGTGCTCGAGGTCCTCCACCTCGCGGACGAGGCCGCGGTTGTGCGCGTAGAAGGGAAGCTTCGTGTCGAGCTCGCCCGCCACGAGCGCGCCCTCGATGAACACCTCGCGCGCCCGCACGGGATCGAGGCGGCCGTAGCTCACCTTGCGGCGCGCGGCGATGACCAGGCCGTAGAGGGCCACCGACTCGTAGGCCATCACCTCGCCGCGCGCGCGGTCCCAGTGCGGCTCGGCGTGGCTGCGCGTGACCAGGTGCGCCGCCGCCTTCTCGATCCACTCCGGGTCCACGCGTGCGACGTTGCGGGCATACACGCGCGTGGTCTCCTGCAGCTCCCCCGCCATGATCCAGCGCGGCCGGTTCTTCTTCAGTCCCGACCCCGGCCAGATGGCGAAGGGAATGCCGCGCGGCGCGTTGTAGTGGTCGCCCTCCTGCGCCTTGAGGCCGACGTTGGAGATGAGGCCGGTCAGGAGCGCCCGGTGCACCTGCTCGTAGGTGGCCTCGGTCGCGTTCTCGCGGATCTTCAGTTCGGCCGCCATCTCGCGCAGCTGCCCGGCGAGGTCGCGCCATTCCCGCATGCGCACGTAGGAGAGGAAATGCGCGCGGCAGGTCTCCCAGAGCTTGCGGCTGGATTGCTTGTGGAGGAAGGCGTCCTCGAAGAACTTCCACAGGTTGATGAGCTGCACGAAGTCGGAGGCTTCGTCGCGGAACTCCTCGTGGGCGCGGTCCGATTCCTGCCGCTTGTCCTGCGGCCGGTCGCGCGGGTCCTGGATGGAAAGCGCGGACGCGAGGATCAGCATCTCGGACAGGCAGTCGAACTCGCGCGCGGCGAGCAGCATGCGGCCGATGCGGGGATCGACGGGAAGCTTCGCGAGCTCGAGGCCCAGCGGCGTGAGGGCGCGCTTCGCGTCGATGGCGCCCAGCTCGAAGAGGCTGCGGTAGCCGTCCTCGATCTGGCGCGGCGTCGGCGGCTCGACGAAGGGAAACGCCGCGATGTCCCCCAGCTCGAGGGCGGCCATGCGCAGGATGACGCCGGCGAGGGACGTGCGCAGGATCTCCGGCGTGGTGAACTCCGGCCGCGCCAGGAAATTGTCCTCGGCGTAGAGGCGGATGGCCACGCCGCTCGCCACGCGTCCGCAGCGCCCGGCGCGCTGCTGCGCCGCCGCCTGCGACACCGGCTCGATGCGCAGCTGGTCGATCTTCTGCCGCGGGCTGAAGCGCTTGACGCGCGCGAGCCCCGTGTCGATCACGTAATGGATGCCCGGCACCGTGAGCGAAGTCTCCGCCACGTTGGTCGCGAGCACGATGCGCCGGTGCGCCGCCGGCTCGAAGACGCGGTCCTGCTCCTCGGCGGAAAGGCGCGAGAAGAGCGGCAGGATCTCCGTGCCCTTCGGATGGTGCTTGCGCAGCGTCTCCGCCGCCTCGCGGATCTCGCGTTCGCCGGGCAGGAAGACGAGGATGTCGCCGCTGCGGCTGTGGCTCGCGATCTCGTCGACCGCCTTGGCGATGGCCTCGTTCATGTCCACCGGCTCGTCGTCCTCGTCCTCCAGCTCGAAGTACTCGGGGCGGTAGCGCACCTCGACCGGATAGGTGCGCCCGGAGACCTCGATCACCGGAGCGCCGCCGAAGAACTCCGAGAAGCGCTGCGTGTCGATGGTGGCGGAGGTGACGATCACCTTGAGCTCGGGGCGGACCGTGACGAGGCGCTTCAGGTAGCCCAGCAGGAAGTCGATGTTGAGGCTGCGCTCGTGCGCCTCGTCGACGATGATCGTGTCGTAGGCGCGCAGCTCGCGGTCGGAATGCGTCTCCGCGAGCAGGATCCCGTCGGTCATCACCTTGACCACCGTGTCCGGCCCCGTGCGGTCCTGGAAGCGGATCTTGTGGCCGACGAAGCCCCGCGGGGTGCCCGGCAGCTCGTGGGCGAGGCGCGCGGAAAGGCTCCTGGCGGCAATGCGGCGCGGCTGCGTGCAGCCGATCAGCCCGGCGGCACCCCGCTTGAGGGCGAGGCAGATCTTCGGGATCTGCGTCGTCTTGCCGGAACCGGTTTCGCCGCAGACGATGGTGACCGGGTGCTTCGCGACGAGGTCGGCGATGTCGTCGCGCTTCTGCGCGATGGGCAGGTCGTCCGGGAAGCGCGGCACCGGCAGCCGCGCGAGGCGTGCCGCGTAGGCCTTGCGCGAGCGCTCGAGCAGTGCAGCGAGGAGCGCCTTTTCGCGCTCGCAGGCCCGCCCCGCGCCCGTGCGGCTGCGCACCGTGGCGGCGAGCGCGGCAATCTTGGGGAGGTCGACCGCCAGCGTGGCGGCCGTGAGGTCTTCGGGGAGGGCGGTCAAGCCGCCATTTTACGGCTTACGGGTTGAGCTGCTGGTAGACGCTGGCCGAGACGCGCGAGAGCGCGGCCTTGTCCACTTCGCCCGAGAGCGCATAGCCCCAGTTGCCGTCGATCCAGTAGAAGACCGACACCTTGCCTTCCTGCGTGTAGCGGAACGCGGTCTGCTCCTCGCTCCGGCCGCGGGCCGACACGTAGAGCGTGAGGCGCTTGCCGGCCGGCTCCTGGTACATGAACTGCGCGACCGGGCCGTCGGGGCCGGGCAGCAGGCGCCCGCCGAGAAGCTCGAACCCCTCCGCGGTCAGCACCGGCACCTTGAGCTTCGTGCCGAGGCGCTTGGAGAGCCAGTTCACGAGGTGCTCCTGCTGGGTGGCGTCCACCTCCACCGGGTGGCGCACCTCGACCGCGTAGACCGCGTGGGCACGCGCGGCCCGTCCGGCCAGCGTCGCGGGAACCGCAGCCGCAGGTGTTGCGGCCACCGGCTGCGCCGGGAGCTTGTCGCGCCACGCAAGCGGAGCCGCGAGCCCGATGGCGATGCCCGTCACGAGGATGGCGGCCGCGCGCGCGTGATCCATCCACGGCGGCCGTTTCAGGAGCAGGCGCTCGGGCACGGGCTCGAGGAGCACGCCATCGAAACGCTCGCGCAGCAGCCGGCGCTGCTCCACCAGCTGCAGCACGCGCCGCGCCGACTCCTCGTCCTGCGCGAGGGCCGCCTCCACCGCCGCGCGCCCGGCCGGGTCCAGCGCGCCGTCCACGAAGGCCTGCAGCATGTCGTCGTCGACCGTCATCGCACCACCTTGAGGCCGGCCTGCGGCGCCGTGCCGTCCATCGAGCGGCGCAATCTCTCCCGCCCGCGCGAAAGGCGCGACATCACCGTGCCGATGGGCACGCCCAGCGCGCGGCTCACCTCCTCGTAGCTCATGTCCTCCAGGCTCACCATGAGGACGACCTCGCGCTGCTCGGCGGCCAGGCTCGCGAGCGCCCGCTCGAGGTCGCGCACGTCGGTGACCCAGTCGGGCGTCGTCGCGCCGGGGAAATTCTCGTCCAGCTCCGCGGTGGGCGAGAGCTTGCGCGACTTGAGCTGGTTCACGAAGACGTTGTGCATGATGGAGAAGAGCCAGGCGCGCAGGTTTCCCGGGCGCCAGAGGTGGAACTTGCGCATCGCGCGCTCGAGCGTGTCCTGCACCAGGTCGTCGGCGGCGTCCCGGTCCCCCACGAGCGCCCGGGCATAGCGGCGCAGGTTGGGGATGTACGTGACGATGAGGTCGTGGCTCAAGATTCCGGCGCAGGCGGCAGAGGTTGCAGGACGGTCTGGCGGATGAACAACGGGGCGGCCCCCCTTATTCCATCCGGGCCGATTCGGGAAGGATCACCATGCCGCGTGGGCTCCTCAGGATCGCGGAAAGCGCCGCCACCTCGCCGTGCGCGAAATGCAGGCGGGCATCCGCGCGCAACCCCAGTCGGTCGAGGGTCGCGGAGATCGCGTCCACGCGCGGCGAGCGCACGGTCACCATTTCGAGCGCGCAGCCCGATTGCGGCAATTCTGCGGCCGGATGGCGATCGCCTTCCCACTGGATCAGGGTCGGAAAGGCGCCGCCGTCCGGGAGCGCCCCATCGCGCGGCACGCCGATGCGCCACCGGTAGTCGCCACGGGAGAGCGCCAGCATTTCGCCGACGAAGTCCGGCGCCATGTTTCGCGCCGCCTCGAGATCGCCGGTACGGGCGACCCAATGCACGAGCGCCGGTCCCGCCGCGAGGCGCGCCTGCATGGCCTGCGTGTCCAGCGCGAACCACCGCGGCCGGCCCGGGGCCGGCGCATCCGGATCGATGGCGATGATCTCCAGGTAGGCGTCCGTGCCGAGGGCCATGAGGCGGTTGTGCGTGCCCATGCGTGCATGCCGGCCGCCGGCAACCGTCGGCACGCCGGTGCGACCCTCCAGCCATCGCGCGCCCTCCTCGAGCGTGCGCGCCGCCACGACCAGGTGATCCAGCGCCAGGTGCGGCGGCGTCATCGGCGGCACTCAGGGCCTCAGGTCCGACAAAAGGGGCCAGGCTCAGCCAAGCGTGATGCCTTCGTCCGCCATGACCTTCTTCACCGCCGGCCGCGCCAGCAGGCGCTCGACCAGCGCGGTGTAGTGCGGGAGGTCCCTCACCGGGAAGCCGATGCGGTTTCCCCAGCGGTAGAAGACCAGCAGGTAGGCGTCGACAACACGAGTAGCGGTTGGCGATGGCCCAGCGCTTGCCGGCCAGGAGCCGGTCGATCTCGCGCAGGCATTCGCCGAAGGACGCGCGGCCGCCCTCCTTCACCGCCTCGACGCACGCGGAGCCGCTGACGTAGCGCTCGGGTCGGTAAATGTGCGCGAAGGCGGGATGCACGGTGTCGGCCAGCCACGCCATGAGGGAGAGCGCCTGCGCCTGGTCCCAGGTGGTCGCGGGCCACAGGCCCTTCGACGCGAAACCGCCACCGAGGAAGGTGAGGATGGCGACGTTCTCCACCAGCACCTTGCCGTCCACGGCGAGTGCCGGCACGCGGCCACGCGGATTGATCTTCAGGTACTCCGGCGAGCGCTGTTCGCCGGTGGCCGTCGCGATCTTCACGGCTTCGTAGGGGATCCCGAGTTCCTCCAGGACGATGTGCGGTGCGAGCGAGCACGCGCCCGGCGAGTAGTAGAGTGCGATCTTCACGGCTTCCTTCCGGATGGGGGTACGAATGCATTTTCGCACGCTCGCGCGACTCCTCGCCGCCCTCGCGATGGCTGCCTGCACGACGGTCCTCGCGCAGGAAAGCGCGCATCCCTCCGCCCCGGCGGCTGCCCGCATGCGGGAGGCCGCGGCGCGCTTCCTCGCGGCCGTTCCCGAGGACACGCGCGCGAAGGCGGTGCGGCCTTTCGACGACCGCGACCGCGTGGACTGGCACTACACGCCGCGCAGCCGCAACGGCGTGGCGCTCAAGGAGCTGGACGCGAAGGGGCGCGAGGCCGCGCATGCGCTCCTGCGCGAGGCGCTGTCCGCGGGGGGCTACCGGCGCGTCGTGAACATCATCGAGCTCGAGCTGGTGCTGCGCGAGATCGAGACCTTCGGACTCCTGCGCGACCCCGGGAAGTACCACCTGACGATCTACGGGACGCCGGACAGGACGAAGGCCTGGGGCTGGCGCTTCGAGGGGCACCACCTGTCGCTCAACTTCACGCTCGCCGGCGACCGGATGGCCGTCGACTCGCCCAGCTTCCTCGGCGCCAATCCCGCCGCCGTCGCGGCCGGGCCGCGCAAGGGGCTGCGCACGCTCGCCTCCGAGGAGGACGAGGCCCGCAACCTCCTCGCCTCCCTGGACGAGGCGCAGCGTCGCGAGGCGGTGTTCGACTCGCGCACCTACGGCGACATCGTCACCGGCGCCGCGGCGAAGGCCGACCCCCTCGATGCGGTGGGGATTCCCGCGTCGCGGCTCGACGAGAAGCAACGCGCGCAGCTCGTGAGGCTGGTCGAGGTGTATGCGGATACGTTCGAGCCGGGCCTCGCGAAGGCGCGCATGGAGCGCGTGCGCGAGGACGGCATCGCGAACGTGCGCTTCGGCTGGGCGGGCGCGACGCAGAAAGGCCGGCCCCACTACTACCGCATCCAGGGTCCGCGCTTCCTCATCGAGTACGACGCCTCGCAGGATGGCGGCAACCACATCCACACCGTGTGGCGCGACTTCCGCGGCGATTTCGGGCGCGACCTGCTGCGCGAGCACTACTCCCTGGCGCAGGGGACCACCCACCATCACTGACGAACCCGGTTCATGAACCCGGTTCGTGAACCGGGTTCATGAACGGGACTAAAGGCGGATGAGGAGGGAGGAGGTGTCGAAGCGGCTGCCGCCGGCCTTCTGCACGTCGCCGTAGAACTGGTCGACCAGCGCCGTGACGGGAAGGCTCGCGCCATTGCGCTTGGCCTCGTCCAGGCAGATGGCGAGGTCCTTGCGCATCCAGTCCACCGCGAAGCCGAAGTCGAACTTGCGCTCGACCATCGTCTTGCCGCGGTTTTCCATCTGCCAGCTCTGCGCGGCCCCCTTGGAGATCACGTCGAGCACCAGGTTGGGATCGAGCCCGGCCTTCTCCGCGAAGGCGATGCCTTCGGCGAGCGCCTGCACCAGGCCGGCGATGCAGATCTGGTTGACCATCTTGGTGAGCTGCCCGGCCCCCGCGCCGCCCAGCAGCGTGACCGCCCTGGCGTAGCAGTCCATCACCGGCTTCGCGCGCTCGAAGGGCGCCGCGTCGCCGCCGCACATGACGGTGAGCTTGCCGTTCTCCGCGCCTGCCTGCCCGCCCGAGACCGGCGCGTCGATGAAGTCGATGCCGCGTTCCCTGGCCTGCGCGTAGATGCGCCGCGCGGCATCGGCCGAGGCCGTCGTGTGGTCGATCAGGACCGCGCCCTTCTTCATGCCCTCCAGGGCGGCGGCGGAAACCTCGGCCAGGTCGCGGTCGTTGCCGACGCACATGGCCACGAAGTCGGCGCCGCGCGCGGCCTCTCCCGGTGTCGCGGCCGACTGCCCGCCATGCTTCTGCACCCAGGCCTCGGACTTCGCGGCCGTGCGGTTGTAGACGGTGACCTCGTAGCCCTTGGCCTTGAGGTGGCCGGCCATGGGGAAGCCCATGACGCCGAGGCCGAGGAACGCAACTTTCGCGGACATGCTGTTTCTCCTTGGGTGAGCAGGCCCGCCTGCGGGCTCACGCGCGTGCGCGAACGCCGCTCAGGCGAGTTCCTTGTTGACGAGATTGGGCGGCGCGCGGCCTTCCAGCACCGCCGTGAGGTTGGCCACGGCCGTCTCGCACATCTTGAGGCGCGTGGCGCGCGTGGCGCTGCCGATGTGCGGCGTGAGGACCGCGTTGGGCAGCCCGAGGTAGCCGGCGTGGATCTTCGGCTCGCCCTCGAAGACGTCCAGCGCGGCGCCGGCGATGCGCCGCGCCTGCAGCGCCTCCACGAGCGCGGCGTCGTCGACCACCCCGCCCCGCGCGGTGTTCACGAGGATCGCGGTCGGCTTCATCTTCGCGATCTCGGCCGCGCCGATCAGGTGGTGGACGGCGGGCGAGTACGGGACCATGACGACGACGAAGTCCGATTCCGCGAACAACCGGTCGCGCTCGACCCAGGTGGCGTTGAGCCGCCTCTCGTCCTCTGCGGGAATGCGGCCGCGGTTGTGATACAGCACGCGCATGTCGAAGCCGGTGGCGCGCTTCGCGATCGCCTGCCCGATGCGCCCCATGCCGATGATGCCGAGAGTCGCATGGTGCACGTCCGTGCCCAGCGGCGACTGCATGGCGAAGGCGAGCTTCCAGTCGCCGCGCCGCACCTGCGCGTCGCCCTCGGCGATGCGCCGCGCGGCCGCCATGAGGAGCGCGAAGGTGAGGTCGGCCGTGGTGTCGTCCAGCACGCCGGGCGTGTTGGTGACGCGGATGCCGCGCTTCGTGCACGCGGCGATGTCGACGTTGTTCGTGCCGACCGCGATGTTGGAGACGACTTTCAGGTCCGGCGCCGCGCCGAGCACCGTCTCGTCGATGCGGTCCATGACCGTGGCGAGCACGCCCTGCTTGCCGGCGAGACGCCTGGCCAGTTCGTCCGCCGGCCAGGGCCGGTCGTCGTCGTTGTGCTCGACCTCGAAGCGCGCGCGCAGCGCCTCGAGCACCTCCGGGAAGACCGCGCGCGTGACGAGTACCTTCACTTGTACAGCGTGTGCGGCAGCCAGAGACCGATCTCCGGGAAGACGTAGAGGAGCGCCAGGGCAACGACCTGGATGCCCATGAACGGCATCATCCCCGCGAAGATCTGGTTCAGCGTCACGTGCGATGGAGAAACACCCTTCAGGTAGAACGCAGCCATGGCAACGGGCGGCGAAAGGAATGCCGTCTGCAGGTTCAGCGCCACGAGCAGCCCGAAGAAGAGCGGGTCGACGTTGAACTTGACCAGCAGCGGAATGAAGATGGGCATGAAGATGACGATGATCTCCGTCCACTCCAGCGGCCAGCCGAGGATGAAGATGATGAACTGGGCGAGCAGCATGAACTGGATGGTCGTGAGGCCGAGCGATAGCACCCAGCGCTCGATGATTTCCTGTCCGCCGAGCAGCGCGAATGCGGCCGAGAAGATCGAGGACCCCACGAAGAGCCAGCACACCATCGCCGTCGTCTTGGCGGTGAGGAAGGAGGACTCCTTGACGATGCCGCCCACGTCTTTCACCGTCGTGAAGACCGCGCCGCCTTTCCCGCCCTTGAGCGCGGCAATGTAGCGATAGCCTGCCGCGAGCAGGAACCCCCCGAAGGCACCCACCGCCGCTGCTTCCGTCGGCGTCGCGAGGCCGAACACGATCGAGCCCAGCACCGCGAGGATCAGGACAGCCAGGGGGAAGAACGACGTGAGCAGCATCTTGAAGATTTCGAAGCGCTGCCAGGTCATGAGTCCATAGGTGACCGCGAGCACGGCCACGCCTATTGCGAGCATTACCCAGTACCACGTGGGCGCCGGAACCCGCTCCTGATCCGCCACGGCCGGCTCAGCCTTCGTCTCGGCTTTCTTCGCGATGGCTGTCTTCGCCTCGGCAGGTGCCGGCGTGGACGGCTCCGCGACAGCCTTCGGCTCGGCAGAAGGCGGCTCGGCGAGACCGGTACCCGACTCCTTGGGCGGCTCCGCGAGTCCCGTTCCCGACTCGGCAGGGGGTTCCGCAAGCCCGCCTGTTTCGGACTTTTCGTCGACGGCGGCCGCGACATCCCCGCCGGCCTCGACCAGGCCCGCCGTGCTCGCGACGACGACGGGCGCCGTCGCGCCGGCGTAGAACAGGCCCAGCACGGCCACGATGGTGATCGCCGGCAGCATGGAGACGAAGAACTGGCTGTACACGGTCGCCCTGGAATGGCCCGGTGCGCCATTCAACGCCGCCATCAGGCCCCGGAACGCATTGCGCCCGCTGGGGGCCAGCGCCTGCGACAGCGCCGGCAGCGGCACGTGGCGTTCCGCCTCGGGAAGCGGCGGCATCAGGTGGGGCTTCCATTTCGCCAGCAAGATGACGTAGCCCACATAGAGTGTGGCCAGCATGATGCCGGGGAAAAATGCGCCGGCGTACAACTGCACGACCGAAACGCCCGCGGTCGCGCCGTAAACGATCAGCAGCACCGAGGGCGGGATGAGAATTCCCAGGCAACCGCCCGCCGTGATCGCGCCGGCAGAGACCTGCACGCTGTACCCCGCGCGCAGCATAGCCGGGAGCGCAAGCAGGCCCATCAGCGTCACCACTGCGCCGACGATTCCGGTGGCAGTGGCGAATATCGCGCACGTGACGATGGTGGCCACCGCGAGCGACCCCGGGACCCGTGCAAGGGAGAGGTGCAGGCTCTTGAACAGCTTCTCGATGAGGTTGGCTCGCTCGACCAGGTAGCCCATGAACACGAAGAGCGGCACGGCAATCAGCACGTCGTTGGACATTACCGCGTAGGCGCGCTGCACCATGAGATCGAGAATCTGCCGGACGGCAGTCTCCGGATCGACGCTCCGGTAGGAGAGCCAACCGAAGAAGACGCCCATTCCCATCAGCGTGAAGGCGGTGGGGAAGCCCAGCATGATGGTCACCACCACGAGCGAGAGCATGATGAGCCCGAGGTGCCCGTTGGTGAGGTTGGTCCACGGCGTGAAGATCAGCATGGGCATGAGGATCAGGATCATCAGCCCGAAGCCGAAATACAGTTCCTTGCGGATCTTCATCGCGCGCTCCCTTCCTGGGGAACGAGCGCGTCGAGGCTTCTCGATGTCCTCGGTCTTCACGTGCACCATTTCCTTCAGCTTCTCGACGTCGACTTCCTCGACATCCTCCTCGCGGGACGGCCATGCGCCCGTCTTGATGCAGGTGATGCACCGGACGATCTCGACGATCCCCTGCAGGAGCAGGATGGCCCCCGCGAGCGGGATGATGGTCTTGAACGGGTAGATCGGCGGGCCGTCGGCCGTGATGTTCGAATGCTCGTTGATCGCCCAGCTCTCCGCGGCGTACGTATAGCCCGCCCAGCAGAGCGCGATCACGCCCGGGATGAAGAAGAGGAAGTAGAGGATCAGGTCGATCGTCGCCTGCGTGCGCGGCTCGAAGAAGCCGTACAGCACGTCGCCGCGCACGTGCCCGCTCTTGGCCAGCGTGTAGGCGCCCGACATCATGAAGAGCGTCCCGTAGAACATGATCATCACGTCGAAGGCCCAGGGGTGGGGGTTGTCCATGACGTAGCGGGAGAAGACCTCCCACGAGATGAGCAGCGTGAGCGCGACGATGAACCACGAGAACGTGTGGCCCACGAAGGTGCTCGTCTTGTCGATGAAGAGCAGGAGTTTTTGCATGGCGCGAAGTGTTACCTCGGAGGTGGGACGAGCAACCCTGGATTCAGCGACAGATTACTCCCCTTGCGGACGGGAGCAGTCATCCGGCACCGAATGCAAAGCAGCCTGACCCGCAAACGAAAACAGCCATCCGGCGTTGCCGGATGGCTGTGGCTGCGGATGTGGCTCAGCCCTTCTTCGGTGCGGCTGCGGGAGCCTTGGCGAAGTAGTGGTTGTAGGCCATGCGGCGGCCGACCACGGTGTCGAGTTCCCACTTCACGGCACGTTCCGCGAACTGCTTCTGGGAGGCCTCGATTTCCTTGAACATCGCGTTGCCTTCGGCCTTCTTGGCAGCCGCGCCGTCATAGGCGCCGAGCTGGTACTGGAGCACGGAGTCCGGGGTCTTGTAGAACTTGACGCCCATCTTCTGCAGTTCCTGGTAGTCCTTGGAGTAGCGGTCGACCGCCTTCCAGGACATGTCGGCCGAGGCCGCCTCGACCGCGTTGGCGATGACGGCCCGCATCTTCTCGGGCAGCGCATCGTACTTGGTCTTGTTGAACATGATCTCGAACTGCTCGGCGTTCTGGTGGTAGCTCTGCAGCATGCACACCTTGGAGACGTCGGCGAAGCCCAGCAGCTTGTCGGAGGAGGCGTTGTTGAATTCCGCCGCGTCGAGCAGGCCGCGGTCCATGGCCGGGACGATCTCGCCGCCGGGCAGCGCATTGACCGCCGCGCCGAGACCCGTGAACACGTCGATGGAGATGCCCACCGTGCGGAACTTGAGGCCCTTGAAGTCTTCCTTCTTGGTGATGGGCTTCTTGAACCAGCCCAGCGGCTGCGTGGGCATCGGGCCGTACGGGAACGACACCACGTTCGCGCCGATCGAGCCGTAGAGCTTGGCGAGCAGCTCCTTGCCGCCGCCGTACTTGTGCCATGCCAGCAGCATGTTGGCGTCCATCGCGAAGGCCGGGCCGGAACCCCAGAGGGCCAGCGCGTTCTGCTTGCCGTAGTGGTACACGAGCACCCCGTGGCCGCCGTCGAGCGTGCCCTTGGACACGGCATCGAGCAGGCCGAAGGCGGGAACCACCGCGCCGGCGGGCAGCACTTCGATCTTGAGGTCGCCGCCCGTCATGTCGTTCACCTTCTTGGCGAAGTCGAGGGCGTACTCGTGGAAGATGTCCTTCGACGGCCAGGTGGACTGCCAGCGCATGGCGATCGGGCCGGTCTGGCCCTTGGCGATCATCGGGAAGGCCAGGGCGGAGGCGCCAGCGGCGCCAGCCAGGAATTTGCGTCGCGTGACGCGAGTCGTGTCGGTCATTTCGTGAATCTCCTCTGGTGGTTTTGTACGTCCTGCGGAAGCTTCGGGTCGCGCGGGCTGGCTGCCGAGGCGGACTGCCCGTCTAAGATGACATAGCATCCTAATTCCCCGGTCGGGGGAAGGCAATAGAAACCGTCAGGATTCCCGGGGGCGGGGCACCCCGGGAGCAGCCTGGCGGGCCAGGAGCCACGCCAGGATCGGGGGAGTGGCGAGGGTGGTCAGGATGACCATGGCCACGATCACCGAAAACAGGGCTCTCGTCCACCACGCCCAGGCGCTTGCCGATGGCGGCGAAGATGAGGCCCACCTCGCCCCGGGGAACCATGCCCCAGCCGACCACCCAGCGGTTCACTTGCCCGGCGGCCAGGCCCGGCCACCACCTTGCCGGCGATGGCCGCCACCGTCACCCCGATCGCCACGGCCAGGATGCGCGGATCGGCCAGCGTGGCGAGCTTCACCTGCATCCCCGTAAAGACGAAAAACACCGGCACGAGGAAGTGCCCCAGCGGCTCGAGCAGGTGCTGGTGGTGGTGTTCCCGGTAGCGGTCCAGCGCGCGCCGCGCGCGCGTCGGCTTCGGCCGGCGGGAGCTGGTCGACGATGGGGCGCAGCTCCCGCACGATCTCCGGCGCCTCGAAGTCCTTGAGGAAGATCGGCTCCAGCAGGACGCCGGCGGCGAAGGCGCCGATGATCGGCGCCAGCCCGATCGCGTGGGCGAGCCAGGCGAGGCCCAGGCCCACGGACAGGAGCAGCGTGAGCTTGGTGGCCACCGAGTCGCTCACCCCGACCAGCATCCGGCCAGGTGCGGTGCCAGCGCGCGCCCGATCACCACCGCGCCCACCAGGAAGGCGAAGGCCTCGAAGACGATGATGGCAACGTCGCGCGCGCTCACCGTCCCGCTCTGCACGAACCCGGTCACGACGGCGAGGATCACCAGGCCCAGGACGTCGTCGATCACGGCCGCGCCCATCACGATGCGCGCTTCCCGCGAATCGAGGCGCTTCGCGTCCCGGAAAACGCGGCCGGTGATGCCGACCGACGTGGCGCACAGCGTCGCGCCGATGAACAGGTAGGCGTTGAACGCAGAGCCCGGGCAGCAGCAGCGGGCCGACGATGAAGGTCCCGAGAACGAACGGCACGACCACGCCGATCACGGCGACGGCGAAGGCCCGCGCCCCGACCTTCGCCAGGTCCGCGATCGTGGTCTCGAGACCGATCTGGAAGAGCAGGATCACCACGCCCAGCTCGGCGAAGACGGCAAGCGTGGCGTCCTCGCCGACCTTGTCGAAAAAGAAGAGCCGAAGAGCGAGAGGTTGCCCAGGATCACGCCCATCACCAGTTCGCCCAGGACGCCGGGAATGCCCACCTTCTCGACGAACGAGCTCAGGCGGGCGAGGAAGATGATGACGGCGAGCCAGAGGAAGGTCTGGCCGGCGGCGGCCGTCCCCGCCGCCACGGCCTCCCCGGCACCGAAGGCGGCCAGCGCGGCGAGCGCGAGGACCAGCCGGGGCGAGCGCATCGGCTTCAGCGCAGGGGCTGCAGGATCGGCGGCAGCGGAACCGGTTGCCCCTTGACCCGTTTCGGTCCCGGGTGCCAGCCGAGGACCATCAGCAGCACGAGGAAGCCGATCACGTAGGCCACCGCCACGTGCCAGCCGTGGCGCAGCCACTGGCCGACGGAGCGCGCCTCCGGGAACAGGTTGGACAGCGCCACCCCGGCCGACGAACCGAACCAGATCATCGAACCCCCGAAACCGACCGCGTAGGCGAGCATGCCCCAGTCGTAGCCGCCCTGGTTCAGGGCCAGCGCCGTGAGCGGGATGTTGTCGAAGACGGCGGAAATGAAGCCGAGACTCAACGTGCTCGGCCAGGAAGCCGGGGGCAGCTTCTCCACCGGCATCATGCCGGCGCACGACACCAGGCAAAGCAGGAAGATCGTGCCCTTGAGGCTCGCGGGCAGCAGCGCCCAGTCCGGCTTGCGCACGGGCGCCGAAACGAGGATCGCGGCGACGACCGCCGACCCCGATCACCGGAAAGTTGTCGATGGCGACCGGAAACCAGACGTTGGCGACGACGTTTGCGGTGATGGCCGTGACCAGGATGAAGGCCACGATCCAGACGCGCGCCCAGTCGATGCGGATTCCTTCCTTCACCTCCCGGTTGATGGGCGCATGCGCATGCTGCTGCCGCGCGGCGATGATGCCGAAGACGAACAGTGCCACCACGGCCGCGATGTAGGCGTCGAGCACCTCCAGCGGGTTCACGCCGTCGATCCACATCATCGTCGTCGTCGTGTCGCCCACCACGCTGCCGGAACCGCCCGCGTTGGATGCCGCGACGATGGCCGCGAGGTAGCCGATGTGCACCTTGCCGCGGAAGACGGCCGCGGCCATGGTGCCGCCGATCAGGGCGGCGGCGATGTTGTCGAGGAACGAGGAGAGCACGAACACGAGGATGAGCAGCACGAACCCGCCCTTCCAGCCGTCCGGCAGGTAGCGCGGCAGCACCTCCGGCACGTGCGAGTCCTCGAAATGCTTCGACAGCAGGGCGAAGCCCATCAGCAGGCAGAAGAGGTTCACGAGCGTGATCCACTCGTGGCCGAACACGCCGGCAACGCCCGCGATCCCCATGCCGTAGGGGGTTCCCGTGACGAGCGCCTTGTAGAGGGCGATGACGACGAGTCCCGATACCGCCACCTGGAACGTGTAGTGGTGGAAGAGCGCGATCCCGAGCAGCACGCAGGCGAACAGGATGAAGTCGAGCGGCACCGGACCCAGCATCACGAGTTGCGGAACATGGGCAGCCGGAGGCTGCAAGAGCGGGGGCGGCGAATGCGGCCAGGAGGACGAAGGCGAGGATGCGGATCATGTCTCGGAGAGGATGATGTGGACGCGGTAGGGGCCGTGCGCACCGATGACGATCGTCTGCTCGATATCGGCGGTTCGTGACGGGCCGGAAACGAAGAATACTGCGCGCGGGGGATCGCCGACTTCCTGGCGCAGGAGCGCGAACGACTCCTCCATGGTGTCCAGCACCCGGCTGGTGCGCACGACGCAGATGTGCGTCTCGGGCAGCAACGCCGTCACCTTCGGCGTCGCCGGCGACGAGAGCAGCAGCACCGTGCCGGTCTCCGCGATGGCGCAATGGCAGCCCGTGAGTCCGGTCGCATCCTGCCCCGTTGCCGGACGGCCCTCGAAAGCGACGCCGGCCCCGGCCCAGTCGAGTGCCGCGAATTCGCGCCAGCCGACGAGGCGCCTTTCGAGCCCGTTGGCAACGAGGTAGCGCGCAACCTCGGCGGGAATGTCCCGGTCGGAAGCCACCGTGGCATGCGTGGTGCCGAGCCGGTCGCACTCCTTGCGGAACTGCGCGAGGCGGTCCGGCGCGTGCGCGAACGCCGGCTGCGGCCCCACCTCGTGGCGCGCGATGGCCTCGCGCACCGCAGCGAGTTCGGCTTCCGTCGGCTCCGACCCGCTGCGCCCCTGCGCCTTGCGGATCCTCGCGAGGATGTTTTCCCTAGCACCCATGGTCACTTGCGCGGGGCTCGATTCATGGGAACCGCAGATGAACGCAGATGAACGCAGATACTTCGTGTGGATCCGGGCCATCGTATTCCGCGCCGATGCCGGGGACCGTTCGACAATGCAGAACTCCTGAGAACCATCTGCGTTCATCCGCGTTCATCGCGGTTCCCCATCTCCCGATATAACTCCCGGAAGGTCTTCCCCGCCGGTGCCGGCATGTCGCGCCCCTTGGTCCACCCGTCGATCCCGGGCAGCGAATGGATGAGGCCGTCGGACCCGCCCAGCCAGTGCGCGAAGCGCGCCCCGAACCGCGACAGCAGCGCATAGAGTCCCGGCCTCGTCACCGCGAAGGCCCACATCGCGATCACCATCCGCTCCGGCCAGGGCCGCAACTTGCGGTCGAACTGCTGCTCGCGCAGCTTGCGCATGAGGTCGGGCAGCGGGATCTTCACCGGGCACGCCACCGCGCACTCGCCGCAGAACGTCGCCGCGTTGGGCAGGTCGCCGGCGTTCTCCAGCCCCACGTACACGGGCGTCAGGATCGAGCCCATCGGCCCGGGATAGACCCAGCCGTAGGCGTGGCCGCCGACGTTCTGGTAGACCGGGCAATGGTTCATGCACGCGCCGCAGCGGATGCAGCGCAGCATCTCCTGCAGGTCGCCACCGACGAGTTTCGTGCGGCCGGCGTCGACCAGGACGATGTGCATCTGCTCCGGGCCGTCCGCGTCGTCGGGCATCTTCAGGCCCGTGGTCAGCGTCAGGTAATTGGTGATCGTCTGGCCGATGGCCGAGCGCGGCAGCAGGCGGATGAGACTCGCGAAATCCTCGAAGGTGCCGATCACCTTCTCGATGCCGGTGATGACGACATGGATGCGCGGGAGGGTCGTCACCATGTCCGCGTTGCCTTCGTTGGTGACGGTGAGCGTCGTGCCGGTCTCGGCGATGACGAAGTTCGACCCCGAGATGCCCATGTCCGCGGTGAGGAAGTGGTCGCGCAGTGCCACCCTCGCCTCGCGCGTCATCGCCGGGATGTCGGTGAGCCGCGGCTTGCCGTGCGCGGCCACGAAGAGGTCCGCCACCTGCTCCTTCGACATGTGCACCGCGGGTGCCACGATGTGGGAGGGCGGCTCCTTCGCGAGCTGCAGGATGTACTCGCCCAGGTCGGTCTCGACCACCTGCACGCCGGCGGCCTCGAGCGCCTCGTTCAGGTTCACCTCCTCCGAGACCATCGACTTCGACTTCGTCACCTTCTTCACGCCGTTCTTCGCGGCGATGCCGGCGATGATCGCGCAGGCTTCCGCGGCGGTCTCGGCCCAGTGCACGACCGCGCCGCGGCGCGTGGCGTTCCTCTCGAACTCGACGAGGTAGGCATCGAGGTTGGCGAGCGCCCGGTCGCGGATCTTCGCCGCGTGCGTGCGCGCCTCCTCCCAGACGCCGAACTCGGCGACGGCCTTCGCGCGGCCATCGACGAACTTGCCCTTGGCCTTGCGCATGTTCCCCTGCAGCAGGGCGTCGCCGAGCTTCTCGGTGGCACGCTGCTTGAAGAACATGGACTGGATCTGCATTTGCCTCAGCCCTCGCCGGCGATCACTTGCGCGAAGTGAAGCACCTTCGTCTCCCTGTCGCCCGTGCGCCGCAGCCGCCCCTCGATGTTGAGCAGGCACCCGAGGTCGCCGCCGACGATCGCGCCCGGCGCCGGTGGCGCGGATCGACTCGCACTTGTTCTCGCACATGCGCGTGGAGATGTCGCCCAGCTTGATGGAGAAGGTGCCGCCGAAGCCGCAGCAGCGCTCCGCGCCCTCCATCTCCGCGACCTGCGCGCCGGCCATCTGCAGCAGGTAGCGCGGCTGCATCTTCACGCCCAGCTCGCGCAGGCCCGAGCAGCTGTCGTGATAGGTGACCGCACCCGTGAACTTCCCCGGCACCGCCTGCACCTTGAGCACCTCGATGAGGAACTGCGAGAGCTCGTACCACTTCGCGGCGAGCTTCTCGAATTCGGGCAGGTCCGACTCGCCCTGGAAGAGGTCGTGCACCGTGGCCACCTTCATCTGCCCCGAGCACGAACCCGAAGGGGCGACGACGTAGTCGCAATCGCGGAACTCGGCAAGGACCTTGCGGGCAAGCGTCTTCGCGATCTCGCGGCCGCCCGAGTTGTACCCCGGCTGGCCGCAGCAGGTCTGCGTTTCCGGCACCACCACCTCGCAGCCCGCGCCCTCCAGGAGCTTCAGCGTCGCGAAGCCGATGCCCGGGCCGCACGAGGTCGACGAGGCAGGTGACGAAGAGGCCGACTTTCATGGGCGGAGTGTAACAGCGGGCTCAGGGCGCCTCACGCTACGACGCGTCATCGCGAGGCACCCCGCGCGGGGTTGCCTCAATGCACGAAAGTGACGGGGACTTCGAGGAGGTGAATGAGCTTCAGTCCGACCGAGCCCATGAGGAGGCCCTTCAACTCGCTCTGGCCGCGCGTGCCCATGACCACGGATGCGCATCCGCGTTCAGCGGCCACGCGGGCGATCACCTGGGGTGTTTCCCCGAACTCGACCAGCGACTCGAACTTGACGCCCGCTTCCCCGAGCACCTGCAGTGCAGCGGCGCTCGCCGCCTGCGCCAGTCCGTTGCAGTGCTCGAGCGCGGCCTGGTGGCCGATGCCGTGCGTCTGCCAATCGGCGATCTCCGGCTGCACGTTGAGCACCAGCACGGTGCTGCCGAAGGCCTTCGCGAGCGTTGCGGCGTGCTTTGCCGCCCGTGTCGACGAGGCGGAGCCGTCGACGGGAAGCAGGATGAGATGGGCGGGAGAGGATGTCATGGCCGGTCCTTGGATCAGCTGCGGGAGTGCCGCCATGTTAGCGGCCCGCCGCGTTTCGTGCCTGGCGACGGGGCCGGCGAGATTCCCGCCTCAGGCGCCGCCATTGACCCCGGGCGCATGCCTGATGACAGAAGCGAACCCCTCGTGTCTAATGCCCCGTCGCTCGCGTTGTGGCATGGTGCGGGACCTCGAAGCGATCCTGATCCTGAAGGGAAAGTCATGTTCCGACTTGCCAGCCGCTTCTTCGCCGGGGCGGTGTGGGCCGCTGCGTTGTTCGCGGGGTCCCTCACGCCGGCCTTCGCGCAGACCTTCTCCGGCCTCATGTCCGGCTCGTGGTGGGATGCCACGCGCGCGGGCGAGGGCCAGTTCATCACCTTCGAGAGCACCGGTGGGCGAAACGTCGCCTACCTGGCCTACTTCACCTACACCGCCGACGGTGCGGCCACCTGGCACGTCGGCAGCGTCGACTATCAGCCGGGGGCAACGAGCGTTTCCATTCCCCTGGTCACCGGCGCAGGCCCGCGCTTCGGCACGGCCTACAGCGCGACCAGCCTCACGACGACGAGCGCGGGCACGGCGACCCTGGAGTACGTCTCCTGCAACCAGATGCGCCTGCGCCATTCGGCAAACGCTGGCGCGACGCTCAACCTCACGCGGCTGGTCGGCCCGCTGGCCGGGGCCGATTGCACTGCAGCAGCGCCCGCCACCGCGTTGGCAACCTCCCTCACGAGCGCGATGTCCGGCCACTGGTGGAACGCGGCGCGGGGGGGCGAGGGCCAGTTCATCACCTTCGAGAGCACCGGTGGGCGAAACGTCGCCTACCTGGCGTACTTCACCTACACAGCGGACGGCCGGGCGAACTGGCTGGTCGGGAGCGCGGACTATTCCCCCGGCACGACCAGCATCACGATCCCGCTCATCACCGGCGCCGGTCCGCGGTTCGGCGCGGCGTATCGAACCGCCGACCTGACGACCGCGGCGGCCGGCACCGTGAGGCTCGACTTCGTTTCCTGTTCGTCGCTGCGGCTTACCTATACCGGCACCCAGACATTCACGGTCGACCTCGCCCGCCTCGTGGGGCCGCTCAACGGCTACGCGTGCAGCGACATGCCGCCCGGATCGGCAACGGACACGGCGCTTCGCCTCCTCATGGCGCAGAACGGCGTCAACGGCAACGCCCGGGCGGGCCGGAACCTTCCCGCGGTCGACGATCCCCTCCCGCAGCTGGGCAGGCTCCTCTTCTTCAGCAAGGCCCTGAGCGCCGGCAACGACGTGGCCTGCGCGACGTGCCACCACCCAACGCTCGGCGGCGGTGACGCAATGTCGCTATCCATCGGTGCAGGCGCCGAGAACGCGAACCTCGTGGGCCCGGGTCGCCGGCTCTCCTCGGGCCGCATCCTCGTGGGGCGCAACGCCAACACCTTCTTCAATGTGGGCCTTTACGATTCCGGGCATTTCTGGGACTCGCGCGTCGAGAGCCTTGTGAAGCTCGCGAACCGGAATGGCGCCGGCGGTGGCATACGCACACCCGACACCGCGCTCAACGTCGCCGACCCGGCCGCGGGGACCACGCTGCCCGCGGCGCAGGCGCGCTTCCCTGTTGTCGGCGCGAGCGAGATGCTCGGCAGCGGCTTTCCAGGCATCACCGGCGACAA
Organism: uncultured beta proteobacterium; assembly: GCA_963786635.1. Lineage (GTDB taxonomy): Bacteria > Pseudomonadota > Gammaproteobacteria > Burkholderiales > Usitatibacteraceae > FEB-7. The sequence continues at coordinate 105,022 of CAWAZV010000001.1, read as the reverse complement.
TGCGATCCGGTCGCACATCGCTGCGCGCCTCGGCGATTACGGTACCGGCCGCGGCCAGCTTGCCCCCAGCCAGTGGCTCCAGAAGTTCCGCACCGGTCTCGCGAGCCCGGCGGGAACCGCCGAGCAACTCATCACCTTCGCCAACATCACGCAGGCAATCGCGGAATACCAGCGCTCGGCCACGTTCGTCGATTCGCCCTTCGCCCGATATGCGCTAGGAGACAATGCCGCGATCAGCGAGCAGGCCAAGCGCGGGGCGCTGCTCTTCTTCCGTCCCCTGAACGACGGCGGCGCCCAGTGCGCGCAATGCCACGCCGGCAATTTCTTCACCAAGGAGCAGCACCATGCGATCGGCTTTCCGCAGGTCGGCCCCGGCATGGGCGACGGTGGGGGTGCCACGGACGACTTCGGGCGCGCACGCCAGTCGGGAGACACGAACGACCGCTACCGGTTCCGTACGCCTTCGCTGCTCAACGTGGAAATTACCGGTCCCTACGGGCACTCGGGGGCTTATGCGTCGCTCGAAATGGCGGTCGAGCACTATTTCACTCCGGATGACGTGCTGGGCAGGTTCGTTTCCGGGAGCGGATGGTGCTCGTTGCCGCCATTCTCCGCGATGTCGAACTGCGCGGAATCCGCCACCGCCGTCATGCGCAACTCCCTGGCCGCGCTCGCCAAGATGAGGAGTGACCAGTGAACCGCTCCAGACGAGTCGATGCCGGACATCAATCTGAATCGCGTGCCGCGCAGCGCGGTCGACGACATCGCCGCATTCCTGCGCACGCTGACCGACCCCTGCGTGAAGGACCGGGCGTGCGTCGGCAAATGGATTCCGGCGCCCGGGGAATCCCCCGACGGGCACCAGCTGGACGCGGTGAACGCGGCCGGGCAGCCGCTCTAGGGCCGCGGTCAGCCGGCGCGCAGCGCGCCGGCGAGCTTGGCGGGGTTCTTCTCGAGCCAGCGCTTGATGCGGTTGGCGTCGCCGATGCGCGTGAGCCGGCCCCACGAGTCGAGGAGCACGATCACGATCGGCGTGTTGGCGATCATGGCCTGCATCACCAGGCACTTGCCGGATTCGCTGATGTAGCCGGTCTTGGAAACGCCGATGTCCCAGTTGCCGGCACGCACCAGCGCATTGGTGTTCACGTAGGCGAGCTTGCGGCCGGAGTGCGGCAGCGTCACGTCGATTGCCGGTGTCGTCGAGTACTCGCGGATGATGTCGTAGTTCGATGCCTCGGAAACGAGGCGGCCGAGGTCGGCGGGGCTCGCGACGTTGCCGGGCGAGAGACCGCTGGAATCGACGAAGCGCGTGGCTTCGAGCCCGAGCATCTTCGCCTTGGCGTTCATCGCGTCGACGAAGGAAGCCGTGCCGCCCGGATAGGAGCGCCCGAGCGCTGCCGCGGCGCGGTTGTCGGATGCGACGAGCGCGATGCGGATCAGGTCGTCGCGGCGGAAGTTGGCACCCACCGGCAGGCGCGACTTGGTTCCCTTGAGCAGGTCGAGATCCTCGGAGGAAATCTCGATCGCCTCGTCCAGCGGCAGCTTCGCGTCGAGCACGACCATCGCGGTCATGAGCTTCGTGATCGAGGCGATGGGGTGCGCGGAATCGGCGTTCTTGGCGAACAGGGTCTCGCCCGTCTTCGCATCGAGCACCAGCGCGGCGGTGGACTGCAGGTTCGGCTCGCCGTCCTTGTCGAAGTCGGCAAGCGGGGCCGTGCGCACGGCCTTGGCGGGCTTCGCCTTCGCGGCGGGCTTGTCCGCGGCGACGGCAGCACCGGCAAGGGCAAGCAGGGCGAAAAGGGCGGCGAGACGCTTCATGGATACCCGCGGGGCTAGGTGGCAACCCGCACCATAGCAAAGATGTCCCATCCGTGACAAGATAAGACGCTTAAGAAATATTTCCCAAATCCCTGATTCAATGGCCCATTCAGGCCCCAAGCCCCCCCACCCGGATACGCTCGCGGTGCATGCCGGCCAGTCGCCCGACCCGGCCACCGGCAGCCGCGCGGTGCCGATCTACCAGACGGCGAGCTACGTCCTGCCCGACACGGACACCGCCGCGGCGCTCTTCAACATGGAGCTGCCGGGGCATGTCTACTCGCGCCTGTCCAATCCGACGGTCGCGGTGTTCGAGGAGCGCATGGCGGCGCTGGAGGGAGGCGTGGGCGCCATCGCCGCCGCCAGCGGGCAGGCCGCGCTGCACCTGGCCATCGCCACCCTCATGGGCCAGGGCGGCCACATCGTCTCGTCGGCGAGCCTGTACGGCGGCTCGCACAACCTGCTGCACTACACGCTTCCCCGCTTCGGCATCGAGACCACCTTCGTCGCATCCCGCGATCCCGATGCGTGGCGGCGCGCCATCCGTCCGGAAACGCGGCTCCTCTTCGGCGAGACGGTCGGCAACCCCTCGGTGGACGTGCTCGACGTCCCCGCCATCGCGGCGATCGCGGACGAGAACCGGATCGCGCTCCTCGTCGATGCGACGGTGACCACGCCGTATCTCGGGCGCCCGCTCGACATGGGGGCGCACCTGGTCGTGCATTCGGCCACCAAGTTCCTGTCCGGGCACGGCGTGGTGATCGGCGGCGTGCTCGTGGACGGCGGCCGTTTCGACTGGGACGCGTCGGGCAAGTACCCCACGCTCACCGAGCCCTACGAAGGTTTCCACGGCATGGTGTTCAGCGAGGAATCCACCGTCTCCGCCTTCCTGCTGCGCGCGCGGCGCGAGGGGCTGCGCGACTTCGGCGCGTGCATGGCGGCGATGACGGCGTTCCAGATCCTGCAGGGACTGGAGACGCTGCACCTGCGCATGCCGCGGCACGTCGCGACCACCACGAAGATCGTCGACTTCCTGGCCGGGCACGAGGCGGTGGCGCGCGTGCATCATCCCGACGCGGCCTCCCACCCCGATCATGCCCTCGCGAAGCGGCTCTATCCCGGCGGCTGCAGCGCCATCCTCTCCTTCGAGCTGAAGGGCGGGCGCGAGGCGGGACGCAAGTTCATCGAGGCGCTCACGCTTTTCTCGCACCTCGCAAACATCGGCGATGCCAAGTCGCTCGTGATCCACCCGGCGTCCACCACGCACTTCCGCATGGACGATGCCGCACTCGCCGCGGCCGGCATCACGCCCGGCACGGTGCGCCTGTCGATCGGCCTGGAGCATCCCGACGACTTGATCGAGGATCTTTCGCGCGCGCTGCGCGCCGCGCAGAAATGAACTTCATCGTGCAGGGCTACCCCGCCTACGCCTACACGGGCGGTCGGCCGTTCGACCCGCAGGCTCCCGCCGTCCTCTTCATCCACGGCGCAGCACTGGACCACAGCGTGTGGCACTACCAGGCGCGCTACCTCGCGCACCACGGCTACGGCGTGCTCGCCGTCGACCTGCCGGGACATGGCCGCAGCCCCGGAGCCGTGCGCACGTCCGTCGCGGAACTGGCCGACTGGATCGCCGCCTTCATCGCGTCGGCCTGCGTGGAGAAGGCGCACCTCGTCGGCCACAGCCTCGGCGCGCTGGTCGCGCTGGACGTGGCATTGCGTCATCCGGAGCAGGTGGCGAAGCTCGTCCTGGCGGGCGTGTCCGTGCCGATGCCGGTGGGAGACGCATTTCTCGCGGCGGCCCGGGACGATTCGCCTGCGGCATTCGACATGCAGACCACCTGGGGACACAGGCGCCAGGTGGCGCTCTCCGCCAGCGCGATTCCGGGCGCATCGCTCGCCGGCGCTTCGCGGCAGCTGGTGGCCCGGGCGCGGCCCGGCGTGCAGCATGCGGACCTCGCCGCCTGCCACGCCTATGCTCCCTCGCCCGATGCGATTCGCGCGCTGCAGGCGCCGACGCTGGTCATTGCCGGCAGGCGCGACCAGATGACCCCGCTCAAGTCCGGCCAGGCGCTCGCCAACGGGATTCCGGGCGCGAAGCTCGTTGCCGTCGACACCGGTCACGCGATGATGATCGAGGCGCCTCGCGCCGTGCTGGTGGCGATACACGGCCACCTGGCCGGCTGAGAACCGGCGCGTCCCGCGCCCGGTCGTCAGAAGACGGGCTGGCGGCACTTGAAGATGCCGCTCATGGCGGACTGCCCGCTGCCATCCTCGGAGAGCCTCAGGAGCTTCGCGCTGCCGTCGCAAAGCCCGCGCGCGCGCAGTTCACGCTCCGCTTCCGCCTCGATGGCCCAGGTCTCGGCGGTGTAGGCGCCTATGTCCTGCGAGAGTGCCGCCGCGCTCGGCCGCGCGGCGGATACCGAGCGAGCGCTCCGCGTCGAAGGTGATGCGATAGAGACCCGGCTCGGGCTCCCGGTCCCACGCGGCCCGCTCGACCGGAACGACCGTCACGCCCGGCCCCTCCGGTCGCCGGCGGCTGCCCGGCACAGCCGCCGAGCCAAGCAACGCGACCTGCGCGGCCCCGGCGAGCATTGCAATGCGGAATTTCCGATTTCCGTTCATGCGCCAACCTTCCCCGTTGCGACTTCCCCGGCGTTCTCCGCCTCTTCCTGCTGCAGCCGCCACATCTCAGCGAACCGCCCTTCCAGCGCGAGGAGCTCGCGGAAGCTGCCCCGCTCGACGATGCATCCCGCCTCCATCACCAGGATCTGGTCCGCATCGACGATGGTGGAGAGCCGGTGCGCGATCACGAGCGTGGTGCGGTTCCTGGAAATTTCCGCGAGCTCGGCCTGGATCGCCTTCTCCGTGCGCGAATCGAGCGCGGAGGTGGCCTCGTCGAAGATCATCACCGGCGGGTTCTTGAGCATCGTGCGCGCGATCGACACGCGCTGCTTCTCGCCGCCGGAGAGCTTCAAGCCGCGCTCGCCCACCGAGGTCTCCCAGCCGTCGGGCAGCCCCTCGATGAACTCGAGGATGTGCGCGACCTTGGCCGCCTCGACGATCTCCTCGCGCGCGGCGCCGGGTCGCCCGTAGGCGATGTTGTAGTAGATGGTGTCGTTGAAGAGCACGGTGTCCTGCGGGACGATGCCGATGGCCGAGCGCACCGAGAGTTGCGTCACGTCGCGGATGTCCTGCCCGTCGATGGTGATGCGCCCGCCCTGCACGTCGTAGAAGCGGAAGAGGAGGCGCCCCAGCGTCGACTTGCCCGACCCGCTCGCCCCCACCACCGCGACCGTCCTGCCCGCCGGCACCTCGAAATCGACGCCGCGCAGGATCTCGCGCCGGCCGTCGTAGCTGAAGTCCACGTTTTCGAAGCGCACGCAGCCGCCCGCGACGGCGAGCGCCGGCGCCCCGGGCTTGTCCTGGACCTCGCGGTTCACCGACAGCAGCCGGAACATCTTTTCCATGTCGGTGAGCGACTGCTTGATCTCGCGGTAGAGCACGCCCAGGAAGTTGAGCGGGATGTAGAGCTGGATCAGGAGCGCGTTCACCATCACCAGGTCGCCGAGTGTCAGCGCCCCGTTGACGATGCCGTCCGCGGCCCGCCACATGAGGAGGGAGACCGCGAGCGCGATGATCCCCGCCTGCACCGTGTTCAGGAAGCCGAGCGAGGTCTCGCTCGTCACCACGGCGCGCTCGTAGCGCGACAGCGACTCGTCGTAGCGCTTCGCCTCCCAGGACTCGTTGCCGAAGTACTTCACCGTCTCGTAGTTGATGAGCGAGTCGATGGCGCGCGTGTTCGCCTTGGAATCCATCTCGTTCATCGTGCGGCGGTGCTCCATGCGCCGCTCGGAGATGGCGAAGGTGGCCGCGATGTAGAGAATCAGCGCCCCCACGGTGATGACGCCGAACCAGACGTCGAAGCGCACGATGAGGAACCCGGTGACCAGCGCGATCTCGAAGAAGGTCGGGAGCACGCTGAAGACCATGAAGTTCAGGAGCGTCGAGATGCCGCGCGTGCCGCGCTCGATGTCGCGCGTGAGCCCGCCCGTCTGCCGCTCCAGGTGGAAGCGCAGCGACAGCGAGTGCATGTGCTCGAACACTTCCAGCGCCACCCGCCGCATCGCGCGCTGCGCCACCTTCACGAACACCACGTCGCGCAGCTCGTTGAAGAGCGTGGACGAGAGCCTCAGGATGCCGTACGCCGCGAGGAACATGACCGGCACCGCGAGCACCGCCTTCGGCCCGGAGAGGCCGTCGACGATCCCCTTCATGATGAGCGGCACCGAGAGGTTCGCCAACTTCGCCGTGATGAGGAAGGCCATCGCGAGGAACACGCGCCCGCGGTATTCCCACAGGTAGGGCCAGAGCTTCGCGATGACACCCGCGTCGCCCGTGATGGGCGGATCGGCGGGCTTGGGTGTTTGCTGCGGGAGGGAGGTAGTGCTCATCGTGGGCGGCGCGCTTCGTCCGTTATAGTAGCAGCGACCATGCCGCGCTTCGCCGCCAACCTGGGCTTCCTGTTTCCCGAGCACCCGTTCACCGAGCGCTTCGGCGCCGCCGCGGCCGCCGGTTTCGGCGCCGTGGAGTTCGCGCAGCCCTACCCGTACGACGCGCGCGAGCTGGCGGAACTCCTCGAGGCCAACGGCCTGGCGATGGTCAACTTCAACCTGCCCATGGGCAACGCCGCCGCCGGCGACTTCGGCATCGCGTGTCTTCCGGGGCGGGAGGCGGAATTCCGCGAAGGCGTGGGCCGGGCCATCGCCTATGCGCAGGCGCTGGGATCCGCGGCGCATCAACTGCATCGCCGGCAAGGCGCCCGCCGGGGCGGACCCCGCGGCGCTGCGCGAAACGCTGCTGGCAAACCTCAGGTTCGCCGCCACCGAGCTGCAGTCGGCCGGCCTCACGCTGCTGCTCGAGCCGATCAACAACGTGGATGCGCCGGGCTTCTTCGTCCCCACCCCGGCCGAAGGGGCCGCGCTGCTCGCCGCCCTCGGGGCCGAAAACGCCGGCCTCCAGTACGACATCTATCACGCGGCCATGATGGGCGACGATCCCGTCGCGGGGCTGGGGCGGTACGCCGCCCTCATCCGCCACGTGCAGTTCGCCGATGCGCCCGGACGCCACGAACCCGGCACCGGCAACGTCGCCATCGCGATCCTGTTTCGCGCAGCTGGACGCGCTCGGCTACGCGGGCTGGACCGCCGCGGAATACCGCCCCTCGAAGGCCACGATCGACACGCTCGCCTGGCTTGCCTGACGGCGTGCGCCGTGTCACAGGATCGGCCCCCCCGGAGTGCTAGGATGGGCCGGCCTGCATCCCCTTTCCGGAGGTGACCATGCGCACCATCCCTCGCGTATCGCGTCTCGCTGCTCCCCCTGCTTGCCTGCGCGTGCCTTGCCGTCCCTGCGCACGGCAGCCGCGAACGCTTCCGCGCCGGAGATCGCCCCGGACACGCCGAAGGAGAGCGAGGCAACGTGTCCACCGCCTCGAGGAGGCGGCCGGCGCCGTGGTCTCCGTGCGCACCCGGGCGCTGGGCAACGCGCGTTCCGCCGACAGCCTCGGCACGGATCGCACCGGCTCCGGCGTGCTGATCGCCCCGTCCGGGCTCGTCCTCACGATCGGCTACCTCATCCTCGAGGCGGACCAGGTGGAGGTCACCGATTCCAGCGGCCGCTCGCTGCCGGCGAGCGTGGTCGCCTATGACCACGCCACCGGGTTCGGGCTGCTGCGCCCCATCGGCCCGCTCAAGCCGAAGCCGATCGCGCTCGGCACCTCCGCCGGCGTGGAGAGCCTGGACCGCCTGATGATCGCCACCGGCGGCGAGGGCGGCGTGTCGGTCGCGACCGTCGTCTCGCGCCGCACCTTCGCCGGCTACTGGGAGTACCTGATCGATGGCGCCATCTTCACCGCACCCCCGCGCACGGACCACAGCGGCGCCGCCCTCATCGACAAGGACGGCGAACTGGTCGGCATCGGCTCGCTGCTGGTGATGGACGCGATGACGCCGGGCGAGCGGCTGCCGGGCAACATGTTCGTGCCCATCGATCTCCTGAAGCCGGTGCTGCAGGAGATGATCGCGACCGGTCGCCAGAAGGGCGGGCGGCGCCCCTGGATCGGCCTCAACTCGATCGAGGACAACGGGCAGGCTGCGCGTGCTGCGCGTGACCGCCGACGGCCCCGCGGACCAGGCGGGCGTGCAGCCCGGCGACCTGATCCTTTCCGTCGGAGGGCAAAAGGTGCGCGACCTGCCCGACTTCTACCGCAGGCTCTGGTCGACCGGCGCGCCGGGCACGGACGTGCCGATGACGATCCTGCAGGGTTCCGAACTGCGCGAGGTGCAGATCAAGTCCATCGACCGCCTCGACTTCCTGCGCCGGAAGCCCACCATCTGAGGGCGGGTATCATCGCCGCGTGAGCGACTCGCCCGCGCGGCTGCGCCGCATCCTCTACGCCGCGGCATTCCTGCGCGCGCTGGCCATCGGCATGATGGCGGTGCTGATCGGGCTCTACTGCGCGCGCCTCGGCTTCTCCGCGACGCAGATCGGCGTGGTCCTCTCCGCGGCCCTCTGGGGCGCGGCGGCCGCGGCCCTCCTCACGATGCTGGTCGGCAGCCGCTATTCCGAGCGCACCCTCCTCGTCGTGCTGGCGGGATTGCCGGTGCTGGGCTGCGCGATGCTGCTGGCGACGGACGCCTTTCCGATCATCACCGCCGCGGCCTTCGTCGGCATGTTCAACGTGAACGGCCGCGACCGGGGCGCCATCCCCATCCTCGAGCAGGCGATGTTCCCCGCCACCACCACGGACGCGAACCGCACGCGCGTCTTCGCCTGGTACAACGTGCTGCTCGATGGCGGCTACGCCGTCGGCGGGCTGCTGGCCGGCCTGCCGACGCTGCTGGAACACGTCGCGGGCATCGCCACGCTCACCGGCATGAAGATCGCCCTGGGTCTCTTCTGCGCTGCTCTATGTCGCTTCGGCGATCCTGTATGCGCGTCTTCCGCCGCGCGTGGGCGATGGCGCACCCGCGCGGCTGCGCGACCTCTCGCCGGAGAGCCGGCCGATCGTCGCCAAGATCTCCGCGCTCTTCTTCATCGATGCCCTCGGCGGGGGCTTCATCGGCTCGGCGATGTTCGCCTACTGGTTCTCGGAGCGCTTCGGCGCAACCGCGGCCACACTCGCCCTCCTCTTCAGCGCCGGGCGCCTGCTGTCCGCCGCCTCGCACATCGCGGCGGCGTGGCTGGCGAAGCGCATCGGGCTCATCAACACGATGGTGTTCACGCACGTGCCGTCGAGCCTGCTCCTCCTCACCATCGTCGCGGCCGACAGCTTCGCCTGGGCCGCCTTCTTCTTCCTGCTGCGCGAGTCGCTGAACGAGATGGACGTGCCCACGCGCCAGTCCTACGTGATGGCGGTGGTCAAGCCCGCGGAACGCCTCGCGGCGGCGGGGATCACCAACCTCGTGCGCTCCGGCGGCTGGGCGCTCGGGCCGATGCTCGCGGGGGCTCCTCATGCAATCCGCGGGGCTCGCCTTGCCGCTGGTCGTCGCCGCAGCCGCCAAGATCACCTACGACGTCGGCCTGTGGCGGGAATTCCGGCGCGTGAAGCCGCCCGAGGAACGCGCGGACCGCTCTTCGGGCTAGAATCGGGCGATGCAACACGTCCAGGTCCGCGATGCCGCGGCGCAAATCGACACGCAAGCGCGTGCCCAGGTGGTGGTGTGCGGGTCGCACGGCGGGCTCTATCCCGCCTGGCTCGCGGCAAGGGCGGGGGTGCGCGCCGCACTCTTCAACGACGCGGGCATCGGCCGCAGCGCCTCCGGCGTGGGCGGCGTCTACTGGCTGGCCGGCGTGGGCATCGCCGCCTGCGCCATCGACCACATGAGCGCGCGCATCGCCGACGGCGCCGACATGGCCGCCAACGGGATCCTCTCCACGGTGAACGACCTGGCTGCCGCGCTCGGTTGCCGCCCCGGGCAGCCGGTGCGCGAGGCGATCGCCCACCTGGCCCATGCGCACATTCCGCACGGCCAGGCGATTCCGGACATCGGCGAGACGCGGGCGGCCATCCCCAATGCCGGCCATCGCCCGGCGTGGGCGCTCGATTCCTTCGCGCTCATCGAGCCGCGCGACGCCCGCGCGATCGTCGTCACCGGATCGCATGGGGCCCTGCTGGGCGGCAAGCCCGATCACGCCCTCGACGTGGACGTGTTCGCGGCCTTCTTCAACGATGCGGGCGGCGGCAAGGACGGCGCCGGCTTCTCGCGCCTGCCGGCGCTCGACGAGCGCGGCATCGCCGCCGCCACGGTCTGGTGCGGATCCGCCCGCATCGGCGACGGGAAATCGACCTACGAGGATGGCGTGCTCTCGCGCGTCAACGCGACCGGCACGCGCCTCGCCATCAGCGAAGGGATGAGCGCGCGGGAGGCGGTGGCGCGGCTGCTGGGCCTGGCCTAGCCGGGCTCTGTCGCATCAGAGTGCGAGCCGCATCACGTGCTCGCCCTCGTCCATCTCGCCGGTGCGCTCGAAGCCGAGGCGGCGATAGAAGGGCTCGGGGCTGCCCGGGGCGTCGACGAAGCTCAGGTACATCGCCTTCGTGCCGGGCACGGCCCGTGCGTGGTCGATGAGCAGGCGCAGCGCCTGCGCGCCGAAGCCGAGCGACTGGTAGCGGGCGTCGATCATGAAACGCCACAGGCCCACGTACGGCTCGCGCAGCCAGTCCTCCGGCGCCTCCTCCGGCGTGCTGGGTCCAGTCCTCCAGCATCGCGAACCCCACCGGCGTCTCGCCGGCATAGATGGCGCGAAACCAGGCCTCGGGGTGGAAGTGCGCCTGCGCGATCGACACCGCATTGGGAGCGACGAATCCCTCCTGCGCCGGGCTCACCTTCAGGCGCAGGACGTCGCGCAGGTTGCCGCGATCGATCTCGCGCAGCGTGACCGGCGCGCCGCGCGCGGGCACTCGAACCCGGTTCACGAACCCGGTTCGTGAACCGGGTTCGTGAAGGACTGGCCGCCGCCGTAGCTCGCGAGTTCCGCGAGCGTGCCGCCCTTCGTCACCTTCACCGCGCAGTACTTGAGTTCCGCGATCTTGCCGAACGGATCCAGCGCGGGGTTGGTGAGGAGGTTGGCCGCCGCCTCGTAGAAGGCGAACGGGATGAAGACGCTGCCGCGCGGCGTGCCGTCGTCCGCGCGGGCGGCGAGCGCGATCTCGCCGCGCCGGGAGGCCACGGTGATCACGTCGCCCGGGAGCGCGCCCAGCGCGTCGAGATCCAGCGGATGCATCGACACGACCGCCCGCGGCTCGAGCGCATCGAGCACGGAAGCCCGCCGCGTCATCGAACCCGTGTGCCAATGCTCGAGCTGGCGGCCGGTGATGAGCACGAACGGGTACTCGGCGTCGGGACGCTCGTTGGCCGGGATCAAGTCCGCCGGGACGAACTTCGCCGCGCCCGTCCTTCGTGGGGAAGTTGTCGGTGAAGACCACCGGCTGCCCGGGGTCGTCCTCGGTGCGGCAGGGGTAGGTCACGGCCGAGTGCTCCTCGAGCCGCTCCCACGAGATGCCGCCGATGGAGTTCATCGCCCCGCGCATCTCCTCGTAGACCTGCGGCCACGCCGCTTTCCGGTCCCGTGTAGTTCCAGTCGCAGCCCAGGCGCTTCGCGATCTCCTGCGTGATCCAGAGGTCCTGGCGCGCATCGCCCGGCATGTCCAGCGCGCGCCGGCCCATCTGCACGATGCGGTCGGTGTTGGTGACGGTGCCCGTCTTCTCCGGCCAGGCCGAGGCCGGCAGCACGACATCGGCGAGATACGCCGTCTCGGTGAGGAAGATGTCCTGCACCACGAGGTGCTCGAGCTTCGCCAGACCCTCGCGGGCATGGTGCGCATTGGGATCCGACATCGCCGGGTTCTCGCCCATCACGTACATGGCGCGGATCTTCCCTTCGCACGCCGCATCCATGATCTCGACCACGGTGAGGCCCGGCTTCGTGTCGAGCTTCTGCCCCCAGTACTTCTCGAAGCGCGCGTTGGCTTCCGGGTTGTCCACGCGCTGGTAGTCCGGGAACATCATCGGGATGAGGCCCGCGTCCGAGGCTCCCTGCACGTTGTTCTGCCCGCGCAGCGGATGCAGCCCCGTCCCGGGCCGCCCGATCTGGCCGGTCATGAGGGTCAGCGCGATGAGGCAGCGCGCGTTGTCGGTGCCGTGCACGTGCTGCGAGATGCCCATGCCCCAGAGGATCATCGAGCCCTTCGACGTGGCATAGGCGCGCGCCACCTCGCGGATCGTTTCCGCGGGAATGCCGCACAAGGGCGCCATCGCCTCCGGGCTGTAGCCCTTCGCGTTCGCCTTGAGCGCCTCGAAGCCGGTGGTGCGGTTGCGGATGAACTCCGGGTCGACCAGGTTCTCCTCGAGGATCGTGTAGATCATCGCGTTCAGCAGCGCCACGTCCATGTCCGGCTTGAACTGCAGCACGCGCCAGGCGTGGCGCGCGATGTCCGTGCGGCGCGGGTCGGCGAGGACGAGCTTCGCACCACGCTTCACCGCGTTCTTGATCCAGGTGGCCGCCACCGGGTGGTTCGACGTCGGATTGGAGCCGATGAGGAAGATGAACTCCGCCTTGGCGACATCGGACACCTGGTTGGAAACCGCGCCGGAGCCGATGCCTTCCAGGAGTGCCGCCACCGACGAGGCGTGGCACAGGCGCGTGCAGTGGTCCACGTTGTTGGAGCCGAAGCCGGTGCGCACCAGCTTCTGGAAGAGGTAGGCCTCCTCGTTGGAGCCCTTGGCGCTGCCGAACCCCGCCAGCGCGGCTCCGCCGTGCGCGTCGCGCACCTTCGCCAGCCCCCCGGCCGCGAGGTCGAGGGCCTCCTCCCACGTCGCCTCGCGGAAGACTTCGCTCCAGCGCGTCGGATCGACGGTGAAGTCGCCGTGCTTGGGCGCGCCGGGCTTGCGGATGAGCGGCTTCGTGAGGCGGTGCGGGTGGTGCGCGTAGTCGAAGCCGAAGCGGCCCTTCACGCACAGGCGGTCGTGGTTGGCGGGCCCGTCGCGGCCCTCCACGCGCACGATCGTGTTGTCCTTCACGTGGTAGGTGAGCTGGCAGCCCACGCCGCAGAACGGGCAGACGGAATCGACCGTCTTGTCGGCCTTCACCTGGTAGGCCAGCTTCGCCGGGGCGAGCGCGCCCGTGGGGCAGGCCTGCACGCACTCGCCGCAGGCGACACAGGTCGATTCGCCCCATCGGGTCGTCGAAGTCGAACGTGATCTTCGCCGCCGACCCGCGCCAGGAATAGCCGATGACGTCGTTCACCTGCTCCTCGCGGCAGGCGCGCACGCAGCGCGTGCACTGGATGCAGGCGTCGAGATTGACCCACATCGCGGGATGCGACGCGTCCGTGGCCGGCTGCCGGCGCGCCTCGAAGCGGGGCTTGCCGACGCCGAGCCGCTCGCTCCAGAAGGCAGAGCTCGTTCTTGTGCGGCTTGAGATCCGCCTCGGGCGCGTCCGCCTTCAGCAGCTCGAGCACCATCTTCTGCGAGTGCACGGCGCGCGGCGAGACGCTGGAGACCTCCATGTCCTTGGCGGGACTGCGGCAGCACGAGGGTGCCAGCACGCGCTCGCCCTTGATCTCCACCATGCACGCCCGGCAGTTGCCGTCGGGGCGCAGGCCTTCCTTGTAGCAGAGGTGCGGGATGCGCACGCGGTGGCGCTTGGCGGCCTGGAGGATGGTCTCGCCCGCGAGCGCCGAGACGGTCTCGCCGTTCAGCTTGAACTCGATGTCTCGGTCCATCCTCGCGTCCTTGACCGTGAACCTGAACGCGGATGCCGGGAATCGCGTGCCTTCCGTGTCATCCGTTCATCCGTCGTTCATGCCTCACCTCGTGCGGGAAATGCTTGATCACGCAGCGGATCGGGTTCGGCGCCGCCTGCCCGAGACCGCAGATGGAAGCGTCGGCCATCGCCTGGGAGAGTTCCTCCAGGAGGGCGGCGTCCCACTGCGGCGCTTCCATCAGCTGCGCCGCCTTCGCGGTGCCCACGCGGCACGGCGTGCACTGCCCGCAGGACTCGTCCGCGAAGAACCGCATCATGTTGAGCGCGGCGTCGCGCGCCTTGTCGTGCTGCGAGAGCACGATCACCGCCGCCGAGCCGATGAAGCAGCCGTGCGGCTGCAGCGTGTCGAAGTCGAGGGGGATGTCGCCCATCGATGCCGGGAGTATCCCGCCCGAGGCGCCCCCGGGCAGGTAGGCGTAGAACTCGTGCCCGTCCTGCATGCCGCCGCAGTACTCGGCGATGAGTTCCTGCACCGTGATGCCCGCGGGGGCCACGTGCACGCCCGGCTTCCTCACGCGGCCGGAAACCGAGAACGAGCGCAGGCCCTTGCGCCCGTTGCGCCCGTGCGAGGCGAACCAGCCCGCCCCCTTCTCCAGGATCTCGCGCACCCAGAAGAGCGTCTCGAAGTTGTGCTCGAGCGTCGGCCGGCCGAAGACGCCCACCTGCGCGACGTACGGCGGGCGCAGGCGCGGCATGCCGCGCTTGCCCTCGATCGACTCGATCATCGCCGACTCCTCGCCGCAGATGTAGGCGCCGGCGCCGCGGCGCAAGGTGGATCTGCGGGCAGCGGTCCGGGCGGATCGGCCTCGCAGCGCCGCGATCTCCTTCTCCAGCGCCTCGCGGCAGGCGTGGTATTCGTCCCGCAGGTAGATCCAGATCCGGTCGATGCCCACCGCCCAGGCCGCGACGAGCATCCCCTCGAGGAAGCGGTGCGGGTCGCGCTCGAGGTAGTGGCGGTCCTTGAACGTGCCGGGCTCGCCCTCGTCGATGTTCACCGCCATGTAGCGCGGGCCGGGCTCGGCGCGCACGATGCGCCACTTGCGCCCCGTCGGGAAGCCGGCGCCGCCGAGGCCGCGCAGTCCCGCGTCCTCCATCGTCTTGAGCACCGTCTCGAGGTCGCGTTTCCCGGCGATGCAATCCGACCACAGCGCGTAGCCGCCGGCATCGCGATAGTCGGCATAGCCGATGTGCGCGGTGTGCTGCGCACGCGCCACGCCTTCCTTCACCACCGTGGCCACCTTCTCGACGGTGGCATTGCCGAAGGCGTTCTGGCCGACGCAAACCGCGGGCGCCTCGTCGCAGCGACCGATGCAGGGGGCGGCGACCACGCGCACGTTCGGGCCCGAGCGTCGTCTTCAGCCGCTCCAGGAGCCCGGCGGCGCCCGCGAGCTGGCAGGACAGGGTGTCGCACACGCGCACGGTGAGTTGCGGCGGCGCGCTCTCGCCCTCCTTCACGACGTCGAAGTGGTGGTAGAAGGTCGCGACCTCGAAGACCTCGGCCTGCGAGAGCTTCATCGCCTCGGCGAGCGCGGCGAGATGCGCGGCCGGGAGGTGCCCGAAACGGTCCTGCACGCGGTGCAGGTTCTCGATCAGGTACTCCGGCGCGCGCGGCGCATCGCCCAGCAGCGCGGCGATCTCCTCCCGCGCGACGGCGTCGACGGCCCGGCCCTTCGGGAAGGGGCGGGCCTTGCGGATCTTCGAAAGCGGAATGGCGACGCGGTCGTTCATGTCTTGCCCTGGTGGTCGTCGCGGGGCCGGCTTGGCTGGCGGCCCGGGGCCGGTGCCCTCGCGCGGCGAGGCAGGGGCTGGGAATCAGGCGACTAGACTACAGAAGCACGGCGGCAGTTTGGGCTTGACCCGAGTCAAGCGGCGGGATGCGCCGGCCGCGGACGCGCGGCGGCCCTGTGCCAGAATGCGCCCCATGTGCCGCGCCCTCCTCTACCTCGGCGAGCCCGTCCTGCTGGACAACCTGCTCTACCAGCCCGACTCCGCGCTGGTGCGGCAGAGCACGATGCCCAAGATGCTGCACATGCTGAACCTCGCGGGGTTCGGCATGCGCGCCTGGGACCGCGGCTCGCGCGCGCCGGAGAAGCCCTGGGCCTATGCCTCGACGGAGCTGCCGGTCTTCGACCGCAACCTGAAGAACCTGGCGGAAAAGGTGGAGGCCGGGCGCGGTCCTGGCCCACGTGCGCGGGCGTGGCCTACAGCACGGCCGTGGACATCTCGCTCGCCAACGTGCACCCGTTCCAGTTTCCCGGCTCGCCGCTCGCCATGGCGCACAACGGCGACCTCGCGCGCTTCGCGGAGCTGAAGCCCGCCCTCGCCGCCCACGTCCCGGCCGGCACTCGCCCGCCACGTGCGCGGCACGACCGACAGCGAGTGGATCTACGCGCTGGTCCTCGCCGGGCTGCGCGACCCGATCGGCGGTGCCCGAGGGCGACGAGCTGGTCGAGGCCATCGCGCGCGCGCTCGCCATCATCCGGCGCGAGCGCGACCGGCTCGGGCATCGACCTTTCCTCCTCGGTCAACCTCTTCGTCGCGGACGGCACGCAGGTGGCGGCGGTGCGCTACTGCTTCGACTTCGGCCGCTACGCCACCGAGGACCCGGCGCGCGTCCACGAGGCGAACCTCAACTTCCTGAGCCTGTGGTACACGCTCGGGCCGCGACTACGGGCTGCACGACGGCGAGTGGAAGATGACGGGCGGGGCGGAGGCGGCCAATGCGATCCTGGTGGCCTCGGAGCCGCTCACCCGCGATGTCGCCTCCTGGGTCGAGGTGCCGGAATACGCGGTCCTGCATGCCCGGATTCGCGACGGCCGCCCGGCCGTGACCGTGAGATACATCGACTGACGCTGCGCGGGCGGTGGCGTACATTGCAGGCTTCAGACGCTGCGCGCGCCCGCTTCCGCGCGCGTTGGGGAGGCTTCGACGATGACCGAAACCAACCGCATTTCCGACGACGCGCTGGCCCGCTTCTCGGTGCTGCGCCAGTCCGCGGACGAGGCATCCGCCCGCTCGATCGAGTCCCTGGTGCGCGACGGAACCGACCGGGCGCTCAACCGCGTGAACGTCCTCGACTTCGCCCGCCTGAACGGGCTCGACGAGGAGAAGGCGATCGGCGCCTTCCTGCACGCCTCGCGCCTGGGCATCTTCGACCTTTCGTGGAACCTGCTCTGCCCCGGCTGCGGCGGCGTGCTCGAGGCCAACGCGACGCTCAAGACGGTGCGGCAGACCGAATACCATTGCGCCCTTTGCGCGGCCGGGTACGAGCCGACGCTCGACGAGATGGTCGAGGTGAGCTTCACGGTCAATCCGCGCGTGCGGCGGATCGCCGCGCACGATCCGCACTCGCTTTCCATGTGGGACTACCAGAAGCAGATCTTCTGGAGTTCCGGCATCGACCTTCCGGAAGAGCGGTTCGACGAGATCATCCGCGAGATCGTCATCGACTCGGTGGAGCTGCCCGCAGGCGAGAAGTGCATCCTGTCGGTGCAGCTTCCGGCGCAGTTCGTGATCGTGTTCGATCCGGTGACGCACGCGACCCAGTTCATCGACGTGCAGGGCGAGGCGACGCGCGATCGCCAGGACGTCGCGATGGTCTTCAACAAGGTGCAGGCGCCGTCGGGCACCGTCACCCTGCGCCCGGGTCCGCTGCGCCTGGCGCTCGAGAACCGGACCGGCGAGCGCGTGCTCCCCGCGCTCTTCATCGCCGGAGACGCGCTCCACGACCTCCTCGGGAAGCGCAAGGTGTTCCTCACCGCCAAGCGCCTGCTCACGAACCAGGTGTTCCGCGACCTGTACCGCACCGACACGCTCGACGTGGACCAGCGTCTCGGCATCACGAGCCTCACCTTCCTCTTCACCGACCTCAAGGGCTCCACCGAACTCTACGAGCGCGTCGGCGACCTGCAGGCCTTCGACCTGGTGAAGGCGCACTTCCGGACGCTGCACGAAGTCGTCGCGATGAATGCGGGCGCCGTGGTGAAGACGATCGGGGATGCGGTGATGGCGACCTTCCCGACCCCGGACCGCGCGGTGGGCGCGGCGCTCAGGATGCGGGAGGCCATGCGCGAGCTGAACAGCGAACGCGGGCACGAGGACCTGGTCCTCAAGATCGGCATCCACGAGGGACCCTGCCTCGCCGTCACGCTCAATGACCGGCTCGACTACTTCGGGCAGACGGTGAACATCGCGGCGCGCGTGCAGGCGCTTGCCACCTCGAGCTCCATCTTCGCGACCCGCTCCGTGGTCGACCATCCCGCAACGGCGCGCGTGCTCGGTGACTCCGGGTACGAGCCCGTCGCGCAGCAGATTGCGCTGCGCGGGATCGCGGGCGAAGTCGCCGTCTACGAAATACCCTGGGACAAGGCGGCGGTCGGCGAGACTTCGAGGGCATAGCCGGCCGCCTCGAACTGCGCAGCCTCGCGCTCGCGCGCCGCGAGGCGGGCATGGGCGGCGAAGCGCGTGAGCGAGCGGTTGGTGCGCCCCAGGGACTCCAGGAGGCTGCGCTGCACTGCCCCGCGCAGCCGCGAGGCGCAGGGCGCCTCTCCGAAATAGAGGGCGCGGAAGCCGGCGGATGGAATCTCGAGCAGCGTCGAAGCCTCGCGCGCCCAGGCGTAGGTGCCGTGCGGCGCGCCGAGCAGGACGCCCATGAACCCGAGCAGCTTGCCCGGACCGAGGACGGCGACGCGGCGCTCGTGGCCATCGACGGGGCGCACGACCTCGACGGCGCCGCGGGCGACGACGTAGACCGCTTCCGCCTCGCTGCCCGGCGCGTACAGCATCGCGCCGCGGGCAGCCTCGAGGACCCGCGCCGAGGCCGCCACCTCGTCGATCTCTTCCGCGGGGAAGCGCTCGAAGAACGCGAGGCGAGGCAGGAAAGCCCCGAGGTCGAACGGGGCGCGAAGGGGGCGATCGATTCCCGCCCGCGGCTGCGCGGGAACCGTCCGCGCCGGGCGATCCTCGGGCGAGGCGATCGCGGCCAGCTTCGCATTCACCGCGCGCAGTCTCTCCGCGAGCACCAGCGTCACCGCATGCTGCAGTTCGCGCGACGCCGGGTGGCGCTGGGAAACGACGGCGCGGAAGTCCTCGAAGGCGAGGAACCAGCCGTCGACGTTGCCGTCGC
The DNA here is from genome assembly GCA_963786635.1 of uncultured beta proteobacterium. Classification (GTDB taxonomy): domain Bacteria; phylum Pseudomonadota; class Gammaproteobacteria; order Burkholderiales; family Usitatibacteraceae; genus FEB-7. The sequence goes on along the minus strand of CAWAZV010000001.1, from coordinate 86,252 downwards.
GACGACCGTGGCGGTGCAGGTGCCCGCCTCCACGAGGGCCATCTCGCCGAAGATGTCGCCGGCCGCGAGCCGCGCGACCACGAAGCACTCGCCGCCGGGCGCGGGGATGCGCGCCTCGGCGCTCCCCTCGCGCAGGACGAAGGCGCCGCGGGCGGCGTCGCCATGGCGCACGAGCGTGGCGCCCTTCACGAACGAAACGGGGCGGGCGGCGGCGAGCAGCAGCTCGCGCGCTTCGGGGGAAAGGGACTCCAGGAACGGCTGCGGCATGGGCAACCCTCGTTCGAACTGCCCCTCATCCCGGGGGAGAGAGCTCCTCTCCCGGCGGGGAGGGTGTACCAGAACCGACTTGAGGAGCTTGCCCATCTCCGCGGGGTTGCGCGTCACCTTGATGCCGCACTCCTCCATCACCGCGAGCTTCTCCTGCGCCGTGCCCTTGCCGCCGGAGATGATGGCGCCGGCGTGGCCCATGCGCTTGCCGGGGGGCGCGGTGACGCCGGCGATGAAGCCGACGACGGGCTTCCTCATGTTGTCCTTGATCCAGCGCGCGCAGGTCTCCTCGTCGGAGCCGCCGATCTCGCCGATCATGATCACCGCGTCGGTCTCGGGATCGTCGTTGAAGAGCTTGAGCACGTCGATGTGCTTGAGTCCGTTGACCGGGTCGCCGCCGATGCCGACGGCCGAGGACTGTCCCAGGCCCAGCGCGGTGAGCTGCCCCACGGCCTCGTAGGTGAGCGTGCCGGAGCGCGACACCACGCCGATGCGGCCCTTCTTGTGGATGTGGCCGGGCATGATGCCGATCTTGATCTCGTCGGGCGTGATGGTGCCCGGGCAGTTGGGCCCGAGGAGGATCGTCTTCTTGCCCTTCATGCGATCGCGCGTGCGGATCATGTCGCGCACCGGGATGCCCTCGGTGATGCAGATGACGAGGTCGAGCCCGGCATCGACCGCCTCGTCGATGGCCGCGGCGGCGAAGGGCGGCGGCACGTAGATCACGGAGACGGTGGCCCCGGTCTGCTTCTTCGCCTCGGCGACGGTGCCGTAGATCGGGATGCCCTCGAAGTCCTCGCCGGCCTTCTTCGGGTTCACGCCCGCCACGAAGCAGTTCTTCCCGTTGGCATAGTCCCGGCACATCTTGGTGTGGAACTGGCCGGTCTTGCCGGTGATGCCCTGCGTGATGACCCGGGTGCCCTTGTTGATGAGGATGCTCATGTCCGTTCCCTTAGCTCTTCTTCGCCGCGGCCGACGGCCTTCTGCGCCGCGTCGCCCATGTCGGTCGCCGAGATGATCGGGAGCCCCGAGTCGGCCAGGATCTTCTTGCCCAGGTCCACGTTCGTCCCCTCCAGGCGCACCACCAGCGGCACCGACAGGTGCACTTCCTTGGCCGCCGCCACCACGCCGGAGGCGATCGTGTCGCACTTCATGATGCCGCCGAAGATGTTGACGAGGATCGCCTTCACCTTGGTGTTCTTCAGCATGATCTTGAAGGCTTCGGTCACCTTCTCCGTCGTGGCGCCGCCGCCCACGTCGAGGAAGTTGGCCGGCGTGCCGCCGTAGAGCTTGATCGTGTCCATGGTCGCCATGGCGAGCCCGGCGCCGTTCACCAGGCAGCCGATGTTGCCGTCGAGCGAGATGTAGGTGAGGTCGAACTTCGACGCCTCGACCTCCGCCGGATCCTCCTCGTCCAGGTCGCGGTAGGCGACGATCTCCGGGTGGCGGAAGAGCGCGTTGGAGTCGAAGTTGAGCTTGGCGTCGAGGGCGACCACCTTGCCGTCGCCCGTCACGATGAGGGGGTTCACTTCGGCGAGCGAGCAGTCGCACTCGTCGAAGACGCGGTAGAGGTTCTTGAGCAGGTCGCGCGCCTGGGCGACGGAGGCCTCCGGCACGCCGATCTTGCGCGCGACGTCCTCGGCCTCGGCATCCTTGAGCCCGGTCGTCGGGTCGATCGCCACGCGGTGGATCTTCTCCGGCGTGTGCGCCGCCACTTCCTCGATGTCCATGCCGCCTTCGCTGGAGGCCATGAGGGTCGCGCGCTGCGTGACGCGGTCGACGACGAGGGCGACGTAGAGCTCCTTCGCGATGTCCGCCCCCTCCTCGATGAGGAGCCTGCGCACGAGGCGGCCGTCGGGGCCGGTCTGGTGCGTCACCAGCGTCATCCCGAGGATCTTCCCGGCGAGCTCGCGCACCTCCGCGGGCGACTTGGCGACCTTCACGCCGCCGCCCTTGCCGCGGCCGCCGGCGTGGATCTGCGCCTTGACGACCCAGACCTTGCCGCCGAGCGATTCGGCGGCCTTGACCGCCTCGTCGACCGAGAACGCGGGGATGCCGCGCGGCGTGGGCACGCCGAACTTGCGGAAGATTTCCTTGCCCTGGTATTCGTGGATGTTCATGGGTGTCTCGCGCCGCGGTTGGATGAGCCCGGCAATTCTAGCAGCCGCACCCCAGGGCCCAGCCTTGATGCCGGTCAGCAAATGTGCAACGGAATGCGCGCGTTCAGTGGTTCTCGGACGGACCGGCATCGGGGACAGGCGTGGCGCCCCGATACCACTTCGGGTAGTACCGGGCCACCGTCTCGCCGTGCGTATCCAGCGCATGGCAGCGGTCGAGCTGCGGCGGCTTGCGCTCGGGCGAGGAAAGCCCCTGCCCGGCGAAGGTCTGGAAGGCGGCCGTGGCGAGGGCGGCGGCCAGCTCGGTGATGTGCGTGCAGCCGTGCACGCCGCCCAGGCGCTCCTTCACGTGGCGCAGGTAGCCCGGCCCGATGGAAAGCCCGATGAGCTTCGCGTAGTCCGGCGTGATCCGGTCGCAGGAGCCCGCGTAGGGCATCGCCTCGGTGGACGCGCTCGCATCGACGATGCGCAGCTCGCGGTCCACGGTGATGCGCAGCCACATGTCGTGCACCGCCTCGCCGGGCGGGAGTTGCCGGCCGCCGACCGGGAAGGCGACGTCCTTGCGGTCGTGCAGGCGTCCCTCGATGTCGAAAAGGCCGTCGGCGCGGCGGTAGCCGACGATCTCGATCGTGCGGCGATGCAGCGGCTCCCGCCTTGCCGTGGGCTCAGGAAGCGGCATTTCCCGCCGCGCCGGGCCGGCAGCGCGCGTGCCTGGCGCACCGCATCCTTGATCGCCTCGGCGAACTCGGCCCCGGTCTGGTAGCGCTGCTCGCGGTCCTTGGCGAGCGCCTTGTCGATGATCGTCTCGATCCAGGGCGGCAGCTTCGCGTTGTAGGTGCGGATCGGCGGGTGCGGGTTGCTGGCGATGGCGAACATGAGCTGCGTCATCGACTCGCCCTCGAAGGGCAGGCGCCCGCAGAGGAGCTGGTAGAGCGTCACGCCCAGCGAGAAGAGGTCGGAGCGCCCGTCGATCTTCTTGCCCGCGAGCTGTTCCGGCGACATGTAGGACGGCGTGCCCAGCACCATGCCGGTCTTGGTCTTGGACGAATCGGTGATGCGGGCGATGCCGAAGTCCGTCACCTTCGGCGTGTCGCTTTCCGGCTCGTACATGATGTTGGCCGGCTTGATGTCGCGGTGCACCACGCCCATCGAGTGCGCGTAGCTCAGCGCCTCGGCCACCTTGACGATGATCGACAGGGCCTTGCCGGGCGGCAGCAGGGAGTCCGGCTTGGTGTAGGGCAGGAGGTCCTTGCCCTTGAGGAACTCCATGGCGATGTAGGCGAGGTCGTGTTCCTCGCCCGCGTCGTAGATCGTGACGATCGCCGGGTGGTTCAGGCGCCCGGCCGTCTCCGCCTCGCGGAAGAAGCGCTCCTTCACCTCCGTCAGCTCGTCGCCCTCGAACTCCTGCGACAGCGCCATCGTCTTGATGGCGACGGTGCGGCCGATCTTCGGGTCCTTGCCCAGGTAGACCACGCCCATCGCGCCCTTGCCCAGCTCCTTCTCCACCTGGTAGCGGCCCAGCATCGGCTTCTCGCCGCCCGTGCCCTGGACCACCATCGTCGCCGCCGTCGAGCGCGCCGCCGACGAGCCACCCAGGATCAGCGTCTCGCTCAGGTTCTTGTTGCGCTGCATGCGCTCGGCCACGTCCTTGAACTTGGGATCCGCCTTGTGGATGAAGCCGAACACCATTTCGGCCTTGTTGAACTGGCGGCGGCGCTCGAAGTCGAGGGCGAGCGCGTAGAGGTTCTCGCCGAGCTGCTCGTCGTAGGGGCACTTGCGGAACTTGTCGAAGGCCATGTCGAGCTGGCCCTGCTGCTGGAAGGCGAGCCCGAGCATGCGGTTGGATTCGGCGCCCTCGACGTCGGCCTTCTCCTTGCCCCTTTCCGTCACCAGGTAGCGCTTGGTGGTGAGGAGCAGGTGCCCCACGACGAGGAGTGTCGCGGGAAGCATGAGCTGCAGCCACAGGCCGGCGCCGGTCATGAGGCCCAGGTGGATGCCGAAGAGGCGCCACGAAGAGGCCCGCGGTGAGCATCGCGCCCATGCCCGCGCCGAGGTTGGGAAGCAGCACGATGAGGTAAGCGGCGATGAGCAGGTAGACGGCCAGGGTGGCCCAGATTCCCCAGGTCGGGGCGACGAAGAAGTGTTCCTGCAGCAGCGAGGACACGGAGTGGGCGAGTGTCGTCACCGCGCTCATCTGGGCGGAGATGGGCGTGACCTGGTTCGCGCCCACGCCCGCGGCCACCGCGCCGATGAGCACGATCTTGTCGGCGTACTTGGCGGCCGGGATCTTGCCGGAATAGACGTCGTAGAAGGAGTCGATCGGGAAGGCCGCCCGCCCGTCGCGGTCCTTGTAGAAGTAGGTGAACATGCGCGCGTGCTCGTCGGTGCGCACCAGCTTGTTGCCCAGGGCCACGCTCTCGCCCGGGTTCACCTTGATGTCCTTGGCGCCGAGGTTCAGGCTCTTGGCCGCGATCACGAGCGAGAGCGAGGGAAACTGCTTGCCGTAGTAGTTGATGACGAGAGGCTCGGTGCGGATGGCGCCGTCGGCCGGATCGGGCGAGGCGTTGAGGTGGCCCAGGGCCGCCACGTTGGCGCCAATCTGCTCGATGGGCGCGATCATCGCGAGTCCGTAGATGACCGTGTCGCCGGACGGCGTCCCGCTGATCGTGTTGCGCGCCACGTACTCCGGCAGCGGCTTGTCGGGCTTGCCGGGCGGCGGGACGTTGATGATCTCCTCGAACATCATCGGCACCACGACGTTGCCCGCCTTCTTCACGCTCTCGGCCAGGCGCACGTCGCTGTTGAGCGCCACGGAGGCCTCGCGCAGGATCTTCCCGATCTCCGCGACTTCGCCGGGGGGCTGGGGCACCACCGCCGCCGGTGTCTTGCCGCCGATCGTGCCCACGCCCGGAGCCTCGGGCGCGACATCGGCCGGCCATGCCTTGTCGTAGATGGCGAGCATCTTCTCGACATAGCCGAGACCGGGATCCTTCTGCGGCTCGAAGAAGAACACCGTGTTGCCGATCACCTTCACCTTCGCGGCGGCGAGCTGGTCGATCAGCTTGGCGTGCACCTCGCGCGACCACGGCCAGCGGCCGATGTTGGCGATCGACTGCTCGTCGATGGCGACCACGGCGATCTTGTCGCTGGGGCCCTTCGACGACATCTTGACGCCCAGGTCGTAGGCCCACCGCTCCAGGCCGGGAATCAGGTTCGATGCCGCGTTGAACACCAGGACGGCGATGGCGATCACGACGCCGAGGAACCAGTCGGCCTTCCAGAATTGGTTCTTCATGAACTCATCCCTCGTCACCCCCGTCGCCGCGCCGGAAGACGCGCCCGTGCCGGCTGCGCTTCCATGGGCGCGAATCTTACATGGAACGCGGGACGCGGTCGCCACGGGGACGAGGGCTTGCTCAGGCCCCCACGTCGACCTCGACGCCGAGCCCCTGCGCACGCGCCATGCGCGCCAGTTCGGCAGCGATGATGAGGTCCTGGATCGCCATGCCCTGCGACTCGAAGAGCGAGACCTGCTCCGGAAGGGTGCGTCCGGCGCGCGTGCCGTTGATCACCTCGCCGATCTCGACGAGGCTGCCTGCGTGCAGGCGGCCCTTCTCCAGCGCCGGCAGCAGGTCGCCGGCCTCCTTGATCGCCGTCGGGCGCGAGTCGACCACGATGGGCGAGCACTTGCGCACCGTCGTCTCGTCGATTTCCTGGCGCAGCAGCGAGTTGGAGCCCGCCGCGTTGATGTGCGTGCCGGGCTCGACCCATTCACCGTCGAAAACCGGCGTGGCGGACGTGGTGATCGTGACCACGATGTCGGACCCGCGCACCGTCTCCTCGGGCGTTGCCGCGGGCACCACTTCGAGCCCCAGCTTGCCGCTGCATGCGCGCGCAGAAGGCGGCGAGCTTCTCCGCCTTGCGCGAGTACACCTTGACGCGTTCGAGGCTGCGCACGGCGGCCAGCGCCTCGATCTGCCCCTGCGCCTGCCAGCCGGAGCCGAACACGCCCGCCACCTTCGCCTCCGGGCGCGCCAGGTACTTGGCCGCCACGCCGCCCGCCGCGCCGGTGCGGATCATGCCGAGCAGGTTCGCCTCGACGATCGCATCGAGGTTGCCGCGCTCCGCGCTGAAGGCGTAGACGATGAAGCGGATGCCCTCGCGGCTGGAGGTGTAGGCCTTGTAGCCGAACACGCCGGCCGAGGGCACCGCGCCCTGCAGGATGTGCAGCGCCGCCTTGGGCAGGCGCGTGCGCTCGCGCGGCACGTCGATCGCGTTGCCGGCGGAGTATTCACGGTGCACGCGCTCGACCAGGTCGAGGGCGAGCGGCATGGTGAGCAGAAGCTGAACGTCTTTTTCCTTGAGCAGCAGGGCCATGGCGGAGAGTCACTTCGTTCGTGGGGAAATGGCCGCGCGCATCGCTTCCACGCGGTCGCGGTTGACGGAGAAGTCGCGCACGCCGAGGCGCGCCGCGCTCTTCACGTGGATGACCCCGCCCGCCGCATCGAGCGCGAACTGGGTGTCGTCCACGAATCCCAGGGACTTGCTCGCGAATTCCACGTGCAGGTAGCCGGGCGTGCGGGTAACGACCGTGGCGCGAGGCATTGCCGCGACAACGGCCTCGAGGTTCGCCCACGCCGCGGCGGCATCGCCGGAAGTGGCGATGGGGGCCACGTAATGCGTCGTGTCATCGCGTGCAGCCGTCGACGAGACCCAGTTGGGACGCCAGTCACCCGGGGCGAACCGGCCCTGGCCGAACCCGAGGTCCGCCGGTCGCGATCCCGAAAAGAGTCCCAAGGCTGCGCCGAGAAATGCCGCCGCGAGTCCGGCCAGGGCGAGGGCCGCGATGCCGATCAGGGCCGCGCGTCCCGCCCGCCGCAGATTCACGGCACCAGGATCGTCGAGCCGGTGGTCTTGCGCGCCTCGAGGTCGCGATGCGCCTGCGCCGCGTCCTTGAGCGCGTAGGACTGGCGCGGGGCGATCCTGATGCGCCCGGCGATCACGTGGTCGAAGAGTTCCTTCGTGGCCGCGAGCAGTTCCTCGCGCTTGCCGATGTGCGTGTCGAGCGTCGGCCGCGTCACGTAGAGCGAGCCCTTCGCCGCGAGCATGCCGAGGTTGAACGCGTCCACGGGGCCGGTGGCGTTGCCGAAGCTCACCATGAGGCCGCGCGGCTGCAGGCAGTCGAGCGACTTGATGAAGGTGTCCTTGCCGATCGAGTCGTACACGACGGGCACGCCCTTGCCGCCGGTGATCTCCTTCACGCGCGCGAGGAAGTCCTCCTTCGTGTAGATGATCGTGTGCGCGGCAGCCGTACTCGCGGGCGAGCGCCGCCTTCTCCTCCGAGCCGACGGTGCCGATCAGGTTGGCGCCGAGCGCCTTCGCCCACTGGCAGGCGATGAGGCCCACGCCGCCGGCCGCCGCGTGGAAGAGGATCGTGTCGCCGGACTTCACCGCGTAGGTGCGCCGCAGCAGGTAGTGGACGGTGAGCCCCTGCAGCATCATGCACGCGCCCTGCTCGAAGGAGATCGCGTCGGGAAGCTTCACCAGGCGCTCGGCCGGGTGCAGCTTCACCTCGGCATAGGTGCCCAGCGGGCCGGTGCGTCCAGGCCACGCGGTCGCCGGGCTTGCACTTCGGTCACGCCGGTGCCGACCGCCTCGACCACGCCGGAGCCTTCGCGGCCGATCGGCGAGGGCAGCGGCAGCGGATAGAGGCCGCTGCGATGGTAGGTGTCGATGTAGTTGAGGCCGACGGCCTTCAGCCGGATGCGCGCCTCGCCGGGGCCGGGGTCGCCGACGGCGACTTCTTCCCACTGCAGGACTTCGGGACCGCCGGTCTTGTGGAATCGGATCGCGTGGGGCATGGGGGATCTCGGAGTGATGGGGGAAAGGATTGCCATTGTCGCGCGAAAAGCGGTTCATCCTCTGCCGAAAGGGTCTCGGCGCTGTGGCTCAGCTCCCGAGGATCGTGCCCGGTCCGACGCCGGCGGCCTTGGCCCACTCGGCGGCCGCGACCTTCTTGCCCTCCTCCGGCTTCACCTTGGCGATCTCGATCTGGCCGCCCTGCGCGGTGATGCGGATGGTTTCCGCGCCGACCTCGGTGATCTCGCCGATCTTGCCCTTCACCGCGCCGAAGGTGCGCACGAGGTGCTTCTTCGAGCCGAAGAGCTGCAGCTTCTTGCCGCCGATCGTGGTCCACGCGCCGGGCGCCGGGTCGGAGCCGCGGATGGTGTTGTGGATCCAGTCGACGTGGTTGGTCCCAGTGCACCTTCGCCTCGGTCGCGCGGAACCAGCCTTCATAGGAGGCCTGCGACTCGTCCTGGACGACTTCCCGGTGCTTGCCCGCCACCACGAGGTCGGCGGCTTCCAGCATCGCCGCCACGCCCATCGGGAAGAGGCGGTCGAAGTAGACGCGTGCCCAGCGTGTCGTTCTCCGAGACCGGTGTTTCCTTCTGCAGGATCACCGGGCCTTCGTCGAGACCGTCGGACGGGCGGAAGATGGTGAGCCCGGTCTTCGTCTCGCCCTTGGTGAGCGGCCAGTTGATCGAGCTGGGCCCGCGGTACTTCGGGAGCAGCGAAGGGTGGAACTGGATCGTCCCGTGCTTCGGGATGTTCACGAACTCCTGCGGCGCGAACTGCAGCACGAAGGCCATGATGCCGATGTCGGCCTCGAGCGCCCGCATCGCGGCCGCCGCCTCCGGCGCCTTGAGCGAGGGGAACTGGAAGACCTTGAGGCCCTTTTCCAGCGCGGCGGTCTTCATGGGGTCGGGCTTGCCGCCCTCCTTCTCCGGGGCGCAGAACACGCCCGCGACCGTGTCGCCCCGGGCGAGGAACGCCTCGAGGACTGCCTTGCCGAAGTCCTGCTGACCGATGATTGCGATGCGCATGGGAGTTATCCGGTAGTAAACCTTTGGAACACGGATGAACACGGATAACACGGATGAACACGGATGCTTCTTGCGGAAGCGCCCTGCCACCGGAACGTCACCGCTCCATGGCAGTGCGACATCCCTCAAGAAACATCCGTGTTCATCCGTGTTCATCCGTTCCGAGTCTTTGGGTCGCGTAACTCCCTACGCGGCCTTCTTCGGCGGTGCGGAGAAGGCGCCTGCGGCCTTCATCGCGGCGATCTTCGCCTCGTCGTAGCCGAGGACGTTCTTGAGGACGTCGTCGGTATGCTCGCCCAGCAGCGGGCTCCTCTCGATCCTCGCGGGCGAGGCGGAGAGCTTGATGGGCATGCCGACGTTGAACCACTTGCCGCGCTGCGGGTGGTCGAGCTCCACGTACATGTCGCGGCCGCGCACGTGCTCGTCGTCGGCGAGATCGGCGGTGGACATGATCGGTCCGCAGGGCACGTCGATCTCGTTGAGGATCGCCATGACTTCCCGCTTGCTGTAGTTCTCGGCGAACTTGCCCAGCAGGCCCCACATCTTCGCCTGGTGGCGGCGCCGGTCGGCGATCTTGGCGAGGTCCGGGTCGGTCGCCAGGTCGGGATGGTGCACCTCGGGGCCGATGCGCTTCGCAAGCGCCTCCCACACCGCCTCCTGCACGACCACGTAGATCCAGTCGTTGGGGCCGTGCGGCTTGCAGTGGATGGCGTTGCCGAGCTGGCCGCCGCCGGAATCGTTGCCGGCGCGCGGCACGTCGCCCATGCCCTGGTAGGTCGGCACCGAGTACTCGGCGAGCTCCTGGCGCGTGAGGCGCTGGTGGTCGCGGAACTTCACGCGGCAGAGGTTCATCACCCCGTCCATCATCGCCACCTCGACGTACTGGCCCTCGCCCGTGCGGTTGGCCTGGTGCAGCGCCGCCAGCAGCCCGACGGCCAGGTGCAGTCCCGTGCCCGAGTCGCCGATCTGCGCGCCCGTGACGAATGGCGCGCCGTCGGCGAGGCCCGTCGTGCTCATGGAGCCGCCCATGGCCTGCGCCACGTTCTCGTAGGCCTTGAAGTCCGCGTAGGGGCCGGAGGAGCCGAAGCCCTTGATGGAGCCGACGACGATCTTCGGGTTGAGCTCGTGGATCTTCTCCCACGTGAAGCCCAGGCGCTCGAGCACGCCGGGGCCGAAGTTCTCCATCATGATGTCGCACTTCTTCAGGAGGTCGACGAACACCGCCTTGCCCTCGGCGCTCTTCATGTTGACGGTGATCGAGCGCTTGTTGCAGTTGAGCATCGTGAAGTAGAGGCTGTCGGCGCCGGGGACGTCGCGCAGCTGCCCGCGCGTGGCGTCGCCCTGCGGCGGCTCGAACTTGATCACGTCCGCGCCCATCCACGCGAGCAGCTGCGAGCACGTCGGCCCGGCCTGCACGTGGGTCATGTCGAGAATTCTTACGCCTTTAAGTGCTTCCATGCGTCTTCGCTCCCTGGCAGGGGTGTTGAACGCAGAGGACACAGAGGTAACACAGAGGAAATTCGAATTTTACTCCGCATCCGCTCTGTGTTACCTCTGGTCCTCTGTGTTGCAACTGCGGTGCTATTCATTCGCGCAGCCGCTACTTCTTCTTCGCGGTCGGGTTGAGGCTCGTGATGCGGCCGCTCTCGGTGCCGGCGGATCTCGTCGATGACGGCGTTGATGAGCGTGGGCTTGCGCGAGCGGATGGCCGCCTCCATCGCCTGGCGCAACTCCGCCGGGGTCGTCGACCTGCACGCCCACGCCGCCGAAGGCCTCCATCAGCTTCTCGTAGCGCGCGCCCTTCACGAACACCAGGGGCGCCGGGTCGGCGCCGCCGGTCGGGTTGACCTCGTCGCCGCGGTAGACGCCGTTGTTGTTCAGGATCACCACGCAGACCGGCAGGTTGTAGCGGCAGATCGTCTCGACCTCCATGCCGGAGAAGCCGAAGGCGCTGTCGCCCTCGACGGCGATCACCTGCTCGCCGCTCACCACGGCCGCCGCCACCGCGAAGCCCATGCCGATGCCCATCACGCCCCAGGTGCCGACGTCCAGGCGCTTCCGCGGCTTGTACATGTCGACGATGCTGCGCGTGAAGTCGAGCGCGTTGGCGCCCTCGTTGACGAGAATCGCGTCCGGGATTGGCCTTGACGATGTCGCGCACCACGTTGAGCGCGCTGTGGAAGTTCATCGGCACCGGGTTCTTCGCGAGCGTCTCGGACATCTTCGCGACGTTCTTCGCCTTGCGCTCGGCGATGGCATCGAGCCACTCCGCCGGCGGCCTGGTCCAGTTCGAACCGATGCCGGCCAGGAGTGCGGCCACGCACGACCCGATGTCGCCGACGAGCGGCGCGTCGATCGGCACGTTGCTGTCCGCCTCCTGCGGCGAGATGTCGACCTGGATGAACTTCTGGCCGCCCCAGGCCTTGGCGTCCTTGCCGCCCCAGGTCTTGCCCTTGCCGTGCGAGAGCAGCCAGTTCAGGCGCGCGCCGATCAGCAGGACCACGTCGGCCTCCGGCAGCACGAAGGAGCGCGCGGCGGAAGCGGACTGCTCGTGCGTGTCCGGCAGCAGGCCCTTGGCCATGGACATCGGCAGGTAGGGGATGCCGGTCTTCTCGACGAGGGCGCGAATGTCCGCGTCGGCCTGGGCGTAGGCGGCGCCCTTGCCGAGCAGGATGAGCGGGCGTCTTGGCGCTCTTCAGCAGTTCGAGCGCGCGCTGCACGGCCTCGGGTGCCGGGATCTGGCGCGGCGCCGGATCGACGACCTTGATCAGCGACTTGCGCCCCGCCTCCGCGTCCATCGCCTGCGGGAAGAGCTTGGCCGGCAGGTCGAGGTAGACGCCGCCCGGCCGGCCGGACACCGCGGCGCGGATGGCGCGCGCCACGCCGACGCCGATGTCCTCGGCGTGCAGCACGCGAAAGGCGGCCTTGCACAGGGGCTTCGCGATGGCGAGCTGGTCCATCTCCTCGTAGTCGCCCTGCTGCAGGTCGACGACTTCGCGCTCGCTGGAGCCGCTGACGAGGATCATCGGGAAGCAGTTGGTGGTGGCGTTGGCCAGCGCCGTCAGGCCGTTCAGGAAGCCCGGCGCGGACACCGTGAGGCAGATGCCGGGCTTCTGCGTCATGAAGCCGGCGATGGCGGCGGCGTTGCCGGCGTTCTGCTCGTGGCGGAAGGAAATGACGCGCAGGCCGGCGGCCTGCGCCTTGCGCGTGAGGTCGGTGATCGGGATGCCGGGCAGGCCGAAGATCGTGTCGATGCCGTTCAGCTTCAGCGCGTCGATGAACAGGTGGAAGCCGTCGGTCTCCTCGCGCGGCGGCGCCTCGGCGACGATCTGCGGTGACGTGGCGGGAGTGGTATCGGTGACGGTTGCCATGAACTTCTCCTCGTGGGAGCGGCCAATTTGAATCGCGCTAGAATGGTAGGGAACCGCGCGCGCGTCCTGCCTTGATGCGGGTCAATTGTCCGCCTTCCGATGACGCTACTCGCCAACCACCCCGATCGCACCGAAATCAGCACGCAGCTGCGCCGCAACATCGTCCTGCGGCGGTTGCCGGCGAAGGCGTTCGGCGAGCTGGAGGCGCTGCTGGCCGTCGTCGACTACCGCAAGGGCGACGTCCTCCTCACGCAGGGCGCGCACGACATGGAGCAGTACTTCGTGACCGACGGGGTGCTCAAGCGCGTCGTCTCCAACCCCGAGGGCAAGGAGATGATCCTGCGCTTCGCGAAGGAGGACGACATGGACACGAGCTACGCCGCCTGGCGCCTGCGCACGCCGGCGCCCTACTCGATCCGCGCCGTCACCAAGGCGCGCGTGGCGAAGATGCCGCTGCCGCAGTGGGCGGCGTTCCTCGACAGCCACCCGGACCTCAAGGACGACTTCGAGTACGAGGTGATGTTCCTCATGAGCGAGGTGATGGCCCACACCATCACGCTGCACCTCCTCGACGCGCCCGGTCGCGTGCACCGGTTCCTGCGCAAGCATCCCGATCTCGCCGAGCGCGTGCCGAAGAAGGAACTCGCCTCCTACCTGAACCTGTCCGCGGAGACGCTCTCGCGCCTGAAGCACGCGGGCAAGATCTGAGCGGGCGGGCGGCAGGCTACTGCCGCGGCTGCTGCGGGAACGTCTTCATGCGTCCCGACATCGTCGTGAGATCGTCCTCGATGCCGGCCGGGCCGGCCACGGCGCCGACGACCTCGTGGCAGAGGGCGTGCTCGCGCTCGTTCGCCACGATGCCGCGCAGGATCAGGCGGCCGTCCTTCGCGTCGATGGCGACGTCGATCCCGGCGGTCGCCGGGTTCGCCTTGAGGGTCGCGCGCGCCCTGGAGCGCAGCGCCAGGTCGCCCAGGTGCCCGCGCGACTCCGCGGTCTCCTGGAAGGCGGCACTGCGCGCGAGCCCGACCACCATGTCCACGCAGGTGGCGACCGGGATGCGCGCCGTGTTCAGGGTGAGGTCGTAGAGCTCCGGGTCGCCCCAGTGCACGCCGAAGTGCTCGGACATGCGCGAGGCCCGCGCGTGGTCGTCGACCTCGATCTCGTGGCGGGCGAGCTTCTCGTCGTCGGTCTCGAGGCGCTTCATGAGGCGCTCGATGCGCAGGTCCATGGGCGCGCAGACGCGCACGCACGGCACGTGCGCGACGCTGCGCAGCAGCATCGTCGCGCCCCAGCCGCGGATGAGCACGTTGCCCTTCACCGCCAGGTCGTAGATCTCCTCGGCGGTGAAGATCGAGATCGACTTCTCGTCGGCGGTCCAGCGCTCGAACGGGCCCGCCTTGCCCTCGCGCAGCCGCCGGATGAGGCTCTTCTTCACGTGCATCTTGCCCGCCACGTGGTCGCCGACCTCGTGCCGGACCATCTCCAGGCCCAGGGCCTCGCACACGCCCACCGCCACGTCGGAGCCGAGGGTGGCCATCTCCTGGGTGAACGCGATCACCGCCATGTCAGGTTCCTTTGCCGCAAGTGTTGCCCATGTTCACCGTCCTACCGGCGGCCCCGCGCGATGGCGATGGCCTTCGAAATGAGCGGCCAGAATAGCAGCAGCAGGGACGTGCCCGTGATGATGCTCACCAGCGGATTGGCGAAGAAGACGCCCATGTTGCCCTCGGGACCCAGCATCGACTGGCGGAAGGAGTCCTCCGCGCGGTCGCCGAGCACCAGCGCCAGCACCAGCGGGGCCATCGGGTAGTCGAGCTTCTTGAACACGTAGCCCAGGATGCCGAAGACGATCATCAGCCACACGTCGAACATCGAGTTGTGCACGGTGTAGGCGCCGATGGCGCAGATCACCAGGATCACCGGCGCGATGATCGAGAACGGGATGCGCAGGATCGAGGCGAAGAGCGGCACGCAGGTGAGCACGACGATCAGGCCCACGATGTTGCCCAGGTACATCGAGGCGATGAGTCCCCACACGAAGTCGGGCTTCTCGACGAAGAGCAGCGGCCCGGGCTGCAGGCCCCAGATGAGGAGCCCGCCCAGCAGCACGGCCGCCGTCGGCGAGCCGGGAACGCCCAGGGTGAGCATGGGCAGCAGCGCCGAGGTTCCGGCGGCGTGCGCCGCCGTCTCGGGGGCCACCACGCCTTCCACCTTGCCCGTGCCGAACTCCTCGCCGTCGCGCGAGATCTTCTTCGCGAGACCGTAGGCCATGAACGAGGCCGGCGTTGCGCCGCCCGGCACGATGCCCATCATGCAGCCGACGGCCGACGAGCGGATGGAGGTCTTCCAGTACTTCGGCAGCTCCTTCCAGGTCTCCAGCACCACGCGCATGTTGAGCTTGGCGTTGGCGCCCTTGAACTCGAGGCCCTCCTCGATGGTGAGCAGGATCTCGCCGATGCCGAAGAGGCCGATCACCGCGATCAGGAAGTCGAATCCCTTGAGGAGCTCGGTGAAGCCGAAGGTGAGGCGCAGCTGGCCGGTGACGGTGTCGATGCCCACGGCCGCCAGCGCGAAGCCGGCCATCATCGCCGCGATGGTCTTGAACGGCGTTCCCTTGGCCATGCCGACGAAGGCGGAGAACGTGAGCAGGTACACCGAGAAGAACTCCGGTGGACCGAACTGCAGCGCGAACCGGGCGATGACCGGCGAGATGAAGGTGATGAGGACGACCGCCACCAGCGCGCCGACGAAGGACGAGGTGAAGGCGGCGGTGAGGGCCGCACCCGCGCGACCCTTCTGCGCCAGGGGATAGCCGTCGAAGGTCGTCGCGACCGACCACGGCTCGCCGGGGATGTTGAACAGGATCGAGGTGATGGCGCCGCCGAAGAGCGCCCCCCAGTAGATGCACGACAGCAGGATGATCGCCGAGGTGGCCCCTCCCGGCTGCTGCGACATCGTGAACGTGAGCGGCAGCAGGATCGCCACGCCGTTGGCGCCGCCGAGGCCCGGCAGCACGCCGATCAGCACGCCGAGGGTGACGCCGGCGAGCATCAGCGCCAGGTTGAACCAGGTCATGGCGACCGCGAAGCCGCCCATCAGGGACTGGATCTCTTGCATGGTCAGTCCCTGTGTCAGCTGAAGCCGAAGGCGGCTTCGATGGGGCCCTTGGGCAGCGGCACCTTGAACCAGACCTCGAACAGGACGAAGAAGAACACGACCACGCCGAGCGAGACCGGCGCGATCCTGGTCCAGCGGTACTTGCCGAGGTGCCACATGAAGAAGGCGATGAAGATCGCCGAGGCGAGGTAGATGCCCAGCCTGAACCAGGGGTTCGCGATGAGGGCGACGTAGACGATCGTCGGCGCCATCACCTGGAGGACCATCCGGAACTGGCCCCACTCGACGAAGGCGGCGCGGCCCTTCTCGCCCAGGTTCAGGGCGCGGAAGATGTTGGCCACCGACGAGACGACGATGAAGAGCCCGATGTAGAAGGGGAAGTACCCCGCCTGCGGACCGTCGTCACCCCAGGACGCACCCAGGCGGCGCGTATCCCACATCACCAGCGCGCCGAAGGCGAGAAACAGCCGCCGCCGTGACGATTTCGGCCACGCGCATCGGTCGCGACCGGCTTTCTTGTCCCCCATCCGTGATTCTCCCGGTAGCTATGCCCGAAATGTCCGGGGGCCGCATCGCGGCCCCCGGAAGACTCGCGCCTACTTCTTGGCCATGAAGCCGGCTTCCTTCATGAGGCCCTCGTGCAGCTTCTCGGCCTTGCGCAACCCAGTCCGCGTACTCCTTGCCGGAGATCGCGGTCTGGTTGAAGGCGCCGTCCTCCATGAACTTCTTCCATTCGGGCGTCTGGCGCACCTTCTCGAACAGGTCGACGTAGTACTTCACCTGGTCGGGCGTCACGCCGCCGGCCATGAAGATGCCGCGCAGCATCACGTAGTCGGTATCCACGCCCGCTTCCTTGCAGGTCGGGATGTCGTTCCAGCTGAAGTCGCCGGCGACCTTCCCCTTGTAGGGCATGCGCTCGTTGTCGAACACGCACAGGGGCCGCAGGTTGCCGGCGCGCCACTGCGCCACGGCCTCGATCGGGTTGTTCACCGACGAGTCGATGTGCTTGCCGACCAGCTGGGTGGCGACCTCGCCGCCGCCCTTGTACGGGATGTAGGTGAACTTGGCGCCGGTCTGCTTCTCCAGCGCCACGGTGATGATCTGGTCTTCCTGCTTGGAGCCGGTGCCGCCCATCTTCGTCTTGCCGGGCCCGGCCTTCTTCACGGCCTCGACGTACTCCTTGGCGGACTTCGCCGGGTTGTCCTTGTTCACCCACAGCACGAACTGGTCGAGGGCCAGCATGCGCACCGGCGTGAGGTCCTTCCAGTTGAAGGGCACGCCCGTGGCCATCGGCGTCGTGAACAGGTTGGAGAGGGTGATGATGATCTTGTGCGGGTCGCCCTTGGCGCCCTTCACGTCGAGGAAGCCCTCGGCGCCGGCGCCGCCGCCCTTGTTCACCACGACCATCGACTGCTTCATCAGGTTGTGCTTGGCGATGATCGACTGCGTGAGGCGCGCCATCTGGTCCGCGCCGCCGCCGGTGCCCGCGGGCACGATGAATTCGACGGTCTTGGTCGGTTCCCACGCGAGCGCGGGGGTCATTGCGGCAAAGGCACTGGCCACCACGGCGGCCAGCAGGGACTTGGCAAGAGTGCGGTGTTTCATGGCAGATCTCCTCGATAGGGGCGGTCTTCGGATGACGACGCTCTGGATTTTACCGTGCGGAGAGCGGCGGCGGGCATGGCGCGCCCCTGCCTCCGACGACGCCACTCTGATGGTGGCGGGCCCATTCTAGATCGCGCGAGGGCCGCGAGTCTCTTGACCCGCGTCAAGCCGGCGCCGAGCGTCAGTGCGACATCAGGACCGCGATGCCGGCATTCGCGAGCACCGCCCGCGTCGCGCCGCCGAGCACCACTCCGCGAATCGCGGCCGGCCATAGGCGCCCATGACGACGAGGTCGGCACCGACCTTTTTCGCGCGGGCCAGGATCAGGTCGCCGACGCGGTCGTCGGCAGCGTTCGCGTGCACGGTCTCCGCGGTGATTCCGTGCCGCGCGAGGTAGCGCAGGGCGGCCTTCGCGCTGTGGATCGGTCCCTCGTCGCCGGCCGGACCGGAGGAAAGCACCACGACGGCCTTGGCGCGCGCAAGGAGGGGCACCGCGTCCGACAGGGCCCGCGCCGCCTCGCGGCTGCCGTTCCAGGCGACCAGGACCTTCCTCGGGAAAGCGGTCGAGGTGCCCTTCTCGGGGACCAGAAGCACGGGGCGGCCGACGCACAGCAGGGCTGCCTCGACATCGTGTCCGCCGAGGACGCCCAGGTCATCTTCGCCGGGCCGCGGCAGGACGACGAGATCGGCCGTGCGGGCGTGCAGGGCCAGGGTGGGACACCGTATCGCCCTCGACCGCGATGCCTTCCACGGAGGCCACGCCGGCCTTCCGCGCCTGCGCCTCGAAGCGCTTGATGGCGGCGCGGGCCTCCACCTTGTCGTGCTGGTACTCCTTCTTCATCAGCGCGGCGGCGCTCTGCCGGGGACGCAGGCGAAGGGGAACGGCCAGCGGCGGGATGATGGCGAGACCTTCGAGGTGCGCGCCGTGGGCGGCCGCCAGGCGGATCGCGGTCTCGATGCTGCCGGCCGCGCCGGCATGTTCGTCGATGGGAACCAGGATCGAACCGTAAGTCATGGCTTCTCCTCTTGGGTCGGGATTCGGCTGCCGCCGGCACGCCTCGGTGCAGCGCCAGTCTAGCCGCGCAGCTCTCCCGGCTTGTCTTGGCACAGATCAAGGAGGGAATCGGGGCCCCGCACGCAATATTTGCTACATTTCGGCTTTGCGCGCGACCGTCTCGCGATGGGTTGCGCAGAAGAACAAGACCGACGCCACCCACGGAGGAATGCCCCTGATGGAAACGATGACCATTGCCGCGCTCGTCATCTTCGCGGTGACGATCGTGATCGTCATCACCGGCTGGATCGACAGCACGGTGGCCGCCCTGCTCGGCGTCGCCGTGATGATCTGGATGGGCCTCATGAACGAGGACGACGCCTTCAAGATCGTCGACTGGAACGTGATGGCCATCCTCGTCTCGATCTGGACGATCGCCGGCTATTTCGGCAAGTCGGGGATACCGGAGTGGCTGTCCGTGAAGGCGCTGGAGACTCTCGCGCGGCAACGGCGGGGCGCTCATCGTGATCCTGTCGATGCTCGCGGGCCTGGTCTCGATGGTCGTGGACAACGTCGTGGTCATCCTCATGTTCGCGCCGGTGGCGATCCCGCTCGCGCGCCACCTCGGCCTGCCGCTCACGCCGCTGGTGCTCATGATCGGCTTCAGCGCCAACTTCATGGGCTCGGCCATGCTGCTGGGCGACCTGCCGCCGCAGATGATGCACAGCGTCTCGGGGGCGGAGTTCTTCGACTTCATCTGGTACAAGGGCAAGCCCAGCTCCTTCCCGATCCTCTTCGTCACCTTCTCGCTCACGCTCGGGATCATGTACTGGTTCTTCTTCCGCAAGTTCGGCGGCTCGAAGGCCGTCCCTGCCGGCGGCGAGGGCATGGGCGAGGCGAAGATCCCGGACAAGCTCTTCGCCACGATCGTCGTCGGCGGCTTCATCGCCACCATCGTCGCCATGAGCCTGCGCGAGCACCTCGGCGTGAAGCTCGGCTTCATCGCCATGACCGGCGCGCTCGTCCTCGTGCTGGTGCTGGAACTGCTGGGCGACCGGGTGAAGAAGCCCAGCTTCGAGGAGATCGTGCAGGAGCTCGACTGGCGCGCGGTGTTCTTCTACATCGCCCTCTTCGCGCTGGTGGGCGGCCTCGAGAAGACCGGCATCCTGGAGAAGCTCGCCCACGCCATGGCGCCGATCTTCGCGCAGAACATGGCGCTGGGCGCGACCCTCCTCTACTGGGTCACGATCCCCATCGTCGGCATCGTCGAGCACGACGCCTACATCCTCACCTTCCTCTACACCGTGCGCGACCTCGGCCAGCAGGGCGTGGACCCGTGGCCGCTGTGGTGGATGCTCCTCTGGTCGGGCACGCTGGGCAGCAACCTCACCATCGCGGGCGCGCCGGCCCTCTACGTGGCGGCCAACATCTGCGAGCGCGAGGAGAACCGCAAGGTGAGCCTGCGCGAGTTCCTGCGCTGGAGCGTGCCCTTCACCCTCATCTCCTGCACGATCTGCTACGTCATCGGCATGCTGATCTGGGTGCTGCCGCTCGATGAAGTGAACTCCCGGCGGGGCGCGCGGTCACTCGGGGAATATAATCCTCGCGTGCCCGTGTCCCGACCGATGTTCCTCGCGCGCCTCCTCGCCGTCCTCGCCTTCGCGGCCGGCCCCCTGCTTGCGTCGGCCGCGCCGCCGGCCGACACCGACCTCCTCCTCGCCCGCGAGGCAGCCCAGAAGCGCGACCTCAAGGCGCTGGAGAAGTGGCGCGCGCGCTTTGCCGGGCACCCGCTCGAGGCGTACCCGAGCTACTGGTACCTCGGCGCCACCCTGGACAAGGCCGACCCCGACGAGATCGACGCCTTCCTGCGCAAGCACGCCGATTCGCCGCTCGCCGACGCCCTGCGCCGCGACTGGCTGAAGGCGCTGGGCGCCAGGGCGCAGTGGGACCTGTTCCGCCATGCCTACCTCGGGCTCACGAGCGATGACGCCGAAGTGGCGTGCTACTCGTTGCAGGAGCGGCTCGCGCGCGGCGACGCCGAGGCCCTGCGCGAGGCACGGGCCCTCTGGCTCGCGGGCCGCGAGGCGCCCGGCGCCTGCGCCCCGGCATTCGAGGCCGCCGCAGCCGAGCGCCTGATCGGTTCCCCCGAGGCCTGGGAGCGCATCCGCAAGGTGCTCGCGGCGGGCCACGTGAAGGAGGCGCGCCGCGCGAACGCGTTCCTCGCCGCCAGGGAGCGCATGAACGAGCACTCCCTCGACCGCGCCAACGCGGATCCGGGGCGCTATCTCGCCGTCGAGAAGTCGCGCATCCCGACGCGGGCGGCGCACGAACTGCTGCTCTTCGCCCTCACGCGGCTCGCGCGCACCAAGCCGGAGGACGCCGCCGCGCAACTGCGCGCGCATGCCGTCCTGCTCGGCCCCGACGATGTGCGGTACGGATGGGCCCAGATCGCGCACGCGGGCGCGCAACAGCATCACCCGCAGGCGCTGGCCTGGTACCGCGAAGCGGGCGAGGGGCCGTTTACCGAAGTGCAGCTGCAGTGGAAGGCGCGAGCCGCGTTGCGGGCAGGCGACTGGCCGGCCGTGCGGGCGGCGGTGAACCTCATGACGCCCGAGGAGGCGCGCGACCCCGCCTGGCGCTACTGGCTGGGACGCTCGCTCGCCGAGGAAGGCGCGCGCGCGGCCGCCGAGGCCATCCTGCGCCCGCTCTCGCACGAGCGACACTTCTATGGGCTGCTCGCCGCCGAGGACCTCGGGGCCGTCGCGAGCCCCGACTGGACGGCCGTGACGGTCGCGCAGGAAGACCTCGACCGCGTGCAGCGCCATTCCCGCCGTCGGCCGCGCCATCGCCCTGTACCGGCTGGAGATGAACCAGGAAGCCTTTCGCGAATGGGTGTTCGGCCTGCGCGCGATGGACGATCGCGGCTTCCTTGCCGCCGCCGAGATCGCCGCACGGGCGGGCCTCGTCGATCGCGCCATCGGCGCCGCCGAGCGCACCGCCTCGCTGCACGACTACGCACGCCGCTACCCGTTGCCGCATCGCGAGTCGCTCGCCGCGGCCGCGCGGCAGTGGCAAGTCGACGAGGCGGTGCTGTACGGCCTCATCCGCCAGGAGAGCCGCTTCAATGCGACGGTGAAATCGCGCGTCGGCGCCACGGGCCTCATGCAGCTCATGCCGGCCACGGCACGCTGGGTGGCCAAGCAGATTTCCGTGCCCGACTATCGTCCGGCGCTCCTCGTGCAACCCGAGGTGAACGTGGCCATGGGCACCTACTACTTCCACCGCGTGCTGGCGGATCTCGGCGATCCCGTGCTGGCCACGGCCGGCTACAACGCCGGCCCCGGCCGCGCCAAGCGCTGGCGCGATGCCAAGCCGCTCGAGGGGGCCATCTACGCCGAGTCCATCCCCTTCAACGAGACCCGCGACTACGTGAAGAAGGTGATGGCCAACGCCTGGTTCTACACCCACCGCCTGACCGGCAAGACGGCGAGCCTGCGCGCCCTCATGGGCACCGTGCCGGGACGCAACGGCGGCGACGCGACCAGCGTCGCGGCCATCCCCTGACGATGGGCATCCGCCGCGTCCTGGTCCTCGGCGCCAGCGGCTTCGTCGGCCGCTCGGTCTGCGCGCACCTGGCCGGGCGCGGACTGCAGCTGCGCGTGCTCACGCGCGACCGCGTCAAGTCGAAGGCCCTGCAGGTGCTGCCGGCCATCGAGATCGTGGCGGCGAGCCCGCACGACGATGCCGCGCTGGCGGCGGCGCTCGACGGCATGGATGCCGTCGTGAACCTCGTCGGCATCCTGCACCAGAGCCGCCGCGAAAGTTTCGAGAAGGTCCACGTCGAGTTGCCGCGGCGGCTCGCGCGCGCCTGCCGCGAGGCCGGTGTCGCCCGCCTCGTGCACGTGAGCGCGCTGCACGCGGGGCGCGACGGTCCCAGCCAGTACCTGCGTTCGCGCGGGCGCGGCGAGGATGCGATCCGCGAGGCCGGCACGGGCCTCGCCTGGACCTTCCTCAAGCCGTCCGTCATCTTCGGGCGCGACGACAGCTTCCTCAACCTGTTCGCCGGGCTGGTGAAGGCGTTGCCGGTGGTGCCGCTCGCCGGGGCAGCGGTGAGGTTCCAGCCCGTGTGGGTGGAGGACGTGGCGCGTGCCGTGGCCCTCGCCCTCGACGATCCGCGCACCTACGGGCAGTCCTACGACCTTTGCGGCCCCGGCATCTACACGCTGGCCGACATCGTGCGCTTCGTGGCGGGGCTCAAGGGACGCAGGCGCCACATCGTGCCGCTGCCCGGCTGGGCGGCCCAGGCGCAGGCCTTCGTGCTGGAACAACTTCCGGGGCCGGTGATGACGCGCGACAACCTCGCCTCCATGAAAGTCGACAGCGTCTGCGGCTGCGCCTTTCCGGAGGTCTTCGGCTTCGCGCCGGCCGCGATGGAATCCGTCGTGCCGGAGTACATGGCGGACGCGGGCCTGCACGGCCGCTACGCCGGCTACCGCAGCAGCCCCAGGGGGTGACATGGCCGACCTCACGCTCGTCATCGGCAACAAGAATTACTCCTCATGGTCCATGCGCCCGTGGGTGCTCCTCAGGCAGCTGGGCATCCCCTTCGCCGAGGTGAAGCTGCGCTTCCACTCCGACGAATGGGACGCCAACATCGGCCGCTGGTCGCCCTCCGGCCTGGTGCCGGTGCTGTGGCGCGACCAGGTCGCCGTCTGGGATTCGCTCGCCATCCTCGAGACCGTCCACGACTGGTTTCCGGACCGGGGCGTCTGGCCCGCCGATCCCGCGGCCCGCGCGTTCGCCCGTTCCGCCGCCGCCGAGATGCATGCCGGATTTCGCGACCTGCGCGCGCGGATGCCGATGAACATCCGCGCGAGCCACCCCGGCAAGGGCATGACCCCGGAAGTACGCGCCAACATCGACCGTATCGAGCAGCTCTGGAGTACCGCCCGGTCGCGCTTCGGCTCCGGTGGCGATTTCCTGTTCGGACCTTTCTGCGCCGCCGACGCGATGTTCGCCCCGGTCGTGATGCGCTTCGCCACCTACGGGGTGGGCTGCGGGGCCGTGGCGCAGCGCTATTGCGCGGCGATGCAGGCCGCCCCTGGCATCCGCGCGTGGGTCGAGGGGGCGCTCGCCGAGACCGAGTTCGTGGCGGAAGACGAGCCTTACGCCGAGCCGCCCGAAAGGGCAAAGGGTAGCGTCCCCTTCATGAAGACCTACGCAGTGGGCGGCTGCGTCCGCGACGAGTTGCTCGGCCGCACCGTGACCGACCGCGACTGGGTGGTGGTGGGGGCCACGCCCGCGGCGATGGCGGCGCTCGGTTTTCGCCCGGTCGGCGCCGACTTCCCCGTGTTCCTGCATCCCGAGACGCACGAGGAGTACGCGCTGGCGCGTACCGAGCGCAAGACGGCACCGGGTTACAGGGGTTTCGTCTTCCACGCCTCCCCGGACGTGACGCTGGAGGAGGACCTGCGCCGGCGCGACCTCACCATCAACGCCATCGCCCGCGCCGAGGACGGCACGATCATCGATCCGCACGGCGGGCGCGAGGACCTGCGCCTGGGCGTCCTGCGCCACGTGGGCGAGGCGTTCGCGGAGGATCCGGTGCGCATCCTGCGCGTGGCCCGCTTCGCCGCGCGCTTCGGCTTCGCGGTGGCGCCGGAAACGATGGAACTCATGCGCACGATGGTCCGCTCCGGCGAGGCCGATCACCTCGTCCCGGAGCGGGTCTGGCAGGAGATCGCGCGCGGGCTGCAGGAGCCGCGGCCCGGCCGCATGATCGAGGTGCTGCGCGAATGCGGGGCACTTGCCCGGGTGCTGCCGGAGGTCGACCAGCTCGCCGCGGAACGGCGGTCTCGCCGGCGTCCTGGCGCGGCTCGATGCCGGCAGCGCCTTCACCCTGCCGGTTCGCTTCGCCTGCCTCACGCTGGGCCTGGCACCGGAAGCGGTGACCGCGTTGTGCGAACGCCTCAATGCCCCCGGGGAGTGCCGCGACCTTGCGACACTCGCCTCCCGCGAGCGCGCCGCGGTCGAGGGTGCCAGCTCGCTCGGTCCCGAAGCGCTCCTCGGGCTCCTGGAACGCACGGACGCCTTTCGCCGCCCCGATCGCCTCGAGCGCCTGATGGAGGTCTGCGAGTGCGACCTCTGCGCCCGGGGACTCGTGCGCACCGTTCCCCGCGACCGCATCCGCGCCGCCCGCGTTGCTGCCCTCGACATCGACGCGGCCGCCATCGCCCGGGAGCATCCGCAGGCGGTGCCGGCCTCCATCCACGCGGCGCGCGCGGCACGCATCGCTGAACAATTGGGGACCGTCCCCAATTCCCAACAGTAGGGACGGTCCCTGATTTTTCCCGCCTGTGCCCTGGGCGGTGCAGGAAATGCAAAGGCCCCCGGTCGAAACCGGGGGCCTTTCTTGCGACGGCTGCTGCACGCCCCTCGCGGGGCGGCTGATTACTTGCGCTTCGCGGCCTTGCGGACCGGGGCCTTCGGGGCCTTGGCGGCCGACTGCACGGTCGCGACGTTCTGCTCGACGGTCTTCTCGACGGTGTCGTAGAGCTGCTTGTTGATCGCGGCGAGGTTCGAGTAGGCGCTCTGCGCGGCGGCGATGGCGCTCTTCACGTTGCCGACATAGGCCTCGGAACCGGCGGGCGCGAACTTGAACGCTTCCTCGAGGGACGCGACGGCGGACTTGTTCGCGTCGGCGGTCTGCTTCTCGAAGACGGCCTTCACTTCGGCGTTGGTCTCGGCGGCGGTCTCGTACACGGTACGCGAGTAGGCGTAGGCGCGCTTCATGACCGGCTCGAGGGCGGCGGAATTGATCGCGATGACTTCGTGCACGTCCTTGGCGCCGGCGAGGGCGGCGGCGTGCGCGGTGGCCTGCTCGACGGAATCACGGGCGGCATCGAGGCCGATCTCGGCGAACTTCTCGAGGTTGGCGAGCGAAAGCTGGGCGAAATGCGCGAACTGGTTGAGGACGGCTTCGTTGCTGGCGCTGAACTGGTCGACTTTGAACATGGTGGTCTCCTGGACTGGGGAATCGCTGGGGTTCGGTTGCGGCAGCCATTTTGCTGCACTGCACAAAAACGAATTCTAGACCTGCCAGCAGCCAAGTCAAGGGGTTTTGCGAAAAAAATATTGCACTGCACCATTTTCGCCGCGGGCCATGACGAATCAAGGACTTGCGTGCGGCCGCGGCGCGGGCGCACGGCCGGCGGGAAAAGAAAAAGGGCCCGCGCGGGGCCCTTTTCCGGAAGCGGGGGCGCTTCAGTTGACCTTGAGGCCCTTTTCCTTGAAGTACCTGAGCGCCCCGGGGTGGAACGGAATCGGGGAGCCGCCCGTGAGCTGGTTGTCGAGGGCGAGGAAGGCGGCGTCCTTGTGCACCTTCACCAGCTCGTCCTTCTTCTCGAACATCGTCTTGGTGATCTGGTAGACGAGGTTCTCGTCGGCCGATTCCGGCACGACCAGCAGGTTCCAGACGTCCACGTTGGTGGTCTCGCGCGCCTCGCCCGGGTAGGCGTTGGCGAGGATCCGGTTCTTCACGTAGAGCGGACCGTACTTCTTGCGCATCGCGTCGGCGGCGTCGCCGTGGTCGAGCAGCTTGATCTTCTTGCCCGGGGTGGCCGCGAGGTCGGTGAGGCCGGGGGTGGGCACGCCGCCCACCCAGCTCAGGGCATCGACCTTGCCGTCCTTCAGCGCGTTCACCGATTCGGCGAGCGAGAGGCGCTCGCGGTTGACGTCCTTGTTCGGGTCGAGCCCGTAGGCCTCGAGGAGCCGCATCGACATCACCTCGGTGCCGGAGGCGGGCGCCCCGGTGGCCATGCGCTTGCCCTTGAGGTCGGTCATCTTCTCGATGCCCTTGCCGTCCAGCGTGACCACCTGCATCCGGTTCGGGTAGAACACGACCAGGGTGCGCAGCGCCACCTTCTTGTCCTTGAACTTGTCGAGGCCGTTGTAGGCGTCCCACGCCGAATCGGCCATCGTGAAGCCCACCTCGGACTTGCCGCCGCCGATGAGCTGCAGGTTGGCGACCGAGCCGGCGGTCACTTCCGCCGTGGCGTCCACGCCGGGGACGTGCTTGGACAGCAGCGCCGCGAGGCCGCCGCCCAGCGGGTAGTAGACGCCGGCGGTGCCGCCGGTGCCGATCGAGATGCGCGACTTCTTTTCCTGTGCGACCGCGGTCGCGAACCCGAAGACCGCAACCGCTGCGGCCATCATCACGGTGAATTGTTTTCATCGCTCCTCGCTCCTTAGGTATTGGTGGTGCCCTTGCTGCCCGGGGGCCATGATAGCCGCTTCGCGGCGCGATGTGCGCGACCGCTCGGACCGGTTCGCCCGGCTCGAAAGGCACCGGTGCCCCCTGGCGGAGCGTCACGAGTGGTCGGGGGGAACGACGGATCAAGTAAAATCGGCCCGTCCCGCCAGGAGCGCGGGCTTTCGCAGAGGTTTCTCGGAAAGGAAGAAGCGCATGCCCCAGGTGATCGGCGTCCCCAAGGAAGTGTTCCCGGGCGAGAAGCGCGTCGCCACCGTGCCGGAGGTGGTGGAGAAGCTCGCGAAAGCTGGGCTTCGGCGTCCTCGTCGAGTCCGGGCGCCGGCGACGCGGCGAACTGCGCCGACGAGGCCTACGTGGCCGCCGGCGCCGAGATCGCGCCCGACGCCGCGGCCGCTCTGGTCGCGGCGCGACATCGTCTTCAAGGTGCGCGCCCCGAGCCTGGAGGAGGTTTCCCTCGATCCGCGAGGGCACCACGCTCGTGAGCTTCATCTGGCCCGCGCAGAATCCCCCGCTCATGGAGGCGCTCGCCGCGCGCAAGGCCACCGTGCTCGCGATCGACGCGCTGCCGCGCATGCTCAGCCGCGCCCAGAAGATGGACGCGCTCACCTCGATGGCCGGCGTCAGCGGCTACCGCGCGGTGATCGAGGCGGCGAACGCCTTCGGCCGCTTCTTCAGCGGGCAGATCACGGCCGCGGGGAAGGTGCCGCCGGCCAAGGTCTTCGTCGCGGGCGCCGGCGTCGCGGGCCTCGCGGCCATCGGCACTGCCGCGAGCCTCGGCGCCATCGTGCGCGCCAACGACACGCGCGCCGAGGTCGCCGACCAGGTCAAGTCGCTGGGCGGCGAGTTCGTCAAGGTCGACTACGAGGAGGAGGGCTCGGGCGGCGGCGGCTACGCCAAGGTGATGAGCGAGGGCTTCCAGAAGGCCCAGCGCGACATGTACGCCAAGCAGGCGAGCGAGGTCGACATCATCATCACGACCGCGCTCATCCCCGGCAAGCCGGCGCCCAAGCTGATCACGGCCGACATGGTGAAGAGCATGAAGCCGGGCAGCGTGATCGTCGACATGGCCGGCGAGCAGGGCGGCAACTGCGAGCTCACCGTGCCGGGCGAGGCGGTGGTGCGGCACGGCGTGACCATCATCGGCTACACCGACCTGCCCAGCCGGCTGGCCAAGCAGTCCTCGACGCTGTACGCGACCAACCTGTTCCGTCTCGCCGAGGAGCTCTGCAAGACCAAGGACGGCCTCTATCAACGTCAACATGGAGGACGACGTCATCCGCGGCCTGACCGTGATCAAGGACGGTGCGGTCACCTGGCCGGCGCCGCCGCCGAAGCTCCCCGCGGCGGCGGTGCAGGCGGCCAAGCCCGCCATGCCGCCACCGGCCCCCAAGGGGCACGGCCACGGCGGCGGCGAGCCGATGGCGGCGGGCTCGCTCGCGATCCTGTTCGCGGTCGCAGCCGTCGCGTTCCTGCTGATCGGCGCCTACGCGCCCGCGGCCTTCCTCGGCCACTTCACGGTGTTCGTGCTGGCGTGCTTCGTGGGCTACATGGTGGTGTGGAACGTGACGCCCGCGCTGCACACGCCGCTCATGAGCGTGACCAACGCCATCAGCAGCATCATCATCATCGGCGCGCTGGTGCAGATCGCGCCGCCCTTCGTCGCGGCGGTCGCGGGCGAAGGCGCGCGGCCCGACGAGATCATCCGCTGGCTCGCGGTGGCCGGCATCGCGCTCACCGCGGTCAACATGTTCGGCGGCTTTGCGGTGACGCAACGCATGCTGTCCATGTTCCAGAAATAGGGGAGCGACGACCATGTCCGCAAGCCTGGCCACCGTCTCCTACATCGCCGCGATCATCCTGTTCATCCTGAGCCTCGGCGGCCTCTCCAACCCCGAGACCTCGCGGCGCGGCAACCTCTACGGGATGATCGGCATGGCGATCGCGGTGCTCGCCACCGTGTTCGGCCCGCGCGTCACGACCGGCGGCCTCGGGTGGATCGCGATCGCCCTGGTGGCGGGCGGCGCGATCGGCCTCTATCTCGCGCGCACCGTGAAGATGACGCAGATGCCCGAGCTGGTGGCGTTCATGCACAGCCTCGTGGGCCTGGTCGCGATGCTCGTGGGCTACGCGAGCTACGTCGACCCCACCGCCACGGCCGGCATGTCTCCCGCCGAGGTCACGATCCACCATGTCGAGGTGTACGTCGGCGTGCTGATCGGCGCCGTGACCCTGTCCGGGTCGGTGATCGCGTTCGGCAAGCTCTCCGGGCGCATCGGCGGCAAGCCCCTGCTGCTGCCCGCGCGCCACTGGCTGAACCTGGCCGGGCTGCTCGTGGTGCTCTGGTTCGGCTACAAGTTCCTGGGCGCGCACTCCATCCAGGCAGGGCATGACGCCGATCATCGTGATGAGCGTGATCGCGCTCCTCTTCGGCATCCACATGGTGATGGCGATCGGCGGCGCGGACATGCCGGTGGTCGTCTCGATGCTGAACAGCTACTCCGGATGGGCCGCGGCGGCCACCGGCTTCATGCTCTCGAACGACCTGCTGATCGTGACCGGCGCGCTCGTCGGCTCCTCCGGCGCGATCCTGTCGTACATCATGTGCCGCGCGATGAACCGCAACTTCATCAGCGTGATCGCGGGCGGGTTCGGCGGCGAGACCGCCGCCCCGGCGGCCGGCGGCGCGGCGCAGCCCGCGGGCGAGGTCGTCTCCGTGACCGCGCAGGAAACCGCCGACCTGCTGCGCGAGGCGAAGAGCGTGGTCATCGTGCCCGGCTACGGCATGGCGGTCGCCCAGGCGCAGCACACGGTCTTCGAGATCACCAAGCGGCTGCGCGACCTCGGCAAGACGGTGCGCTTCGGCATCCACCCGGTCGCCGGGCGCATGCCGGGCCACATGAACGTGCTGCTCGCCGAGGCCAAGGTGCCCTACGACATCGTGCTCGAGATGGACGAGATCAACGAGCGACTTCCCCGACACCGACGTCTCCATGATCATCGGCGCCAACGACATCGTGAACCCGAGCGCCCAGGAAGACCCCACGAGCCCCATCGCCGGCATGCCGGTGCTGGAGGTGTGGAAGGCGCACACGTCGATCGTGATGAAGCGCAGCATGGCCTCGGGCTACGCCGGCGTGGACAACCCGCTCTTCTACAAGGACAACAACCGGATGCTCTTCGGCGACGCGAAGAAGATGCTCGACGAGGTGCTGGCCGCGCTGAAGGGCTAGCTACAGCGAGAGCGGCCGGGCGGACTGGAAGCCCTGCAGCGGCGAGTCGATGCCGCGGCCCACCCCCAGCACCTTGAAGAGCTCGCCCATCTCGGACGGGTTGACCAGGCGCTTCACGGCGCTGGTCGCATCGAGCCGCGAGATCGTCATGGTGGGGTCGCCTCCCGAGACGAGGACGGCGAGCCCGCAGGAAATGAGGAAGTGCGCCTGCGTCGTGTAGCCCATGACCTCGGCGCCGGTGGACTCGGCCGCGTGCGCCATGGCCGTGAAGTCGACGTGCGCGGTGATGTCCTGCAGCCCCGGCAGGAAGAACGGGTCGTTGTGGACGCGGTGGCGGTAGTGGCAGCGCATGGTCCCGGTCGAGCGCTGCGGGTGGTAGTACTCGGCCTGCGCATAGCCGTAGTCGATGAAGAGGGCGAGGCCCCGCCCCAGCGCCGCGGAAACGGAGCGCACCAGTCCCTCGGCCGCGAGGTTCACTTCCGTGAGGTAGTCGTAGTCCCCGGGCGGCAGGACCTGGTTCGCCCGGCGCTTCAGGTCGCCGTCGGGCAGCGCCATGTCCTCCCAGGCAAAGCCGGCTTCGGTGAGGACCACGCCGCGCTCGAGGATGTCGCCTCCCGATGCGGTGCACGATGGCGAAGGGCAGCACGTCGAGCACCTCGTTCGCGATCACCAGGCCGTCGATGCGTTCCGGCAGGCGCGTCGATCCACTCGAAGCGGTCCAGGTCCTCCGGGTGGCGCTCGGCGAGCCGCGCGCGCTGGCGCTCCTTCAGGTCCGGGCTCACCTCGAGCAGCCGGTAGCGCTTCGGCGCCGCCCCTTGCGCCTTCAGGTAGCCGTACAGGTCGGCGGCGAGGACGCCCGAGCCGGGCCCGATCTCGAGGATATCGCCCCCGGTGCGCTCCAGCACCTGCCGCGCCTGCATCGACAGGCAGCTCGCGAACATCGGCGTGAGCTCCGGAGCGGTGACGAAGTCGCCCCCGGAGCCGAGCTTGCGCGCCCCCGCCGCGTAATAGCCGAAGCCCGGGGCATAGAGCGCGCAGCTCCATGTAGCGCGAGAACGGGATCCAGTCCCCCGTCTCGGCGATCTCGTTGGCGATGCGCTCGGCGAGCTCGTGCGAATGGGTCGCCGCGTCGGGATCGGGAGGGGGAAGGGAAAAGTCGAGCGAGGAGGACATCGGCAAGCCGGCACAGTCGGGAAACGATCGCGGATTTCGCTACACTTCCGCCTCTGTCGCCGCATGCATGCCGGCGCGACGTTACTGCCGAGGAATATAACACCATGGACCGGAAAGCGGTTCTCGTCACCGGGGGGGCGCGGCGCGTGGGGGCGGCGATCGCGCGCGCCGTGCACGCGGCCGGCGCCGACGTCGTGGTGCACTGCCACCGCTCGCGCGCCGATGCCGAGCGCCTGGTTGCCGACCTGGAGTCGCGCCGCCCGGGATCGGCCGCGATCGTGCAGGCGGACCTCCTCGACACCGCCGCGCTCGCCTCCCTCGTCGAGGCGGCCGCGACGCGCTTCGGGCGCCTCGACGGCCTCGTGAACAACGCGTCCTCCTTCCACGCCACGCCGCTCGCCACGCTCGGGCCCGGGGAATGGGAGGACCTGGTCGGCACCAACCTGCGCGCGCCCCTTTTCCTGGCGCAGGCGGCCGCCAGCCACCTGCGCGCGAGCCGCGGCGCCATCGTGAACATCGTCGACATCCACGCCGAGCGGCCGCTGGCGGGCTTCCTCGCCTATTCCGTCGCCAAGAGCGGCCTCGCGGGACTCACGCGCGCCCTGGCGCTGGAACTGGCGCCGGACGTGCGGGTGAACGGCGTTTCGCCGGGCGCCATCCTGTGGCCCGAGGACGGGGAGGCTTTCCCGGCGGGCGAGCGCGAGCGCATCACGGGTCAAACGCCCCTGCGCCGCACGGGCACGCCGGAGGACATCGCCGGCGCGGTAAAATACCTCCTGTTCGACGCCCCGTTCGTCACCGGCCAGGTTCTCGCCGTCGACGGCGGGCGCTCCATCGCCCTCTAGACACCCTTCATGCCTACCGCCACCGTTCCTCTCCAGGACACGCGCAAGTCCGATTACGAGGCCGCCAAGCGCAGGAAGCGCATCCGCCGCCTCGTGGGCGAGGCGATCGGCGACTTCTCGATGATCGGGGCCGGCGACAAGGTGATGGTGTGCCTCTCCGGCGGCAAGGACAGCTATGCGCTCCTCGACGTGCTGGTGCACCTGCGCGACTGCGCCCCGGTGCCCTTCGAGGTGATCGCCGTCAACCTCGACCAGCGCCACCCCGGGTTCCCGGCGCACGTGCTGCCGGAGTACCTGACCGCGCGCGGCATCCCGCACCGCATCGTGGTGCAGGACACGCACAGCGTGGTGAAGCGCGTCATTCCCGAGGGCAAGACGATGTGCAGCCTGTGCTCCCGGCTGCGCCGCGGCGTCCTCTATCGCGTGGCGAAGGAACTCGGCGCGACCCGGATCGCGCTCGGCCATCACCGCGACGACATCCTGGAGACGTTCTTCCTCAACCTCTTCCACAACGGCAAGATCAAGGCGATGTCGCCGAAGCTGGTCTCCGACGACGGCCGGCACGTCGTGATCCGGCCGCTCGCCTACGTGGAGGAGCGCGACCTCGCGGCCTATGCCGAGGATCGCGCGTTCCCGATCATCCCCTGCGACCTCTGCGGCTCGCAGGAGAACCTGCAGAGGAAGCAGGTCAAGGCGATGCTGCGCGACTGGGAGAAGAAGCACCCCGGGCGCGTCATCTCCATCTTCAGCGCCCTCACGCGGGTCACGCCCTCGCACCTCATGGACCGCGCGCTCTTCGACTTCGCGAACCTGGTGGCCGACGGCCTCCCCCACCCCGACGGCGACACCGCCATCGATCCCGAACCTCTGGCCGACGTCTCCCCGGGGACGGTCGTGCGCTTCACGACTCACAGGACGACGACATGACGCTCAAGTACCTCGCACCCACGAAGAAGATCCATTCCTTCCACCCGCCGCAGCGCACGCTCCTCGGCCCGGGCCCCTCCGAGATCAACCCGCGCGTGATGGCGGCGATGAGCCTGCCGGCCATCGGCTACCTCGATCCGGTCTTCGTCGAGATGATGGAGGAGCTGAAGTCGCTGCTGCGCTACGTCTACCAGACGAAGAACGCGCTCACGTTCCCGGTCTCCGGGCCGGGATCGGTGGGCATGGAGTACTGCTTCGTGAACATGGTGGCGCCCGGCGACAAGGTCATCGTCTGCAGGAACGGCGTGTTCGGCGGGCGCATGATCGAGAACGTCGAGCGCGCGGGCGGCACTGCCGTCGTGGTCGAGGACGAGTGGGGCGAGCCGTGCGACCCGCAAAAGCTCGAGGACGCGCTGAAGAAGCATCCCGACGCGCGCATCGTCTCCTTCGTGCACGCGGAAACCTCCACGGGCGTGCAGTCGGACGCGAAGGCGCTGGTCGCGGTCGCCCACCGGCATGGCGCGCTCACCATCGTCGACGCGGTCACCTCGCTCGCCGGCACCCCGGTGATGGTCGACGACTGGGATATCGACGCCGTGTACTCGGCCAGCCAGAAGTGCCTGTCGTGCACGCCGGGACTCTCGCCCGTGTCGTTCAACGACCGCGTCGTCGAGCACGTCAAGGCGCGCAAGGACAAGATCCACAGCTGGTTCATGGACATGAACCTGCTCCTCGGCTACTGGGGTGCCACGACGCGCACCTACCACCACACCGCGCCCACCAACAGCCTCTACGCGCTGCACGAGGCGCTGCTGCTGGTGAAGGAGGAGGGCCTGGAGAACTGCTGGGCGCGCCACCATCGCCACCACCTGGCGCTCAAGGCGGGGCTGGAAGCCATGGGCCTGAAGTTCCTGGTGAAGGAAGGCGCGCGCCTGCCGCAGATGAACGCCGTGCACATCCCCGAGGCGATCCGCGACCGCGAGGCCGAGGTGAGGAGGACGCTGCTCACGGAATTCAACCTCGAGATCGGGGCCGGCCTGGGGCCGCTCGCCGGGAAGATCTGGCGCGTCGGCATCATGGGCTACTCGTGCAAGCCGGAAAACGTGATGCTGTGCCTGTCGGCGCTGGGCTCGGTGCTCTGCCGACATGGGGCTGCCGATCAAGGTGGGCGAGGCGGAAGCCGCCGCGCACCAGGCCTACGCGCAGCTGCACGCGCAGGAAGCGCGCAAGAAGGTCGCGAACCTCGAGTAGTGAAAGGCGTCAGACCTTTTTCAGCTTCGCGCCGACGGCCTGCCGGAAGCGGCCCTCGACCTGCGGCTGCCGCGCGTACTGCTCGAGCGCCCGGGGCACCACCTTCTCCAGCTCCGCGAGGCGATCCGCGGGCGAAGGGTGCGTCGAAAACGTGATCGAGGCGCCCGACTCCTCCGGCTTCACCTGCGCGAGCATGGTGCAGCACCGCGACGAGCCCGTAGGGATCGTAGCCGCCGCGCGCGGCGATCACGACGCCGATGCGGTCGGCCTCGTACTCCATGCTGCGGTCCAGCGGCCGCAGGAAGAGCCCGTCCTTCACCAGGTCCACGCCGGCATTGGCGAGCTGGGACTTGAGCCCCAGCACGTCGCCGCTCCTGCCGATGCGGTCGGCCGCGACCGCCTTGGCGCCCGTGGCGGCCGCGCTCCAGCCGGCGTCGGACTGGATCGCCGCGAGCTGGTGCTTCTTCAGCACGTGCGCGATCTCGTGCGCGAGGACGCCCGCCAGTTCCGACTCGTTGGCGAGGCGCTTCACCAGGCCGTGCGAGACCACCACCGTGCCCCCGGGCATCGCGAAGGCGTTGATGATGTCGGTGTCGATCACGCCGAAAGTCCACGGCAGGTCCGGGCGCTCCGACTGCAGGGCAAGCCAGCGGCCGATGCGGTTCACGTAGCGCTGCAGGCGCTCGTCCGGGTGCAGCCGGATGGCGCCGAGGAACCCCGCGGCGATGCCTTCGCCGAGGGCCACCTCCTCCTCGACGGTGTACTCCTTGGTGGCCTCCTGGACTTTCGGCGCCACCTCGAGCGCCTTCTTGCCGAGGTCGAGCATGCGCCCCAGGTCGAACTGCGCCTGGGCGGGAGCCGCGCAGGCCAGCGCCAGCGCCGCGAGCAGCACCCTCACGAGCCCTCCCTCGGGTAGGGCACCGCGACCGCCGCGAGCTTCGCTTCCTGCGCGAAACGCTCGGCGGAGGCCTTGTCCGCGCGGTAGGACTTGAGCTTCGCCAGCGCGGCGGCATCGGGCGAGGCGTTGTGGAAGTCCTCCGGCGTGAGGCCGCGGATTCCGAGAGCGGCGGTCTTCGAGGCTTCCGGGGACTTGCGGCCGATGCCGACCATCGCCGCCAGTCCGCCGAGTCCGCTGCCGGAGCCGGACGACGCGGTCTCCACCGTCGAGCGGAAACGCAGGTGGAAGGCCCGCACCCAGCCCTGCTGCCCCCCCGTCTCCACCTGGGTCCACGCGCCCTGGCGGGAAAGCACCTTCACGGACGCCTCCGCCGCGACGGGCGCGAGCGTCCTCGCATCGGCGGCGGGGCGCTCCTTGAGTTCCGTGGCGCGGTTGGCGGTCGCCTGCTTCCTGCGCGAACGCGCCGCCGGCCCAGGCGCAGCACGCGACGCACAGCACCGCAAGAGGAGCGGAGGTTCATGGCTGCGATGATAGATCGCGCGGGCGTCGCATTCAATTCAGCGCACGAGTAGCGCCGCCAGGCCGAGCAGCAGCCCCATGCTGGCGACGTCCGTCGCGGTGGTCACGATGATGCTCGACGCGGTCGCCGGATCGGCGCCCAGGCGCTTCAGGACCAGCGGCACGAGCGCTCCCGAGACGCCGCTGATCGCGCAGCTGCCCATCATGGCCAGGCACACCGCCACGCCCAGCAGGAGCGCGTGCGGGGAGGACTGCATCGACGCGAGGAGGTACATGGCCACGCCGCACAGGACGCCGGTGACCGCGCCGTTGGCGAGCCCGAGGAGGAATTCCTTCGCCACGAGGACCTTGCCGGAGCCCGTGCGGATGTCGCCCAGCGTGATGCCGCGCACGGTGACCGCCAGCGCCTGGCAGCCGGTGTTGCCGGACTGTCCCGCCAGGACCGGCAGGAAGGTCGCGAGGATCACGAGGCGATCCACCGTGCCCTGGAACAGGGCCACCACCCCGCCGGCGGCAAAGGCGGTGAGGAGATTCAGCAGCAGCCACGGATGCCGGAACATGAAGGCGCGCGCGAACGAGGTGGCGACGCGCTCCTCCTTCTCCACGCCGACCATCGAGCCGGGCTGCGCCGTGATCTCGAAGGCCTGCTCCTCGAAGATCGCCGCGCCGCGCACCAGACCGACGAGCTGCCCCGCCTCGTCGCAGACGGGATAGACGGGGTAGTGGCGATTGAGCGTGAGCCGCATCGCATCCGCCATGCGGCGTCTCGGGCGCGAACGCGAACGCGCCCTTCAGCATCACGTCGCCCAGGAGCGCGCTCGTTGTCGTTGAAGAGGAGGTCGCGCATCGTGACGAGGCCGAGGAGCTTGCCGTCGCCGTCGGTCACGTAGCCGTAGGTCACGAAGACCGTGCGCACCAGGGCGCGCAGCTGCTCGATCGCCTCGCCGACGCTCATGTCGGGCGAGAACACGGCGTACGCGGGCTCCATGAGCCGCCCGATGAGCCCCGGCCCATAGCCGGAATTGCGCAGCCACTGTCGCGACACCTCCGGCAGGGGCCGCACGCACGAGGGCGGCGTGCGCGTCCGCGGGCAGCTCCGCGAGCAGGTCCGTGGCCAGCGCCGGATTCATCTCCGCGAGCGCTTCGAGCGCGCGCGCCGGGTCCTCCGCGGCGAGCGCCGCGCCGCCTCGCGCAGCGGCTGCGACTTCAGTCGTGCCGCAAGGGTCTGGCGGGCTTCGGCGGTCGATGGTTCACGGCGGGCTCCCGGGATTCGCGGCAGTGCGCGATTCTAACCCCGGGAGCCGCGCTACAGCCCCAGTCGCTGCCAGATGGTGGTCGCGGGACCGGCCTGGTTGAGGGTGTAGAAGTGCAGCCCCGGCGCGCCGTAGCCGAGCAGCCGCTCGCACAGCTCGGTGACCACGTCGAGCCCGAAGGCCTTGATGGAAGCCGTGTCGTCGCCGAAGCTCTCCAGGCGCAGGCGTATCCAGCGCGGGATCTCCGCGCCGCAGGCATCCGAGAAGCGCGCCAGCTGCGAGAAGTTGTTGATGGGCATGATGCCCGGGACGATCGGCACGTCCACGCCCAGCGCCTCGACCGATTCGACGAAGTGCAGGTAGGCGTCGGGGTTGTAGAAGTACTGCGTGATCGCCGAGTTGGCGCCGGCGTCGATCTTCTCCTTGAAGTGCGCCAGGTCGTCCGCGGGGCGGCGCGCCTGCGGATGGAACTCGGGATACGCCGCCACTTCGATGTGGAACCAGTCGCCGGTCTGCGCGCGCACGAAGCGCACCAGGTCGGCCGCGTAGCGGAACTCCCCGGCCACCGCCATCCCGGAGGGCAGGTCGCCGCGCAGGCAGACCAGGCGCCGGATGCCGGCATCGCGGTACTGCTCGCAGGAGGGCCGCGATCGTCTCGCGCCGCGAACCGATGCACGAGATGTGCGGCGCCGCGGTCGTGGCCCTCGCGGTGCATCTCCAGGATGGTGCGCAGCGTCCCCTCCTGCGTCGAGCCGCCGGCCCCGAAGGTGCAGGACATGAAGGCGGGCTTCAGCTGCGCGAGCTGGCGGCGGGCATTGCGCAGCTTCTCCTCGCCCTCCGGCGTCTTGGGCGGGAAGAACTCGAAGCTGAATTGCCGCGGGCGGTTTCTTTGCGTCTGCATGGGCACGGTGGCGGGGGCGCGGCCGGGCCGCGTCCCCTTCCCCTTCGCTAGTAGCGGTACTGCTCGGGCTTGTACGGGCCCTGCTTGGCCACCCCGATGTAGCTCGCCTGCGCATCGGTCAGCTCGGTCAGCTGCGCGCCGAGCTTCGTCAGCTGCAGCCGCGCCACCTTCTCGTCCAGGTGCTTGGGCAGCACGTACACGCCGACCGGATAGCGCTCGGGATGGTTGAAGAGCTCGATCTGCGCGATGGTCTGGTTGGCGAAGGACGAGCTCATCACGTAGCTCGGGTGCCCGGTGCCGCAGCCCAGGTTCACCAGCCGCCCTTCGGCCAGCAGGATGATGCGCTTGCCGTCGGGAAAGATGACGTGGTCGACCTGGGGCTTGATGTTGTCCCACTCGTAGGCCTTGAGCGACGCGACGTCGATCTCGTTGTCGAAGTGGCCGATGTTGCAGACGATCGCCTGGTCCTTCATGCGCGCCATGTGCTCGTGCGTGATGACCTGGTAGTTGCCGGTGGCGGTGACGAAGATGTCGGCCTTGTCGGCGGCGTAGTCCATCGTCACGACGCGGTAGCCTTCCATCGCCGCCTGCAGCGCGCAGATGGGATCGATTTCCGTGACCCAGACCTGCGCGGAGAGCGCGCGCAGCGCCTGCGCCGAGCCCTTGCCCACGTCGCCGTAGCCCGCGACCACCGCGACCTTGCCGGCGATCATCACGTCGGTGGCGCGCTTGATGCCGTCCACGAGCGACTCGCGGCAGCCGTAGAGGTTGTCGAACTTGCTCTTGGTGACCGAGTCGTTCACGTTGATGGCGGGAAACTTGAGCGTGCCCTCCTTCGCCATCTGGTAGAGGCGCTTGCACGCCCGTGGTGGTTTCCTCGGTGACGCCCGTCACCTTGGCGAGGCGCGTGGAGTACCACTTCGGGTCCTGCGCGAGCTTGGCCTTGATGGAAGCGTAGAGGCAGGTTTCCTCCTCGCTGCCGGGGTTGGCCAGCACCTTGGCGTCGGTCTCGGCGCGCGCACCCAGGTGCAGCAGCAGCGTGGCATCGCCGCCGTCGTCGAGGATCATGTTGGTGTAGCCGCCGTCCGGCCACTCGAAGATGCGGTGGGTGTAGTCCCAGTACTCGGTCGAGGGTCTCGCCCTTCTTCGCGAACACCGCCGTGCCGCCCCTGGCGATGGCGGCAGCGGCGTGGTCCTGCGTCGAGTAGATGTTGCACGAGGCCCAGCGCACGTCCGCACCGAGCGCCTTCAGGGTCTCGATCAGGACGGCGGTCTGGATCGTCATGTGCAGCGACCCGGTGATGCGGGCGCCGCGCAGCGGCTGGGACGCGGCGAACTCCGCGCGGATCGCCATGAGGCCGGGCATCTCGGTCTCGGCGATGGCGATTTCCTTGCGGCCCCAGTCGGCGAGTGCTAGGTCGGTGACCACGTAGTCCGCGGTCGCGTTCGGTTTCAGGATGGCGTTCATGTGCGTGTCACTCCTCAAAGGGTGACCGGCCATGGCAGGAGGGGGATTTCGCACTCGCTGCCGTGAGCGGGTCACGGTTCAACGAGCGCAGTTCGGATGATCTCGAAGCCCTGAGCCTGGCAGGCGGGGGTCCCCAACTTGCTTGGGGTTACCGATCTCCGACCTGTTGCAACGCTCCTCAGGGAAGGCCGCTATCCTAGCAAATATCCGGGCGGTTGTGGTGCGGCCATGGCCTGCCCGCCACCGATCGAGGCCATCGCATGGACAGGTTCCTGCTTCTCGGCTGCCAGGGCTGCGGCTCGGTCATCGTCCAGTTCGCCTTCGCGCTGGCGGGGCTGCCCTGCGACTACGAGGAAGTCGACTACTCCCCCGGGAGCGCCACGCGCGAGCGCCTGCTCGCCGTCAACCCGCTGGGCCAGGTGCCGGCACTGGTGCTCCCCGACGGCCGCGTGCTCACCGAGAGCCTGGCGATCATCCATTACGTGAACGACCTGGCACCCGCGGCCGGGCTCATCCCGCCCCTCGGCCACGCATCCCGCGAGTCCTTCTACCGCTGGGCGCTCTTCCTCGTCGCGGCCGTCTATCCCACCTTCACCTACGGGGACGACCCCGGCAAGTGGGTGGCGCAGCGGGCCCTGGCCACGCAACTGCGCGAGAGCACGGACCGCCACCGCGAGGCGCTGTACCGGCAACTCGACGCGGCGAGTTCCGCCCCGTGGTTCCTCGGGGACACCTTCAGCGCGATCGATCTCTACCTCCTGGCGATGACGCACTGGCGGCCGCGCGGGAAGTGGTTCGCGGAACACGCGCCGAGGCTCGCGGCCATCGCCGAGCGCGCCGGCGCACTCCCTGCCCTCGCGCCGATCGTCCGCGAGCAATTCCGCTGATGCAGGTCAACAGGCACTCGCTTTCCCCTTGCCGCACCCGTGCGCGGCTTGCTAGCGTCGCGCCAGATCCGCCCACCACTCCCGAAAGGCCTGCCATGAACCGACCCTTCCCCCGTGTCGCCCGCATCGCGCTGGCGGTCTGCATGGCCGCGGGCGCCGCGCCGGCGCTGGCCCAGTCCAAGGGCGCGCCGGCGAAGACGCCGATCGCGAACTACTGGATGGATGTCGCCACCGTGCACCTCGCCATCCCCGGCGCGGAGGAGATGGCGGACATGCCGCTGCTCGGGAGCCTCATGGGCAATACCTTCGGCGGTTCGAAGATCGGCATGATGCCGGGCAAGTGGCTGGACCTCGCCCTGTACACGCGCCAGAAGCCGGCCGGCACCGAAGGCACCCACGCCATTCCGCCGGGCCAGAAGATGGGATCCAGCCTGCCCCTGCTGCCGGTCCCGAAGCCGCAACCGGGAGGCACGGCCCCGGACACGACGCCGGAAAGCGTCGAGCAGCAGAAACCCAAGGGGCGCCTGTTGCTCTACTGGGGCTGCAGCGAGACGGTGCGCGCGGGGCAGCCGCGCATCCTCGACATGGCCACCGCCGGGCCGATGGATTTCGCGAAGTTCTTCGTCGGCCGCTACGCCCCGGAACGCGGCGCGACCGCCCAGCCGGGCCGCGCCATCTGGCCCAACGAGCGCGACCGGCAGCGCGTGCCGAAGGATGCGTCGCTGCAGGGAGAGCATGCCGTCAGCGGCGAAGGCGTTCCGCCCAGCTTCCGCTTCGGGATCCCGGAAAGGCAGGACTTCATGGAGCGCCTGAACCTTGCCGCGCCGGGAGATCCGAAGGGTTCCATCGCCGCCAGCTGGAATGCGGTTGCGACGGCGCGCGCCTACTTCCTGTCCGCCATGGGCGGCAACGGCGACGACATGGTCCTGTGGAGTTCGAGCGAGGTGCCCGAGGCGGGCCTGGGGCTCCTGGACTACCTCGCCAACGCACAGATCGACCAGTGGGTGAAGGAGAAGGTGCTGCTGCCGGCGACCACGCAGAAGTGCGCGATTCCCGCCGGCATCTTCGCCAACGCCGGCGGCGCGATGGTGCGCGGCATCGCCTACGGCAACGAGCTGAACCTCCTGCACCCGCCGCGGCCGACCGACGCGAAGCTCCTCGCGGCCTGGAACCCCGAGTGGTCGCTGCGCGTGCGCGTGAAGTCGACCGCGATGACGATGCTCGGCCAGGAGGAGGCGCCGGCGCGCGAGCGGCAGCAGAAGAAGGAGGAGCCGGTGAACCCGCTCGACCTCCTCAGGAAGGGGATCTTCGGGCGCTAGGTCCGGCCCCTCACCCTACCCTCTCCCAAGGGAGAGGGGTCGGGGGTGAGGGTCAGTCCGCCGTCGCGGCGGCCTTCGCGTCGCCCTTGAGGCCGGCGGCCTCGCGCAGGAACGCCGCCTTGTCCGTGGCTTCCCAGGTGAACTCGGGCTCCTCGCGGCCGAAGTGGCCGTAGGCCGCGGTCTTCTGGTAGATCGGGCGCAGCAGGTCGAGCATGGTGACGATGCCCTTGGGGCGCAGGTCGAAGTGCTCGCTCGACCAGCTTGGCGATCTTCTCGTCGGCAATCACGCCCGTGCCCTCGGTGTAGACCGTCACGTTGATCGGCTTGGCCACGCCGATGGCGTAGGTCACCTGGATCTGGCACTGGCGCGCGAGGCCCGCGGCCACCACGTTCTTCGCCACGTAGCGCGCGGCGTAGGCGGCGGAGCGGTCGACCTTGGACGGATCCTTGCCGGAGAAAGCGCCGCCGCCGTGCGGGCAGGCCCCGCCGTAGGTGTCGACGATGATCTTGCGGCCGGTCAGGCCGCAGTCGCCCTGCGGGCCGCCGACGACGAAGCGCCCGGTCGGGTTCACGAGGTACGCGTGTCTCGGCGAGTCATCTCCTTGGGCAGCACGGGCTTGATGATCAGCTCGATCACCGCCTCGTTGATCTGCTCATCTTGCGCCCAGACTGATCTCGGGCGCGTGCTGCGTGGAGAGCACCACGGTGTCGATCTGAGCGGGCTTGCCGTCCACGTAGCGCATCGTCACCTGGCTCTTGGCGTCGGGCCGCAGCCAGGGCAGGCGCCCGTCCTTGCGCAGCTGCGCCTGGCGCTCGACCAGGC
Organism: uncultured beta proteobacterium; assembly: GCA_963786635.1. GTDB lineage: Bacteria > Pseudomonadota > Gammaproteobacteria > Burkholderiales > Usitatibacteraceae > FEB-7. The sequence goes on along the minus strand of CAWAZV010000001.1, from coordinate 44,134 downwards.
GGTGCGCGTAGTAGATCGGCGCGGGCATGAGCACCGGCGTCTCGTCGCAGGCGTAGCCGAACATCAGGCCCTGGTCGCCGGCGCCCTGGTTCAGGTGGTCGTCGGACGCGTGGTCCACGCCCTGGCGCGATGTCCGGGCTCTGCTTGTCGTAGCAGACCATGACCGCGCAGCCCTTGTAGTCGATGCCGAAGTCGGTGTTGTCGTAGCCGATGCGCTTGATCGTGTCGCGCGCGACCTGGATGTAGTCGACGTTGGCGTTGCGTCGTGATCTCGCCCGCCATCACGACCAGCCCCGTGTTGCACAGCGTCTCGGCGGCGACTCGGGAGCGGGGGTCCTGCGCTAGAATGGCGTCGAGAACGGCATCGGATATCTGGTCCGCCACCTTGTCCGGGTGGCCCTCGGAAACCGATTCCGAGGTGAAGAGGTAGTTCGATTTCATCGGGTTCGCCCCACAGTCGCCAGTTGAACCCGGAATTTTAGCAAATTTCCCGCTCCCGCCGGCTCGCCGCCGGCGGCCCCCTCTTGAGAATCCTGCTCCGGTTCCTTGCCTGGCTCGACCTTCCCGCGAACCACCGCGTGGGCGCGTGGGCCGGCAGGCTCGTCTATGCGCTCTCGCCACGCCTGCGCCTGCGCACGCTCGAGAACCTCCGGACTGCCATGGTCGCGGCCGACGAGGCGGCGCTCGCGCGCCTCGTCCGCGAGAACGCGGCCGAGATCGGCAAGGGGGCGGCCGAACTCGCCTGGGCGCTCTTCCGGCCCGTCGACGAAGTGGCCGGGCTGGTGCGGGAGCTGGACGGCTGGGAAGCCGTCGAGCGCCTGCGCGCGGACAACCGGCCGCTCATCTTCGTCACGCCGCACCTGGGGGGCTACGACATCGCCGGGCGCTACCTCTGGTCGCGCCTGCCGATCCTGGCCATGTACCGGCCGCACAAGCTGGGCTGGCTCGACGAGCTCATCCGCGAAGGGCGCAATCGCGGCGCGGCGCCGGACGGCTCCAACGTCGCCCCGGCGAGCATGGCGGGCGTGCGCATGCTGCTCAGGCACCTGCGCAAGGGCGGATGCACGGTGATCCTCCCCGACCAGGTCCCCGGCGTCGGCGAGGGCGAATGGGTGGAATTCTTCGGCCGTCCCGCCTACACGATGACGCTCACCGGCCGCCTGCAGGAAGCGTCGCGAGCCGCGCTGGTGTTCTGCTTCGCCGAGCGCCTGCCGCACGGCCGCGGCTTCCGCCTGCACCTGCGCGTGCGCGACGAGCCGCTCCCGGGCGAGCGCGCGGCCGCGGCGCGCGCCATCAACGCGGGCGTCGAGGCCCTCATCCGGATGGCGCCCGCGCAGTACCTCTGGGGATACAACCGCTACAAGCGGCCGGCCGGCGCGCCCGCCGGCGCCGGGAGCGCCGGCGTGGTGATCCTGAGCCGCCTCGGCTCGTGGCTGGCGGTGGCCCTGCTCTGGCTGCTGCACTGGCTCCCGGGCCCCGCGCTCGCCGCCACGGGCCGCGCCCTCGGGCGTCTCCTCTACCGCTTCGGCCGTGGGCGCGTCACCGACACCAACCTCGCGCTGTGCTTCCCGGAGATGCCCGAGGCGGAGCGCAAGGCGCTGGGACTGCGCGCATTTCGAGGCGCTCGGCAGGAGCGCGATCGAGCTGAGCGTCCTGTGGTTCGGGTCCGACGAGCGCCTGCTGCGCATGGTGAAGCTGGTCGGGCTGGAGAACCTCGAGAAGGTCCGCGGCCGCCCCATGATCGTCTTCGCGCCCCACTTCGTCGGCGTCGACCTCTGCGGCGTGCGGCTGGCCGGACAGGTGCCGAACAGCGCGAGCATCTACAGCCGGCAGAAGAACCCCGTGCTGGACCGCTACCTGATGCGCGGGAGGCTGCGCCTGGGCTCTCCGCTCCTGCTGTCCCGGCAGGACGGGATGCGCGCCATCGTCAAGGCGCTGCGCGCCGGCCGCTCGCTCTACTTCCTGCCGGACATGGACTTCGGCGCGCGCGACGCGATCTTCTCGCCCTTCTTCGGCGTGCCGGCCGCGACGGTCACGGCCCTTCCCCGCCTGGCGCAGCTCGGCCGCGCGACGGTCGTCCCGGCGATCGCGCGCCAGGTGGAGGATGGCTACGAGCTGCGGATCTACCCGCCGTGGGAGGACTACCCCACCGGCGACCTCGAAGCCGACGTGCGGCGCATGAACGCCTTCATCGAGGAGCGCGTGCGCGAGGCGCCGGAACAGTATTTCTGGGCGCACAAGCGCTTCAAGACGCGCCCGCCGGGCGAGAGCATCGCCGTATCGGCGAAAATGACCGCCATGCGGCTGCGCTTCACCAAGATGCACGGGCAGGGCAACGACTTCGTCGTCATCGACGGCGTGCGCCAGTCGGTCGTGCTCACGGCGGACCGGGTGCGCGCCCTGGCCGACCGCCACTTCGGCATCGGCTGCGACCAGCTCCTTCTCGTCGAGCCCGCGCGCGAGGCGGGCAACGATTTCCGCTACCGCATCTGGAACGCCGACGGCGGCGAGGTCGAGCAGTGCGGCAACGGCGCGCGCTGCTTCGCCCGCTTCGTGCGCGACCAGGGGCTCAGCACCGCCGACGAGCTCCGCGTCGAGACGGCGCGCGGCGTCATCCGCCCGCGCATCGAGGCGTCGGGCCGCGTGACGGTGGACATGGGTCCGCCGCGCTTCGCCCCGGCCGACATCCCCTTCGACACGGCCGTGGAGGCTCCGACCTACGCGCTGGCCGTCGACGGGCGGACCGTGGAATTGAGCGTGCTGTCGATGGGCAATCCGCACGCCGTGCAGGTGGTAGGCGACGTCGACGCGGCGCCGGTCACGACCGAGGGGCCGCGCATCGAGAACCACCGCGCGTTCCCCAACCGCGTCAACGCGGGCTACCTGCAGGTCGTCGCGCGCGACCACATCCGGCTGCGCGTCTGGGAGCGCGGCGCGGGCGAGACGCTCGCCTGCGGCACGGGCGCCTGCGCGGCCGTGGTCGCGGGGATCCGCCTGCGGGCTCCTCGACGCCGAAGTGCGCGTGACGACCCGCGGCGGCGACCTCGCGATCCGCTGGGACGGCCCCGCGCCGGGCATGACGCCCCCGGTTGCGCCCGTTATGATGTCGGGCGATGCCGTGCGCGTGTACGAAGGCGTCATCGAGCTCTAGGCGCGCCAACTGGAGAACCAAACTTGCTGACCCCGGATCAAGTCGCCGAATACCTCCGCCAGAACCCCGGCTTCTTCGAGCAGAACGTCGACCTGCTGGTGAACATCCAGATTCCGCACCCGCATGGCGGGCGCGCCGTGTCGATCGGCGAGCGCCAGCTGGTCGCCGTGCGCGAGAAGGCGAAGCTCCTCGAGGAGAAGCTGCGCGAGCTGATCGGCTTCGGCGAGGAGAACGACGCCGTTTCGGAAAATGTCCACCGCCTCGCCTGCCGCCTGCTCGAGGCCGGCGGACTCGACGCGATCCTCGATACCGCCTACCTCGATCTCCTCGACCACTTCTCCGTGCCGCACGTCGCGGTGCGCCTGTGGAACGTGGCCGAGCACAACCCGGAAACCAGGGAGTTCGGCACGGTTGCCGCGGAGATGCGCGAGTTCGTGGCGAAGATGCCGGCGCCGTACTGCGGGCACCACGCGGTCTACGAGAGCCACGCCTGGTTCGGCGAAGCCGGGCCGCACCTCAAGTCGTTCGCCCTCGTGGCGCTGCGCCGGGGAGAGCAGTGCTTCGGCGTGCTGGCGCTGGCTTCCGAAGACGCGCAGCGCTTCTATCCGGAAATGGGCACGCTCTACCTGACGCGCATCGGCGAGCTCCTCTCCTGCGCGCTGTGGCGCCACCTGACGCCCGTCCGTGAACCCGCCGGCTAGCGACTTCGCGCGCTACCTCGGATTCCTGCGCCATGAAAAGCGCCTGGCCGACCACACCCTGGCGGCCTATGCGCGTGACGGCGCGTTGCTCGCCACCCTCTGCGCCGGGCGCGCTCCCGGCGAGCTGATCGCCGCCGACATCCGCCGCTTCGTGGCGATGCTGCACGGACGCGGACTCGCGCCGCGCTCGCTCGCGCGGCTGCTGTCCTGCTGGCGCGGCTATTTCGACTGGCTGGCGCGCCGCAAGGAGATCACGGCCAACCCCTGCAAGGGCATCCGCGCACCGCGTGCCGCGCGCACGCTGCCGCAGGCGCTTTCGCCCGACGACGCCTCGCGTCTCGTCGCCATCGCGGACACCTCGGCGACGGGAGTCCGCGACCGCGCGCTCTTCGAGCTGGCGTATTCCTGCGGCCTGCGCGTCTCCGAGTTGACCGGCCTCGACCTGGGTGCCATCGACGCCGCCTCGGGCGAGGCGCGCGTCACCGGCAAGGGCTCGAAGACCCGCATCGTCCCCGTCGGGAAGCCCGCGCTCGAGGCACTGGCGCGCTGGCTGCCGGTGCGCGCGGAACTCGCCGCGGCCGGGGAAGCGGCGCTCTTCATCGGGCGCACCGGCAGGCGCCTCGCGCCACGCGAGGTGCAGCGCCGCATCAAGCGCTGGGCAGCCGCCGCCGGACTCCCCGTCGACGTGCATCCGCACATGCTGCGCCACTCCTTCGCGTCGCACGTGCTGCAGTCCTCCGGGGACCTGCGCGCCGTCCAGGAGATGCTCGGCCACGCGAGCATCGCCTCCACGCAGGTCTACACCCACCTCGACTTCCAGCACCTCGCCAAGGTCTACGACGCCGCCCACCCGCGGGCGAAGCGCAAGGGCTGAGGCGCTAGAATCCCCTCATGACCAGACCCCGATCGCGCCTGGCCGCGCTGGTGCCGGCGGCGCAGGCGCACATCCGCGCGGCGGGCGAGCGCCTGACCGGCCCGCGTGCGGCGGTGCTCGCCGTGCTGCTCGCCTCCGACACCGCCCTCACGCACCACGAGATCGAGGCCGAGTTGCGCGCGGGTCCGCGCGTGGATCGCGTGACCGTCTACCGGGTGCTGGACTGGCTGGTCGCCCTGGGGCTGGCCCACCGCATCCCCGGCGACGACCGCTCCTGGCGCTACCGGGCCAACCGCGACCGGCACGGCCCGCACGCGCACTTCACCTGCTCGAGCTGCGGCAGGACCGTCTGCCTCGATGACGTGGCGGTGCCGTCGCGCGTGAAGGTGCCGAAGGGGTTCCTGCCGCAGAAGGTGGATCTCACCGTGCAGGGCCTGTGTGCGGCCTGCCACTGAGGCCGCGCGGAGTGCCGCCGCGATGACCGCCACGACCGTCACGCCGGTGACGCTGCTCACCGGCTTCCTCGGCAGCGGCAAGACCACGCTCCTGAACCGCCTGCTCGCGCATCCGGCGGCGGCCGATTGCGCGGTGATCGTGAACGAGTTCGGTCCCGTCGCGATCGACCACGCGCTGGTCCGCACCGCCTCCGAGAACGTGGTGCTGCTGCCGAGCGGCTGCGTCTGCTGCCAGGTGGCCGGCGACCTCGTGCAGGCGATGCGCGACCTCTACTTCAGGCGTGCGGCCGGGGAAATCCCCGCGTTTCGCCGCGCCATCATCGAGACCACCGGGCTCGCCGACCCGGCGCCGCTCGCGCGCACGCTGATCGAGCTGCCGCTGGTGGCGGCACGCTACTCCCTCTCCGGCATCGTCACGACCGTGGATGGCGAGCACGGCATGAGGCAACTCGACCGTCATCCGGAAGCCGTGAAGCAGGCTGCCGTCGCCGATCGCCTCGTCGTGACGAAAGCGGACCGTGCGCCGGCACCCGTGCTCGACGCGCTCGAGGCGCGGCTCGCCGCCCTCAATCCCGGCGCGCCGCGCATCCGCAGCCGCCATGGCGACGCCGATCCGGAGCGCCTCCTCGACACGGGGCTGTACCGTGGCGGCGACCGCCTCGCCGATGCATCCTCGTGGCTGAATGCCGGCACCTACCGCCACGTGGGCGCGCCGCTGCCCGCCGCGCACGATCCGCACGTCACCTCGTTCGCGTGGTTTGCCGACGCGCCCGTCGCCTGGCCAGCCCTGGAGGACGCCCTGGCCACCCTTCTCGATCTTGCCGGGGACCGGATCCTGCGCCTGAAGGGGCTCGTGAACGTGGCGGGCGTTGCCGGCCCCGTTGCCGTGCACGCGGTCCAGCACACCCTGTATCCGCCGGCACGGCTCCCCGCCTGGCCCGATGCCGACCGGCGCACGCGCCTGGTTTTCATCGTGCGCGACCTTGAAGAAACCTTCGTCGCCCAGACCTTGGGATCTTTCCTCGCGGAGATGCAGTCCAACGCCGCTCCCGCCCCAGCCGAGAGGTAATGCATGGCCGCCGTCCCCGATTCCGAGAAGGACCTCATCCCCGTCACCATCCTCACCGGCTTCCTCGGCGCGGGCAAGACGACGCTCCTCAACCGCATCCTGAACGAGCAGCACGGCGAGCGCATCGCCGTCATCGAGAACGAGTTCGGCGAAACCGGCGTCGACAACGACATCCTCGTGAAGGATGCCGAGGAGACGATCGTCGAGATGAACAACGGCTGCCTGTGCTGCACCGTGCGCGGCGACCTGGTGCGCATCCTGGGCGACCTCGGCCGCAAGCGCCGGCAGGGCGAGCTCAAGTTCGACCGCGTCGTCATCGAGACGACGGGACTCGCCAATCCCGGGCCGGTGGCGCAGACGTTCTTCATGGACGAGGACGTGGCGAAGGTATACCTGCTCGACGCGGTGATCACGGTGATCGACGCGAAGCACGCGCAGAAGCAGCTGGACGAGCACGACGAGGCGCGCGCCCAGGTGGGGTTTGCCGACCGCCTCCTCCTGTCCAAGACCGACCTGGTCGCGGAGGAAGAGGTCGCGGACCTCATGGACCGCCTGCGCGACATGAACCCGCGCGCGCACCAGAAGAAGGTCCACTTCGGTGAAACCGACATCCGCGAGATCCTCGACATCCGCGGCTTCAACCTGAGCGCGGCGCTGGAGATCGATCCGGAGTTCCTCGCCGAGGGCCATCACCACCACGACGACGACGTGAAGAGCTTCGTGTGGAAGGACCCGCGCCCCCTGCAGATGGAGAAGATCGAGACCTTCCTCTCGCTGATGGTGCAGAACTACGGCGAGGACCTGCTGCGCTACAAGGGGGTCCTCAACATCCAGGGCGAGCCGCGGCGCATGATCTTCCAGGGCGTGCACATGCTCATGGGCGGCACTCCGGGCAAGCCCTGGGGCCCGGGAGAGGCGCGCGAGAGCGTGATGGTGTTCATCGGCCGGCGCATCCCGCGGCGCCTCTTCGAGGAAGGCCTCGCGTACTGCGTGGCCACATGAGCCGGCCTCGCTGAGCCGCACCGCCATGCTGCAGATCCGCGACCTGCGCCACGAGTACGCCGGGCGCACCGTGCTCGCGGTGCCCGCCTGGGAAGTCGCGCAGGGCGACGCGAGCCTGGTGCTGGGCGCCTCGGGCAGCGGCAAGACCACGCTCCTCAACGTGATCGCCGGCCTTACCACGCCGACGGCAGGCACCGTTCGCGTGGGCGACACGGATGTGACGCGCCTCTCGCCCGCGGGACGGGACGCCTTCCGCGCCAGGCATGTCGGGCTGGTGCTGCAGACCCTGCATCTCATCGGCGTGGTGTCCGTGCGCGAGAACCTGCGCCTCGCGCAGGGCCTGGCCGGCGCCCCGGTCGACGATGCGCGCATCGATGCAGTGCTCGCCTCGCTCGGCATCGCGCGCCTCGCTCACGCGCGGGCACGCGACCTTTCCGTCGGCGAGGCGCAGCGCGTGGCCATCGCCCGCGCCGTCGTGAACCGCCCGACGCTGATCCTGGCCGACGAACCGACCTCGGCGCTCGACGACGCGAATTGCGAAAGGGCCCTCGCACTCCTGCTCGACCAGGCGAAGGCGACCGGCGCCACGCTCGTCGTCGCCACGCACGACAATCGTGTCCGGGAGCGCTTCGCGAGGAGGCTCGACCTGTGAAGATCGTCCGCCTCGCCGCCGCCTACCTCGCCAGCCGCCCGCTGCTGACGGCGCTCAACGTCGCGATGCTGGCCCTGGGTGTGGCCACGATCACCTTCCTGCTCCTCTTCACCCACCAGGCCGAGGAACGCCTGGCGCGCGACGCGAAGCCGGTCGACCTCGTGGTCGGCGCGAAGGGAAGCCCGCTGCAGCTCATCCTGTCGACGGTGTTCCACGCCGACGTGCCCACCGGAAACATCGGCGTCGCGGAAGCGCAGGCCATCGTCGCCAACCCGATGGTGGCCGCGGCGACCCCGCTCGCGCTCGGCGACACCTTCCGCGGCCACCGCATCGTCGGCACGGATGCCTCCTTCCTCGGGCTCTACGATGCGAAGCTCGCCAGCGGCACGCTCTTCGCGGGCGAGATGGAGGCCGTCGTCGGCTCCGAGGTGGCCCGCCGCCACGGGCTCGCGGCCGGCGCGCGGATCGCCGGTTCGCACGGGCTGGCGATGGCAGGCCCCGCGCACGACGAGCACCCGTACACCGTCACCGGCATCCTCGCGCCCACGGGAACGGTGGTGGACCGGCTGGTCGTCACCTCGGTGGAAAGCGTCTGGCACGTGCACGAGAGCCACCCCACCGCGCGACCCGAGATCACCGCGCTCCTCATCCGTTACGCCACGCCGCTCGCCGCGGCCATGCTCCCGCGCACGATCAACGCGACGACAGCCATGCAGGCGGCCTCGCCCGCCTACGAGAGCGCCCGCCTGCTCGAGCTCGTCGGGGTGGGTGTGGCGACGCTGCAGTGGTTCGCCCTCGTCCTCATGGCGAGCGCCGCGCTGTCGCTCTTCGTGGCGCTCACCTCCGCGCTGCAGGAGCGGCGCTACGATCTCGCCCTCCTGAGGACGCTGGGCGCGCGCCCGGTCACGCTCGCGATGCTCACGCTGGCCGAAGGCGTGACGCTCCTGGTGGCCGGCGTTATACTGGGTTCGGCTCTCGGCCATGGTGCGACACACGCCTTGGGGCTGTGGCTCGCCTCCTCCGGCACGTGGCCCCTGAGCGGGCTGGTGTGGGTACCCGGAGAAGCCATGCTCGCGGCGGCGGTCGTCGGAATCGGCGCGCTACCTGCCTGGTGCCGGCAGTGCAGGCCTACTTCAGCGATCCCGCAAGCCTTCTCGCAAAACGATAGACGGACCATCCATGGCGAATTTCCGCTCCCTTCGACGCCACTGCGTGGCGCTCCTCGTCCTCGCCGCTGCGGGAGGTGCCCTGGCGCTGCAACCGCAGGATCCCGCCAAGCCGCCAGGCCAGGGCGGCTTCTGGATCGGTGCCGATCCGGCGCCTGCGGGAACCGTTCCCTGGCAACTGCTGCAGTCCACGAAGACGGTGCAGAAGGCCGACAAGAAGTTCGGTCCGTCCTTCCCGAAGGAAGTGAAGGAGCTCGACAAGCAGCAGGTGAAGCTCTACGGCTTCATGATGCCGCTCGACCAGGCGAAGAAGCAGAAGCGCTTCCTGCTTTCCGCCTTTCCGCCGCATTGCTCCTTCTGCCTGACCGGCGGACCGGAATCGCTGGTCGAGGTGCTTGCCGACCAGCCGATCGACTTCACCTTCGAGCCGATCGTCGTCGCGGGCCGCATGGCCGTCCTCGACAACGACGTCGTCTACTACCGCCTCACCAACGCCGCCTCGGTCAAGTACTGAGGGGCCGACCGGACGCACGCCGTGTCTACCCCTGCTGTCGGCAGCCCGTCGGGCGGCTACCCCAAGCAGCCATCCCTCGCCCCGGGGCGGGTGGGCTGGGAGGACTTCCATTCCGGCCCGCTGACGCCGGCCCACGAGGCAGCCGTCCTCTACGCAGCCGATTTCGTGGCCGCAGCCGAGGCGCTCCTCAGGGCGGAGACGCGCGCTCCCGCCAGGCAGGCCAAGCAGCCGTGGCTCATGCTCTTCGACCTCTTCGAGGTGACGAACAACCGCAAGGAGTTCGACGCGCTCGCGCAGCAGTTCGCCGCGCGCTTCGGGCAGCCGCCGCCGTCCTGGAACGCAGGCGCCGAGAGCGCCCCGGACCCGCGGCGCGCCCAGAACCGGCAGCGCAAGGACTCTTCGTCCTGAAGCCCACGGCGATGGGGGGCCTCGCCCCCGAGATCGACCGGTTTCTCGCCTTCGCGGAGTCGATGGGCACGCGTGCGGCTGGACCTGGGCAAGATCGCCTCCATCACGGCGGCGGAGTCCGATTTCCTGGCGGCCGCACTGCAGCGCCTGCGCCGCACCAACATGCCGATGTGGTTCAACAACGGCGAATCGCTCGAGCGCGTCCTGCGCAACGCCTTCAACGAGCGTCCGCAGGAGGCCACGCGCAGCTACTGGCAGCTGCTGTTCGAGCTCTGCATCCTGCAGGGCAAGCGCGAGCTGCACGAGGCGTTGAGCCTCGAATTCGCGGTAGCCTTCGAGCATCCCGCTCCGCAGTGGGAAGAGTACGTGAACGCCCTGTCGGGCACGGCCCAGCGCGGGCAGGCCCCGGCCGGGCGCGACCCCGGCAACGGCACGGCCCACGGCGTCGTCCTGCGGGGAGTGATTTCCGGCGCGAGCCAGGGCCAGTTCGCGGAACTCGCCGACCAGGCCGCCGCGGGCCCCGAGGTGGTGATCGACATGGCGAAGGTCCTGCGCATCGAGTTTTCCGCAGCCTCCCAGTTCTTCGAGGTGGTAAAGGCAATCCAGCTTGCCGGCAAGCGGGTAATCCTCGCCAATCTTTCCGAATTGAATGCGGCGCTGCTCGAAGCCTTCGGCTTCAATCGCCACGCCATCCTCCTGCGCCGCAACCCCCACTAGGCCGCCATGAACGAAGAGTCCTTCCACGGCACCACCATCGTCTGCGTCCGCCGCGGTGACCAGGTCGCCATGGGCGGCGACGGGCAGGTCACCCTCGGCAACGTCGTCATCAAGGCCTCCGCCCGCAAGGTGCGCCGCCTCTACGACGACCGCATCCTCGCCGGCTTCGCCGGGGCCACGGCGGATGCCTTCACCCTCTTCGAGCGCTTCGAGGCGAAGCTCGAGAAGCACCAGGGCAACCTCCTGCGCTCGGCCGTGGAGCTGGCCAAGGACTGGCGCACCGACCGCATGCTGCGCCGCCTCGAAGCGATGCTCGCCGTGGCGGACCGCGAGGTCTCGCTCCTCATCACCGGCAACGGCGACGTCCTCGAGCCGGAGCGCGGCATCGTCGCCATGGGCAGCGGCGGCTCCTTCGCGCAGGCCGCGGCCATCGCGCTCCTCGAGCACACCGACCTGCCCCCGGCCGACATCGTCAAGAGGTCGCTCGAGATCGCCGGCGAGATCTGCATCTACACGAACCAGAACCACGTCGTCGAGACGCTCTGAGCGCGCGAGCCGCAAACCCATGAGCACGAACGCCCCCGCGCCTGCCGACATCGGCATCGATGATGACGCCGCAGGAGATCGTCCACGAGCTGGACAAGCACATCGTCGGGCAGGGGGCCGCCAAGAAGGCCGTCGCCATCGCGCTGCGCAACCGCTGGCGCCGCTCGCAGGTGGCCGAGCCCCTGCGCAGCGAAATCACGCCGAAGAACATCCTCATGATCGGCCCGACCGGCGTGGGCAAGACGGAGATCGCGCGGCGCCTGGCGCGCCTGGCGAACGCGCCGTTCGTGAAGGTCGAGGCGACCAAGTTCACCGAGGTCGGCTACGTCGGGCGCGACGTCGACACCATCATCCGCGATCTCGCGGAGGTGGCCGTCAAGTCGACGCGCGAGCAGGAGATGCAGAAGGTGCGCACGCGGGCCGAGGACGCCGCCGAGGAGCGCATCCTCGACGCGCTGCTGCCGGGCGTGCCGCCGACCGAGGGCCAGGAGCCCGGCTCCACGCGGCAACGCTTCCGCAAGATGCTGCGCGAGGGCAAGCTCGACGACAAGGAGATCGAGATCGAGATCGCCCAGGGCGGGGGCGCCATGGAGATCATGGCGCCGCCCGGGATGGAGGAACTCACGCAGCAGATCCAGGGCATGTTCGCGAACCTGGGCGGCGCACGGCGCCGCAGCCGCAAGCTCGCCATCCGCGAGGCGATGCGCCTCGCCGTCGACGAGGAGGCCGGCCGGCTGGTGAACGAGGAGGAGATCCGCCTGAAGGCGATGCGCGCCGTCGAGCAGAACGGCATCGTGTTCCTGGACGAGATCGACAAGATCGCGAGCCGCAGCGAGATGGCCGGCGCCGATGTCTCCCGGCAGGGGGTGCAGCGCGACCTGCTGCCGCTCGTCGAAGGCACGGCGGTGACGACGAAGTACGGCATGGTGCGCACCGATCACATCCTCTTCATCGCGAGCGGCGCCTTCCACCTCGCCCGGCCATCCGATCTCATCCCCGAACTGCAGGGGCGGCTGCCGATACGCGTCGAACTCGCGAGCCTCTCGGTCGACGACTTCGAGCGCATCCTCACCGCCACCGATGCCTGCCTCACGCGGCAGTACGAGGCGCTGCTCGCCACCGAGGACGTGGCGCTCTCCTTCACGCCGGATGCCGTGCGGCGGCTGGCCGAGATCGCCTTCTCCGTGAACGAGCGCACGGAGAACATCGGCGCGCGGCGCCTGCACACGGTGATGGAGAAGCTGCTCGAGGAAGTCTCCTTCGACGCCGGCCGCGGCACGCGCGAAGTGCGCATCGACGCGGCCTACGTGGATGCGCGGCTGGCCGGCCTCGCGAAGAGCGAGGACCTGTCGCGCTACGTGCTCTAGCGCCCGCACATGTTTCCCGCGCTTGCCGCACTCCTCCTCGCCCTCGCCGGCTGCGCCGCCATGCCCGAATCCTCCCAGCGCCCCGCCGCTCCGGCCGAACTGGCCGCCGCGGAGTCCGCCTTCGCCGCCCAATCGGTGCGGGAAGGCATGCGCGCGGCGTTCCTGGCCTGGCTCGCTCCCGACGCCACGCTGTTCCGCGGCGGCCCGGTGAACGGGCCGGCGGCCATCGCCGCCAATCCGGATCCGCCCATCGTCCTCGACTGGCGCCCCGCGTTCGTCGAGGTCGCCGCATCCGGCGAACTGGGACTGTCCACCGGGCCGTGGAAGATCACGAGCCGCGCCGATCCCGGCGCACCGCCGCGCTTCGGCCAGTTCGTCTCCGTCTGGAAGCGCGCGCCGCAAGGCGACTGGCGGGTCCATGTCGACCTCGGCATCGCCCACGCGGAACCGGCGCTGGCGGATGCACCACTGCAGGCGCACGTCACGCCGGCAGTCGCGGTTGGCGATCCGGCAGCGACCATCGCCGCGGCGGAGGCGGACTTTCGCGCTTCGCGCCGGCAGTGCCGGGAATGCAGCGGCCTACGCGCACTGGCTTTCGCCTTCCACCCGCGTCTACCGCGAGGGACGCGCTCCCTTCCTCGGTCGCCAGGCGGCCCTCGCATCGCCCGCCGCAAGCGACGATCGGCTTGCGTGGACCGTCGAGAGGCACGAAACGAGCGCATCCGGGGACCTCGGCTACGCGATGGGCCGCTACGCCGTGGCCGGCGGGCCGACCTCCGGACACTTCGTGCGCGTCTGGCGGCGGGAGGCCACCGGCTGGCGCATCGCCCTCGACGTGGTGAACGCCCTTCCGCCGCGCTAGCCGGCGTCGGCCTGTCGCGGCGTGACCGAGAAGCCGGCGAGCATGCCGTGCCCGGCAAGCCGCGCCAGCATCGCCGCGAATTCCTCCCCGGGTCCGGGGCCGGCCAGCTCGCCGAGCGGCCTGCCGTTGGCGAGTCCCGCCACGATGGCGGCCTCGCCCGGCGACAGGAGGGCCATGCGAACGCGATTGTCTTCGCGCCACACGAGCACGTCATCGGCTCCGGCGTCGCGGTCCGGCGTGCCGTCGCGATCCGGCTGGTTGGCTTCCCAGATCGCCAGCACCGGCCAGGCGGAACGTTCGAGGCGCACGCTCGGATGCAGCGTGAAGGCAAGCTGCGCCTGGTCCTCTTCCGGCACCGCGGCGAGACTCGCTGAAGTCGAACGGCGGCGCATCCGCCGCGAGCAGCGCTTCATGGCTGGCCCACTCGAGCCGGGCCACGTCGGGCAGCCAGGGCAGCGCAGCCGCGTGCGGGTAGGCCGCGAGAAAGTCCGCGAACGCTGCGCCATGGCGGTTCAGGTCGCCATCGCCATGGGGCACCGCTCCGGAGTACTGCAGCGCCGCTTCCGCGAAGAAGGCGTCGCCGACGATGCGCGCGACTACCGGGTACGCCGCCAGCAACGCGCCGTGGCGGTTCGCGACGATTGCCTGCCGGTACACGGCAAGGCGGGCGAGCCCGGTCGCCGGGTCGCCTGCCAGGTGGGCGACGAATTCCCCGGCATCCCCGCCCGCCAGCGCCGCGGCGAAATCCGCCTGCAGTCGTGCCAGCCCTTCCGCGCGCCTCATGCGGCGGCCCTGCGAGCGCCGCGTCCCGCCGCCGCGTCGAGGGCGGCGTTCGCCCTTGCGGCCTCGGCGAGCAGCACCTCGAGAGCGGGTATGTCGGTATCCCACTCGATCAACGTCGGCACGGGCCCGAGCCGCGCGATGGTCTCGGCGTAGAGCGCCCAGACCGGTTCGGAAACCGCCGCTCCGTGCGTGTCGATCAGGCCGTCTGCGGTCGCGGTGAAGCCGGCCAGGTGGATCTCGCCGACCGTCGCGGGGTCGATGGCGGCGAGGAACTCGCGCGCGTCGGTGCCGTGATTCGTCGCGTTGACGTAGGCGTTGTTCACGTCCAGCAGGATCGCGCAGCCGGTGCGGCGCGCCACCTCGGCGACGAACTGCCCCTCGGCGATCGTGGAGGAGGCGAACCGCAGGTAGGCGGAGACGTTCTCGACCAGGATGCGGCGCCCGAGGGTCGCCTGCACCTCGTCGACGCGCGCGCAGACATTGCGCAGCGCTTCCTCCGTGTAGGGCAGCGGCAGCAGCTCGTTCAGGTGGCGCCCGCCGATCGCCGACCAGCACAGGTGCTCGGAGACCAGCGCCGGCTCGATGCGCGCCGCCAGGCGCGCGAGGCGGGCGAGGTGCGTGCGATCGAGGCGATCCGCGGAGCCCAGCGACAGGCCCACGCCGTGCAGGCTCACCGGGTAGTCGGCGCGGAAGCGCTCCAGCCAGGCGAGCGCGGGCCCGCCGTCGGCGAAGTAGTTCTCGCTGTGCACCTCGAGGAAGGAAAGCGCCGGCAGCCTTTCGGCCAGCGCCTCGAAATGCGGGGTGCGCAGGCCGATTCCGGCCGTCGCGGGGTCCGGCGCGCGGGAGGGGAAGCGCGCGGGCAAGGTGGCCGCCGCGCTACTTCTTCCCGGGAGGCTTCAGCTTCCCGCCCATCTTTTCGCAGGTGCCCTTGGCCACGTACTTCCACTCGTCGGGCTGGTTGTCCTTCTTGGCAAGCCCTGCGCAGGCGTGCGTGGCGGTGCCGCAGTCGTTCTGGCCCTTCTTGGCGATGCCGTAGCACTTCTCCTTGCCCGCCTCCGGCTGGCCGTCGTGGCCGCTGGCCGCCTGGCCGAGGCCGACCGCGATGACGCCGGCCAGCGCCGAGCGGATGAGGGCGCGCTTCGAGTTCATGGAAAGTCTCCTAGGCGAGTGAAGATCGCGACGCTTCATGGCGGTGGCCGCGGCAGGCCGGAAATGATAGCACCGGGCGCCCCTCCCGCCCGGATGCCCCTTTTTACTTGCCGGAGTGCCGCCTACAATAGCGGCCTCCCTCCTCCCGAAGCGCGCCGCGCCCCAATGTCCCGAAAACTCACCTCGCCCCAGAAGGCCGAAGTCCTGGTCGAAGCGCTCCCGTACATCCAGCGCTTCTACGACAAGACCATCGTCATCAAGTACGGCGGCAACGCGATGACCGACATCGCGTTGCAGGAGGACTTCGCCGAGGACATCGTGCTGCTGAAGCTGATCGGCATGAACCCGGTGGTCGTGCACGGCGCCGGCCCGCAGATCGGCGCGCTCCTGCAGAAGCTCGGCAAGCAGAGCGAGTTCATCCAGGGCATGCGCGTCACCGACGAGGAAACCCTCGACGTGGTGGAGATGGTGCTCGGCGGCCTCATCAACCAGGAGATCGTCACGCTGATCAACAAGGCCGGCGGCAAGGCCGTGGGACTCACCGGCAAGGACGGGCACTTCATCCACGCCCGCAAGCTGAAGGTGGCGAGCAAGGAGGACAAGAAGAAGAAGATCGACGTCGGCCTGGTCGGCGAGGTCGTGCGCATCGATCCGGAGATCATCCATCTGCTCGACGAGCGCGACTTCATCCCGGTGATCGCCCCGATCGGAGCCGACGAAAAGGGCACCGCCTACAACATCAACGCCGACATCGCGGCCGGCAAGCTCGCCGTGACCCTGCAGGCGGAGAAGCTGATCCTCCTCACCAACACCACGGGCGTCCTCGACAAGTCCGGCAACGTGATCACGGGCCTCACCGCCAAGAAGGTGAACGAGATGATCGACGACGGCACCATTTCGGGCGGGATGCTGCCCAAGGTGCAGTGCGCCCTGGACGCGGTGAAGAACGGCGTGAAGACCGCGCACATCATCGACGGGCGCGTCTCGCACGCGCTGCTGCTCGAGGTGCTCACGGCCGAAGGCGTGGGGACGCTGATCCGCGGCGCCTCCGCCAACCGCGTCGACCACCGCTAGGCGCGCGGGCCGCTCACGACCAGCGCTCGCCGATGCCGGCGATGCCCATCGCCAGCCGCGCATAGCCGTAGGCGAGCCAGGCCGCGACGCGCATCGGCCACGGCCGGCGCTTCCACAGGAGCCGCGGCACCGGCCGGGCACCGTGATCGATCTCCTGCCCGATGGAATCGCGCAGCTCGCGGGCGAACGCGTCGTTCAGCACCGCGACATTGGCCTCGCGCGCGAGGAACAGGCTGAACGGGTCGAGGTTCGACGATCCCACCGTGGCCCAGCGCCCGTCGACCACGGCTGCCTTCGCGTGCAGCTCGCTGCGCTCGTACTCGTAGATCTCCACGCCGTGGTCCAGCAGCGAGCCGTACAGGACGCGGCTCGCGTGCTGGAACACGCGGTGGTCAGACCAGCCCTGCACGACGATCGCGACGCGCACGCCGCGCGCGGCGGCATCCATCAGGGCATGGCGCATGCGCCAGCCGGGCATGAAGTAGGCGCAGGCGATGAAGATCTCGCGCCGCGCGCCGCGGATGGCGTCGAGGTAGAGCGCCTCGATGTCGTGGCGATGGCGGAAGTTGTCGCGATGCACGAACGCGGCGACGCAATCGCCCGCCGGCTGCGGCTGCACCGCCGGCGGACGGAACTCCGGCTCGCCGACTGCTGGCCCGACGAGCGTCGCCACGACCCACCACATGCGGTGCACGACCGGGTAGATGCGGGCCAGCAGGGGGCCTTCGATGCGCACGGCGTAGTCGTAGCGCGGCGCCCGGAAATCATGGCCGGAGTGATCGTCGAGGATGTTGATGCCGCCGACGAATCCCACGCGCCCGTCGACCAGCGCGATCTTGCGGTGCAGGCGCCGCAGCCGGTTGCGCCGGAAGGCAAACCACCCGCGCTCGGGGCGGAAGCGCAGCACGGCGACGCCGGCGGCGCGCAGATCGTCGACGAATTCGCGACGGACAGGTCACGCGAACCGAACCCGTCCACCAGGAGGCGCACCCTGGCGCCGCGGCGGGCCGCGCGCTTGAGCGCCTCCCCCACGGCGCGTCCGGCGGAATCGGCGACGAAGATGTACGACTCGATGCGGACCTCGTCGGCCGCGGAGTCGATTGCCGCCACCAGCGCCGGGAAGAACTCCGCCCCGTTGCGCAGCAGCGTCACGCGGTTGCCCGGGACCAGCTTCACGCGTTCCCCCGCCGGGCTTCAGCGCGACAGGCGGGCGGCGAGCGCGACATGGTCCGACAGTCCCGACCAGGATTCCTCGGCGAGGCGGTGCGCGGTGGCCACCTTGAGATCGCGCACGTAGATGCGGTCGAGGGTGAGGATCGGCAGGCGCGCGGGGTAGCTGCGCGCGTGCCGGCCGTGCGCGGATTCGAACACCTCCGCGAGGCCCAGCTCGCGCGCGAGCACGGCGGTCGCCTTCCCGCGCCAGTCGTTGAAGTCGCCCGCGACGACCAGCGGCGCGCCCGCCGGGACCGCGTCGCAGATGCGGTGGCACAGCCACTCGACCTGCAGGCGCCGGCTGCGGCCCCAGAGCCCGAGGTGGACGTTGATGCAGTGCAGGGTCTGCTTCCAGCCCGGCACCTTCAGTTCGCAATGCAGCAGGCCGCGGCTTTCCAGCGCGTGATGCGAAATGTCGATGTTCTCCGAGCTCACGATCGGGAAGCGGCTCACGATCGCATTGCCGTGATGCCCGTCGGAGTAGACGGCATTCATCCCGTAGGCCGCATGGCCCCCCGCCTGCGTGAGGAACTCGTGCTGGCTCCCCTCGGGCCAGGCGAGATGGCGGCGCGAATGCCGGCTGTGCGCCCCCTGCACCTCCTGCAGGAACACCACATCGGGGGCGAGCGCGTGCAGGCGCTCGCGGATGTCGTGCACCACGAGGCGGCGGTTCAGCGCCGAGAGCCCCTTGTGGATGTTGTAGGTGACGACGGTGAGTTCCGGGTCGGCTCCGGGATTCATGGCTGGTTCGCCGCCGTGGGGCGTGGCGGGTCCTTTTCGGGAAGCATCAGTATCGCCTGCCGGTTGCTCCACGAAAACACCTCGTTGGCCGCTTCCCGCCAGGGCAGCCACCGGTAGTTGCGGTGCTCCTCCGGGGCGAGCCGCGGCGCGAGCCGCCCGGGCACGCGCAGGCCGAACACGTGCTCGGTGTTGTGGGTGACGCCGGGCGCGTAGCGATGGCGCCACACCGCGAAGATCTCGTAGACGTTCTCCAGCTGCCAGTCGGCGAGCGCGTGACGCGTCGCGTCGATCCCGGTCTCCTCGGCCACTTCGCGGATCGCCGTCTGGCTGAGCGTCTCGCCGGGATCCTGGCTGCCGGTCACGCTCTGCCAGAAGCCGGGATGGTCGGCCCGCTCGATGAGGAGCACGTCGAGATCCGGCGTGTAGATGACGACGAGTGTCGAGACCGGGATCTTGTGCGGCCTAGCCAAGCGGGTGCGCCCGCATGCGCGACTCCACCGCGGCGCCGCCGGAGAAGAACGCATGCGGCATGTCCCTCGTCCGGTGCATGGCGACCGGCACGCCGTGGTCGTCGACCGCGATGAAGCCGACGTCCGCGTCGAAATCGCTTCCGAGCCGTTCGAGCACCGCCGCCACGGCATCGGCCAGGCGCATGCCCTGCTCGACCCGCTCCGCGATGGCGCGCGTGGCGAGCGAGCGCAGCACGAACTCCCCGGTGCCGGTGGCCGAGGCGGCCACGCGCCGGCATGCGTAGTTTCCCGCCCCCGGAAAGGGCGAGTCGCCGACACGCCCCACCATCTTGAGGGTGACGCCGCCGGTCGACGTCGCCGCGGCGAGGATGCCATGGGCATCGACCGCCGCTGCGCCGACGGTCCCGCCGGCGTATTCCGGATGCTCCTTCAGGAAGCGGCGCATCTTGAGCGCCCGCGCTCCGAGGACGTCGTCGATGCGGTTCCTCTTGTCGAACCAGTCCGCGCGCCGCTCGGGGGTGACCGGGTCGTGATCGGCGAAGCCCATCACGCGCGCGAAGCGTTGCGCGCCGTCGCCGGTGAGCATGACGTGGTCGGTCTCCTCCATGACCTTGCGCGCGACCAGGATCGGGTTCTTCACCCGCTGCAGGCCGGAGACGGCACCCACGCGCGCTTCGCCGCTTTCCATCACGCTCGCGTCGAGCTCGCAGTAGCCGTCGAAGTTGAGCACCGCGCCGGTGCCGGCGTTGAAGATCGGGTTGTCCTCGAGCGCCACCACCGTCGCGCACACCGCGTCGATGGCGTGGCCGCCGTCCGCGAGGATCGCCCGGCCGGCCGCGACGGCCGCACGCAGCCCCTCGGTCGCATCGTCATCGGAGCCCGGGCGCCACTTGCCGGCGCCGCCGTGGGCAATGAGGGCGATCGTCACGCCTTCCCTCCCGCCTCCCCAGGGAGAGGAGGGGGCTGCCCCCTGCTGCGCAGCCGGATGTGCAGCTCGCGCAGCTGCCGCTCGGTCACGGGACTGGGCGCCTCGACCATCAGGTCCTGGCCGCGCTGCGTCTTCGGGAAGGCGATCACGTCGCGGATCTGGTCCACGCCCGCCATCAGCGCCACCATGCGGTCGAAGCCGAAGGCGATGCCGCCGTGCGGCGGCGCCCCGTAGGCGAGCGCATCGAGCAGGAAGCCGAACTTGGCGCGCGCCTCCTCGTCGCCGATGCCCAGCGTCTTGAACTGCTGCGCCTGCACCTCGGCGCGATGGATACGCACCGAGCCGCCGCCGATCTCCCAGCCGTTGAGGGCGATGTCGTAGGCCTTGGCGAGCACCTTGCCCGGGTCCGAGGACATGAGCGCGATGTGCTCGTCCTTCGGGCTCGTGAACGGGTGATGGGCGGCCATCCAGCGCTTGCCCTCCTCGTCGTATTCGTAGGCGGGAAAGTCGAGGACCCAGCACGGGCGCCAGCCCGGCTCGGCATGCCCCTTCTCGTGCCCGACCTTCACGCGCAGCGCCCCCATGGCGTCGTTCACCACCTTGCGGCGGTCGGCGCCGAAGAAGATCACGTCGCCGTCCTGCGCGCCGGTGCGTTCGAGGATGGCGGCGAGCTCCGCCGGCTTGAAGAACTTCACGATGGGCGACTGCAGGCCCTCCTCGTTGGCCTTGGTGCGGTCGTTCACGCGAATGTAGGCGAGGCCCTTGGCGCCGTAGATGGCGACGAAGGGCGCCAGGTCGTCGAGCTCCTTCCTCGTGAAGGCGGCGTTGCCGCCGGGCACGCGCAGGGCCGCCACGCGGCCGTCGGGCAGGTCGGCGGCGGCGCGGAAGACCTTGAAGTCGACACCCTTCATGA
The DNA here is from genome assembly GCA_963786635.1 of uncultured beta proteobacterium. Classification (GTDB taxonomy): domain Bacteria; phylum Pseudomonadota; class Gammaproteobacteria; order Burkholderiales; family Usitatibacteraceae; genus FEB-7. The sequence continues at coordinate 23,380 of CAWAZV010000001.1, read as the reverse complement.
GGTCGGTGAGATCGGTGAGCTCGAGCTTCACGCGCAGGTCCGGCTTGTCGCTGCCGTACTTCGCCATCGCATCGGCATAGGCGATGCGCGGGAACGGCGGGCAGGTCCACGTCGAGGACCCGCTTGAAGACGTGGTGCACGAGGCCTTCCATGATGTCCTGGATCTCGCGCTCGGACAGGAACGAAGTCTCGATGTCGATCTGCGTGAACTCGGGCTGGCGGTCGGCGCGCAGGTCCTCGTCGCGGAAGCACTTGACGATCTGGTAGTAGCGGTCGAAGCCCGCCACCATGAGCAGCTGCTTGAAGAGCTGCGGCGACTGCGGCAGGGCGTAGAACTGGCCGTCATGGATGCGCGAGGGCACGAGGAACTCGCGCGCGCCCTCCGGCGTGGACTTGTAGAGAACGGGCGTCTCCACGTCGATGAAGCCGTGCTCGTCCAGGTACTCGCGCACCGCCTTCGCCGTGCGGTGGCGCATCTTCAGCGCCTTCTGCATCGGCTCGCGGCGCAGGTCGAGGTAGCGGTAGCGCAGGCGCACCTCCTCGGAGAGCGTCTCGTCGTCCATCATGAACGGCGGCGTGGTCGCGGGATTGAGGATCTCCAGCTCGTGCGCCAGCACCTCGATCTCGCCGCTCTTCAGGCCCGGATTCACGGTTCCCTCGGGCCGCGGCCGCACCACGCCCGTCACGCGCAGGACGAATTCGTTGCGCACGCGATCGGCGTTGGCGAAGGTCTCCTTGCGGTCCGGGTCGCTCACCACCTGCACGAGGCCCTCGCGGTCGCGCAGGTCGATGAAGATGACGCCGCCATGGTCGCGGCGGCGGTGCGCCCAGCCGAAGAGGGTGACGGTCTTGCCCAGGAATCGCTTGTCGATCAGTCCGCAGTATTCGGTTCGCATGGTCTCTTCTGTGCCTCGCTTGCCGGAGGCGATTTCGTTCGTCGCTCCCGCGGGGATCGCGGGAACCGGTCATTCGGGATACCGGGTGGCCTTGCCGCCGCCTACGTTTTCGGCGACGGCACCGGATTAAGGTCGGTCCCGGAGGCGCTGCTCTCGGGCCGGGCCCCGGGGCGCGGCGGCTCGGCCACCCCCATGGAGATGATGTACTTGAGCGCCTGGTCGACGCTCATCTGCAGTTCGATCGTGTCGGATCGCGGCACGATCAGGAAGAAGCCCGCCGTGATGTTGGGCGTGGTCGGCACGAACACCGAGATCTGCTGGTGCCCGAGGTGATCGGTGACCTCGTGCTCGGGAGTGCCGGTGACGAGCGCGACGGTCCAGGCCCCCGCATGCGGATAGCGCACCAGCACCGCGCGCCGGAAGGCCTTGCCGTCGGGCGAGAAGAGCGTGTCGCTGATCTGCTTCACCCCGCCGTAGATCGAGCGCACGATCGGGATGCGGCCGAGGATCGACTCCCACAGGGCGAGCAGGCGCTTGCCGAAGAAATTCGCGGCGACTCGCGCCGGTGGCGAGAAGGATCAGGATGGTGAGGACGGCTCCCAGCCCGGGGAGGTGGAAGCCCAGCAGCGCGTCGCTGCGGTAGCGCGCCGGGACGATGAGCAGCGACTGGTCCATGAGTTCGACCAGCAGCGCGAGCACCCAGAAGGTGATCGCGAGCGGTATCCACACGAGGAGCCCGGCAATGAGATAACGCCTCAGCGTCGCCATGACACGCCTGCGCATCTCTACGGAGCCGGAAGGGTCACGCGCCGCGCCTTACTGGCAGGCCGGGCAGGCGCCGGTGCCGCACGCCGGCGCCGCGGGCTTCGCCGCTTCGCCTTTCGATTCGCCGCCCGCACCCTCGCCGCTTTCGCCGCCGGCTTCTGGCCGCTGCCCTTGAAGTCCGTGGCGTACCAGCCGCTGCCCTTCAGCTGGAAGCCGGCTGCCGTGACCATCTTCGCGAACGACTCCTCGCCGCACTTCGTGCAGCGCGTGTGCGGCGGGTCGCTCAACTTCTGGAGGAACTCCTGCTGATGGCCACAGCTCGCGCAACGGTATTCGTAAATGGGCATGGTTACCTCGGGACGCGAAAAATAATCATTTTAACACAAGCACTTGGCGCATCACGCCGGTTTCCGGGGGAGAGAGCTCACGGTCCCCCGCGATGGCGCCTCGCAAACACGCCGGTGGCGCCGAGGGAAACAGCCATGGCCCAGAACACCGGCCCCATCCCCAGCGCCGTGCCCACGCCCCCGAACAGCAGGGGCAGCAAAGTGTGGCTCATGTTCATGACCGTGGTGCGCACGCCGAGCGCCTCGCCCAGCCGCCCGACAGGGGTCGCGTGCTGGATGAGGGACATGAGGCTCGGCTGCGACGCGCCCAGCCCGAGGCCCAGCAGGAAGGCGATGGCGGCGATGAGCGGCACCGTCCGCACGAGCGGAAAGAGCGCATAGGCGATGGCTCGCGATGAAGAGTGTGGCCGTCACCAGCTGCCACTCGCGCAGCCGCCGCGCCATCCACGGCAGGAACAGGCGCACGACAAAGGTCGCGAGCGCGAACGAACCGAGGATCGCGCCGATCGTCGAGGCGGTCAGGCCTATCGAGGTCCCGTAGATCGGCATCACGAAGTAGAAGAGATCCCAGGCCATGGCCAGGATGCCGGTGACCAGGAACACGCGGCGCAGTTGGGCGCTCTCGAGGAGTCCGGCCAGGTCCCCGCCCGGCGCCTTGCCGGCCTGCGCGCGCGGGATCCGGGGCTTCACGATCGCGAGCGCCAACGCCGCCACGACGGCGAAGGCAGCGAGTATGCCGAAGGTGGCGCGGTGACCCACGAAGTCGATCGCGAGCCCGGCCGTCGTGGGGCCGAGGAATCCGGAAATGGAAAAGCCGAGCGCCAGCCAGCTGAAGTTGACTGCACGCTCGCTCGGATCGCTGAGCGCTCCCACCGCGCTCTGCACGGCGATGTGGAACACCATGAAGGCGAGGCCGATGACGGCGCACGCGATGTAGAGGGCCGGAAGCCCCGTCACGACGAACGGCAGCCCCACGCCGAACGCGATCGCCGCCGCCGACCACAGGAGCGGCCGCGCCGGGCCCACGCGGTCGACCATCCGCCCCGCGCTCACCGACAGGAACATCGGCAGCAGCGAGTAGAGGGACACGAGGACGCCCACGGTCAGCGGCGTCGACTGCAGGCTCAGCGCATAGAGGGAGACGGTGACGCGGCTGCCGTTGAACGCCGTGTGCGCAAAGACGGTGAGCGCGACGAGGAAGGCGAGCCGCGCGGGCTGCCTTTCGGGAGTCGTGCCGGCCGTCAACCCCGCGCTTCGAGGGCGGCGATGCGCGCCTCGATCGGGGGATGGGTCGAAAAGAGGGCCATGAAGCCCGCCTTGTCGGAAATGCCCGACGACTGGAACGCCTTCGGCAGCTCGCCCGGCTCGAGGCCGCCGAGACGGCGCAGCGCGGAGACCATCGGGCGCGGCGTGCCGAGATAGCTCGCCGCCCCCGCATCGGCGCGGAACTCGCGCTGGCGCGAGAACCACGCCACGATGATCGACGCCAGGAGTCCGAACACGATCTCGCAGACGATGACCGTGACGTAGTAGCCGGGACCGACGCCCCGTTCCGTGCGGAAGATGGCCTTGTCCACGAGCGTGCCGACGACCCGCGCGAGGAAAACGACGAAGGTGTTCACCACGCCCTGGATGAGCGTGAGCGTGACCATGTCGCCGTTGGCCACGTGCGCGACCTCATGGGCGAGAACGGCTTCCACTTCCTCCTTCGTCATCGAGTGCAGGAGCCCGGTGGAAACCGCGACCAGCGCCGAATCGCGGAAGGCGCCGGTGGCGAACGCGTTCGGCTCGCCCTCGTACACGGCGACCTCGGGCATGCCGATCCCGGCCTTGTCCGCGAGGCGCTTCACGGTGTTCACCAGCCACTGCTCGTCCGCGCTCTGCGGCGCCTCGATCACGTGCGCGCCGGTCGACCACTTGGCCATCGCGCTTGGACATCAGGAGCGAGATGAACGCCCCGCCGAAGCCCACGACCGCGGAGAACACCACGAGCATGCCGACGTTCAGGCCATCGGCCGCGAGGAAGCGGTTCACGCCCAGCACGTTCAGCGTGACCGAAAGCACCAGCATCACTGCGAGGTTGGTGGCGAGGAAAAGGACGATGCGTTTCATGGTTTTCCGGGGTGGTTGGGCGGGGAGCGCCGGCTCGGGATTCGACAGTGGGGGCGCCCTGCCGTTCCTTCAAGCTCAGAACGGGATGTCGTCCTCGAAGTCGTCGAACTTGGAACCGGCGGGCTTGGCTGCGGCGGGCTTGCCGGCCGGCTTCGCGGCCCCTTCCCTTTCTCCGGAATCGCGCTCGCGGTCGCCGCCGCCCATGCCCTGGCGCGAGCCCAGCATCTGCATGCGGTCGGCGACGATCTCGGTCGGTGTACTTGTCCTGGCCATCCTTGTCCTGCCACTTGCGCGTCTGCAGCCGCCCCTCGACGTAGATCTGGCTGCCCTTCTTCAGGTATTCGCCGGCGATCTCCGCGAGCTTGCCGAAGAAGGCCACGCGGTGCCACTCGGTCTTTTCCTGCTTCTCGCCGTTCTTGTCCTTCCACGACTCGGTGGTCGCGATCGACACGTTGGTGACGGCGCCGCCGTCGGGCATGTAGCGGGTCTCGGGATCGCGGCCGAGGTTGCCGATGAGGATGACTTTGTTGACGGATGCCATGGTTTTCTCCCGGGGTCAGGGGTTGGATTCTTGCGGCTGGTGAGGCTCGGGCGGATCCGCCGCATGCGCGGCCGGCTCCCCCATCGGCCAGGCGGCCGCGAGCCACAGGGCCGCGAGCGCGAGGCAGGTTGCGAGGACGGCCACGGGGCCGAAGTGCTGCGCGATGACGCCGCCGGCTGCCGCGCCGACGAAGGTACCGAGGAACTGTACGCTCGAATAGACGCCGGAGGCAGCTCCCTTCGCCGCCGGCGGCGCCGCCTTGGACACGAGCGCGGGAAGCTTCGCCTCAAGAACGTTGAAGGCGGCGAAAAAGATGACAAGGCCGGTCGCCAGCAGCCACAGGGCATCGGATGCCAGGGCAAGGACGCAGAGGCCGACCGCCAGCACGGCAACCGCACCGAGGAAGACGGCTCTCTCGTGCACGGCGATGGAGCGCACCGCCACGAACGGCAGCATGAGCACGAAGCCGATGCCCACGGCGGCCAGGTACATCCACGAGTGCGCGGCCGCGGGCAGCCCCGAACGCACGAGGGCCAGGGGCACCACGACGAAGAGCGCCATGAGGATCGCGTGCAGCGCGAAGATGCCGACGTTGAGCCGTACCAGCTCCGGGTCGCGCAGCACTTGCGCGAAGGGCACCGGCACCACGCCATGCCGTGCCGCGGGTTGCGGCGGCACCACCCAGGCGACGATCGCGATCGCGACGAGGGCCAGCACGCCCGTGAGCGCGAAGATCCCGGGGACGCCGACCGCCCGCTGCAGGACAGGCGCCACGACGAACGAGAGCGCGAAGGAAACGCCGATGGTCGAGCCGATGATGGCCATCGACTTGGTGCGCTGGCTGGGGCGCGTGAGGTCCGCCGCCATGGCGATGGCAACGCCCGAGATCGCGCCGGCCCCCTGCACGGTCCTGCCGAGGATGACGGCCCAGGGTGCCTCGGCCAGGGCGCAGATCACGCTGCCGGCGGCGAACACCACCAGGCCCGCCACCAGCACCGGCTTGCGGCCGAGGCGGTCGGACGCCCACCCGAACGGGACCTGCAGGATCGCCTGCGTGAGCCCGTAGGCCCCCAGCGCGATTCCCACGAGCGTGAGGTCCCAGCCGGGCAGGCGCTCCGCGTAGAGCGCGAACACCGGCAGGATGATGAACATGCCGAACAGGCGCAGGCCGAAGATCGAGGCGAGCGAAAAGCTCGCCCGGAGCTCCTCCGCGCTCATGCGGACCGGAGAAGGGGTCACTGGGGGGGATTCGAACGGGAAAGGACGCTCAGGTATATTAGCAGATTGCCCTCGCGGACCGCCCTCGCGTCCCGGGGTGCCAGGAACCACAAGGAACCACACCTCATACCGGGCATGGACCATATCCGAATTCGCGGCGCCCGCACGCACAACCTCAAGAACGTCCACCTCGACATCCCGCGCGAGCGGCTCGTGGTGATCACGGGGCTCTCCGGTTCGGGGAAATCCTCGCTCGCCTTCGACACCCTCTACGCCGAGGGGCAGAGGCGCTACGTCGAGTCCCTGTCCGCGTATGCCCGGCAGTTCCTGCAGCTCATGGAAAAGCCGGACGTGGACCTGATCGAGGGTCTGTCGCCGGCGATCTCCATCGAGCAGAAGGCGACCTCCCACAACCCGCGCTCGACGGTCGGCACGGTCACCGAGATCCACGACTACCTGCGGCTGCTGTTCGCGCGCGTGGGCGAGCCGCACTGCCCGGAACACGGCATCGCGCTCTCCGCGCAGAGCGTCTCGCAGATGGTCGACCACGTCCTGGCGATGCCCGAGGCGACGCGCGTGATGGTGCTCGCCCCGCTGGTGGTGGCGCGCAAGGGCGAGCAGGCCGAGCTCTTCGAGGAGCTGCGCTCGCAGGGTTTCGTGCGCCTGCGCATCAACGGCGCGGTGCACGAGATCGACCAGCTGCCGAAGCTCGAGCGCAACCGCAAGCACACCATCGAGATCGTCATCGACCGGCTGAAGGTGCAGGCGGACGCCAGGCAACGCCTCGCGGAGTCGTTCGAGACGGCGCTGCGGCACGCCGACGGTCGCGCCCTCGCCGTCGAGATGGACGGGGGCCGCGAGCACCTCTTCTCGGCGAAGTTCGCCTGCCCGCACTGCAGCTTCTCCGCCCCCGAACTCGAGCCGCGGCTCTTTTCCTTCAACAACCCCATGGGCGCCTGCCCGAAGTGCGACGGGCTGGGCCAGGTCACGTTCTTCGACCCGAAGCGGGTGGTGGCCTTCCCGCACCTGTCGCTGGCGGGGGGCGCCATCCGCGGCTGGGACCGGCGCAACCAGTTCTACTTCTCGATGCTCGTGTCGCTCGCGCAGCACTACGGGTTCGACGTCGAGACGCCGTTCGAGAACCTGCCGGGCGAGGCGCAGGCGGTGGTCCTGGACGGGTCCGGCGGCGAGAAGATCGCCTTCCGCTATCCCGGAGAACGCGGCAAGTCCGCGGTGCGCGAGCACGCCTTCGAGGGAATCGTGCCCAACCTCGAGCGGCGCTTCCGCGAGACGGACTCGGCGGCGGTGAAGGAGGAGCTGGCGAAGTACCTGAACAACCGCACCTGCCCGGAATGCGACGGCGCGCGGCTGCGGCTGGAGGCGCGCCACGTGCTCGTGGCGGGGCGCAGCATCCAGGAAGCCTCGGCGATGCCGTTGAAGGACGCGCAGCCGTTCTTCGAGGGCCTGCAGCTCTCGGGCAACCGGCAGGCGATCGCGGAGAAGATCCTGCGCGAGATCGCCAACCGCATCCGCTTCCTGAACGACGTCGGCCTCGACTACCTCTCCCTCACGCGCTCCGCCGACACCCTCTCCGGCGGCGAGGCGCAGCGCATACGGCTCGCGAGCCAGATCGGCTCCGGGCTCACGGGCGTGATGTACGTGCTCGACGAGCCCTCCATCGGCCTGCACCAGCGCGACAACGCGCGCCTCATCGACACCCTCAAGCGCCTGCGCGACCTCGGCAACTCGGTCATCGTCGTCGAGCACGACGAGGAGGCCATCCACGCCGCCGACCACGTCGTCGACATGGGCCCCGGTGCCGGAGAGCACGGCGGCGAGATCGTCGCGCAGGGCACGCCGACCGAGATCGAGCGCAATCCGGCCTCGCTCACCGGGCAGTACCTGTCGGGGCGCCGCGCCATTGCCCTGCCCGCCCGCCGCCACCGCCGGGACGCCAAGCGCTTCCTGCGCGTGGCCGGCGCGCGCGGCAACAACCTGAAGGACGTGACGGTGGACATTCCCGTCGGCCTCTTCGTCTGCGTGACCGGCGTCTCCGGCTCGGGCAAGTCGACGCTCATCAACGACACGCTCTACGCCTCGGCGGCGCGGCACCTGTACGGTGCCGCCACGGAGCCCTCCGACCACGACTCGATCGACGGGCTGGACCACTTCGACAAGGTGATCAACGTCGACCAGAGCCCGATCGGGCGCACGCCGCGTTCCAACCCCGCGACCTACACCGGGCTCTTCACGCCGATCCGCGACCTCTTCGCGGGAACGCCGGAGTCGCGCGCGCGCGGCTACGGCCCGGGACGTTTCTCCTTCAACGTGAAGGGGGGCCGCTGCGAGGCGTGCCAGGGCGACGGCGTGATCAAGGTGGAGATGCACTTCCTGCCCGACGTCTATGTCACCTGCGACCTGTGCCACGGCAAGCGCTACAACCGCGAAACGCTGGATGTCCGCTACCGCGGCCGCAACATCTGCGAGGTGCTCGACATGACCGTCGAGGCGGCCCACGAGATCTTCGCGTCGGTGCCGGCCATCGCCAGGAAACTGCAGACGCTCACCGAGGTGGGCCTGGGCTACGTGCGTCTCGGCCAGAGCGCCACGACGCTCTCCGGCGGCGAGGCGCAGCGCGTGAAGCTGGCGCTCGAGCTCTCCAAGCGCGACACCGGGCGCACCCTCTTCATCCTCGACGAGCCCACCACGGGCCTGCACTTCCACGACATCGACCTGCTCCTCGGCGTGCTGCACCGCCTGCGCGACCACGGCAACACGGTCGTGGTGATCGAGCACAACCTCGACGTCATCAAGACTGCCGACTGGGTGATCGACCTGGGTCCGGAGGGCGGCGATGGCGGCGGCCGCATCATCGCCCAGGGCACCCCGGAGGAGATCGCCGCCACGCGGGCGAGCTTCACCGGGCACTTCCTGGCGGGCGCGCTGGCTCCCGCGGCCAAGCGCAAGGCCTCCGCATGATGAATCCGCGCGAACTGCTGCTCGGCAGCTTCCAGGCTGCGCTTGCGGCGGCCGACCCGCTCGCCATCGTCCCCGCACACCTGCCGGCACCGCCGCCGGGGCGGACCCTCGTGGTGGGCGCGGGCAAGGCCGCGGCGGCGATGGCCGCGGCGGTCGAGGCGCACTGGCCCGCGGACTCGCCGCTCGAGGGGTTGGTCATCACCCGCTACGGCCACGGCGTTCCCACGCGGCGCATTCGCGTTGTCGAGGCGGGCCACCCCGTTCCCGACGCAGCGGGGGAAAAGGCCGCGCAAGAGATCCTGGATTGCGCCTCGGCACTCGACAAGGACGACCTGCTGCTCGTCCTCGTCTCGGGCGGCGGCTCGAGCCTGCTTTCGCTTCCCGTCGCCGGCATCGCAATGGCCGACCTGCGGGCGCTCACGCGCGAGCTGCTCGCCTGTGGCGCCCCGATCCAGGACATGAACACGATCCGCAAGCACCTGTCGGCCATTCAGGGCGGGCGCCTCGCCCTGGCAACGCGCGCCGAGGTTCGTGCCCTGGTGATTTCCGACGTGACCGGCGACGACCCCACGCACATCGGCTCGGGGCCGTGTTCGCCGGACCCGACGACCTACCGGGATTCAGCCGACATCCTGCGGCGCTTCCGCGTGACCGCTCCGCCCGCGATCGCCCGCCATTTCGCGCGAGGCGTTGCCGGGGAGATACCGGAAACGCCCAAGCCGGGCGACGCGGGATTCAACCGGGTCGACGTGCGCGTGATCGCGACGGCGCACCGCAGCCTGATGGCCGCGGCCGCGTTCGTGCAGCAGCGCGGCATCACGCCCATGGTGCTGGGCGACAGCGTGACCGGCGAGGCCGCCGAAGTCGCCAAGGTGTACGCGGCGCTTGCCCGGCAGATCCGGCTGCATGCGCACCCCATGAAGCCGCCGGTGGCCCTCATCTCCGGGGGGGAGACCACCGTCACCCTGCGCGGCAGCGGCGGCAAGGGCGGGCGCTGCAGCGAGTTCCTGCTCTCGCTCGCGCGCGAACTCGACGGCCTCGCGGACACCTGGGCGCTTGCCGCCGACACGGACGGCATCGACGGCGCCGAGTCCAATGCCGGCGCGATCGCCACCCCCGACTCGCTTGCCCGCGCCCGCGCGCTGGGCGTGGATGCGACGAGGATGCTCGCGGCGAACGATGCCTGGAGCTTCTTCGCCCCGCTCGGCGACCTCGTGGTGACGGGACCGACGCGCACCAACGTGAACGACTACCGCGTCATCGTCCTGCTCTAGGGCCGCTCCGGAAATGAAAAAAGCCGGCCAGAGGCCGGCTTTTCCGTGCGCGTGCCGTGGCGGCTTCAGGCCGCCTTTGCAGCCTTCTCGGCACCCTCGGGCTGCTCGGGGCGGTCCATCAGCTCGACCAGCGCCATCGGCGCGTTGTCGCCCTGGCGGAATCCCCACTTCAGGATGCGAAGGTAGCCCCCGTTGCGGTCCTTGTATCGCGGGCCCAGCTGGTCGAAGAGCTTGACGACCATGTCGCGATCGCGCAGGCGGTTGAACGCGAGGCGCTTGTTGGCGAGCGTGGGGTTCTTGCCGAGGGTGATGATGGGCTCGGCAACCTTGCGCAGCTCCTTCGCCTTGGGGAGCGTGGTGCGGATCGCCTCGTGCTTGAGCAGCGAGACGGTCATGTTGCGCAGCATCGCCAGGCGATGGCTGCTGGTCTTGTTGAGCTTGCGAAGTCCGTGACGATGACGCATTTGCGTTTCCTTTCGACTCTCTTGGCCTGTACGGCCTTATTGGTATTGTGTGGGTGACGGGGGGTGCGGCCGGCGCCTGGGGCCCGGCGCGCCCCTATTTCGTGAGGCCGGCCACCGGCCAGTTCTCGAGCTTCATGCCGAGTGTCAGGCCCTTGGAGGCCAGCACTTCCTTGATCTCGTTGAGCGACTTGCGCCCCAGATTCGGCGTCTTGAGCAGCTCGTTCTCGGTGCGCTGGATCAGGTCGCCGATGTAGTAGATGTTCTCCGCCTTCAGGCAGTTGGCCGAACGCACGGTGAGCTCGAGGTCGTCCACCGGCTGCAGCAGGATCGGATCGACCTGCGGCTGGGCGCTCTCGACCCGCTCCTCGCTGGTCGACTGCAGGGACGCGAACACGGAAAGCTGGTCGACGAGCACGCTGGCGGCGTAACGCACCGCCTCCTCCGGCTCGATGACGCCGTTGGTCTCGATGTCGATCACCAGGCGATCGAGGTCGGTGCGCTGCTCGACGCGCGCGCTTTCGACCTGGTAGCTCACGCGGCGCACCGGGCTGAACGAGGCGTCCAGCAGGATCGCGCCGATGGCGCGCGCATCCTCGCTGCGGCGCGAGGTCGCGGGCACGTAGCCGCGGCCCTTCTCCACCTTCACCGTCATCTCCAGCTTGCCGCCCTGGGTGATGTGCGCGATGACGTGGTCGGGGTTGATGATGTCGATGTCGTGGGTCTGCTCGATGTCGGCGGCGGTGACCGGGCCAGGCTTGTCCTTCTTCAACTTCAGGCTGACCTCGCCGCGGCCGTGCAGCTTCATCACGATGCCCTTCAGGTTCAGGAGCACGTCGACGACGTCTTCCTGCACGCCCTCGATGGTCGAGTACTCGTGCAGGACGCCGGCGATCTTCACCTCCGTGGCGGCGTAGCCGGGCATGGAGGACAGCAGGATGCGGCGGAGCGCGTTGCCGAGCGTGTGCCCGTAGCCGCGCTCGAACGGCTCCATCACCACCTTGGCATGCGTGGGGGAAAGGTTCTGCACGTCGATGATGCGGGGCTTCAGGAAATTAGTGGCGTTGCTTTGCATGCGAGAGGCCTCTGCCAGTGTCGTTTGAGGGAGCGAGCCTGCTGCCGTGGCTTCGGGGCAGCGATTACTTCGAATAGAGCTCGACCACCAATTGCTCATTCACGTCGGAGGCGATCTCCGCGCGGTCAGGCACGCTCTTGAAAACGCCCTTGAAGCTCTTCGGGTCGACCTCGACCCAGCTCGGGAATCCGTTGGCTTCCGCCAGGTCGAGCGAGCTCTTGATGCGAAGCTGGGCGCGCGATTTCTCGCGAACCGTGATGGTGTCCGCCGCGCGCAGCAGGTAGGACGGGATGTTCACGGGCTTGCCGTTCACCTCGATCGCCTTGTGCGAGACGAGCTGGCGGGCCTCCGCGCGGGTGGAAGCGAAGCCCATGCGGTAGACGACGTTGTCCAGGCGGCTCTCGAGGAGCTGCAGCAGCGTCTCGCCGGTGGGCGCCCTTCTTCTGCGCGGCCTTCTCGAAGTAGTTGCGGAACTGGCGCTCGAGCACGCCGTACATGCGGCGGATCTTCTGCTTCTCGCGCAGCTGGTGGCCGTATTCGGACACCCGCGTCATCTTGGCGCCGTGCTGGCCGGGGCGGACATCGAGCTTGCACTTGGTGTCCAGCCCGCGACGGGCGCTCTTCAGGAAAAGGTCGGTGCCCTCGCGACGGGAGAGCTTGCACTTGGGGCCGGTATAGCGTGCCATGGTTTCTTCCTATGTCTCTTCGTTCTCGCCTGCCGGTTACATCCGGCGGCGCTTCGGCGGACGGCAGCCGTTGTGCGGCACCGGCGTCACGTCGGCGATCGAAAGGATCTTCAAGCCGAGCGCATTGAGCGCCCGCACCGCGGATTCACGGCCGGGGCCGGGTCCCTTGATGCGGACCTCGAGGTTCTTGACTCCGCATTCCTGCGCGGCGCGGCCGGCCGCCTCGGCGGCAACCTGCGCCGCGAAGGGAGTCGACTTGCGCGAGCCCTTGAAGCCCGCGCCGCCCGAGGTCGCCCAGGAAAGCGCGTTGCCCTGGCGGTCGGTGATGGTGACGATGGTGTTGTTGAAGGAGGCGTGAATGTGCGCGATGCCCTCGGACACATTCTTCTTCACCTTCTTGCGGACGCGCGTGGCGGCGGGTTTGGCCATGCTGGGCTCTTCCTCAAATCTCGTGGATGGGTCAGGCCGCGGCCTTGGACAGGCGCACGGCCTTGCGCGGGCCCTTGCGGGTGCGCGCGTTGGTGCGCGTGCGCTGGCCGCGCACCGGCAGGCCCTTCTTGTGGCGCACCCCGCGGTAGCAGCCGAGGTCCATGAGGCGCTTGATGTTCATGGACGTCTCGCGGCGCAGGTCGCCCTCGACCGAGAAGCGCGTCACCTGCTCGCGCAGCTTGTCCATCTCGCCGTCGGTCAGATCCTTGATCTTGGCGGACTGCTTGACGCCCGCCGCATCGCAGATGAGGCGCGCGCGCGCGCGGCCGATGCCGTAGATCGCCGTGAGGGCGATCGCGGCGTGCTGGTGATTCGGGATGTTGATGCCGGCAATACGGGCCATGGCTATTCCTTGCGTTTGTCCTGGATGGGCCTGGAGGTCAGCCCTGGCGCTGCTTGTGGCGCGGGTCGGAGCAGATGACGCGCACGACGCCCTTGCGCCGCACGATCTTGCACTTGCGGCAGATTTTCTTCACCGAAGCTTGCACTCGCATCTTTCTTCTCCTTACTTCGCCCGGAAGGTGATCCGGGCCTTCGTCAAGTCGTACGGGGTCAGCTCGACCGTGACCTTGTCCCCCGGCAGGATCCGGATGTAGTGCATCCGCATCTTCCCGGAGATGTGCCCCAGAACCACGTGACCGTTCTCGAGCTTTACCCTGAACATCGCGTTGGGGAGGGTCTCCACGATCTCCCCCTGCATCTGTATCGTCTCTTCCTTGGCCATTCCCGCTTTTCCTAGCGCACCGGGAAGCCCGAGCCCTTGAAGTTCGCCTTCTTGAGCAGGCTCTCGTACTGGTGCGACATCAGGTAGGCCTGGAGCTGCGCCATGAAATCCATCGTCACCACGACCACGATCAGCAGCGACGTGCCGCCGAAGTAGAAGGGCACGTTGTACTGCCCGTGCAGGAACTCCGGCAGCAGGCAGACCAGCGTGATGTAGATCGCGCCGATGAGGGTGAGCCGCGTGATGATCTTGTCGACGTAGCGCGCCGTCTGCTCGCCGGGACGGATGCCGGGGACGAAGGCGCCGCTCTTCTTGAGGTTGTCCGCCGTCTCCTTCGAATTGAAGACGAGCGCGGTGTAGAAGAAGCAGAAGAAGATGATCGCCGAGGCGTACATCACGATGTACAGGGCCTGCCCCGGGCGAAAGCGCGGCGGCGAAGTCCTTCAGCCACGTCATGTTCTCGCTCGTGCCGAACCAGCTGGCCATCGTCGCCGGGAACAGGATGATCGAGGAGGCGAAGATCGGCGGGATGACGCCCGACATGTTGAGCTTCAGCGGCAGGAACGAGCTCTGGCCGCCGTAGAGCTTGTTGCCGACCTGGCGCTTGGCGTAGTTCACCAGGATGCGCCGCTGGCCCTTCTCGACGAAGACCACGATATAGGTGACGCCGACCACCAGCGCGAAGATGAACATGGCGACGACGATCGACATGGCGCCGGTGCGCACCAGCTCCAGCGTTCCGCCGATCGCCGACGGCAGCCCCGCGACGATGCCGCCGAGGATGATCATCGAGATGCCGTTGCCGAGTCCGCGCTCGGTGATCTGCTCGCCCAGCCACATGAGGAACATGGTGCCGGTCATGAGCGTGACGACGGTAACGAGACGGAAGGCAAGACCCGGCTCGAGCACCAGCCCGGGCTGCGCCTCGAGGGCGACCGAGATGCCGAGCGCCTGGAACGTGGCGAGCACGACGGTACCGTAGCGCGTGTACTGCGTGATCTTGCGGCGGCCGGCCTCGCCCTCCTTCTTCAGCGCCTCGAGCTGCGGCGAGACGACCGACAGCAGCTGCATGATGATCGAGGCCGAGATGTAGGGCATGATGCCCAGCGCGAAGATCGAGAATCGCGACAGCGCCCCTCCCGAGAACATGTTGAACATGTCCAGGATGCCGCCCTTGGTCTGCTGGAACAGCTTCGCGAGCTCCGCCGGGTCGATCCCCGGCACCGGGATGTACGTCCCGATGCGGTAGACGACGAGCGCGCCCACGAGGAACCAGAGGCGCCGCTTGAGGTCGCCCAGCTTTCCGAGGGTTGCGAGGGGATTGGCCGACAATCGCGTTATTCCTTGGGTTTCAGGCCGCGATGGAGCCGCCGGCAGCCTCGATGGCCGCCTTGGCGCCCTTCGTGACAGCGACGCCCTGCACCTTGACGGCCTTGTCGATCTTGCCGGCGAGGATGATCTTCGCCCGCTTCACCGAGCCGGCGAGGAGTCCCGCGGCCTTCAGGGCCACGAGGTCCACCGTATCGCCCTCGACCTTGCGCAGGTCGCCCAGGCGCACTTCGACCGCGCCCTCGATGGTGACCGCGGCGAAGCCGCGCTTCGGCATGCGCCGCTGCAGCGGCATCTGGCCGCCCTCGAAGCCGACCTTGTGGTAGCCGCCGGCACGGGACTTCTGGCCCTTGTGTCCGCGCCCGGCCGTCTTGCCGAGGCCGGAGCCGATGCCGCGGCCGACACGGCGCCGCGCCTTCTTGGCGCCGGCTGCGGGCTTGAGCGTATTGAGTTCCATCTCAGTCCTCGACTTTCACGAGATAGCTCACCTTGTTGATCATGCCGCGGATGGAGGGCGTGTCCTCGCGCTCCACGGTGTGGCGGATGCGGCGCAGTCCCAGGCCGCGCACGGTGGCCTTGTGCTCGGTGAGCGCGCCGCGCAGGCCCTTCATCTGGGTAACCTTGATTTTCTTGGGGGAAGTCATCTCGGGTCCGTCCTCAGCCGACGATCTCTTCGACCTTCTTGCCGCGCTTTGCCGCGATCTCCGAAGGGCGATGCTGCTGCAGCAGCCCGTCGAGAGTGGCGCGCACGACGTTGTAGGGGTTGGTAGAGCCGTGGCACTTGGCCGAGATGTTGGTCACACCCATCACCTCGAACACCGCGCGCATGGCGCCGCCGGCCTTGATGCCGTTGCCTTCGGCCGCGGGCTGCATGAAGACGCGCGTGGCGCCGTGGCGTCCGAGCACCTCGTGGTGGATCGTCCCGCCCTTGAGCGCGACCTTCACCATGTTGCGGCGCGCCTGCTCCATCGCCTTCTGCACCGCGACCGGCACTTCGCGCGACTTGCCCTTGCCCATGCCGATGGAGCCGTCGCCGTCGCCAACCACCGTCAGCGCGGCAAAGCCCAGGATGCGGCCGCCCTTGACGACCTTGGTCACCCGGTTCACCGAGATCATCTTCTCCCGGAGGCCGTCGCTGCGCTCGTCGTTCTGTTCGATCTTCGCCATGTCGGTTTCCTGTTTTCTTGCCTGGGCGCTGCTCTAGAACTTCAGCCCGCCCTCGCGGGCGGCATCTGCAAGCGCCTTCACGCGGCCGTGGTAGCTGAAGCCTGCCCGGTCGAATGCGACTTCCGTGACGCCGGCGGCCTTGGCCTTCTCGGCGATGCGGGCGCCCACCGCGGCGGCGGCGTCCTTGTTGCTGCCCTTCGGATGCTTGGCGCGCACTTCCTTCTCGACGGTGGAGGCCGAGGCGAGGATCTTCGCGCCGTCGGCGGCGACGACCTGCGCATAGATGTGCAGGTTCGTGCGGTGCACCGTGAGGCGGACGGCTTCCTGGCGACGGATGCGCGCGCGCGTCCTGGCGCTGCGGCGCAGTCTCGAGGGTTTCTTGTCGTTCATGATTGCGTTCTCCGTACCTTCGCCTAGCCGGGTTACTTCTTCTTCGTTTCCTTGATCACCACGGTCTCGTTCGCGTAGCGCACGCCCTTGCCCTTGTAGGGCTCCGGCGACTTGTACGCGCGGATTTCCGCGGCGACCTGCCCGACCTTCTGGCGGTCCACACCCTTGATCAGGATCTCGGTCTGCGTCGGGGTCTCGGCCTTCACGCCTTCCGGCAGCACGTGCACGATCGGGTGCGAGAAGCCCAGCGCGAGGTTGATCTTGTTGCCCTGGGCCTGGGCCTTGTAGCCCACGCCCACGAGGGTGAGCTTCTTCTCGAAGCCCTGCTTCACGCCGTGCACCATGTTGGCGACCAGCGCGCGCATGGTGCCGGACATGGCGTTGGCCTGGATCGAGCCGTTGGCGGCGGCGAAGGTGACCTGCGTGCCTTCGACCTTCACCACGACGTCCCTCGACAGCGCCTGCCTGAGGGTGCCGAGCGGGCCCTTCACCGTGACTTCGGACTGGCCGAGGGCCACTTCGACCTTCTCGGGAATCGGTACCGGGTTCTTAGCAATTCGGGACATGGCTTGGCCTCCTTACACCACGATGCAGAGGACTTCGCCGCCCACGCCCGTTTCGCGGGCGCGCCGGTCGGTCATCACGCCCCGGGAGGTGGAGACGATCGCCACACCCAGGCCATTCAAGACGCGCGGAATGTCGTCGCGGCCCTTGTAGATGCGCAGCCCCGGACGGGAGACGCGCTCGATCTTCTCGATCACGGGCTTGCCCGCGTAGTACTTGAGACCGATCTCGAGGACGTTCTTGCCGTCCATGGAGCGTTGCGCGAAGTCCTCGATGTAGCCTTCGTCCTTGAGGACCTTGGCTATGGCGAGCTTCACCTTGGAAGACGGAATCGCGACGCTGACCTTTTCCGTCGCCTGCGCGTTGCGGATCCGGGTCAGCATATCCGCGATGGGATCACTCATGCTCATCGTGGGTCTCCTACCAGCTCGCCTTGGTCAAGCCGGGAATCTCGCCGCGCATCCCGATCTCGCGGATCTTGCTGCGCCCGAGGCCGAACTTGCGGAAACGTGCCGCGCGGGCGGCCCGTGATCGCGCAGCGGTTGCGCAGGCGCACCGGGGATGAGTCGCGCGGCAGCGCCTGGAGCTTTGCCTGGGCTTCGTCGCGCGCCTCGTCGGTCGCCTTCGGGTCCTTGATGATGGCGAACAGCGCCTTGCGCTTCTCCGCGAATTTCTTCACGGTTGCGCGGCGTTTCGCATCGCGGTTGATGAGTGCGAGCTTGGCCATTACGCCCTCTCAGTTCTGAACGGGAAGCGGAATGCGGCGAGGAGGGCTTTCGCCTCCGCGTCCGACTTCGCGGTGGTGGTGATGCAGATGTTCAGGCCCCGGATCGCGTCGACCTTGTCGTACTCGATCTCGGGGAAGATGATCTGTTCCTTGACGCCCAGGCTGTAGTTGCCACGGCCGTCGAAGGCGCGGCCGTTGACGCCGCGGAAGTCGCGCACGCGCGGCAACGCGATCGTGACCAGGCGGTCGAGGAACTCGTACATGCGGCGCGAGCGCAGCGTCACCATGCAGCCGACAGGGTAGCCGGCACGGATCTTGTAGGTCGCGATCGACTTGCGCGACTTGGTGACGACGGGCTTCTGGCCGCCGAGCTTCTGCATGTCGCCCGAGGCGTTCTCGAGGATCTTCTTGTCCGCGACCGCCTCGCCCACGCCCATGTTGAGCGTGATCTTCTCGATGCGCGGCACCTGCATGACGGTCTTGTAGCCGAACTGCTTCATCAGCGCCGGGACCACCGTCTCGCGGTACAGCGTCTGCAGCCGCGGCGGCTGGGTGGGCGCGCGCGGACTTGCCGGCTTTCTGTGTTCTTTTCTTTGGCCTTGGCCATGGAATGTCTCTCCCGGATTCTCAGGCGTCGGCGACTTCGCCGTTCGACTTGAAGAAGCGGACCTTCCGGCCGTCCTCGAGGACGCGGATGCCCACACGATCGCCCTTCCCGGTGGCGGGATTGAAAAGCGCCACGTTCGAGGCCTGGATCGGCATTTCCTTGTCGACGATGCCGCCCGTCTGCCCCTTGACCGGATTCGGGCGGGTATGCCGCTTCACGCGGTTGATGCCCTCGACCACGACCTTGCCGGTGTCGAGAACGCGCAACACGGTGCCGCGCTTGCCCTTGTCCTTGCCGGTGTTGACGACCACCTGGTCGCCCTTGCGGATTTTTTTCATGTCGGCGCCCCTACAGCACTTCAGGCGCGAGCGAGACGATCTTCATGAAGCGCTCCGTGCGCAGCTCGCGCGTCACCGGCCCGAAGATGCGGGTGCCGATGGGCTCGAGCTTCGGATTGAGCAGCACCGCCGCGTTCGAGTCGAACTTGATGACCGAACCGTCGGAGCGGCGAACGCCCTTGCGCGGTACGCACCACCACCGCGCTGTAGACCTCGCCCTTCTTCACGCGGCCGCGCGGGGCGGCCGACTTGATGCTCACCTTGATGATGTCGCCAATGCCGGCGTAGCGGCGCTTCGAGCCTCCGAGCACCTTGATACACATCACCGAACGCGCGCCGGTGTTGTCGGCCACGTCGAGTATCGACTGCATCTGGATCATTGTTCTCTCTCCAACTTAACCCGGCGGCCCTGCGGCGCGTCCGGCCAGTCTTGGATCCGTCTTCCGCCGGATTGGCGCCCCTGGCGGGCGAACCAGCCGGCTGGCGTGGAATGAATCTGGGCCCGGGCGCTTAAGGTGCATCGGCTTCGGCCGACGCCCGGGTGGCCCCCGGGACGAGCCCGGGGTGTAACAGACTTCCGGCCGACGAAGCCATGGCCGGAAGCGAGCAAAGTCAGAAAGACATTGATTCTAACAGCTATTCTGCCGCCTGGCGCAAGCCTACTCCAGGCGGGCGCGCTCGACCAGCTTCGCGACCTTCCATGCCTTGGTCTTCGACAGCGGGCGGCACTCGACGATCACCACGGTGTCGCCGGCCTTCGCCTCGTTGCCCTCGTTGTGGGCGTGGTACTTCTTGGTGCGCCGCACAACCTTGCCGATCACCGGGTGCATCACCTGGCGCTCGACCAGGACGGTGACCGTCTTGTCCATCTTGTCGCTCACGACCTTGCCCGTGAGCTGGCGCTGGTTCTTCGCGTTCTCGCTCATTGCTTGCTCGCTTTCGCCTTCTCGGTGAGCACGGTGTGCACGCGCGCGATCTCGCGCTTCACGCGCTGGATCTCGCTGTTCTTGGTGAGGCTCTGCGTGGCGAGCTGCATGCGCAGCCCGAACTGCGCCCGGCGCAGCTCCAGGAGTTCCTTCTGCAGGTCCTCCACGCTCTTGGAACGAAGTTCGCTCGCTTTCATGTCAGTTCCTTCAACCGATGAGGCGTTGCACGAAGGTGGTGCGGATCGGGAGCTTCGCCGCGGCAAGCGCGAACGCCTCCCGGGCCAGCGCCTCCTCGACACCGTCCATTTCGTAGAGCACCTTGCCCGGCACGATCTCGGCCACGAAGTACTCGGGCGAGCCCTTGCCGTTGCCCATGCGGACCTCGGCCGGCTTCTTGGAGATCGGCTTGTCCGGGAAGATGCGGATCCAGATCCGGCCGCCCCGCTTGATGTGGCGGGTCATGGCGCGGCGCGCGGCCTCGATCTGGCGCGCCGTGAGCCGGCCGCGGCCGATGGCCTTCAGGCCGAACTCGCCGAACGCGACCTTGGCGCCGTTCGTGGCCACGCCCTTGTTGCGGCCCTTCTGCTCCTTGCGGTACTTCCTTCTAGCTGGCTGCAGCATGTTTCACCCCCGGTTTCCTGGTCTTGCGCTCGGCTTCCGGCGCCGCGACGACGGGCTGCTCGCCCTTGCCGAGGATCTCGCCCTTGAAGACGAGGACCTGCACGCCGATCGTGCCGTAGGTCGTGTGCGCCTCGGAGAAGCCGTACTCGATGTCGGCGCGCAGCGTGTGCAGCGGCACCCGGCCCTCGCGGTACCACTCCGTGCGCGCGATCTCGGCGCCGTTGAGTCGTCCCGCGCTGGTGATCTTGATGCCCTGGGCGCCGAGGCGCATGGCGTTCTGCATGGCGCGCTTCATGGCGCGGCGGAACATGACGCGCTTCTCGAGCTGGCCCGTGATCGAGTCGGCGATGAGCTGCGCGTCGAGCTCGGGCTTGCGGATCTCCTCGATGTTCACGTGGACCGGCACGCCCATGAGCTTCTGCAGGACGTGGCGCAGGCCCTCGATGTCCTCGCCCTTCTTGCCGATCACGACGCCCGGGCGGGCCGAGTAGATGGTGATGCGCGCGTTCTTGGCGGGACGCTCGATGATGACCTTGCCCACGGCGGCGTGCGAGAGCTTCTTCTTGAGGTATTCGCGGACCCGGATGTCCTCGGCGAGCATGCCCGGGAAGTTCTTCGAGTTCGCGTACCACTTCGACGTCCAGTTGCGGTTGACCGAAAGTCGGAAACCGGTCGGATTGATCTTCTGTCCCATCGTTTTCCCTTTCAGTTCCTGCCGTCGCCGACGGTCAGGAACACGTGGCAGGTATGCTTCAGCACGCGGTTGCCGCGACCCTTGGCGCGCGCGTGGAAGCGCTTGAGCACCGGGCCCTTCTCGACGACGATCCGCGTGATCTTGAGCTCGTCGATGTCGGCGCCGTTGTTGTGCTCGGCGTTCGCGATCGCGCTCTCGAGCACCTTCTTGATTATCACGGCGCCCTTCTTGGGCGTGAACGCCAGGATGTTGAGCGCGCGGTCCACCTTCTGGCCGCGCACCATGTCGGCGACGAGCCGGCCCTTCTGGGCCGAGAGCTTCGCACCGTAAAGCTTTGCGTCGACTTGCATCGCGGTCTCCTTACTTCTTCGCCGGGGCCGCACGGCGCAGCCACCTTCTTGTCGGCCGAATGGCCCTTGAAGGTGCGCGTGAGCGCGAACTCGCCCAGCTTGTGACCGACCATGTTCTCGGTCACGTACACGGGGATGTGCTGCTTCCCGTTGTGGACCGCGATGGTGAGGCCGACGAAATCCGGCAGGACGGTGGAACGGCGCGACCAGGTCTTGATCGGCCGCTTGTCCTTGGCCGCGACGGCGGCTTCCACCTTCTTCATGAGATGCCCGTCGACGAACGGGCCCTTCTTGATTGAACGTGCCATGTCTGCCCCTTACGCCTTCTTGTGGCGGCTGCGCACGATCATCGTCTGCGTGCGCTTGTTGGAACGCGTCTTCTTGCCCTTGGCCGGCTGTCCCCACGGGGAAACCGGGTGCCGGTTGCCGCGGGTGCGGCCGCCGAGCGGGTGGTCGACCGGGTTCATCGTCTCGCCGCGGACCGTCGGACGGATGCCGCGCCAGCGATTCGCGCCGGCCTTGCCGATCTGGCGCAGGTTGTGCTCCTCGTTGCCCACCTCGCCGATGGTGGCGCGGCAGTCGACGTGGACGCGGCGGATCTCGCCGGAGCGCATGCGAAGCTGTGCGTACTCGCCCTCGCGGGCGAGGAGCTGCACGCCGGCGCCGGCCGCGCGCGCGATCTGCGCGCCCTTGCCCGGCAGCATCTCGACGCAGTGCACCGTCGTGCCCACCGGGATGTTGCGGAGCGGGAGCGAGTTGCCGGTCTTGATCGGCGCTTCCGCGCCGCTCTCGATCTTCTGGCCGACGGTGATGCCCTTGGGGGCGATCACGTAGCGGCGCTCGCCGTCCGCGTAGCAGAGGAGCGCGATGTTGGCGCTGCGGTTCGGATCGTACTCGAGCCGCTCCACCGTGGCGGGAATGCCGTCCTTGTTGCGACGGAAGTCGATCAGGCGGTAGTGCTGCTTGTGCCCGCCGCCCTGGTGGCGCGTGGTGATGTTGCCGAAGGAGTTCCGGCCGGCGCGCTTGGACTGCTTCTCCAGCAGAGGAGCGTGCGGCTTGCCCTTGTGCAGGTCGGGGTTGACGACCTTCACCATCGACCGGCGGCCGGCCGAGGTGGGTTTGGTCTTGACGAGGGCCATGTTATGCCACTCCTTCCACGAAGTTGATGTCGCCTTCGCCCTTGAGGCTCACGTAGGCCTTCTTCACGTCGCGGCGGCGGCCCTCGAAGCGCCCGTGGCGCTTCTGCTTGCCCTTGAGGTTCACCACGTTGACCGCGGCGACCTCCACCTTCTGCTCCTTGAAGAGAAGCTCCACGGCCGCCTTGATCTCGGCCTTGGTCGCGTCCGCGAGCACCTCGAAGACGATCTGGCGGTGCTTCTCGCCCACCAGGGTCGCCTTCTCCGAGATGATCGGGGCGCGGATGACTTTCATCAGACGTTCGGTATTCATGCGAGCGCCTCCTCGAGATGCTTGACCGCGCCGCGGGTCAGCAGGACCTTGGGGAAGCGGACCAGGCTCACCGGGTCCGCATGGCGCGCCTCGAGAACCAGGACGTTCGGCAGGTTGCGCGAGGAAAGGTAGAGGTTCTCGTCCGGCTGGTCGGTGATGATCAGCACCTCGGTGAGGCCCATCGCCTTGAGCTTCTCGGTGAGGAGCCTGGTCTTGGGCTGGTCGACCGTGAGGGCGTCGACGACCGTCAGGCGCTCCTCGCGGACGAGCTGCGAAAGGATCGACGCCATGCCGGCGCGGTACATCTTGCGGTTGAGCTTGTGCGAGAAGTTCTCGTCGGGTGAGGACGGGAAGATCTTCCCGCCGCCGCGCCACAGCGGGCTCGACGTCATGCCGGAGCGCGCGCGTCCCGTGCCCTTCTGGCGCCAGGGCTTCTTCGTCGAGTGCTTGACGTTGCCGCGGTCCTTCTGCGCGCGCGTTCCCGCGCGGCCGTTGGCGTGGTACGCGACCACGACCTGGTGGACGAGCGCCTCGTTGAACGAGCGCCCGAACAGGGCCTCGGAGGCGGCCACCGGGGCGAGAGCCTCGCCCCTGTCGTTGATGAC
Source organism: uncultured beta proteobacterium (assembly GCA_963786635.1). Taxonomy (GTDB): domain Bacteria; phylum Pseudomonadota; class Gammaproteobacteria; order Burkholderiales; family Usitatibacteraceae; genus FEB-7. The sequence continues at coordinate 46 of CAWAZV010000001.1, read as the reverse complement.
CTTGAGTTCCATCACTTGCCTCCCTTCGGCGCCTTGGCCTTCACGC